>NZ_JAHZAX010000009.1 GCF_019423705.1 Ruminococcus sp. | reverse complement strand
ATCGTTGAGGTTGCTTGGCAGGCTCACTTTGTAACAAATATGTTCATCAAGCCAACAGCTGAGGAGCTTGAGAACTTTGAGCCTGACTTCGTTGTATACAACGCTTCTAAGGCTAAGGTAGAGAACTATAAGGAGCTTGGTCTTAACTCTGAGACAGCTGTTATGTTCAACATCACAAGCCGTGAGCAGGTTATCATCAACACTTGGTACGGCGGAGAGATGAAGAAGGGTATGTTCTCAATGATGAACTACTACCTGCCTCTTAAGGGTATGGCTTCAATGCATTGCTCTGCTAACACAGATAAGAACGGCGAAAACACAGCTATCTTCTTCGGCCTTTCAGGAACAGGTAAGACAACACTTTCTACTGATCCTAAGAGACTTCTCATCGGCGACGACGAGCACGGCTGGGACGATAACGGCGTATTCAACTTCGAGGGCGGCTGCTATGCAAAGGTAATCAACCTTGATAAGGAGTCTGAGCCTGATATCTACAACGCTATCAAGAGAAACGCACTTCTCGAGAACGTAACTCTCGACGAGAACGGCAAGATTGACTTTGCTGATAAGAGCGTTACAGAGAACACTCGTGTATCTTATCCAATCGACCACATCGAGAACATCGTTCGTCCTATCTCTTCTGCACCTGCTGCAAAGAACGTTATCTTCCTTTCAGCTGACGCATTCGGCGTACTTCCTCCAGTATCTGTCCTCACACCAGAGCAGACACAGTATTACTTCCTCTCCGGATTTACTGCAAAGCTTGCCGGTACTGAGCGTGGTATCACAGAGCCTACACCAACATTCTCAGCTTGCTTCGGTCAGGCATTCCTTGAGCTCCACCCAACAAAGTATGCTGAAGAGCTCGTTAAGAAGATGGAGAAGAGCGGCGCTAAGGCTTACCTCGTAAACACAGGTTGGAACGGCACAGGCAAGAGAATCTCTATCAAGGATACTCGTGGTATCATCGACGCTATCCTTAACGGCGATATCCTCAACGCTCCTACAAAGACAATTCCTCACTTCAACTTTGAGGTTCCAACAGAGCTTCCAGGCGTTGATTCTGCGATTCTTGATCCTCGTGACACATATGCTGACGCTTCCGAGTGGGAGAAGAAGGCAGAGGATCTGGCTGACAGATTCATCAAGAATTTTGCTAAGTACGAAGGCAACCCTGCTGGTAAGGCACTTGTTGCTGCTGGTCCACAGAAGTAATTTCGTACCTGTAATTTATATTTGCAATAATAAAGACTGCTGCTTTCGGGCGGCAGTCTTTTTTGCTGTTTTGACTATTGAAAAAGGGCGAAAAATGTGGTATAATTTAAGGCAAAGAGGCGAATAAATGTGAAGAAGAATTACATCGCAAGGGCGGTAATATATTTTCTCGGGCTGGTGATTTTGGCGGCGGGGATAACGATGAACACAAAAACGGGACTTGGGGTCTCGACCATAATATCGGTGCCGTTTGCGGTATCCACTATATGGAATGTGAATTTTTCCTTTGTGACGTTTGTGGTATATGCTCTGTTCGTTGTCATCGAGATAGCCATAAAGGGCAAAAACAGCACCCTATTTGACTGGCTGCAACTGCCATTCAGCGTGGTTTTCAGCCTGCTGCTGAATTTGTTTTCAAAGCTTTTGTCATTCAGCTTTTCGCACATATGGCAGAACGCATTGTATCTTGCTGCGGCGATAATATGCACGGCTGTTGGAATGTCGCTGATGATAGCGATGAAGCTTGTGCCGAACCCAGCGGACGGACTTGCTCAGGCTATCGGCGGCGCTTTTGGTAAGGATATGGGCTTTGGCAAGAATATCCTTGATGTTTCCTGCGTTGTTATTGCCTGCATAATTGGTCTTGTGTTCAGCAGGAGCATTATCGGTATCGGCATTGGAACGCTGGCGGCAATGCTGCTTGTAGGGCGCTGCGTGGCGGTCTTTGATCGCCTGTTTCGGACGAAGATGAAGCGTGCGGCAGGGCTTGCGGAATAAACGAATAAAGCTATTTTATATTGAAAGGATGGAATAAAATGGAATTTCAAAATGTTATCGAAAGCAGAAGAAGCATAAGAAAATACAGCAAAAAGGCAAGCAAGGAGCAGGTGGAGGCAATAATTGCGGCGGCTATCGAAGCACCTTCTTGGAAGAATTCGCAGACGGCGAGATATTACTGCGTGTTGTCTGACGAGATGTGCAAAAAGGTGAGGGAAGAGTGTCTGCCTGGTTTCAACTGCGAGCGTTCGGAAAATGCGGCGCTTATCGTGACGAGCTTTGTGCACAACAGGGCTGGTTTTGACCGTGAGGGCAACCCCGACAACGAAGTGGGCAACGGCTGGGGCTTTTACGACCTTGGACTTCACAACGAGATACTTGTGCTGAAAGCCGCTGAGCTTGGCCTTGGATCGCTTATTATGGGTATCAGAGACGGCGAGAAGCTGAGAGAGGTGCTTGGTATCCCTGAGACTGAGACGGTGGTTTCCGTTATTGCTGTGGGCTATGCAGATGAAGCTCCTCAGAGGCCGAAGAGAAAAGCTGTTGAGGATATCACGAAGTTTTTCTGATATTTTGATTTGAAATGAAAAAACGCCTTTGGGAGAGTTCTCAAAGGCACTTTGTTTTGTATGCGGTGGTTTAGGCAATAAAAAATACGCCATACAAAAACGTAAGGCGTATTGGCGCGGATTGAGAGATTTGAACTCAGCTTGTTTTATTTCACAGCGTTTAACAGCTTCTTATAAAAGCCCGTAAATAAAGGGTTTGTGCTGTTTTGCATTTCACAGCTTTTTATAAAATTCAGTCGATTTTCACCGCTTATAATGACCAAATAATGACCAGAATTTTTTGCGATAGTCAAGCAATGGAGACTATACGGCATAATGCACAATAACATTTTCGCTTATGCTTTCAATACCCCTCAAACGTTCTGACAGCTCTTGTGCTGCGTCCTGTGCTCTCGTCTTTAAACTTTGCCGTCCTCTGCCTGCTGCGGCTCTGAGAGCCTGTCATCTTCGTATCTCGCTTTTAGAAACTCAAAGTATGCAATAAGCAAATTCTTATAGGCTGCTTTTGACTTAGGTTTAAAATCTTCGCCATAACTTTTCACCCATTCTATCACATCATCGTCAAGTGATAGTTCAAATAAAGTATTGTACTTTTTCATATTTTTATCCTTTCTGTTATTGGAGCAGTGCGAACGGTTTACTCGCTGGACGGTAAACTTAGTTAATTACGGTGTTGCATTATCAAGCTACAAATTTCAAGGCGTTCAACTCTCGTTACTTTGGTATGAGTTAAAGGCTCTTGTGCTTCGATAACGTAATAATTAGGCTGCTCGCTGCTTTTGTTTATGTGAATATTGAAATAACCACGCTTGGCAAGTCTTTTTCTGAGTGCTAGTAATTCTTTGGGTTGACTCATTGCCTATTTTCCTTTCGGTCTATGTTTCAAGCCCGCTTACATTCAAACCGAAAATAAGGCTTGAAAGATCCTTGCAAGCTTTGTCTATATCCTTGTACACTGTTCTGCTGTCAATTATTTCTCTTTCGGCTATCTCGTCATATGTCGGGGCGGTTTCGCCTGTGATGAAAGCGGCTTCAATTACACGCCAACGCCTTTGCATATCCTCACGAACTGAGGAAGTACACCGGATTTTGTATATATCAAGCATAGTTTGAACGTGTTCCATTATGGTTTTAGTTGTCACGATCTGATTTTTTATGCTTTTGACTTTGTATTTCTCGTATTCGCTAAAGCCGATAAGCTCCCGTATGACAAGATCGTTTATCTGTGAAGCGTCACAAAGAGCGTTTTCAGCATATGCCCTCAAATTTCGGTATTCTTTGAGCAATAGCTTGACGTTCTTGAACTTCTTGCTTTCGTTGTCCTTGATACGTTCGGCTTCTTGTGCTTGGTATATCTCAATAGCCTTTGCAGCTCCTGCTTCTGCTGCTATTCTTGAAATGTAATTGACTAGCTTTTGATTTGTGTTTTCTTGTGACATTGTTTTCACCTTTCGTCTTTATGTTTGTGACCCGTTTTCAAACCCGTCATTGATTTGACCTAATACCCTATCAAGGGCGGCTAAAACTTCTTCGCTTTCGTCATCGTCCTGAGAGATATAAACGCCCGTCATTTTGTTCAAAAGGTCTATCGCACGCAGCCTTGACGGCATACCCTCATCACTATCACGGGCAATGTCTGACAGCAGGGCTTGACGTTCCAACGCTGACATAATGCGTTCACGCTGTCCCTTTTCCGTCAGCTCCCGCACATATGCCTTGACCTCTTCAACATTCAGAAGCTTGCTAGCGTTCGTGTGAGCGAATTTCTTAGAATATCCAGCCTTAACAGCACTTTGCGTGGCGTTTCCGCTCTCGGCATAATATTCAGCGAATTTCTTTTGCCTTGCTGTCATTTCTTCACCTCCTTTAAGCAATGCCCGCTAGTGTAGTATTTTGTAGTGGTATCACAAGCTTGTGCTTGCTCGTATGTTCATTTGTCAAGACAAAAACGGTTACAGCATTAGCCGCAAATATCAGTCCAGGGATTTTTGAAGAGGTCTTCGGGGTCTTGCTGTTCACTTGGCTGTGAAGCAAGCTGAGGATAACGCTTTTGAACTTCGCCTATGACCCAACTTCTTATAGCATGATAGTCGGACTTGTACTTAACACCATTTGATAGCTTATAGTTGTTCAAGATCTCTATGCACTTATCAACAAACTTCTTCGGAAACTCAGACATTAACTTGTCATATTCAGCCTGAGTTAAGGTTACATCGTCAGCATAATTGTTCTTAACCTTTTCGCTCTCTTTTTTCTTATTTGTTTTTTTATCTCTTATCTCTTTATCTCTTATCTCTTTATTTATAGTTGCGTTACATTGTAACGCTGTATCTTCAAATTGTAACGTTTTCTCGTTACATTGTAACGCTGCTTCATTACTTTTTGCCCGCATTTTCTTTACTCTTTGAGTTGATGAACTCTCAGAGCCGATACATTTTTGCATTTCGATCATTAAAAGGTCTTCGTTTGACGCTCGTTCAACTACACCAAACTTTATAAGGGCTTCAAGAGTGGTCTTTACAATTTCTTCGGGCTCGTCTATCGCCAACGCAAGCTCTGCGGCACTGTCAGGCAAAAAGCCTCCATAGGTAAAAATGCCATTTGTTTTCATTGTCCGCAACTGCATTTTCAGATAAGCTATTACTAAGCTGTCGCCCTGTGGCTGCCTGCGTAAAGCTTTGATATACATTTCTTCAAAGAAAGTTTCTTTGAGTTTAAGCCAATAATAACGCTTTTCAGCCATTGTTTAACCCTCACTCTCCCACTTGTCAAGCAAGTCTTCTGCTGCTCTGAGCGTTGTTCTTATGCTTTGTGACCGTGCGTGTTCTGTACGAACGTACCGCCGCAGCTCGTATACATCGCTAGGCAAATAATAGCCATTGCTGCTGGAACATATAACCGCACCTTTACGCCGCATATCCTCGATACAAAGCCTTGTGCTGCGGTTGTCAAGCCCTGATATCCTGCACATATCGGAAAGGCTCACGGCGTTTTCTTCGCCTGCTCTGAGGGCGTTTGCTATCCTTTCGGCTGCTGTCATACTACACTGCACCCCTTTCACCCTCGTTCAGATACTCGATGAACTTTTCTACATTGACAAGTGTCTTTGCTCCACACTGAACAAACACGATCTTGTTTTCTTTCACAAGCTGTCTGATAGCGTGGGCAGGAAAGCCCGTTTCTTTTGCCGTCTCGTTTATCGTCCGCATACGGGGTGCGGCTCTTGTTATGCTGATATTATTCAAAATAACTCCTATCCACCACATTTCAAGACTTGCGTTTCCACCCCTGAATGTGGTATAATAAGAGAGGAAACGTGTGTGTTTCTTTCAGCGGGCTTTAACGCCTGCTTTGCCGTCTGAGTGTTGCGATCACTCGGACGGCTTTTTGTTTTCTTTCTCTGCCGTTAACTTTTCAGCGTGCTTTTTAAAGAAGCGTGTCGTTGTGTCCTTGACCTTATCGGCGTTCTTTCTTTTCCATTCTCTATAGTATGCACGCCGCGCAAGCACAACGGATCTTTCTTCCTCTGAAAGCTTGGTAATATCAATCATTGTTTTGCCTCTTTTCAAAATTATTTTATTTTAGTATTGACAAATGCAATTACATTTGCTATAATTAAGCTAGCACAAAAATAAAATAAAGTCAAGATAATTTTCATAAAATATCAAAATAAGCAAATATAATTACGAAAAGAGGGATAAAAAATGAATAACGAAAATAAAAAAGGAAGACCAAAGCAAACGCAAGATAATACGTTTCAAGAGCGCTTTTTAAAATTAGTAGGTGAAACTTCTTCACATACAGAAATAGCCGAAAAAATCGGAACATCACGGCAGAATGTCGGTAACTGGTTGAATGGAAAATCAAACACTAAACCTGATATATATACTTTAGCCAAAATTGCTAAGGCTTATGGCGTTTCAACTGATTATTTATTAGGGCTTAACGATGAAAAGTCTGCTAACTTAGATGTACAAGCTATGCACAGATATACGGGACTTGACGAAAAGTCAATAGATTTACTTCATACGATGTCAAAGGAACAAAATGCGTTTTGCTCTATGATTGATCTAATGATACAAGCGGGAACGTTGACAGATATAGCAAACGATATGGGATTATTAGCGTTATATAGTCAATTACCAAAAGAAAAGATTGAAAAAAGTATCCCCAAAACCTTCAATGTAAATAATATATATGATTTTGATAATGATGACTTATGTTCAATGTATAGGTATAGAGCTATTGGAAATTTGATATCCCTTTTGGATAAAGTTGATATGCGAAATAAATAAACAAAAAACCGCCCTGTGTTGCAGCACAGAACGGTTTAAATAGACCTCACCGCAAGGGCAAAGCCTGCTATACAAAGCATATAAATTATAGCACAAACGCCCTTTCGGTGTCAAGTACACAGAAAGGAATGTGAGCATATGGCACACATCGACAAAAGACCGAACGGCAGTTACCGCATTAAAGTTTCCTGCGGTTATTCAGCCGACGGCAAAGCACAGAAAACACAGTCAATGACGTGGAGACCGCCAAAAGAGAATATGACCGAAAAGCAATTACAGCGGGCTTTAAATAAAGCAGCGCTGGAGTTTGAGCAGAAATGCGCAGGCGGTCAGATCGTCAACGCAGTCAAGCTTGAAAACTTCATTGAAGAATGGTTTAAGGTGCACGAAAACGCTTTAAAGCCCGCTACTCTGAAAAAGTATCGTGATCTATGCCCTCGCATATATTCTCAGCTGGGGCATTTGAGACTTGACAAGATAAAGACAAAAGACCTTGACTGCTTCTTGAAATGGCTGACGAACGAACGCAACGCCACTTCACTTGCAAAATGTAAAGTTGATATGAAAAAGATATTGCGGGAAAACGGCGAAACGCAAAAGGCATTTTGTGAAAGAGCGGGCATTGATACACATATTGTGCGCAGCTGCTACCACGATAGGGCTATAAGGTGGGATAATGCCGCAAAAGTCGCAGCGGCTCTTGACAAGCAAACTTCTTCAATGTTTGAGAATATAACCGATAACAGCAGGCTTTCACCTAAAACAATTCACTGTTATCACGGCTTCTTGTCAACTATATTCACATATGCGGTCAAAATTGGAGAGATAGCCGTAAACCCTTGCAATAACTGCACGCTCCCTAAAATTCCGACAGCAGAGCATAACATATTGACCATAGCGCAAACGCAGCAGCTTTTGCAGCACCTTGATGAATATGCACCCTTGAAATATCGATGCTTCTTCTACATAGCAATTTACGGCGGTTTCAGACGTGGCAAAATACTCGGCTTGCGGTGGTCTGATATCGACTTTGAAAATGATCTGATACACATACGCCGTGCGGTGCATTGGGAAAAGCAAAAAGGCTTTTACTATACAGACCCTAAAACGGCAAAGTCAAGGCGTACTGTTCGCCTGCCTGAACGTGTGATGTTCTTGCTCAAACAGCAGCACAATGAACAAATGTCGGCGGCATTAAAATACGGCGATTATTGGGACAATTCAGAAAACCTTGTGTTTACGACTGAAAAAGGCTCTCAAATGTCAATAGGCACACCATACACTTTCTTGAAGAAGTTTTGTGCCGAATACAACTTGCCTTTTGTATCTGTACATAGTCTGAGGCACTTAAATGCCACGCTTCTTATAAACAGCGGTGCAAACCCTAAGACAGTACAAGCCTTGCTGGGGCATAGCTTGGCAAGCACAACGCTGAACATATACGCACACGAGATACAATCAGCAGAGGCGGCAGCTTCTGCGGCTGTTGCAGCAATGCTTGATAACACGCTTTCTGCAAAGCGTGGGGCGGTGTAGTGCGATATGGGTACTATGAAAACGGCAGAGCTGGCGGCTCTGCAATGCTTGGCATATAACAAAATCTCTGGATTTTCTGTAGGTCTAACTACAATAGCAAGAAATTCAAGCGTAAAAATCATAAAAAACTCAGATGCAAATGAGCTACAGCCTGATGAGTCTGGAATCAGCTTATTGATCGGAACGGAATACTTTATCGTTTATGACGATACTCAAAGCAAGGGTCGTTGCAGATTTACGATTGCTCACGAATTAGGTCATATTTTCTTGGGTCACTTATTGACCGGCACAAAAGAGCGTAGAGCGGCGGTTTCTAAAAGACCGATAATTGAACAAGAAGCAGATCTGTTTGCTTCTCGCCTTTTGTCTCCTACTTGTGTTCTGTGGGGGCTTGGACTTAAAATGCCCGCTCAGATATCAAAGTTTTGCGGGCTGTCTTACACCGCCTCAAAGATAAGATGTTATCAAATGCAGCCGATATACAAACGAAACGAATACACAATGTGTGATCTTGAACGTGAAGTATATGGCAATTTTAAAGAGTTCATTGATAAGAACAAAATGAGGGCGGATAAATGAAAATGATGTATATTGTTTATTCGGCAGATAAAAAGCCGCTAGGCATTTTCAAAGATAGAAAGTCAAGAGATAGACAGCTTAAACGCTGCGGCGGCAGTTATAAAAGTGTTAATGTTCGCAGCGTCAAGCGGGCATACAAGGACGTAAAGGGGTGCGATATTCTAATGACAGCAAAGGAACTAGCAAAGCTAATGGACTGTGTGGGCAACTCTGAGCATAGCGATAATGCTTTTGAGAGCAAAATAAACACGTTTATGGACAAATACGGAGATAAAAAGAACATAAGCACATATAACGATATGATGACCGATCTTGTTAAGATAGCTGACAATGAGCGATATAATTCATTTGCTCAGGGATTTGAAACGGCGGTATCACTGATATTAAGCAGGGAGTTGATTTGAAATGATAAAAAGTAAAGTTATACCTACAATGATAGAAGAACTTCTTTTAACCTCTGAAAGCAACGCAGGGAGTTATGAGTCGGAGAGTTTTAGTGAAGCGTATGATAAATTCTATGAAAAATTATGGAAGATTGAAAAAGAAATGAACCGTGATGACTTAATCGATAGCAACGACGGCGGCGACTTGGCAAATGTGTTGTATGGTGCACAACACGATTACTTCAAAGCGGGCTTTCGTGCAGGCGTTAGGCTGCTTATTGAAAGCTTGGGTGCAGATATATAATAAACATAAAGAGCAGGCGTTAAAACCTGCTCTTTTGCTTTCAAGTATGCAATTTTCAAAGCCATAATGACCAAACAATGACCAAAACGCAGGCGGCGAAAAATAAAAAAGCTCACAAGCCACGCAATTACGTGATTTGTGAGACTTAATACTTGGCGCGGATTGAGAGATTTGAACTCTCGCGCCCGTTTCCAGACCTACTCCCTTAGCAGGGGAGCCCCTTCACCACTTGGGTAAATCCGCAAACTACTGTATATAAAAAATGTGGCGGACAGGGTGGGATTCGAACCCACGGTACGTTGCCGTATCACTGGTTTTCAAGACCAGCTCCTTAAACCACTCGGACACCTGTCCACATCTTTATTTCGCCACTTTCAGCTCTCTGCCTCAGCGACTTAATTATTATAGCACAGATATCACGGCTTGTCAACCCTTTTTCTGAATTTTTTTTCGATTTTTGCGAAAAAGTTTTTTGTACACGAAAAATTGCATTTTCCTGCATTTTGTAGGCAATTATCCTTCCTGCACTTGACGAAATCATAGAAATATGGTATAATAAATTAATTTCTGATTTAAGTGAGCTTGTTATCACGTTAAGCCCACAGGTGGAAATAATTTTTTATGGAGGCGACTTTATTTATGAAAATGACTGTAAGTCAGGCTATGGTTGAATGTTTGAAAGCTGAGAATATCAAGGTCGTCTTCGGCTATCCCGGAGCTGCTATCTGTCCGTTTTACGACGCTTTGCTGGATGCTGAAAACGACATCAAGCAGGTGTTGGTGAGACAGGAAGCTAACGGCGGCCACGCTGCAAACGGCTACGCCCGTATATCGGGAAAGCCTGCGGTATGTATCGCAACATCGGGCCCTGGCGCAACTAACCTTATCACGGCTATCGCTACCGCTTATGCGGATTCTATACCTATTATATGTATAACAGGTCAGGTAAACACCGATCAGATCGGTTCTGACGTTTTCCAAGAGGCTGACATAACAGGTTCGGCTGAACCATTCGTTAAGCACAGCTATCTGCTGAAAGACCCTAACGATCTTGCAAGAGTGTTCAAGGAGGCTTTCTATATTGCAGGTACGGGCAGACCGGGTCCTGTTCTTATCGACGTGCCGATGGACGTTCAGAAGGCTGTGATAGACTTTGAGTATCCCGAAAAGTGCGAGATAAGAAGCTATAAGCCCACCACAAAGGGCAATTATCTTCAGATAAAGCGTGTGCTTTCCTCCCTTGAAGAGGCTGAGAAGCCACTTATCTGTATCGGCGGAGGCGTGTTCGCTTCAAACGCTCAGCAGGAGATAACAAAGCTTGCCGAGATCATGCAGATACCTGTTATCACAACGATGATGGGCATTTCGGTTTTCGCAAGCAACGATCCACTTTTCTGTGGTATGCTCGGTACTCACGGCGTTAAAATGGCAAACGCTGCGGTCAATGAGTGCGACGTGCTTTTCCTCGTCGGCGCAAGAGTTGGTGACAGAGCTGTCAAAACACCGCTGGCGCTTGAAAAGACTACAAAGATTTTACATATAGATATCGACCCTGCGGAGATAGGTAAGAATATCGCCACGGATTATCCGCTGGTCGGCGACGCAAAGCTTGTGCTGGAGCAGATGATCGAACTTGCAAAGCCAATGCGTCACGATGAATGGATCGCCCATATCAAAGAGCTTGGCGGAGAGAGAAAGTATATTCAGCCGCCAAAGGGCACAGTCAATCCGAGAGTTTTCATCGACAGGCTGGCTGAGAAAATGCCTGACGACGTGACTGTTGTTGCAGACGTTGGACAAAATCAGATATGGACGTGTACTGAATACAAGTTCCGCAAGGGCGGCAGACTGCTGACCTCGGGCGGAATGGGTACAATGGGCTATTCAGTCCCAGCGGCTATCGGCGCAAAAATGGCTGACGAGAGCAGACCGACTATCGCTATCTGCGGCGACGGCTCTTTCCAAATGTCATTTATGGAGCTTGCGACTGCGGTGCAGTTCGGCGTTGATATCAAGGTGGTCGTAATGACCAACACCCGCCTTGGAATGGTGCGAGAGCTTCAGACTATCGGCTATCACGACAGACAGACCGCCGTTTTCCTTGACGGCTCGCCGGACTTTATCAAGCTGGCGGAAGCTTACGGTATCCCAGCCCTGCGTGTCAGCGATGACGAGAGTATGGAAAAGGGCATCGAAATGCTTGCAAATCACAAGGGAATATGCCTTGTGGAAGTCGTTGTAGATAAGGATATGCCGACTTTGTAATGCTTTTGTGTCTTTAACAGTATATAGCGTTTGCGTTCAAGAAATCTTAATAAATAACTGGTATAATAAAAAATTGTAGGGAAACGTTTCCCTATTGGAGGTTTAGCTTATGAAGCATACAATTTCAGTTCTTGTGGAAAATCACAGCGGTGTTCTTTCGAGAATATCGGGACTGTTTTCAAGAAGAGGCTTTAATATCGAAAGCCTTGCGGTAGGCCCGACGCACGACCCTGCCGTATCAAGAATAACGATAGTTGCCGACGGCGACGAGCATACAGTAGAGCAGATCGAAAAGCAGCTCAACAAGCTTATCGAAGTTATCAAGGTCAAGACCTTTGGCAGAGACGAGTATCTTGCAAGAGAGCTTATGATCGTCAAGATTGCGGTGCAGGCGGACAAGAGAAGCGAGGTTATGACTATCGCCGAAGTAACAGGCGCAAAGGTTATGGACATCACCCTCAGCACTATGACGCTTGAGCTTTGTGACACTTATGCACACCTTTGCAGATTTGAAGAAGTTATCGAGCCTTATGGAATAATCGAGATGGTAAGAACGGGAACGATCGCCATCGAGAAGGGTTCAGATACATTCAACGCAAAGAAATAATTTTGATTATATAGCCGTGAGGCTACATAAAATACATTTAAAATTTCTAAATTTGGAGGAATTAACAATGGCACAGGCAAGAATTTTCTATCAGCAGGATTGCGACATTAATGTACTCAAGGGTAAGAGAGTTGCCATTATCGGTTACGGTTCACAGGGTCACGCTCACGCACTCAACCTCAAGGAGAGCGGCGTTGACGTAGTAGTAGGTCTTTATGAAGGTTCTAAGAGCTGGGCAAAGGCTGAGCAGCAGGGTCTCACAGTTATGACAACTGAGGACGCTGCAAAGACATCTGATATCATTATGATCCTTATCCCAGATGAGAAGCAGGCTGCGCTTTATAAGAAGTCTATCGAGCCATACCTCACAGAAGGTAAGACTCTTGCATTCGCACACGGTTTCAACATTCACTTTGGTTGTATCGTACCGCCTAAGAATGTTAACGTTATTATGATCGCTCCTAAGGCTCCTGGTCACACAGTACGTTCTGAGTACCAGGCTGGTAAGGGTACACCTTGCCTTATCGCAGTTGAGCAGGACGCAACAGGCAACGCACAGGATATCGGTCTTGCATATGCACTTGGTATCGGCGGCGCAAGAGCTGGTGTTCTTGAGACAACATTCAGAACAGAGACTGAGACAGACCTCTTCGGTGAGCAGGCAGTTCTTTGCGGCGGTGTTTGCGCACTTATGCAGGCAGGTTTCGAGACACTTTGCGAAGCTGGTTATGACCCAAGAAACGCATACTTTGAGTGTATCCACGAGATGAAGCTCATCGTTGACCTTATCTATCAGTCAGGCTTCGAGGGTATGAGATATTCTATCTCCAACACAGCTGAGTATGGCGATTACATCACAGGACCAAAGATCGTTACAGAGGATACAAAGAAGGCTATGAAGAAGGTACTTGCTGACATTCAGGACGGTACATTCGCTAAGGACTTCCTCCTCGATATGTCCGACGCTGGTTCACAGGTTCACTTCAAGGCTATGAGAAAGCTTCACGCTGAGCACCCATCTGAGAAGGTTGGTAAGGAGATCAGAAAGCTTTACAGCTGGAACAACGATGACGAGAAACTCATCAACAACTAATTTGCAGAATTAATATTATTGCATAAAGAAAAGACGACTTGCAAACGTAAGTCGTCTTTTTTCTTTTTAATTCGCTTTTTCAACCTCGCTACTCTATGTTTGTTAATAGCTGTACGTTAGTCGCCCGATAACGTTACTGCACTTGTCGAGCAATGGGACGTCGAGGACGCCGTCCCCTACATATTAAATGCAGGGGACTCCTATGGTCGTCCGTTGTTTTGTCAAGATAATGCGCTGTCCTTTGCATCATAAGTTTCAACGCTGTCGTGCTCATCGGTGGTATATGAATAGACCGTATCTCCCTCGATCGTGACATCGACCTGCTTCACATCATAAGCGCTGCCGTCCTTATCCTTTTCAAAGTATACCGAAAAATCAATGGTCGACAGGTCAAGATCGCCGTATTCTCTATCGTGTGACAGCATATCGAGCCAAAGCTCATATGCAAAAAGCTGCGCCGTGACGTTATCTGAACTATCAATATCGGGCACATTAGACAGCGCAAGCTCCTTCGCAAGGTCAAGTGAGTTTACAGTATCAAAGTGAAGCTTTTTGCCGTCGGTGTTATACTGCGTCATGAGCGCCTGCGCCTTTTCAAAGATATACTGCGCCGTTTTCCACGGGCTTGCCTCTGCATAAGTGTTTGAAAACGGGGCGGAAGTATACACATTCCAGTTGTCGCCGTTGTCATAATTATACAGCGTAAAGCTATCGCTGAGCATATCAACGGTGAAATAATCCGCCGACATATCGAACGCTAGATCGGAGTTTTTTATGGCTTTAAGGGTCAAAAGTGTCAGGCTTTCGGCTGTGGTATGGCCATTTTGCGCATAGTCTGACTTTACATATTCTGTTATATCATTGCTGCTCATAATATCGCTGTAATAATCATAATCGGCAGGGGAGTAGCTGAAAACGGCGTCATCGGGGCTTTGCAAGGCGTTTTCGTCATAGATATCCAGCAGATCGGATTTGAGCTGGTCGGCCATATTCACCGCCGCTGTGGTGAAGCTTTCATCGCTTCCGTATTTCAGCGAAATCTCGTTATCGCCGTCCGATATGGTTATGCGACTTTTGCTGCTTTCAATGTGCAATTCTATCCTGCAATTTACCGCCCTGTTGAACATTTCATTATCGAGCGATTTTATCTCCGACAGGATATCAATGGCCAGCGAATATGGCTCATAGCTGTTATCTGCCGTCATAAAATCAACGCTTGGAAGTCCGCTGTCAGTCAGTTCCAGAAGTTCGACATAATATCTTGTGCTGTGTCCTTTGCCCTCAATGTTTTTGTCATAATCGCCGTCATAGGTGATATCGCAGGAGGTTGGGCTGCCTGTTATTATGCAAAGCTTATCCTCAGTCGTTTTAGTGCAGTCGAGAACTGTCTTGGCAAGCTTCAAGAAGTCCGCCGAGAAGAATTTTTGATCGTCCGTTTTGTTGGTATCGGCGTTATCAGCCGTGGTGTTTGAAACTGCGTTTGTGTTTGTGCCTGTATTCGGCTCATTGTCGTGAATGTTCTGCGCCATAAACACGCCGCCCGATACCACCAGCACCACCGCTGCAGCTGCCGCAACAATGCTTGCCGCCTTGTGGTGGGATATCCTCGCAGGCTTATTGTCAGTCGGCTGAGCCTTGGTCTCGGCGGCTTTTATATCACCGCTTTGCTGTGGAAAACGCTGTCTGAGCGTTTCTTTTAGCTGAGCTTTTTTTTCGTCCGAAAGGCTTGCAGCTGCGAAATATTTTTTTATATCATTCTCGTTCATACGCTCATCTCCTTTTCTTTGTCTGCTTTTTGGCTGTCGTAATCCGAAAGCGACAGCTTCAATTTTTCTCTTGCTCTTTTAAGCCGTGAAGTAACCGTACCCTTTTTCGTGCCGAGGATATGTGCGATCTCCTCAGCCTTATAGCCCTGAAAATAGAAAAGATAGAGCACGGTCTTATATTTTTCGTCCAGCCCGTTCATAGCGTTTTGCACATCTATCTGCATATCGGGGGCTGAAAAATCCTTGCTGAGCGAAGCCGAGTTATCGTCGCTGCGAAGTCGTCGGCCTGCCGATCGTATCAGATCTTTTGAAAGATTGATAGCCGTTCGCAGCAGCCAAGCTTTCAAATGCTCGTCGTCGCTAAAGGAAAGCTCCTGCTGCTTAGTGAAATATTTTATCAGCACCTCGCTGGTTACATCCTCGGCTTCGCACACGTTCCCCGTGCAGGACAGCGCCGCACGGTAGATATCGTCCGCAAACCTATCAACGACATAATCTATGTTCATTCTTTTTTTACCTCGCTACTCTATATTTGTGCACCGCTGTACTCTTGTGTCCGATAACGTTACTTTTGCTTAATGAGCGACATAGCTACCAACTTTGTTGAAAGACCTTTCATCTATAACACGAATGAGCAGGGCGTTTGATTGCAAAAAAAGAGCGAAAAAATTTATTTTTTTCGCTCTTTTAAATTCATGATTTACTTGTTTTAACATACGACCACCAGCCGTCGCCCAAATTGCCTTCTCCTCCGGCTGAACTCAGCGGCGAGGTATAGACGTAATAGCAGTCATAAATGGTGTAAAATGTCACCGCCAGACCGTCACAGTCGATATACTCGATGTTCCTGCGCTCCAGCTCTTCAATCTGCTTCTTGATCTCCTTGCAATTCTTATCGGAACTTATGGACTTAACCGAGCGCTTGCCCTTTCTGAGGGGCGCATTCTCACTGGAAGTATTCTCGATCATAAAGTCCGCAACTGTCTGAAAAGTCTCTTTATTGTCGTTGAAGACCGCCTTGATAGTGCTGTCGCTGCGCATATAATGCTGGTGCCAGAATCCCAGCGCCACCGCAATTATAATGACTATCCAAATTATCCACTTGATTTTGCGGCCTGTCGACCATTTGCGGAGCTTGCCGCTCTCGTCGATGTCATCATCGTGGACGACTGGGTTTACCTCTTCGCTCATTTTTTTAGATACGCCTCCAGTCTATAAATAGGCATTCCCATATCTGAGAAGCGCTTTTCATATTCCGTGACGATGTTGCCCTCGAAATCGCTGTTGTGCAGGTCGAGAGAAATATTTTTCAGCCCGTAATCAGCGGCGGAAAATTCTTCGAGAGAGAACTCAAAGAAGTGCATATTATCGGTCTTTTGATATATCTCGCCGCCCTCTTTCAGCAGTCTGCGGTATATCTCGAGAAAGCCCCTGTATGTAAGTCTATGGCGTGCATAGGTGTTCTTTGGATATGGGCAGCTGAAATTGAGATAAATGCTCTCCACCGATTTTTCGGGGATAAAGCAGTCAAGATATTCCGCCTCGCCCCTTGCAAAGCGCAGGTTGTGGATATTCTCATCTATCGCCATTTGCGCAGCGTCAACGATAACGTTGCTGCTTTTTTCAACGGCAAGAAAGTTCTTATGGGGGGTTCTCTTTGCGATCTCCCTTGCGAACTGACCCTTTCCGCAGCCTATCTCCAGCACCAGCGGATCGCTGTTGCCGAACACTTTTTCAAAGTCGATTATCGCCTTGTTTGACTTGTCCTGAAAGTTCTTTTCCTCTCGGTCAAGATATATGATATAATCTCCGCAGGCTTCAAGACGTGCCTCGAGATTTTTCTTTCTTCTCATTCTCATTGGAATAATTTCTCCTATTTGTTTTTGGTATATTTGTGCAAAAAGTAATCCTGATCGGAGGTTACATTGAGCCATTGCACCGCCGAACCTGTCAGCAGATTTTCATAAGGATACACCGTCAGCATAACCTCGGGGGTGTCGTCACCATTGAAATGGGGCGTCACCTTGAAAGCAATCTCGCAGTTTATCCGCTGGATAACTTCCTCTTCCGTCATTTTTCTAAAGAGCACGGAGGTGTCCTTTTCGGTTATGGGTATCTTTGAAAACTTTGCTTGATATATCTTCTTGCCGTCGCTTTTTGTCACAAGCTTGAGATCGTACTTGACGACTGTTATCTTTCCGCCGTGGTTCTCATAATACTCAACGTCTGAAAATGTGACCCTGCCGTCGTTGACAGCGTCTCCCGATATTGATACGCACAGCCCCTTGTCGGAAGCTTTTCCGGCGCTTTCAACGCCAAAAGCGAATGGCAGTCCGTCTATCATAACCTCGCCGCAGGTGGAAAATTCAAGCTTCACCTGCTGTTTTATAAACTTCTTGAATGGATTTTTCATATCCGCTCCTTATTTATTGTTGTCATTGCAAGGCTCAAAAACGCCCTTGATCTCGTTAAGGCTCACCGCCAGCACATCGTCAGATGAGGGGTTCTTGACGAAATAATACGTGGTCTCAACATATCTGTAAACACCGTCGTCGCCAAGCTGCCTTGTGGTCAGCACGATGTTTTCCTCGCCTTTTTTATATGCTTCAAGCTGTGCATTGCGGTCATATGTATCAACAAAAGCCTGCCTGTCGGCTTCATATACCGTCTCAGCAGCTTTGACGATCATCTCATCAAATTCCCCTGTTGAATGGCAGCTCTTTGTGGCAAAATTCTCATAGGTCACCATATAATAGCTGTTGTGGGACAAATTTATCATAAGTATCAGCGGAAATTTTTTCATCACAACTTCTTGAAGCATTGAATTAGCGCTGCACATTGACTGAACGGAAAGGATATCGTTCTTTTCCGTGCCCTTGCCGCTGTTGCAAAGCTTAACAAAATCTGACTGCGGCATTGGCTTTGCAAAGAGAAAGCCCTGTATGCTGTTGCAGCCGCAGGTGCGCAGGAAGCCAAGCTGTTCCTTTGTCTCAACGCCCTCTGCCACCGTCGACATTCTGAGCCGCCTTGCAAAGGAGAAAATACTTTCCAGCACAACACGCTCTTTCTCGTTCTCACAATTTTCGCTGATAAGAGACTTGTCGATCTTGAGTACGTTGGCAGGGATATCTTTCACAAGGCTCAGCGATGAAAAACCGCTGCCGAAATCGTCGATAGATACCGAAAAGCCCAGCTCTCTGATACTCGTGGCAAAGCGTATCACCGCCTGTGTATCCTCCGCCACCGCCGATTCTGTCAGCTCGATCTCGATAAGATCGTAAGGTATCTTGTATTTGTCCGTTATCTCAACAAGCTTCTGCGCCACCTTTTTCTCATCGGTGTGAACTCTTAAAAAGTTCACCTATATGGTGGCAATGTTCCTGCCAACCATTATCTCGCCCTGCAGAAATTCGCAGACCTGCTCCAGCACATACCAGTCAAGGTCGATGACCATTCCGTTCTCTTCAAGAAGCGGGATGAATTTCATCGGCGGCACGATCTCGCCCTCTGGGGATATCCACCTCGACAGCGCCTCCGCACCCACGATCTTGTTAGTAAGAGCGTCAAACTTCGGCTGATAGTAAACAACTATATTTTTATTTTGCAAAGCTTCTTTAAAAAGCTCGCTTATATCGTCCTTCGTGATATCAAAACTCATACTTATTGTCGCACCTGATTTTTCTGTTTGATCTCAATGTCAAAATGTAAAGTTTACAGCGCCACCTGCACGCCGCCAACAGGACGGATAGAAAGCACATAGCAAGAGCCTTCGCCGAATACTCTCTCCATTTCAGCCTTAAAGCTGTCAAGCTTGCTGACCGGCACGAAAGCCTGTATAGTTCCTGCAAAACCGCCGCCGTGAACTCTGCTTGCGCCATCGCCGTCAAGCACCTGCTTTGCAAGGTAAAGTGCAAGTGAAAGTCCCTGCTCGTTTGGCGCAGAGGAAGCGTAAATGTTCTGGAGATACTTGAATGAAGAGTCGCCCGACTCGTTTATGAGCTTGAGGAAAGCGTCAAAATCGCCCTTTGAAAGTGCGGAAGCTTCCTTGCCAACTCTCTCGTTATCGTCAAAGAAGTGAAGCGCCCTGAGCACAGCTCTGTCGCTGCACTTTTCTCTAACTGCGGAGATGTTTTCAAGAAGCTGCTCCTTTGTGAGCTCTCTGAGCACCGTTTTGCCAAAGAAAGCCGCAACAGACTTCATCTCGGTTGGGATAGCCGCATACTCAGGTGTAAGGTCAGCGTGATTGCCCTTTGTATCAACGATGCAGAGTGCGTGACCGCTCTTTGCAAAATCAAACTTTACTGAGTTTATAACAGGGTTCTTTTCGTCAGCAAAATCTATTGTGATAAAGCCGCCCACGGAAGAAGCCATCTGATCCATAAGTCCCGAAGGCTTGCCGAAATAAACGTTCTCCGCAAACTGTGCAAGCTGTGCGATTTCAACGGCGGAAACTGCGCCGTCATTGTAAAGTCCGTTGAGTATAGTTCCCACCAGCACTTCATAAGCCGCAGAAGATGAAAGTCCCGAACCCTTGAGCACGTTTGATGTGCAGTAAGCCTTGAAGCCGCCGACCTTGTGGCCGTTCTTCTTGAAGCCTGCTGTCATACCTCTGATAAGTGCGGCGGAAGTGTTCTTCTGCTCTTCATAGATAGTGTCGTCCTCGGCGTTTACTGTGTCCATTGGGAAGCCCTCGGACTTGATCGTTACAACGTTCTCCTCTGTGTCGGGAGCGACTGCCGCAATGATATCAAGTGAAACGCCAGCTGCAAGAACGCAGCCGTAATTGTGGTCTGTGTGGTTTCCGCCGACCTCTGTTCTGCCGGGAGCAGAGAAGAAAGCCGTCGGCTTTTCGTTGTAGAGCTTTTCAAACTCAGCGGCAGCGTCAAGATATCTCTGTCTCTGAGCTTCAACCATATCGGCTGTGTAGATTTCGTCAAGTGTATACGTCATCATAAAAATATATCCTCCGTTGATTTGATAATATCATACTTACACTCATTATACTATAAAACCAAACTTTTTTCAAGTCAAAAGGACAAATATTCACTCATAAAAAACAATTAAATTAAGTTAACAATTCTAAATATATGTTTTATCCACAGAAGTGAGCATAACAATTTATGCAAATCGTATATTGTCAAAATTTCTGTTGCTTTTTAGGCATTTTTGTGATATAATAAATTGTATATATTTGATTTATTGTTTATTTTACCAGCTTTCAAGTGAGGGCTGGCTATCGAAAGGAAAGATTTATTGTATGAAAAAACTTATGCTTGGAAACGAAGCCTTCGCAAGAGGTCTCTATGAAGCAGGCTGTAAGGTCGTATCTTCATATCCCGGTACGCCTTCAACAGAAATCACCGAAGCTGTTGCAAAGTATGACGATGTATACGCTGAGTGGGCGCCAAACGAAAAGGTCGCAATGGAAGTTGCTCTCGGTGCGTCTATCGGCGGCGCAAGAAGCTTCTGCGGAATGAAGCACGTTGGTCTCAACGTTGCCGCTGACCCACTTTACACGGCAGGCTATACAGGTGTTACAGCAGGTATGGTAATAGCCGTTGCCGACGACCCGGGTATGCACTCATCACAGAACGAGCAGGACTCACGTCATCACGCTATCGCTTCAAAGACAATGATGATCGAGCCTTCCGACTCGGGCGAGTGCAAGGAATTCGCAAAGGCAGCTTTCGAGCTTTCTGAAAAGTTCGACGTTCCTGTTATCGTAAGACTTTCAACAAGAGTTTCCCACTCTCAGTCAGCCGTTGAGCTTTGCGAGAGAGAGGAAAGGGACAATATCCCATATGAAAAGAATATCCAGAAATATGTTATGATGCCGGGTAACGCTATCCGCCGCCACCCTATCGTTGAGGCAAGAATGAAGGCTATCGCTGATTATGCCGAGACTTCACCACTCAACAAGGTGGAAATGAACGACACTAAGATCGGCGTTATCACAAGCGGTATCTCATATCAGTACGCAAAGGAAGCGCTGGGCGATAAGGCTTCATATCTCAAGCTCGGTATCGTTAATCCAATGCCTGTTCAGATAATAAAGGACTTTGCCGCAAAGTGCGAAAAGGTTTATGTTATCGAAGAGCTTGACGACGTTATCGAAACACATTGCAAAAAGAACGGCGTAAACGTTATCGGCAAGGAGCTTTTCAGCCTTATGGGCGAGATCTCACAGACTATCGTTGCCGAAAAGATACTTGGCAAGAAGCCGGAGTTTGATACATTCGCAGAGAACGTGCCTGTAAGACCGCCTGTTATGTGTCCGGGATGTCCTCACAGAGGTCTGTTCTATTGCCTGCATAAGCTTGGCGTTATGGTATCGGGCGATATCGGCTGCTATACTCTCGGCGCAACAGCACCTCTTTGTGCAATGGATTCAACTATCTGTATGGGCGCTTCTATCAGCGGTCTCCACGGCTTCAATAAGGCAAGGGGAGCTGAGTCTGAAAAGAAGTCCGTTGCAGTTATCGGCGACTCTACATTTATGCACAGCGGTATGACAGGCCTTGTAAATGTTGCGTATAACTCCACAAATTCAACAGTTATCATTCTCGATAACTCTATCACAGGTATGACAGGCCACCAGCAGAACCCTACAACAGGTAAGAACCTCAAGGGTGACCCTGCATATGCAGTTGATCTTGAAATGCTATGTCATTCTCTCGGTATCAAGAGCGTTAGAGTAGTTGACCCATATCATATGGCTGAGACCGAAGCAGTTATCAAGGAAGAACTTGCTAAGGAAGAGCCTAGCGTTATCATTTCAAGACGTCCTTGCGCTCTGCTCAAGTATGTAAAGCACAACCCACCGCTCAAGGTAAACAAGGATAAGTGCGTTGGCTGTAAGCAATGCTTGAAGATCGGCTGTCCTGCTATCTCTATCCACGAGGGCAAGTGCGTCATCGACCATACACAATGCGTTGGCTGCGGCATATGCAAGGAAATGTGTAAGCTTGGCGCTATCTGCGATTAATTTAAGTTGAATGATAACATATATTTGAGGTGTAAATAATGGAAACTAGATCAATTATGATAGTAGGCGTTGGCGGACAGGGTTCGCTTCTCGCTTCAAGAATAATAGGAAACGTGCTCCTTTCACAGGGCTTTGACGTAAAGGTCAGCGAGGTGCACGGAATGAGCCAGCGTGGCGGTTCTGTGGTTACATATGTAAAGTACGGCAGCGAGGTATGTTCACCTGTTGTTGAAAAAGGCGAAGCTGATATCATCATCAGCTTTGAGCAGCTTGAAGCAGCAAGATATGTGCCATTTCTCAAAAAGGGCGGCCATATCGTAACTTCAACTCAGCAGATCGACCCTATGCCTGTTATCACAGGTGCGGCTGTTTATCCTGAGGATATCATCGGAAAGCTCAAAGGTATGGGCGTTGATGTTATCGCTGTTGACGCGCTTTCACTTGCCGAGCAGGCCGGTACTGCAAAGGCTTCAAACGTTGTGCTTATGGGCGTGGTGTCCACAAAGATGAACTTTGACGAAGCTGTTTGGCAGAAAGCACTTGAAGAGTGCGTTCCTGCAAAGTTCCTTGAGCTCAACAAGAAGGCTTTCGCCCTTGGCAGAGAGGTAAAATAAATGGACGAGATCAGCAGCCTTATCCTTAAAATGACGGAATTCTTTGCAGACGATCCGAAGCGTATCCAGCACTTTATAAAGGTGCACAGCTTTGCCCGTGTTATCGGCAGGGCAGAGGGGCTTGACATCAAGACTATGTATTGCCTTGACGTTGCGGCAGTCGTCCACGATATCGGCATAAAGCCTGCTGAGGAAAAGTACGGAAAAGGTCATTGCGGCGGAAAGCTCCAAGAGGAGCTTGGTTCTGCCCCTGCAAGAGAAATGCTCGCAGAGCTTGACTTTGATGAGGATATCATCGACAGGGTGTGCTTTCTCATCGCTCATCATCATACCTATGAGGGCGTTGAAGGTCTTGATTGGCAGATACTTCTCGAGGCGGATTTTCTCGTGAACGCCTTTGAGGACAGCCTTTCAAAGGAAAGCATAGCAAAGTTTCGTGACAAGGTCTTTAAGACCAAAACAGGCATAAAGCTGCTGAACGATATGTTCGGTATCAAATAGGAAATAATAGATCATCAAAACAGGAGGTGTGTTCCATTGGGTAAATATTGGAACGAAGAGATCGAGTGTATGGCTCACGAAGATATGAAAAAGCTTCAGAGCGAAAGACTTGTAAAGCAGGTCAAGCACGTTTGGGATAACGTGCCATACTACAAAAAGCTTATGGAAGAAAAAGGCGTTACTCCCGACGATATCCACGGCGTTGAGGATCTTCACAAGCTGCCGTTCCTTTCAAAGGCAGATCTGCGTGACGCTTATCCTTACGGCCTGCTGGCAAAGCCGCTTTCAGAGTGTGTGAGAATACACTCAACGAGCGGAACCACGGGCAAGCGTGTTGTGGCATTCTATACCCAGCACGATATCGACTTGTGGGACGATTGCTGCGCTAGAGCTATCGTTGCAGCAGGCGGAACAAAGGACGATGTTTGTCACGTTGCATATGGTTACGGACTTTTCACAGGCGGTGCAGGTCTTAACGGCGGTTCTCATAAGGTGGGCTGCCTTACTCTGCCAATGTCATCGGGCAACACAGAAAGACAGATACAGTTTATGCAGGATCTCGGCTCAACTATTCTTTGCTGTACTCCGTCATATGCCGCTTATATCGGCGAGACTGTAAAGGAAATGGGTATCAAGCCTGAAAACCTCAAGCTCAAGGCTGGTATTTTCGGCGCTGAACCTTGGACAGAGGAAATGCGCCACGAGATCGAGAAGCTTCTCGGTATCAAGGCGTACGATATCTATGGACTTACAGAAACAAGCGGCCCGGGCGTAGCTTTCGAGTGCGAAGAGCAGACAGGTATGCACATCAACGAAGATAACTTTATCGCTGAGATAATCGACCCAGACACAGGGGAAGTGCTCCCGGAGGGTTCAAAGGGCGAGCTTGTTTTCACAAGTATCACAAAGGAAGCATTCCCTCTGCTGAGATACAGAACAAGAGATATCTGTATCCTTACAAGAGAAAAGTGCTCCTGCGGCAGAACCCTTGTTAAAATGTGCAAGCCGATGGGCAGAAGCGACGATATGCTCATCATCAAGGGCGTAAACGTGTTCCCATCACAGATCGAGTCGGTGCTCCTCAAGATATCAAAGGCAAGCCCGAACTATCAGATCGTTGTTGACAGAGTAAACAATGCCGATACATTCGAGATCAGAGTAGAGCTCAATGACGATATGTTCTCCGACACAATAAAATCTATCGAAGAGCTTGAAAAGAAGATATCAAACGATATCCACAATATTCTTGGCATAAAGGCAAAGATTAGACTTGTTGAGCCAAAGAGCATTCCACGTTCTGAGGGCAAGGCAGTAAGAGTTATCGACAAGAGAAAGCTTGTCTGACCGTAAAGATCGGGGGTAATAATATGACAGTAAAACAGCTTTCAGTTTTTATTGAAAACAGACCTGGCAGATTGTCTGCCGTTACAAAAATACTTGGGGATAACGATATCAATATCCGTGCAATGTCCCTTGCTGACACAAAGGATTTCGGTATTTTGAGACTTATCGTTGACGACAGCGACAAGTCTAAGGCAGTCCTCAAGGAAAACGGCTTCTCCGTTACTGAAACAGGCGTGCTCGCAGTAAAGATAAGCGACACACCGGGCGGACTTGCTGCGGCAATGCAGACACTTTACAACGATAACATAAGCGTTGAGTATATGTATTCCGCATTTATAAACACACAGGATAACACGGCATATCTTATTGTGAGAGTTGAAAACGTCACATCGGCGGTGCAAGCTCTGACAGAAGCAGGCTTTGCGCTGGCGACACAGGACGTGCTCAGCGACATTTAAGTTTGTCTATGTTAACGCTCAGTCATTTTTGTATATAAGCAATGTGAAATTTTTATGAAATCACGCAAACCTCTTGATTTTTTCTCAAAATGTGATATTATATAAGTATAGGTATTTTAAGGCTTGTTGCCTGTACCTTTAGAATTTATGTTATCTTTATATAAGGAGGTCTGTAAAAATGGCTTACAAGATTAGTGACGAGTGCGTTGGCTGCGGCGCTTGTATGGACGCCTGTCCAGTAGGAGCAATCTCTGAGGTTGACGGAAAGTGCGTTATCAACGCTGACGAGTGTATTGACTGCGGTTCTTGCGCAGGTACTTGCCCTGTTGGTGCACCACAGGCTGAGTAATTTATACATAGCTGAAAAATAAAACGTCTGTCCATTGCGGGCAGACGTTTTTTGTTTTGCTGTTGCGCTTTTTATTTATTGACGATATCCTTGATGACTTCGCCTGCGATGATAAGACCAACAGTTGACGGCACGAATGCGTTTGAACCGGGGATATCACGGCGAGCAGTGCATTTTCTTGCAGTACCGGGAGGGCAAATGCAATGCTGACGGCAGGATATAGCCATATCTTCGATAGGTCTGATAGGCTGTTCCTCAGAGTAAACCACCTTGAGCTTTTTGATACCGTACTTTTTGAGCTCACGGCGCATAACCTTTGCAAGAGGGCAGACCTTTGTGCTGTAAATGTCAGCCACCTTGAATGCTGTCGGGTCGAGCTTGTTACCTGCGCCCATTGATGAAATAACAGCGGTCTTTGAAGCCTCGGCACGCCTTATTATCTCGATCTTTCCTGTTACTGTGTCGATAGCATCGATAACATAGTCGTACTGTGAAAAATCGAACTGATCGGCGGTGTCGGGCATATAAAAGCACTTGTATGTGTTCACTGTTATGTCGGGGCATATATCGTGCACACGATCTGCGGCAACATCGACCTTGTATTTGCCAACTGTGCTTCTTGTTGCGAATATCTGACGATTAAGATTTGTGAGACAGACCTTGTCATCGTCAATAAGATCGAGCGTTCCAACGCCGCTTCTTGCCAGCGCCTCAACGGCATATCCGCCCACGCCGCCTATTCCGAAAACAGCAACTCTGCTGTTCCAAAGCTTTTCCATAGCCTCTTTGCCGAAAAGAAGCTCCGTTCTTGAAAACTGATTAAGCATACCTGTATATTCCAGCCTTTCATAAAGACGGCATTGAAAGCTTCGCCGTCTGCATATAACTGAGAATAATCATACCATAAAACTATAATTAATTCAAGGGCGATAACTAGAGCGATTTATTAATTTTCTGATAATTCACCGAAATTTACCGCGAATCATCGGAGAAAAGTAAAATCTGCGCCGATATCGTTGCAATATGTAAAAAAAGTGCTATAATATAACGTGAAAGAAGGTCATAATATGTGGTTTGTATTTGCACTTTTGTCAGCGGTATTCGCCGCCGCAACGTCAATACTTGCAAAGGTCGGTATTGACGGGGTGAATTCTAATCTTGCTACCGCCGTGCGTACCTGCGTCGTGCTGGTAATGGCTTGGGCAATGGTTTTCATCACCCATACTCAGGGCGGAATAACGTCTATCGGAAAGAAAAGCTGGGTGTTCCTTATACTTTCGGGTCTGGCAACGGGCGCTTCTTGGCTGTGCTATTATAAGGCGCTCCAAATGGGCAGCGCTTCAAAGGTGGCACCTGTGGACAAGCTCAGCGTTGTTATCACACTTATCCTTGCGGTAATATTTCTCCACGAGGATTTCACGGCAAAGTCAGCTATCGGTGCGGCGCTTGTCACCGCCGGCACTATCTTAATGGTAATTTAAGGAGCAAATAATACAATGAGTATCGAAATAAAAGCTGTGGAAGTCACCGACGCCGCAGAGCTTTTGGAAATTTATCGCCCATATGTTGAAAAGACCGCCATAACATTTGAATATGACGTGCCGACTGTGGAGGAATTCTCTCAGCGTATCGTCAGCATAAAGGCTCGCTATCCGTATATCAAAGCTGTGGAAAACGGCGAGATATTGGGCTATGCCTATGCAGGCGTTTTCAAGGACAGGGCCGCCTATGACTGGTCGGTGGAGACAACGGTATATGTCAAAGAGGGTCAGCACCGCAAGGGTATCGGCAGAATGTTATACGCCAAACTTGAGCGCTGCCTTGCTTTGCAGAATATCACAAATCTTTATGCCTGCATTGCCTGCACCAAAACAGAGGACGAATATCTCACCAACGACAGCGTGAGATTTCACGAAAGGCTTGGCTATAAGCTTGTGGGCACTTTCGGGGGCTGCGCATATAAATTCGGCAGGCGTTACGATATGGTTTGGCTTGGGAAACAGCTCAAAGAGTATTCCGGTCAGCCGCCAAAGGTGATAAGTTTTCCCGAAGCTTGCAAAATAACTTCAAATTCATAAAAAGTGCTTGAATATGCTGCTAAAATATGATAAAATATATAGCGGCTTTTATGATAATTTATTGATTTAAAGGAGCAAATTTATGGATCTGCAAGAATTGAGAAGTAATATAAATGCTATCGACGAACAGCTTCAGAAGCTTTTTAATCAGCGTATGGGGCTGTGCTTTAAGGTGGCTGAATACAAGATCGCAAACGATCTGCCTGTTTTTCAGAGCGGACGTGAGCAGGAGATACTTGAACGAGTTGGCGCAAACGCTCCCGAGGGGCTTGCAAGCGCTTCAAAGGTCTTTTTCCAGAATATTATGGATATCTCAAAGTGCCGCCAGTATCAGGAGCTTTTTGCGGATTTCGATAAGATAGAGTACAAAAAACTGGACTTGTCAGGTAAAAAGACCGTTGCGGTTCCGGGAACCAGCGGCTCTTATTCACACATCGCTTGCGGACAGATATTCGAGGATTTCGAGCCGATATTCTTTGAGGACTTTGACGACGTGTTCAAGACCGTTGAAAACGGCGGCGCAGATTTCGGTATCCTGCCTATCGCAAATTCAACGGCAGGCTCTGTGGGTCAGACCTATGAGCTTATGAAAAAGCACGATTTCAAGATATGTGCCGCAACAAAGGTAAAAATATCCCATTGCCTTGCTGTGAAAAAGGGTACAAAGTTCGAGGATATCAAGATAGTTTATTCTCACGAACAGGCGCTTAGCCAATGCTCTGACTTTTTGGCAGACAACGGCTTGAAGAGCCATAAGTACGCAAATACGGCGATAGCGGCTTGCTACATAAAGGAAAGCAGCGAGCCTTATGCGGCGATATGCTCTGAGACCTGCGCAAAGGAGCAGGGGCTTGAGATACTTCGCCGTGATATCGCAAACGCTGCGGAGAATTACACTAAGTTCATTTTGATCTCAAAGGAGACCTTGCGCTCCGATAACGCAAACATCGTGTCGGTGTCTCTTTCCCTGCCGCACACATCATCGGCGCTTTACAGACTGCTGACAAAGTTCTCCGTTGCAGGCCTTAACCTTTCGATGATCGAAAGCCGACCTATCGCAAACACGGATTTTGACGTTGTTTTCTATCTCGATTTCGAGGGCGCTATCAATTCGCCCGACGTTGCAAAGCTTATGAGCGAGCTCAATTCTGAGCTTTCCTATTTCAAGTTTCTTGGCAACTATGAAGAAATATAACGTTGGAGGGATAAAAATGCGTATCGGACACGGTTATGACGTTCACAAGCTGGTCGAGGGAAGAAAGCTTATCCTCGGCGGAATTGAGATAGAGTATGAAAAAGGCCTGCTAGGCCATTCTGACGCAGACGTCCTCGCCCACGCAATTATGGACGCTGTGTTGGGGGCACTTGCCTTGGGGGATATCGGACATCTTTTTCCCGATAACGACCCCGCATATGAGGGCGCTGACAGTATGAAGCTTATGGCTGAGGTATGCAGGATAATCAAGGAAAAGGGTTATAATATCGGCAATATCGACGCCACGATCTGTGCCCAGCGACCGAAGCTTGCGCCCTATATCGTGAAAATGCGTGAGCGTATCGCCGAAGTCTGCGGCTGCGATATCTCGCAAATATCAGTCAAAGCCACCACCGAAGAGGGACTTGGCTTTACAGGCGAAGGCCTTGGCATATCGGCAACGTCTGTGTGCCTGCTGGAAGAAATATAATACAAAATCAAAAGGACTGCTGTCATAAAACTCAGCAGTCCTTTTTTGTCGCAATTCTATCTTTTACACTTGTAGGGGCGAACAGCGTTCGCCCGTTTTTTTTTGCGCAGCGCATTAACGCATTTTTATTTTGCCTTGTGCGCAACACCGTCATTATCAAGGTCATAGCCGTCAATGGTGGTGTTTATGAGCATCATTCCCGAGCCGTCAAAGTAGTAACGCTTGCCGCCTATCTTTTTCCAGCCCGTCACAACTGTGCCGTCCTTGTTGTTGTAGAATTTCTGTCCGCACCAGTTTATCCAGCCGCCTTTGAGATAGCCGTCCTCGCCGAAGTTGTAGAACTTGTCGTCGATATAAACAGGGCCTCTTATCATAACGCCGTTTTGCAGGAAATATTTCTTGCCGTCAATGGTCGTCCATTCGCTTTGGAGCACGCCGTCATTGTTGAAATAGAAGGTCGTGCCATCAATATCCGTCCAGCCTGCAACAGCTTTGCCCTCGCCGTCAAAGTAATAAGTCTTGTCGCCAACAGCAACCCATTTGTCGGTCTGTGCGCCGTTTTTGTCGATGTAGTAAATACCCGAATCGTCCTTGAAAAGACCTGTGGTGAGCCTGCCCTCGCTGTCGAAATGATAACGTTTGTCCTCGATAGTCTGCCAGCCTGTAACAGCGGCTTCACTCTCATTAAAATAGTATATCTTTCCGTTTGCGGTGATAAATTCAGACTTTGCCCATTCGTCATCGCTCTTCTTGTATTTCAGATCGCCGTCTATCTTCACAAGTCCGTCAGCAAATACGCCCTCGTTGGAGAATGTGTACTTCTTGTCGTCAACTTCAAACTCGCCCACCATAGCAGCGCCCGTCACGCCGAAATAGTAACGCTTGCCGTCAATGGTCTTCCAGCCTGTTGCCTTTTTGCCTGTCTCCTCGTCAAAGTAGAAATAATATCCGTCTATCTTCGTGAGCCCCGTGCAAAGGGTGTGGTCGGAATAGAAATAATACTGATAGAAAACAGCGCCGCCGAATTTCTCGTATACCTTGCGGTCAAAGGCGTTGAATGTCTTTTTGTCAAACTTCTCCGCAAGCTCTTCAAGCTTCTTTGTCTCTTCCTCGTCAGGCTTTTCGTCCTTCTTGTAATCGTCTTTTTCATACTTCACAAGGCTTGAAACATTGCTCTTGAAGTCCTTGATAGTCTTTTTCTCAGCGTCCGTATACTGGTCTGTGTTCGTCCAGCCCGTTGCCGCAGCGTGAGTCTTTTTGTCAAAGTAGTAAGTGTCGCCGTCAAGTTCCTGCCAGCCGTCCGCAACAACGCCGCCTCTGCCGAAATAGTAAAGGTTGTCGTTTATGGTCTGCCAGCCGTCAAGGAGGATATTTTTCTTGTTGAAGTAATAATACTTGCCGTCGATCTCACGGAAGCCCTTGCCTGCAACGCCCTTGCTGTTGAAGTGATATTTGTTCGGGGGTTCTTCATACCAGCCTGTGGTCATCTTTCCGTCGTCAGAGAAATGATACCTGTTCTTGTCAATTGTTATCCAGCCCTTGACCATTTCACAGCTGTCGTTGAAATAATAGCTTGACCCATCGATCTCCGCAAAGCCCTGTGCGCAAGCGCCGGTCTCTTCGTCGCAGTAATAATACTTCTTCTCAATCTCCATCCAGCCCTTGTGAGCCACACCTGTCTTGGAGAAGTAATATTTCTTGCCCTCGATCTCCTGCCAGCCTGTGACCATATGACCCTCGCTGTTGAAGTAATAAAGCTTGTCGTCGATCTCAATGAAGCCCGTTGCCATTTTGCCGGTCTTGAGGAAGTAATACTGGAAATTGTTTATCTTCGTCCATCCCGTTACACGCTGACCGTTTTCGTCATAGTAATATCCGCCCTGACTGTCAAAACCCGTGTCAGGGAAGCCGTGATCGTCGAAATAATATTCGCCGCCGTTTATCTCGCAAAGCCCCGTTCTGAAAATGCCTGATTCTTCCGAGAAGTAATATTCCTCGCCGTCGATCTTTATTTTTCCACGCTGAACGACGCCGTCCTTGATGTAATATTTATCGCCGCGGTATGTCTGCCAGCCGTCCGCCATAGCATTGCCCTTGTCGTCAAAAAGATAACAGGTGTTGTCGATCATATGATAACCAAGAGCTTTTTCGCCGGTCTCTTTCATTATATAATATGTGCTGCCGTCGTGGGTGTGCCAGCCCGACGCATAGAATGCGCCGTAGTAAAGGTATCCGCCGAAGCCTGCGCCCATAACGATGGTGCAGGCAGCAGCGGCAGCTATCATTTTCTTTTTATCACGTTTCAGTACCCGATCATATCTGTCGGGGATCAGTCTCTCGTCTTTATTATCAACGCTCATAAAAAGTCCTTTCCGATAATTTACACAACTTTAGATAGTATCATTATAGCACACTCTTCATCTTATTGCAACAGTTTTTTGCCCTCATAATGCCCAAAACTTACTGTCCTCTCGCAAGCTTTTTTATCTCTTCCGCAAGTGCGTTCACCTGCGCAGGGGTGCTGAACGCCGACGGCGAAAAGCGTACAACGCCCTGTTCAGTTGTGCCGAGAGTGTTGTGGGTCACGGCGGCGCATTGCAGCCCTCCACGGAGAGCAAAGCCCCTCTGACTGAGCATTGAAGCCGCCTGCTGGGAGTTCATATCCCCGATGTTAAATGCAAGTATTGGCACTTTTCTGACGTTCGGCTCATAGAATCTCACGTTGTCAAGCCTTGACAATGCGCCGTAAAGCTGCCTGCAAAGCTTTTCTTCGTGCGCCCTTATGACCTGCGGAGTTTTGCTCTTCACGAATTTAAGCCCCTCACCAAGACCGATTATGCCGACCGTGTTGATAGTTCCGCTTTCAAGCTTTTCGGGCAAAAACGGCGTCTGCGCAAGCTCCGATGAAGTCGCACCGGTTCCGCCCTCAACGATAGTCGAAAGAGGATATTCGCCGTCGGTAATGAGAAGCCCCGTGCCCGTGGGGCCGTAAAGTGCCTTGTGGCCTGCTGTGCAGATGAAGTTAAATCCGTCTGCAAGTGAAAGGTCAAGCAGTCCGCAGCCTTGTGCGCCGTCAGCAATAAAGCAGATGTTGTGCTCTTTGCAAAGCTTTCCTATCTCACGATATGGCAGGATACGCCCAGTTACGTTTGAAGCGATGCAGCAGCATATGCACTTTGTTTTCGGCGTGATGAGCCTGCGGAAGTTCTCGATAGTGGCATTGTCGTCGTCCTCAACTTTGGCGATAGAGTATTCAACGCCCCTTGTCTGGGACAGAGCGTAAACAGGCCTTGCCACGGAATTGTGCTCATAATTTGATATGATGATATGTCCGCCGTACTGCATAATGCCCTTTATCGCCATATTGAGGGCGAAGGTGCAGTTGACCGTAAAAGCCACATTTTCCGTTTCAGCCCCGAACATCTCCGCCGCAAGGCTCCGCACCTCAAAGACCTTTTCAGCCGTCCGCAGCGAAAGCTTGTGACCGCTCCGTCCGGGATTGCCGCCGTATTGCGCCACCGCCAGCGCAACAGCGTTTTTCACCGCAGGGGGCTTTGGAAAGCTCGTTGCCGAGTTGTCAAAATTTATTATCCGATCGTTTGCGTTTATGATAGTCACCCCCTTGTCAGAGTATCTCCTTGTAAGGTATACGGTTTTGAGAAAGCACAGCGGCGACCTCCTGCGGGTCGGCCTTTACAACTATGGAATATCCGCAGCCCGTGCCGAGATTTTTCGGCGTTCTTTCTATCTCACAGTAAAATTTCTTTTCATTAAGCAAAGTTTTCGCCTTCATGGCGTAGGTTATGGAAGTCATTGCAATATATCTCTTAGTCATTTTGTTTACCCCTTCTTTGAAATGTCCTTGTCCGCATTGCCTGTTACGAACACAGTACATTATATGTTCACCATTGCAGGGAAGTGCATAGGATTATATGCCTCAGTTTGTTGATAATGGTTCAAACAAGTGGGACGTCGAGGACGCAAATTGTTGTGAGCATTGTCGAACAACAATTTTCCCCTACATATGTGCTAAAATACGCAATTTAATGTAGGGGCGACCTTTGGTCGCCCGTTGGTTTGCGGCTTTTGCGGCAGTCTGAAGCGCATAGGCTTATGCACCTTGTCTTTTGTGAAATGTATGTGAAATTTGACAAAAGTTAATAATGAGTTTATAAACTTGGTGTACTATTTATAATGTGGCGAAGATATATCGCCGAGAGTAAGAAAAGAGGTAATCAGAATGAATGGATTTATGTACAAGCTGTCAAGATTTTTTCAGGGCAGATATGGAATAGATAAGCTTTTTTACGGGTTCTGCGTGCTTGCTGTGATAGTCAGCGCCGCAAATTTGTTCATACGCTCTTGGATAGTTCAGCTCATTGTGTATGCTATACTTATCCTTGCGGTGGTAAGATCGCTTTCAAGGAATTTGCAGAAGCGATATGCTGAAAATCAGAAGTTCGAGCAGATATTCGGCGGCGTTTCAAAGAAGATATCCCTCTGTCAGAGAAAGTTCAGAGACAGAAAAACTCACGTTTACTGCAAGTGTCCCACCTGCAAAAAGACCCTCAGACTGCCAAAAGCCAAGGGCGAGCATACAGTCTGCTGTCCGAATTGCAGAAACAAGTTCAAGATGAAAATATAGCTTGCGGCAAAGCCCGAATTGTGGTATACTATTTATAATACATACGATAACGCAATTTTGCCAACATTTTATTTGTAGGGGACGGCGCCCTCGACGTCCCGTTGGTTCATAGCACGTTATTGTCGTAATGTTATTACACAAAGGGAGCAATGCAGATGATGCAGAAGATAAACTATCAGAAAATGCTTGATAAAATAATCGCCGATAACCAAAAGCAGGAAATGACCCCAACGCTGCTTTTGCATAGCTGTTGTGCGCCCTGTTCGTCATATGTGCTGGAATATCTTTCACAATTTTTCAACATAACCGTGTTCTATTACAACCCGAACATTTATCCCCATGAGGAGTACGATAAGCGTGTAGCGGAGCTTCAAAGGCTCATAGCGCAAATGCCTGTGAAAAATCCTGTCACGTTCGTGGAGCGTGGTTATGACGAGAAAGAATTTTTTGAAGCCGTAAAGGGCTTCGAGCATATCCCCGAGGGCGGCGAACGATGCTTCAAATGCTATAGGCTGAGACTTGAGCGCACGGCAAAGCTTGCCAAAGAGCTGGGCTTTGATTATTTCACCACGACCCTGTCGATATCTCCATATAAAAACGCACCAAAGCTCAACGAGATATCGCAAGAGCTTGGGGAGATATATGACGTGAAAGCCTTGCCTGCCGACTTCAAAAAGCGTGAGGGTTATAAGCGTTCCATACAGCTTTCGGCGGAGTACGGCCTATACCGACAGGACTATTGCGGCTGCGCTTTCTCAAAGCGTGAACGTGAGCGACAACTCGCCGAACAGCTTGTGCAAAATGACTGAATTATCGGCGCAATATTTGTTATTGGCATTTTAAATTAATTTTTGTAGCCAAAATTGTGCAAATTGCTAAAGCACTTGTGATAAATTTGTGAAAAATGTTGATTGAAAAATTGTTAAATGTATGTTACAATGTAGATACAGTTTATGTTGGGGAGATATCGCTCAACATCTATTGAATAAATTAAAAATGGAGGAAAATCAAAATGAAGATTTCTAAGATTTTCGCAGGTATGTCAGCAGCTGCGCTGGCAGCTTCAATGATGTCACTTGCTGCATTTGCTGCTGATCCAGTAAAGGCAGAAGCTGATCTTTCAGGCGGAGTAATTTCCCTTATCGATGAGACAGATAAGGAAGGCAACGTAACAAAGACAGGTCTTCTTACAGGTACAGGCGTAGCTGTAACAGACGTATATGGCGTTGACATCAACGTAACAGTAGGCGCTGACACAGCAGCTGCTATTGAAGCAGGTGACTGGGTAGGCGGCGGAATGGGTTACAACTCTGAGTCCACAGGCTGGGCTTCAACAGAGTGGTCATTCCAGGATGGCGCTAAGGACATCACAGCTGCAAAGGCTGAGGACGGTTCTTATGACTTCGTTCTTAAGGGCGACGCTGCTGCATTTGCTGATACAGATACATATGCACAGGTATGGCTCCAGAACTGGTCAACATCTGACTTCACATTCAATGCATTCACACTTCTTGACAAGAACGGCGATCCACTCGTTGTTGTTACAAATCCTGCTGACACAGGCGTTAAGGATTTTGTTATCACACCAGATAACTGCAACTTCAACACAGGTGCTAACGTATTCTATCTCCTCGGCAGTGCTGACAAGGAAAACTCCGATACAACTACTGGCACAGAGGTAGGTTACTATGCAACAGCTGAAGAGCTTGCAGAAGCTAACATCAAGTCCATCACATTCATTCTCAATGCAGACGATGCTAAGCTTGCAGAAGCTGATTGGGTAGGTGGAGCAGTTGGCTTTAACTCTGAGTCCACAGGTTGGGCTGGTCACGAGTTCACAACTCAGGCATTCGCTACTGACGAAGATGGTAACTACGTTGATGCTGACGGCGATGGACTTGCTGACAGAGTTAAGGAGCTCACACTCACAAAGATCGGCGATAACAAGTATGCTTGCACATTCACAAGCGATGAGCCTATCTTTACTGATGTAACATACGCACAGGTTTGGATGCAGGATTATTCTGATAATGATATTACACTTGACAGCATCATCCTCAACCCAACAGGCGACAACGTATATGCTAACCCAGAGCAGCCAAAGGTTGACGGCGACAACAATGGCGGTGACTCTGATGTAGATTCACCAGCTGAGTCTGATTCAACAGCTGATTCTAAGACAGAGTCAACAACAGATTCAAAGGCAACTGATTCTAAGGGCACAACATCTTCAAAGGCTGCTAACAACGCATCTAACACAAACCCAAGCACAGGCGCTGCTGCTCTTGCTGCAGTAGGCGTAGCTCTTGCTGGTGCTGCTGTTGTAGCTACTAAGAAGAGAAAGTAATCTGAATATCAGATAGCTTGCTAAGTTTTATACTTAAATAATCAAAGACCTGTCCCTCGGGGCGGGTCTTTTTTTACTGTACTTATATAATAATATTAGCCTTTGTTGATATATTGCACAAAAGGAATTACATATATTAGGTTTGAAAACCTTTTCTTTTTCTACATTATAGGAGATTTTATGTGCAGATTTGGCTAAAATGCATAAAGCAAGGTGATAAATTTGTGAAAAAAGGTTATTGTAATTTTGTGAATGATATGATACAATATGATTACAATTTATGTTGGGGAGATATCGCTCAACATCTATTGAATAAATTAAAAATGGAGGAAAATCAAAATGAAGATTTCTAAGATTTTCGCAGGTATGTCAGCAGCTGCGCTGGCAGCTTCAATGATGTCACTTGCTGCATTTGCTGCTGATCCAGTAAAGGCAGAAGCTGATCTTTCAGGCGGAGTAATTTCCCTTATCGATGAGACAGATAAGGAAGGCAACGTAACAAAGACAGGTCTTCTTACAGGTACAGGCGTAGCTGTAACAGACGTATATGGCGTTGACATCAACGTAACAGTAGGCGCTGACACAGCAGCTGCTATTGAAGCAGGTGACTGGGTAGGCGGCGGAATGGGTTACAACTCTGAGTCCACAGGCTGGGCTTCAACAGAGTGGTCATTCCAGGATGGCGCTAAGGACATCACAGCTGCAAAGGCTGAGGACGGTTCTTATGACTTCGTTCTTAAGGGCGACGCTGCTGCATTTGCTGATACAGATACATATGCACAGGTATGGCTCCAGAACTGGTCAACATCTGACTTCACATTCAACGCATTCACACTTCTTGACAAGAACGGCGATCCACTCGTTGTTGTTACAAACCCTGCTGGCGGAAATTCAGTTGACCTCAGCGATTATGACGCAACTGAGCTCGCACTTTCCGGTGACGGCGTTGCTAAGGTAGACAATGGTATCGCTAGAGTAAACATTCACAACCCTTGGGCAGCTGATGAGGACAAGATCATCACTCCTGCTGATCTTCAGGGCGCAAATGCCATCGCTGTAACAGCTGATATCTCAGGTATCGTTGATCCTGTTGATTTCGCTATCAACTTCGCTGTATTCTCTGACGGCGCTCCTGCATTCTGGGGTGACGGCAATTCAGCAAACTCTGGCTGCACAACAGACACAATTACTGTAAATGCTGACGGCACTTACACATTCCTCATCAAGTTCGATTCTGCTCTTGATGTAACAGGCGATCTCTTTATGGATCTCCAGACAAACTTTGCCGCTGACAGCGACGATGCTATCCCATTCGCAGTTAAGGTAACAAGCGTTAAGGCTCTTACAGATAAGGAACCAGCTCCAACACCTTCCGATAGCGATAGTGACAGCGACAGCGACACTGGGTTAGTTGATTCAGTAGTTGATTCAACAGCTGATTCTAAGACAGAATCAACAACAGATTCAAAGGCAACTGATTCTAAGGGCACAACATCTTCAAAGGCTGCTAACAACGCATCTAACACAAACCCAAGCACAGGCGCTGCTGCTCTTGCTGCAGTAGGCGTAGCTCTTGCTGGTGCTGCTGTTGTAGCTACTAAGAAGAGAAAGTAATCTGAATATCAGATAGCTTGCTAAGTTTTATACTTAAATAATCAAAGACCTGTCCTTCGGGGCAGGCCTTTTTTTGTTGCAATATCAATAGCAAAGTGGTATAATATAATCGTTAGATTTCATAAACTTTTGGAGGTAATATTATGAAGATCAGTTTTGACCAAATAAACGAAAACATCGTGCCGAATTTCAAGGGCGGCGAAAAAAGCTTCGCAACAAAGGCTTTCGATGACGGTGTCAACAAGATTATGAAGGGCAGACTTATCCCCGGCGCTTCTATCGGTATGCACACACATCATGGCAATTGCGAGATAATTTTTGTTCTCGAAGGCAGCGGAAAAATGCTCTATGACGGCGGCGAAGAGCGCCTTAATGCAGGCGATTGCCACTATTGCCCCGAAAACCATACCCATAGCTTCGTGAATGACGGCGACTGCGACCTCGTTTTCTATGCCGTTGTGCCTAAGCAGTAACTTTTTGGATATCCACACCCGTGAAATAATGCCCAATTATCGCCTTGTAGTCCGAACCCGACTTCGCCATAGCGTTTGCGCCATATTGGCTCATTCCGACGAGGTGTCCAAAGCCCTGCGCCGTAAAAGTGAATTTCGTGTTCTTGAAATCAAACTCAAAGCAGGGCGAGGCGATATCAAAGGCTTCAAGAAAAACATTGCGGTCAATGACCTTGCCGCAGACGGTAATTTTTGTCACATAGCCCGTCTTGTCGGCGGTGCATTCAAGCCAATTCTCAGCGTCCGATAAGTCGGTGAGGGCAACGTCGGGGCAGGCTTTTTTCAGCTTGTCACGAAATTGTGCGGCGGTCAATGTCACAACGCTTTTTGCGCCTTCAAGCTCCAAGTCGCTTTCGCTTTTTACCGACTGGAGATAAGGTATATCCTGCCCCCAAGCGACCTTTGCCGACTGCGTTTGACCGCTTGAAGCGGCGTGAAATGCGGCGATTATTGGCTCGCCCTCATAGGTGATGATGTCGCTTGATACTTCGGCGACAAGCTTTGCCACCTTTTTGTGCGCCGCCTCGTAATCATCGCCATAGTAAGCCTTTGCCGCCTCCTCGGTGAAAAAGCTTTGGTAAAGCGTCGTGTCGTCGCTTATGTCTGCACCTTTTAGCTCAGCGGTGGGGGACTGGGCTTCCGTAAGCTTCCTGCGCTCAATGTATGTGTGAGCAAGCACCGCCTGCGCCTTGATAGCCTCGTCCTCAAAGTCCGCAGGCATTTGCGCCAGCACAGCCCCTGTGAGATATTCCTCAAGAGTGTAGTCCTTGACCTCGCCGCTTTCGGTGAAATAGACCGAAACGACCTTGGCGCTGTCAGCGGAGGCAGCTTTCGCTTCTGGAGCTTCCGCACGCAGGAACACTATCATCGGTATTATGGTCAGAAGCACCGCAAATGCCGCCGTTATCTGCATTATGTCTTTCATTTTTCTGTCCTTTCTCATTTTGACTATACAGTATTATATTTATATTCACAGGCTGAGCAAAATATTACTTTTGGGAATATTTTTGTACAGAAATTTTTTAAAGTGCGTATCAAAGGACTTTGAAATAAATTTATTTTTCGACGACCTCTGCGAATACTTGACAAGAATATAAAAAAGGTGTATAATATATTTTATATTTTAATTTATATTCATAATATACGTTGATAAAACGGAAAGTGAGATGATTTTTTTCTATGATAAACAATACAGCAAGATCGCTCCTGTGTGAGCAGTTCATCGCCAACAACACCATCGACCCTAAGCTCTATGACAGATATGTTGTCAAAAGAGGTCTGAGAAATTCTGACGGCACAGGCGTTATGGCTGGACTTACTAATATTTGTAACGTACATGGCTATGTGGTAAACGAAGGAGAAAAGTCGCCTATACAGGGCCAACTGATTTTTCGTGGCTATAATATCAACGACCTTGTCAGCAATGCACAGAAAGAAAACCGTTTCGGTTATGAGGAGATAGTCTATCTCCTTCTTATGGGCGACCTGCCAAACAAGGAAGAGCTTACAGCTTTCAGAGAGATAATGGCTGAGAACAGACCTCTGCCAAATAACTTCTTTGAGGATATGATACTTAAAGCTCCGTCAAAGAGTATTATGAATAAAATGGCAAGAGCTTTGCTGGCTCTTTATTCCTATGACGATAATCCGGAGAACCGTTCACCTGAGTATGAAATGGCAACGGCTATCTCCATAATCTCAAAGCTGCCGAATATAATGGTGTCGGCATATCAGGTAAAAAAACGCTGCTATGACGGCCTCAGCCTGTTTATGCACCCGCTTATCCCGACACATTCCACAGCCGAGATGATACTTTCCGCACTCCGTCCCGACAGACAGTTTACTGACGAAGAGGCGAAGATACTCGACCTTATGCTTATGCTCCACTCTGAGCACGGCGGCGGTAATAACTCAACATTCTCCTGTCGAGTTCTTACATCATCGGGCACAGACCCATATTCTGCATATTCCGCAGCTATCGGTTCACTTAAAGGCCCACGTCACGGCGGTGCAAACCTCAAGGTGGCAGCAATGCAGCAGTGTATCAAGGACAACGTAAAGAACTGGGAGGACGAAGGCGAAGTTGCCGACTTCCTTACAAAGATTCTTAATAAGGAAGCATTCGACCATACAGGACTTATCTATGGTATGGGTCACGCCGTTTACACCCTGTCTGACCCGAGAGCCGTTATACTCAAGGAAAATGCAGGCAAAATGGCAGAGAACACAGAGTTCGAGAAGGAGTTCAAGCTTCTTGCAACTGTCGAAAGGCTCACGCCTGAGCTGTTCAAGAAGATCAAGGGCAGCGATAAGGCAATGTGCGCAAACGTCGATATGTATTCGGGCTTTGTTTACAGAATGCTTGGTATCCCTGAGGATCTCTTCACACCAATGTTTGCCGTGTCAAGAATGGCTGGTTGGTGCGCACACAGATTTGAGGAGCTGGTAACAGGCAAGCGTATCATCAGACCTGCTTATAAGGCTATCTCCGGCGAAAAGAAATATATCCCTCTCGATGAGAGATAATATGTTCTTGTGGGCGCAAAAAGACTTGAAATATATTTTCTAGTATGTTATAATAGAATCGGGTATATGCAAATATGTCCGGTTCTATTTTTTATTGTTTGCGATGTGGAGGGATATTTTGAAGACTATTATGAAAGCTGCCGCCTGCCTTTCCTGTTTGGCTATGACGGGCTGTACGGCGCTGAATTTTACGGTGGACGGTCTTTTGAACGCCCCCAAGCTCACCTCTGAGCAAAGCGAGATACACCAAGCGCTTATAGAAAGCGTTGGAAGCAATATCACGCTGAAATATCCTAAAAACGGCGAGAACCGCTCGGCGTATGTTATCGCAAATATCGACGACGAATCAACTGACGAGGCTATAGTTTTCTATGAGTATACCTCAAACGGCTCGGAAGAGGACGGACTTAGGGTGAATATCCTCGATAAAAATGACGAGGGCAAATGGCATTCCGTCAAGGAGCTTGCAGGCGCAGGCACGGATATCGACCAGGTAATAATCTCGCCAATGGGCAACGGCAATCAGATAGACGTGCTGGTGGGATATCAAAATCTTGCAAACGATGACAAGACCCTCGAGATATACAGCTATTCAGACGGCGATTTCAAGCGTGTCGGACTTGATACATATTCGATACTCCAACCGCTTGATATAAATAACGACGGCTATAACGAGCTTATAACAGTCCAGCGCAGCACAAAGAGCGATACAGGCGCAGTCAGCGCAAAGGCTTCAATGCTCAGAATGCAAAACGGCGAGATAACCCGTGACGAGGGCATTGATATGTGCGATAACGTGACTTCTTATGTCTCAACAAGAACAGGCGTTATCGACGGCGGACGAAAGGCTATATTCATTGACGGCCTTACAAGCAGCGGTGAGCTTCAGACTGAGATAATATATTACAGATATTCCAGCCTGCAAGACCCTATGCAGCTGAGAAGCGAAAAGCTCCTGCCACTTTGTACCCGACCTGCCGGATATTACAGCGAGGATGTTGACAGCGACGGCGTTGTTGAGATACCCTCCACAGCCCCGATGATAGGCTATGAAAATGCCGTGGCGGACGATATGCTCTATATGACAACTTGGAACGTCTATAAGGACTTTTACAGCCTTGAAGCCAAATATACGGGCTTTTATTCCATTTCGGACGGATATTTCCTTACATTTCCTAACCGCTGGAACGATTCCGTCACAGTCAAAAAGGACGCCGACACAGGCGAGCTTGTGTTCTATAAATATACAGGGGATATAAACACCAGCATTGAAGAGCTTATGCGGATAGCAGTTTCTTCAAAAAATGATTCAGACCAATATCTGTCAGATGGTTATGAGCTTATCGACAGCAAAGGTCAGCTTGACTTTTTTGTGAAGCTCAATTCCGACAGGCGAGAAAAACTTATCCCCACAATTGATGAGATACAAAACAATTTCTATATCATAAACTGACAACTGATTATTTTCAAGGCGGCGTGATTTGCGTTTAGTGCCTTTATTACAGGAGAGGAGTAGATCAGATGAAAAGAGTATTAGTGTGCGAAGACGAAGATTCCATCAGAGAATTTGTCGTTATCAACCTTGTGAGAAGCGGCTATGAAGTAGTTGACGTAAACTGCGGCGAGGACGCTCTAAAAGCATATGACGAAAAGGACGGCGGCTTTGACGTTGCCCTGCTGGATATTATGATGCCCGGCATCGACGGAATGCAGGTATGCAAGAAGATAAGAGAGAGAAACAGCTCTATCGGTATAATTATGCTTTCCGCAAAGTCACAGGAAATGGATAAGATATCCTGCCTTATGAGCGGCGCAGACGATTATATCACAAAGCCGTTCTCGATATCCGAGCTTATCGCAAGAGTTGACGCCGTTTGCAGACGTGTCAATCGTTCCGGTACAAAGCCCGAAGAAGCTTCGCGGATAATCTCAGGTCCGTTCACCCTCAATCTCAAGAGCAGAACTGTTTTCAAAAACGGCGAGCAGATCGACCTCACTCAGGTGGAGTATCAGATAATGGAGTATTTCTTCAAAAATCAGAACACCGCCCTCGATCGTTCCAGCATACTTAATCATATTTGGGGCGAAAGCTATTACGGCGATGATAAGATCGTTGACGTAAATATCAGAAGAATAAGAATGAAGATAGAGGACGAACCTTCCAACCCGAAGTATATCCTTACCATTTGGGGCTTCGGCTATAAATGGGCAGGCGGCTCGAACTGAGCGCAAATCGAGAAGCGTAAAGTCATAACGAACGGAGTTTTTAGCAGTTGAGTGCAGAAAACAGAAAAAGCAGCAAGCACAGTATTACGCAGCATTGGCTGAGAAATAATATCGGCGTCGTGACGGCGATACTTGTCGTGCTTGAGATACTTCTTATCTTTGTTGTGAGAAATTATTATTACAGCTCTGCAAGACAGTATCTAACGTCAAAAATGAAGATAGTCACCACGGCGGTAATGAACGCCTCGGGGGACGATCAGACAAATTATAATACGGAAATACGCTCAATAGTCGAGGGCTATGACGAAAAGGACAAGATCGAGCTTATGGCAATAAAGACCGACGGCGAGGTTGACGTTACCTCATCGGGCTTTTCACCATCGGTGGACGACAGTATGAGCGATTATGAGGAAGCCAAAAAGTCCGATACAGGCGTCGGCGTGCAGATATACGACCTTTCCACAGGGGAAAAGGTAATGGCGGTAACCTCCGTTATATCACCGAGGGGAAGCGAGTATGAAGCGCTGAGAATGTTGTCCTCAATGAAGAATATAGATCATCAGATCTTGATGATATCCATATTGATAACTATAATAGTGCTGGCAATAGTGCTGCTGCTGTTTTTCTCGGGAATGTTCTTTATCAAGTCTATCGTAATGCCGATAAGAAGCATAAACAGCATTGCGAGAAAATTCGCAACAGGGGATTTCAGCGAACGTCTTGAGAAAAAGCGCAACGACGAGCTTGGCGAGCTTTGCGACTCTATCAACTATATGGCGCAGGAGCTTTCCAATACCGAGCAGATGAAAAATGAGTTCATCTCCTCAGTATCCCACGAGCTTAGAACGCCGCTCACCGCAATAAAGGGCTGGACTGAGACCGTCACAAGTATGTACGACGATAAGGAGACCTTTAAGAAAGGTATGCGTGTTATCACCAGCGAGACGGAAAGGCTTTCACAAATGGTCGAAGAGCTTCTTGACTTCTCGAGAATACAGGATAACAGGCTCACCCTTATTATGGATACCATAGATATCCTTGCGGAACTTGGCGAGACCGTGCTCATCTATCAAGAGCGTGCGAAAGCCCTCGGCATAACGCTGAATTATTACGAGCCAAAAATGCTGCCGTTCGTTTACGGCGATAAGAACAGGCTCAGACAGGTGTTCATAAATATCGTCGATAACGCTATAAAGTATTCAAACAAGGGCGATACAGTATCCGTTGAAGCCTATGAAGAGGATAACGAAATTTGTATCTCTATCTCAGATACAGGTATGGGAATATCCAAAGAAGACCTGCCGAAGGTCAAAACAAAGTTCTTCAAGGCCAACCATACAAGACGTGGTTCGGGTATCGGTCTTGCGGTGGCAGATGAAATTATCCAGCGCCACGGCGGCTCACTTGAAATAAACAGCGAGCAGGGCGTCGGCACAACAGTAATGATAACCTTGCCTTGTATCGAGCAGAAAGAAAAGCCAGATAATCAGGCAACAGTCGATGTGGAACTGATATCTTCAGAGCCTATCGAACCTATTGACAATGAAAATGCGCCCAAGTAAAACGGCGCTGTCCCTGGAAAGGAAAGTAAAATGAGCGGTAAATCACAACCAAAGGAAAAATTCAAGACCAAGATCGGCGGACAGGCTGTTATCGAGGGCGTTATGATGAGGGGTATCGACAAAGCCGCAATGGCTTGCCGCCTGCCCGACGGAACTATCGACCTTGAAGAGTGGGAGATAAAGGGCGGCAAAAATCCCCCTTGGTATCGCAAAACGCCATTCGTGAGAGGAATTTTCAGCTTCCTCACCTCGCTGATCGACGGCTATAAATGCCTGACAAGATCGGCGAACAAGCAGATGACTGAGGACGACGAGGAAGAAATGACCGCCTTTGAGAAATGGCTGGACGAAAAGCTTGGCGATAAGCTTACGCCCATAATCTCGGGCATATCAATGGTGCTGGGCGTTGTGCTGGCACTGCTGCTTTTTATGTATATCCCGTCGCTGATATCAAAATTCATTGATAAGCATATCATAAGCCTTTCCTCTTTTGGCAAGAACGTTATCGAGGGACTGCTCAAAATAGCTGTTTTCATCGGCTATACCGCTCTGACCGCACTAATGAAAGATATCAGACGTACGTATGAATATCACGGTGCAGAGCATAAAACTATCGCCTGCTATGAGCACGAGGAGGAGCTGACGGTGGAAAACGTCAAGAAGTTCACACGTTTTCACCCACGCTGCGGCACAAGCTTCATTTTCCTTGTGCTGTTCATAAGCATTTTTGTCAACACCATATTCAGAGTTTCTTGGGCAAATATTATGCTCAGAGTGCTGATAAAAGTTGCGCTCCTGCCGGTTGTAACGGGTATCGCCTATGAGCTTATAAGACTTGCGGGCAGATATGACAATATCTTCACGAGAATAATCTCCGCCCCCGGCCTTTGGATACAGCGAATAACCACCAGCGAGCCCGACGCAAGCCAGATCGAGTGCGCTATCGCCGCATTGAAGGCTTGTATCCCCGAAAATAAGGAAGAAGACAAATGGTAAAAGAATTTAAAAGAGCCGAGCTCCTAAAAGAATGTGTGGAGCTTCTTGATAAAAACGGACTTGAAGAGAACAGCGCTTGCGAAGCAAACTGGGTCTTTGAGGATATCACAGGCAATGCCGACAATATTACGGCGGAGCAGGCGGAAAAGATAAAAGCAATAATTTCACGCCGCTGCGAAGGCTATCCCTTGCAATATCTGTTGGGAGAGTGGGAATTTTACGGACTGAAATTCAAAGTTGGCGAGGGCGTCCTTATCCCGAGACAGGATACCGAGACCGCCGTTGATATCGCCCTTAAAATGTTCAAGGATAAATCCGATATCACAGTTATCGACCTCTGTTCGGGTTCGGGCTGTATAGGTGTTACTTTGGATAAAAATCTCTCCTGCAAGAAAGTGCTCTGCATTGAGCGTTCACCGCAGGCGGTAGAGTATCTAAAGACGAATGTTCGGTCAAACGCCTCAAAAGCGGAGCTGCTGCTTGGGGACGTCAAGGACGAAAGCGTTATAAACGCCGCACCAATGGCCGATCTTATCATATGCAATCCGCCCTATCTCACAGCGGAGGATATGGAAAACCTCCAGCGTGAGGTGACATTTGAACCAAAGGAAGCGCTTTTCGGCGGCGAGGACGGACTTGACTTTTATCGTGATATTGTCCGCAAATGGAAGAAAAAGCTCAAAAACGGCGGCGTAATGCTCTTTGAGATCGGCATAGGTCAAGAGGACGAGGTTATGCGCCTTATGATACAGCACGGCTTCAAAAACGTAAGGTGCCGCAAGGACTTGTGCGGAGTTGTCCGCTGCGTTTCGGGCATTTTTGAAGAATAGTACAAAAATCTGTACAAATGCGAAAAATATCCTTTCTGTACAGACAAATGGACAGTTAGTGTGTTATGATATAAATACAGAAGAAGATCCACCATATTTGAGGAGGTCAAATAAATGGCTATCGACAAGAAGAAAAAGGAAGCCGTTAAGGCTGTCACAAAAATAACAGACGCAGAGGAAAAGAAAAAAGCCCTCGATACCGCCATCGCATATATCGAAAAGCAGTTTGGCAAGGGCGCAATTATGAAGCTGGGCGAAGCAAAGGCAATGGATATCGAAGCTATCCCAACAGGTTCAATGACGCTGGATATGGCGCTGGGAATTGGCGGCGTGCCGAGAGGACGTATCATCGAGATATACGGCCCTGAGTCATCGGGTAAAACAACAGTTGCCCTCCACGTTATCGCCGAGACCCAAAAGCTTGGCGGCGAAGTTGCGTTCATCGACGTTGAGCACGCCCTCGACCCGATCTATGCAGGCAAGCTTGGCGTTGATATCGACAATATGCTGGTCTCTCAGCCGGACAGCGGCGAGCAGGCACTCGAGATCGCAGAAGCGCTGGCACGTTCGGGCGCAATCGACTGTATCGTTATCGACTCCGTTGCCGCAATGGTAACAAAGTCAGAGATCGACGGCGAAATGGGCGATACTCACGTTGGTCAGCTTGCAAGACTTATGTCGCAGGCAATGAGAAAGCTCACTTCAGTTATCGCAAAGTCAAATACAACAGCTATCTTCATCAATCAGGTGCGTGAAAAGATCGGCGTTATGTACGGCAACCCTGAGACAACCCCAGGCGGCCGTGCACTCAAGTTCTACGCTTCCGTAAGAATAGAAGTAAGAAGAGGCGAGCAGATCAAGAACGGCTCAGAAGTTATCGGTAACAGAACAAAGTGTAAGGTCGTAAAGAACAAGGTCGCACCGCCGTTCAAGGAGTGCGAGTTCGATATTATGTACGGCAAGGGTATCTCCCGTGTGGGTGAAGTCCTCGATATGGCAGTCGATCTCAACGTTGTCAAGAAGGGCGGCGCTTGGTTCAGCTATAACGATATGAAGCTCGGACAGGGCAGAGATAACGCTAAGGAATTCCTGTTGGCAAATCCCGACATTATGGCGGAGATCGAAGCAAAGATCAAGGAAAATCAAGCAGCGCTGGCTCTTGCGGCACAGGAGAAGGATAAAAAGACTTCAAAGCTTGAAGCCAAGGCAAACGCAGGCGCGGCCGCTCAGAGCGCAGAAGCAGAGGATGATAAGCCTGCAAAGAAGATCCGCAAGGCAGCAGCTGATAAGCCTGCCGTTGTAAATCCCGAGGAGGACTTTGAGGAGTTCGCTCCCGTTGACCTCAGCACTCTTGGTGACTGATAAATGCTGAAAATAACAGGCGTTTCAAAGTATAAAGGCGCAACATATATGATCGAGTTTGAGGATGGCGAGCCTGCCTTTCTCAATCACGAGATCGTCTCCGCCTATGGTCTGAGGGCAGGGCTTGATATCCCCGAATCAGCGTGGGAAAAGGTGCTTTTCGATAACGAGTACCGCAAGGCGAGAGAGCGTGCCCTTTATCTGCTGGACTATCGTGACTATTCCTATATCGAGCTTTATAAAAAGCTTGAAAAGAATTACAGCGAAGAGATATGCGACACCGTAATGGATAAAATGCTGGAGCTTGGCACCATAAACGATAGGCGCTATGCAAAGGGTCTGGCAAGGAATTATGTCGAGGTCAGAAAGTACGGCCGATACAGAGCCTTCCAGCAAATGCGTCAAAAGGGTCTCACAAAAGAAATAATCGAAGAAGCCCTTGAAGAGTATGAGGACGGCGTTTATGAGCGGCTCTATGAGCTTGTTGAGCGCAAGTATCTGCGCTATCTTGACGGCGAAAAGGGCGATATCAAGGTGAAAAACGCCCTCGTTCGGCTGGGATATTCATATGATATCATCAAAGAAGTTATAAACGATATCAAGCAGGATTACGAAACGGAAGAATAAAGACACTTTGCAAAGAAAGGAACGCAGATGAAAAAGCTGACACTTATTGCGGCAGCGGTGCTGGCTTGTGCACCTATAACAGGCTGTTCGCTGGATTTCGGCGGCGATAATAATACTACGACTGTTGCCGACAGCAGGACGGCAGGGCAGACAGCTCAGACAACTGACGATACCACCACTGACAGCATTGAAAAAGCCGACCCTCTCGCAGAAGCCGAGGACGTTGCAGCTCTCTACCTCAAAGCCGCAAACGCCGAGTTCGATCAGTCAATGGTAAAGCTTATGACCGACGATTATGCGGCGGACTATGAGTATATGAAGCAGCATATGGGCAACGATAACGAGTACGGCACGGACGAACAGCTGAGCGGTGTGAGATACAGCTTTGACAAGGAAAAAAGCGGCTTTATCGACAGCGTGAACATCAGCGAAGAGTATTCAAAAGCGGCCGAGCTCTATGTGACTATCGCATATGACAGCTCAGAGGGCGAAGTCACTTCATTGCAGTATATTTTAATGGTGCTTGATAAGGACAACGATTGGAAAGTTTGCTTTGCAGGCACAAAAGCGCAGGCCTATGCCGAGGGCATTATAAGCGATGACGATTCAAAGAAAGCCGAAGCCAACGCCCAAGCGGTCTATGAAGCCGCCGATAAGGCAGTCACAGAGCTTTCAAAGGACAAAAGCTATAAATTCGACTATATGAATTATATCTCCACCGAGGACGATAAGTTCATCACAAAAATAAAAGAACTGCTGTCCGATGACCTCGAGGACACCTATTTCACAGTTTTCCTCGATGAGGGCAAGCTCGATTATGTCGTTTGGTCGCAGCAGGCAGGGGACGAGATAACCGTCACCTATCCCGAAAAGAAAAATTAAGGCTTGACAAAAATATAAAAGTGATGTATAATGCAATCAACCACGAGATTGATTGTATATATATCGACACACAAATGAAGTCCCTGAAAGTTGCAGCTTTTAGGGACTTCATTTGTGTTGATATAAAGAATGTAGGGGACGGCGAAATTTATCAGCTCAATGTACTCGCTGATAAATTGACGTCCCACTTGCGCCGGCCTTTTTTTGTGTTTAAATACTCTGCCAAATCGCCGACACCTATCTTTTGTGAAAATTTCATAAATATTTTGATTTTTGTCATACAATAGTGACGAAAAGGGACTTGACAAAAGTGTGCAAAAGTGAGATAATAATATAGATTATTGGAATACTGTAATGCTGCCTTTTGGCAAGCATTGGATTGGAGATTTTTAAATGGCTACTAGAGTGGGAATGGTCTCTCTCGGCTGTCCTAAAAATCAGGTGGACGCTGAGCACATTCTTTATGATCTGAGACAGCAGGGCTTTCAGATCGTTTCCGACGCCGCTTTGGCTGATGTGGTTATTATCAATACCTGCGGCTTTATCGAGTCCGCAAAGCAGGAAGCTATCGACACTATCCTTGAGTTCTGCACCCTTAAAGAAGAGGGCAGGATAAAGGCCGTTATCGCAACAGGCTGCCTTGCTGAAAGATATCGTGACGAAATGAAAAAAGAGATACCCGAGCTTGACGCCGTTGTTGGTATCGGTTCAAACGGCAAGATATGTGACATAATTAGAGAGATACTCGTTGATAAGCAATGCGTCTGTTCCTATGGCACAAAGACCGAGCTTTCAATGGAGGGCGGAAGGATCATTTCCACCGAACCATTTTACGCATACCTTAAGATCGCCGAGGGCTGCAGCAATAACTGCACCTATTGCGCTATCCCAGCTATAAGAGGCAAGTATAGGAGCCGCCTTATGGAGGATATCGTCAAGGAAGCACGCTGGCTTGCAGAAAACGGCGTGACCGAGCTTGTCGTTGTGGCGCAGGATACCACAAGATACGGCGAGGATATCTACGGCAAGTCAATGCTCCCCGAGCTTTTGAAAGCTCTCTGCGAGATCGACGGCTTCAAGTGGATAAGAACGCTTTATTGCTACCCCGAAAGAATTACCGATGAGCTTATCGACACTATCGCCAGCGAGGAAAAGCTCGTTAAGTACCTCGATATCCCGATACAGCATTGTAACGGACAGGTGCTCAAGCGTATGAACCGACAGGGCGATAAGGCAAGCCTCGATACGCTTATAAATAAGATAAGAAGCAAAATACCAAATGTCACCATAAGAACTACCCTCATAACAGGCTTCCCGGGAGAGACCGAGGAGCAGTTTGAGGAGCTTTGCGAGTTCGTAAAGGAAACACGCTTTGAAAGACTTGGCTGCTTCTCATATTCCGCCGAGGAGGGAACTCCTGCCGAGAAGTTCGAGGATCAGATACCGATGAAGGTCAGAGAGCGCAGAGCGGAAGTTATTATGGAAGAGCAGATGATAATTTCCGAGCAGCTCAACGAGCAGGCTCTTGGCAAGACTATCGAGGTCGTGTGCGAGGGCTTTGACAGATACGCCGAGTGCTATTACGGCAGAAGCGCCGCAGACGCTCCCGAGATCGACGGAAAGATATTCTTCCTAAGCGACGATAAGGTAAGAGTCGGCGAGTATGTGAACGTCAAGATCGACGACACAATGGATTATGACCTTATCGGCTCTAAGGTGTGAATTTGCAAAAGTCTTTTTGAAAGGAAATCAATATGAATTTACCTAATAAATTAACAGTTCTGAGAGTTATCCTTATACCGTTTTTCCTTCTGTTCGTGCTGGTTTTCAAAATACCGCACCATATGGTCTATGCGCTGGTGATATTCGCCGCCGCTTCCATTACAGACTGGTTTGACGGCAAGATCGCAAGAAAGCACAACCTTGTCACCACCTTTGGCAAGTTCCTCGACCCCCTTGCCGATAAGCTCCTCGTTATGACGGCGCTTATCTGCTTTACCTTTGAAAGGTGGATCGACCCTGTTGCCGTGGTGCTCATTCTTTCAAGAGAATTTATGGTAACAGGTCTTAGACTTGTGGTCGCAGGCGAGGGCGTTGTGGTTGCCGCAGGAATATGGGGCAAGCTCAAGACCGCTTTCACAATGGTCGCACTTATCGCAATTATGGTGCTCCAGATAGTTTTCCCTGCGCCAAAGGGCAGCCCCGATTTCACTTGGGGAACACCTATCTTCCTTGTGAATGAGGTGCTTATTTGGATTGCTGTTGCGCTGACTATCATCTCGGGCGCAGTTTATCTCAAAGGCTATTGGAAATATATCGACTCGGGCAAATAATTCACCGCAGGTCGGCAAATGAATATAATATAATATAATAGTATAAATGCGTATCAGCAAAAGTAACGCAGAGGTAATTTTCAGAGAGAAGCCGTTTGGTGCAAGGCTTTAAGGACTCGGCGTGAAGTGCGGCTGACAGCAGAGGGCGAACAACGGCTCACGCTCAGTATTCCCCTTCGTTCCATCAGCGTTAATGATGTAAAGCTCCGTTCGATATTGAGCGGAGAAAATCGGAGTGGGACCGTAGAGTAAAATCTGCCTCCGAAGCGCACAACACGCTTCGGAGGCTTTTTTGTATAGAAAGGCAGAGATCGTAATGACTATCATAGAAAATATCAAACACGATATACAGACCATAAAGGACAGAGACCCTGCTGCGACAAGCACCTTGGAGATACTCACATATTCGGGACTTCACGCAGTTGCGTTTTACAGAGTATCCCATTGGTTCTATGTTCACAAGCATAAGGTCATCGCAAGATGTATCTCACAGTTCGCAAGAATGCTGACAGGTATCGAGATACACCCAGGCGCAAAGATCGGCAAGGGTCTGCTTATCGACCACGGCTCAGGCGTCGTTATCGGCGAGACCGCAGAGATCGGCGATTACTGCCTGCTTTATCAAGGCTGCACATTGGGCGGCACAGGCAAAGATCAAGGCAAAAGGCACCCGACTTTGGGCAACAACGTAATGGTGGGCTGCGGCGCAAAAGTCCTCGGCCCATTCACAGTCGGCGATAACGCAAAGATCGCCGCAAATGCCGTCGTTCTTGAACCGGTACCTGCCAATTCAACAGCCGTCGGCGTTCCTGCAAGGATAGTAAAGCAGGACGGCAAGCGCACCTGCGACCTCGATCAAGTGCATATTCCCGATCCCGTCGCACAGGAACTCTGCCAGACAAAGCGCCAGCTCGTCAAGCTGGAAAAGAGAGTGGCCGAGCTTGAAAAGCTCCAGCAGATCAAGAAAAACACACAGGAAGATAAATAACAGGTCATAGAAAGAGGTCAAAGCAATGAACATTTACAACACCCTTACACACAAGATCGAAGAGTTCGTACCGAATGAGCCCGGCAAGGTGTCAATGTATACCTGCGGCCCGACAGTTTATCACTATGCCCATATCGGCAACCTCAGAAGCTATATTATGGAAGACGTCCTCGAGAAGTATCTCCGCTATGACGGCTATGACGTTAAGCGTGTAATGAATATCACCGACGTGGGACACCTCACCTCTGATGGCGATACAGGCGACGATAAAATGCTCAAGGGCGCAAAGCGTGAGCACAAAACAGTTATGGAAATAGCTAAATTCTATACCGACGCCTTCTTTGCCGATTGCAAAAAGCTCAATATCAAGACCCCTGACGTTGTCGAGCCTGCAACAGGCTGTATTGACGACTTCATCAAGGTGATCTCTTCGCTCATCGAAAAAGGCTATGCCTATGAAGCAGGCGGAAATATCTATTTCGATACCTCAAAGCTCGACGAGTATTACGTTTTCCATAACTTCAATGAGGAAGACCTTGCCGTCGGCGTTCGTGAGGGCGTTGAAGAGGACTCCAATAAGCGCAATAAAGCCGACTTCGTCCTCTGGTTCACAAAATCAAAGTTCGACGATCAGGAACTCAAGTGGGATTCCCCTTGGGGCGTCGGCTACCCCGGCTGGCATATCGAGTGCTCCTGCATTTCAATGAAGCACCTTGGCGAAAAGCTTGATATCCATTGCGGCGGTATCGACAACGCTTTCCCACACCATACAAACGAGATCGCACAGTCTGAGGCATACCTCGGCCACAAGTGGTGTAACTATTGGTTCCATATTTACCACCTTAATACCAACAGCGGCAAAATGTCAAAATCAAAGGGCGAGTTCCTCACAGTCTCCCTTCTCGAATCAAAGGGCTACGATCCGCTGGTTTACAGATTCTTCTGCCTCCAGTCCCATTACAGAAAGTCCCTCGTGTTCAGCTATGAGAACCTCGACAACGCAAAGATCGCTTATAACAAGCTCACCGCAAGGATAGCACAGCTTATGGCGGATAAAAAGGCGGACGAAGCTGTCGATAAGGAAGCCTTTGATAAGCTCAAAGCCGCTTTCTGCGCAGCAATGGACGATGACCTCAATACATCAAATGCAGTAACAGCCCTCTATGACGTTTTCAAGGCCGACACGAACCCTGCCACAAAGCTTGCCCTTATCGTAGACTTTGACAAGGTGCTCTCTCTCGACCTTATCAAGGCCGCAGAAAAGCTTGCAGGCGGCGACGATGAAGAGATACCTGCCGAGATCGCACAGCTTCTTGAAGAGAGAAAAGCCGCAAGAAAGGCAAAGGACTTCGCAAAAGCTGACCAGCTCAGAGATAAGATCGGCGAGCTTGGCTATATCGTCGAGGAAACAAGACAGGGCACAAAGGTAAGAAAGAAATAAAGGAGCGCAAAATGAGCAAAAATAATCAGGACATCAGACCTTACCGCAAAAAGCAGTTCCAAACTTACTTTCAGTTCTCGATGATCGCAATATGCTTCGTAATAGTTTTCGTGCTGTTCTATGCCTGCACAGGCAGAAGTAATAAGAAGGATATCGACTATTCCGACGCAAAGATCATTCAGATGAACGAACCTGCCGACGATAGCCCCGTTGTCGTGTTCGAGACAAATAAAGGCACGTTCAAAGCCGTGCTCTTCCCCGATGAAGCCCCAAATTACTGTAAGTTTTTCACCGACCTCGTGAATGACGGCTACTATGACGGCACATATGTAAGTATGGTGCAGGACGGCGTGTACTTTATCGGCGGAACAAAGCAGGCCGACGGTCAGACCACTTCCGATACCGATACCACAACAGTCGAGGCGGAGTATTCAAAGAACCTATGGCCGCTCAAAGGCGCACTCTGCGCATATACACAAGAGGAAGGCCACCTCTTCAATAAAAAGACCGTCTCAAACAGCTATCTCCTTTTCGTTGATAACTACACCCTCACAGACGAGGAGCAGGCAGAGCTTGACAGCAAGCTTGCCGACAGCAACAACATCAATGAGGACGTCACGAACGCCTTCAAGCAGTATGGCGGCGTACTGAACTTCTCCCAGCAGTACACGATCTTCGGACAGGTCTACGACGGAATGGATATCTACGATACGATCTGCGCCGCAGATATCACAGACTCAGAGACCTTGCAGCCAACTGAGGATATCCAGTTCACAAAGGTCTATATGTCCACCTACGGCGAGAATAAAAGCAGCGCAGCTTTTGCAGCCGACAGCTCAGACAGCACAGCAGAAAGCTCTGAAAGCCTTTCAGATACAGACACAAGCGCCGAATAAAAAGCGTAATAATAAAACGCCACAGCATATCAAGCAGTATGTTGTGGCGTTTTTTTGTATGCTTTTTTCTTTACAGGGTAGGGGCGAACATCGTTCGCCCGTCTTTGTACTTATCGTTGCGTTATGATAACAAATTAAAAGCACAAAAAAAGTCGCCATACAATGTACAGCGACTTGACTGGCTGGGGTGGAAGGATTCGAACCTTCGGAATGACGGAGTCAGAGTCCGTTGCCTTACCACTTGGCGACACCCCAATGTTCAATTTTATTTGTCTCTCAAACGACTTAATTATTATAGCATACTTTGAAACAGATTGCAAGGGGTAAACTTGATTGTTTACAATTTCGTCACGAATTATGCGCTGTAAAATTAAGATGGGAAGTATATGTTAGGTTCTTTTTGATATGCAGGGTAGGGGGAGAACATTGTTCGCCCGTCTGTTATGCTGTCAAATTTGTCAAACAAAAAAGCGCTATACAAATCGTATAGCGCTAACCTGGCTGGGGTGGAAGGATTCGAACCTTCGGAATGACGGAGTCAGAGTCCGTTGCCTTACCACTTGGCGACACCCCAATGTGTGTCAAAAAGTGTTGTTGGTTGGGATAGATGGATTCGAACCATCGGAATGACGGAGTCAAAGTCCGCTGCCTTACCTCTTGGCTATATCCCATCATAGTGTCCCTCACTCAAACAGCTTATTTATTATACCATACTTTTTTTTACTTTGCAAGAGCTATAATATATTTTTTACATAATTTCAATCGTTCATTAACAAAACACCGCCGATAACCTTTGAAATCGTCAAAAGAGTAAACAAAGGCTAAAAAAATGCTTAAAAAGGCGGACAAGTATTGAAATAAATAAAAAAATATGATAAAATGAAAGTAATCTTATATAAGAAAGGTCGTAACCGTAAAATGGAAGAAAAGAAGTTAGGATTTATCAAGAAGTTTATCAATGAGTTCAAGGCGTTCGCACTTAAAGGAAACGTAATGGATCTGGCTGTCGGCGTTATCATCGGTGCAGCTTTCCAAGACATCGTAACTTCTTTCACAGAGAACTTCATCAACCCGATCATCGGCTGTATCGGCGGCGCTGACGTGGAGGGCAAGATTCACCTCCTCGGCAATCAGTACATAAACTATGGAGCATTTCTTACCGCCGTTATCAATTTCATCATTATGGCGTTTGTAATTTTCGTTATAATGAAGCTTATCAATAAACTGGCGTCACTTGGCAAGCACGATGAGCCTGAAGCTCCTGCTGAACCACCTGTTGACATCGCTCTCCTTACAGAGATCAGAGACCTTCTGAAAGCTCAGCAGTCACAGAACGCAGTCGCAGCAAGCACACAGCCTGTTGAAGCTGACACGGAAGCAAAGGAATAACGATCACAAGATCGCAAGATCGCAAGATCACGATAGAGGATCATACGGTGCATATCAAAAATATATAAGTACATAAGCGGACGAGATGATCGTCCGCTTTTTTGCGTAAATAAGCACATTTCGGTTGAATTTTTCACGCAAATGTGCTATAATCAAACTATACAGAAAATCAAATTGGAGGACTTGATATGTACGAAAATTTCAAATACTTAGCCCCCGTCGTCGAAAAAGAAATAGCAAATGGCGGCATAGCCGGCGCAAACCTCTGCGTTATCCATAAGGGTGAAACCGTCTACCGCCGCTCATTCGGAAAATCTGATATGGAACGTGATATCCCGATGACAGAGGACAAAATGTTCCGCCTCTTCTCAATGTCAAAACCAATAACAGCCTGCGCCGCAATGATACTTATCGAGCGTGGACTTCTTGATACAAGGCACCTTCTCAAGTGGTATATCCCCACCTTTGCTGACCCGAAAGTCCTTGACGAAAACGGTGAGCGACCAGCTTCCCGTGATATCACTATCGGCGACCTGCTGAATATGACTTCTGGTATCCCTTATCCCGATTGGACGCCTGCAGGACAGAAAATGGGTGCTCTTTGGGGCGGTCAGTCTGAAAACTACCTCAAGGGCGAAAAGCTCTTCAATACCTATGACTTCGCAATGGAAATGGGCAAGTGTCCGCTGGTGTTCGACCCGGGCGAAAAGTGGATGTACGGCGCTTCCGCTGATATAATGGGCGCAGTCGTTGAAGCCGTAACAGGTATGAAGTTCGGCGAATTCCTGCAAAAAGAAATTTTCGAGCCTCTTGAAATGAACGATACAGGCTTTTGGATACCGCAGGAAAAATACAACCGCCTTGCACAATGCTATGAGTATTCTGACAACGGCATAAAGCCTTTCACCCACTTCCACCTCTGTTTGACGGACTATAAAGAGCCGCCGGCATTCGAGTCGGGTGGAGCAGGCCTTATCTCCACAATGGACGATTACGCAAAGTTCGCCAAAATGCTGATGAACCACGGCGAACTTAATGGCAAGCGTGTCCTCGGCGCAAACACCGTTGAGTATATGCGCCGCAGCTCCCTCACACCAAAACAGACTGAAAGCCTTAATTGGGATAGCACAATAGGCCATAGCTACGGCAACTTTATGCGTGTCCTCAAAGATCCTGCAAGAGCAGGCCTTATACAGTCGGAAGGCTCTTTCGGCTGGGACGGCTGGATGGGCTGCTATTTCAGCCTAGATCCCGTCAAGGAAGCATCCGTCCTCTATTTTATCCAGCAAGCAGGTGCAGGCACAACGGACGCCGTTATAAGACTGCAAAATATCGCATTCGGTGCGCTTTGATAGCCGAAAAGAGCAATTAAATTTTACGCAGACGTATATAAAATAAAAACGGGCAACATAATGTTGTCCGTTTTTTTGTACACTATATTATCCTGCGTATGGTGTTTATCCTGCCGCAGTAAGAAATTCTGTTCAATGGCTGAATGCGAATTCCATAATAGCTGTTCATTGCGTGTACGATCTTGCCGTCGCCAATGTACATCGCAACGTGTCCGTAATTGTTGCATACAATGATATCGCCTGCCTGAATGTTTTTCATCGACACCGCCTTGCCCATTTTGGACTGAGTGTAAACGCTGTGGCTGATGTTTACACCGATCTGATTGTACGCCTGCATAGTCAATCCGCTGCAATCGGTGGCACGATAGCTTGCGCCGCCGTAAACGTAGCGTCCGCCGTTCATACTTGCGGCATAGTCAACGACCTTCTTGATCTTAGCATTGCGCTGGGGCGTTCTGCTGACCCCCGTGCCGACCTTGACGTACTTGCCCTTGTAATCGCCCTCATTGATGAGCAGCCAGCCGTTGTCAAGGCTCTTGCTCTGTCCTGCAATGCGCTTCGCCTTCGACGATGTCAGCACGCAGGCAGGCATAACCATTTTCGTGGTCTTGGAAGCTTTGCTGAATTTGCCGTTCTTGTATGTGTAAAGCTGCACGCCCTTTGTGATCTTGTAATAAGTCTTGTCCTCGGTCTTGATCTTTACCGCCGCAGATTCCTTGCTTTCGCCGCCGATAACGGCCTTGAGCTTTACAGTATAATTCGTCGCCCCCTTGAGATAAACGCTTCCGTTGTGGAATATCTCGATGAGGTTTTTCTTTTTCAATGTCTGATATGTGTATTTCTTAACGTATTTTCCGTCAACATAAACCTCAAAAATCGTGGAAGAGGTAAAGCTGCCGAGATTTTTAACTGATAATTCGATCTTGTTTGAATAAGCCTGTTTTGTGGTGACAGCAGGCTTTGCGGAGCTTTGAGCGCTTGCAGCGTAAGCCGTCATTACAGGCAGATCGCTGCCCACAGGCATAAGCGCCGTGCAGCCAAGCATTGTCATAGCTGATAAAATAGTTGCAGTTATCTTTTTGATATTGATGACAAACCAACCCTTTCTTTACAATTCAGTTTTTTGTATAAGCCATATGCCTATGTATATTATTATATCAGAATAATTATTACAGTCTGTAATAGTTAAGTATCCATTTTGTAAACATAGATAGTATAATATGGTATAAATAGAATATACAGGTTCAACAAGTACCTATAAAAAGACAGAATATGCAATAATAAGCCGATAATATTAATGTGCAAACAAATTTATTTAACACAATATCCATATAAACTATATAAAGGTTACAACTACATTACAAATAAAAGCGCAATTTTGTGCAAATGTCAGCAAAGTTTTCAAAACAGGGAAGCCCGCAGATACGCCCAATTACGAAAACGTTCGCTGTAAATATATCTAAAGGCTGCAATATAATAGCAAAATAAATGTTTAAAAAAGAACAAAATTAACAGCTCGTTTGTGTAAAACGTCAAAATTAGACGGTGTAAACAGTCAATATAGCTAAAAATTAATTTTTTATAAATAGAATATTGCTAAAACCATTGACAAAGTTATAATTGTGTAGTATAATTTGAGTATATCGAACAGAAAACGTTTAAGATGATAAAATGCGGAGGTAATCGCTGATGATGAACGTAAATTTTATGGGTGACAGCGGCTTTATGAAAGCGCTGGAGGCTGTCGGCTGCGGTGCAGACAGCAAGATCAGCAGCGAGAAGATCTGCGGCCATTTTAAAAATGTTGCAGTTGACGACAATTGCGTGCTGACAGGTTTCTGCGGCAATAGCCACGTCGAAGTGCTTATGGTGCCAAGCGTGCTGGGCGGCAGAAAGGTAGTTGCCATAGCAGGCAGCGCATTTGCTCACCTATATGAAATGAAGTGTGCCGTTATCCCCGAGGGAGTTGTTGCTATCGGCAGAAAAGCGTTTTACAAATGCTGCGAGCTCGTGAACGTAACAATACCTGAAAGCGTTCAGTATATCGGCGAGAAAGCATTTTATAGCTGCGAATCCCTGAGATTTGCGGCAGTTCCACAGAATGTAACCGAGATCAAGCCTTTCACATTCTATGACTGCGACAGCCTCGAAAGAGTCGATATGCCGACAAACGTGAAAAAGATCGGCGAGTTTGCGTTCGGCTTCTGTTCGTCACTTAAAGAGATAGAATTGTGCGATAATATCGCCATCATAGAAAAAGGTGCATTTCAGGGTTGCGGCTCACTTAGATTGGTAAATATCCCAAAGGCACTGAACGAGATTGGCGACAGCGTGTTTGCCTGCTGTTCGTCAGTTGAAGAGTTCAGCATACCTGCCGGGGTAGAAAAGATCGCAAGCTTTGCGTTTTTCGGTTGCTCAGCAATGAAAAAGCTGACAGTACCAAGCGGCGCTAAGACTATCGAAAGCTGCGCATTTGCACTTTGCGAAGCCCTTGAAACAGTCTACCTTGCAGATTCCGTCCTTATGTTGGGCGAAAAATCCTTTGCAAATTGTAAAAATGTAAGAACAGTAAGATTTTCACCAAAGCTGGTAGAGATCGGCGCAGACGCATTCCATAGTTGCGAAGCGCTTAGGGAAGTCGTTATACCAAGCGCAGTAAAAAGCGTGGGAGATAAGTCCTTTTGCGACTGTAAAAGTCTGAGAAGCGTGATCGTGCAAGAGGGCGCACAGGGTGTGTCGGAAGTGGCGTTCGATAATATATCCTTTGGCTCAGCAACGAAAGCAGCGGAGCTTGATAGCTTCAAATTTGCGAGCTCGGTGTTCGCAGCAGAGAATAAGAATTTCGCATTATAAAAATATAACCTCTGGATAAGAGCAGCAGGAAGAGATTTCTGTTGCTCTTTTTCTGTAAGAAGATAAAAACGAGCAACGTTTTGAAAATCCAAGTAAGCAAAAAAATACGTCCTGCAAAAAGCAGAACGTATTCGGTGGGGTGGGTAGTGAGATTCGAACTCACGGTCTTCAGTGCCACAAACTGACGCGTTAGGCCAGCTACGCTATACCCACCATATCCTATTTAGAAAAGAATACTCGCAGCAGACGAAAGCCTGTAACGAGTTAAATGGTACGCCATACTGGATTCGAACCAGTGACCTACCGCTTAGAAGGCGGTTGCTCTATCCAACTGAGCTAATGACGCATACTGTACTCATCAATACCTTAAATTTGGATAAGGATCTAAGATATATTGGAGCGGGTGATGGGAATCGAACCCACATGACCAGCTTGGAAGGCTGGAGTTCTACCACTGAACTACACCCGCATACCCGCTTGACTGAGGTGTTTGTTTTGTGTACCGCTCAATCAACGATATTAATTATAGCACACCAAACACCCTTTGTCAAGCACTTTTTATAATTTTTTTCTCGAAAAGCCAACTTTGTGCATTAATGCCTATTTGGACTTCTTGTGTTGCTTCATTTTATTCAAAATAACATCTTTGAATAAATAACCGATAATGCCAAGTACAATGGCAATGCCAAGCACAACAAGCGCTATGGTGAAGTTTCCGCTCTTAACATTGCTGCCAAGTATCGTCGAAAGCATTATCGCTGGCAGACGGCAAGGCATAACGTAGTAAAAGAAATCACGCTTGCTGATCGGCGTCAGCGGCACAATGTATGATATAACATCTTTCGGTATGCCCGGGATAAGATAAAGAATTATCAGTATCACCGTCAGCTTCTTCTCATCCTGCAAAAATTTGAACTTTTTCAGCTGCTTCTCGTCAACAAAGGCCTCAACTATTGGCCGACCGAATTTCTTCACAAGTGCAAATATCGCCATCGTTCCAAGGAGCGTTCCAAGGAATGATAATAACCCACCCCAGAACCAGCCGAACAACACTCCGCCAACCACCTGTATCGGCGGTATCACCGCAATGACAACTTGCAAAGCCTGTATGAAGGTGAATATCAAAACTCCCACAAAACCGCTGTAATTGTCAAGCTTCTGCTCCAAAGCCGCCATTCCGTTGTCGCTGTAAAGCGCCTTTATAAGCGGTATGCACGCCACAGTCGCAATAAGTATCACCGCAATTATCGCCGATAGACTTATTATCTGTATCTTCTTTTTGTGCCTCTGCGTCTGAATAGTTGCCTCGTCTAATATCTCTTTCTCTTTTTCGTCTAATGTTTTTTCTTTCTTTTGTTCGTCCATCATACGGCTCACCCTTTTGTTGTTTTTGTTTTGTTGTCTGTTTTTCTATTTCCGCCTAAGTATCTTTTTTCTAAACCAGTTTATGTACATATCAGTAAGCTGCGTAAGCGCATATTCATATACCAAAAAGAATACGTTCGCCATCGCCCATAATACAAGCACAGCGTAACGCCCGAACATCTCCATTCCCTCAAGCATATCCACCGAGGTGAAAATAAATTGGAACGCTAAAAAGAATATCACGATCGCAGCATTGAATACCGCAAATTTTATCACCCATACCATAAGCTTGTTCGGCTTTTGATCGAGATAAAATTTCAGTATGGGGTAATATCCCATAAATAGTATGAACAGCAGGGAAGCCTCGTAATTCGGCGTCGTGAAAATGCACAGCAGGCTCACCGCACAGTATGTCGCAAATGCCCAGCTCTTGTTCACCTCAACGATCATCACGACCATTATAAAGCCAGCAAATGTCGGTATCGCATAGCTGAGCATCGGCAGAAAACCGCTGCAAAACATCGCAAGCAAGCATATCGCCGAGCATATCCCCCCCAGCGCCACACGGAATGCCTTTTTGTCTCTCATAACTTCATCATTCCCGTATCTAGCAGCAAGGTATAAGGTCTCCGCCCATCATTTCACAGCAGCAGTCAGCGCAGCAAAGAGAAGTGCAGCAGTCAGGGCCGCTCATCGCTCCCGTAGAATACCCCTGAGTAGGATTGCCGTTCATATATCCGCTTCTCTGCCTGTTCATCTGCGCCAAAGCCGCCGAGTATTCAGCGTTGCCCGGTTCAAGCTGAACAGCCCTTGAAAAATGATTGTAAGCCTCGTTGAGCCAGCCCCTCTTGTAACATACCGAGCCTTTGAGAAAATACCATTCGCCGTTTCTCATATCCATCGAAACATTGTCAAGAAGCTGATCTGCCGCCGTAATGCTGCCCGATTGTATAAGGCTTCTCACATAGTTTGGATCAAATCCCTGGGAACCTGCGCCGTAAGAGCTTCCGCCCGAATATCCGCCGTTTCGCCTGCCCGTCATAATCTCGTCGTAAGCGGCGTTTATCTCAGCCATTTTCTCCGCCGCAACGTCCGCCAAAGGGTTGTCCTGATATTGGTCAGGGTGATATTTTTTTACAAGCTCCTTGTAGGCCGCCTTGATCTCAGCGTCAGAAGCCGTTGGCGAAACGCCTAAAACCTTGTATGGGTCTTTACCGTTCATAAACTTTACTTTCCTCTCTCTTCTTTTTTGCGGAACTTTCCGCTCTTAATCATATTATACACGTTTTTCAGCCCAAGATATACAATGTTGTCAAGTATATCACGATATCTTTTCAAGTCAAGCTTGACGTAAACCTCCGCAAGCTCTCCCAGCGTAAAATTAATGCTGTCGTCCGTGTAAGCGTGTATCTTTTCCATATCCTCTCGGGGTATCTCGTCCAGCCCCTCATCAATGGGAAATTTCAAAAGCAGGGGATTGTATCCCCCTTCTTTGTAATCATCTTCGAGATCGTCCAATGCGTCGCAAATGTAAATAAACCGCCCCAGCAGATACCCGAACCGCTCCAATAAAGACCGCCGCTCATCATCATCGCCGCAAAGGTCGCCGCATATTGCCGTCATCATCTGCGCCGTCGGCTCGCAAGCCATATCTATCCCCACAGTCTTTTCGCCCTCGACCCTTGTTTGAAGTCTCATAGCCTCTTCGATCTTCGGCGCAAGCTTAGGATAATCACCACAAGCGACCTTGTAAGGCTTATTGAAAAAGGGCAGCAGCATAATCGCCAAAGCCTTTCCGCCAAAGCCCTTGTCGGAAATATCGTCCCTCAGCTTGTGATAAGTAAGTATCACAGCCGATGAAGAAGCGTATCTCAGATCGCAGGTGCATTTTGCGCACATCGTTTTTTTGAAAGGGTGAGCAATGCAGCGCTGTCTCTCAGCGTCAAGCTTTTCACCTCGCACGGATAAGTCCATAAGCGATAAAAAAGCAAAATCATAGCTCAGCGTGAACCGTGTCACAAATCCGAACCGCCTGCCCATATCCTTGCACAGTCCGCAGTAAACAGCCTTGTAAATATCATATTCAAACATTCTCATATAAGGCTTGAAAGGACGGACATACCCGAACATAAAAACACCCTTTGCTAAATTCTTTATTTTATATTTTTATATTATACCATATTATAAAACATAATTGTGTATATCCCGTGATAAACTTCTCTTAATTTCGCATACACGCCAAATTAAAAGAAATTTGCTTGACAATACAGAAGTGCGGTGCTATAATGAAATTGCAGCAAGAATGAGTGCTGCAAAATTTGCACATAAGCAAATGTAATCGAATATCAAGTTTGCAGGGGGACTAAAGCCGCAAGGCTTGGTTGAGAAGGTAGAACCTGACCCTTAGAACCTGTTGGTCAATACCATTGTAGGAAGCAAAAAGACAAGTTATCTCTGATACCTCCTGCATAAACAGGGGGTATTTTTTGTGCCTTTTTGTGTTTCCCTGCCGAAAGCTGAAAGGATATTTCTATGAAAAAATGTCTTTCTATCGCAGGCTCAGACTGTTCGGGCGGCGCAGGGATACAGGCCGATCTTAAAGCCTTTTCCGCCAACCGCACCTTCGGAATGAGCGTTATAACATCAGTCGTGGCTGAAAACACCACAAGAGTGCTGTCCGTTTTCAACGTCCCCACAGAGGAGATAAAAAAGCAGATAGACGCCGTCTTTGAAGATATCGAAGTTGACGCCGTAAAGCTTGGTATGCTGCCCACAGCCGAGATAATCTCCGCCGTTGCAGATAAACTTTGTCAGTATAGACCAAAGATAATAGTCTGCGACCCAGTTATGGTAGCCACCAGCGGCGACGCTCTTTCAGAGGGCGGAACAGTCACCACGATGAAGGAAAAGCTCTTTCCTATGATCGACCTGCTCACACCCAATATCCCCGAAGCGGAAGCTATCGCAGGGGTGGAGATACATAACGAGCAGGATATGGAAACAGCCGCAAAGCTTATAATGGATATGGGCGTGAAAAACGTCCTCGTCAAAGGCGGCCACTTAACAGGCGACGCCGTTGATATCCTGTACACCGAAACAGGCTCCCATAAGCTTTCAAGCAAACGTGTGGATTCACCGAACACCCACGGAACAGGCTGTACGCTTTCCTCTGCCATAACCGCAAACCTCGCCAACGGAATGGATATGCTCACCGCCGTGAGGTCTGCAAAGGACTATATCACAGAAGCCATAGAAAGATCATTCACAGTCGGAAAAGGGCACAGCCCCGTAAATCATTTCTATGATTATTATGCTATGAAAGCTATGAAAGGAAATCAAATATGAGAAATTATAAAACTCAGATGGAAGCCGCTAAAAAAGGCATTGTAACTCCTGAAATGGAGACCGTCGCTAAAAAGGAAAATATGGACGTAAGTGAGCTTATGGAGCTCGTTGCCGCAGGTCAGATCGCTATCCCTGCAAACGTAAACCATACCGCACTTTCCGCCGAGGGTATCGGTAAAGGCCTCAAGACCAAGATAAACGTAAACCTCGGTATCTCTGGAGACGCTAAAAATTACGATATCGAAATGCAGAAAGTCGATATGGCAATAAAGTTCGGCGCAGAAGCTATTATGGATCTTTCCAATTACGGCAAGACCAATACTTTCAGAAAAGAACTTATCGCAAAGTCCCCTGCAATGATCGGCACAGTTCCAATGTATGATGCGATCGGCTATCTTGATAAAGACCTTCTCGAGATCTCCGCACAGGATTTTCTCAAGGTCGTAAGAGCCCACGCAGAAGAGGGCGTAGACTTTATGACTATCCACGCCGGTATCAACAGACGTGCCGTTGAAGCTTTCAGACGTGAAGGCAGAAAAATGAATATCGTCTCCCGTGGCGGCTCACTTCTTTTCGCTTGGATGATGATGACAGGCAATGAGAACCCATTCTTTGAGTATTACGACGAAGTCCTCGAGATCCTCAGAGAGTATGACGTAACGATCTCCCTCGGTGACGCACTCCGTCCGGGATGTCTCGCCGACGCCTCTGACGCCGCACAGATATCAGAGCTTATCGAGCTGGGCAACCTCACAAAGAGGGCTTGGGAAAAGGACGTTCAGGTTATGGTGGAAGGCCCAGGCCATATGGCAATGAACGAGATCGCCGCAAATATGATAATGGAAAAGAAGATCTGCCACGGCGCACCGTTCTATGTCCTCGGACCTCTGGTAACAGATATCGCACCTGGTTATGACCATATCACATCAGCCATCGGCGGAGCTATCGCCGCAGCAAACGGCGCAGACTTCCTCTGCTATGTAACTCCAGCCGAGCACCTTAGACTTCCGGATGTTGACGACGTTAAGGAGGGTATAATCGCCAGCAAGATCGCAGCCCACGCCGCAGATATCGCAAAGGGCATAAAGGGCGCAAGAGATATCGACGATAAAATGGCAGCAGCCCGTCACAAAATGGATTGGGACGAAATGTTCGATATCGCTATCGACGGCGAAAAAGCAAGAAGATTTTTCGAGCAGACCCCGCCTGCCGACAGACATACCTGTTCAATGTGCGGCAAAATGTGCGCCGTAAGAACAACAAATATGATACTCGAAGGCAAGGAAGTTAAGTTCTGCTCAGAAAAGTAATTGTCTGAAACATAAGTCATTGTAAAAAACGACAAATGGGACGTCGAGGACGCCGTCTCCTACAAATTTTGTAGGGGCGAAAATTGTTATTCGACAAGGCTCATAACAATTTACGTTCGCCCGTTTGATACGATACAACGTGTAATTGTACAATAAAACGTACAGCAATATCAAAGAATGTCAGCCTATTAATTGTACGAAAATTCGTACAATTGCATAAGGCAGATATAAAAAGAATGTAATGTGCAAGAGGAGCGTCTTGCGAACTTTTTCAAAAAGTATTCAGCGAGGGAACCCGTGTTTCGGGGTGAGAGGGTGCAATCAAGCGCCGACCGAAAAATATTTTAACACCGGACTATGAGCTTTGAGCATAAGCTTATGGTCTGCGTGCCGCTGGATAACTTTACTCTTTTTCGTTCGGCGGTGCGATACGATATGGAGGAATAAAAATGAAAAAGACAAACATTCACAAGCTGGTTTTCGCAGCCGTATTGGTAGCAGTCGCAGTAGTAGGTTCATTGGTCTCATTCCCGATCGGAGCGTCTAAGTGCGCACCTGTTCAGCACCTTGTAAACATCATCGGCGCAGTATTTTTAGGTCCTGCTTGGGCTGTGGGCGTAGGCTTTACAGCAGCGCTTCTCAGAAATCTTCTCGGCCTTGGTTCGCTTCTCGCATTCCCCGGCTCAATGGTGGGCGCATTCGTTGCAGGTATGCTTTATAAGTATATCAAAAAGCTCCCAGCCGCTTATGTTGGCGAACTTTTCGGCACGTCAGTCTTGGGCGGACTTCTTGCATATCCTGTCGCAAGATTTCTCGTTGGCTCACCGGCCGCAGCCATCACAATGTATATCTTCCCATTCTTTGTAAGCTGCGCAGGCGGAACAGTCCTCGCAATAGTTATCGTAACAGCCCTCAAGAAAGCAAAAGTATTCGATAGCTTCTTGGGCTTCCAAAAGGAGGCAAAAGCATAATGAGCATTGTTGAAAGCTGCGCAAATGCCGCAGATAAAGTAAGAGAACTTTGCCCTCTCGTCCATTGCATAACAAATTATGTCACAGTAAACGACGTCGCAAACTGTATTCTCGCAGTAGGCGCTTCGCCGATCATGGCGGACGATATCGCAGAAGCAGCCGATATTACGTCTATCTCAAAAGCCCTCGTGATAAATATGGGCACGCTTAACGCACGCACAGTCGAGTCAATGGTCGCCGCAGGCAAAAAAGCCAATGAGCTTGGTATCCACGTTGTGTTCGATCCAGTCGGCGCAGGCGCTTCAAATTTCAGAAACGAAACAGCAAAGCGTATCCTCGAAAATGTTGATATCAGTATCCTGAGGGGCAACCTCTCGGAAATGTCGTATCTCGCAGGGCTGGAAGTCTCCACAAAGGGCGTTGATACCTCCGAAGCCGACGAGAGAAACGACCCTGTTTCAGTCGCAAAAAAGACCGCCGCAAAGTATAACTGCGTTGCCGCAATAACAGGCGCAGTCGATACTATCACAGACGGCAAAAAGGTCGCAAGGATATCCAACGGCCACCCATACCTTTCAAAGGTAACAGGCACAGGCTGTATGACCACAGGCCTTGTTGGCTCGTTCGCAGGCACAGGGGTGGATATGTTCACAGCCGCCGCAGCAGGCATTGCCGCAATGGGCATAGCAGGGGAGTTCGCATACGAAAAAGCTGGCGACATCGGCTCTGGCAGCTTCCATATTGCAATAATCGACGCTATCAGCAAAATGAACAGCAAGGTTTTTGCCGCAAAAGCAAAGATAGAAGAAGCTTAGTCTTGCAATATTTCAAGTTTAGTGGTATCATAGTAATGTGATACCATTAAATTTTTTGCAAATTAACATAAAGGAGTTGCATATCAATGACCGTCAGATTTGCTAATGAAAAGGATATACCGCAAATGAATGAGCTGCTCTATCAGGTGGAAAGAGTTCACCAGCAGGGCAGACCAGACCTCTTCAAAGAGGGCGCAAAAAAGTATACCGAGGAAGAGCTTAAAGTAATGCTCAAGGATAATTCAAAGCCGATCTTTGCGGCCGTTGACGATAATGACATTATGAAAGGCTATGCCTTCTGCATTTTTCAGGAGCATAAGGGTGATAACGTTCTGACGGATATCAAGACACTTTATATCGACGACCTGTGCGTGGACGAGAATTGCAGAGGCCAGCATATCGGCTCAGTTCTTTATGAGGCCGTCAAGAAATTTGCCAAGGAGCAGGGCTGTTATAACGTAACTCTCAACGTGTGGGAGTGCAACCCTTCCGCAAGAAAATTCTACGAAAAAGCAGGCCTTAAACCATATAAAACGGGAATGGAAGTCATTCTCTGATAAGAAATAAGAGGGTAAAAAAATGGACAAATCAAAAATTGACTATACATTGTATCTCTGCACCGACCGTGGACTTATGTCCTGCGATACTATCGAACAGTCTGTGGAAGAGGGCGTAAAGGGCGGCTGTACCGTCATTCAGCTTAGAGAAAAGGATTGCTCATCGAGAGAGTTCTATGAGCTTGCCGTAAGAGTGAAAAAGATAACGGACAAGTATAACGTGCCACTCATCATCAACGACCGACTTGATATCGCACAAGCAGTTGACTGCGCAGGCGTTCATTTGGGTCAGAGCGATATGCCTTGCGCCGTTGCAAGAAAGATTCTCGGCGATGATAAGCTTATCGGCATTTCCGCCGCAACTCTTGAAGAAGCGAAAAAAGCTCAGGCCGATGGCGCTGATTACCTCGGTGTTGGTGCAATGTACGCCACAAATACCAAGACCGACGCAAGAGCGGTCACAAAGGAACAGCTTGCGGAAATTAGAGCTGCTGTTGATATCCCGATAGTTATAATCGGCGGCGTGAATCAGAAAACTGTTCCGAACTTCAAAGGTATGGGCATTGACGGCGCAGCGGTGGTTTCCGCAGTTGTTTCCCAGCCAGATATCGAAAAAGCCGCAAAAGACCTCCGTGCCCTTTGCGACGATACTTTCGGCAGATAATATCAGACGGGCGATGAAAAATCGTCCGTTTTTTTGTACAATAAATGCTGATAACAGAAAAGTGGAAGCATTTATTTATGTATAATTTGTGTAAATTTATATGCCGCCCTATTGACCTTTTGAAGGAAATCGGTTATAATGATTTAAAAAGGTTTATTTTTTGAATTAAAGCACTAATGCGTTGAAACAAGTAACTATGTTAGGAGAGTAAAAATGAAAAAGACCAAGATCGTATGCACCATAGGACCTTCAACAGATGACGAAAACATAATGCGTGAGCTTATGAAAAATGGTATGGACGTTGCGAGATTCAACTTCTCACATTCCGACCACAGCGTTCATAAGGCACGTTTTGAAACAGTCAGCAGACTTAGAGAAGAACTGGGCGTGAACGTCGCAACGCTGCTTGATACAAAAGGTCCTGAGGTAAGACTAAAAAATTTCAAGGATCACAAGCCTGTAACGATAAAGGACGGCGACAAGTTCACTCTCACAACAAGAGAAGTCGAGGGCGATGAGACTATCTGCTCAAGCACTTTCCCACAGCTTCCAAAGGACGTTTCTATCGGCACGAGAATTCTTATAAACGACGGTAATATCGAGCTGAAAGCCCTCAGGGTTGACAGTACGGATATCGTTTGCGAAGTTATCCACGGCGGCGTTGTTTCCGACCACAAGGGCATCAATGTTCCTGACGTCAACCTTTCAATGCCTTATATCTCCGACGCTGATATGGCTGACCTTGAGTTCGGCGCAAAAATGGGCTTTGACTATATCGCAGCTTCATTTGTTAGAACAGGCGCAGACGTTATATATCTGAGAAAATTCACACAGAGCCTTGGCTGGTTCAATCCTAGGATCATCGCAAAGATTGAGAACGCACAGGGCGTTGCAAATATCGACGAGATACTTGAAGCCGCTGACGGAATAATGGTCGCAAGAGGCGATATGGGTGTTGAGATACCTTTCGAGCAGATACCTGCGATTCAGAAAGAGCTTATCAGAAAGGCATACAACGCAGGCAAGAACGTTATCACAGCAACACAGATGTTGGAGTCTATGATTTCCAACGCAAGACCAACAAGAGCCGAGATCACGGACGTTGCAAATGCTATCTATGACGGTTCATCAGCAATAATGCTTTCGGGCGAGACCGCAGCAGGCAAATATCCTGTTGAAGCAGTCAAGACAATGAGCCTTATCGCCGAGACAACTGAGAAGGATATCGACTATATCGGTCGTTTCAGAAAGAGAGCAGACGAGCGCAATTCAACTATCACAGACGCTATCTCCCACGCAACTGTGACCACAGCCCACGACCTTAACGCCGCAGCTATCCTTACAGTAACAAAGGGCGGCACGACTGCGAGAACGCTCTCGAAGTTCCGTCCGAACTGCCCGATAATCGCCCTCACGACTGATCTGACGACCTGTCACCAGCTGAACCTCTCTTGGGGTATCGAGGCCGGTATCATCGAGGAAAAGGACAACACCGATGAACTTATCCGTCACGCCCTCGAGCGCTCAGTAGAGCTTGGCTATCTCAAGAAGGGCGAGCTTGTTGTTATCACAGCAGGCGTACCTCTTGGAATGAGCGGAACGACAAATCTGCTCAAAGTTGAGCGTGCATAAATTTTGATATCGCAGATCGGCAGGGTGTACTCTGCCGATTTTTTTTTATTCGCATAATCTGTACTTCGGGCGGCCCTCATAGTAGCCCGAGGACTGGACAGACTTTAAACCGCACACAGGATTAAACCGTACAAAGTGCGTTTGGTGCGGTTTAACTACAACGTTTTTGAACCTGTCAATTGTAGGGGCGAACAGCGTTCGTCCGTTATTTTGGTGTTTTTCAACAGTCTCGGGGCGACCTTTGGTCGTCCTTATTTTGTTGTACAATTTTACTAATTTTATGCTCACTAATTTGTACAAACCAATGATTTATGTTTTAATTTGATAATAATTGAGCAATTGTTGTATTTTTAATGCAACTTTTCGCCGATTTTTCGGGATAAGTAGAAAGACATTTGTAGAGTGGCAAGGGAAACTTGTTGGACTGAGGTCTTAGGAAACTCGACGTGATAGTTTTGGCTGGCGCATCTAAGGACTTGCACCCAAATGTTGAGAAATGATAATGTGGACATTGTGTACATAACCAAGGGCTTTGATCACGTTTGATCTTCTCCGAAAAGCAGCTTGAAAATCGAATATTATCGGGGTTTAGAGAATATTGTGGAATACTAAACCTATGTTAACATATGACTGAAATATGGCTGATAAGTAATATTTTTGACTTTTGCTTGACAATAGAAAACAAATATGTTACTATTTTAGTATACAAGCGGTGTGTATTATAAATAAGGTAGGCAATTCAAAAATGAATACCACGCCGCTTGAAATCTGTATGTCAGGAGAGTATAAAATGGAAAGACAGTTTTATGACGAATGGGAAGGCTTTAAGCCCGGCAGATGGTCAAATACTTCTATAAATCTTCGTGATTTTATCCAGAAGAACTTCACACCATATGACGGCGACGACAGCTTCCTCGCAGGTCCGACAGACGCAACCAAGAAGCTTTGGGAACAGGTAATGGATCTTTCTAAGCAGGAAAGAGAAGCAGGCGGAGTTCTTGATATGGATACAAAGATCGTTTCCACTATCACTTCTCACGGCCCTGGATACCTCAATAAGGATCTTGAGAAGATCGTTGGCTTCCAGACAGATAAGCCTTTCAAGCGTTCACTTCAGCCTTTCGGCGGTATCAGAATGGCTATCAATGCTTGCGAGCAGAATGGCTACACAGTTGACCCAGAGATCGTAAAGATCTTCACAGAATATAGAAAAACACATAACCAGGGCGTATTTGACGCTTATACACCTGAGATGAAGCTTGCTAGACACGCTGCTATCATCACAGGTCTGCCGGACGCTTACGGCAGAGGAAGAATCATCGGCGACTACAGAAGAGTTGCTCTTTACGGTATTGATTACCTTGTTGAAGACAAGAAGGATCAGCTTGCAACTTCTCTCGTTAGAATGACTTCTAAGAACATCAGACTCAGAGAGGAACTTTCTGAGCAGATCAGAGCCCTCGGCGAACTCAAGAAGCTCGGTGAGATCTACGGTTACGATATCTCACGTCCTGCTAAGAACGCTAAGGAAGCTATCCAATGGCTGTACTTCGGCTACCTTGCTGCTGTTAAGGAGCAGAACGGTGCCGCAATGTCACTGGGCAGAACATCTACATTTATCGACATCTATATCAAGAGAGATATGGAGAGAGGTATCCTCACAGAGGAAGAGGCTCAGGAACTCGTAGACCACTTCATTATGAAGCTCAGACTTGTTAAGTTCGCAAGAACACCTGAGTATAACTCACTCTTCTCCGGCGACCCGACTTGGGTAACTGAGTCTATCGGCGGCGTTTCTATCGACGGCGTTCCAATGGTTACAAAGACTTCATTCAGATATCTCCACACTCTCGAGAACCTCGGCCCTGCACCGGAGCCGAACATGACAGTTCTGTGGAGCACAAAGCTTCCAACAAACTTCAAGAAGTTCTGCGCTAAGACTTCTATCAAGACTTCTGCTATCCAGTACGAGAACGACGACCTTATGAGAGTTACACACGGCGATGACTACGCTATCGCTTGCTGCGTATCTTCAATGAGAATTGGTAAGGAAATGCAGTTCTTCGGCGCGAGAGCTAACCTCGCTAAGTGCCTCCTCTACGCTATCAACGGCGGTGTCGATGAGAGACTTAAGATCCAGGTTGGTCCTAAGTATCGTCCAGTTACAGGCGATTACCTCGATTACGATGATGTAATGTCTAAGTACGACGATATGATGGAATGGCTCGCAGGCCTCTACGTTAATACACTTAACGTTATCCACTATATGCACGATAAGTATTCTTACGAGAGAGTTCAGATGGCTCTCCACGACAGAGATGTTAAGAGATACTTCGCAACAGGTATCGCTGGACTTTCAGTTGTTGCTGACTCACTTTCTGCTATCAAGTATGCAAAAGTCAAGTGCATCAGAGATGAGGACGGCATCGTAACAGATTACGAAGTTGAGGGCGATTTCCCTAAGTATGGTAACAACGATGAGAGAGTTGACAAGATCGCAGTTGACCTCGTAAGAACATTTATGGATAAGATCAGAAAGCACCACACTTACAGAGACGGTGTTCCTACAATGTCTATCCTTACAATTACTTCAAACGTTGTATACGGCAAGAAGACAGGTTCTACACCTGACGGCAGAAAGATCGGCGTGCCTCTGGCTCCTGGTGCTAACCCAATGCACGGCAGAGATACACACGGCGCTTCCTCTTCACTTTCTTCTGTTGCTAAGCTCCCATTCAGACATGCTCAGGACGGTATTTCTAATACATTCTCCATTATTCCTGACGCACTCGGCAAGGACGATAAGGTATTTATGGGCGATCTCGATATCGAAAGCATAGCTAAGGAGCTCAACGATGGGGTTTAATGTAAAGAAAGACGAGGACGAAGCACAGGTAAACGAACTTGTGGACGTCATTGACAGACTTATGCAGGACGGAAAGGGTCATCTTACAGTTGACTTTGACGAGACAGCAGATGGTCTTAACGTCAGAACTTACAGCACTTCCGATTGCGGAGGTGACGGCAAAACTGCTTGCTGCCAGCCAACGGAAGAGGATGCTATTGATAATACTGAGGACTAAAGTCCTAAAAGAAGCAAAGGAGAGTTTTTGCGGCTCTCTTGAAGCTTCGGTGTCATAAATTACAGAAAGGAAATGATATTATGGCAAATTTTGAACCAACAGATGCACAGGTCGATAACCTTATCGGTCTGCTTGATGGTTATGCTGAAAAAGGCGGACATCATCTTAACGTAAATGTACTTAACAGAGAAACTCTTCTCGACGCTCAGGCTCACCCTGAGAAGTACCCACAGCTCACTATCAGAGTTTCGGGCTACGCTGTAAACTTTGTAAAGCTTACAAAGGAACAGCAGGACGATGTTATTTCAAGAACATTCCACAAGAGCCTTTAATACTTAATATGAGTATCCCCGTGAAGAGCTGAGTGCTTTTTGCGGAACATAAAAGCAAACGGGCGGTCGGCGATCGTTCTTACATAGCGGCGTGGTTCGCCAATGTGTGGGAGTATAGCCGTCGCCCGATTGCTGTATAGTCGGACTGAGGGGATCGGTCGGGGGTGCAGTCAAGTCGGTTGCGATAAAAGTTGCGACGTTGGCGAAAAACGGGCGAACGATGTTCGCCCCTACCTGTTGACAGAATGTAAAAGGTTAATGAGAAATGCCTTTGCTTGTCTAAAGACGCTGAGAAAGTGGGACGTCGAGGACGCCGTCCCTTACAAATTGACAGATAATTACTACAATGTTTCAGCACCAAACCAAACGGACTATGTACGGTTTAATGCTGTGTACGGTTTACAGTTTGTCCAGTCTTCGGGCTGAGTCGTAACTTGCCCGAAGTCCAGATTATGCGAATTAAAAAAAGAGGTGTGTTTTTTGGAAGGATTTATACATTCTACGGAGAGCTTTGGTACGGTGGACGGCCCGGGTATCAGATTTGTTATTTTCTTTCAGGGCTGTCCGATGAGGTGCCTTTATTGCCATAATCCCGATACGTGGGAGATCGGCAAGGGCACGAAAAGAACTGCCGAAAGTCTGCTGGAAGAGTACGACTCGGTGAAGGAATTTATGAAAAACGGCGGCATTACCTGCACAGGCGGCGAGCCGCTGGTTCAGATAGATTTCGTGACGGAGCTTTTTGAAAAGGCTAAGGCGAAAAATATCCACACCTGCCTTGACAGCTCGGGCATAACTTTTACGCCGGAGCACACAGAAAAGTTTGAAAGACTCTGCAAATGCACCGACCTTGTTATGCTGGATATCAAGCACATTGACCGTGAGGAGCACAAAAAGCTCACGGGGCATTATAACGACAATATTCTTGCTTTTGCGAAGTTTTTGTCGGAGCAGGGCGTGCCGATTTGGATACGCCACGTTGTTGTGCCGGGCATAACGGACAAGGAGGAGTACCTTTTCAGGCTGGGCGAGTTTATTTCTCAGCTCAAGACCCTCAAGGCGCTGGACGTGCTGCCTTACCATACTATGGGAAAGGTCAAGTACGAGCAGCTTGGCATTGATTATCCGCTGGGCGACACGCCGCCACTTGACAAGAGCGAGGCCGTTAAGGCGAGAGATATCGTTATGAGCGGCTTGAAGGCGGCACTGAAAAAGAAGAAGTAGCTGGAAATGGCGTGTTTGCGTGGTTGGCGTGATTAATGATGTGGCGACAACATAACAAGCTACCATAAATTGTTATGAGCTTAGTCGAATAACAATTTTTCGTCCCTACAATTGAAACGAGTAGATCTCGGTCTGCTCGTTTTTATTTTTTTGCAAAATAAACATTTTTATGGCTTTGATTTGGATAAATTTCTGCTTATTTGGACGATTGACGGGGCGGCGCAAATGTGGTAAAATAATTTACGGCAAAAATGCAGCAATTGAATATTGGAACAGGTTTATATTGGAAACGCACATTCTCTGAATGATTAACGAACAACACAGCTTCTGAAAAAAGCTGTAAAGTTTTTATCATAAGGAGGATTTTTTTATGCCAAAGAATTTGTTTCAAGAGATCGTTTTTACTGTGATTATGGTGTTTGTAATGGTGTACGCTATGATATGCTACAACATTGCGCTGAATATGGGCGGAATGTCAAACGCTGTTTTTCTCAAGGCTTTCCACGAGCTTATCATTATGGCACCGATAGCTTTTGTTATCGACTTTTTCGCTGTTGGAAAGATAGCAAAAAAGAAGGCGTTCAAGATCGTTGATGTGAGAAAGGACAATCCGTTTCATCTTGTGCTTGCCATATCGGTGATATCTGTCATTTTTATGTGTCCGCTTATGAGCCTTGCGGCTACGCTGCTTTTTAAGAATGCAGGAAGGGAAGTAATTGCGGTATGGCTTGAGACCACGGCGATGAACTTTCCTATGGCGCTTTGCTGGCAGCTTTTCTTTGCAGGCCCGCTGGTGAGATCGGTTTTCGGACTTATTTTCAGAGAGCGTGAACAGGAAAACGGGGCTGTATCTGCGGCTGCGGAATAAGGTATTGTAATTAGACTTCGGCGATATTTCGTCGGGGTCTTTTTTTTAGTTAAAAAAGTGTTAAAACCCTTTACAAGAACTTTAATTTGTGCTATAATAGTAATCGTAAAAATTTGCGTGAAAAAGGAGGAGCTTATAGTGCAGAAGGCATATCTGATTTTGGAGAACGGTACTATATTCGAGGGCAAAAGCTTTGGCGCAGCAGGCGAAGCTATTGGCGAAATTGTTTTTACTACGGCTATGACAGGCTATCTCGAAACACTTACTGACCCTAGTTACTATGGACAGATAGTCGTTCAGACTTTCCCGTTAATTGGTAATTACGGCGTTATTCCCGAGGATTTTGAAAGTGAATGTCCTCACGTTAAAGCTTATATTGTTAGAGATTGGTGTCAAGAGCCCAGCAACTTCCGTTGTGAGGGTGATCTTGACACTTTTTTAAAGAAGAACAACATCGTTGGTCTTTACGGTATCGACACACGTCAGCTCACAAAGATCGTGCGTGAGTCGGGCGTTATGAACGGAAAGATCGTTCCGGAGGGTTCAAGCTTCGGTTTGACTGACCTTAAGAACTACACGATAGTTGACGCAGTCAAGAACACGACTTGCAGCGAGGAAAAGACCTTTGAGCCAGAGGGCGAGGTCAAGAGAAAGGTAGTTCTTTACGATTTCGGTGCAAAGCACAACATCGGCAGAGAGCTTGTTAAGAGAGGCTGCGAGGTAACAGTCGTTCCTGCATACACGACGGCTGAGAGGATCAAGGAGCTTGCGCCGGACGGCATAATGCTTTCAAACGGCCCTGGAGACCCAGCGGAGAATGTTGAGATCATTGAAGAGCTGAGAAAGATATCTGAGATGAAGATACCGACATTCGGCATTTGTCTTGGTCATCAGTTGCTTGCCCTTGCTCACGGTGCTGTAACTCACAAGCTGAAGTACGGTCACAGAGGTGCGAACCAGCCTGCGGAGAACACAGAGACAGGCAGAGTTTACATAACATCGCAGAACCACGGTTACGCAGTTGAGAACGACTCGCTGCCCGAGAACGCAAAGGTGCTTTACGTTAATGCCAACGACGGCACTTGCGAGGGTGTGAGATATCTTGACAAGCCGGCATTTTCTGTACAGTTCCACCCAGAGGCTTGCGGCGGCCCACACGACACGGATTTCTTGTTTGATGAATTCGTTTCGCTGATAGATGCTAACAAGTGAGGAGTGGGGAGTGAGGAGTGAGGAATTATCCTGCTCTGAAACTTCTGAGGTTATTATAACTTATACGCTCCGAACGTAAATTATTTAGGTGAAGTATGGAAAATGGTTATTCATATGCTTATAGCGAGCATTTCGGCAAAAATCCTATTGCAAGCAAAAGCTTTGCTTTTGCACTCAGAATAGTTAATTTGTATAAATACTTGTGTGATGAAAAGCGTGAGTACGTTATGTCGAAACAGGTGCTTCGCAGCGCTCGAGCATTGGTGCAAATGTTGCGGAGGCTGAATGTGCGGTAAGCCGAAAAGATTTCCGTTCTAAAATGTATATCGCATTTAAAGAGAATGTGGAAACTATGTACTGGCTTGATCTGCTGGCGGCGTCTGAATATCTGACGAAGGAACAATATGATTCAATTCAGCTTGACTGCATAGAATTGAAAAGGATATTGTCTTCTATAACAAAATCAATGGGCGATGAAGAATAAAACGCTCATAGTATATAAGAGAGCTGAATGTCTGGCGTTGCTGGAAGTGAGATGAGGAACAATTCCTCACTCCTCACTCCTCACTCCTCACTTTCGGTGTTTCCCTAAACTTTTCGGAAAGGATTGAATTTAAGTGCCTTTAAATAAAGATATAAAGCGAGTTCTCGTTATCGGTTCCGGTCCTATCGTTATCGGTCAGGCTGCTGAGTTTGACTATGCGGGTACACAGGCTTGCCGTGCGCTCAAGCAGGAAGGTCTTGAGGTAATTCTTATCAACTCTAACCCGGCTACTATCATGACTGATAATGCTATGGCTGATAAGATATACATTGAACCGCTCACTCTTGAAACTGTTAAGAGAGTTATCAAGAAAGAACGTCCTGACAGCCTGCTTTCTACGCTGGGCGGTCAGACGGGTCTTACCCTTTCAATGCAGCTTGCTAAGGAAGGCTTCCTTGACAAGTATAATGTTAAGCTCCTTGGCGCTAACCCTGAGACTATCGACAAGGCTGAGGACAGACAGATGTTCAAGGATACTATGGAGTCTATCGGACAGCCTTGTATCCCTTCTAAGGTCGTTAATACTGTTGAGGACGCTGTTGACTTCGCTAATCAGCCGGGTATCGGTTATCCGCTTATCATCAGACCTGCATTTACCCTTGGCGGTACAGGCGGCGGTATCGTAAATGATGAGGAAGAGCTCAAGGAGATCACAAGAAACGGTCTTTATCTTTCACCTATCACTCAGGTGCTTGTTGAGAAATGTATCGCAGGCTGGAAAGAGATCGAGTTCGAGGTAATGAGAGACGCAAAGGGCAACGTTATCACAGTTTGCTCGATGGAGAATTTCGACCCTGTCGGCGTTCACACAGGCGACTCTATCGTTATCGCTCCTGCTGTTACGCTTGCGGACAAGGAATATCAGATGCTTCGTTCCGCAGCATTGAAGATCATTGACACTCTTAAAGTTGAGGGCGGCTGCAACTGTCAGTTCGCACTTAATCCTGACAGCTTTGAATACGCTGTTATCGAGGTCAACCCGAGAGTTTCACGTTCTTCTGCACTTGCTTCTAAGGCGACAGGTTATCCTATCGCAAAGGTAGCGGCTCAGATCGCTATCGGATATACACTTGACGAGATCAAGAACGCTGTTACAGGCAAGACTTATGCTTGCTTTGAGCCTGCACTTGACTACGTTGTTGTTAAGCTGCCTAAGTGGCCTTTCGACAAGTTCGTTTACGCTAAGCGTGAGCTGGGCACACAGATGAAGGCTACCGGTGAGGTTATGGCTATCGGCTCAACTTTCGAGCAGGCTATAATGAAGGCTGTCAGAGGCGCTGAGATCGGTCACGACTGCCTTATCTCGCCTAAGATGCTTGATCTTGACGACAAGACTATCCACGACAGACTTTATGACTGCACAGACGAGAGACTGTTCGTTGTATACGAGGCTCTCAGACGTGGTGTTTCTGTTGACGAGATACACAGCATTACTAAGATCGACGAATGGTTCCTTTACAAGCTTTGCAAGCTTATTGATATGGAAAAGAAGCTTAAGGATGACTTCAACGAGGAGACATATCTTGAGGCTAAGAAGATCGGTTATACTGACAAGGTGATCGAGAAGATAACAGGAAAGAAGATCGACAAGCCTGTACACGCTGTATTCAAGATGGTTGATACTTGTGCGGCTGAGTTTGCGGCTATGACGCCTTACTTCTACTCAACATATGACAATGAGGACGAGGCAAGCGAATTCATTGCAAACAAGGGTCACGACAGAAAGACCGTTATCGTATTCGGTTCAGGTCCTATCAGAATCGGTCAGGGTATCGAGTTCGACTATGCTTCCGTTCATTGCGTATGGGCTTTGAAGGAGAAGGGTTATGACGTTGTTATCGTTAATAACAACCCTGAGACTGTTTCGACTGACTTTGATACTGCGGACAGACTTTACTTTGAGCCATTGACTGATGAGGACGTTATGAACATCATCAGAGTTGAGAAGCCTGTTGGCGTTGTTGTTGCATTCGGCGGACAGACTGCTATCAAGCTCACAAAACATATGGCTGAGCACGGAGTTAATATTCTCGGAACACCTCCTGACGCTATCGACGCCGCAGAAGACAGAGAGAGATTTGACGAACTGCTCGAGCAGCTCAAGATAAAGAGACCACAGGGCTTCACGGTTATGACCTGCGACGAGGCTCTCGAGGTGGCAAACAAGATACATTATCCTGTTCTTATGAGACCGTCTTACGTTCTCGGCGGACAGAATATGATAATCGCATTCAACGATGACGATATCAAGGAGTATATGGCTATCATTCTCGATCAGGGAATAGAGAACCCTGTACTTATCGACAAGTATCTTATGGGTACTGAGCTTGAGATCGACGCTATCTGCGACGGCGAGGATATACTTATCCCTGGTATTATGGAGCATATCGAGAGAACGGGTATCCACTCGGGCGACTCTATTGCGGTATATCCTGCTTGGAACGTTTCTGACAGCCTTATCGACAGAATTATCGAATGCTCAAAGAAGCTTGCTATCGCACTTAACACAAAGGGTCTTGTAAACATTCAGTACATCGCTTATCACGATGAGATCTATGTTATCGAGGTAAACCCACGTTCTTCAAGAACTATCCCTTACATTTCTAAGGTAACGGGCGTACCGATGGTCGATCTTGCTACTAAGTGTATGCTTGGCGAGAAGCTCAAGGATATGGGTTACGGCACGGGTCTTTACAGAAATTCACCATATGTTGCTGTTAAGGTGCCTGTATTCTCATTCGAGAAGCTTATCGGCGTTGATAACCACCTTGGACCTGAGATGAAGTCAACAGGTGAGGTACTTGCAGTTTCTAACTCTCTTGAAGAGTCGCTTTACAAGGGTCTGACGGCTGCGGGATACAAGCTTGGCAAGAAGGGCGGAGTATTCATTACAGTTAGAGACTCTGACAAGGCTGAGATCCCTCAGACGGCAAAGATGTTTGCTGATCTTGGATTTAAGATATACGCTACACACGGCACGGCTAAGGTGCTTCACGAGCACGGTATCAATGCTGAGGTAGTTGCTAAGATACACGAGAACGAGGAGAACAACACTCTTACGCTTATCGAGAGCGGAAAGATCGCTTATGTTATCTCCACATCTTCTAAGGGTAGGATACCTACAAGAGACTCTGTTAAGATCAGAAGAAAGACTGTTGAATGGAACATTCCTTGTCTTACTTCTATCGACACGGCTAACGCTATTGCGGCTTCTATCAGAAGTAAGTACACAGAGTCAACTACTGAGATAGTTGATATCAACAATATGAGAACTGAGAAGCAGAACTTTGAGTTCACAAAAATGCAGGGCTGCGGCAATGACTACATTTACTTCAACTGCTTCAATCAGAGGATCGACAACCCTGAGGGTCTTGCGCTGAACCTTTCTGACAGACACTTCGGTATCGGCGGCGACGGCGTTATACTTATCTGCCGTTCAAAGGTGGCTGACGCCAAGATGAGAATGTTCAACCTTGACGGTTCTGAGGGCAAGATGTGCGGCAACGGTATCAGATGTGTTGCCAAGTTTATGAGAGACAACGGCATCGTAAACAAGGACGAAATGACTATAGAGACTCTGTCGGGCATTATGACAGTTTCACTTATTCGTCATTACGGCGAGGTGAGCGGCGCTACTGTTAATATGGGCAAAGCTATTCTTGCGCCACATCTTGTGCCTGTTGATCTTGAGCCTGACGCTGAGGGCAGAGTTGTTGACAGAAAGGTGAACATTGGCGGCAATGATTACAACATCACTTGCGTTTCAATGGGCAACCCACACGCTGTTGTATTTATGAACAATGTTGACAGCCTTGACATCGACACAGTAGGTTATGCTTTCGAGCACGACAAGATATTCCCAGAGAGAGTCAATGCGGAATTTATCAAGGTGATTGACGATCACACACTCAAGATGAGAGTTTGGGAGAGAGGTTCGGGCGAGACCTGGGCTTGTGGAACAGGTGCTTGCGCTGCGGCTGTTGCGGCAGTTCTCAACGGATACTGCAAGAAGGACGAGGAGATATCTGTTATCCTCAAGGGCGGCACGCTGAAGATCAGATACACAGACGAGGCTGTATATCTTACAGGCGACGCTGTTACTGTATTCTCGGGTCACATTATAATGTAAAAACAGCTCGTAGGTTTCTGCGGGTATAGAGCGGCAGCCGCAGAGCGTTTTTAACAAAGCTTTGCGGCTGTATGCGTTTTATAAGTTTGAGCCGACAAACTTTTGAAATTTAACTCGGCAAAAGAATGAAAAGGAGCTAGAATTATGCCAACTATCAACGAAAATTTTCTCAAGCTTGAAAAAAATTATCTTTTTATAAACATTGCAAAGAAGGTAAAGGCTTTCACAGAGGCTCACCCTGAGGCTGACATTATCAGAATGGGTATCGGCGACGTTACACAGCCTATCGCGAAGTGCGTTGTTGATGCAATGAAGAAGGGCGCTGACGAAATGGGCGTCAAGGAGACATTCAAGGGTTACGAGGACAGCGGTGCAGGATATGACTTCCTCAAGGAAGCTGTTGCAGGTTATTACAAGAGCTTCGGCGTTGACATTCCTGCGGACGATATCAGGATCAACGACGGTGCGAAGTCTGACTGCGGCAACATTGTGGATATTTTCGGCAATGACAATGTTGTACTTATCACAGACCCTGCATATCCTGTATATGTAGACACAAACCTTATGAGCGGCAGAAAGGTAATTTATGCTGACTCAAACGAGGAGAACAACTTTGCGGCTATGCCGGACGAGAACGTTAAGTGCGATCTTATTTATCTTTGCTCGCCTAACAATCCGACGGGTTCTGTATACACAAAGGAGCAGCTGAAGGTTTGGATAGATTACGCAAAGAAGAACAATGCGATCATCATTTACGATTCAGCATACGAGGCATTTATCACAGAAGAGGACGTTCCAAGAAGCATTTTCGCAGTTGAGGGCGCAAAGGAATGCGCTATCGAGATGTGCTCACTTTCAAAGACAGCCGGCTTCACAGGTATGAGATGCGGTTACACAGTTATACCTCACGAGCTTGTTGTTAAGGCTTCTGACGGCAGCGAAGTTTCAATTTCACAGCTTTGGGGCAGACGTGAGGGTTCAAAGTTCAACGGTGTATCTTACCCTGTACAATGCGCTGCTGCTGCGGTATTCTCTGAGGAAGGTCTCAAGCAGACGAGAGCGAACATTGAATACTATCAGAACAACGCAAAGGTTATGGCTTCCACCCTTGACGAGCTTGGTATCAAGTACACAGGCGGAAAGAACTCGCCATACATTTGGCTCAAGTGCCCTAATGATATGGGCTCGTGGGAGTTCTTTGATTATCTCCTCGAGAACGCAAATGTTGTTGGTACTCCCGGTGCTGGCTTCGGCAAGAACGGCGAGGGCTGGTTCAGATTGACTGCTTTCGGCGACAAGGACAGGACTGTTGAGGCTATGGAGAGAATTAAGAAATTGCTCTCTAAGTGAGGAGTTAGGAGTGAGGAGTGAGGAATTGCTCGCTCCGCTCGTGGGTTCTCTAATAGTTTGAGAGATTATTTATGTAGGGGCGACCTTTGTGTCGCCTCTTTTTTTGTAGGTTATAAAAGAGAATATAAGCATAAAAAAGGGCGAACGATGTTCGCCCCTACGTTTGACAGGTTTAATAACAATGTTTATGAACAGCACCAACCGCACTCTGTACGGTTTAATGCTGTGTACGGTTTAAAGTCTGTCTGCTCCTCGGGTTGAGTCGTAACTTGCCCGCAGTCCAGCCCTATGCGAATTAAAAAAGACCAAAGCTAATGGATAGTGCGGAATTTACGGCGGTCATTGAGTTTCCGTCTAATGAGCCCATTTTTTCTTTTAGGCGCTTTTTGTCCAATGTACGAATTTGCTCGAGAAGGACAACGGAGTCCTTGGATAGGCCGCAGGTGCCGCCGTTGACTTCTATGTGGGTCGGCAGCTTGGCTTTGTCCTGTCGGCTGGTTATTGCTGCGGCTATGACTGTCGGCGAATGTTTGTTGCCGACGTCGTTCTGCACGATGAGCACAGGTCTCATTCCGCCCTGCTCTGAGCCCACTACCGGGCTGAGGTCTGCATAATATATATCGCCCCTGTGTACTGTCACTTGAAACACTCCTATTCTTTTGGCTTTTGCCTTTGTTGCAGATCGCCTGCTAAGGTTATTATTACCACAAATTCTGGTTATAATCATTTGTGCGGGTTTTCGCAGAGCTGTTTTATTTTATGCAGGGAGGGGCGGTATGGTTAATTGTACTGAATTTTGTACTGGTGCGGATTTGTGTGAACAGGTCAGAAACGATTTAGGGTACAAAAAAACGGATAGATTATTGAATATCTGTCCGTTTTTATTGTAGGGGCGAACATCGTTCGCCCTTGGGTTTGCTGCGTTGTTATATTGCGTATCAACATTTGTATTGTCGGCAATGTTCTGCGCAATTGTCAGTTTACAATATGTGATAAAGGTGCGAGCCGAGATCGTCGGGGCGGTCTTTGCGGACTTCGCAGATGAAAAAGCCTGTAGTGTTATAGGCGTAATCTGTTATGCCTTTGCCCTGATTTGGGTGGGCTTTGGAATATACGGCGTCGCAGCAGAAAAGTGTCACGAGAATTATGCAGGCGGCTAGCCTTGCTTTGAACGGTATCTTTTTCAGCAGATCGTCAAAGAACGGCGCCATTATATATATTCCTGCGCAGCCTGCGAAGCCGAATATCAAAGCTCCTTCAAGGCATATCCTGCCGTTGAGGTTGCAGAAATAGCCTGTGTAATCCCAATATTTCATATGCTTGAAGGTCTCGAGATACCAGCTGGTGAAATATTCCACAACTGAGCAGAGGGTCACGACAAGGAAAAATGTGAGGACGTGGTGGTCGATGAAGCGTTTGAGGATTATTACTCCGCAGACGCCGCCGAAGCCGTATATCGGCAGCCAAGGGCCGAACATTGTGCCACGATTGACGAAAACGCCGTCCTCAACGATATGGATACCGACTTCCCAAAGCCAGCCGATAAGGGCGAAGATGAAGAAAAGCAGGATATATGTCATCAGCGTGTAGTCACGATGATAGTCACGATGAATGATCGTTTTGTTGGCGAAGCGGCTGAAATGTGAGGTCTTGTTGACTTCAAGGCCGGGGTATTGGTCGAACTCTCGGAGATCGTCAAGGGTCAAGGCTCTTTCCATTTCCATTATGCTTCACCTCCTTCGGGCTGCTGGGTCTTTAGGGTATAGACGGGGATATTTCTGACGATATCGGGGTTTTCGCCATTGGCTTTTGCTTCCTCGGCGAGGCGTTCTTCATAGAAATCAAGGTCGAGGAGATCGTCGTCGAGCTCTTCATAATTTGGAAGCTTGTTTTTGATAGCTTCACGGCGGAGCTTTAGGTAGACTTCGGCGTCGATAGCTGTTGTGTATGGGTTTGACCAGAAAACGCCCACGGCGCCGAATGTTATGCTTGAAAGCAGCGACCAGCCGATCATTGAAAGGTCGAGCTTGAAAAGCTGCCATTTATAGCCACGGGTCATTGCTGTGGAAAGCTTTATTGCCTTGCGTGTTTTGATATTTGGGTTCTCGGCGCAGATGAATGGCACCATTGAATAGGAATAATACTTGATAGGGTAGCCGATGATCGTGAACGCCCAGAGGGTCTGAAAAATGCTGGTGACGAACATTGTTTTGGCAGGGTGGAGGGTTCGCTCACGGAAGAGAAAGCCCAGTCTGCCTATTTTTGTCTTTTTGTAGGTATGGTTTTCAAGGAAAAATCTACGCTCACAGACTAACAGGATATTTATGATAAATATTGTAAAAAGCAGATTGAACAGGAAGTAGAGAAACGACACTATCGTATCCCAAGCAGCTTTCTTGCTGAGGATGTTTGTGATTGCGGTCAGAAGAGAGAACTGGTAGGAATTTGATTTTGTGGCGCTGTCGAAATAGACTGACGCCGAGGTGGTGAAATTGTTGAGACGCTTGTTAAGATAGTCCTGCGCTTTGTCCTTGGCGTTGCGGCTGAATGAAAATGCGTCCGCAAGGGCTTCAAGGTTCGAGGTATCGCTTGACGAGCCGAAAAAGGTGACTTCCTTTGAATTAAGGCCGTCAACGCCGTATTCCTTATAGGCGTGGAGCCATTTTGTGACTGCATCGGGGTTGTCGATCTGCCATTTGTCGCTGACTTCTTGGGCGGTGAGGTGGTTGGTCATCATATCCTTGATGATCTCTTCCTTGTCCTCGGCGTCATATTTGAGGTCGGCAACGTGGGTGTTATCGTAGCTCGAAACATTTTGGGTGGTGGAACCATACTCGCCTGCGACGAACACCATAATAAAACATACGGCGATACAGGCGATATAATTGCGCTTTAGGCGGACTTTTGCGCCTTTTTTAAGCTCTTTTCTTGAAAGTTTCACGGGCGTGGGCTTTTGCCGTGGCTCGGTAGGCTCTTGGGTATTCTTCATATAGTTTTTTCTCCATTCTTAAATTCTTACTTAACTATCGTTATATATTATTCTTCATAAAAAATAAATTTTCGCATAATTTAACATAATCAGAAACAATACGACATATTAAAGTATACCTTATTTTAAGGCGTTTGTCAATTAAAATGATTTCGGTTTAAGAACTGTTTAAGAAATTAATAATATTTTTCTTGGTATGTTTTTTGCGAAAAAATGCTTGGCGTGCATAATATCATTATATGTGCGGAAAATAAAAGTGATAAATTTGAATGAAAGGAATGTTTATATATGGCAAAGGCGACAAAATTCACAAAAAGCTGCCCTTCGGTGATAACTTCGGCGGCGATAGGCGGAAAAATGGAGAAAGAGGGTCCGCTGGGCGATTATTTTGACAAGATAAACGAGGATCCTTATTTTACTACGGACACTTTTGAAAAGGGTGAGAGCCAGCTTCAAAAGCAGGCGGTGCTTCACGCACTTGACAAGGCTGGCCTGGAGCCGCAGGACATTGACGTGCTTTTTGGCGGCGATCTTCTGAATCAATGCGTTGGTACGACGTATGGCATTAGGGCGTTTGAAATGCCGTTTCTTGGCATATACGGGGCGTGTTCAACAATGGCGGAGGGGCTTTTGCTGGCTTCACTTTTTGTTGACAGGGAGGTGGCGGACAGAGCAATGGCTGTGACGTCGTCGCACTTTTGCACCGCTGAGCGGCAATACCGCTTTCCCCTCAATTACGGCGGACAGCGCACGCCCACTTCCCAATGGACTGCCACGGCTTCGGGAGCGCTGGTGGTTGCCCCCTCGGACAAGCCGCCGTATATCCGAGCCTGTACCATTGGAAAGATCGTGGATATGGGCGTGAGCGACGCAAACAATATGGGTGCGGCAATGGCGCCTGCGGCGTTTTCCACTATCAGCACATTTTTCACGGACACGGGAATGAAGCCTTGCGATTTTGATTACATCGTCACGGGCGATCTTGGCAAGGTGGGAAGCAGGATACTTTGCGAGCTTTTTGAGCGTGAGGATATAAACATCAGGGACAATCACAAGGACTGCGGAATGATGCTATACGATTTTGAGGAGCAGGATATACACGCAGGGGGTAGCGGCTGTGGCTGCGCCGGAAGCGTTTTGTGCGGATATTTTCTGCCGAAGATAAGGGCAGGGGAGATAAAGAACATTCTCTTTGCGGCGACGGGTGCGCTTATGTCGCCGACGGTGAACCAGCAGGGGGAGAGCATACCTTCCATATCACATTTGGTATGGATATCCAGCGAGAAAGGAAGTGATTAAATGGACTATATTTGGGCTTTTATCATCGGAGGAGTTTTCTGCGCAATCGGACAGGTGCTGATAGATTTCACGAAGCTGACCCCTGCGAGGATACTTGTGGCATATGTTGTGGGCGGTGTTATCCTCGGGGCTCTGGGGCTTTACAAGCCGCTTCTTGACTTTGCAGGCTGTGGAGCAAGCGTGCCATTGACCGGATTTGGATATCTGCTTTATGACGGGGTGCGTGATCAGGTGGACAAGATAGGTTTTCTCGGCATATTCACGGGCGGCTTGACTGCTTCAGCGGCGGGTATCACGGCGGCTATGCTGTTTGCGTTTATTGTGTCTTTATTCTTCAGAAGTAGCTCTAAAGAATAAGGCAATAATATAGAAAATGTGTGCGGATATTTGACATAATTCACAAAAAGGGTAGTTGGTTTGTGGGATTTGTTTCGTTCACTTGACAAATTATCCTTGGGGTGTTATCATTAATTTGAATGGTAAAATAGACAAGGGGGGAAGGCTGATGTTCAAGCAGATCTATCCGGTCATCGGCGATGAAAAAGGGCTGCCTTTTTATGTTGTGGGGCTGGGGCTGGAGAGCTGGCAGTTTCCGATAAAGAGGGCGGAGGGTTACGAATATCCGCAGATATTTCTTTCACGCTCAGGTGAGGGTGAAGTTATAATAAATGGCGAGGTCACGAAGATCGGCGAAAACTCGATGTTTTTCATACCTGCGTACTGTCCTCACGAATATCACGCAGTTGGCGATGGCGGCTGGTATCTTGACTGGATAGCGTTTTCGGGCGATCAAGTGGCTGTGCTTTTTGACAAGTGGAAGCTCAACAAGTTCACCCACATTCCAAACTGCGACACGGACAGGTTACGGCGGATAATGACGAAGATGTATTACACCATAAAAAGCGACAAGCTTTACGGCAATCATTATGCGTCGGCGCAGCTTTACGACTTGCTTATCGAATACCGAAAAATCGCAGACAACAGGCTTTCGTCATTTTACACGGCGCAGTCTGTGGCTTTGGCGGAGGTTTTGCAATATATTGAGGAGCACTATGCGGAGCAGATAAAGCTTTGTGATCTTGCGGCGATCGCAGGGGTATCGGAGCAGCATTTATGCAGGCTTTTCAAGAAGAATTTCCAGCTTCGGCCGATGGAATATCTTGCGCAGGTGAGGGTCCAGCACGCAAAGGATCTGCTTGTTTACTCCGACAAGACCATTGGCGAGATATCGGACGAGGTGGGTTTTCAGGACGGGTCTTATTTCTCTGTGGTATTCAAGCGGTATGAGAATATGACGCCGGGAGAGTATAGGAAAATCAAAGTATAAGTGAGGAATGAGGAATGAAGGGATCGCCTGCGGCGATGATATTTTTCGTTGCGAACTTCGTTCGCTTGACTTGCTTTCGCTTTGTCTATTATTATAGTTTTTATGGGCGGCTCGTTTGGGTCGCCTTTGTTTTTTGCAAAAACAAAAAAGAGCAGACAACAAAAATGTCTGCTCTTTATGTTACGCTTTTGCGTTTTATCTTTTATTTATTAGAAGCCGAGAATGCCCTTGAAGTCTTCAACGAGCTTTTCTTCCTGTGCTTCTGCGTCGGCTCTTGTTTCACCGATAGTTGTGTAATATGCCTTGATCTTTGGCTCTGTGCCGGAAGGTCTGATTATTACGCTTGCGCCCTGCTCGAGCTTGAATGCGATAACGTCGGACTTTGGCAGAGTGAGAACTGTCTTAGTGCCTGTTTCGAGGTTTGTTTCCTCGGAAGCGAGGTAGTCGGCGATGTCAACTACCTTGAGGCCGCCGATAGCCTTTGGTGGGTTTGTTCTGAGGTTGGCCATTATTTCCTTCATTCTCTCCATACCGCTTGCGCCTTCGCACTGGAATGACTTCTGGCTGTGGCGGTAATTGCCGTACTTCTTATACATATCTTCTCTTGCCTGGAGGAGTGAGATACCCTTTGTGCGGTAGAATGCAGCCATTTCGCAGATGAGCATTGAACCTACAACGGCGTCCTTATCTCTTACATATGAGCCTGCGAGGTAGCCGTAGCTCTCTTCAAAGCCGAAGATATATCTGCTGTCCTCACCGTCCTTCTCGAGGAAGCCGATCTGCTCGCCGATGAACTTGAAGCCTGTGAGGACTTCTCTAAGCTCAACGCCGTACTCGGCAGCGATCTTTTTACAGATATCTGTTGTAACGATAGTCTTTACGGCAACAGGGTTCTTTGGTATTGTGCCGAGGGCTGTTCTTTCCTGACAGATATACTTGAGGAGCATTGCGCCTACTTCGTTACCGCTGAAGAGAACGTAATTACCGTCCGGATCAGGAACAGCGATACCAACTCTGTCGCAGTCTGGGTCTGTTGCGAGTAGGAGGTCAGGCTTAACAGTCTTGCAGAGCTCGAGTCCCTTTGCAAGAGCTTCCTTGATCTCAGGGTTAGGGAATGGGCAAGTTGGGAAGTTTCCGTCTGGGTTTTCCTGCTCAGGAACGACTGTAACTTCCTTGATACCGATCTTCTTGAGGATAGCTCTTACAGGCTTATTACCTGTACCGTTAAGAGGAGTATAAACTACCTTGAGGCCGCTGTCAGCAACGAGGTCAGTATGTACGCCCTGCTGAGCCACCTTATCGAGGTATTTGTCGATAACTTCCTGCTTGATATATTCGATCTTGCCGGACTTGATACCGTCCTCAAAGTCGATGACCTTAGCGCCGCCGAACATTTCAACAGCGTTGATCTTGCCGATAACTGTATTTGCAACGTCGAGAGTGATCTGGCAGCCGTCCTCGCCGTATACTTTATAACCATTGTACTTTGCAGGGTTATGTGAAGCTGTGATAACTATACCTGCCTGACACTTGAGCTCTCTAACAGCCCAAGAAAGCATTGGAGTTGGCATAAGCTCTGAATAGATATATACCTTGATACCGTTTGCAGCCAAAACTGCGGCAGCTTCCTTAGCGAACTTGTCGGACTTGATACGGCTGTCGTAAGCGATAGCAACGCTGCCGTTTTCAAATGCGCCGTTCACATAGTCGGCAAGACCCTGTGTAGCACGTCTGATAGTATAAACGTTGAGTCTGTAAGCGCCTGCGCCGATAACGCCTCTGAGTCCGCCTGTACCGAATTCAAGGTCTCTGTAAAATCTGTCCTGAATAGCGGCTTCGTCGCCTTCGATAGATTTAAGCTCTGTCTGAAGGTCAGGGTCGTCAACGGCCTTTTCGCACCAAAGCTTATATAATTCCATTTCTGTCATTGTCAAATCACCTCATAAAATATTTTTTTACTAAATGCACAATTCTATACCTTACATTATAACACATTTTGAAAATTTATCAATAGGTGTAACAGTTTTTTAACAAATCTTAATGGGTAAAATTTCAATGAAATTAGACGTTTTGGGAAAATGTTAACTTACGGTGTGTTGACAATGTGGATTATCGACAGAAAGAGCATTTACACATTAGGCAGAGAGCAGGTGGGACGTCGAGGACGCCATCCAAGGGGACGACCTTGCCGTCCCCTACATTCATAAATCTATTTGACGATCAAATGTATGTGTAGGGGCTGGCGTCCCCGACAGCCCATTTATCTATGCTTTTGGACACTTATAATAGTATTGTGCGGTGCTTTATTCAATTATGAATGGCGGATATTGTGTAAAAAATATTAAAAATGTGAAAAACGACTTGAAAAATGATAAAATATGAGGTATAATGTAGGTGTATGTAAAATACATCATTTACACCAAAATTATTTGAGAGGAGTTATGTAAATAATGGTTTATTCTCACGAAGTTGAAACAATGTGCCCTATCGCTCAGGGCGTTGCTCACGGCGCTGCTCCAATACCAGAGGAGGCTAAATGGGTAAAGGCTAAGGAAGTTAAGGATATCTCCGGCTTTACTCACGGTATCGGCTGGTGTGCACCACAGCAGGGCTGCTGCAAGCTTACACTTAATGTTAAGGAAGGCGTTATCCAGGAATGTCTCGTTGAGACTATCGGATGTTCCGGTATGACACACTCAGCTGCTATGGCATCTGAGATCCTCCCAGGCAGAACTGTTCTCGAGGCTCTTAACACAGACCTCGTTTGCGACGCTATCAACACAGCTATGAGAGAGCTCTTCCTCCAGATCGTTTACGGTCGTTCACAGAGTGCGTTCTCTGAGGGCGGTCTTGTAGTAGGCGCTGGTCTTGAAGATCTCGGTAAGGGTCTCCGTTCACAGGTCGGTACTATGTATGGTACACTTGCTAAGGGTCCTAGATACCTTGAAATGACAGACGGTTATGTTACAGGTCTTGCACTTAATGAAGATGATGAGATCATCGGCTACAAGTTTGTAAACTTCGGCAAGATGATGGACTTCATCAAGGCCGGCGACGACGCTAACACAGCGTTCGAGAAGGCTCAGGGTCAGTACGGCAGAGTTGCTGATGCAGTTAAGATCGTTGACCCAAGAAAAGAATAAGGAGGATTTGTAACAATGGCTTTATTTGAATCATACGAGAGAAGAGAAAAACAGATCCTTGCTGTTATCAATCAGTACGGCATCAACACTATTGAAGAGTGCGCTGATGTTTGCAAGGCTAAGGGTCTTGACATTTACAAGCTTGTTGAAGGCATTCAGCCTATCTGCTTTGAGAACGCTAAGTGGGCTTACACAGTAGGCTGCGCTATCGCTATCAAGAAGGGCTGCACAAGAGCTGCTGACGCTGCTGCTGCTATCGGTGAAGGTCTTCAGGCTTTCTGTATCCCTGGTTCTGTTGCTGACCAGAGAAAGGTTGGTCTTGGTCACGGTAACCTCGGCAAGATGCTTCTTGAAGAGGATACAGAGTGCTTCGCATTCCTTGCAGGTCACGAGTCATTCGCTGCTGCTGAGGGTGCTATCGGTATCGCTGAGAAGGCAAACAAGGTTAGAACAAAGCCTCTGAGAGTTATTCTTAACGGTCTTGGCAAGGACGCTGCACAGATCATCGCAAGGATCAACGGCTTCACATATGTTGAGACAGAGATGGATTACTACACAGGCGAAGTTAAGGAAGTATTCCGCAAGGCTTATTCCGACGGTCTGAGAGCTAAGGTTAACTGCTACGGTGCTAACGACGTTACAGAAGGCGTTGCTATTATGTGGAAGGAAAATGTTGACGTATCTATCACAGGTAACTCAACTAACCCAACAAGATTCCAGCACCCAGTTGCAGGTACATACAAGAAGGAAAGACTTGAGAAGGGCAAGAAGTACTTCTCAGTTGCTTCCGGCGGAGGAACAGGTAGAACTCTGCACCCAGATAATATGGCTGCCGGTCCTGCTTCTTATGGTATGACTGATACAATGGGAAGAATGCACAGCGACGCTCAGTTTGCCGGTTCTTCTTCAGTTCCTGCACACGTTGAGATGATGGGTCTTATCGGTATGGGTAACAACCCAATGGTAGGCGCTACTGTTGCTTGTGCAGTTGCAGTTGAAGAGGCTATGAAGTAATTTTACTTGACAGCTTTTTCTGCATAATTTAATTGCATATATCTGACCCCTTGGAGGATTCTCTGAGGGGTCATTTTTTGCGCTGTTTTGCGGATTTGATGTGTAAAGCGTATAAACTTGTCAGAAAATAGTGGGCGATAATTTGTACAGCAAAGTTTATACATGTAAATATGTTAAGTGCAATTAATAAAATGCGGCAATATTCAGAAAATATTAATAAATAGTGATGAGGTATAGTTTGATATAAAAATTTGAACATTGGGTTTACGAAAACGGGACAAAGGTATTCATAGCAGGGCGGTAGGGATAGATGAAAAAGTATATTAAAACAGGCGGTTTTTAAGATGGGGATCATATGATGGGCTTATGTGTGTAATTTGAAATTGGAAATTCTCAAGCGAAAATAACAATAAAAGTGTTAGAAAATTTTAAATAAAGTAAAGCCAGTGAACAGGTCTTCTGCGGTTTTATGGGATTGACAAGAGAAAAACGTAATGTTATAATATGTATAAATAGAAGGCAAAATTGCCTTAATATATGAACAGGAGAATATAATGACTGAGAAAGAATTGAACAGACTTTCTAAGGGCGAACTGCTGGAGTTGATGTTCAGTCTCAGAAAGGAATATGACTCGCTTGTGAAAGAGAATGAGCGGCTCAAAGAGCTCCTTATTAATAAGGAAGATATCGTTGAGCGGCTGGAAAGGATCGAGCGGGCGGTGTCAAACGGACGATGTGAAAACGATAACATACAGACTGAGGCGGAGGTAGCTGAGGGTGAAAGTTAGTGTGAACGGCTCTGAGAACGGGGCGGTCAGCCAGCTTGAAATGCCCGATGTGGAAGTGCTTGAGGCTGTTGTTACAAAGAGGCGCAGCCGCAGGGAATATCAGAGGGTGCTTCGCAGCACGATAGCTTCGCTGCTTGTGGTGGCGGCACTGGCTGTTATAATATCAATGCTCTTTCTGCCTGTGCTGAGAGTTACGGGAACGAGTATGACGCCTACGCTTGAAAATGACGAGCTTGTGGTATGCCGCAAGAGAGGAAAGTTCGACAAGGGCGATATTGTTGCGTTCTATTATAATAATAAGATACTGCTAAAGCGTGTTATCGCTGTGGCAGGGGATACAGTTGATATCAAGGACGACGGCACGGTCTATGTAAACGGCAAGGTGCTGGACGAGCCTTATATAGATGAAAAGGCGCTGGGTGAGTGCGATATAGAAATGCCTTATCAAGTGCCGGACGAAAGGATCTTCGTTATGGGTGACCACAGAGCCACTTCGGTAGACAGCCGTACAAAGAGGATAGGCTGCATTGCCGAAGAGGCGGTCATTGGAAAGGTTGCTTTCAGGATCGCACCGCTGAAAAAAGTCGGCGGAGTTGATTGACGGAGGCGGAGAGAATGGATAGCAAGATCATAGGAATAAGATCAGAAGGGAGGAAGCTGTTTTGCAGAATTTTGGAATGAAGCTCCAAGAATACGCTGACAGCGGCACCAGAAAGCGGCGCAGCAGGTTATGCGGTCTTGTGCTCTCGGTAGTCGTTGTGATATCGGTGGTATCGAGCTTGATAATGCCTGCCATTAGTGCGACGAAAGATGATGTTGTGGTGCTGGCGAATGACAGCAAAGTTACTTTTACCGATATGAATGGTAAGGAGCAAAGCTTTGATATATTCGATCCATCAGATGCTTCGATAGCCAAGGATAATGCAGGTAATGATAAGAACTATTCTGGTACCGGTACAGGCGCTGATGAAACGAGAGATGTATCATTCAGGGTCGATTTTAACTTTGCTCAAGGTGCTTTGAAAGACAGATTTGTTTTCTGCAAGGTAGACGGAAATGTCAAGATACCAGAGGGCGGTTTGCCTGCTAATGGTTGGGGAACTATCAAGGATGACAGTTACTCAAATCCAGACGCTGATTTGGGTGAAGAGAATGTTTCGGGTCACTATAAGATCATTGAGATCAAAGGTGAAAAGTACATTTTTATTGAGTTTATTCCCGATTATGCGGAGAAGAACAAGAGTTCGGCGATAACTGGTAAAGTCGAATTTGATGCAACACTCAAACGTAAAGATAATGAACTTGACAACAAATCTGACGTTTTTTTTGGTAACAAAAAGGTTGAAGTTAAAGGCTTTAAACCGCTGACGATGGGTCTTGAGAAGACCGGTACGAATAATGCTGACAGTAAGACGATAACTTGGAAGATAACGGTCACGAACCCGATAAGCGGTGTTCTTAACGAGATCGAGGACGAACAGTTTGCAAAGGCTTCAATTATTACTGTTGTTCCTGCGGAAGCCGGTTCGGTCAATGAAGCCGGAAAGTTCGTTTTTGCTGAGGGCTGTAAGGAAAAAGAAGTAACGATCACTTACACAACGCCTTATCCTGATAGCTCTGACCTCGTTTTAGGTTATGGCACGAATGTTACTAACAGTGCAAAGCTTAAATATGATGGTGACAAGAACGCAACCGTTGAGGGCAGAACTTGGATCGGCGATTATGATTCCGTCAAGAAGTCGGGCAAGGCTGATTACAATAATAACACAGTTGAATGGACGATAACTGTTGACAACAGGCTTGGTGCTGATCTTAATGGATATATTCTGAGAGATAGTGCGTTTGCTAAAAATGATACGACGGATATCAAACTGGTTGACAGCAACAGTCAAAATGTTACATTCACCCGAGATGGCAACAAGCTTACACTTGGAAGCACAAAGGACAGCAAGCTGACTTTGACTTACAAGACACCGCTTGATAAGACACAGGTCGACAACAAGAATGAAGTCAGACTGCAGCCGCCTGGAACTACTAATGACTACGATGGCAAGTACGCTTCTGCTACTGTTAAGAGCACTAAGTTCGCAGTAAAGAAGGACGGTTCGACTTCTGACGGCGTTAACGGCGAGATCAAGTGGTCTATCACTATTGATAAGTTTGACGAAAAGGTCACATTCAAGGATATGCCTGTTACGGATGAAATGTTCAAGCATATCAAGGACGGAACACTTAAAGTTACGGCTGACGGTAAGACTATTGATGTTAAAGTTGACGCTGCGAATGGCAAAATAATTTTGCCGGACGTTGGCGATGCGACTAGGGTCAATATCGAATATGTGACTAAGGTCACGGATATTGAGAATAATGCTGGTATCAGCGTGAAGAAGGATTATGAGAATAAGGTCGACTTTGGCGGACTTACTGATACAAAGACAGTTACATATGAGCCGACTGACAGCGACAACAAGTGGTTCGATAATGTAACGCAGGACGGCGAGTATGTCAAGGTGCCTTGGACTGTTGAGCTCAAGCATACTAAGGGCAATTTCAGAAACAACACTATCACCGATGAGATGACTGCGGCTGACAAGGATGGCAAGACTCTTTATCAGACGATCTCTAAGGATACTTTCAAGCTGTTTTATAATGATAAAAACGATTATAATTACAAGGAAGTTCCTAACAACTGGTATACACTGACGGTTGAGCCTGACGAAAAGTCTTATGCGATAAAATTTGCTGATATTGATGCGCTTGACAATGTTTGCAATATCAGGGTCACATATGAGGGCAAGATAGATGTTAAGGCCGTTGAGCAGGGAACTAAGATAAGTTTCAAGAACACGGCTCACTATAATAATAAGGCTATCGAGAAGGACGGCACTTTTGACATCAAGGACAAAGGTGACACTCCTTATCAGAAGCTTGACGCTGAGACGGGTTCGGCTGACAATTCCGTGAAGGATCTGAAGTCTCTGCCGACTGTGACTATTGACGGCGTGAAGTATTACAGGTTCGATTGGAAGATCGTGGTCAATGAGTCGGCTAAGTATACTGACAAAGATACTATCGATCTTGTTGATACTTTGCCTGATGGTATGATACTTTATGAAAATGCTGATTACCTCAAGTTCAATGGCGGACCTGAAGACGCAGATCGCAATATAAGTTATCTTGATACCAATAAGAGCAAATGGTACGGAAGTTATAGCTATGCTGATGGCAAAGTACATTTTAAGATCATAGCAAATAAAACATACAAGTGGGAGATCTTTTACAGTACGATCGCAAAGGTCGAGGATGTAAGAAACGCTATCAACACTAAGGGCTACATTGATTTCAATAACAAGCTCCAAGATATCAATAATGGTTATTCGGAGATATCGCAGACGCAGACTGTTAAGGAAAAGAATATAGCGAAAGAGTCTAATGCTGCGAAAGATGGTTGTGAGATCAGGTACACAGTTGAGGTAAATCCAAAGGCACTTGACCTTGCAATTGGTGATACGATCACGCTGACTGACCTTATCAAGTGCGGTAATACTGCAACGAGAAAATATTATCAAGGCGAAAGTAACAATAGACATTTAGTAACAGATACCATTTATATCGACGGCAATTCTGCTGCGGATATACAGCTCAAGAACATCAAGATCACCGATATGAGCACAGGCAATGTGCTTACTACTGACGAATACAGCTACACACTTGCTGAGGATGCGCCTAAGTCGGTTCAGTATACGAGCACTTCGAAGCTTATATCTTGCAGCAAAGACCAGGTGGCATTTTATGTAACACCTCAGAGCGGTGCGGAAGGTTCTTCAAGTGAGATAACAGTAGAACTGCCAAGTTCAGCTGGTGACGGTGTGATAAATCACTACTATGTTGCGTGTGGATATATGTCGGGTGGATATTTCAAAACTATTTCCGGTGTTAATTCTAATTATGGTTTGAATGCAAAACAGGTCACAATTCCTTTAGATGTTTCAAACAAGTATATTGAAGGCGCTGATCAGATGTGCTTTCAAGTACAACTTGATCTTACCAACGCTTCACCTGATATTACGGGAACTATAACAGATTTTGTTAAAACGAACCCTGTATTCAATAAGGTGCATCGTGAGTATGCTAAGAAAATGGAGCTTACTGTTCCGGATTCAAAGTATCTAAAGATCGAGTACACTTACTCGGGTCACCCTGCAAATGCAGAGGACGCAAAGAACGAGTCTTTTGTTGTTGACGCTATAAACAATATTTCATTCGACACAGATTTGGCTGCTACCACAGACAACGACAGCGCAAACAATTCATTTGAGTTGCTTGACCAGTCAAAGGGTACTTCAAGCACAGTTGAGCCGTTCGAGATCGAAAAGGTCGACGGCGGAGATTACAGCCTCAAGCTTAATGCAAGCTTCAAGCTTTGGAAGTATGCAAAGATCGGTGAGGGCGAGAACGCAACCTACGGCTGGCTGCCTGCGACTAAATTTACGTTAAATCCTGTTAATAACAGAAAGGTCGTAGTATGGGGCACAGATGATGACACATCCCAAGAACTCGCAGAAGAATTTGAGGTCAAGTCCACAGAGGACTGCGCATTGCAGCTTGAACCGCCTATTCAGACAGGTCAAACTCAGACGGGTTATCTTTACAAGCTGGTCGAGACAAAGGCGCAGGACGGTTATCAGCTTGATGATACGCCAATATACTTTGCTTACAGGGTAGCGCCTGAAAAGCTGCCTAACAATATCAAGACGAGTGATTATCAGTTCGTTCAGAACGGCGACGTATTCAAGATCACGAACCTTGTTGACAAGGTGACGATCGAGGCGGACAAGGTTTGGAGCGACGGAAGCGAAAACCACACCAGCGATAAGGTCGAGTTTAAGCTTTGGAAGTCCACGACCAAAATATCCAGCGGTTTGCCAACGGACGCTGTGAAGGTCGATAGGGATAGTAAAGGCGATAGAATTACAAATCCTGTTGAGCTTTCAGATGGCAAATGGTCTTACACTTGGCCGTCATTAAGCGGTTGTGAGAAGGTAGGTAATACTTACAAGCAGTTGTATTATTACATTGAAGAGACTCGCACAGATTCAACTACACAAAAGACTTACACGGCTGTTTATGAGGGCAATGCGGCGAGAAAGAGCGGCACGATCAAAGTCACGAATATGACTGGTCTGACCATTATAAAGAACTGGAAGGACGAGAACGGAAACGCTCTTGCTGAGAACGAGATTCGGCAGGATTCCATAGACGTTGACATTTATCAGTCAACGGTTGCGCCTAACAGCCCTACAAGGGTCAATGGTGACAATGGATTGCCGACGGATTGCAAGAAGGTAAATACTGTAAAGCTTGAAAAGGCTAAGAATTGGAAGACAGTTATTGACAATCTGCTAAAGGATGATGGTGCAGGCAACACATATTACTATTATGTGCTTGAACAGTCAGTTCCGAAGGGCTTCGGCGTTACATACACTTACGCAAACAATGCCCAAAGCATTGGCACGGCGACGATCACAAACAGCATTGCGACTGTTGATGTTGACAAGGTGAATGTTAAGCTCAAAAAGGTGTGGTCTGATGGAGACAGTGGACACTCGGGCGACACGCTTACGTTCAATGTTTACAGGTCGCTGGATAAGAACGATGTGCCTAGCAACTTCAACAGCTTTACGGGTGATGTTACACAGAATGTGAAGTTTGAAGTAAACTACAACCAGAATGGAAAGACCGGTACAATGGCAAACGATGGAAATATTTCTGACAGCTATTTGATAACTAGCGGTGGCGACGGAAATTTCACATTTGGTTTAAGCAATGCTTGGATTACGGGCAATTGCGGAGCTATAAAACTTGTAAAGTCGAACGGCGATGTAATTGACGAGATAAAATGCACTAGTAAGAATGGTAATGATCTTACTTGGGATAAGACAAGTAAGTATATGTCAGTTGGATATTCTGAGAATAGTAGTGGCTCGGTTGTTACTTTGAAACTTTCAAATATTTCTGATGATATAACTGTTAAGGCTGAATTTCAGGGAGATTCAAGTTCAAAGTACAGTCTTACCGCAAATCAGACTGTCAGCGGCGGTAATATAACGCCAAAGGACAATGATAACCCATACAGCGGTGCGGACGATGGCAATAAGTTCTTGTGGAAGACTGTTACAGTTACAGCAACCGACAACTGGTCGGCTGATATCGAGCTTGAAAAGACTAACAACAGAGGTCAGACTTATTACTACTGGTTCGAGGAAGTCAAGCTTGGCGAAACAGATATCTCCAAGACGAACTACATTCCGTATTACCGATACAACGGCACGACGGACAGCTGTATTGATCTGACAAAGACGGGTCAGTCGATACAGGTATACAACAAATTTGTACGCAGGACTGGAAAGCTCCCGACCACGGGCGGCAGAGGCGTTGCAGGGTTTGTTGTTGCAGGCGGTGCGCTGTCAGCGACGGCGGCGGCTCTGCTGATCGCAAAACGCAGGCGCAAAGAGCGCTGATAATGATGATAGAATGTGATTAGGGACAGATCAATGTAATTTTAATTTTTTTGTGAAAGGAAATGTTATTATGAAAACAATGAAGAGATTTGCAGCTATAGCTGCGGCAACGGTGATGTCGGTTTCAACAGTAGTTGCTACTGCAAGCTTCAGCGCTTTTGCAGCTGATGCTAACACAATTACGGTAACTGAGGCTAAGAAAAATCATTCTTATACTGCTTATCAAATCTTTACGGGTACATATGCAAACGATGTGCTCACAAGTGTTGAGTGGGGTTCAGCTATTACAGATAATGGCGTTGCACTTAGAACAGCACTTCAGGCAAACACAACACTTAAAGGTATTTCGGAAATTGCAGCTTTGACTGACTCTTCAACAGCAGCTGATTTTGCTGAAGCTTTCTCTAAGATCAGCAGCAATACTTTAAAGACAGGTGCTAATACAGAGGCTAATATTCTTGCAAGCGTTATCGAGGGCGTTGTTGATAAAACAAAGGGCGCAAAGGCAAATAATGGCCAGTTTGCTGATGTTGAAAATGGTTACTATCTTATAACTGATTCTATTGAGACAATAACAACTGGTGATTCTATAAGCAGATCAATTCTCCAGGTTGAGGGCAGTACTGCTATCACACTCAAGCAGGACGCGCCAACGCTTGAAAAGAAAGTTATTGATGTTGACGATACTGCGGGAACACAAACAGACTGGCAGGATTCAGCTGATATGGATATCGGCGATTTGGTAGAGTTCCAGCTTACTGGTACACTTCCAGCAGATTATGCAGCTTATGATTCATATTACTATAAGTTTACAGATACCTTTACTGATGGTCTTAAACTTGACAAAACAACGTTCAAAGTAATGGCTGGTTCAAACGAACTGGCAAGTACTGACTATACTGTTACAGAGACAGGAAATGGCTTTACACTTGAGATCAGAAACCTTAAAATTGCGAATAGTGCACTTACAACTTCTGATAAAGTCGTAGTCACTTACAAGGCTAAGCTTACAGATAAGGCTAAGATCGGTTCAGCTGGTAACCCTAACACGGCTAAGCTTACATATTCGAATAACCCTAATATCGGACAGGGGGGAGAGAAGAATACTGGCGATACTCCAGACGATACAGTAATCGTATTTACATATGAGGCTATCGTTAACAAGGTTGATGGTGCAAAGAATCCTCTTGAAGGTGCAAACTTTGAGTTGTTCAAGAAAAATTCTGCTGGTATCTATGAATCGGTAACAAAGATCACAGCAAATACATCAAAATTTGAGTTTAAGGGTATTGACGCTGGCGAGTACAAACTCGTTGAGACAAAGACACCTTCTGATGAGTATAACAAGATAGATGATATCTACTTCACAGTTACAGCTGAACACGATGTCACAGCTGACGCCCCTAAGCTTACAAAGCTTGAGGCTACAAGCACAAAGGCTGATTTTACCGTTGATGCAAATAATGGAACATTGACAACTGAGGTCATCAATAAGAAGGGTGCTTCACTCCCAACAACAGGTTCTATCGGCACAAAGATCTTCTACGGCACAGGTGCGACTATCGCTCTTGGCGCTGGCGTGCTGCTCATCGCTAAGAAGAGAGCTAAGAAAGACTAATTAATTCAATTTTTTTACCTTTGGTTCTGTCGGCGGTTCGCCGTCGGCAGACATTAGGGAGGACTCTATGAGTAAAAAAAGCGGTAAATTTTCTACATTTTTTCTGATCCTGCTGTTGCTCGTGGGGCTCTCCGTAATGTTTTATCCTATTGTCAGCGATTGGTGGAACTCCAAAACTCAAAGCCGTGCGGTGGCTGCTTATCAGCAGGCTGCAAATGACCTTTCCGACGAGGAAGAGGCGGCGATAATCGAGCGTGCAAGGGAATATAATGAGGAGATCGCTAAGCTTGATTTTCCATTTGTTGACTATGACAAGGTCAAGGGCTATGACGATATTCTCGATATCACGGGCACGGGAATAATGGGTTATGTTTCCATTCCGCAGATAAGGGTGGAGCTGCCTATTTATCACGGAACGAGCGAGGGTGTGCTCAACATTGCCGTGGGACATTTGCAAGGTTCAAGTTTGCCTGTTGGCGGCGAGAGCACTCACGCTGTTATTTCGGCGCACAGGGGTCTGCCATCGGCGACGCTGTTCAGCAATCTTGACAAGCTTGCCGAGGGTGACGAGTTCACTATTACGGTGCTCAAAGAGGTCTACACCTATGAGGTGGAGGATATTTACATTGTGCTGCCGGATCAAATGGAAAAGCTTAACATAATCCCAGGTGAGGATCACGTTACGCTGACGACCTGCACGCCTTATGGCGTCAATTCACACAGACTGCTTGTGCGTGCAAAGCGCATTGAGACAAAGTCCGAGGGCACGGCGTCCTCGAAAATATCGGCGGAGGCTGTTCAGCTAGATTCGCTGGTGGTCGTGCCGTTCGTGGCGATACCAATGTTCGTTTTGCTGCTGGTTTTGTGGGTTATGGACGCTAAAAAGAAGCGTTTTCCTTATGACGACCCGATGTCGCTTTTAAAGATTGACAAGGACGAAATGGAAGAAAAAGAAAATAATGAAGAAACAATAGACAGATCAGATAAAAAGGAGGGCAAGTGATATGGATATGAGGATCACAAAGTTGGGCAAGGCGCTGCTTTGTGCCGCTGTCGTGGCGGTATCGGCGTGTGGCTTGGCTGCTCAGCCTGCTTATGCGGCGGAGGGCTGCCGTGTCAACGTTGTCTGCAATCGTGAGGACAAGCCCGTTGCAGGCGCTGAGTGGTCTATCTTTAAGGCTGCCGAAAAAAATGAAGATGGCGAATACACTCTGGTGGGCGATTTTGCTGAATATCCCGTGGATCTTTCTGGCGTTACCGAGACTTCGCAAATGCAGGATATCGCTGACACTCTTGAAGATTATACAAAAACTGACAGCTTGACGGCTGCTTCAACGGCGGTGACTGACGAGCAGGGCATTGCTTCGTTGACTGTTGACGGCGCAGGACTTTATCTTGTGACGGGCAAGAGCTTTGACAGCGAAACGCAGAAGTTCACTCCGTCGGCAATGTTCGTTGAAGTTGACGACAAGGTGCTTGACGAAGGCGAAATGACTGTTTATGCCAAATACACTATCGAGGAGATAACCAAGGAAGCTGATTTCAGCGTGAAAAAGACTTGGGTCGTTCCGAATAACGACGAAAAGGAAATCCCGAAGAGCGTTAAGGTGGAGATCTATTGCGACGGCGAGGTCAAGGAGACTGTTACGCTGGACGCTTCAAACAAGTGGGAATACGCTTGGAAGGGCGATGGAAAGTCCGAATGGGCTGTGAAGGAGATCAACGTGCCTGAGAGCTTTACTGTTGTGACGAAAAACAGCGGCGGCGAGTTCAGCATTACGAACTCGTACAAAGGTTCAAGCGGCGACAACAGTCAGAAAACTGACTCTGTGCCCGAAAAGCTGCCGCAGACAGGTGCGCTCAATTGGCCTGTTCCTGTGCTTGCGGGCTGCGGTATCGTGTTCATCGCAGTTGGCTGGAGGATAAGCAGAAAGAGCAAATAAGCTGTTTGGAGAGAGCGAATGAATAAAAAAAACGTTGGACGTTTGCTTATTATTATCGGGGCAATGCTGCTGGCGGCGGCATTGTCCTTAAACTATTATAACTGGTTTCACGCCAAGCAGAGCGTCAGCAATATGGATAGTGCGCTGGCGGTGCTCAAGGAGGCTATCGGCGATGAGAGCGAGATCACTTCGAGTGCCATTGACGATAACGACAATGGGTCGGAGAGCCAAGTCGTTGACGACAATGGCGTGGAGCTGGACGGGAAAATTTATATCGGCACCATCAGTTTGCCAAGTCTCGGGCAGGAATTTCCTGTCATAAAAAACTGGAGCTATCCCGATATGAACGTTGCGCCCTGTCGTTATGACGGCAGCAGGAGCGGTCGTGACCTTATAATCTGCGCCCACAATTATAAGGGGTTTTTTGACAAACTCGATAAGCTGAATGCTGGCGACGAGGTTATTTTCACGGACATTTACGGCAGAAAATTCAACTACGAGGTGTCATACAGCGAGCTTATTGGCGGCTGGGACACGGCTTCAATGTATCGTGGGGCGGCGGAAGATTGGGATTTGACGCTGTTTTCCTGCACTTGGAGCGGTTACAGCCGTGTGACTGTGCGCTGCGTAAGGGCTTAACAAAGATTAAAGAGTACAAAAAAGCGGACGGCTTTTACACCGTCCGCTTTGATTTTATATGGGTCGTGATAATTATACCTGCCAGCTGTTGAGGTATTTTTCCTGATCTGGAGTGAGCTTGTCGATCTCCAAATTCCAGAACTTGAGCTTTCTGTTTGCAACTTCCTTGTCGATCTCGTCGGGAACATACACGATATTTTCCGTGAGCTTGCCCTTGTTCTTGACAAGATATGCGGCGGAAAGCGCTTGGATTGCAAAGGACATATCCATAATTTCGGCTGGGTGGCCGTCGCCTGCGGCAAGATTTACCAGTCTGCCCTCGCCGATAACATAGAGCCAGTTGCCGTTTGGAAGCTTGTAGCCGTCGATGTTATTTCTTGCCAGCTTGCTTTCAACAGCCAGCTTTTTAAGACCTGCAACGTCAACTTCGCAGTCAAAATGGCCAGCGTTGCAAAGAATAGCGCCGTCCTTCATATTCATAAACGCCTTTTCTGTGATAACGTCCTTGCAGCCTGTAACTGTTACAAAGAAGTCGCCCACCTTTGCGGCGTCGACCATTTTCATAACTTTGAAGCCGTCCATAACAGCTTCCATTGCCTTTATAGGGTCAACTTCGCAGACGATAACGCTTGCGCCGAGACCTTTGGCTCTCATCGCAACGCCCTTGCCGCACCAGCCGTAACCGGCCACAACAACGTTCTTGCCTGCAACGATAAGGTTAGTTGTTCTGTTTATGCCGTCCCAAACCGACTGGCCTGTGCCGTATCTGTTATCGAAAAGGTACTTGCACTTTGCGTTGTTTACAAGCATCATAGGAAATTTGAGTTGGCCGTCCTTATTCATTGCGATAAGGCGGATAATGCCTGTGGTGGTCTCTTCGCAGCCGCCGATAACGTTAGGGATAAGCTCGGGGTACTCGTTGTGGATAAGGTTCACAAGGTCGCCGCCGTCGTCGATTATGATGTTCGGGCCGACTTTTACTACTTCTGAAATGTGTCTGTGGTACTCTTCCTCAGTTGCGCCGTGCCAAGCGTAAACGTTCAGACCGTCGTGGACAAGGCCTGCGGCAACGTCGTCCTGCGTTGAAAGCGGATTGCTGCCTGTGATGTACATTTCAGCGCCGCCTGCTGCAAGCACCTTGCAAAGGTATGCGGTCTTAGCTTCCAAATGGATAGAAAGGGCAACTTTCAGACCCTTGAAAGGCTGATCTCTCTTGAAATCCTCCTCAACGCTTCTGAGCAATGACATGTTCTGTCTTACCCAGTCAATCTTTCTTTTGCCGCTTTCCCAAAGGCTTTCGTCTCTAATCTCGCTCATTTTATCAATTCCTTTCGGTTTAATTTTCAGTTACCTTTATATTATAACCTATTTCCGCAATTTTGACAAGGGGGATAGGCGCAAAAGGGGCAAATTAATAAATTATCCATTGTAAAAAACATACCAAGGTGTTATAATGTTCAAGGTGATTTATATGTATGTTTGTCCGATATGCAAAAAGAGATTGAAAAGGCTTGATAACGTCTGGCATTGTCAGAATGGGCATAGCTTTGACGTTGCGAGAAAGGGCTATGTGAACCTTTTGACCACAAGGGGGCGTAATCCTAAAAACGCCGGTGATAACGCTGAAATGGTGAAGGCGAGGACGGATTTTCTCGACAGGAATTATTATCTGCCTTTGGCGCAAAAGATTGCTGAGGTTATGGCACAGCTTGTCGAGGGTGTAAAAGCGCCGAATATTATCGACAGCGGCTGCGGCGAGGGGTTTTTTACTGTGAACTATGCTAAGACGATCGGCTCGGCGCATTTTTACGGGATAGATATTTCAAAGGCGGCTGTTGCACATTGTATGACGAGAGTTCACACAGCTGGGGTGGAAAACTGCGATTTTGCGGTGGCTTCGTCTTTTGAGCTGCCTTTTATCGACGGTTTTGCTGATCTTGTGGTGTGCACATTTGCGCCTGTATCTAACGACGAGTATGCGAGAGTTTTGAAAGCAGGTGGAAAGCTCGTAGTGGTATCTCCGTCGTCGAGGCACCTTTTTGAGCTGAAGGAAGTGCTTTACGATCAGCCTTATGAGAACAAGCCGAATGTATACGGACTGAATAAATTCGACGAGGGCGAGGAGATCGTGTTTGAATATCCCGTCACGCTGGAGAGCAACGAGGATATTATGAACCTGTTTGCGATGACGCCCTATTTTTACAAAACGCCTGAGCAAGCGGTGAAACGGCTTGAAAATGTTGACAGGCTGGAGCTGACCTGCGGATTTTCCATAAGGGTATTTACAAATAAAGGTGTTTAAATGCGCCACACATAGAAGAGAGGTTTTTTAATGAATAAAGATATTTGCTGCAAGGGTTACACTTGGGGATTTTTCTCAAAGAGAGGGGATTTTCAGACTGAGGCGGCTGAAAAGTCAATGGAGCGACTGGCTTCAAACGGGCTGAACTGGATATGTATTCCTGCGAATGCTTGGCAGGAGAGCTTTGCAAGCACGAGAGTTTTCGGTGATTACGAGAGAACGCAGTCGGACGAGGATATCGCTTGCGCTGTGAAGAAGGCGAAGTCATTGGGACTGAAAGTCTGCCTAAAGCCAATGGTGGATTGCCTTGACCATTCTTGGAGAGCGAGAATTGATTTTCCGCCTGAGAACCCTGAATATTGGGACAAGTGGTTCAGGTCGTACACGGCGTTTATGATACATTACGCAAAGCTGGCGGAAAAGCTGGGCTGTGAAATGATATGCACGGGCTGCGAAATGGCAGGAATGGACAAGCAGTCAAAGAGGTGCAAGGCGCTTATCGCCGAGGTGAGAAAGGTTTACAGCGGCATTGTTATGCACAACATAAATCACGGCGATGAGGAGCGTTTTGACTGGCTGGGCGATGTTGACGTTATCGGCATTTCGGGCTACTATCCAGTTACAGACGGCGTAAACAGGGGCAAAGACGCAATGCGCAGCCGTTGGGCTGAGGTGGTAAAGTCTCTTGAAAAGGCGCATCAGCATTTCGGCAAGCCGCTGATGTTCGCCGAGATCGGCGTGCGAAATGAAGAGGGCTGCACCCAGTACCCTTGGGATTTCCACGACAGACTTGACAAACCCCTTGACGAGCAGGAGCAGGCTGACTTCTATGACTCGGCAATGGAAGCCACTTGGGATATCGACTGGTTCTGCGGATATTTCTGGTGGGATTGGAAGGCTATTTTGCCGCCTATCGAAAAGGCAAAGGAAAACCGTGATTTCACGGTATATGGCAAGCTTGGCGAGCAAGTGCTGAAAAAGTGGTACACAAAAGACTAAGATTAAATTGTAAAAAAAACGGACTGCTGTTATGATGACAGTCAGTCCGTTTTATTGTACTATTGTATTTATACTGCGGCTGGGAGCTTATCTTGTTTGATTGTCTTAATGCTCTGCTCTTTGAAAATGCGCCTGCGCAGAAAATTGTCCGCAAGAACGCCGATATAGGATAGCCCGAACCACAAAAAAGCAAAGGGCAGGCATATCTGCCCGTCGAAATTCAGCGGCATTTCCTCATAGCTCCATATGCCGAGACCGAGAAAGCGGTTGAGATATTCCCCTGAAAGGAACTCGATAGACGTAATGAAAAGTGCGGATATCCCCAGCACGAGCCACAGCCGCAGGCCTTTTTTGCGCTCACCATTGAGAATGTGTATCACCAGCAGGGAAGCGCCACCTAGCACACCCATTGTTATGTGGGAATAGCCTCTATTTAAAATTTCCATAAAGCCATAGCAAATTGCGCCAACAGAGAAGAGCGTAAGTATTTTAAGTAAATTGTAAGCCTTTTGCGCCACATTTTCACCGCCGATCTTTTTCAATATTTGTATTTATACTATTAAAATGCACAGAAACGAGCGAATTAAAACCGCTGGCGAAAAAAATTTTATGGGAATTATTTCGGCGATCTCGCCGCCTTTCGTATCTCTTTCATATCGAACGTTTTAAGGTCGCAGTCGTAAATGGCGTGGCGCCTTGACTTGGTTATTTCACGTCTGGCGTATTTTTCCGCCTCGTCAAGGCTGTCAGTTTCAAAGACGAGTTTGCGCATTTTTTTGTTGTAAACCGAATACCTCATAAAAATTACCCCTTATTTTGTAGTTTATAGCATTATTATACCATTTTTATGAAAACATTGCAATAGTAATTATACACAAATTAAATCTATTAAATATATTCAGCATAAATATTAAATATTTATACAATAATTGACGGCACTTTATACAAAATTCATCGAATTTCGACTTTGAACATCAGCAGTTGTGCACTATATTGTACGGATTTATGTATCTGAAAGCGCATATTTGCGCTGGCTTTGGAGGAGTGGGTCGTATTTTAGTGCAAAGTGACAAGGCACTAACAGAGTTTTCATTTAATCTTAATTGATTTTTGGTGGCGTTTATGTTATAATATCAGTAACAAAAACGCTTGGAAGGGTGGTGCTGCGGTGGATATGAACAGATTTGTGCGAAAATACGGGCGGTTCGTGCCGTTTCTGCTGACGATCGTGATAATAATTTGCTGTATTTTCTTTCTGAAAGAGCACGATTTCAGCGATATCCTCAGCTATTGTCCTGACAATTTGTGGCTTGCGGCGCTGGTCTTTCTTGGGTTTTATGCGTTGAAGTCGCTATCGGTGGTGTTTCCGCTGACGGCGCTGTTCGTGTCCATCGGTGCGATATATCCATTCGGCGTGGCGGTTGTGCTGAACATTGCAGGGCTTGCGGTGTGTTTCACGATACCGTACCTTGTGGGCAGGATATCGGGCGGCGATCTTATAAGGGTGGTCGAGCGGCGGTATCCGAAAGTGCAGAAAATGGTCAATTATGGTCACGACAACAACTTGTTCGCTTCATACATTTCAAGGGCAGTGGTGGTCGTGCCAGGGGACGTGGTCTCGATGATACACGGGGCGCTGAGAATGCCATACAGGCCGTATCTGCTGGGTTCGCTGCTGGGCGTTATGCCTGAAATGCTGGTGCAGACGTACATCGGTGCGCAGCTAAAGCATTTGACGGTCAAGTCGGTGATAGTAATGGTTGCGCTGATCGTGGCGACGCTGGCGTTCTCGCTGCTGCTGAACAAAAAAGGTCAGCAAGAGCGGCAAGGAGCTTGATAAGGAAGATTTTTAATATGTACAAAAAAGCGGACTGCAAAATTGCGATCCGCTTTTGTTATTATTTATCGAAGCTGGGGTTGAAGGCATAGAAATTTTTGCTGTCGAGCATATCTTGGATAAGCCGCAGACCTTCGCCGAAGCGCTGGTAATGGACGATCTCACGCTCACGGAGAAATTTTATCGGGTCACGGACGTCGGGGTCATCGGCAAGGCGGAGGATATTGTCATAGGTGAGGCGAGCTTTCTGCTCGGCGGCGAGATCCTCGTGGATATCGGCGATAGCGTCGCCTGTGCATTGGAAGGTCTCGGCGGTGAAGGGCACGCCCGAGGCTGCGATAGGGTAGACGCCTGTGGTATGGTCGGCGAAATAGGTATCAAAGCCGCTTTCCTTGATCTCTTTCATCGAGAGATTTCTGGTCAGCTGGTAGATTATCGTGCCGATCATTTCCATATGGGCGAGTTCCTCGGTGCCGATATCGTTGAGTATTGCCTGGACTTCACGGCAGGGGGCGGTATAACGCTGGTTGAGATAGCGCAGGGCTGCGCCTAGTTCGCCATCGGGGCCACCAGACTTCAAAAAGTTATACCCAGTCTAAAACCGCCTAAATACGCCGTTTCAACACAGGTAATACATTTCAATGCTTGACGTTTTGCGGTCAAAGACAACTTTGTCAACAATACTCCGAAGGGCGTTGTTCTTTTCCACAGGTGTGGCATTAGGCGAGGTTATGACCTTGAGGACTTCCTGTGCCATGACTTTCAGATCAGGCAGGCGGTCGGCTGTGGGCTGTGGCTTGGGCGGCTTTGCTTGGCGGAGCTTGCTTTCCAGCTCTGCAATGCTGGCGAGGACTTCCGACTTGTTGCGTTTGTATTCCTCCAGCGTGTCAATGCCGTCTGCATATGCCGCCTTCACTCGTTCAAGCTTCATTCGCTCTCGTTCAAGCTGTGTCTCAAACTTGGATGTGTCTTTCTTCGGCTTGACAGGGGACTGGTCAACAAGCTTGTAATCGGTCGCTGTGCCGTCCACAAGCCCCTGTATGTCCTCTATGACCGCCTTGTCTATCTTACCGATAGTAATAGCATGGGACTCCTTACACCGCCCGTGAGCGTACTGATAGCATTGCAGAGTGCCGCTTTTGATCGACCCCATTGTGAGGTTTGAGCCACAGGAACTGCATTTCAGTAAGCCTCTGAGCATATACTCGTGCTTGGTGGAGCCACTGCGTTCGTATGGTCTGCGAGCCTTTGCGGCTTTCTGTTGAGCCTTTTCAAAAAGCTCCTTGTCGATAATGGCAGGGTGGTGAGCTTGCGTTACAACAACGTTCTCGGCTGCAACAGAGCGGTAGTGACCCTTTGAGCCACCTCCTCCGGGCGTCCAACGCTGCATACCGATATAGACGGGATTTTTGATGATGTAAGCGATAGTGCGGGTCTCAAAATCATTGCCATGCAGGGTGCGTATGCCCTCAGCGTTCAGCTCACGGGCGATATTGAGGTAGCCCATATCTTGGTTGACGTACATATCGAAAATGCGGCGGACGATCTCGGCCCCCTGCTCATTGACCACAAATTCGCCGTTCTTCATATCATAGCCCAGCGGTGGCCCCGAAACTTTCAGACCACGCCCGAACTTCTCTGTCATACCACGCTTGACTTCTTCGGCAAGGTTAATGCTGTAATACTCGTCCATTGCTTCTATCATAGCCTCGATAAGCACGGACATTTTGTCGTCACCTACATTCTCGGAGATAGAAATGACGTCGATACCAAGTTTGCGGAGCATTGATTTATAGACGATACTGTCTTCACGATTGCGGGCAAAACGACTGAATTTCCACAGCAGTATAGCGTCAAAGGGTTTTGGCTTGAGCTTTGCTGTGCCGATCATCTGATTAAAACCCTGCCGCTTGGCGGTGGAACGTCCCGAAATGCCGTCATCGTGGAAGATAAATTCTTTCGGCACGATATAGCCGTTTTTCTTGGCGTATTCACGAATGAGCTTGACCTGGCTGTCAGGGGACAGCTCTGTTTGCTCTTCAGTCGAAACACGAACGTAAGCCGCTGCGATCTTCATTGATTTTTTCCTCCTATTTTCTTGACATATTTAATAATATGCAGTATAATAAAAGGGCAGAATAAGCCCTTTTGTGGTGATTGGGTTTTGTTCGTTCTGAGCTGATATTGGTAGTATCCGCTCTGCTCGCCTCTGAGTGTTGGTAGCACTTGGGGGCGAGATTTTTTTATTTTAATACCAGTCCTTTTGAATCGGTGAATGTACCTTTTGAGAGTTTTACAAGGTCGAATATTGTTCCGATAAAGAAACCACCGATCGTGAGTAAATATAATATTCCTGTACCGATTTTTCCAACATAGAATCTATTCAAACCGCCAAAGCCTAAAAAGGTCAGTAAGCATAGTATGGTGGCTGTTCTTTTGCTTTTTGGGCTGTATCGTTTTTCAGGAGCTCTTGGCGTTACCTGTCGGACATTTGTAACGTATGTAATATTTTGAACGATATTGCTGTTATGCTCAACGTGGTTATCAATTTTCTGTGGCTGCGGAAGTTCGTGACCACAATATTCACATACTGCCACGCCTGGTGCGTTTTCACCTTTACAATTTGGACAAGTCATAATTTTTCCTCCCTATAAATCGACATTTGTAAACAATTTATTGAAATCATTTACAATGCCTTAAATTGGTGATATAATGTATTTGTAATCATGCAGGAGAAAATTCTGTGTGCTATCCCTGTCAGTATTTGCGGTGCTGACGGGGATTTTTTTTATTATAAGGATTTTATAACTGTTTTTACAATGCCGAGTATTCTTATGCGGTCTCTTTCTGCACCGACAAACTCTCTCGGCTGATATTCGGGATTGAATGATACAAGGGTTATCTTGTCATCAGAATACTTGATTTTCTTCACGACGCCGTTTTCGCCGTCGATAAGGGCAACAACTACCTGTCCGTCCTCAGCCCAGTCCTGCCTTAATACTTGTATCTTGTCGCCGTTCTCTATCTTCGGATACATACTGTCCCCCGAAACGACAATGCACATTGTATTCTTAGCTTCTTCCTCGCTGACGATATAAAGCGGCATATAGCCTACAACATAATCGTCAGCATAAGCACCAAAACCAGCCGACACGCTCTCATATATAGGTATTATATGTACGTTGTCTTGCGGGAGTATGGTTGCGTTGGAGTCTATAATATGAGAAGAATGTTTAGGGCTAGGATCATCAGTTTTTAATGCAAGATATTCAGGATTAACATTCAACTCAATAGCGATTGATTCAAGAACAGGTAATTTTATTCTGAGAATTTTTCCTGCCTCATATCTTTGGATAGTTGATTTGTTCAATCCAAGACGGATACCAAGTTCTTCTTGTGTAAGTCCTTTTTCTTCTCTTGCAGCTTTTATTCTATTTCCAATTTCTACGGTATTCAAATCTTGCTCACCTGCTTTCGTTATAATGATTATATCACATTAAATTGCATAATGCAATAGCTTTTTTGAAAAAAATAAAAAAATGTTGCAAAATGCTATTGACAAGTGAAAAGTTATGTGCTATTATGATAATGCAGTAAGTTGCATAATGCAACAAGAAAGGAGGCTGGCATATGGTAAACACGAATAAGATCAAGGGTAGAATGAAGGAGCTTGAACTGACCCAAGCTGACGTTGCACATTGTTTAAACATAGCTCAACCTACAGCTAATCAGAAAATAAACAATGTTCGTCCGTTTGACCTGGACGAGGCTGAGAAACTGTCACACTTGCTCCACATTGATGCTGGAGAGTTCGGCAAATATTTTTTTACTCAGTGAGTTGCATAATGCAACAAGTGATTAAGGAGGGGGTGAGGGGAAGTGTGGATGATAGCCACAATTACTTTCAGTATAATATTTGTTGTTGTATTGTCAATAAGTCTTTCGTGGCTTGCAATGATCATGATAGCAAAAGAAAAGCCCAAAGTTAAAGAGATACTCAGGGCTTTTGAAAACGGAATAACATTCACAGCGTGTGTGCTGATCATTATTTGTCTTGTCTTAGAATTGTCTTAATTCAAATAATCTGAAAACAATTCATATAAATCTTGAAACTTTTTGGAAACGAAGTCGATACATTGCCATAGTGTTGCAATCTCAATAAACACTTTTATGAAAGATTTACCTAAATTAATAGGCTTTTTGATTTGCGAAGTTATATTGGCATTTTGAACCGGTACTTCAATAGTGCCACCATTAATTTCGTCACACAAATCGCACAGCTTGTTATAAAAGCTTACAGGAATAGGTCTGTTTTCATCAACAAGCTTATGCAGTAAATCTTTCATCGGCATAGACAATTCTTCATAAGTTAGACATTCCAGTTCACCATATGTAAAATTCGTTAATTCCCCATAAGTCATAAGTATTCCTCCTTTCCTGTTTGATATTCCAATTATATCACACAGAAACGGAGATTTCAACGATAAAACGGACAGAAAAAGAGGGGGGTGATAAGAATGAACGAAAATCTTTCAACACTCAGTTTAGACGTTGAAAAAGGAGAATTAAAAGTCAACGGAAAAGATATGTCAGATGTATCGTACTTTAAGCTTGAATTTAATGGTGCTTGGTCATTGACTATATCTGAGGACTTTTACGTCAATGGCAAAAAAAGATCACCTGAAAATTCAGGTGATAAGATCAAGGGACAAATTTTGAAATAAGGTCAAGTACATCGGAAAGACCGTTTTTAAATCGGTTTTCCATATACACAATGGTCTGATCGAGAATATCAAAATCTCCGCCAATGTAAACTTTGATGTATCCATTTCTTGCGAGTTCCAATATGCAATCTGAAATGTCGCTGTCATACCATTTTGATAAGTCTTTATCGCTTTTATAAAAGTCAATTTCAAAACGACGTGATTCAGCCTTTGATTCACCATTTTTACGGCGTTCAAGGTACATTTTGTATATGTAACAAATGACCTTTTCAGAATCCTTTGTAATATTCATAAGTTTGCCTCCTTTCTTTGTAAGATATAGCCATTATATCACAACTGAGGAGAAAATGCAACAAATGATTGAAGAGGGGGTGAGGAGAATAAAAGTAATCTTTATGAATTGCATATTGTTTTTTACAGCAATATGTTGCATATTTCTTTATGCAAAAGTAAGCAAAAAATTCAGATTTTTTGAATTTATCATATTCGTTCAGCTATTGATCATCATCACTCTCTTTATAGAGATAATTTGCCTTTGCGGGTAATGGCAATTCTAATTCAGTACAAAGCTGGGAGTATTCTTCAAAAAGTTGATCCGTAAGTAATAAGAATGATTTTCCAAAATCAAAAGAAAGTGTGCGATCATAGTCGTACTTCTTCCAACCATAATAGGCAATTTGAAACGGCTTAACAAGTTCTTGAGAGCCATGCTCCATAAGGTCAACGTGCTTTTCAAAAAGCTTTAAAAATGTAGTTGCAGTTTCCGGAAGCATTTTAGTTACATCGCTTTCAGGGAAAACGTTTTGAACGTATAGTCTATAAAAGGGTATGTAGAAATCGCTAAGTTGTCTTGATTTAAAAAGTCGCTTATCCGATAACGAATTGAGTTTGTCATCATTCTTTTTATTGCTTAATTTGAGGGTCAATAATGAAGTTATTGTTGCTGTGATGATAGAGGTAATACTTGTAATGATAGCTGAGATTATGGTTTCGTGCATTAAAGAAAATCCTTTCGTATGATTTTCTACATTATACCACAAGAAGTTAGATTTTTCAAGGAGGTACAAAAATGAAACACTACAAAATTAAGCTGACAGACACGTTCAGCAGCGTAAGGCTGGTAACAGTCACGGCAAAGACGGCAGGCGAGGCTATGGACCTTGTTGACCGCTCAGAGGGCGAGAATATTGCCGTTATTGAGGAGCTTGTCTAGCATAGTACAACCCCGATATCCAATAGAATTGAGTAGGAGGTGATAAAAATGCCGAAATATCCGCCTTTAAAGGTCATAAGGCACGTTTCGTTCGACGGCGGCAAGAGTTACAAGCTTTGGGACGATTGCACGGAGCAGGAGCGGCAGGCGGCTGCGGACAGTATCGGACGCAAGCTTGCAGGAGCTTTGCAGGATATGGTCGGGCGTGACCCATCGCTCTGGGATAAGCTTTGTGAAACGGCAAGAACTGAACACCCTGAGTGGATAGCTTAAAACACAGGACGTTAAAATGAAAGGACGTGAGAAAATGAACAACCTGATAACAACGCTGGAGATCATCAGATATGTGTCAGCCATAGCACTGTGTGTGGCACTGGTTGCACTGGCGGTCTACGGGCTGTATCGCAATATCAAAGAGACAGCCGAAACCGCAATCCGTGAGGAACTGGAGAAGGCAATGAAGGAAACTGCAAGACCTGTGGTCAAGGTCGAAGTTGAAATGAAAGGAAAGTGGTAATGAACATTGTAGGAATACTGCTGATAACAATAGCTGCGCTTGCAGGGATAGATGTAGTGATGTACATAGCACTTGGTGCCATTGAAAAGCACTGGGAGAAACGTTTTGAAAACGAGGAGGACGAAGACGATGAAAGTTCTGATAGCCTGTGAGGAATCTCAAGAGGTCTGCAAAGCGTTCCGTGCGAAAGGACACGAAGCGTACAGCTGCGATATTCAGATGTGTTCAGGCGGTCACCCTGAATGGCATATTTGCAATGATGTTTTGGATATTATCAATGGCAATACCGATTTCTTCACCTGTGACGGCAAGCAGCATACTGTTGAAACATGGGATATGATTATCGCACACCCACCGTGTACATACCTGACCAACGTGGCTACACGCCACTATAGTTTGAAATGCACACCTGCTGAAAAGGTGGTCGAGCGTATGAAACACCGTGAAGAATCAATAGTATTTTTTATGCAGATTGTGTCGGCGAACGCACCGAAAATTGCAGTGGAAAACCCTATAGGGCGTATGAATACTGTATTCAGAAAGGCAGATCAAATAATTCACCCATATATGTTTTCAAACGGACCGGAAGACTCAGAACAGTTTGTCACAAAGGCGACGTGTTTATGGCTAAAGGGGCTGCCTGTCCTACGACCAACATATACAGGGGACAAGCCTGATAATGGCAAGCTGTTTGGACGATATTCTAATGGTAAATCACGCACATGGGAAGAAACACGTCATTCTGGCAAAGATCGTGCTAAGGTAAGGAGCAAAACGTTTAAAGGTATTGCTTTTGCAATGGCTGAACAATGGGGAAATATTAAGGAGGATAACGATGATAGTGATGAGAGAGGTTTTTAAGAGGGACAAGCCCCTTGACAACGGCAGTGGAGCGGTAAGCCTTTGCGTGTTCCATTCAAATGTCAAGTCTGACGAGTGTGGTGCGCTGACAGTAACGCCAACGAGAGATTACTGCCGCAGATGTGCATTCTACAAGACCCGTGAGGACTTCGACAGAGGGCTTGGCGATGCCGCAAGGTCGCTGAGGGATAAGGGGCTTGAACCTGTGAAGAAGATGGACTATGACGGCAGGCAGTATATGAGCGTACAGCCGATAAAGATAAAGGAGGATAATGATGGATAAGAAATATGAACTGACAACGGATACCATAATACACTTTGGCAAAAAGTTGTTCCGCATAAAAGCTTTGATATCGTTTGGAAATGTTGAAGTTGGTGAGCTAGGTGGATACGTAGAAAGCGAAAAAAACCTCAGTCAGGACGGCGATGCTTGGGTCTACGGCAATGCTAGGGTCTACGGCGATGCTGAGGTCTACGGCAATGCTAGGGTCTGCGGCAATGCTGAGGTCTGCGGCAATGCTAGGGTCTACGGCAATGCTTGGGTCTACGGCAATGCTAGGGTCTACGGCAATGCTAGGGTCTGCGGCGATGCTGAGGTCTGCGGCAATGCTAGGGTCTGCGGCAATGCTGATTATGTTTGCACTAAAGGACTTGGCTCTTGCTGGCGAAATACCACATTTTTTAAGTGCAAAAATGGCGGTATTGGCGTTGTGTGTGGTTGCTTTAAAGGCAACCTTGATGAGTTTACGGAAAAAGTAAAAAGCACACACGGCGATAGTAAATATGCCAAAGAATACCTTGCAATGGTAGATGTTATAAAGATACATTTCGAAAAGGAGGATAAAGATGATACCGATGATGACAAAAGAGGAGTTTGAAAAGGTGGTAGAGATTTGCACTAGTGCAGATATGAACTGTGGACAATGTCCGCTTAGCAAAAAAATCTATAGATGCGGCGGATATCTTGCACGCTACATAAAAGAAAACGAGCTTGCACCTGCTGCAACAGGCACAAGCTCGGAGGTGGTATCAAAAGATACCAATTCAACACACCTTGATGATAGCACAAAAGAGCAGATTTGTCAAGAGTCTCAAAGAGCTTACAAGGCTTGCGAGCTGATACTGGAAATTTACGAACGTATGGATGATAACGAGCAAAAGGCTTTTGACCTGGGGCAGTCATATCGGGTAATGCTTGAGGTGAAAAAGGAGCTTGCGAGGTTAGGGAAAGGCGGTGAGGGGAATGATACTTAAACCAACAAGCCGAGAGGAATGGCTCAAGCTCCGCCAAAAGCAGGGTATCGGTGGAAGTGAGGCAGGCTGCGTTTTGGGCGTCAACAAGTATAAGTCCAACGTTCAGCTGTGGGAGGAAAAGACAGGTCGGTACATAACCGAAGATATTTCGGACAAGCCTGCGGTGAAGTTCGGCAAGTTCGCCGAAGGACCTCTCAGAGAGCTTTTCAAGCAGGACTATCCGCAGTACAAGGTGGACTATCACGAGTTCTATATGTATTGCAATGACATCTGCCCTTTCATCTTTGCGACCCTTGACGGTGAGCTTACAGACGAAAAAGGCAGACGTGGGATACTTGAAATAAAGACCACGACCATTCAGAACCCAAACCAATGGGACGACTGGGAAACAGCTGACCACGAGCCTAAGCTCCCCGAAAGCTATTATACGCAGCTGCTCCACCAGCTTGCAGCCACAGGGTGGGACTTTGCCGTGCTTAAAGTGTATATACGTTACTACCGTGACGGTGTTCTGAGAGCTGCCATAAGGCACTATTTCATCGAGCGTGAAGAGGTAAAGGACGATATAGCTTTTCTTATCAGCGAAGAACAGCGGTTTATGGAATGTGTGCGGCAGGATAAACGTCCGCCGCAGATATTGCCGGAAATATGAAAGGAGTAAAAACAATGTCAATGGAACTTATCTTGAAAGACGTTCAGGTGACTATCCCTCAGCAGATAGAGAACCTTGAGCAGCTCAAAACCGAGCTTGCACCAAAGCTTGACTATTACAACAGCCTTGTTGTGACAGAGGACAGCATTAAGGACGCAAAATCCGATAAGGCAAAGCTCAACAAGCTCAAAACAGCTGTTGAGGACAGGAGAAAAGAGATAAAAAAGCAGGTGCTTGGACTTTACAATCCTCTCGAAAAACAGTGCAAGGAGCTTGTTTTCCTTATAGATGCCCCGATACTTGCCATAGACAAGCAGATAAAGGCTTTTGATGAGGTGAAAAAGCAAAAGAAATATGAGGAGCTGAAAGAGTTCTTCGGCAAGGTCAATACTCTTGATTTTGTCAAGTTTGAGGACGTATTAAATCCCAAGTGGGGCAACGCTACGATGAAAGCCGATAACCTGAAAGACGAGATCGCAGGCAATGTGCAAAGAATAGTTGATGATTACGCAGAGATAAAAAAGCTCTATGAAAGCTCTGCGGTATATACGGCTATCGAACAGCATTTCAAAGAAACTAAGGATAAGGCACACACTCTTGCTTATGCCGCAATGCTTGAACGAAGGGAGCAGGAAAGGCGTGAGGACAAGCACAGGGTAGAAAAGCAGGCGGCACTTGACAGCGTGAACGTCAAAGTAACTCACCCTATGCCACAGGAAGAACCTATGCTCACAGGAACATTCAGAGTGACTTGCACACGCAGCGAGCTTATCGCTCTGAGAGACTATATGATAGCTGCGAACATCAGATTTGAAACAGTAAAATAACGGAGGTAATCAAAATGGCAGTAGCAAACAGCTTGACAAAAGCACAGAAACCGAAATTTACGGCGGTGATAAATTCGGACGGCTATAAGCGTATGATAAACAACACCCTTGGCGACCCGAAAAAGGCTGCAAGGTTCGTGACAGCAATAACATCAGCCGTAAGCAATAATCCTGCTTTGCAGGAGTGTGACGCAAGCACAGTGGTGTCGGCAGGTCTGCTGGGCGAGGGGCTGGACCTTTCGCCTTCCCCTCAGCTTGGACAGTATTATCTTGTGCCTTTCAACGACCACAAGATCGGCAGAAAGGTGGCACAGTTCCAGCTAGGTTACAAGGGATACATACAGCTTGCCATACGTTCTGGACAGTACAAAAAGCTCAACGTTCTGCCTATCAAAGAAGGAGAGCTTATCAGCTTTGACCCTCTTGATGAGGAGATAGAGGTCAGACTCATAGATGATGAGGCAGTAAGAGAAAGTGCCGAAACTATCGGTTACTATGCAATGTTCGAGTACACAAACGGCTTTAAGAAGGCTATCTACTGGAGCAAGCAGAAAATGGTGAGCCACGCTGAAAAGTATTCAATGGGTTACAAGGCACACAAGGGTTACACCTTCTGGGAAAAGGACTTTGACGCAATGGCTTGCAAGACTATGCTCAGACAGCTTATCAGCAAGTGGGGCATAATGAGCATTGACCTTCAGACAGCAGTTACAAACGATATGGGTGTTATCAGTCAGGACGGTTCTGTTGATTATGTTGATGCACCCACAGGGGCAACGCAGGTGACGGAAGACCCCATTGACACGGCGACCTCAAATGTTCCCGAAGATGATTTCGAGGCAATAATGGGCGGCGAAAATGGATCTGAGAACTGAGGCTGACAACATCAAGGGCGTTATCAAGCTTATGCGGGATACCGCTCTTGAGCTTAGAGCAAACGGCGGCGAGCCAAGCGACAATTTCAAACGCCGCCTGTGTGCTCAGGTGCAAAGGCTGAAAAAGATAACAGAGGAGGCAAACGATGCTCAACAGAGTTGTTTTAATGGGTAGGATAACCCATGATCTTGAAATTGAGCAGACCCAAAGCGGCGTGAGCGTACTGCGTTTCAGCATAGCTGTTGACAGAGGATACGCTAAGCAGGGCGAGGAAAGACAGACCGATTTTATCACCTGCGTTGTCTGGCGACAGACCGCTGAATTTATCGGCAAGTACTTCTCAAAGGGCAGAATGATAGCTCTTGAGGGACAGCTGAGGACAGGCTCTTATGAAGATAAGAACGGCGTGAAGCATTATACGACAGATGTTAATGTTGACAATGTATCATTCACAGGTGAACCCAAACAACAGGGTACAGACAGCTATCCAGATAACCATTCAAAAGGTAGTCATCAGCAGAACAACAGAAACACCGCTCCTGCGGCAGACGCATTATCTATCGGTGACCTTTCCGATTTTGAAGATGTACTAAGCGATGACGGTATACCGTTTTAGAAACTAAAGGGAGAGATATATGAAAGCAAAATGTATGCCTGCATTTTTGCTTCCTACGAGTGATTCATATCACAAGTATTTTTCTGATGAGGTCTGTGACAGTCTTGAACTTATTGAGGCTGATTATGGACTCAAGGGCTTTGCTGTGGTGATAAAGCTGTGGCAAAAGATATTCGGCGGTAACGAGGGATATTACTGCCGTTGGGATGATAAGGTGGGTTCTTTGTTTGCCAAGAAGATAGGGGCAGGTAAAGGGTTTGTCTTTGAAATAGTGAACCGATTGATAAAGGAAAATGTTTTCGATGCTGATCTGTATCAGAGGTACGGTATCCTGACCTCTGAATGGATACAGCAAAGCTGGGCGGATTATATGAAAAGACGTACCAATGCAAAAATCGAAAACGCTTACCTTTTGATAAACTGTGCCCAAAATTCAGAAACTGTAAGCAAAAACGGCAAAAATGCAAACAAAAACCATAAAAGTGTAAGCAAAAATGACACAACAGAACAGAACTTAACTAAACATAACTTAACTGAATATATGTCGACTGCACAGGTATCAAAAAAGCCCCTTGGCTTATCACAGGAACAGTATTCAGAGCTTTGCGAAATGTCTTCGTCTGCGTCTGTTGACAAATATATAGATAAGATCATTGATTGGCAGCAGAGAAGCGGAAAGCTTTGCAGAGATCCATTCAAGACTATCCAAGAGTGGGCAGAGAAGGACGGAAAGCTGAATGGTGTTTCAGCGGACCAAGAGAACTCATATGATCTTGACGATTATGAAGAATTTGCTATGCACTATGATCTGAGCGAGGTGCTGAAAAATGATAAGCATTAAGATACCGTTCAGGCTGCCGTCACTTAATGAGTACATAGACAAGTGCAGGGGCAACCGATACGGGGGAGCGAATTTTAAGAAATCTGTTGAACGTGACATCATGATCATTTTAAATGCACAGCATTTCTTGATAACATCGCCTGTACACATAACATTTATCTGGCATGAACCAAACAGTCGGCGTGATAAGGACAATGTGGCATTTGCAAAGAAGTTTATTCTTGACGCTTTGCAGAAGTCGGGACGGTTGAAGAACGATAATAACAACTTCATTGCGGGGTTTAGGGACGAGTTCGTTTATGACGGGGGCGAGGGGGTGGAGGTCATTATTGAGAGTGAAACACACTGACCACACCCTCTGCTGGTACTGTCGCCACGCAGTACCGACAAAGGATAAGATAACAGGAGAATACCTCACAGGCTGTGCATGGTCCATATACCACAGACCTGTTGAGGGTTGGAGGACGTGTCAGCACAGACTGTATGAAGCTCAAAAGGGCGGTATGATACACTCGTATACTGTGACGGAGTGTCCTGAGTTTGAGGAGGTATAACAATGGCAAGATACATCGAAGCTGTTAATGCAGCAGAAATTATAAGCGTTAAACTAGGCATTACACTGTCTGAACTGTTAGATGTAATGGCAGCAGTGCCTACCGCAGACGTGCAGCCTGTGAAGCGTGGAACATGGGAGAATACAAACACACCTAATCAGCTTAGATGCAGTAATTGTGAAATCATTCACTTTATAGCTCAGTATCCATACGGTGAGATAAATTACTGCCCTAACTGTGGTGCAAGAATGGACGGTGTTGCTAATGGCTGACCCAATGACCATGCCACGCCTGAAAGCCTACCGCAGGAACGCCTCAGCCATTGAGGACATCAAGGCAGAGCTTTCAGGCAAGTACGTTGCCGACAGTATCAGCGTATGCACTCCGCCGTCCTACACACCACACAGCACACGCATAGATGGCTTTCTGCCAAGCGGTGATACACTTTCACTACTGTGCGAACAGGCACGGCTAGAGCGTGAGCAGAGGGCTGTGGAGGAGTTTATCAAGGGGATAGAGGATAGACAAATGAGGAAGATATTTGTACTCAGGTTTGTAAAGGGATTGACTTGGATACAGATAGGACACAAGGTCGGAGGTACAGCGGACGGCTGTAGAATGGCGGTCAAAAGATTTTTGCAAAATGCTTAAACTTGTTCGCTCTGTTCGTTTTACCTATGTTATAATTTAAACTGAGGAAAGTGTAGATGTACCTCAGACTTGTACTTTCATTGAAGTCACCTCCAATTTTCTAAGCCCCGTAAGGGGCTATGCAGAACGTGAGCGCATGAGCTTGCGGTCTGCCCATACGGTCAGTTGGTTTCCCGACAAAGCCAGCACATAATATTTGAACCGCCGCCAAGCTTTCGAGCTTCGGGCGGTGTATGCAGGTCGAGAGCGAGCCAGCTCAACATCTGCTCCAACATTTACAAAACTCCTTATAATATTTTCACAAGAGGCACTCCAAACGGGGTGCCTTTTGCGTTGAGGGAGATGTCAAAAGAGAGGTGAGGTGAATGCCGAATGAACAGAATTTAATAGTTCCAAGCTCGAGTGAAGCTCGAAAAAACGGTGCAAAAGGCGGTAAAAAATCAGGCGAAGTCCGCAGGCGTAAAAAGACTATGAAGCAGGTAATGGACTTCCTGCTTGAACAGCCTGCCAATACCAGAGCGGACTATGAGTTCCTCGTTGAGCAGGGCATTGACCTTAACAGCCTTGACCCAGACTTCATAAATAATATGCTTCTTGTGAATGCGGCTCTTATGGCAAGGGCTAAGCAAGGGGACGTTGCGGCGGTGAAAGAGCTGCGTGACATTATCCGTGATGACGATATGCTCAAACATAAGATAAAATACGATAACGCAAGGCTCAGGCTTGAAAAACAAAAGCTTGAGCCTGTTTCTATGCCTGATAAGGTGTACAGCGGTATCCCTGCGAGCCTTGTCGCTCCTACGTTCTCGCCCGTCCTGTTCGATATTGCAGAGCAGGAACATTCCGAGTATGTTTTCCCCGGTGGACGTGGCTCGACTAAATCTTCATTCTGCGGTCTGAACGTTATCGACCTGCTGATGAAGAACGAGAATATGCACGTCTGCGTTCTGCGTGCTGTGGCGAATACTCTTAAAGACAGCGTTTATTCTCAGATACTCTGGGCAATATCTGCACTTGGTCTTGATGATGAGTTTGCCTGCACAAAGTCGCCCCTTGAGATCACACGCATTTCAACAGGGCAGAAAATATACTTTCGTGGTGCTGATGACCCGCACAAGATAAAGTCTATCAAGCCGCCTTTTGGCTATATCGGCATCGTGTGGTTTGAGGAGCTTGACCAGTTCGGCGGTGAAGAAGCTGTGCGAACGATAGAACAGTCTGTTATAAGAGGCGGCGAGAGAGCATATAAGTTCAAGTCTTTTAACCCTCCAAAGTCGGCTCAGAACTGGGCGAACAAGTACATCAAAGTGCCGAGAACGGACAGACTCGTTACCGAAAGCACTTATCTTACTGTGCCGAAAAAGTGGCTTGGCAAGCCTTTTCTTGATGACGCCGAATTTCTCAAAGAAACCAATCCCACTGCCTATGAGAACGAGTATATGGGCGTTGCAAACGGCACTGGTGGCAATGTTTTCGATAACGTCCTAATAAGAGAGATAACCGACGACGAGATAGCGCAGTTCGATAACATCTATAACGGCGTTGACTGGGGCTGGTATCCCGACCTTTACGCTTTTGTCAGAGTGCATTATGCCCCTGCTCAGCACACACTGTTCATATGGCAGGAGTACACCTGCAACAAAACAAAGAATGTTGATACCGCAAAGCATTTGCTGGAGCTTGGTATCACGGCAAATGACCTTATCACCTGTGACAGTGCAGAAAATAAGTCCGTTGAAGATTACAGAGCATACGGCTTGCTTGCGAGAGGCGCAGAGAAAGGTCCTAACAGCAGGGAGTATTCATATAAGTGGCTGCAATCTCTGCGAAGTATCGTAATAGATAATAAGCGTTGTCCTGTGGCTTGCGAGGAGTTCATCAACTGCGAGTATGACAGAGATAAAGAGGGCAACGTTATAAGCGGATATCCCGACGGCAATGACCACGTTATCGACGCCGTTCGGTATGCAATGGAAAGAGTATGGAAAAGGCGGGGTCAGTAAGCTATGGGCATTATTTCAAAAATAAGGGAGTGGATAAGCAGAATGCTTTCAAAGTCAGATATAAAGGGCGTTTACGGTATTGATATCGCCGTGACGGACAGTATGATAAGAGCTATTGACAAGTGGGACAGAATGTATGCAGGTAATTCAGCACCCAAGGGAGTTCACTCTCTGCGACTTGAACACGCTGTTGTGAGGGAGTTTGCAAACACGGCTATCAATGAAATGACCCTGAAAGTTTCCAACGATAAGCTTGATGCCATAATGAAAAACGCCCTTGAAAACCTCAACAAAAATCTGCAAAGAGGTCTTGCAACAGGAGCAATGATAATAAAGCCGCTGGGTGCTGATAAGGTGCAGTATGTTCCGCAGTCGCAGTTCATTCCTGTGGAGTATGACGTGAACGGCAGGCTTATAAAGGTCATTTTCCCTGAGATAAAACGCATGGGCGATAATGATTACCGCATAAGGCTTGAATATCACGCTCTGGACTATGAAAAAGGGCTGACTATCACAAACAGGGCTTTTCGTTCCAATGACGGCTTGTCTTTGGGGGCAGAGATACCTCTTGCCACTGTATCTGAGTGGGCAGAGCTTATTCCTCAGATATCCTATCCCCTTATGCTGCGACCCTCTTTCGGCTATTATGTCAACCCTATCGACAATACAGTTGACGGTTCACATTCAGGCGTATCAGTGTTCTCAGGGGCAGAAAAAGTCATAAGAAAAGCTGATATCCAATTCGGCAGGCTCGATTGGGAGTTTGAATCCGGGGAGCGTGCCATAGACGTTGACGAGGCTGTGTTAAGACCTGTGACAGACCCGTTCACAGGTAAGAAGCGTGCAGAAATGCCAAAGCTCAATGAACGGCTTTTCAGAGGGGTAAACGTGTCAGCTGGCACGAGCGGTGACTTTTATCACGAGTTCTCACCGCAGTTAAGACAGGCTGATTTTATCGCAGGACTTGAAGAATACAAGCGTGAGATAGAGTTTGCTGTGGGGCTGTCCTATGGGGATATCTCAAACCCTCAGACAGTTGACAAGACGGCAACGGAGATAAAGTCCTCAAAGCAGAGAAAGTTCGATACTGTCACGGCAATACAGAATAACCTCCGTGTCTGCCTTGAAGACCTGTGCTATTCGCTGGCGTTCTATAATGGGCTTACTCAAAGCGGTTATGAGCTGTCTGTGAACTTTGAGGACAGCATCCTTGCAGATGATGAAACAAAGCGTGCAAGCGATCGTCAGGACGTTTCTATGGGCATTATGCCACTGTGGGAATACCGAATGAAATGGTATGGTGAGGACGAGGAAACGGCTAAGAAAATGACCTCCGACAGCACCGCAGAGGTGATAGAATAATGCTCAAAGCAAGCGAGATAGAGCGAGTTTCAAGGGTGCTTGACAAGCCACTGCGTGACCTTGAAATGCAGATAATGGAGGATATTGTCCGCAGGATAAAGATAAACGGTGAGATAACACGTTCGGCGGATTGGCAGATATACAGGCTTCACGAGCTTGGAATGAGCAAGCGTGAGATAAAGAAAGCCATAGCCGATAACCTTGACCTATCCAAAGACGAGATAAAAGAGCTGTACAATGATATCCTGCAAAAAGGCTATGAATGGGACGATAGCATATACAAGACCAAAGGCAAGGCACGGATACCCCTTGAAGAAAATGAGGGCCTGCAAAGGCTGCTGTCGGCTGTATCGGAGCAGACTTCGGGGGAGCTTAAAAACATATCTCAGTCACTCGGATTTGCAGTAAAACAGCCTGACGGCAAGCTTAAATTCACGCAGGCGGCTGACTTCTATCAGCAGAGCCTTGACAACGCCATAATGGGCATAGCAAGCGGAGCGTTCGATTACAATACGGTCATAAAGAAAGTCATTTCGGATATGACGAACTCAGGTCTGCGTACTGTGGACTATGCCACAGGCTGGAGCAACAGGGCAGACGTAGCCGCAAGGCGTTCGGTAATGACAGGGCTTTCACAGCTAACCGCAAAAATGAATGAGGACAACGCAAAAGAGCTTGGCACAGACTATTTTGAAGTCACTTGGCACAGCGGAGCAAGACCTTCTCATCAAGAATGGCAGGGCAAAGTCTACAGCAAAAAAGAGCTTGAAACTATCTGCGGTCTTGGTACTGTGACGGGTCTGTGCGGAGCGAATTGCTATCACGATTATTACCCCTTTATCCCCGGCATATCTGAGCGTTCCTATACAGATGAGGAGCTTGCGCAGATGAATGCAGAGGAGAACAAGCCTGTTAAGTACGGTGATAAAGAGTACACAAAGTATGAAGCTTTACAGCGGCAAAGAAAGCTTGAAACTGCAATGAGAGCTCAGCGACAGAAAATACATCTTCTTGAAGAGGCAGGTGCAGGTGAGGAGGATATCATCAACGCACGCTGCCGATATCGTGGCACTTCCCAGGAGTATACAAGGTTTTCAAAATCAATGGGTCTGCCTCAGCAGCGAGAGCGTGTGAACGCCGACGGACTTGGGAATATGGGGGTGGGAAAAACCAAGATAGACTTGACGCAAAAAGATTATAGTGATATAATTGATATGAAAGGTAAGATGTCGGATAGAGACGTGCGTAAATGGTATGTGGTGCATAACAAAATGATTCCTGATATGATCGACACGACCCAGCCAATAGAAGTGCAAGCAATGCAGGCTTGCGAGTTAAGAAACAAGCATAGGTTTCAAGCAAGAGAGCTTATGGCAAACCAAGAAGAACGCAAAAAACTTGATATAGATGATCCGATAAAATCTTTTGACGACCTTATAAAGCATAAAATGGAAGATAAGAACATGACATATGATCAGGCCGTTGAAGATATAATGAAAACAGCAACAAAAACGAGGAAATCAGTTAATGATGTTTTAGGAGTGGAGGGATAATATGTTTCATTACAGTATATGTACAGTGCCCGATAAAGAAATCTTCAATAAGCAATGTGCAGCACTTGAAAAACACATTCCACACTTGTTGAAAAAGGACTTGTTAGAAGATGTTGACGGTTCTGAAACACAGATTTATACTTTAAACGGCAAAAAGATATCTGTTCATAACAGCTATTATATTGGTTCAGTTTATGTTGATTCAGAAGTTGAACTTACAGAGTATTTCAAATGATAATTTTACCGCTTGACTAATGTTGGGCGGTATTTTTATACCCAAATATCGGAACTAAGCACCTTAACGGGTGCTTTTTTCATACCATTTCGTCCTTGATATGACGTTAAACTGTCAGACTTTCACACCGCAGACAGAGCGGTATATAAGCTATGTAGAAAGGACAAACATATGAAAAACATTTTTGAGATCCTTGCCGCTCTGGGTATCGTTATCCCTGAGGACAAGAAACAGGACATCACAAAACAGGTGGCAGAAAATTATAAGACTGTGGCTGAGTTTGAAAAGGTGAAAAGCCGCCTTGAGGTGGAGCGTGATAACTATAAGGACAGCCTTGATACCGCACAGAACTCTCTCAAAGAATTTGAGGGCGTGGACGTCAAGGAGCTTAACGGCAAAGTCGCACAGCTCACCGCTGACCTTGCTAAGAAAGATACCGAGTATCAGGCGAAGATATCTGATATGGAGTTTGACGCTACCCTTGATAACGCTATCTCGGCAAGCAAGGCAAGAAACGTCAAGGCTCTTAAAGCTTTGCTTGATGTGGAAACTCTCAAAGCTTCCAAAAATCAGGCTGAGGATATCAAGACGGCTATCGAGAACGTGAAGAAAGATAACGATTATCTTTTTGAAAGTTCCGAGCCTATCAAGAACCCGGTCGCTCCCACAGGGACGCCTGCCGCAGGTGAAGTGAGCAAGGAAACCTTTGCGAAAATGGGGTATATGCAGAGGTTGGAACTTAAACGAACAGACCCCGAAAAATACGAACAGTTGAAAGGATAGGATATTATGAAAATGACAAATGGCATTAGAATTTCTATGCAGTATTTCGCAGAGCAGACAAAGATCACCGACCTTATCGATCCTGAGGTAATGAGTGATATGATCGACGCAAAGATAGAGTCTAAGATAACTGTATCTCCCTTTGCGAAGATAGACAGAACGCTTGTTGGCGTGCCTGGCGACACTATCACAGTGCCACAGTATAAGTATATCGGCGACGCAGTTGATGTTGCAGAGGGCGTTGAAGCCGAAACTGTCAAGCTTGAAACAGACTCCACTCAGGCTAAGGTAAAGAAAGCCATGAAAGCGGTGGAGATAACCGACGAGGCTCTTCTCAGCGGCTATGGCAACCCTGCAGGTCAGGCGACTTCACAGCTTGCAATGTCTATCGCTTCTAAGGTGGATGCAGACAGCATGGACGCACTTATGAAAGCTCAGCTCATCTATGACGGCTCGGCTTCTGCTATCTCTTACAGCGGCATTGTTGACGCTGTTGACAAGTTCAATGAGGAGCTGAACACCGAAAAGGCTATGTTTATTAACCCTCATCAGAACTCACAGCTTAGAAAGGACCCGAACTTCATTTCAGCAGATAAGTATGACGGCAATGTGGTCATGACAGGCGAGATAGGCAAAATAGCGAACTGCCGTATCGTTCCGTCAAAGAAAGTTTCACTTAACGAGGCTATCCCGGAACAGTATGTGAGAGTTGACAGCGATGCAGAGGGTGCAAAGGAAGTTGTTGCGGACAGCACAGCTTCGACAACTGCTTCACAGATAAAGCTCGGCTCAGTAACGCCTTGTGCAGATGGCTACACTCCAAAGGTGGGTGACTATGTTGTAAAGAACGCCGCTGTCAAGGCTGGCACTTTCTACACATGCCCTATCATCAAGCTCAACGCTGATACTGAAACAGAGGACGAAACATCAGCTCTGACTATCTACCTCAAGCGTGATACAAACGTTGAGACCGAAAGAAAGAGTACAAAGCGCTGCACAGATATATCTGCTGACAAGCATTACACTGTGGCTATCTCAGATCAGTCAAAGGTAGTGCTTGCAAGATTCAAGAAGTAAAGAGGTGCGGCAGTATGAAAGCATATGCGAGCGAGAGCTATTATATAGGCGTTTATCTTTGCGGCAAAGAGCCTGACATATCTGCCGCTTTTGACTTCTATGCAATGCAAGCCACAAGCCTTATGAAGCGATATACCCTTGACAACGTTGACGAGAACGATATACCCGAAGAAGTGAAAATGTGCTGCTGCGAGCTTGCGGAGAATATCTTCAAAGCAGAGCAGGAGGGCGGCACTCAGGGGGTATCTTCCGAAAGCGTTGGGGGCTGGTCAAAGTCATATGAAAGCTCAGATATCCGCAGGCAGAATGCTGACAGAGCCGTTCACGATATCGTGTACAAATGGCTCAGCGGAACAGGGCTGCTTTACAGAGGGGTGAGATAAATGCTTGCAAACAGCGATTGCACGGTGTATCTTTTCGACAAGCAGACGGAGGGATTTGTGCGGAAGTATGCAGAGAAAGTTTACTGGTGTGAGAATAAGTCGGGAAGTATCGTGAAAAGCGGTATGCAGACCTCAGACAGCACAAGGGTGTATTTCTATGATGATAATGCACCGAAAACCCCTGCAAAGGATATGCTTGTGAGAGGAAAATGCGAGTTTGAGTTCGATAATCAAACGCCGCAGAGCATATCTGAGAGCATGAAAATCTTCCGTGCGGAGTATGACTTTGTTACGGTAATGAGCATTGATGATTATATGTTCGGCGGTCTGCCACATATGGAGGTGAGCGTGAAATGAAGATAGGTCAGCCTATGGACAGCAGGGCTATCACTTGGGATAAGTCCTTTGCAGGCAAGTATTCAGAACGCTTTGATAAGGCTCAAAAGTTCATTGACGCCGAGTGCATAAGGCATATGGTGAAGTATACACCTACCCTCAGCACGAATCTGAGAAAGTCTGCCACGAGAGGCACAAAAATAGGCAGCGGCAAGATACAGTATCTTGCACCTTACGCACGCTATCAGTATTACGGCAAGCTTATGGTATCCTCTGTTACAGGCTCGTCTTACGCCCGACATGGAGAAAAGAAAGTGCTGACGGACAAAGACCTTGTTTACAGCACTTTTAAAGAGCCACTTGCAGGCAAGCTTTGGTTTGAGCGAATGAAAGCCGACAAGAAAAAGCAGATACTCAGAGGAGCGGCGGCGATAATGGGAGGCAAAGTGAAATGAACATAATCAAGCTTGTGAAAGATATTTTGCAGCAGTTTCCGAAAATATCGGAGGTCTGCAACGATATCCATATCGACTTTACCGACGATACGCCCACCAATTATGGCTTGTCCTCAACAGGCGACAGCCTTATAAGTTCTGATATTTTGGGCGGTCAGACAAGACAGCATAACTTCATTCTCTATGCGGTGTATCAGTCTATGAGCGACTTTGACCGAATGTCAAACAGCGGCGTACTGCTTGAATTGCAGATGTGGCTTGAAAGCTATGCAGACAAGCACCGAGATACCACGTTCACTACCATAACAGAGGACGAGGAAAGGACAGGCGTTCTTGAAAAGCTCACCTGTGCAAACGGAATGATATATGCAATACCAAACGAAAACACAAACGATACTGTGCAGTATCAGTTACAGATAGCGGCACAGTATCAGATATAAAAGGAGGAAAACATATGCCTGATTATTCATACAAGAGCGGAAAGCTCAACAGAAGTCATCTTCTGCATTATCTTGACACTACATTCGCAGCGGTCGCTTCATCACCAAGCTGGTATCTTCTCGGTAAGGACGTTGAGGACGCAAGCGTGGCACTCAACCCTGACACTTCCACAAAGAAGAATATCCTTGATGAAACCACAGTTGAGGACAACGGTTATGAGCCTGAGTTCGACCTTGACACATTCTATGCAAAGCCCGGTGACGCACTTTACGAAAAGCTCAAGGATATCATGATGAATCGTCTTACCGGTGACGCCTGCAAGACAAGCGTGCTTGAAGTTATCGTTGACAAGACCACAGGTGCGTATGACGCATGGACGGAAGATGTCATAGTCAAGCCGCAGTCTTATGGCGGACCGCAGGGTGGCGTAAATATCCCGTTCAACTGCACCTTTGCAGGAAACAGAGTGAAAGGCTCTGTCACCTTTGCGGCAGGCGTGCCAACGTTTGCAAAGACTACGGAAGAATAAACTATATGACAAACATATGAAAGCACTTCGTCAAGAGCGGAGTGCTTTTTGTTTGCCGTAATACAGAAAGGATGATAAAAATGTCAATGCAGTCAATAGATTTTAACAGCGGCAATTACAAAGAGTACGCTATAAACGGCGACGAGAACAGAGTGATAAGGATAAACGTGTCAGACGTTGGTATTATCACCAGGATACAGGACGCTATGAGCAAGGCTGACAATATCGCAGAAGAAGTGTCAGAACGTGAGAAGAACGAGGACAGAACTCAGCTTCTCAAAGAGTATGACCAGCGTGCAAGAGAAATGGTCAATGACATATTTGGAAGCAATGTGTGTACGGCGGCGCTCGGAAGCGTGAACGTGTTCTCTATGGCTTCAAACGGCAAGCCTGTGCTTGTAAACTTCCTTGAAGCGCTTCTTGCGGTGGTGGTGCAGGAAATAAAGTCAGCACAGACGGCAGCTCAGATAAAGCTCGAAGAAAAGGTGGAGAAGTACACCGCACCTGTTATCGCTCATCAACATATTGCTCAGCCTGCGGTCAATGTGGCGGAGCTTTCTGACGAAGACAAAAAGGCTCTGCTCAGGGAGCTGCTGAAATGATAGGCAGTTTGCCAACAGCCCTTGAAATAGACGGCAAAGAGTATGCCATGCGCTCAGATTTTCGGGTCATACTGCGGATCTATTCAGCCTTTGCAGACCCCGAACTTGACGAGCGTGAAAAGTGCTATGTGTGTCTTAAATGCCTTTACGCTGAGGATATCCCACGAGAGCATTTGCAGGAGGCTGTCAACAAGGCTTATTGGTTTGTAGGCGGTGGAGATGTTCCGCAGGAAAGCGTTCAGCCTGCAAAGACTATTGATTGGGAGCAGGACGAGAGTATTATTTTTCCTGCGGTGAACAAGGCGGCAGGCTTTGAAACGAGGACGGTAAAATATCTTCATTGGTGGACTTTTCTTGGCTATTTCAATGAGATAGGCGAGGGGCTTTTTTCGTCTGTTATAGGCATACGGCAAAAGCTTAACAAGGGCAAAAAGCTTGAAAAATATGAGCAGGAGTTTTACAGAAATCACCGCAATATGATAGACCTTAAACGAAAGCTCTCAGCAGAAGAGCAGAGGGCTGAAAACGAGGACAAAGAGTTTCTGAAACAACTGACGGGAGGTGAATGACAATGGCTGACGGGTGTTTGAATTTTGACACCAACATAAACAGCGAGGGCTTTGAAAAGGGCTTGAAAAGCCTTTCCGATATGGTGGGGGATATCAAGCCAAAGCTTAAAAGCCTTGCAATGGCTGTGACAGCTGCGTTCTCCGTCAAGAAGCTTGTGGACTTCGGCAGGCAGTCAATAGAAACGGCCTCAGACCTTGCGGAAGTGCAAAATGTTGTTGATACGGCTTTCGGAGAGTCCAAGCAGAAAATGGAGGACTTCGCTGACACGGCTGTCAAGACCTACGGCATTTCAAAACTCACCGCAAAGCAGACAGGCTCAAACTTCATGGCAATGGCGGCAGGAATGGGGCTTGCCAATGACAGTGCAAGCGATATGGCTATGGCTCTTACAGGGCTGTCGGCGGATATGGCTTCGTTTTATAACGTTGGTCAGGACGTGGCAAGCACGGCTCTGAAATCAATTTTTACAGGCGAAACTGAGACCCTCAAACAGTTCGGTATCGTTATGACGGACGCCAACTTGCAGGCGTATGCGCTTTCAAAGGGTATAATGAAGTCAACTGCCGATATGTCGCAGGCTGAAAAAGTTCAACTGAGATACAACTACGTTATGTCGCAAACGGCTCTTGCACAGGGGGACTTTGCAAAGACTTCTGACAGCTGGGCGAACCAAACTAGAATACTCTCTGAGCAATGGAAAGAGTTCGGAGCGACTATCGGCACTGTGCTGATGAACGTTCTTCTGCCTGCTGTCAAGGCGATAAACAGTCTGCTTTCACAGCTCATATCGTTGGCACAGGGGGCAGCGAGGGCACTTTCAGAGGCGTTCGGTTTTGAACTAAGCAACAGTGCAGACGAGGCTCAAAGCATAGTGAAAAGCACCTCTCAGGCGGCGGATAATTACAGCGATATAGCCGACAATGCACAACAGACTCAGGAGGCACAGGAAGGATCTCTTGCAAGCTTTGACCAGATGAACAAGCTGAATGATGAGAGCAAGTCAGACAGTACTGGGGTCAGCGGAGCTGGGGAGATAATGCAGCCTTCCGGGACTAGCGTTGAGGTGGATACGGGAAAGGCAGATAAAAAGCTGTCTGACTTTTTCAAATCAGTAAGATCTCAGTTTGAAAAGCTTGCAGACTATCTTGATAAGAATTTTAAGCCTGTTTTCGCTGATATATGGAGCGGACTTGAAAGAGAGAGCATTGAACTTGCTCAGATACTCGGCGGAGTTTTCAGCGATATAAAGTCGCTTTCCGAACCGCTCAAAGCTTATTTTATAAACGATTTTACACCGCTTATGCAGACCGCTTTCAGCACGCTTGGCAAGATAGGCATAGGACTTTTTGACAGCTTCAACAAGGTGTTTTCTGATATCTGGAATGTGGCAGTGTTCCCTATACTGCAAAACTTTCTCACTGTAGGATTACCCCTAATGGCGGATTTTGGCACGCAGACATGGAACACGCTAGGCGTACTGTTTGACAGCATAAAAGAGATCTTCGATACCTTGTGGAACGGCGTTGCACAGCCTGTGTTGAACGCCTTGAAAACACTGTGGTGCGATACTTGGCAGAGCATTTCAGACTTTTGGAACGAGTGGGGACAGCCTATATTTGACGGCATAAACGAGGGCATAACCACCACAAAGAACGTATTTCTTAATCTGTGGGAAACGGTCTTGAAACCTATGTTTGACAAGCTTATGGACGTGGCTGACAGCGTTTGGACGGAGCACTTGAAACCTCTGCTTGATGAGTTTCTCGACTTTGTGGGAACACTTATCACAAGCGTTCTGAGCATTTACAACAAAGCCATAGCACCTGTTGTGAACTGGCTTGTGAGCATACTCGGACCGATAGTCAGCAGTGTGCTTGGCAAGATAATAAAGACAGTGGGCAATGTCATAAGCAATATAATTGACGCCGTGAAGAACATTATTTCAGCACTTAAAGGTGTTGTACTGTTCATAGCGGGAGTGTTCACCGGTGATTGGAAAAAGGCTTGGCAGGGTGTAAAAAAGATTTTCAAAGGCGTATGGGACGCACTTGTTGACATAGCAAAAACACCTATTAATTTGATAATCGGGCTTATAAATGGTCTGACAGGAGCAGTAGAGGACGCAATAAATTGGATAATCGACGGCATAAACGAGCTGAGCTTCACGACGCCTGATTGGCTTCCCGGTGATCTTGGCGGTCAGACATTTGGCTTTGACCTAAGTCAAATTGATATCCCCGAAATACCCAAACTTGCCCAAGGTGCAGTAATACCGCCGAACTCTGAGTTTCTTGCAGTTCTGGGCGATCAGAAACGTGGCACGAATATCGAGGCACCGCTTGATACTATCACGCAGGCTGTTTTGCAGGCTCTTGTGTCTTATGGCGGAGCGGGCGGAAATCAGAAGATAAGCGTTACCATACCGCTTACGCTCAATGGCAGGACTATCACACAGATAGTTATTGATGATATCAACGACTATATCAAGCGCAACGGCAGGTCACCAATAAGGGCATAGGAGGTGCAGAAAATGAAAAGCAGAGGACTTATATTCGGTAGCGAAAGGGTCGCCACACCTGCGGAAGTGAGCTTTACAAACAACAAGATATGGTCGAACAATGCAGGGCGGACGGCTAACTGTAAAATGGTGGGCGACATAAGAGCTATAAAGAAAACTGTCACGTTGAAATGGTATCATCTCACAGGTGAGGAGACGGCAAAGCTCAATGAGTATATCTCCAACGTTGACAGTCCGTTTTTCAGTATCACGCTCCTTGATGAGACATTTCAGGAAAGCACCTTTGACGTTTATGCAGGCGACCCAACTTATGAAGTTTTCGGCTGGGACGAGAACAAACAGTTCTGCAAAGGCGTTGCGGTGGACTTGATAATGCAGTAAGGGGGGCAGTCGAATTGTACCAAACAAGTGAGCTTGTGGCTCAGCGTATCGAGAGCTATTGCCGTACTTGGCGACTGTGGATAGAGAATGCAGAGGGCGAGGTGATTATGGGAGATCGGATAACTTCCGGCACAAGTACGGTGCAGTCCACAAGCATTTCCGACGATATAGAACTAGGTGCGATATGCTCACAATCGTGGAACATAAATATCAATGATGTTGATACGAAATTTCTCGGCAGCGAGTATGACCTTTCCTTGTACCTTGCGGACTTTACCAGCGAAACCACCTACTCCACCCTAGAAGCCTACACCTACGCTGAGCTTTCAAAGCTGACAGTGGAGCAGATAAGCAAGCTTGGAGAGGTGCTTGACGGAGAGAGAATACCCCTTGGGCGGTTTACTTGTGTCAAGTCGAAAAAGTCGGGCGGAAATACTGAGGTCACTCTTGCGGATAGGCTTTACTTCTCCGACAAGACCTATGTGCCAAAGGTCAAGCTACCTGCGTGGTCAAAAGCTGTTGAGG
>NZ_JAHZAX010000008.1 GCF_019423705.1 Ruminococcus sp. | reverse complement strand
GAGCAGCGGTCTCCAAAACCGCGTGCCGAGGGTTCGAATCCTTCTGCCCCTGCCAATAGCTTATTCGGAGAAGTTCAAGAATTAGTCTTGAGCTTCTCCCAACAAGCTTTATATAGTTAAAACTATACGCCTGTTGGTATAAAAAACGGTACGCCACTTTTTTGTTGATTGTTGTGTGGTGTGAGCCGTGTTTTTTTATTTTTGGTGCTTTGATGGTTTCCATTTGACGCCGATCCTGTTGGATCACCTAGTCATCACAGTACAGGATGACAAACCCTGCGATATCTGCTTGCTGTCGGTTGCGCCCTTTGCGTCGCTAACTGCAACGGCTTCTCGATTACGTCCCCGGTATCTCACACCACGGTGTTTATACTCGCTAAGATTGTTGTTTGATCTATTGCGGCGCATATCAGGTAACTGCCGTTAGGCAGGCTCGCAGCACCATTCAGGTGCAAGGCATAGCTGTTTGATAAGGCTGAAATTTCAGCAGTTGTTGAGGTTTCGTCGAGGTTACATACATCTCTCGCTATTTGATTATGGCTGTTGTCTGCCGTCTTATCTATTTATGTAAGACGGGAAAAAAATAAAGTGTTCCCCAGAATTTTTAATAAATTTCTGAAAAACACTTGACAAATGTATTGATTACGTGTTACAATACACGTAATGAGCACTCACTAAGGTCAGCAGAAATCTCTTTGCATTCTGGTTGACTGGTATACTTCATAGGTTTGGTTGTGATGTATACCCGGTGAGTGCTCTTGCTTTTATACACAAGTTAGTACCCACCGTTTCACTTTTGATGAATTGATTAACATTTATTCATCGTTCCAAGTCTACCACAAAGAATAGGTTATGTCAAGCTTTTTTATTAAAAAAATATCTTTCTTCGACATATTTGTTCATTTTAACCATTTTTAGTGACACTTTTTTTCACCCTACCACACGTGGCAGGGCTTTTTTATTTGCATAATTATCAAAAAAAGTGTATAATGTACTGTGACTGTTTGTGAAAGAGGGATTAGTTATGAGAAAAAATAAAAACATTACTCTTCGGAAGTACTTAGAAGAGCAATGGCTTCCGAGAAAGTATTATGAGGTCAAGATCAGCACATACGTGAGGTATGTGGGGTTGACTCGGCGGATAAATGCGGCGTTTGGTATGAAAAAAATCCGCAGTATTACTGCTATGGACATATACGGATTTTACGATAATCTGCACGAGGCAAAGTCTGAGCATATAACTTTTACACCAAATGAGACCTGTAAGAGATTATTGAAGGGGAGATACACCCGGAATCAGACCGTGCAGCTTGCTGATATGGGAATGGGAACTGTCGATGCTCTCCGAGCTGGAAAAAATGTTTCTAAGAAGACAGCGCTAAAAGTATCTGTTCTTCTAAAAATGCCGGTTGATCAGTTGTTTCGTGAAAACGACTTTTATTTGTCGGATAGGACGATAATGCATTATCATAGATTGCTTTTTTCTATATTCAAGGATTCTGTTTATGATGGGATACTTAGAGAAAACTTAATGCTCAAGGTCAGAGCGCCAAGACTGTTTCTTTCAGATGAAGCAAGGTATCTTGATCATAGTGATGCTATGCACGTCCTTGATATGCTCAATCGTTATGGTGAATATCCATATACAGAAATCTTGAGCATTATTATGTATACTGGTATGAGAAGGGGTGAGGCTTGCGGTCTTGAGTGGGACGACGTTGATTTTAATAACAGCACTATAACAGTCAGAAGATCGAGTTACTATTTGCCTGGGAAGGGAATATATACTGACACTCCGAAAACAAAACAATCCAAGAGACTTATTGCATTTAATAGCAAGGTTGCAAGAATTTTGCTTGACATAAAAACTATGCAAAAAAGCAGGAATATAGTTACTGACAGGGTATTTACATATATGAATGGACGTACTTTAAACCCCAGCTCTGTCACAAAATACTTTCACAAGTTCGTGGATAAATATGATCTGCCCAGTTGTTGTGTGCATACGTTGCGCCATACAAATGCTTCACTACTGATCGCAACTCAGACTCCCATAACGACTGTTGCAGGAAGATTGGGTCACTCAACCCCGGAGATAACCCTGAGGTTGTATGCTCATCAGATGTCCGAAGAAAACAAAAAAGCAGCTGAAGCCATTGAGAAATTGTTATAAGCTGCAATAGATAAGCCCTACCACGTGTGGTAGGGCTTATCTATTGCAGAAATTTGTACAAATTTCGTTTGACAATTAAATGTTGTTAATGTATAATATAATAGGTACAGATTGAGTATTTTTATTTCTGTTCAATAATTTCAAGGAGGAAAGCTTATGGAACTTACCATTAAAAATATTGGTAAAATCGCTAATGCTGATATAAAATTAAATGGCATTACTGTTGTGGCTGGTGAGAATAATACTGGTAAAAGCACCATAGGAAAAGTATTGTATTCCTATTTTTCGAGCTGCTATAATTTGAATTCACAAATATTAAAAACTAAAATTTCTGGTTTAACTAGATCATTGGAATTGGAATTTAATAATTCTTCATACTTATTTGATTCAGACGAGATTGCAAGAAAATTATTTCAAACAAAAGGAAAATTTACCGGCAATTATATTGATTTATTAGATAGATATATGTATACAAGTGATGGGTCATCTGCCTCCCCAGCCGATATGTGTGAGTATGCAGAGATCATAAAAGATAAGTATGATAGCTATTATAATGCTACTAATGAAGCAATTATGCTAAATGTCATCACAAAGAAAATGAAAACAGAATTCAATAATCAAATTAATAACATTTTCAGCCTAGATAAATCTTCTTCCTTTTGCTTAAAAATACAAAATGAAAAATATGAAGTGCAGATTGAAGATAATATGGCTAAAAGTATTTCTAATTTTAACTCTCTATATACGCAAGCGGTTTACATTGATGATCCTAATGTTTTAGATAATTGTACTGGTTGGAGATTTTTCCCCACAAGGAGATATCTGAATAATAATCATAGAAATGATTTAGTTAATAAAATTTTACAAAAGAAGTCTGATCAAGATGTGGAAAATGCGTTAAATGAAATAATATCTAATGACACGTTTGAAAGCATATTTGAGTTAATTGATCCGATATGTGCTGGAAATATCGATTATAGTTCTAATATCTTGACGATTAAAAATGAAGATTATGAGCCTATTGATGTGAGAAATTTATCAACTGGTTTGAAATCTTTTGTTATTCTAAAAACATTGATTTTAAATGGATGGATAGAAAATAATGGTACGATTATTTTAGATGAGCCTGAAACTCACTTGCATCCACAATGGCAACTTGTCTTTGCAGAATTGATTGTTTTATTGCAAAAGAAATGGAATTTGCATATATTAATAAATACACATAGTCCATATTTTTTGAATGCAATTCAGGTTTTTTCAGCTAAGCATAGTATTGCTGACAAATGTAATTATTATTTATCTGAGAATAAAGGCAATGTATCTGATGTATCTGATGTTACTGATAATGTTGAGCTGATTTATAAAAAATTATCTCGCCCATTACAGACTCTTGAAAATGAAAGGTATGGAATTTATGATTAATATAAATGCGTATCCATATTTCGTAGAAAATATGGATACACTTAAAAACATTTCATATGATTCAAATAATTCAGAATATATGACTGATTCTCAGATTAAAGCTGTTAGCTTTGATGAAGTAAAGAAAAAATATGCTGCTGCTTTGAATCGTTCATTCAAGTGCGCAAAATCTTTTGATGGCTTTTTACAAAAAGATAAATTAGAATGTTTTATTGAATTTAAAAATGGTAATTTAAAAAATGAGATCAGGTCTATTAGGGAGAAAATTCGTGATAGTTTATTGATTTTTTGCGATATTGCATCAAAAACGATAAGCTATACACGAGAGAATGTTATACTGATTGTTGTTTATAATGAGCTCAATACGAAAATGCCTCGTGATCCGAAAAGAAAAATATGTGAGTCAGAGTCAATGGGGTTAATTAGAGATTTTATGTTTGACAAAAGTGAATCAGAAATCATACTCTTCAATTTAGATAAGTATGAAAAATTTTATTTTAAAGAAGTACATACTTATACGAAAGATCAATTTGAAAATTATATAAATAACAGCGCTAGTATAGTTCGGAATATGCCGTGACTTTTAGTAGCAGTTTAATTGAAATTTTACAAAAAAAGTAGAGTATAATATAAATGAAGATAAGGTGCGAGGGTAACACTTTAAAGAAATCCCAGTTGAAGATTTTCCCCTAGTACGGGTCGTACTGGGGGATTTTGATTAGTTTGAAAGGGAATAGTATGAAAAAGAAATATGAGATAAATTATACACCACATCCAGCTGTAATACGTCGGCGCAGGCATACAGGCAGATCACGTTAAGATTATACTTGACAATTTCAAAGTAATCGTGTATAATATATGTGACGATAAGCAGTAGCTTATCATATGGAGGTTTTAGACCTCCGTAAAAAGCGGTGGACCCTACCAAGAATGGGAGTTTTAAAAGCGGTGGACCCTACCGTAAGTGGGAGTTTTAAAAGCAGTGGGCCCTACTGTGAGTGGGAACTTTAAAAGAACTTTGGCTGCGGTAATTATATCGCAGCCTTTTTATTGAAAAAATAAGGTGAAAAATATGAAGAAGAATAGATTGCATCTGTATACATTAGATGTGAAATATGTTTGTGATCTGGCTAATGCGGATGATAGAGTTATGTCAGCATCGCCCCAGCAACACAAGGAAAATCGACCTTTTGTGGGAATAATCATTATTATGGAACAGCATAGTTACTGTATTCCAATGACTTCTCCTAAGCCTAAGCACAATAAAATGAAAAATGATCTTGATTTTTCTAAAATACTGGATTCAAATAATCATTTAATTGGAGCGCTTAATTTTAATAATATGATCCCTGTTTCCAATGATGTAATTCAGAAATTAGATATTCGTCCTAGCAGTAGCGATACTCCGAAAGAAAAGGCATATAAGGAGTTGTTAAATAATCAGCTTGACTGGTGCAATGATAACATTGATAATATTATTAAAAAGGCGAATAAGCTTTATCGCTTAATTACTCAAAGTCCAGAAAAATCACCTAAACTGACACAACGCTGCTGTGATTTCAAGGAGCTTGAGGCTGTTCTTGAAAAACGTTTGGTAAAAACACAGGCAAATGGGTATGAGCCGAAAGAAAAAGCTGTTGCTGCAAGTGCTGAACTGTCTACACCACATCCGGCTGTAATACGTCGGCGCAGGCATACCAGCAGATCACGCTAGATTAATACTTGACAATTTCAAAGTAATCGTGTATAATATATGTGACGGTAAGCAGTAGCTTATCATATGGAGGTCTTTGATCTCTGTAAAAAGAGGAGAACCCTACCGTAGAAGTGGGACCGACTAAAGAGGAGAACCCTACCGTAGAAGTGGGACCGACTAAAGAGGAGAACCCTACCGTAGAAGTGGGATAGTGCTTTAGCTGTACCGTGAGGTGCAGCTAAAGTTTTTTATAGAGAGGAAAATATAATGAAAGAGAAATTCAGGCTTTATTATGTAGATTTAAAGTACATTCGAGATTTGCATAATGTTGATAGCAATGTAATGTCAGTATCTCCACAAACGGGAAAGGAAGATCGGCCTTTTGTTGGAATAGTTACTATTGTTGAAAATAAAAAGTATTGTGTACCGTTGACATCTGGAAATAAGGAGAAATTTAAGCATAAAAAGAATTCCGTTGATTTTATAAAAATACCTGATGAAAATATGAAGGATGAATTTGGCGCATATGTAACCATTGGAGGTATAAATCTAAATAATATGATACCAGTTGATGATACTGTTATACAACCAATTGATATTGCAATACATAGTAGCGATAATAAGCAACAGAGAAATAACAAGAAGAGATTAACTAAGGAATTGGATTGGTGTCAAAATAATCAAGATTTAATTTCACGTAAGGCTAGAAAACTCTATGATTTGAGACTTAATCATTCAGCTGAGAATATCAATCTTTGTCGTCGCTGCTGTGACTTCAGAAAACTTGAGGCTGTTCTTGAAAGACGTTTGGCTAAAACACAGTCAAATGAGTACGAACCGAAAGAAAAAGCTGTTTCTGCGAGCGCAGAGCTGTCTACCCCACGTTCAGCTGTAATACGTCGGCGCAGGCATACAGGCAGATCACGTTGAGATAGTTTTCTATGCTCCTAGTGTTAAGTGCACTAGGAGCATTTATTTTACGAGTAACAAAAATAGTTTGAAATGACGGGCAGATCATAGTGACTGTTCGTCATTTTGTTTATTATAGAGTTCTATGAGCACTCTAATACGCTGATCGTCATTAATAAAGAGCTGTTCGCTGTATAACTCTTCAACAGCTTGATCTAAGGTAATATGGGCTAATAATAGATCGGGCGGAAGATCGTTATACAGTTTTCCAAGGGTAATGGAGGAATACTTTTCTCGGATTGATAAAATGCGTTGTGCAGCCTTTGCGATATGTGCTTGCTGAATGTTTGAAATATGTTCCGGAAACGGAAAGTTGTTATAGCAAAGTGTATTAGAATACCTGATCCGCATATCAAGACGTCCGCAGAATAACTTGACCCAGGCGTTGTGCATAGACGAGGTCAGCATACCGAAAAGAAAAAGGTTGCCGTTTGGGATGATATGAACAGAGCCATTGACCAGTATTTGCACACCAGGTAAATAAAGCATAGGAATGTATTTTCTCTTCTCAGAAGAATGCCTCGGAATCACAATACTGTTATTATAGCCTTTGTCAGAAACCACATATTGACGAATAAGCGTAGATAGCATATTATCGGCGGTTACATATCTGCATATCGAGTTACCCTCAGCTGCCTTCTGTTCTGATTCCAGTTTGCTTAATATTTCGGTTTCTGTTCGGTTGCCAAGGATCATAGGCGGGCATGTATCATTGATTCCATTGGGATAAAGATAGATGTCATCATAATCGGTCAGATAGGCGTTGATGTGGTCTACTGTTCGGCGCTTTTCATTTTCACCGTCAGTTATGCTGATGATCTGTTTTGGAAAATGATCAATCGCAGAGAATGCGGTTATTACACAGCTGATATCGATCTTGGCATTTGAAATATCTGAAATCCAGCGGAAGCTTTGATATGCCCAATTAATGTGCATTTTATATTTCTCGGTTATTGGTTTCCAAATATATCGAACCTGACGTCCCTGGCATACAGAATTGACGGTGAGCAGAGCGCATTCTGTATGTTTGTGCTCTGACATATATTTTGCACTTTTGATGAGCCAGCCTGCGGAGTAGTCAACGGCAGCGGCTGTTTCGTCTGCAAAGACAGCTGATTGGATCAAAGACTGTTCTTTGTGGTTGAACATAAAAGGCGGATTTCCGACAATGTAATCTGCATTGATTTTATTCCAGTCATACGAAAGAGCATCGGCGCAGATAATATTTCCTGTATTGCACATATCAACAGGCGAGAGGGGAGTGCCAAACTGTTCGGCAAATCGTATTTCCTCCATCCTGCCAGACGTAAATAACGCTGTTCTGCAAATTTTAGCTGCGTCTTCAGACAGCTCTATTCCGGTGAATTGCTGCAATTTCAGAGTTTGCGTCAAAGCTCCTGTTCTCAGAAATATTTCAGATTCCAGAGCAGAAAGGCTCAGATACGTCTCGATAAGATAATTGCCGCCGCCACAAGCAGGATCAAGTATCTTTAAGCTGCAAATGCGCTCGTTAAGCTGTTTCAGCTGTTCTGCATTGTCATAATTATCAGCATATTCGTCGAGCAGTTGATCCAGGAGCAGATTATCTATAACACGATGGACGTTTTCAAGCGATGTGTAGTGTGTACCTGTTGAACGTTGGTCAACTGAGTCCATAATTGATTGATGAATCGCCCCGAATAGGCTTGGATTGATCTCTTTCCAAGACATAGCACATAACCGTTTGAGTGCGGAGTGTATATCCTCCGAAAGAAAAATGCGCTCTGGTCTCTCCAATACGGGTGGCAGATAGCGCAAAAACTTCATTAATTCGGCAGAAAGAAGCTCGGTTCTTGTGTGCAGAATGGTTTGTGAGAACGGTTTGCCGAAAAAAACGCCGCAGGCCTCGCAGTAAAAGCAGAATATCAGCTGAAATGTAAATCGGCGAATGTCATCGATCGGGTTGCCCTCTGATCTCAATTTACGTACAATGTTTTGTAAATCATACAAAGTCTTGTCTTTAATCATAACATAGTCTCCTAAGATTAATATTTTTCTTTTTCGGAAGGATAAAACTAAGTGGGTCATAGATATGACCTGTCAAAATTGCCCCTACCTTTAAACCAAAAATTACGCCCAGAATTATTTTTTTGCAAAAATTTAATGAAAACACTTGACAGATACCACTTTTGGTGGTACAATGTAGTCAAATCCATTATTCTGGTAACGCATTTTGGATTAGTAACTGTTTGAGAACCGCTTCGCAGGGCGGTTCTTTTTTTGCATTTTTTTCTGATGCGCCCAGTTACAAACTCAAAAACGAAGTATCTGTTCTCTCCAAAATCTCCGCAGGCAGTTATTTGATAACGCTTATGTATTACCTTTAGGTGTATAAGCTTGTCCACCACAGCCATAAGCTCGCTTCGCTTCATTCCAAGCATTTTTGATAGATCAGAATAGCTGTGGAAAAACATCTTATTACTATTCTGTTTGCATTTGCAGAATAAGCAATAACATCTTAGCTCTTTGGCTGTTAATTTTTTTGCTGCTTTTCTATCCACCCGAAAGAAATGGTCATTGATATCCTGGAGCGTGTATGTATAAGTGCCAAGGTGTCTATTAGCCTTTATGCTGCGTTCACGTGATATGATTACACCCAAGCCAATTAGCCTTTTAGTGGCTCTTGCGACCGACTCTACGCTTATTCCGCAGGCTTCAGCGATAGTTGTTTGCTTGACTTTTACGTATATGCCATACATATTGCGATTGCCGTAAGCTTGTGCCATAGAATATAAAAATGCTGCCACAGCAAAATCTGATGGCAGCATTTTCTTTTCTACAAGGCTGTTCGGCAGATAATAATAGCTGAACTTCATACTTATCCTCTTTACATTATATTTGATAAAACAGTCTGCTGTTTCTTTCTGAGTATCATATTGCTCAGCATTTCAAACTGTTCGTCTGTTATGGTGCTTCTGTTTTTTATTTTGGCTCTATTGAGCAGTCTTTCTAGCGCTTCTATATCTATCTCCTGCATAGCTCTGCTCCATTCACCGTTTGTGGCTTGATTGATTGCCTCCAGAGCAGCTTTCTGAGGCGATATGATGACACTTTCAGGTGAATTAACAAATCTGTTCGGGACAGCGCTGGGTGCATCCTTAGCCAGCTGTGAAGACTCGTTTGGAGGTGTACTGTTCTTTTCGGAAAGATGAGCATCCTTGTCTGCAATGGCCTTGATTTTTTCACGGCTGTTCGGCTCGAGATATTTGAATGGAAATAATGTCTCAGAAAGCGGTACTCGATCCGAAGAGAAAGTGATCTCATCCAGCTCAGCAGTCTCAAGTTTGAGCTTGTAGAAAAATTTGAAATTAGACTCGATCGGGTACATACGATGGTGCTTGACAATAGTCTCTCCCTCTTTCAGTACGCTGAGCTCTGTTGGTGTCTTGAGCTGTTTGCCCTTATATGCTCTGTTCTCAGATAATTCCTCGGATAGTTTGCCAGAGTACGTCTTATACTGTACTGTTCGACTGCCGAGGATATTACTGATGAACTGATTGGTATCTGGATCGCCTGAGTAGATGTATACCCAGTTTGCACAGTTTTCACGAATAGTCTTTGAATCGTCAGGGTACTTCGAGTCTAACTGATTCAGACCTTGAATATATAAATGCCAGCCTATGTTACGGCTTCTTGAAACTGTTATTTTATTGTCCATACCTGGAATGGTAACAAGGTTGCAGAACTCGTCAAGGACGTAGTTAACACGTCTGTTCAGCGTGCTCTTGCCGCTCTTCGTAAGATATTCCACCATACTCAGATAGCTTTGGTTGATGAACATTGAGGCAATTACGTGCCTTGTAGGGCGATCATCTGGAATTATCATATATATAACAAATGGTTTTTCAGAATTAACAAGGGCATCGAGATCGATGTCATTACCAGATGTGAGCTGTGCTATACCTGTGTCAAGACCAAAAATACGAATGTTATCAGCAAGTGTGGCAAAAATACTCGCCCTCATATCACCTTTTGCAAAATTAGATGTAGCATAAGCTGCTTTTGCCAGCGATCCGACGGGAAGGCCCTTAAATATTTCATCGAGCCTGTTCTTGGTTATTATATTACCAAAAGCGTCTGTTTCTTCTGTTTCCTGACCATACTCGATGAAGAACTGGTAAACAGAGTGCATATTTACCTTATCAAGCTGATCATTATCGTAGCCTTGCTCGATCATATAGAGTATTAGAGCCGAGAGCAGCGACTTGGCTGATGAAGGCCATATTGGGTCAGACTTTGGGTTGTATGTAAGCGTGGAAGCCATTGTATCAATGTACTCTGATACTTTTGAAAGGTCGATATTATTTTTGCGACAGTATACATATTCATTGATAATGAAGGTCAATGGATTCCATCTTGAGCTTCTGTTCGTATCACGAAGGTTAAGGATGACGACATTATAATTCTCTTTTTTCATTATCGGATACGTAGAAGAAAAAATCTCGCCTTTCGGATCATTGAATATTATAGACTGCTTGTCCTTGCCGCAAGCGAAGACTCTCGCCTGTTGAAGCACGTGGGTTTGAGTTTTACCTGATCCGGTTGTACCGATGATCAATGAATGATTGTTTTTGGGGTCAACGTAGAAATAGCCGTACTTGCAGGCGATGAGTGGGCCTGTCTGTTCTGCTTTTTCAAGATTGTTTTCTTGAATCTTTATGAGATTTTTGTTGAGTTCTCTTTTTGAAGCCCATCTGTCGCTGCCTTCAAGATCTTTGTATCCTCTGTTTATCTCTATTTGCCTTGTGATCTTTGCAAATAGTAGAACTGATAAAATAAAAGATAAGAAAATCAGGTCGCTGATCTTAAAGTTCTTAGGTTTAGTCCATAAAAATTCTTTCCGAATAGAAAAAGAAGCCCAGATTGCTCCTGCATTGTTCTGGTCTGCGACAGCCGCTTTATTGACGGCCAAAAGTTCATCTAATACATTTAATGCAAAGCATACTAAGACGACCATTGCTGATGTAAGCGATATTAGCAGCAAAACTCTTGCAATTGCTGATAGAACTTTGTGCTCATTTTCCATTACGATACCTCCTCTATCTGTCACACGTGGTAGGTCTGTTCGTGATTATCTGCTGTATACTGAATTGATCTGCTGTTTGTATTTCTGCTCCTGTTCGTCACGCTCTGCCTCAGCTAAAAGCTGCTGAGTCTTGCAAAGCATATCGCTATAAAGACGTCTTAAAACGCTGTTCGTCGTGCTGGCAAGCTGAACTTTGGTTGTCCGGCACTCAATACGATTCTCAAGAAGCTGTTTAGCATAATCATTCCCATTTTGAGCGGATAATTTAAGCCAGTATTCGGCCTGTTTGTATTTGTTTTCAGAACTATAAAGCATTGCTAGACGTAGCTGCGCATAAGGATTGTTCTGACCAGCAGACTCCATCAGATATTTTTCAGCCATATCTCTGTCATAGCATTCCGAAGAAAGATAAATTTTGCCTAATGTATACTGAGCATATTCATTGTTTGTTGTATCGGCGCTGATTTTTAGGTATTGTGCAGCCTTTTGATAATCAAGTCTATCCTCAGTAAGATACAGTTTTCCAAGCCTATATGCAGCATACGGATTTTCTTTTTCGGCGGATGAAATAAGGTACTGTTCGGCTTCGTCTATGCGATCCTGCGTCAGATACATTCTTCCAAGAGCAAATGCTGCATAGGCATTATTTTTGTCAGCTGACTTGATAAAGGACTGTTCGGCTTCGACTATGCGATCTTGAGTCAGATATAGCTTTCCAAGAGTATAATAACCGATACCGAGTTGATCATCTGAACCGGCGATATACTGCTTTAGATACTGTTCGGCTTTATTGTTATCCTGGAGTTCTTCTGACATATACATCTTGCCTAGTGAAAAAGCCGAATATACATTGCCGCTTGCTGCTGACCTAATAAATAGCTGTTCAGCCTCACCAATGCGATCCTGCATAAGATATAGTTTTCCAAGAGTATAAGAACCAATGCCTGATTCATCTGTATCAAGTTCAATGAATTGCTTCAGATAATTTTCAGCTTTAGCCACATCAAGCTTTTCAGCGGTCATATAGAGCTTTCCAAGTGCGTACTTTGCATAAACATTGTCTGATTTATTTGACTCAAGAAGATACTGTTCCGCCCTCTCCATATCCGGAACTGTTCCTTGACCATTCATATACATAATGCCAATTTTATAGCAAAGATTTTCGCCTTGATTTTTTCTGTACATTGCTTCAAAGCTTGATAATGCACTCGAATACAACTTATAGGCCTTCTGTGTATCAGCGGATACGCCGTGTCCTGTTTCGTATGCTTTTCCTAAAGCGTAACTTGCATACGGCATACCTCCTTTACATTTTACGGCTTTTTGATAATACTCGACTGCTTTGGTCATATCGATCTCAACGCCTGTGCCATACTTGTACATATTGCCGAGTGAAAAATACGCATATTTGTTGTCGTTGGCGGCTTCATAGTGCTGTCGTGTAACCGTGTGATCCTGGTCTGTACCAAGACCATTGTCGTACATTTTGCCTATCCGATAGTTGAGATAAGATGTTTCCCATTTTGAATTATGACGTTTAAGCAGTTCCTCAAATTTCTGCAACGCCTTCTCGTAATACTGTGTAGACAATTCTGAACTGTTCGGCTCGTCTTTGAGCATCTTAGAATATAACTTGCCAAGATCGTGAGTCGCAAGAATATTTCCTGAGCGACTTTCCTCAAGCAGCAAGCTAAGAGCTTTACGAGCGTCTTTTTCTACGATGGTCTGTTCTCCCTCTGATTTCCCATACATATAATCAAGCGACAGTTTGTATTTCTTGCTCCATTCGATCCGAGACGCTGGCGATTCTGTTTTCTTTTCGGTAGGATGATCAATTTCATCTGCGTAAAGGACCAGATCGTCGTTATAAAAAAACTGTTCGTCATAATCCAAATTCTTTTCGGAAAGATGAGCATCGAGCTCGATCTGTTGATCGTATTTGTCATCGTTGTAGTTAGCATACAAGCTGTTCGGCATTTCATTTTCAGATGGATCAAAATATCCAGCATAAATGTCATCAGGTATGCCGGGCAAAAAAGCTGATACTTTTTTATTTTCGGGAGGATGAGCCTGCGGCAGGGCAGATGCTCTGATCTGTTCTGCTATCGGTGTGAGATCACCTAAAAGTTGATTACCAAGCTCTTTATAAAAATTCTCTATTCTGTTTGTCTTAAAGTTGCAGTAAAGATGCCGTTCGCCCTCACCATAGATTTTTCTTAAATACTCTGTCCTTTCATCCAGCATTTTATTATATCTTTGCCAGGCATCAGACAGTTGAGCATCAGAAGATATTATTGAGTCAACTGTTCTGTCAATAGCTGTTCGGTAGGGCTTCATTTTGGGCCTCCCATATTGCCAGCCACCTTCTGGAGGTAACTTATCGGCAAGTTGTATTAGCTGTTCTCTGCAAGAGGAATATCCTTTACCGAGATCAGCCTTAATAACGCTTCTCTCGAGCTCAGTAAGCTGTTTGGAATAATCACATCCTAGGACTCTGTTCACTATTTTTGATTTGAGCTTATCAAATGCTTTGACTTCTATACAATCCTTGTCACGATATACCTTACAGCGATCCTCACGCCGCTCATATTCGCAAATAGAAAAATGTATATGTACATTATCCGTATTGGTATGGATAGCGCCAGTCCAATATACGTTATCGTTGTCAAGCTTGTTTGATGTGGATATCATTGCATTGATACCTTCACGTCCAAGTTCTTTGATTCGGTGTATATCAAGTTTTCCGTCTGCGGTCTTTATTCCATTTTCAAGTAGAAAATTGTCATCAAAGGAAACAACTCCGTAGTACTTTGGGCATCCAGCAGCTCTGCTTACTGTTTCCAGTTCACGATATCTGTTCTTGTCTTCTTCATTGAGCAGATCGGAGTCTGCATTGAATAGTCCATCAGACTTTTCTTTGTTTGACATATAGTCTATGAAATCTTTATATTCATCTTCAAGATGTTTAGTTTTATCGAAGGCTTCAGGTCGATCCATATATTCGAGAAAGTCGTATCCGCCGATCGCCCAATTATATGTGAAGCCAAGTGAGAAGACTACTGCCGGTGTTGACATTTCATTGCTCCTTATTTATTATTCAGGGACTCTAATCTGTTCCTCAATTGCTTCTGATGATATTCTTTTTTGCTTTCATCGTACCAATGACAGGGAAGCTCTTCTGCTGAGAAGTAACCATCGTCAAAGTCCATTTTTTCAATTAAAGAATTGAGCAAGTTGAGAAGATGAAAATTCTGTTCTTGTATTTTGATTATCCGGCTTTTCAAGTCGATGATCTTATTTGTGTCATTGGTGCGGTTATCTCTGTCGGCGTATTCCTCAATCGCCCACTTGACGATCTTCGATTCCGTTGTATCATTGTTAGTAGCCAATTGCTTGAGAAGCTGGTTACTTTCATCTGTCAGAGTGATCGTTTTTTTCATCAGATACCTCCTTTGTGTTATATCCAAATATATGTAATTTCACCTTTGCTAGTGAGTCCAAACAGTCCTGGAGAGCTACAAGAGCATAAAGGCACGCCCCACGTGCCATTGGAAAGCTCGGTAGTACCGAGCTTTATCCGTCCTAAAAGTGGGGCATTTTCGCACATTTTGCTGTATAACGCCATACGTTTTCTGTATAATGCCATAAGAATATTTACATTATACGGAAAGTTCTGTACATAGCTGTATCATTTCTGTGTGATGCCATAACATTTCTGTATCAAACCATACTGTTTCTGTACAATGCCATACGGCTATTTTCATATATCTTCCGAAGAAAGAATAGTTTGATCTACATCTTTGTCATTTGATACTTCATTTTCGGTTTCATTTCGTGTGAGATCAGCATAGAAAATTCCACGAATATCAGTTGTTGATTCAAGAATTTTTATCATAATCCGCTCTATATTTTTGAGAAGATGTTCATTTATCTTTTGTTGTTCAGCTATGTTTTCTTTGCATATTTCCCTCATTACAGGAGAAAATGCACCAAGAAAAAATGTATCTCGTGACGTAATATATAGCTTAATTATGTGATTTATAAACTGATTTCTCGACGAAAAGCCCTCCTTTTCAATTGCTTCGTCGATCTTTTTTAGTAGGTTTTCATCAGATATTCTTAATTTTATATCCATAGTTTTCACCAGATTGGTTGAAGATCATTGGCGCAGATTTTGTATGTGCCATCGTGCCAAACTCTCAATTCTCCGGTTATTTTGACAGAAACGCCGACTGTAAGGTTTGCTTTTGCATTAGTAACATTTCTTCTGTCGCAAGCATATATCATAAATTCATCATAAAAAACTCTTTTTCCTGTTTCAGCAGGACGTGGAACTTTTATGTTGAATGTAATGGCATAGCTTGCATTTGGAACGTCGATAAGTTCGCTTGAAAGAAAACCTTTAACTGTTATCTTGTTGTTTTTACTGTTAAATGGCATTAATTTTTACCTCCGTTTATTATTTACTGCAAATATTTTTCGGCATACTCATACTCCGTACCAAAACGTTTGGCTATTTTCCAGCCTTTTGTTTGAACTTTAAAAAGTTGGGGAGCAATGTATAAGAAAAAATATTGCTCGTATGAGTAAGGTATTATGCGAAAAGTGAAAGTTCCATTAAGCTCGTTAGTTACTGTTTCATTTGTATTTGAGCATTCCTCGGAACTGTTTTCTGTTCTGTATATCATTGTGACAGTAGTGCAATCTTTAGATAATCCACAATAAACTATGTCATTGTACTGTACATTCAATGTTCGTTTGAAATACTTATTAAGATTATCAAGTGATGTTAGCTGCATATGTGATTCATATGCAGTAATGATGAGCCCTGTTGCTCGATTGTTAAGTATATTTTTCATTATAGCAAATGATATTATAATTGTTATCAAGGCAACTATGAAAATAATGTTTGTGATAGTGGGTGATGAAAAAATGCCTGATACAAAGATCAGAGCAAATCCAGCTAAAGCAAGTATCAGAGGTTTTATCTTCGTTCTGTTCAGGTCATCAAATGGCACTTTATCAATCTCGTTCAGCACTTGTTGCCGTTCTGTGGATGTTGGGTATTCATAAATCAGTTCTTCATTCATCGTTGTTCTCCTATTCAACAGTAATCATACAGCTTGCAGTAATTGACGAGTTATCATCAGCTCTTGCGATGATTATTGCTTTTCCTTTTGATTTTGCAGTAACTTTTCCGCTGTTGTCTACCTCGGCAATGTCAGTCCTGTTTGACTCCCATATGATTTTGCTTTCTGCATTGTTTGGTGTTATAACAGGTCGTAATGTTGTGGAATTGCCAGTTGATAAATGCACGTCATTGTTAGTGTAATCACTTTCAATTCTCAACCCTTTAATAACGGGTGGTGTATATGCAGTTGTTGTGGTATGTTCATAGGTCGTTTGTGTACTCTCCGTAGTGTAGGGAGTATTATTCTCGGGTGTTTCCTGATTGTTGTGATCGTCAAAATTATTGTTATAGGAATAATCATTGTAATAATTATTATAATGATCATCGCTGCTAGGTGCTGCGGTGACAACCTTGGTTTCACCTGATGTTTCTATTTTTGTCTCTGTTTTTGTCGTCGTTGTGACAGTCGAGGTTGAGGTAGTTGTTGTAACTTCTTCAGAAGTTGTTGTGGTTGTAATTACAAAAGTGCCTTCTGGATCAAGGTCGATTTGCTGTATTGATTCTGTTGTAGTGCTGACTGGTGGTGCCGTTGTGTATGTTTGATAGGCGTTTTGTGTCATTGCTGTCATATCTCGGAGGTCAATTTGGACATAAAAATTGTACTTTTTTCCTTCGTGGAAGTCACCCTTTATAATGTCACCAAACTCATCGATCGTGTCATCGTCGTAGTAATCTGGCTCTTTGGAACTAATATTGACCGTAATATAATAGATATGAGAGCCGATATCTTTACAATTTATTCGCTGTTCCTCAGACGTCAGATTGGTTATATCATACTTGATCGGCTGATTAGTCTTGCCCTCTTTGGTGTATGTTATTGCATATATTTCAGGTGCGCTATTTGTTGGTTCAGAAGTTTTGGGCTTGTATTTATATGAAAATGTTATCTCTTGTGTATCCGAAAAGTAAATACAATCTGTAATTTTTACCGTATAACCGCCTATATCAAAGGTCTTGTTATAATCCACCGACATATTGTCACGCTCTTTGGTTTTACTTAGCGCAAATAAAATGACTATAAGCGGTATTACGGTGCATATAAATGCGATGTATATAAGATTTGATTTCCTAGCATCAGTCATCTATTGCACCTCTTTTCTCTTGCCAATGTACTCGTCAATAAGTTTTCCTACTGAGTTATAGACAATGTTATACAGCATATCACTATCATATGGTTTGTATCCAAGCACTTCAAAAACTTCGTCTGTAAAAGCTTTATGGAAGTGATCCTTTACGGCGAATATCCTTTCGGCATATTCTTCGACAGTAAATTCGTTATAAAGTTCTTCAAAAATGTGATGGATTATTTCTTCTCTGTCACGGGAATTTCCTATGTAAAGCATTGTTGCATCATCAATATAACGTTTGCAATGGAGCTTATTCCGCCCTGAACCAAGTGACATCAGCATTTCACCAGGCTCGAATTCTGATGCAGAGTTAAGCTCTGACATTGTAAACTGAGGAAAGTATTCGTGCAGTACAGCAGCTGTATTTGAAGACTGTTTGAAGATAAGTTTGTATTGTACAAGCTGAAAAATGACTCTTATCTTTTCCGCTCCTTCAGAGCTGCCGGAGGGATTAAAATCGCTGATAGATTGTGAGGCAAACCATAAGGAAGCGTCATACTTTCGTGTTCGGCGGACAAGCTTTTCAATGAAGTCGGTAACTTGAGGATTTCTTGAATTGATAAAACGGTGCGCCTCATCGATCAAGGAAATAACATATCGCCTGTCGAACGGATTAGTAATAGCGTTATTGTGTGCGACGTTCTGACAGGTTTCCGACCACATAAGAGTGAGAATATTGAAAAGCTGTGCGTTGTAAATACGTTCATCCATATCCGAAAGAGATTTAACATCAAATACGATTAAGTTTGAGTTGTCGATATTGACGTTGGAGTAACCATTAAACATTGAGGCATATATACCTTCTGCAAGTTGCTTGACAATAGTTTCAAGCTTTTCGTATATATCAATTTTTCTTGGAGTAAGATGATTGTATGTCTGATCGCTGCCGTATAATTTGTGACGTATTGTATGCAATACATCTGAGAAAATAGGAAATTGTTCCGGCGCAAGAAGTGATACGTCTGTTGATTCAGTTATACCCTTTTCAAGAAATGTAGTTTGAATGACATCTTTAAGCTCCTCTGCTTCCATTTCGCTGATCGAAGGAGCGTACTGATAGAAGAAAGTAATTATTCTTGAGAGCTCCGATGCGTAATTGGTCTCGTTGCTGGCGTCATCTTCTCGGGATGAGTCAATGGTTTTTCTCAACTGGAGTACATTAAGCGTTGAGTTTTTATTCAATCTTATGACTTGACCGCCGAACATTTTAGCTAACTCGGCATACTCAGACTCAATATCCAAAACCATTATCTTATTACCCAAAGATATATAATCACGAGCCAATGACTTTAGCGTAGCAGACTTACCAGAGCCTTTTACACCGATAAACATCATATCAAATGATTGCCTGTATGAGTCTCTTGCAAAGAAATCTACGGCTACAAGACCACCGGTCCTAGTCTTTCCGAAGATAAATGCTTTATCATCAAGATGTTGCTGGTAGTAAAATGGATATTGCATTTTATATGTGTCGTGCAAAGGGAATGGTGTGTTTGCTATATTATTGTGACGTATTAGGTTAATGTACTCTTCCGTCATTTCATTGAAAGGTACAAAACAAGAAATACCTTCATCGTCAAGAAGCTGTGATATTATTTCACATTTATCATTAAGCTTATCGAGCGATGTCTCTGAAATTATGATGCGCAGAGTTATGTATAACATCTGTTCATTGCCATTTTTGATATTTTCACGTATAAGAGTCAGTTTATCAAGCTCAGTTTGAGTGTCTAGGTCTTCATCATCACTTCGATTTATTGTAAATCTGCTTCTAAGTTCTTTCATACTATTTTTCAGTTCTTTGAGGACCACAGACTTGCTTTTGCTGTCAACATCAAGCATCACCGTAATACCTTGAAGCTGTTGGATGATACTTGCAAGCTCCAGACTCTTTATAGTAGCAGGATAGTCATTAACGATAAGAGAGGTTACATAATTGCCATCAATGACCGCATAGCCCTGGTGCTTTATATATTTAAGCGGATGGATAGACTTGGAGTTGCCTTTTTGATGATCGGCGCAGCACAGGTGCTTTCTGAATATATAGCTGATCTCACTCCTTGAGCAAAGCTTTATTGACGTATCTGTCATATGCGATATATACCGTTGGCAAGCCTTAATAAGCTGATCCTCCTGATCTTCTTTAGCATAAACAATAAGATATGCAAGTCGGTCACGTTGCTCACTAGAGGCTTTTTTGGTGATCGCTATCTGCTTATCTATGAATGCCTTTGAGAAATTCTGCGATTTGTTGCTTTTGTACTCAAGATATGTGAGCTGCTGCTCAAGATCGGGGTGCTTGTCTGAGAAAATATATTTATGAGGCAGATTTAGTGCGTTAGTAGCTCTGGCAAAATTGTTGCAAACAGCAAAAATATCTTCTTCCGAATAATGAAAAATATCAATGCCGGATATTTGCATTACACAGGCTAATTCAACTTGCTTGTTTTTATATTCCAGCTTTATCAATCCATTTCCACAATACTCTTTTACATTTATAAGGAAGTCAAGGCATTGTGAGTAACTGATCGTAGCGGTTTTAGTCTTTGCAGCTTTTTTTCTTGACATTCTTTTTAGCCTCCTTTTCTTTGTAAAGTCGGTATTCATCCGTATCCTGTCCATAGAATGTTTTTGGCTCTAAAAAATGAAAAACAAACAAGATAAGACCTTTTGCAAAGGTGATTTGAGGATTTGTCGGTGACTTGCCTGAGAGTATCAATGATATGATGATGAATATAATTGATACGGCGACTTGCAGGATACTATTCGTAATAAATTCTTGGCAAATTGAAAATGATATTAACCCTACAACTATGCAAATAGCGATCCTTTGGGCGGATAGACCCATTACAAGTTTAACGTCAGCTTTGGTAGACTTAGGTACAGTTCCCATTATTACAGCTCCTTTTTATCCTTTGGGTCTGCTATATCTAATGCGTGCCCCTTTGGTTGTGTTGCGTTTTCTGTTGTGTTCGGAGAAGTATCGGTGACGTTGGCTTTACTTTCCGGCACAGTAGAGGTTTGCTCCTTTTCGATATTGGATGTTACGTTCTCAGCTTTTGATTTTTCAATTGTGTTAGTTTGCTGTTCCATAGTTGCTGATGATGCTGTCTTTTCTGATGAAGCCGTTTTTTCAGTTGCTGTGTTTGCAGACGTTTGTTTTTCGGATGATTTAATTGGGCTTGTATCCGTTGTGTTTGTGCCTGTTGGATTAGCATATACAGCAGCAGATCGTACACCCTGCAAAGCACTTCCTGACTTGTAGCCCTTTACAGAGCCGGATACGCCGCTTTTAAGTGCTCCGCCTACGGATGCGGCAGAGCTGAATATATTACCGTGACCGCTGTTCTTTGCATTTTTAAACGATGCAATAGCACCGGTGGCAAATCCAGTAACAGCGCCGCTGGCTGCACCCATAGTGCTTCCAGCAACGTGTGAAGCGGCTGCGCCGCCCATTGCTGCTCCACGAGCAACTGACGACATCGCATAGATCGTTCCCATACTGTTCTTGTTTCCTGGGTCAATACCCATCAGCCTTGTTATGAAGTCTGGGCAAGATATTACGCCCTTAGCAAAGCAGGCAATAAGAATAAGCTGCGCTATGTAATTCAAACCATTCCAGCTATGGATTATGATTATTGATTGAATGTACACTCTGAGCATAAAAGCTATAACTATGAAAACAAGGTAAGATGAAACGATATTCTTTATAACAAGTTTAGTTCTGCCAGAGTTATTGGCGCTAGAAGCAATAACTACATCGGCAAGCAGTTGGGTTATAAGAATATCAAACAGTATAGAGCCCATTTTAAATGTTGCAAGTATTATTGCAATTGCTACGGTAAGAAGGAAGAAAAATGAATACCAAAAATCGAAAGTGTATTTGTATATGTGTTCTTCGCCCGAACCGACAGTAATGAGCTGTCCTATCTTGTCGGTAAGATCAAGGTCATCATAATCCTCTTGTGACAATAGCTTTTGAAACTGGTACTGACCCGAAACAGAATTATTATCTGACTGGCTTATTTTGTGGTTATATTCTCTGTTCCTGGCTTTTATTACATTATCCTTGAGAAGAGAAAGCGCTGACTCGACATCTGGTGATGATTTCACACGTTCGGTAAGTCCTGCCTCGATCACGTCTGACTGATAGCCAAGTTTCCACAGGATACTTGTTCTGTACGCAGCGATCGTTGTAGTTTTCTGTTCCTCAATAGGCCGTCCGCTTTGATCTACGCCTGTGACGGCTGTATAGGTAAATACTACGCCGCCATCAAGTTCTTCATTGATGGACATACGCTGCATTACTTGGTTAAGGTATCTATATTCATAATCAATTCCCATAAGTTCTGCCATATTTTCATACGTTAAATCTTCATATTTTCGCTGAGATGATTCTGATCTTTCGATATCTACGACTTCTTTGTCCCAGCATCCGTCAGCATTGGCTGCATACTGGTTTATATTAAGATCATATACGCTGTATGGTTCAGGGTTTCTTGAACTGTAATAAGTTAATTTGCCATTTAATGCACTTTTATCCATATCAATTATATTTTCCTGAAGCAGAATGTCGCCCAGGGAATATGAATAATCCGAATCATTTTGATCATCGCTGTATTGGATTTTGTTGATATCAGACACGCCGGCTCTTTTTAAACTTGTAAGATCAGATAAGAGCGTTGGAAGGGCGATTATAAGAGCTGCTGAAATGAGAACATTTTTTAGAAAGTCATTAATCCGCACTTTTTCCGGTAATAGCATTAAACCCATTGCACCTATTATCAGAAATATAGAAAACGTGATCCAGACTAAACTGCTTGTATTTGTTATGCCAGATACTTTTTCAAAAAGAGTTTTAACATTGAAACGCAGTATTTGATTAAATGCTTGTTCACACCAATCAACGAATTTTGCGACACAGCTAAGCAGCCCGAAAGACATATTTCTCATACTATCTTTCCATTGTGTAGCTTTGCTTATACGCTTTACTACATCAACGGGAAGGCGGTTATAATCAACGGCAATACCATATACCGCTATCGGCATCAATACTGATGCAATAGCTACGATAAAGGCTGAGTATAGTCTTTTTGAGCTTTTAGATACCTTTAATTCCATAATGATCTCCTTTCTGTACGGCATTCTGCAATAATATGTCTTTGGCATACCATTGCAGAACACCGTAATGGTGTTCTGTTTTGCTATGCAAAAAGTCCTGCAACAATCGATGTGCCAAAAGATATAATGACAATACCAATTAAAATTCCGCCGCCGACAGATTTAAGCTTGTTCACCCAATCTCTGCCGCCAGTTATGCACACGATACCGAGTATAACAGCGGCTATGATCGCCACCACCCTACCGATAGATTGAAGGTGCTCAGCGAAGGTATTGCCCCAGTTGATAACACTTGCCCAGCCATCTGCTTCAGCTGCGAAGACGTTGATCGAGCTTGCGATCGATAACATCAATGCTGTTATCGTTGCCGTAATGCTGCGAGTGATCTTTTTGATCTTCATAAGTATAAACTCCTTTTCTTTTCAGCGCATTGCACGCTGTTGATTATATGTAACCGCCTTTTGACGGCCTACATTTCTTCTGCTTTCTGTGACTTTGCAAAGATATTCATTGTAGTCTTTTCCACAATTCTCAGGAACTGTGTATATGTTTACTTTGTATCCTTGCAAGGAATATTTCTCTTGATATTTAGCGGCAGCTTTCATTCCAGCTTCGTCTTTATCAAGACAAAATGATATTTCCTTGATCTTCGGATGGGTGGTGAGGTATGTGGCAAGTGCGACATCTGCTGTTCCCCCAAGCGCAAGCCTGGTATGGCGCTTCCAGCTATTATGCCAATCAGCTATGCCCATATCTTTTGATCGCTGTATGTTGAGCGTAGCGTGACTCAGCGCATCTATTGGTGCTTCAAAAACAAAGATATGGCTTTCACAAGTGCCATCCATTCTGAAACCATACATTTTATTAGAACCGCTTGCCTCACCTTTGTAGGTACGTCCATCATCAAGCGAGTATGTTCCTCTGAGCATAGCATATTTGGGTTGGCCAGCGTCATTCTTTCCTACAAATACACAGTTCCCACGGGTGTCTTGGTAGAGCTGTTCGTGTTTCACACAATGGTTTATCACTTCAACATCAATGCAGCGTTTTTGCATCAGATAAGCATATACTTTGGAATATTTCTCAGTCGTTCTTTCCGGCAGTTTTAGCTCTTTAGGTGCGCTTAGTTGTTCTTCTGACCGAGAAGAATATTTACTTTGAGTGTACTGACCTTTTGTGAGTGAAGCCATTGCTTGTTGCCAGGAATAGCCCTCACTTTTTATCAAAAAATCAATACAGCTTGCACCGCTTATGTTCTGACTGTACCAAGTCCAGCCTTTTCCGTCTTTAAAAACTCTGAGAGAATCGTGTTCTTTGCACTTCCATTCGCTGCCGCATCGTTCAAAACTAAAGCCGGTGACATTAGATATGACCTCACAGGTAGACATATTTCGTGCTTCACGAATCTGTTCGTCAGAAAATCGTGTTCCGGGTATGAATACACTCATAAACGCTGCCCCCTTTTCTGTTCGTAGTGCCGCAATATGCGCTCCTGCTCTTCCTCGGGCAGAAGTTCTATGGGCTTGGGTTCGGCGTCTACAAGATGTTCACCCAAAATAAAAATGCTGCTATCTGAAGTCTGGAAAAATAGTTTTCCAGGGTAATCTGATAACAGCATTATTATTTTATCACCGCAAAAATCGACCACCTGGTTGTTGATCGGCGGTGATGAGTCTCTTTCGTTTTTATACAATTTTTTTCACCCCTATCTCGTTAGGTTATTGTTTTTAGATTTATCACTACTGCGATACATTCTGACTTGAGGGACAGGCTGTTCGAGCGTTTGCATCGCTGTAAGTTCTGGCAAAAGTTTAAAGTTTGCGTATTCAAAATCGGAGCAGCGATCTATGAAAGACCCAAATGTAGATACCACGGTAACATTATCCGGTGTTAATATACTTATGCTCTCTTGAGCAGCATTGGCTCTAAATATTGCCGCTGCAACATTTTTAGGGTCGTTTTGAAGAGCATATTCGTGACCGCCAACAACAGCTTTGATGTAGTTTGCATTTTCGATTTTCATCATTATCACCTGTTCTTACTGTAACCAGGATTTCTGCTTTTTCGTACCGCTGCAACTGATTGACAGTAAGCTTTGTCAAGATGAGAGATATCTATATCATTCTGTAAACACCCTTGTATTATTCCATCAAGATATGGCTTACAAGGCGGAGACATTGCAAAATCCGGTGAATTCATAATATAGATCAGGGAATTTTGCGTTTTCCCATTTGCCGTTACAGCAACAATTTCTTTTCGGTATAAGGATGGATATCCCTCATACTGATCAAGCTTTTTCCAGTCCTGTGGGGCGATTTCCCACAATACTACTGGTGTGCTCTCGTTTTTAGACTTAATAACATTGGCGTACCTATTGAATATTAGTTCATAACCTTCAAGCGTTCCGGTTGATATGATTTTTGAGTTTGGACAGCGATACTTCATCTGCTCTATATTCATATTGCTTCCGTATGCACAATAGAGATTGTTTACACTTTCACGCATATCGATATCATTCAAAACTTTTTCAAATTGATCAGCAGTTTTGTATTCGTTTAGTAAGTCTATGATCTCAAAAGCTTGCAAGCTGCTATCTGCATATTTTTGCTGATACATTGCGCCCATCCGAAACGCATTTACCATAGCGTCATCATTGTTGCTGACATAGTCAAGATATTGCCGGTTATATAATGATAGCGGATCATCGTCATATTCAATAGTTTCGTATACTTTTTCTTCTGTTTTGGCAAGGGCATTTTCGAGGTATTCGAGTGGAAGACCATTTTCAATATATCCTTTTTCGATACGCTGATAATATTCGTCAGTAGGTATTTTATACTCGTTGGAATTGACCATAACGTATGCCATACCTGATATGATCTCATCACCGCATTTTACATCAACTGCGATTTTTTTATATTTATGAGGATAACCTTCAAATTTGTCTAGTGATTTTTCATCCGAAGAAGGAAGCTTCCAAACAAGAGCAGGGGATAACTCACCTTCTTTTTTTATTAGCGTTGCAACTTTATTAAAAGACAGCTCATAGTCTTGTACCATTCCTGTTGAATATATTTGAGCATCAGGGCAGCGGAATTTCATCTGATCAACATTAATGTTGCTACCATATGCGACATAGAGTTTGTAACTTTTGTCTCCGTGATCAGACCTTTTTGGGGTGTTATCAGGTGAATAGAATAGCTGCATTAGCTCATTGTATTCTTCATCAGATATCATATTGACCTCCTTTCATCATACCACACGTGGTAGGATGTTTTTATCGGCTTCTGTTTCTTGAGAGATTACGTCTGTTTGTGGGGTGTTCCCGTTGCTGGTCTGAAGATGGGTTGATCGTCTGTTCGCTGTTGCGATTAATATGAACCGAGAGATTCTGTTCGTCGGGATTTATACCGAGCACATTGAATATACTTATTCTCTCTTCGGCAGTTATACTTTCGTCAGTACGCACGCTTTCCAACAACATAACGATTCGTTCTCTCAACGAAAGTGTGTTATCCATCCTTTCTTCACGATCAGGAGTATTGATTATGTTTCGTATCGTAACCTCGCTTGGATTGTTGGAATTGCTTTGAAGCTGCTGTACGCTTTCTGCGATAGACCTTGCCTCTTGTGCACGCAGCCTGCGCCGCTCCATCGCTGCTGCTTTGTCTTTCCAGTCTTTTCGTCCTTCTAGGTTTGACAATAGATATTGACGTGGTACTTTGAATTCGTCTCCATTGAGACCTATCCTTATAAGCCAGGTGCGGAAAGTGTAACATTCATTTGAGGAGTGTGTTTTATGTACAGAAGCGCTGCGTTGATTGAGCGCTTGCGCAGTCACCGCTTGTGCAAATCTCACATATGTTCGTACTTTACCGGCATTTGTGGTAGAATTAAAGCATCGGAATTCTACTGTGCCTTTTGTGAAGTATGCGTGCAGATTCAGAGCTCTATAACGGCTTGAATTGTAGTGTGAAAATCGACTGTTATAATTATCGGTGCTTCCATACCAAATATCGGCAAGTTGGTCTTTGGTTGTAGGCTTTTTTGCGTTTAACCGCCGAATATATTCTTCATCAGTTTTCTTGCACCAGCGCATTGCTCTGCTTTCGGGCACTTTAAGTGCGTGAAAAAGTATATCTTCCTTTTGATACATTATGTTAGAAAGCCTTGTGAGTGATTTTGCATCTTGGCGTTCTGCTCCTATATGCACGTGCAGTCCACAGCTGCTGTTCACCTTCATACCTGCTTGTCTTAGATTTCTTACCAGTTGCTGAAGATCACGCATATCTTCATCTGACTTCAATATTGGTGTGACAAATTCGCATCGATAATCATCAATGGAATAATGCTCTGATGGATTACGACGTTCAGGAGAAATTGATGAGTCACGCATTATTTGCCATTTTCGCCCTTGAGAATCGATTATTTTTCTTGTATCGTAACAAGAGCCATCCGATGAAGAAGGGAATGTATCAAAGTAGTCAGCTATAACTTCAGCCGCTCGTTCTCGTGATATGCCAGTAAACTCTATCTCAACGCCGAAGGTTTGATCCTTTAAATCAATTGCCATTACTGTCACTCCCTAATTGTTTTCTGTCATCAATTCTAACGAAGCTTCATAGTAGAAGCTAAGGTATTCTACTGTTCCGGTGTCATTATTGATCCAATTGCCTGTGAATTTCATCAGACTGTTCGGCGTTATTTTGTTGTATGCAATAGTAAATGAACCTTCTGTTGAAGAACCTTTTGTTACAGCAAAGTCTTTTATATCGCATACAGATGTTACGTCCATATTATCGACAACAACAGAAGTAAGGATGAAATCAGCGTTACAATTGTTATCATCAATACTGTAATAGAACTTATAGCCTGTATCAGTTTTTTCATAGGAAATAAAGTGTATGACTATAACGGGCAGAGTTTTGACTTCTTGTGGAAGCTGGATAACAAGAGTATCCTCGTCTGTCGTGACTGTCATATCAACAGGTGACTGTTCGGTAATGGTAGTTGTTACCGCAGCTGAAGTTGTTGTTGAAGGCTCGCTTTCTTCAGCCACAGAATCTGTATTACTGCTGGTACTGTTGCTGTTCGTTAAAGAAGTATCTTCCGAAGAAGAATTTGATCCTTTGTTTTCGGCAACTGTTGTCTGTGAACTGATATTGGTTGGTGCTAGTGAGGATGACTCATCTTTTTCGCTGCAACCAGTCAGGAATATCGACACAAAAATAAGGAACAGAAATGCTTTTTTCATATCTGTTCCTCCGTATTGCTGTTGAGCATATTAAAATAGTCTCGAATTGCTTTTGGCACATATTTGTTATATGCTTTTTCTGATGTTTCCTCAGCTGATTTTTGGATGAGAATTGACAAATTTTCATTCGGATTATGTTTCTTCATATATAGGTTTATCGCATTAGCTTTTTCATCGTTGATCTCGATCGTTATTTTCATTTCGTTTCACTCTACCTTTCTGTTTTATCAGTCATTTCGCTTAAACATTTTTGACATACAAGTTTGCCCTTGTACTTGATCAAGTTCTGTTCGTCACCGCAGAAAATACACTTGGGCGCAATTCCCTGGATGATGATCTTATCACCATCGACGGTAATAGAAATTTGGTCACCTTTCTTAATGTGAGCCTCATCACATAGTACGCTTGGCAGCACGATTCTGCGCATTAAATCCAATTGTTTAATGCATTTAAAACCATCCATAAAAAATCCTCCTATCTGTTTTGAATATAAAAAAAGCGCCTGCCGAAGCAAACGCTTTAAATATTATTTATTATTCGGGTGAGTAATGTCATACTTCATTTTTGCGATGGTGAAAACGGCTGCGAATCTGAAGTCCTGTGTTGGCTCTAACTCTTCTCCAGTATGTGAATTGTACCAATATGCACCATCAGTTGATATATGCTTGAAACCTTTGGTGAGGTCGTATTCATCAGCTGCTATACTACCTTTTTTGAAATAACGACCAGCATTGATCGAGTGATTTCCGTTATGTACATAACACAGATTGATGTCAGGGTAGTAGATTGCACGGTGATTATTTTCAAAAAATACGAATTTTTCTTTTGAAATTCGTATTATGCTATTTTGCGTCCTGGAATTATTCCAAGGCCATACATAGATTTTGGTAGATGCTAAATCAACAGTTGTCCGTTTCTGAATATCAAAGTCTAACCTTTCACTATCTTCGTCGTAAAACCGAATAGGAAATGGTCTGGGAAGGTTTTCGTGATCATTGTATAACGGCTTTACAATTGCTTCTGAGCAAGCATAATCTAGTAAAGAATTAATTATGTATTCGAGCATCAGTTCTTTGTCGTTTTCATTGTCGGTATCAGGTGTTTTTTCGAGTAGTGATGTTACAGTATTTATAATTTTATGATAGTGTTCTCTAAATTGCGCTACTTGTTCTGCCTTCCTAAGAGACTCTGCGTCAGTATCTACACTACTATTTATCTTCTGCTTTTTGAAAATATGTTGAAACATATAAGTTCTCTCCTTTACGCATAAATGCTATAAGTTAAATTATACAACAAATATGATTTCCCTGTCAAGCATCTATAAAAGTACTTTTTCATTCATTCATATTGTTTCTTTTCTCATCGTTGTCTTCATCGTGAATGTCGAATTTCTTTGAGAGCTTCCAAAAGAAAGTTGCTATAATAACGTATATAGGTATACATATCAGCAACTTATAATTAATATCTATGGAAGCATTAAATATATCTGTGGTGAAGTCATCCAAAGCGGACGTTGCCAAAACAAACCAATATAGCCCACCAAGAAAATAAAAGGATATGGATATAGCTTTGAGCAGTTTAGTAATGAGCCTATCTCTTAGTAGGTAGTATGCAAGTGAACCAGCGACAGCAATAGCACCAGGTACAAAGAAAAGTAAAAATGTCATAATGTATTCTCTCCGTTTCTATTTATTATTTGTATTGTGTTGTTAAGTTGTACATTCAACCAATCATAAGCAAAAATGCTATAAAAGTACAAATACAACTTAGAAGATGAGTGTTTCTTACAATTGACCAAAAGTTTGTTGAAACATCTTGATCGTGTGTTAGCTTGTATCCAAGCTTGCACATATATTTGCTATTCAGCACAATTATAAGTGCCTTGATCAGTAGCCATATAATCTCTATTTTTAATCTTAGTATCGAATTGCTCTCGAAATATATTCTGAAAAATCCGTAAAGCAATGCGTTTGCAAAAATCAATAATATTAGCAATGTGAAATCTAAAAAAGGTGTTTGATTATTATTGTCCATATAAAAATATCTCCTTTGCTTGACTGGTTTTGGGTTTTAAGATATAATTAAAATCAGAAAGGAGGTGAGTATAGTGTATGAACAAATCAAAGACTTATTTTTTCTATCGAAAAAGAATAAGTTTTGCTCATTTTTAACAATATTCGCACTACATATCTGTACACTCAACAATGATTTTAAATCAGAGCTTGATTGGTTTCTTTTCGGAAAATATGGAATTTATGACTTGACCAATTTGCTCATTTTTGGCTTTTTCACCTTAATGGTCATATTAGTGTGTGTGAAAATAATAACATATGGATTGTTTCATCTGTTTTTTGCCATAGAATTTAACAACAAATATCCAGCGATCGATAAGGTTGGAAATAAATATCTGTTCTTGCTTGACTTTGGTGATACAGCAGGACTTCTTATATTCCCTAGCCTGTTGGTGATTTATTTTTTGTCAATAATTATGTCAGTTCACCAGAATTGGGACTATTCTTTGACCTATTTTGCAAAACTGTTTTCCACAGAACATCAGATTGCATTAGTTTTATCATTGTTACCATTTGGAATACTATGGCTTTACAATAAGAGATCATAAAAGAGTTTAGATAAATAGCCAGCTAAACACTCAGCGTCTACTTCACAGCAGACGCTGTTTTCATATATATTGATTTATCCCTTTTATAGCTTGAAAATTTAATGTCAACAACAAATTGATCTCTGCAACAAAGCTTCATAATGTTGTCAGTAAATGCACCTCACATATCTGCCACTTTCTTTTTGCTTCTGCTTTGAATAATATTATAATAACAATATAATTCATCTTTAGCTTCGGCAGAAAGCGCATCATATACATCAAGAAGAATACCATAAGCTATATTGCGTTCAATAGTCATTTCAGGATCGTCGTTAAAAAAATCATATTTAACAAACACTTTCGCTAATGCACATATATTTATATTTTTTACTTTCATCTCAGCATCACCTTCAATTAAATTTTATGTCAACAATCTTATTTGTAAAACTATATATATAAGTATCACGAAGATACGAATTTCCAGAATAAAAAGTGTTTTCTCCCAATTCTCAGCGCCTGCCCCGTTGCAGGCGCTTCTTCCGTTGTGTCACGGTGACACATTTCTATTGATCCATAATCCCCTTAAATTGTAAATTGAACCAATCCCCAATATCATCATCAAAAAAATCCGAAAGAATAATTTAATCTTCTTTCTTGCGCTTGCAAGCAGCTATTGTAAGTACTGCGCCTGCAAGTATTATCGAAAGCAGAATGGTTCTGCCATCATTAGCGTCGATACCTGTCTTTGGTGTGTCAGGTGTCTTGTCGTTATAAAATTCTGTGTCCACAGTTTCCGCATAGTTAACGGTAACTTCCTTATCATCGGCAACAAGATAGCCGTAAGGTACGGTTGAACTGTCTTCAGTTATTGTGTATGTTCCGATTGGTACGTTTGTAAAGTTCGCTACACCGTTAGCGTCTGATGTAGCTTCAAGATAGATTTCACGTCCTGTGTCGGAAGTTCCACGAAGGATAAACTTGATACCATCAATGTTAGTCATATCAGATGTCTTTTTCTGAACCTTGATAGAACCCGTCTTTTCCTGATTCAGAATAGTCTCATCGACAGTTTCTGCATATGTAACAGTTACTTCTTTGTCATCAGCAACAAGATAGCCATAAGGTACAGTTGAACTGTCCTCAGTTATTGTGTATGTTCCAATAGGCACATTGCTGAATGTCGCAACGCCGTCCTTGTCAGTAACAGCCTTGATCTCAATATCACGACCTGTGTCGGATTTACCCGAAAGGATAAATGTAATACCCTCGATATTGAAGTTTCCTTCTGTTGTTTTGTGTATCTTCACAGCTCCTGTCTTTTCAAGATTAAGAACAGTCTCATCGACAGTTTCTGCATATGTAACAGTTACTTCTCTGTCATCGGCTACGAGATAACCGTAAGGTACAGTAGATTCATCTTCAATGATCAGATACGTTCCTATCGGAATGTTCTCAAATGTCGCAACGCCATCCTTATCAGTTACAGCAGGAATATTGATCTCACGACCGCTGTCAGATGTGCCCTTGAGGAAGAACTTGATGTTGGCTATGTTATAGTTGCCCTCAGTCGTTTTATGTACCTTAATAGTACCTGTCTTTTCCTCGTTCTTGATGTTAACCTCAGCAGTAGCTGCCTCAGTCACAGTAACAGTCTGCTTGTCAGCAACAAGATAAGCCGTAGGAACAGTCGAACCGTCCTCAGTTATCGTGTATGTTCCGACTGGAATGTTTGTGAAGTTTGCAACACCATTTTCGTCTGTTAAAGCTTCAAGATCGATCTCTCTGCCCGAGTCAGATGTTCCCGAAAGAATAAACTTGATGTTCGCAATGTTAAGGTTGCCCTCTGTTGTTTTTACGACCTTTACAGAACCGACCTTCTCAACGTTTTCAAAAGATACTTCTGTCTCAGTATTCTGTGAAACAGTTACATCCTTGCTGTCGGCCACAAGATATGCAGCAGGAACAGTCGAACCGTCCTCTGATATTGTATAATTTCCGACAGGAATGTTTTCAAAGTGCGCAATACCATTTTCGTCAGTCAAAGCTTCAAGATTGATCTCTCTGCCAGAGTCAGACGTACCCGAGAGAACAAACTTGATGTTTGCAATGTTGAGATTACCCTCTGTGGTCTTTACGACCTTTACAGAACCAGCCTTCTCAATGTTTTCAAACGATACTTCTGTGTTTTCGTTGTATTTAACAGTAACATCCTTGCTATCAGCTACAAGGTATGCTACATTGACTGTACTGCCGTCCTCAGCAACTGTATAGCTGCCGACCGGAATGTTCTCAAATGTGGCGATACCGTCAGCATCAGTTGTAGCTTCAAGGCTGATATCTCTGCCGCTATCAGATATGCCCTTGAGAGTAAATCTGATGTTCTCTACATTTTTCTGTCCTTCTGTGATTTTCTTAACGGTCACAGAACCCTTTCTTTCGGCATTTTCAAATGTTGCTACTGCTTCATTGTTGTATGTCACAGTAACATTCTGCTTGTCTGCAACAAGGTATGCAGCTGGAACAGTAGATTCATCTTCGTATATCTCATATTTTCCAACAGGAATGTTCGTGAAGTTTGCGATACCGTCAGCATTGGTGATCTCGTCCATAACGATCTCTCTGCCAGAATCAGACGTACCGCTGAGAATAAACTTAATGCCTGAGATATTCTTTTGACCCTCTGTTGTCTTTACGACCTTGACTGAGCCTGTTTTTTCTGCATTGTAGAATTCAGCAACGGCTTCTGTATTGTATGATACAACAACGTCCTGCTCGTCAGCTACAAGATATGCTGTCGGAACGGAGCTGCCGTCCTCTGTTATCTTGTACTTACCGATAGGAATGCTATCAAAACGTGCAGTACCATTCTCGTCCGTTGTAACGATCTCGTTTACCTTTGCACCTGTTACTGATGTACCCGAAAGAATAAACTTGATACCGCCTACATTGAGGTTGCCCTCTGTTCTCTTCGTGATCTTGATAGAGCCTGTCTTGCGGACATTTTCGAGAGTGTCCTTGACGATCCTGCCTTCCTCAGTTACGAAAAATGGGTGAAGTTCCTCGTTGATGAGGTATCCTTCAGGTGCGTCAAACTCCTGGAAGTAATACGAACCATATGTTAAGCCCTTAAATGTGATCTTACCGTTTTCGTCTGTATAGCCTCTTTGAATTTCTTCCTTGTTTGAGTTAAGGATGCGAATACCACAGTTTGGAACTGGCTCTTTTGTTGACATATCTATTTTGGTCAACTCAAAAGGAACGTCCCAAGGTGTGTTTTCAAATACCAACGACTTTTCAATAAAGGTTGCGCCGTCATCGATAAGGTTCACAGTCTGCGGAATAGCGTTGAGACTGTATCCAGTAGGTGCTTTTGTCTCAGTTACTGTGTAGCTGAAACCAACGTAAAGAGGAGCTGTTGTCTCCGCTCTGCCAGAAATGTCAGTAACAATGCCTTCCTCAATCGTATCGCCAGTGGCATAGATAGTTCTGCCAGCGACAATAACATCTTCAGCAGCTGTTACCTTAAATTCAGCACCTTCGAGGTATTTCTTATGATCGACATTATCTGTCTTATAAATGATTATCTTACCCTGCTTGTACTCATTGTAGAACTCTGCCGAAGCGGTGACATACTCAAGCACATCATCATACTTGAGGCTGATAAGCTTAGACTCGTCTGCAATATTGTAGTTAGCAGGTGCTTTGATCTCCTTGATCTCAAAATTGTGATTGATGGGATAATCCTTTGTCGTTACGGCTGAACCATCTGCACCTGTTGTGATGGACTCGATGATATCGCCGCTCTTGTATGTGTGATCATCAACAGTTACATCGTCTGTTGCGAAAATACCAAACTCAGCACCCTCGAGAGGATATGCTGTATTTTCTTTGTCATACTTGTAAACCGTGATCTTGCCTGTTGAATGCTTTTCAGCGGACTTAACAGTTGTAGTAACAGCAACGTTTGAATTAACAACGACCTTTGATCCATCAATTGAAGGTTCAACGTCATAACGTGTTTCATCGATCAGATATCCCTCTGGGGCTGCTGTTTCTTTAACGTAGTACTTGCCAAATGTCACACCCGAGAAAGAAGCAGTTGGTGTTGTGATAGTCTCAACGGCTTCATCGGCTGAATAAACTTTTTCGCCGAATACATTGTAAATATCCTCTGCCGCATACATCGTGTATTCTGCTCCGTCTACCTTATCGCCAGTTTCGGCGTCGGTCTTTTCGAGATATACAACAAAAGCTCTTTCCTTGTTTGTCATCTTACCGCTAGTGTTGTCAGCGTTTACAGCTACATAGTTATTCTTGTAATAGCCAAGATCCTGCGGTGCGGTGATTTCCTCAAACTTAACTTTTTCCTTCTGCTCAAGGATCACCTTTGTTTCGGGATGTACTGAAAGCGCAACGGTGAGTTTACCCTTGTCGCTGAGATAAAGCGTAGACGCCTTTGAAACGTCCTCAGTAGTGCCAGAAGCGGTGTATATGCCGTCTCCTGCTGGGTTCTTTTCGGCAATCAGATATACAGTCTTGCCGTTATCCATCTTAACAGCAGCTCTGAATCCGCAGTTCTTAAATACGTTAGCCAGAGCCTTAACAACGTCGCTGTTCTCCATATCAGCTGCTGCGCCATCAACGCCTAAGATTTCTTTCGTAATGGTGATCTTATCGGGCGTATTTTCCTGGTTGTCAACAGTCACCTTTGAAGTGCTGCCGCTCTTAACAGAAAAATGTGTGTCATCAGCGATGGAATAGCCTGGGTATGTCGCAAGCTCTTTCCAAGTGTATGTTCCTGTTGGCAGACCCTTAACTGTGATCTTGCCTGTTGAATCAGTCTTGAATGTTGTAGCTGCTGACTGGTTACCAGTACTGGTGAATGTGTAGCTGCCGTTATCACCCGACGCTGTTACGTAGTAGTCCTTGCCGCCGTAAGTATAGACAAGCTGGAAGCTGACAGCCTGTTTCATCGTGGTCGAAGCAGTTACTTTGTTGCCGTTGATATCAAGGAACTGCTTCTGCAATTCTGCATTGCCTTCATTTACGCCAAGAGCAAAGTAAGCTGTAACTGGGTCTGTTTTTGCAATCGTGCCAAGCTTATTCTGGTCAGAATAATCAGTTTCAGCCATAAGAATAATAGGCTGTACCTTTTGAATATTAGGTTTGTTGCCATTTGTGCGAACACCCTGGAGCATTCTTTCTTTTGTAAGCGAAATGGCAGTAGTTTTTATATCTGACTTTTTATTCGCAACGATCTTGACAGTATCCTTATATCCATCGCCGTCACTATCGGACTTTGTAAAAGTGATTCCTGATGTTTTTGAAATATCAAACAGATCCATTTGCTGAGAGAATTTAACGGTTGCTTCGTATTTTCCTGTTACAGGATTGTATGATAGCTTATGAACTGAGTTACCCTTTGTGGCGGAAGGTTTATCTGAAGTCGTTCCAGCTGGAATATCTTTATGCCAACGGATATTTGACTTAAGTTTCTGCCAGCAATCCTTGATATGGGCTTTGTTCATATTATAGCCCCTGAGACTGTTCAGCATTTTTGTCTCATCTGTGCCGAGCTCAGTCTGTTCCGGCTTGTAATACTTAGCAAGTATAGACCAAACACAAAGCTGTGTTGCTATGTACTCCTCGGCATCGTTGTATCCATAATGCGTTGTTCCTTGGTAGCCATAGATTGTTACATACTTGAGCCAAGACTTTTGTGTATCAGACAAGTTGTTTTTGTAAACTGTTGGCAATTTATCCATTTCAGTTGCCATTTGCTTTTCGGTATCATAATGTCTGATACCTAACTGCATACAGTAATACCATTCGCCATTATCGCCACGATAATAGTCCCAAAAGTCTAAGCTGTAACATTCGCTGAAATTTTTTGATATGACTGATGTCTTGGTGCCTGTCAGCATATCATACGCAGCAGGCAGTCCCGAATTTCGGAAGTCATATCCGTAGCCGTACCAATGATTTTCTGTTGTTGAGATACTTTCCGCTGCATTCGCTTCAATAGTTTTGAACAATCCCAAGTTTCCAAGACCTTCGGTCAAAATTGAAACAGTCAATAACATCGACATAAGCAGGGAAGTGACCCGTTTAAGTTTCTTCATCGTACTTCAACCCTTTCTTAGAAATTTATCTATGTCAAACCGAAAGATAATCCCCTTTCTTTCGGTGAGTTTTTGGCACAAAAAAAGACACTTGAAAAATCTCAAGTGTCTTAATGGTTATGAATTTGTATTATTTAAAAAAGCAGGAAGTAAAGTGCATAGCAAGAATTAAGATACATATTATTGTTGTGACCCTCAGGGCAATCCTCTAGGTACAATGAAATATGCTCTTTATAGTATTCAAACGGCATCCAGTCGTTCGGCTTCATTACGTAATCTATGTACTTTTTGGCATATTTCAAGCAATCTGAGTAACTAAGCCCACCGTCTGTTACACAAACGGAGTAAGCTCCGACTTTGCCACTTTTGTCATATTCAAATATAAGGATCTCATCGTATCCACCATTACCATCAAGTGGATTGTTATTACATTCCTGTATTTCTTCTTTAGTCCAGTTATCACCATACATCGCTAGAGTGCGTTCATCAGCATATTGCTGTATGTCCGCCATAAGACTTTTAACATCGTCAAGATTTTCAATCTTATCAGACTTCAATGTAGTGGCAGAAACGATATCGGAATAAGCGCCATAATGGTTTGATTTTTTGTCATCGGTCTTGCAAGCTCTAATCTTGAATTCATAAGTTGTTTTTGATGAGAGATTTTTTACTGTGTAGCTTGTACCAGTCGTTTTGCCGACTTCCTTCCAGCTGCCGTTTTTGAGCTGATAAATGCGATAATCGGTGTAGCCGATCTTTGTCCAGCTCAGCTTAACGCTGCTATCTGTTACGCTAGTAACTTTAAGCCCCTTGCAAGCTTGCGGATTAGTGGCTGTAGTAACGTTCTCAGACCACGATCCGTAACACTTAATGCCGTCAACCACCTTGTATGCACGCACTTTGAAATTTTCACGGGTTGCATTCGGCAAGCCCGAGATAACAGTCTTGGTCTCTGTCACGTCTGCGACTTCATTATACTTGCCGTCTTTGCGCATACCGACTTGATAGCCGTCGGCACCGTTGACTTTATTCCAGCTGAGTTTGATCTCGCTGTTGCTGATCGTGTTCGTGTACACTCCGTTGACCTTTTGGACGTTTGTAGCGGCAACAATGGTATCGGAATATTTGCCATAATGATTAGCTTTCTTATCATCAGTCTTGCAAGCTCTGATCTTGAATTTGTACTCATTCTCAGCTGTCAGATTTTTAACTGTGTAGTTTGTCGACGTCGTCTTGCCGACTTCCTTCCATTCATCGTTTATCAACTGAAAAACACGATAATTTGTACAGCCGATCTTTGTCCAAGAAAGCTTAACGCTGTCCGAATCTGCGGCAGTCACTTTTAACCCTTTTGCAGCCTGTGGATTAGTCGCTGTATTCCGGTTGTCGGAGTAAGCGCCGTAAATCTTTTTGCCCTTGACAGTCTTGTAAGCACGCACCTTGAAATTCTCTCTTGTGGCGTTTGGAAGCCCTTTGACTGTATAGCTTGTACCCTTAACATCAGCGACTTGATTATATTTGCCACCTTTTCTCATACAAACCGAATATCCCGAAGCACCGCTGACTTTCTTCCAGCTGAGCTTGATCTCGCTGTTGCTGAGGGTCTTTGAGGTTAGCCCCGAGACCTTTCCAACGCTTGCCGCCTCTGCTGTTATGGTCGTTTGTGAAAATATATTGATCTGCTTCCCAGCCGTTGGAGCAACAGCACTAGCACCGATCATTGCGGCTGCCAATATTATCGTAGCTGATTTCTTAATTGTGTCTTTCATAAATGCGCCCTCCTATAATTTCATTAACTATATTATACCATAATTCCGGTATCGTGTAAATGCTGTATGTCGCTGAACTTTTTTGTTAATGTTAAACAAATTTGCGAGAAAAATATAAATATATGAAACTGAGCGTAGCCTACCACACGTGGTAGACTTGCCGAAAAAGAAAAGAGTACGTTATATCCTTTATGCTTTACGTATGAATTGCTAGTATTTGAACTAGGTTACTTTTCGGCCTCTTGGACGTTTCTTCTTTAGTGTTAGCTCTTTCATTGGCTTGCAATTTTTGGATAACTTTTTGGGCTGTTGTTCTTCATTGGTGTACCTACTCTTGTGAATCCAATGTATGTTGTGATTATTGATTTCTAAGCCATAGGCTATAAAGCTATTGTTTTTCATATCTTGTATGATAGCTGTGGCTTGTCCCTCTGACCTTTTCTTCATTGCAGCTACTTTATACAGAGTATTTTCTTTTTCGGAATAATAGTATCTTTCCGAAGAAGATTTGAATTGCATTCTCATCGCTTAGGACTGCCTTTCACTTTAGGTTTTGATACAGCTTTTTCAATGTTCTGAGCTGCCGAAAAGTCTTCAAAGAATACGCATTGTATTTCACAGCTTAAAGCTTCATTGATTTCTCTTTCTGAGAATTTATCTGGCTTTTTGAACTTTTCCGTGTATTTTTTGACCTGTTCATCTGTAAGAGATATGCTGTCTTCTCCAGTATCGCCGGATATGAAGAAAGTACCACAAATGGCTTGCTTCCCATCAAATTTTCTGTTCGGCTGCATTTCACATATACGAGCTTCTTCGTTAGCCCAGATAATTGCATTTGGATCGTTGAGATAGTAAACAGGCTCGATCAATCCATCTACAACTTTTTGCATTGGCCGCAGCTTACCTTCAGAACAATCCAATAGCTTTTCGTATGCTGGTTTATTTGGCTCAACTACAACGATCCTCATTATATCGTCACGCTGTTTGTTTAGTTGATCAAGTTTCTTGTCTGTTCTTTGTATAAGCTCGCTGAATTCATATGGTGTATTACTGTATTTAATGTTACACTCTTTAACGGCTTCATTAGCTGCTCTTTTTACATCACTAAGATCGAGTTTGTAATCTTTTGCCTTGCGTCCGAATTTATTGATATTTTCCTGATATCTATAAACATTATTATCAAGATCAAGAGTTATGTATGCGTTTATCTCCGGACTTTGATTGAATACTTTTTTGTAGAGATAAACTTCATTTTCAGGAACTTTCTCAAAGACGTTATCACCTTTAGCATCAGCTTTAAATGTGTTGTTATATGTGATCTCTGAAAGTGCCTGATCCAAGCTGATATTCATCTGTTCGGCATAACTCTGAGTCTGATCCAGGCGAAGAGCTCCTGTCACACAATTACCACCGTGATGTGTGTAAAAATAGCTGTGCTTGTTATCATTGATAACTTCGTAAATGCCATTATTCAATGTTGAAATGCTCCTTTCATTGCTGGTCTTTGTTTGGAAATTATCAGCCGAATCAGATAAATATCGGTCATTCATTTTTTATTTCCTTCCTGTGTATCTTTGCTTGTTTTGATTGCTTTTCCTGGGTGCTTCAAGCTTTTTAGCAAATTCAGGCTCGCCTAAAGCCTTATCAATTATGCTTAATAGTTTCTCCTTCTGATCGTTGGCGAGCGTATAGTGGAATACAGGGCCTTTATCAAGAAATTCATTTTTCTTACAGGTTTCATAAGTTTTATCTGTTGCGTAATTAAATGTGTATAATCCGGCAAATGATCCGTGATAATCTGGATATTTTGAAACATATCCAATTGGAATGCCCAACTTTATTGCCTGAACGGCTTGCTTGTCCGAAAGGAAAATATCATTGTACGATTGCTGATAACATTTATCGCTTGTTTGATGGCATTTTTTTGATATGTCATTAATGTACTCTTTCATTTCTGAAATGTTGTTGCTTTCTAGCTGCGACCTTTCTTCAATGAGCTTTTCATAAAGCCGATAGTCGATCTCAGAGATTCCTGGACCATTGGTGCTGTTATAATCCATAGCCATTTCAGCAGCTTCTATATGTTGATCTTTTTCGGATTGACTCATTGCTTTGACCTGTTCATCAAGGAGTTTGTCCACATATTCTTTGTCAGCAAAGTACAAAGTGTCTTTAAGTGCCATATTGTAGTCATCGATATGATCATCCATTTTGTCATACCGACGCATAACGTCATTGATAAACCATTCGTTATTTTGCAGAAAGTCCTTAGACAAGTTGATCTCACCGATTCTGAGACGTTCTGCATCGTTAATAGCATTAATAATATCATTCTTTTTGTATTCATAGTCTTTGATATCATATGCGTGGTTTATCTCTTGTGGTGTCAGCTCAATGCTGACAGTTCCGCAGCCACTCCCCAGTTAGTGATTGCCACAAATCCACCGTTGATGTGTTTGCCAATTATGCATAAAAATGATAATCCGCAACATTCTATGCTGTATTCAAGTGCGTTAACTTTATCATATGCTTTTGCTTTAATTGTATTAGTCATAGTCATTAAAATCTCCTTTTTTATCATTATCAACTATTAAAGTAACTACTGAGAAGCTTAACAATTAAATCATCCATATCTGCTTCCGTTAAGTTATGCAATGCCGGAAACATTCCGGAGATCTTTTCATAAATATTTCCCTGTGATGTGTCTCGTTTCTTTTCCTTCGGCTTGTTATTGTTGCAAATTTCGTATATTTCTGCAATACTAACAGCCCCGTGCTTATCAAAATAGGCGCAAAGATCAGCGATATTTCTACCTGAGAAACTGTGTACATCATACATTTCGATATAGTCTGCAAGAGCTACTTGTGCTTCATCGGTAAGATGAGCGATAAGCATTTCAAATCTTCCGAAAGGAATGATCTTGCTGTCTACCATAGGAATGAGCTTTGGATTAAGTTTCAGCAGATGAACATACCGATATACAGTTGTAGATGATACTCCGAATTTGTCGGATATTTCATTGAGCGTGGCTGCTTCATTTTCGCTGCCACGCTTATCCATATACGTTTTGAAAATCTGCGCATTTTCACTTGGCAGCACTTCATCAGTTCGTGTATTTGATTCGGCAACTACCATATACGCCGTAAAGTCATCTATATTATCTTTGATCTGACAAGGTATAGTTGTAAGGCCGCACATCTTGGCTGCATAATACCTGTGATGTCCAGCAAGTATTTCATAATCATTATTCTTTTTTCGGACGATGATCGGCTGAAGGATGCCCAGATCGTTTATTGAGATAGAAAGTCTTTCAATCTTATCCTGTTTGATTTTGTAGGGCTGTTCTTTGCCGTCAGGTGTTGTGTATGGCTGAATTTTTGTTATATCAATGTTCACGATCCTTTGAGTAGTGCCATTCCATTGATTTAGGTATTCGGCTGAAAGCTGAGGATTGATATTATCTGACTCAGCCTGCATATTCTCTCGGTGCTGAGTCCTTCGTTCGAGTAAACTGCACATTACTGATTCACACACCTTTCCATTACTTCTTTAGCAAGTTCGATATACTTTTCTGCAAGCGTGTTGCCAGGCAGATTGACGCAGCCAGCATAGTTCTTTACTGTTTTATTGATCTGTTCAGGACGTGCTGGTATCGTTGTGCCGAAAACAATATTTCCGTAAATCTCACGGCAAGCGCTGTCAATTTCTTTATATGTTGTAGTTATGTTACTTCTGTTCTGAAGTATCCCAAGTATCTTCAATTCAGGGTTAGTTGTTGTACATATGGCGTTGACCTTTTCTGTAATCAGATCAATAGCATCGAATGCGAATATACCAGCATCTATCGGTATTATGATATAACCTGATGCGTTAAGTGCATTCTGTGCAAGCAGGTCAAGGTCAGGTCTGTTGTCAATGATTATATAGTCGTACACGGCGCTCAGAGCGTCGCTATGAAGCAGTTGTTTAAGTATGTAGTTACATTCGGCTGAAGCTGCTATAATGCTGTTAGCAGAGCCTAGCATACGCCCTGCGGCGATGAAGTCAACGTTAGGATTTTTTTCTGATTGCTTTATATAGTCGAAGTAGCTTATTTCCGTTATTCCGGATGAAATACAGTAAATAAGATCAGCAATTGTCTTTTGGATTGGAGCTTCTGTACAGTAAGACGTTAGGTTTCCTTGCTTATCAAGATCAACTAATAATACCTTTTTCCCTAACATACCTAAAGCACAACCGAGGTTAAATGTTGTAGTAGTTTTTCCTGTACCGCCTTTTTCGGTGATTACTGAGATAATTTTAGTGTTCTTCATAGATAAAACATCCTTTCAATTATATCGTTATGTGTTCTTGCTTTATACGGCATAGTCCAGGGGGCAGGGAAGAACACTAAGCCTGCCCTTAAAGGGAGCTACCCTTTGTACTATGCTTGGTGATATTTATCACCAAAAAAGGCTACCGAAAATTCAGCAGCCTTTTTTCATAACAAATCTCACCGAAAGAAAAAAGCTGATGAGATGTTTTCTCATCAGCTTTTAGTCAGTTTATTTGTACCACAGATTTTCCATAGTGAAAGGATTAGGAGGATTATTTCCCTTCCTCTTTTCAATCTCGTAGTCAATAAACAGTTTATATTTCTCTAATTCCGAAAGATCGGCCTCGGCGACTATTTTTAGTATTGCTTCAGCTCTGGATGAAGCCTCTTCCTCATATTCCTCAGTTGATTTCTGAAGATTAGCATAATGGTTGGCAAACTGTGTTTCAAACTCATCAATGCTGTCAAATTCAAGTTCAGCTTCGTTGTTTTTAACGACATAAATTTTTTCTCCCTTAGCGCCGAACATTCTGTTTTGCATATGCTCATTGCAGTAAGCAATAGCATCGGCGTTGCTGAGCTTTTTTACAAACTCCTGTTCTGTGATCAACGCTAAGTCTTTTGCAATGGTCAGTCTTTCTCTTTTGTCTATGAAATTTTTCATATAAAGTCCCTCCTATTATTTTTCTTAAATTATATCATATTGTTTGATTTTGTCAATGCTCTTTCGGTTTACTCCAAAACCGCGTGCCGAGGGTTCGAATCCTTCTGCCCCTGCCAATTAACCCCGTCAGAGCGTTTGGTGCTTTGGCGGGTGTTTTTTGTATAAAGAATCAACGTCCCACCTGACCGCAAACGCAGACAGGTGGGACGTTTCACATATTCACTTATATTGTCCTGAACTAGCATTTACTTCTTTGTAACAACGCTCTTTACATTTGACCACTCGCCATAATATTTTTTGCCTCCAACAATGGTGTAAGACCTTGTGCGGACGTAATATTTCTTGTTGGCTGACAGTTTTGAGATCGTGGCTTTGTCGGTCTTTTTGTTTTTGATAATGAGCTTTGCGGATTTTTCAAATTTTGAACTTGTGCTGTACTGCACCTCGTAGCCTGTGGCAGAGTCCTTCTGCTTCCAGTCGATGAAAAAGCCCTTTGAACGACCGTTCAGCTTCTGAATTTCCTGCTTGGCGGGGTTGATGGTGAACTCTTTCGTAATGCTGCCGCAGTAGCCGCCCTTGCCCGTGGTCGTCAGCTTTGCCTTGCCGATCTTCTTGTTATTGGAATAGGTCACGATGTAATCTGTGCCGCTTTTGAGAACCTTGTCGCCAAGCTTGACTGTTACCTTTTGGGTGATAGCCTTGCCGGTGTAGGCCTTTGTCTTAATGCCGCTGACCGTTGCTTTGGCGATACTTTCGTGAATGCTGTTGAACTTTATGTCAGCGTTTTTTGCGTAACTTTCAGACGCCGAACCGCCCCTTGCTGTGATGGAAAAACCAGGCTGTAAAATGTCAAATTGGCCGTCATCTGCGGTCATAAATCCCAAAGCGCAACTGCCGATCTTGCTGACGCTGTCGGGAAGCTGCACGCTTGAAAGTTGAACGCAGTTATAAAAAGCCGAACCGCCGATAGTTTTTAAACCCTTGCCGAACTTAACGCTTTTGAGTGATTTACAGCAATAAAATGCCTCTGCTTCGATTTCGGTCACGCTGTCGGGGATAATAACGGCCTCAATGTTCTTATTATTCGCAAATGCGCCCATTGTAACGCCAAGCGGGTGCTTATCGTCCCACTCAGAGTAATCTGCCTCTCGCCTGCTCCAGCCGTCGATCACGGTGACTTTTCTGCCGTCAAATTCCGCAGGAATGTTGACAAATTTGTCGCTGCCTTTATATTCCACAACAGCGCAGGTCTTGTCGTCATCGGGGGAAATGCGGTAAACGAAATCGCCCTCGTAAACGTATGAAGTGCCGTCTTTGTCGGTGATAACTCTTCTCGCAGTCGATGTGTAGGACTGATCTGAACCTGTTGAAAAGTCCTCAGCCGATGCAGCAGTCGGCAGCGCAAATGCTGTGCAAAGTGCAAGAGCAGTCAGCGCAGACAGAGATTTTTTTACAAATTGTTCGTGAGTCTTATGTACGTTAGTTTTTTTCATAGTCAAAGACCTCCTTTTCTTTCTTCATAAATAAATACTTTCATCATTGGAGATCGCAACATATGCGGCCAATTTTGTAGAAAAATACGATTATGAGGCTGCAAAATTGTATAAAATGTAAAAGGCTGCCAATTACGACAGCCTTTCTATTATTATTCGATCTGTTTGCCGAGAAACATCGCTGCGGCCTTGGCAAGCATTGCCTGCTTATCGCTGCAAACGTCGTTTTCGTCTCCTGCCACGAACGCCACCGCACCCGTGATATCGCCGTTTGTGATTATGGGCGACACGGCAAGAGCGTGATTAGAAACGCCCTCAACGGGTCGTAGCTTTTCGCCGCTGGTAAATTCATAATTCTTTCGTGCGTCAAGCAGCTCCTCAAGTGCAGGGGATAGCCTGCGCTGGGAATATTCCTTTTTTGGCGCTCCCGACACTGCCACGACGTGATCTTTATCGAACACCACCGCTGGCGCTCCGCCCAGCTTTGAAATGACCTCCGCCGCCTGCAAAGCGCCCTCGGACATTTCGTTGATAGCGGAATATTTCTTGAAAATGACCTCGCCGTCGGGGTTCGTGTAGATCTCAAGGGGGTCGCCGTTACTGATAACGTTGACACTAAGAACCTTGCCCTTGCTATTTTTTATAACATTGACAAGTTGTCCGGCTGACTTTTTGCTCTCAGTGCCTTTATTAAAATTTTCGGCAGCTCTTTCGCTGACCTCTGCCATTGCTGATACGCTCTCAGGTTCGTCAAGTGTGCCGTATTTCAGCAGGCAGTCAATGTCAGCTTTGAGCTGAATATCTATATGATCTTCATAAACTGTTATTTTGTCGATTATCAGATTTATGTCATTTTTGTCAAGGGTAGGCTTATTCAAAATATTGTCGAAAATTTCAAATACGGTTTTTGCGGTTCGGTTTACTCTTACTATGGCATTGTTTTTATCCACCGCCAGTTGCAACTGGTTTTTCAGTCCCTCTATTCGCAAGGTAAGCTCGTCGATCATTTCGGTGTAGGTTTCTTCAATGATCTCTGTACGCTCAGGGTGACGCATTACATCTCTTGTCTGCTGACGTGTGAGCATTTTCATTTCAGCTTTTGCGTCCTCGATCTGTCCTTTTATCAGCTCCACGACTGACTTGCTGTTATTGCTTGCGTTCTGCTCCTTAGCAATGGAGATTTGCAGACGTTCGATCATATCCTGCGAATTGTCACGGACTTTTTGAATGTACTCTTTTAGCAGCTTATCAAGCATATCGACCCTTGTGTGATGTGATGTACAGCCTTTTGTTCCTCGTCTGTGATATGTTCCGCAGGTATAAGCGGCGGCAATATCGTTTCTGCTCATTGAGAACATTGGTGAACCGCAGTCGCCGCAGTAGAGAAATCCGGAATAAGCATTTTCGTATTTTCTTACGCCACGATAATGAGATGTGGTACGTTTTTTGAGATTCTCCTGTGCCAATGCGAACACCTTGTAATCCACGATAGGCGTGTGGTTGTTTTCGAATACAATGTGGTCAGTTTCGTGTTGCTTGACTTCGTCGCCGTTGATTCTCTTACGGCGGTATTTGCCTTGACGGAGGGTGCCTATATAGAAATCGTTTGACAATATTTCGCTGATAGTCACCAAACTCCACGTTTGTTTTGCCTCACGCTTGCACTCTTCACCGTTCGCCTCTTTTCGCATCTTCTCACACATACGAGGGGTAGGGATATGCTTTTCTGTAAGGTAATTTGCAATTTTTTTATAGCCCCAGCCCTCATTGTACTTTTCAAAAATATCACGCACCACCTGTGCGGCAGGCTCGTCAACATCAAATTTCATTGTTTTGCTGTTGGTCATAACGTAACCATAAGGCACGGCACATATCCATTTGCCTTCTTCCTGACGGCGTTTTATTACTGACTTGACTTTTTTTGAGGTGTCGGTAACGGGCATTTCGTTAATGAGAAATCTAAATTGGATAGCTGTCCAATCGTCATAGGTAGGATAATCAATGTTGTCACCTATTGAGATGATCCTCATACCGGCGTCACGGAGGTCTTCAAGCTCTACAAGACCTTTGCTGTTGCGGCGTGAAAATCTTGAGAAGTCTTTGACGATAAGGATATCATATTCCATTCGCAGCATTTTCTTTCGCAGTTCTTGATACCCTTCACGCTGCTCAAAAGTATATCCCGAACGGTCACGATCTTCGTAAAATTCAAGCGTGCTGTCGGGGAATTTTCGTTTTACAAAGTCAGTTATGATAGCTTTTTGGTTCTCGATAGAGGTGTTGTCCCTGTCCATTTCCTCGTCAACAGAAATTCGACAGTAGCCTGCTATGCTGTATTTTGTGCTCATAACTTTCACCCTTTCTTTGATATAGTGGTACAATGTTGTCACTTTTGATTATGGATCTTACCCTTGCGGATACATACAATGTTGTTAGTTTATATGTTTTATTACAAATAATATTGTATCACATCTTTGCCCAAAAGGCAATAGGCAAAGGATATAAAAATAATGGTGGAGTGTATGTAAAGTGCACCATAGGTGCACTCGCTGTCAGAGAGTAATATTATGGTGGAGAAGATTTTCAGTACATTCGTACAGATCTTTAGAACCTGAGCGGAACACGGCAACTTTAAATTTTTCGCCGCTAAGCTCCTTTATCTTGCACTCAACCAAGTTCATAACTCTCTCATTTTGTTGTTCTGCATTGCTCAGCCAGATCTGAGCGATGCCTGATTTTTCGTTCTTTATTATCTGCAAAAGCAACACTCCTTATTACGATTTTTGCCTTTTTTGTATAGTGTTAATCAGTTTGCACATTTTGCTTTATCGCCTCGTTTCTATATGGTTTTATTGTCCTATGACACCTATTGCAAAGCTCGTATTCACGCCATTTGAGCGTGATTTTTGTAACTTGCGACCCCTAATTTTCTTTGAAAGCCGTATCTTGACCCCATAAAAAATATGCACAAAGACTTTTCTAAAAGTGCGTATTTACGGCACTTTTGCGGCGAGCTTTGCTCGTCCGCTGTGAGTGTTTCGGGGGCTGCGACCCCGAAACTTTAACTTGCAATGAAATATTTAGCTTTGGTGGTTATAGCTCTAGCTGCTTAATTGTGCAAAGTACATAATTGCTCAAATCGTTGAGTTCGACTTGCGTAACCTAACCTTATTTAAAATATCGCTCACAGCGGCTCACAAATCGCTTGTGTGTGGTTTTGGTGAGTTCCTGCTAAACTCATCCGACTGGTTTTTTTAGCCCACAAATCGCCACACGTTCGTTGATTTGGCTTTTGCAGTAGCTTTGAAATGTTGACAGTAAAACTTGCTTTGATTTCTACCGTCACATCTTGTAAAGCAAGGTTTTGCAGGGCTTTTCATACTTTCAAGGTCAGTCTGTTGACAGTAACTTCGCTAGTGTTTTTACTGTCACTGCTGTCACGCTCACGGTCGTAATGAAGAATTATCAGCCTGCCGTTTCTAGTTCGCTTGTACTGAAAATCTATCCCGTACTTTCTGAGTGTGTAGCCGTTCTGAACCAGATCTCTTGTAACTCTATTCGGATAGAATTGTTCTTGCGTGACTTCTTTTAGTTCGCTTACAAGTTTAGACGCAGTACCTGTAAACGAAATGTGCTTTTTTAGATAAACATACAATGCCGCAAGAAAAATGTTGTCCTTATTTTTTGGAGCGGACGGCTCATCGGTAACAACCCACTTTTTCAAATCACTATCGAACTGCAAATTAATTTCTGCGTTTTCAATATCACGTCCTACACAATAAAGTTTTGCATTACGGCTGCCACGTTTTGTTTCGATCAGAACCATACTTCCGTCAACACAACCGCTGATTCCTGTACTTCCTGAGATCATATTAAACGGGTCTGTATCCTTGCATTTTCTTGTATGATGTACAACTATTATTGCGATTTCAAGCTTGTCCGCAAGTGCTTTCAGCACAGAGAGCTCTTTATAATCTGAACCATAGCCTGAATCTGTTGAACCACGAACCATTTGCAGAGTGTCGATAAAAACGATTTTCAAATCACGATGTTCACTCACAAAGCCTTCGATCTGTTCTTCAAGACCGCCTCCTATCGGGTCAGACATAACAGAGAAGTAAAGCATTTCAGTTGGTTCATCGGTCAGCTCATAGAGTCTGTTTTGTATTCTTGCGTAGCTGTCCTCTAAACACAAATACAGAGCAGTTCCTTGTGAAGTTTTTAGGCCTAAAATTTTTTCTCCTTTCGCTATTGACAGGCACATATCCAGTGCCAGCCAAGACTTTCCGACCTTTGGTGCACCTGCTAAGATATACAGACCTTGTGCGATCAAGCCGTCTATAACGAACTCTATTGGCTTGTACACAGTTGTCATTATTTCTTCGCAGGATTTTGAGTTAAATTGTTTCAAGTTATCAGTCCTCCTATTCTGTTTTCAAGTTGCCGTTGTTATATATGTAGTCTATACAAACAAAAAAAGCTCGCACATATTTCAGATTCACGATTTTGCAACAGGATATAATTATCCTGTTGTTTTAAATCGTGCCTGATAATATGTACGAGCTTATAGCTCTAAGTGTTTGATTATGTGTTTTTTATGTATGTGGTAGGCAGATTGTTTTATTTTATAACTTTCATTATATATCATAACATATAACAATTTGTTTGTCAATAGATTGTACTTTTTGGCTATTTCAACTTCCGTGTTGATGTTAACAAGCATTTAACAATCAACTTGTGTAAAATGAAATAATTTAGAACGCAATATTTGTTCAGCTATACAAAAATCTTGTGCATATGAGAGAAATATGCAGAATATAGTGACTTTTGGTGTTATATGTGTTAAAATAATGTATACATAGATAAAAAAGTTTATTGCAAAAAAGAAATGTGGTGATTCCAATGAAGATGTAAATATTTATTATGCACAATTACCCGTTGCAATAATTGTGTGATATGATGAAGTTAAATTAATCTGCAACAAAACTTGAAGAAAATCACACCTATATTATGAAAAAACGTTTAATATGAAAAAGATCGTTAAGAGAATCGCAGCTATGGGTGCTGCTGTTATGATGATGAGTTCTATGGATATTGGGGCTAGTGCATATAATTCCGGAGATACATATTCAAGTGCGACGTGGACAATAAGTGCAAAATACACACAAAGCACTAAATCTATAACCAAGACTCTTAAAGCTGGCAATAAAGTTAAGATCAACAACGGTACAACAAAGAATGTTATTATAACAAGTTGGACTGGGCAAGATGAGGTGCTCTATTCTAATGTTACGTTTAGTTCACCAAATGGCAGCAATAAAGTAACGATAGATAAAAGAGACAATTATGAGTATTTTATAACGATGACATCGTCATATAAACCAACAGCAGAAGTGAAGAATAAAATCACACTCAATAATTATGATGAGGATGATATAAAAGCTTCAGGATACACAAGAACGCCTAAATAATGTGCTATGGCTGCTGCTTGTCGGCAGCCATTTTTATAAAAGGAGCAACGATGAAAGAAATATTTAAGATATTTGTACTTCTTGTGATGATATGTATGTTTACAGCCTGTGCAGCAGGCGGTAAAACCAGTGATACAAAGGATATCAGCATAAAGCTTGAGAGCTTTTCTGATGTAAAAAAAGATATTTTGTCAACTGATACAGAGTATGAAAATATTTCTGTACCGACTGAAACACTTCAAGCCTTGGCAAATGATCTGCCGGAAAAGGCTGAACTCGCTGACCTAAAGCAGGTGAACGATCGTGAGCAGTGTTTCGGTAAAATAAGGCCGCTGTTTATTTCCGACAAGGACTATAAGAAAGAGTATTATCAGGGCTTTGACAGTTCTTTTCCTGCCGGCAACGTTTATGATGACACAACGTACTATTTAAATGTTGCATCAAATGGAGGCATCGGATTTCTTTCTAAAGAATCTGCCTATGACTGTGAAACAATAAAAACAGTTTTTGTAGACAGACCCTATGAAGACGAAGAGTATGTTCTTGGCGGACAGACGTATAAACTCAGTCAGGGCGTTGAGTATGTAGACGGCTTTTTGCAGGCTTTGACCGACAGCGGATTTGGAAATATGAAAATAGCTTACGTTGATGTATTGAAATACGATCAGGAAAATGCTCTGCTTTTTCATATTCAAAGAACCGTCGATGGAATCGCCCTGAACGATTTCTTTTATAGCGACGGGGATTTTGATGAATATCCGTATTTTGGAGCAAAGCTGTATATGACCGCTCCAAACACCGTAGGAGAGTTCTTGGGAGATCATGGCTTTTGCGAGCTTGACGGCTCTGCGGAAAGTGTCGATAAATGCGTTACCTTAGAAAGTGCTTTAGATATATGTGAAAATACACTTGCGGCAAATCATAAATATACAGTCAATAAAATAGACCTCGGATATATGCAGAATGTTGTTAAAGCAAACGGTGAACCATGGAACAAGGATAGCGACGGACAGTTCTATTTTCAAGGTGATACAAAATATAAAACAGAGCTTGGCTGGTTTATATGGCTCGACACCACCACAGACAATGAACGAATGGTATTTGTCAATGCTCTGAATGGAGAAGCTTTGGTACTGTTCAACAATGCAGATGTTTCGGAAAACTGAGGATAGAACATGAATTTCAATAAGTGTCTGAAAACACAGCTTTATAAAATGCTCATCAGCCCTGTGCCTGTAATATGTGCCATTATGATATTTGGCTTGTGCTGTATAACAAATGTTTACACCGATGCAGACGGCGGAAAAGGCTATTCAGTATTGACCATACTGCTTTTGCGTGACCCCACAGAGGCTGTTGAAGAAAATTCTGTCGTTCGTGAAAATATCATTCGTGCAGCTATGAGCAGCTGGCTGATAATGTTTTCGCCTGTTGTATGCGTTCTGCCGTTTGTTAAAAGTGTTTCAGCAGAGAACAGCTCGTTAAAGCGGTTTGAAATGCAACGCAGCGGAAAAATTGCTTTTGCTGCATCAAGACTTGTGTCGGCGGTGCTTACTTCAGCGGCGGTACTTTGTCTGGGATACGGGCTTTTCGTGATATTTACAGTAATTATGTTTCCGTCTGTTATGGATACGAACAGTCATTCAGCTGCGGCAGTGCTTCATTCAATGAGTATAGGCTGCTTTTATTTGAGCCGAATGGCAGGTGCTTTTATAATAGGAGCGTTAAGTGCATTGCCTGCATATATCATCTCTGTTTTCAGCAGAAACAAATATATGATGACTTGCATACCGTTTATGTTCTTTTATTTTTACAACACTCTTATAAACAGACTTTCAAAAGGGTTTTCCGCCAATGTCGGAAAGATCGTCAGCTTATTTTCATTCAACGGGATATTCCGAGCCATAGAAAACGGCATGACTGTGTATGTGATCTTAGCCGCAGCCGTATTGATGATACTTGCGGCGATAATTGGCGTCAGCTTCTTGCAAAGGAGATATGACTGTTGTGAGTAAAACAAGAATAAGGGCGGTATGGGGGACGGCACAAAGTGAATATATCAAATGGATATGCAGTTCAAGAATGTTGATATTTCTATGTGCATTGATATTCATAGATCAATTTGCCGTAAAGCCGTTAGTGGAGATATCAAAACAAACAGGCGTTAAACTTGGTCTGTTTGAGCCGTTTATTGCAATAACCAATTCAGACGTACTGCTGATGATAATGCCCATAGTTTTTATTACGCTTATAGGAGATTTTCCTAAAAACGATGGAAATATGCTGTTTTGCGTGCAGCGCACATGGCGTGTTAATTGGCTGCTTGGGCAAATGCTTTTTCTTGTTATGTCTTCACTTACATTTATGCTTGGAGTTATACTCAGCACGTTTCTTGCGGCGGCAGGTTATTTGCAATGGAGCGAACAATGGTCGGCAACAGTCACAGATTACAGCAGGCTCTTTCCCGAGAACGCCGATAGCGTTGCTGCAAATCTTATTCCTGAAAATCTTTACTACCAATATGTACCGCTGCGGTCGGCAGGCAATTCTGCGGTGCTGATATTTCTGCTGTTGTTGGTGTGCGGTCTTATTATGCTCGTTTTTGCAGAGCTTAGGCAAAAGCTTCTGGGTGTAGGCATAAATGTCTTTTTACTTCTGGCAGGCGGTGCGGCAATATACCTTGAAACGCCGATACGCTGGGCTTTTCCGTGTTGTAATGCCATAGTGAAAACGCATTTTACAAAGTTCTTCAGGCAGCAGATATATGAAATATCTTATTCCTACATATATTTCTTTTCAATCATAGTATCTTTGATCTTGCTGTCATTAGTTTTGCTACGGAAAACTAATTTTCTGACGGCTGGGGAGGAATGATAATGGATATCATAGGAGTTAGCAACGGGTGTCTTACTCTTGGCAAAACGGAGATACTAAAGCATATAAATGTGTCCTTTGATGAGGGCAAGATACACGGACTTATCGGCAGAAACGGCAGCGGAAAGACAATGCTTATGAAGTGCATATGTGGTTTTATCAAGCCCACGAGCGGTGAGATTATCGTTGACGGCAAGCAGGTGGGCAAGGACGTTGACTTTCCGAAAGATATGGGTATCATTATTGAAACACCTGGGTTTATACCGTATTACAGTGGCTACAAAAATCTCAAGCTGCTTGCAGGGCTCAACAACAAGATCGGCAAAGAGGAGATAAAAAGCAGTATGAAACAGGTGGGACTTGATCCTGACCTAAAGCGTCACGTTCGTAAATACAGCCTTGGTATGCGGCAGCGTTTGGGACTTGCACAAGCCATTATGGAAAATCCGAAGATACTTATTCTCGACGAGCCGTTCAACGGTCTTGACAAGGACGGCGTAAAAGAAATGCGTGAGTACCTGCTTTCATACAAGGAGCAGGGCAAGACTATTCTTATATGCTCACACTCTGCGGAGGACATCTCCGTGCTGTGCGATACTGTGCATGAAATGGATAAGGGTGTTATTGAGGGGGTAAGGTGACATAGACTGAATAAGTATGGATTCGTACAAACAGATATCAGGAGCCGATATTGATAGGTTAAAATTAGGACTATTCTAAATAGGATAAGCTGCCACAGTTTTTCTGTAGCAGCTTATTTTTGTTTGTGCTATTTCTTCTTGCGAAGATATCCGTCATCATCATATTTCTTAGCTATGTGCTGTGCAGCTTGCCAAACACCCCATTTGTCTACAGCCTTATTCCAAATTGTCATATATTACAACATGTTTTCTGAAAAAGTTTACATTTATCAACATGGAAGTTGAAATAGCCTACTTTTTTTATAATTATTTTTAAATTACGCTGAAATGGTGCGTAATAATTGGCTTTATTTACATTGGGTTTTACATACGCTGATGAAGGGTGATAAGGCGGTCGAGGCAATCTAAATAGTCACCGATTTTTCTTTGTTCCTCTACTGAAGGAACAGGTATTTCAATTTTAAGAAAATCCGACTCGTGTATTCGCCATTGCCCATAGATAACGCCTTGACGCCATTTGACCATAGCATTTATAAAATCTTTTCTGACCAACCTTCTTCCCAAAAAATCAGAATCGGCTTTACCAGTAGGCTCAAAAATACTATAAACAGGTGAAATGCAGGCTTTTCCGTACTTATTTAGACCTATTGAGCCAGTTTCAAGATTGTTAGAGCTATATATGAAATCCCCAATTTCTGTTTTCTTATAAAGTTTATTCACTGTATCTGTAACTAAGGCACTCCGATCGTAACGTTCACCTTTTGGGGCTACACCCTCATTGGCTATAAATGCCATAAGTGGATACTCATCGCTCATCGGTGCTTGTTGGTTACGCTCTACAAGTAATTCACCCAGCTCACGCTGTTCCCAAGTATCAGTAAAACCCGAAAATCTTACCTGAGGTATGACTTTTTCTTTAGTCATTTTGCACACCTCCCAACAGTTTCTTGAACTCACCAAGACCTTTCATATCAAATTCATTTCCGCACAGATCGTCAATCATAGAACACAGCTCTTTTTCCGTTTCTGATATCTCAGTTTCAATGTCAAAATATGTGTTATCATATTTTTTAGCAAGAGCCGTGATCTTAGAAACAAGGCCGTTAACGATCGTCGAAGGGATAGAATAAAGGTTATCGACAAGGCTCTTTATCCATTTTATCTCAAGCAGTGTTTTGACCTCCTCGTCAGAAAGCCCCTCGATAGTGGTTTTGGTTTTTGCGTGAAGTTCCGCAGTTTCGGTCTTTATCTGCGATTTCAACGCCTTTTCTTCTTTAGAAAAAGCCTCGACCTTTGAAAGCTTTTCAATCAGTGCAAGAGTTTCATCTGACTTAGGTTCGCTCTTCAAAGCCTTTATCTTTTTAGAAATTTCCTTGATGATAAATGCACTATTGTCCTCAGTCAGCTGTTCTTTGCAGGTCTCTTTTTCATCTTCCGTCATATCCTCAATAATTTGTTCATACTCTGACGGGATCTCAGCAAGGCAGCGTTCCTTGGCTTTAAGAGCGTTATACTCCTCGCACAATAGTGTTGTCTGAACAAGTTCAAAAGGAATAACGTGTCCTACCCAACCTTCTTGCGTTTCCTGTTCCTTGCCGTCTTTTTTCTTCATCACAATGTTCGGGTCAACATTTCTGGTTGCCTCAAAGCCCTCTGTTTGGATTATTTCAAGGTCTACGGCTATCTTTCCCCATTCATCATCAAGAAGCTGATAAGCCTCATACTTATCGACCAACTGAATGTCTGCCAACCGTGAAAAGATATTCTCGCTTATTGCGGTTTCCTCTTTTGATACCTCAACAGTCTCAGCATTTTCAATAAGCTCTTTACGCAGATGATCTTCAAATCCGTTAAATGCCTGCTCATATGCCTGCTCAAATTTTATTACATCGTTGCTCTTGCAAATTGCTGATTTAATATCATCGCAGGCAAGCTGAAGATATGGTGTATCGCTCGTCTTGAACAATTCTTCTCTTAAATTCGGAAAAGCGTTCCAATATTCCGCAAGACCATCAACTTCATTCACAGGGATACCGCCAAACATAGAGGCGTAAATATCCCAAGTCTCCGCACTTTCAGAAGAGTCAACATATCTTGGAATATTGAGATTGTAATCATTTTGTCTTATCTCCTCACGAGAAACGACCTTTGAGAACTTCGGTACGCTTATTCTTGAAGACACCGTATCAACAATACGTTTGATGTCAGACGCTCTAAGCTTATTGTTCTTGCCGTCTTTCACAAATCCTTTGGAGGCGTCTATAATAAGCACGTCGTTATTATCACGCATTTGTTTCAGTATCATAATAATTGTCGGTATTCCAGTTCCAAAAAATATATTTGCCGGAAGTCCGATAATAGTGTCAATATGATTATTCTCAATCAAATTTTTTCTGATTATGCCTTCCTCTCCGCCTCTGAACAGCACCCCGTGAGGAAGAACGATAGTCATAATACCCTCAGGACGAATATGATAAAGATCGTGCAGCAAGAACGCATATTCGGCTTTACCCTTTGGGGCTAGACCAAACCTTGCATAACGAGGGTCTGCCTCTTTCCCTGACGGATCCCAAGGCTGTGAATAAGGCGGATTTGAGACGACTGCATCTACATAAAGAGGCTCGTAAGTTTCCGACGGATTGCTGTCATCAAAATACGGCCAGTCCTCCTCTAATGTATCACCACAGCGTGTTGTGATGTTTGACGGTTTGATTCCTCTCATAACAAGATTCATACGAGTGAGATTGTATGTATTTTCCTTGAGTTCCTGTGCGTAATATTTGATATTATCAGAATTTGTAACATACTTTGAAACGCTCTTGCCAATGTTTATCAGCAGCGAACCAGAACCACTTGTCGGGTCATAGATCTTTATTTCGTCTTTTCCCTTGAGATGCTCAGCAACTATTTCAGACATAAGCACAGACACTTCGTGAGGCGTATAGAACTCGCCTGCCTTTTTGCCCGCATTTGAGGCGAACTTTTCGATCAAATATTCATAAACAAAACCAAGAACATCATAGTCCTGTTTTCCGTCCATAGGAATATCTTTGATAAGCTGTAAAAGCCCGCTGATAGCCTTAGTTCTTGCACCAGAAGTATCTCCAAGCTTTGAAAGACCCGTTTCAAGAGTATCAAATACTTTATCAAAAACCTTTTTGTGAGTGCTTGAAATTAGTCTGCTAAATGCAGAAAGAGCGGTAGTAACATTGTCTACGCTAAAGTCCTTGCCCATATCGAGCCACGTTGAAAAAAGGTCATTATAGCCAATAAAATATCCAATATTCTTTTGAACGTACTCGACCGTTTCCTCATCTTCCTCGGTGACGGTTTTGAGCAATTCATCATCATACCCCTCGTCTTTCAAGAATTTTACTTCCTTATCGGACAGGTACTTGTAAAAAATGAAACCTAAAATATAGTCTTTATATTCATTTGCCTCTATTTTTGAACGCATTTTATTAGCGGATTCCCAAATTTTATTTGCCAGCTGTTGTTTGTTCATATATAACTTATCCTAAATATTCTTGCTTGATTATGACTTACACTTGAAACCTGTGTAAACTCCCGCAAGGAATATTATACTACAATTTGTACAAAATTTCAATACTACACAGCTAAAAATCTAAAAAATAAACAAGAATTTTGAAATATACACTATGTTAGTCTATATTTACTTTTAAACATACTTGGGAACAGCGTGAGTTTAAAAACATTACTTTTCCATCTGGCATAAAGAATAAAGAAAACTTACCATATGAAAGTTATTCTGTAACGAATGAGAGTGGATTTATACCTCAGAATGAGCAGTTTGAAAATGGTGGAACAATGGCAACGGCAGATAAAACGATGTATTATATCGTTACCCCAAGTTCATTTGCATATAATCCAGCAAGAATAAATGTAGGTTCAATAGGATATTACAATGGCTCGGAAAATGTCATAGTTTCGTCACTTTATGAGGTTTTTCAAACAACAGATGAAATAAATGATAGATTCTTATGGCATTGGTTTAAAAATGAAAAATTTCAGAAATTGATTGAGCAGTATCAAGAAGGTGGAGTAAGGCTTTATTTTTATTATGACAAATTATGTATGGGTTCAATCTCTACTCCAAAAGTTGAGGAACAAAGAAGGATTGGTGCTTATTTTGATGACCTCGACCGCCTTATCACCCTTCATCAGCGTAAGTATGACAAATTGACCAAAGTCAAAAAGGCTATGCTTGAAAAAATGTTTCCGGAAAATGGCAGCCTATATCCCGAGATTCGTTTTAAGGGATTTACTGACGCTTGGGAACAGCGTAAGCTGTCTGATACACTGAATTCTCTCTCAAATAACACACTTTCAAGAGCAGAATTAAGCGAGGATACAGGCACTTATAAGAATGTTCATTACGGTGATGTTCTTGTAAAATTTGGTGAGTATATTGATGCACAGAGTACCGATCTTCCATACATTGCCGATGATGAAAAAGCGAAGAAATTTGAATCATCAAAATTGCAGGATGGAGATATAATTATTGCCGATACCGCAGAAGATGAAGCTGTCGGAAAGTGCGTAGAAATAGGCAATATCGGGGATTTGAGCATTGTATCAGGTCTGCATACAATCCCTTGCAGGTCAAAGGTGAAATTTGCTCCTGCATATCTTGGGTTTTACCTAAATTCGTCATCGTATCATGATCAATTGATACCGCTTATGCAGGGAATAAAAGTAACATCTATTTCAAAATCTGCTATCTCTGATACGCTGATTTCAGCACCAACAGATTTAAGTGAACAAGGTAAAATTGGTCAGTTCTTCTCCCAACTCGACACCCTTATCACCCTTCATCAGCGTAAGCCGTTTTGTTGAAATGGAGGTAATGTGATGTTAAATAACATTAAACATACAGACTTGTTCTGTGATTACTATGAAAGGTGGGTTGCAGTATATAAAGAAGGAGCAATTAGAAAGGTTACATTGGATAAATACAAAATGACAATATCCTGGCTGAAAAGGCTTGTGCCTGAACTTGTTTTGCGTGATCTAAACAGAATTGCTTATCAGCAGCTGCTTAATGATTATGCGCGGTATCACGAAAGACAAACAACAATGGACTTTCATCATCAGCTTAAAGGAGCGATACTTGATGCGGTTGATGAAGGGCTTATTGAGCGTGATCCAACGAGAAAAGCAATAATAAAAGGTAAAACGCCGTCGGTCAAGAAAATCAAGTATCTTAATCAGTTTGAACTGCACACGCTGCTGACTTCGCTTGATCTTAAGTCCGGAGTGAACTGGGATTGGTTTATTCTTTTGGCAGCAAAAACAGGTATGCGCTTTTCTGAAGCACTTGCACTTACGCCTCGTGATTTTGATTTTTCCCACCAAATGCTTTCTATAAGCAAAACCTGGGACTATAAAGGCAACAGCGGTTTTCTTCCAACAAAGAACAATTCATCTGTAAGAAAGATACAAATAGATTGGCAAACTGTCATTCAATTTGCTGAATTGGTAAAGGGGCTGCCTGAGGACAAACCAATATTCGTAAAAGGCAAAGTCTATAACTCCACTGTAAATGATATACTCAGCCGTCATTGCAAAAGGTTGAATCTGTCTGAAATATCTATTCACGGTTTAAGACATACTCACGCATCGCTGCTGCTGTTCGCAGGAGTGTCTATTGCCAGTGTTGCTCGCAGGCTTGGTCACGCCAGTATGACGACAACACAAAAAACATATCTGCATATCATTCAGGAACTTGAAAATCAAGACGTTGATCTGGTAATGCGTTCTTTATCGGGACTAAGTTAATTATATAAACGTAAATTACGGCTTGCGTTGATGAAGGGTGATAAGGCGAGAAACAGTTTTAGAATACAAAAGCCATAGTAAATATAAAAAATACAACAAACCGCCGCGGGTCACATAGATTTGTGACCCGCGGCGGCTTTGCATAAAAAAATATTTTATTTCCCACAGCATTTTTTATACTTTTTTCCGCTGCCGCAAGGGCAGGGATCGTTTCTGCCGACTTTTTTCGGAGTTGTATTCTTACCCTCGATTTGAGAAAGCTGACGGAGCATATCCATTTTGAACTTCTCGGGCAGTTCGCTCATAAGGATACCTTTTCTGTATTCTTCAATATCTGCCTCTCCGCTTTTAAATGCCGCAGTTATATTTGGCCCAAAGGAAATGCTGTTGATAACTTTTTGACCGCCACGATTTGCCGATAACTCGAGGGGAGTAAAGCCTCTGTTTTGCGGCATTCGAGTATTGTTGCTCAAATCGGTGAACAGTTTGATAAAATCTTCAAGCTGACTTTTTGTCATTAGGATATTCTTTCTATCGAGCATTTTAGATACTGCGTCAAAAGGTTTGTCATCACAGGTTATTATCAGTATAAAATCGGAAATTGTATAGTTGATCTCATCTTCGGACATTTTTAGTCTTGTGCGTAAAAAGTTCGTCATTGCTCTTACATACGTAGTATCGGCAATGTACATTTCCTCTTTGTATTTAAGAAGTTCCTGTTTTGGAAGAATTTTAAGAGGTTTACCTGCCTGATGATCGGCCATATTATAATAATCTTCATAATCAATATCAACCAAGCAGGAATGAACTATCTCTCGGTCGATAGGCTTTTCCTTAGGTGCGTTAAGATACAGTTCGTCTTTAGCAAGAATGTAGTAAAAATGATCTTCGTGGCGTGCTATCTCAGAAAATGCAATGAACTCGTCCAAGGTTATCAAGCCTTTATTTTGCCTGCTGATTATTTTGTAAGCGTCTTTTAGCGGCAACAACTGATATAAATTGGCAAAAGCTTCAAAGTAATCATAAAGGAGCGACATTGTTTCCTGCGGCAGGGCAAGCTTTTTATTCATCCTTGCTATTGTACTTTCAGCGTATACTCTAGGGAATCTACTCATTGTGATCTTACCTCGATATTTTTATACTTTACTTGATTATACATTAGATCAGAATGTTAGTCAAGTGGAGCGGTAAAAATCTATTTTTTTGACATTGTCGGCGATGAACCATATAACAATTCAGCAACACTCTATCATCCAAAAATCCTATGTAACACCCCTATCACATCATCATTTTTTAACCCATAGCTTTTCAATGAATTGCTGTCAAATGGTTCTTGCTCTAGCGTGCCGATAAAAGCGTCAATATCTGCTTTTACTGTTGCAGGTAATTCTGATATGCTTTCAAGTACAAGTTCAGCAGTTATTCTCAAAATGTCCTTTTTGTGTTTCTTGATATCGCTGGAATCAACAGATTCTCCATTATCTTTTCTTTGTTTTAAGTCAAGATATGCCTTTGCTTTAAACAAAATAAGATACTCGGGACGGAGAACGGATAAACCATTTCGCACAACTCTTCCGTCCATCAAGGCTTTGTAATACTCATCATCAAGCAGTATTGCTGATAGGCTTGAAACAAAATCATCTATGTGAATCGGCGTTATCCCTGTCATCTCACGGAGTTCAAAATCATTCCTGCAAAAAAGTTCTATCATTTTCGGATATGTGTCATCTTCAGGTTTATCAAATCTGTAAAACTGCGGCTTTTGACCGTTCGTGACCTTGTTTCTGTATCTGCCGATCTCAATAAACTCCCAAAGCTTTTCTCCAAATTCAGGCGTGAGAGCCTCAACGATAAGAACCATATCCAGATCTCTTGTCGCCCTAAAAGATACGTCATTGCTTTCAAACACAATATCACAGGCAGCACCGCCTATAAGAACATACTGTTCTTTATATCCAGCAAAATGATTTCTGAAAGTGTCTAATCCTTTTACCACACATATTCCTCCAACATTTCATTTATAGATATCATTACTCTTTCGTCCTGCATTTCTTCATCGGTCAATGATAAAGCTACGCTCAAGGGGTCTTGTATCGACTTCTGCCCATAGTCAATGAAATAGCCAAGCTCAAGAACAATACAGCCAATTTCTTCTCCTCTGCGGATTTGTTTAAGCTTTTTTATTTCTGTGTCAGCCAGCTCTTTTTTCATCACCCCATAGGTAGGAAAGTCATTATCTGACAACAATGAATACTCACACAAAGCAGTAAAGCCGGCCTTTTTCTCCAAGTGAATGTCGCTTGGAAAAGCATATCTTCTGATAACAGGTTTTCTCAAAATATGCTGTATCTGTTCCCACAAATGCTTTATATCAGTCGGTATTGTAATAGCTCTTGATTTGCCTTTTGTGTCAAGGATATTCACATTCAGGTACTCTATTTCATCAAAGCATCTGCTTGCTGACGTTTTTGATACGCCCAGTTTTTCGGCAACTGTCGATACTGTTACTTTATCCCACTTTTCATATATCGCAGTAAGTATCAGCTTTTGCGTCAGAAATGAAATAAGCTCGACAGGTGCGATATCACGTTCGCCCGAATTTGAAAGCAGACAGCCAATGAACGGCAAATATATTTGCTTGTCTTTCAGCACAAAGGGGATACCGTCCTCTATAAGTTTTTCCTTTATATAAGGGGTGGTGGATCTAAGAAATATGGCACAGTTCAGTCCTGAAATATTCTGTACTTTAGCCCTGTCCTTTCGGAGAGCAACAAGTCCGATATCGTTCTTTGGTTGAATTGCAAGCCAGCCCATTCCGTTGGTTTCGACATTTAAGATATCATATCGTCCCTTAAAAGCCAGCGGCAGTTTATCATACAGGTCTTTATTTTCTTTGATCGTAACTATTTGTCTTAAAGTTTTTTCTAAGTATTCTTTCATATGCTCACCTTTTTACATTTGTAACGTATTTTAAGTTACAAATATAAAATAACATATTTTTATCAATGTGTCAAGCCACTTACATATTTTTCTCACATTATTTTATGTACAGCCTATCCGCCAATCTGAGGAGTGCAAGCAGGTAGTCAAGTTCGCTTTTCAACGTTGTCTGCAACGGGTCGCCCTCTCTGATCCTCATAGTCCGTCTGATCTCCTTAGGGATAACAACTCTGCCGAGATCGTCGATCCTGCGGACAATTCCTGTTGCTTTCATATTTATGACCTCCGTTGATATTTCAAAATTGCAGTAATATTATTTGCAGGTCGGTGGGATTTATGCAGGGAATAAATATGAAGCAAACAGGATAGAGTTCGATCTCATAATTTTGTTTACATTGATTGTGAAATGTAGTAAATGACTATTACTGCGATAATTATTATTGCGATTACTGCACCGACAGTCATATTAAAATCATTCTCTGTCATTGGTAGTTGTTTAAGATCATTTTTTATATAGTTTGGATCTAATTGCTTGATCTTTTCATCTGTACGATTTATTGCTTCAAGCCATTGCTTTTTGTTTTTATAGTTATGGAGCATAGTAGCTCTTCTGCACACAGAATATATGTATTCATATTGCTGACGAATAATTTTCCAAAGATGTATTGTTTTATTCTTATCCCTTATAGTATGTATAATGTGCTCTACTGATTCAATCATTCCAAGAGAAAGTTCAATAAACATATCATAAGTATATGAACCATCATTGGTTGTATAAGTGTTGCCACTATTGCCCATCTCTGTTTTGGTATTCATTACAAATGAGCTTTTCATAAATGAAAGTAGATCAGCACTTATTTGTTGAATCAATTTTTTGTTTTCTTCATATTTTTGTGGAGAATCATCATAGTTATCATCTATTATAGATATAGAGTGCTTTAACACTTTAATTTTCTGTTCCCTTTTAAAGCGGTCAGAATCTACAAGTGCCATTCTGGCTTTTCCGTAACTGGAGTAGAAAATAGCTTCAATATTTGTTGGCTCATATTGCTCAACCATATTGTAGTATTTTTCACATTCTTCCCAGTCTTCTTTAGCTTTTGCACGGCGTGCATTTTCAAGCGAACGCTCTACAAATGAAGTGTTATCAACCGTTACCTTACTTCCGGATACATCGACCTTGCCATTAACTTCGACAATAAGATGCTTGGCATCTTCAGGCGAATATTTAGCTCCGCAATACTGGCATATAAAGTAACCATCTTCTTTTACTAACTCGTTGCTTCCGCAAACTTCGCATACAATCTGTTTCATATTAAATACATCTTCTTTCTTAATACTAAAATTTTAAATATTTATACTTCAGCACCACTATAATGTGGCTGACCAGCTAAATCCATATTTTCATTATAAAAATCAATATTATATGCTGATAGAGCTATCGCGTTACTTCCATTAGGTGTTATAGTCAATAGGAAAACGTAATCTCCACACTTTACCGAAATTGAATCAGAATCATCTGTGAGGTAATCACCAGTATATTTATACCGTTCGAGAGAGTTGATAAGAATATCGCAGGAGTCACTAATTTGTTCAGAAGAAAGACCGACATCGGTATATAAAATCGCACTTGCATAGAACATTCTTAATATATTCAAAGCGTCTACTTCTGAAATTTCATCACTTGTTTTTTCAATGGTGCAATCGGTATCTACATAATATTCTCTTATCCATTCGCCAAGATTGTCATATCTGATAGTCATACTATCTATGCTGTCATCATCTCCACCCGAGATATTGCACTTGAGTTTTACTGGCGCATTATTAACAGTTGTAGAGCAAACAACATCAATAGTCTTTGAATCACCCTCTTCGATAGTTGATTCATCATAATCAAAAACATCCATATTTGCTTTTGTGTATTCCAACCTTCTTTTAACTTCTGACACGAATGTGTTATCCTGTGGTTGAGGCGGCGCAGTAGTTGTACTGGTTGCAATTGTAGTTGTAGTTTCATTAGACGATGAACTATCTTGGCTCTGTATACTGCTTTCGGAATTTCCGCAGGAAGCCAAGATCAAGTTCAACGTTACTGCTAACAAAATAATAGATTTTCTCATAATTTATACCTCCTCCAATAGTGTAATTTTAACACTATTTTGTTTTTATATAGAAATTATATCATATATTTTGCACGATTTGTTAAGCTGCCAGCTAAATAAAACGATTACGATTGTAAAAAAAGTAAATAATGTGTTTTGTAATCGTTAACAAGAGAGCGAACATAGCTATCCTCTAAGCACAAATACAATGCCGTGCCTAGCAATGTTTTCTGACCTAAAACATTTTTTCCTTTCGCTATTGACAGGCACATATCCAGTGCCAGCCACGATTTGCCGACCTTTGGTGCTCCTGCTAAGATGTACAGACCTTGTGCAATAAAGCCGTCTATAACGAACTCTATTGGCTTGTACACAGTTGTCATTATTTCTTCGCAGGATCTAGTGATGAGTTTTTTCACGCTATCAGACCTCCTATTCTATTTTCAAGTTGCCGTTGTCATATATGTAATTTATACAAACAAAAAAAGCTCGCACATATTTCAGATTCACGATTCGGCAACAGGATATAGTAATTCCGTTGTTTTAAATCGTGCCTGATAATATGTACGAGCTTATAGCTCTAAGTAGTTGATTATGTTTTTATGTATGTTGTAGGCAGATTGTTTTATTTTATAACTTTTCCTTGTGTGTTATAACATATAACGATGTGGTTGTCAATAGATTTGTTAATCTTAAAATGTAAGAATGTTTCGTGAGTACATTATACGTTGTTCATAATATTTAATAAGTCTTGATAGCTTTTAACTTTATGATATCTAACTTGACTTGATGACATTTTGTTGAATAGTACTTCCGCACAATCTATCTTGGCCTTTTCTATTGGTTTAAGTTCTATATTTTTCGTTGAGCCTTTTGTTTCTGCAATAAAAAATATGTGTTTAACAGTTCCCTCGTAGAAAGCGATAGCCCAGTCTTCCGGGTTATTTCTGAACATATAGAGTTTGTCTATTCTTATGCCTTGCAGGATCTTGTAAACAGTTTTTCGCGTGAGAGTTGTTCCCTCAGCGATCTTTCCGATAAGGTCATATCTAATATCACTAATTTCTGCGTGCTTTAAAGTCTGCGTTCTTGTTTTGACATTTGCAAACGAGTCACCATTATCTAGGTCATAAGAGCTTATCTCTGATTTTTGACTTCCGATAGTTGTGGTATACCTTAATTCTGATACTATGAGCTCTTTATTTATGTAATCTATTGAGTTTCTTATGAGTTCATTGCTATCAAAATCTACTGTATACGCATACTTATGGTTTATTTCTTTCCATAGTGCCTGAAATTCTTTCTTTGCAAAATTATCATTTAACGGATTGTCTTTGACCTTTGTTTCGTGGCCGTCTGTAAACATATCAGTAAGCACATTATCATCATATACTGCCTGTATAAGACTATGTATTCCGTCAGCCATAGGTTTGAGTTCATCAGGTAATTCTGCAACCATACCATTTTTGATATCCTGACGGTATTTATCTGTAACTTTACGTTTCATATCCACATAGCCGTTTTGTATAAGGTAAAACTCAATACTGTTTGCTGTTTCCTCATCAATAATTTTTGATGAGCCGTCAACTTTAATATATTTGCCTTTGAAATAATCGCTTGTTGCAACAGTTGGTCTGTCATAAAGGACGGTTTTGATATCCGACTGCAAGTCCGTTACAAAAGTTTTATAGCTTTCACTTGCGATTACGGTCAGAGTGTTTATGTCGTGGACAGATTCACCGCAGCTTTGTTTTGGGTACGCATTTTAAGTCTCAGCATATTTATCCTCCATACTCTTTTTGTAATTTTCTAAGTTGCTGTACTAGCTCATATTTCTTCCTAGGCTGTTTTTCAGACCTCGCAAGCTTTTCAAGTTTAGCTATTTCTTTTTCAAGCTTTTGTCGGCTTTCATCAAGCTGTATCTGCTCATCAATAGTGTTGTTGTCCACTATAGTTATGCCGCCTATCTGTGCGACAATGTTTTCCCACACCTTGTCAAGGTCGATACCTTTTAGCTCAATACTGTATTGATCGGCAGACCGCCATTGCGTTTGCATAAGCTTGGTGTGATATATCGCAAGCTTGAAGTTACCCTCATATTCGAGGATAAATAGTATATTCTGCGGTATGAGCTTTGACAGTACAGCTATGTTCTTCTCATCAAAATTTCTTCTTTTCAGCGTTACAAGCAACACAAAGAAACTTTGAACGTTTTCACCCTCAGGGATATTTACCTTATCAGCCGTTATTTCATTGACAATAGTTATCCTCGAAATTTCAGCGTCTATCTTATCCTTTGCAGCGGTGTTCATTTGAAATTTAGCGTAAATAGCCTTTTTAGGCAGCTGCTTGCTCATTTCTGTTGATTTAGGAAGTCCCAGCATATGATCACCTCATCTGATAACAAGGAAACAGATAAGCTCAAAATCGTCAAGACCTTTTATCTCGTTGGACAAAAAGCTTACTTGTCCAACGCCAAGAAAGCTGTCGATATCGCTTTCTTCTTTGACCTCGATAATAGAGGCTATCGCTTTGCCAAGCAGGTCAGAGAATTTTGACATATCTTTTCCGTCTTTAGTTTCTTTGTTGAATTTTTTATACACTTGTGGTATAGGCTCAGACTTTCCATTGCACAAGAAACGCATTTTATCAAGTATTGCTTTTGGCGAAAGATGATCGCATACAACGTTGCCGTTGTCACCTATGTAAACCATATAAAATGGGTGAAGTCTGTTCTGATTATCAATATTTACGCTGTCAGAGCGATTTTTCAATACGAAGATAACCCCGGGAGGTGCGTCCTCTGACGCAGGCACAACTGAGTCGAGCCCGAACGGGGCCTTTTCTATCTCAGGGTGATGTTTAACATATTCAAGAAGATCAAGCCTAAATTCATTAAGTCCAAGATCCATTATGGAGATTCCGCTTGACATATCCTCGATATCAACAACTTCTTCTTTGAGCTTTTTGAGCTGTGCTTTACGATATTCAAGGTCTGTTTTTTCTTCCTCGCTGAGTATACTATCATCACCCGTGGCGGTCATGTCAACGATCTTCATTCTCGTTTCGACCTTGGATTTGAGGTTTATGTATTCATCAAGAGTGACATTAGGCCAGAAGTTTACGAGCTGGATAACTTTGTTTTTGCTGCCGATACGGTCTATACGTCCAAAACGCTGTATAATACGCACCGGATTCCAATGTATATCATAATTGACAAGGTAATCGCAATCCTGTAAATTCTGACCCTCGGAAATACAATCAGTAGCTATGAGAATATCAATATCTGTTTTCGGCATATTTTCAAAGAGATCTCTGTCCTTTGAAACAGGAGAAAAGCAGGTGAGTACAGTATTAAGATCTGTCCTTTTAAGACTTGCGGTGGTGCGACCGTCAACGGTGCCTGTGACTATTGCGGCGTTAAGTCCAAATTTCTCTTTTACATAATTGCTGACATTTTCATAGAGATAGTCAGCTGTATCTGCAAAGGCAGTGAATATTATAATTTTTTTGTTCCCCTCGTTTATAGGGTTTGTTATTTTATCATCTATAACTTTGTAAAGTTCCTGTAGTTTTGAATCGTGCTCGGCTGTTATATCGCCTACCATATATGTGAGCAGATCAAGTATTTCAGCGTCTTTTTCAAGACTTTCTTTCCATTCAAGCCGCTCCATATCAGCAAGATCGATCTTAACTTTTCGTCCAAAGGAGAACAACTCGTCATTATTCTGGTCTTCCAAGTCAAAATCGTCAGCACAAGAGATATCCGTTATATTTAGTACAGAACTTGTGTGTTTATCAAATTTATTAATGGTGCTGATAGTATTGGTTATAAGTTCTTTTATTCGTTTTAGAGTAAGATTGAATGAATAAACAGAACTCTCCATACGTTTCATAAGATTGATAGCGGTAAGCCTGCGTATTCCTTGTTCACGATTAGCCTGTGTGAAACCTACATTTACCTTGTTGTCTCCGTAGAGTTCGGAATATTTGCTCATTTTACTAGGCTGGATATAATGTGACGGCGTGTATATCGTCAAGGAAAGCTGCATAAGCTGCTCAAATATTTCATTATAATTTATTGCTGATTTTATATCAGTAAGGTTTGGCTGCAGCGAAATAGGTTTAAGCCTTTGTGGAAATGTACCTATTGCACTTGTGTCATAGAACTTCTGAATGTGTTTTCTTGATCTTGCAATAGTGACGCTATCAAGAACTTCAAAGAAATCAAAATCAAGCATTTTCAGCAGGTTTTCAGTTGTTCTTTCGGACGGATCCCACTTGCTCCATATGTTGAACGCTTTTTGGGCATTCTTAAATATGTCGTCAATAGAACGTTTGGTGTTTAGTTTTTTCATCAATGTAATCGGTATGACCTTCATAAGCAAGGGCAAGTTGATTTTTTAAATCAAGAAATTTGTTATTAACAGGCGTTGCTGATAGCATAAGCACTTTGGTTCTAACTCCTGACTGAATGACCTTTTTCATTAATATCGCATAACGATTAAGCTTGCTGTCACCGTCATCGTCATCAACAATTTTTCCGCCATTTCGAAAATTATGTGATTCATCAATGACCACAAGATCATAGTTTCCCCAATTTAAACGACCTAGGTCTATGCCATTAGATTCTCCTGATGTTCGGCTCAGATCAGTATGATATAGAACGTCATAGTTCAAGCGGTCAGACGCTATGGGATTATTGACATAGTTATCTTTATAGGTGTTCCAGTTATTTGCGAGCTTTTTAGGACACAAAACGAGAATGGTTTTGTTTCTGCTTTCATAGTATTTTATCACAGCTAATGCGGTAAAAGTTTTTCCGAGGCCTACGCTGTCAGCAAGGATACAGCCATTATATTTTTCAAGCTTATTTATAATAGCAAGAACGGCGTCTTTCTGAAAGTTATATAACATACCCCATATCTTGCTTTCTTTAAAACCAGTAGCTTCATTAGGCAGAACATCTTCAGAGATATCTTCAAGAAATTCATTGAAGATGTTGTAGAGTGTAACAAAATAAATGAAGTCAGGGGAGTTTTCGGTGTAGGCAGTTGTTATATTGTCAATTACCTCATCAGTAACATCTTGCAAACGGGTTTTATCATTCCATAGTTCGTCAAACAGGTCGATATACGATGAGCTGAATGGAGTTTCAAACTTATTTATCATTAAATAGGCATTGTTCCCACGTTCACAACCAAGGTCAACTGTTGTAAATCCATTGACTGGCATATATGTTGTATCGTCAACATTTATGAATCCTGCCATATTGTCATTTGTTATATTTGATTTAAACGTTACTTTTTTCTTTATCCAATCTGCACATTCTTTAGCGATAGCTCTTTGGGTAAGTTCATTTCTAAGTTTTATTTCAAATTCTGTTCCATAGAGGCTGCGTTCACGATTTAGCCTAGGAATATAGAACTCACGCTTTTCTTTTTTAGCCTTTTCATTAGTAAAAGTCGGCGAAGTAAAAATAAAACGCAGTTCATCAATAGATGTCAACTTTTTCTTTAAAAGTATAACGTAAACTGCAAACCCACACTTTCACTACTCAAAAAATCAACACTCCAATATGATAAACAACACAAGCGATAAGCAATGCCGCAAGCGTGTAGAATACACCTATCTTGGCGGTCCATTTTGCAGAGTGCGTCTCTCTTGCAGTTGCTGCCAAGGCACTGATACAAGGCATATTGAAACTTATTGCGAAGATGAATGCCAGACCTTCTGCTTTGGTAAAGTTGGCGGAGAGGATATCCGAGATACTTGCCGCAGCAGTTCCTGATACCTTTGCACCGAAAGTGGAGCTTACCAAACTGCCGCCAGCACCGTAGATGGTGTTCAGTACGCCAAGCAGAGATTCTTTTGAAATTGCTGAGGCACAGAACGCAAGGAACGCTTCCCATTTCATTCCGACGAACTTTGTCACAGGCTCTATCAAAACGCCAAGCTTGTAAAGTATGCTGTTTTCTGCATTGCCGCCGAAACCGTAGGTCAGCACGAAGAATACGATAGATACAAGGGATATTATCCTGAGTGCACGAAGGAAAATATCCAAAGTGCGTTGGAACGTCACATACAGCGTATTTTTTATCGCAGGCTTATGATATGGCGGCAACTCCATAATTAGTCCAACTCGTTCCTCCTTTGGTGCAAGGGAATTGCCGAACACCTTGTAGACCACCCACATCATAAGGAACATAAATAGGAATATCGACACCATTACGAGAAATCCGCCTGTACTGCCGAACAATGCAATGGCGATAGTTGGTACAACGGAAAGGGTCGCCGCACAAGGAACTGCCCAGCTCATAGCGATAGCAAGCACTCGCTGTCCCCAGTTATCCACCACACGAGTACCGGTAGTGCCTGCAATGGTACAACCAAGACCCATAAAGAATGGCATAATCGTTTTTCCCTGTAATCCGACTTTTGACATTGTATTGTCGAACAGGAATGATATACGGGCAAGGTAGCCTGTCTCCTCCATAAGATTGAATCCCAGCGTAATGCCAAGTACGAATGACGCCATCATTAGTGCAAAATACAGCACATTGATAAGCACGTCGCAGATAAGAGAAATGAGCAATGGGTGTACTGAAATTGCTTTCATTCCGCTGCGCAATACGCCGCTTAGGGGTGTCAACGCTGCCGCCGCAATGCCTGAAATGATACCAGAGAATATCATTGCCAAAAGGAAGATCACCAAGATAATGCCGAAAGCCATTAGCTTTCCACGAACGGGCGAAAGTGCTATCCTATCGAATTTGCTGAAGGCACTATGGGCGTCCTTATCCGCTGTAATAACTCCATTTAGCAGAGCATCAATGTAAGCCATTTTCTCCTTGGCGGTAGTCATTGTTTCTCTCTCGATGATAGGTTTCTTCGTCAGGGCAGTTTCAATGCTCTCGTAAAGTACATGATAATCCTTTTTGCGTATGGCAGACATTGGAACAACAGGAACGCCCAGCTTTTCCGAAAGTGCGGCTGTATCAATGGCAATGCCCTGTCCTTTGGCTACATCCATCATATTTAGGACAAGAATGGCAGGAACTTTCATTCCAACAAAATCCGCCAGCATATAAAGGCTGCGTTTTAACTGTGAGGCGTCAGCCATAACTACCACAAGGTCAGCGTTTCCTGCGGCGATATAATCCCGTGTGATGACTTCCTCATCTGAGCCTGCGGAAAGAGAGTAGCTGCCTGGAAGGTCTGCGATTATCAAACGCTTGCCGTTCCATTTACATTCGCCCTCTTTTTGGTCGATCGTCTTGCCGGGCCAGTTGCCGACGTGTTGATGAGAGCCGGTCATCATATTAAAAATAGTGGACTTGCCTGAGTTTGGCTGACCAAGCAGGGCGATAACGGGAGTGTCGCCGTCCTTTTTATAAAGCTGACTGCTGCCGTGGTACTTGCAGTTCTTGTTTGACGGACAGTTTTCACAATGACTCATTTGTCAGCACCTCCCACCATGATTTTTTTACTTTCTTCCCGACCGATCGCAACAAGTGTATCTCTTGCAAAGATCAGAACAGGCTGTTTCTTATGATTCTGACACACCTCAATGGTACTTCCGCAGAGCAGACCCATCGAGGACAGTCGGTTGACTAAGCGGTTTTCTTCTTTTATCTCACAAATGCAATACCTGCTGCCAGGCGTTGCATCGGAAAGTGCGATCGCATTCATATTACTTCCTCCAATTTCATTATTATGTGGTTAGTAAACTATAACTGCATAATAATGTACCACAAAATATGAATACTGTAAAATCCATTTGCTGAATTTAAGCCCGTTTAGCAGTGAATTGATCGGCACTTCTTGCGAATTTTATTTGTTGATGTTATAATAGTATTATGGAAATTCTAAGTCAAAAATCAATATTTCATAAGGGAGCCGAGGGGCAGTTGGTTCTTTACACATTGGCACCTGGTATTCGGCTTTCGTTCAACGAGATATACACAAGCAGCTGGGAAAAAGGAGACAGCTCGATCTTTGGAGAACGAATGCTGATAGTCAATTTTTGTATTCACGGTCGATGTGATGTTTCTCTCGCCAAGAATCGGTATGCCATTGTTAAGGAAAATCAAGTCTGCATAAGTACAGTAATGCCTACAAAGGACTTTTACTACCCCAGAAGTCTGTACGAGGGGATACAGCTCTATCTAGACCTTGATATTTTGCATGATGAAAACGGGCAGGATTTTCTCTCGGCGTTGGGCATTTCATTGGAACAGATAGTAGAAATATTCTGCGAAAAGGACGGGCTGTATCTTCATCAGATGAATGACACACTCCGTACACTTGTGAAAGACGCTTGGGACGGAAAGGACGATATTGAGATAGGAACGCTGCGATATTTGGCTGTCCGCCTTTTGCATGAAATAATGTCAATGCCCGCAGAAAGCGAGACGGAAACCTATTTCACACGCTCACAGATAGCTATGGTCAAGGAGGCTGAAACGCTGATACTAAGCGACCTGACAACTCGCATAACTGCAAAAGAATTAGCTGATAGGTTTGGCGTGAGTGAGAGCAGTTTCAAGTTCTATGTGAAAGGTATCCTTGGCGACAGTTATCTGAACTACTTCCGAAAGAAGAGAATGGAAAAAGCGGCTGAACTGCTGGAAACCACAAATCTCAAGGTCATTGAGATTGCAAGTGCGGTGGGGTATGAAAACCAAGGAAAATTCGCCAAGGTTTTTGCGGACACCTATGGTGTTTCTCCTTTGGAATTTCGGAGGTTATCGAAGTAGGGTAAAGAGCGTAGTGTGGTTTTGTATTTGTATATGAAAATAAGCCGCCGCAGGTCACATAGATTCGTGACCTGCGGCGGCTTTGCATAAAAAATATTTTATTTTCCACAGCATTTTTTATATTTCTTTCCGCTGCCACATAATGATTCAGCAACACTCAATCATCCAAAAACCCTATGTAACACCCCTATCACATTATCATTTTTTACCACACATATTCCTCCAACATTTCATTTATAGATATCATTACTCTTTCGTCCTGCTTTTCTTCATCGGTCAATGAAATAACCAATCTCAAGAACTACACAGCCAATGTCTTCTCCGCTGCGGACTTGTTTGAGCTTTTTAATACCTGTATCAGTCAGCTCTTTTTTTGTCACCCCATAGGTGGGATTAATCATTATCTGACAGTAGTGAATACTCACACAAATCTGTAATGCCGGTCTTTTTTTTCTAAATGAATATCATCAGGAAAAGCATATCTTCTGATAACAGGGCTCCTCAGAATATGCTGTATCTGTTCCCACAACTGCTTTACATCAGGCGGAATCGTGATAGCTCTTGACCTGCCTTTTGTGTCAAGAATATTCACATTCAGGTATTCTATTTCATCAAAACATCTGTTTGCTGACGTTTTTGATACGCCCAGTTTTTGGCGACTATTGACGGCGGAAATAGTATCATATTAAAGCAGCTGGTTTAATTCGATCTTTTCTTTATTAGGTCTTGTTATGGTGAAGAATTACACGCCATTTTTTTGCTTTATTTACTGTGAAATATATTTAGAACGTCATAATGACATTACGATTTTTACACGAATATTAAAATCATGATATAATTTTCTACCATATAGTGCTACAATGTGATTGTAAATAAAACAAAAATCAGAAAGGACGGTAAAAATATGAGAAAATTTAATGGTTATATGCACGGTGTTGATATCGGAGGCTGGCTGTCACAATGCGATTACAGTAAAGAACACCTTGATAATTTTATTACGGAAGAGGATATCAAGCGTATAAAGAGCTGGGCTTGCGACCACGTTAGAGTGCCTGTGGATTATAATATCTTTCAGGACGAAAACGGCTTTATAGAGAGCGGCTTTGAGTATGTTCAGAAGTGTATCGATTGGTGCGGAAATAGCGGTATCAATATGATACTTGACCTGCATAAGACAATGGGCTTTTTCTTTGACAAGGCTCAGGCTGAAAGCGGATTCTTTGATAACGCTGAGCTTCAGCAAAAATTCTATGACCTTTGGGAGGAGTTTTCAAAGCGTTTTAGCAAATATTCTGACAGAGTTTCTTTTGAACTTCTCAATGAAGTAACTGACCCTAAATTCAGCACAAAGTGGAACACTATTGCTGAAAATGCTATAAAGCTTATTAGAAAATACAGTGCTGATATAAACATCATTGTGGGCAGCTATTGGAACAACTCTATCGATTCAATGAAAGACCTTGATAAGCCGTATGACGAGCATATAGTTTATACTTTCCATTGCTATGACCCGTTTCTTTTCACTCATCAGGCTGCGTATTGGGTAGATGAGATGCCGAGAGATTTCAGGATCGATTATCCGGGCAGCACCCAAAAATACAGAAGTGAGATAAAGCGTCTTGGTCTTGATTATATGCAGACATACGAGGAAGTCAAGACGGAAAAATTTACGCCAGATTATTTTATGGGAAGATTTGCCGAGGCTGTAAGAGTCGCAGAGGAAAGAAATGTTCCTATGTATTGCGGTGAGTACGGCGTTATAAACCTTGCGTCAGCTGAAAATACTCTTAATTGGTATAAGGATATAAGCAGTGCCTTCGAGAAATGTTCTATCGGCAGAGCGGCTTGGTCATACAAGGGCGTAGACTATGGCTTTGTTGACGGACATCTTGACAGCGTTCTCGATGAGCTGGTAAAGTATCTTTGATAGATAATTTCTTCATATAACTCCATTTTTGTACAAGCTCGGTCACGTTTGCCGAGCTTGTTTTTTTGTGTCGAGTTTCATAAATTGATGTTTGCTCATAAAATCCTATTTACGATAATTATTTGATATAAATAATTGAATATTGATATAACTATTTTACAGTAAAGTATATAATATAGATGTAATCATTCATAGTCACTTTCTTATAATAACTTCCGAATAAACAGACCTGCTTGAATATCAAGTGGGTCTGTTTTCATATTTTTATACTATTTCATAAATTCGATATTAAACACTTTTATGATATTTATATTACGATTTTGATATAAATAAAACGTTTACACGGTTATAATGTATACAGAAACAACAAAATAAATTGCTTTAAGCAAAAAAATTTTTATTGAAAAATCGGAGGAAAAAGTTATGAAATTCAAAAAATTAGCAGCAGGTCTTTCAGCAGCAGTTCTTGCGGCGACAATGATGTCAGTATCTGTTTCGGCAGCAAAGCTTGGCGATGTTGTTCACCCATCAGAGGAGGACGCAAAAATGAATGACTCATATTACTCTATCGGAGCAATGGGTTTCTATATGGGTCAGGACTGGAGCTGGAATCAGGGCGATTGGGTAGGCATTGATGATGCTGGCAAGATAACTGTTGAATATAAGATAAGCAAAGTTATCACCGACAAGACAATGTCAGGCAAGGGAACTCTTGGAGATATGGGCGTTATGGTGGCTAATCTTCCTGATGGTGTTTATCCTGTGGACGTTAAGATATCTGACGCAAAGTTCGTTGCCGAGGACGGCACAACAACAGTTTTTGATTCTCTTAATTCTATCACTTCAATGGACGAGGATTCAGAGGGCGGAATAAGAATACATATCAGACCAACTGACGAGGTCAATGAGGAAACAGGCGAGGTAACAAAGAAAGCTTGCCCTGAGGTCGCAGGCTGGGAGAAGGAAGGTGCTTTCAACGGCGGCACACTTTCAATGACGCTTGATTTCGGTGTTGCAGCTGCTGATGGCGGAGAGTCAAAAACAGATACTTCAAAGGCAGAATCAAAGTCTGATACTTCAAGCTCAAAGACAGATACATCCAATAACGATGTTTCTTCATCTAAGGCAGATACAAGTAAGGCTAATGCGGACACAAGTAAAGCTTCTGTTACAGCGGCTACATCTTCAAAGGCTTCTGACGATACGTCTAAGGCAGCAGAAACAGGTGCGGCTGTTGGCGGAACACTTGCTGTTATCGCTCTTGCCGGTACAGCGGTGATCGTTGCAAAGAGAAGAAAGTAATATTCGGAGGGTATGGCTATGAATAATTCAAAAAGAGTTTTAACATTTGCCCTTGCAGTTTGCTCGCTTTCAGCATTTGCATCTTGCGGAAGTTCAAGTGATTCATCAAGCAAGGTCGTTGACAAAAAGCTCAAGGAAGATCAGCAGCAGATAGTTCAAAGACTTGCTGATGATATGACAGATGTAAGAGATCTCAAAAGCAACGAAATAAAATGGTTCTCACATTGGGATATCAATCCTACTGAGGCAGAGGACAAAGAGATAGGTGCTGACCTTGCTTTGTTCAAGACAAAGTATAATGGTAAGATAAACTGGGTGCAGACCACTTGGGACACTAAGTTTGACGATCTTGCGGCTCTTGTAATGTCAAATGATTCGCCTGATTTCATCGGTGCTGATGATATGGACGTTTTTCCTAAGGGTGCGATAAAATCAATGATAGAGCCTATCGACGATTATATCGATCTTTCAAAGCCTCTTTGGACAGATATAAAGGGTGCGACAGATCAGTTTATGCTTGGCGACAAGCACTATGTGAGCGTTATCAGAACTGACCCTGCATATGTTTTTGTATACAACAAGCAGACAATGGAAGATAACGGCTATGACGATCCTGCTGAGCTTTTCAAAGAGGGTAAATGGAACTGGGATACTTTCACAGAAATGTGCCTCGATTTTACTGACTCTGAGAACGATAAATATGCACTTGACGGCTGGTATTATGAAAAGGCTTTGCAGCAGTCGTCAGGATTGCCGCTCATCGGTATCACAGACGGCAAGCTTGTAAATAATATTTCCGACCCTATGATAGCAAAGGCTCAGAATATGATGTATGAACTGCAAAAGAACAATGTTGTTTATCCAAAACACGAGAATAACTGGAAACTCAGAGGCGACGCAGAGGGCAGCGGAATGGCAACAGGTCTGACGCTTTTCTATCCTATCGGACTGTGGGCACTTGAGAATGCTCCGTCCACAACTGTAAACTATGGCGATGTATCAAAGGGAGAGGTAATGTTCGTTCCGGTTCCTTGCTCAGCTGATAGCGATAAACAGTATATCCCTTCAAGAGTACACGGCTTTAGCATTGTAAGAAACGCCAAAAACCCTGAGGGCGTGGCGGCTTTCCTTGAATGCTGCCGTTATGCAGAGCTTGACGAGGCTGCACATCAGATAACCCTCGATCAGTATAAGGACGATTATGGCTGGACAGATGAAATGCTGGAAATGAGAGACACCATCTATGATCTGTCTGCACAGAATCCTGTATTTGACTTTGAACAGGGCGTATCTGCCGACCTTAACTCTATCTGCGATACTGCAATAAGAGGAACGATGAACCCACAGGAGTCAAAGAGCTGGTCACAGGTCGTACAGGAAAACGAAAAGGCTATAGATTATCTTATCGACGAGGCTATGACTTCAATGAATGAGGCTAAGTAAGATCTATTTATCAGAAATTGGGCGGCAGGTCGATTTGCCGTCCTTTTTCTATAAATAAGCGGCTTTACTTGCGTCTGTAAATATGATATAATAAGCTAAAAAAGCAGGCGGTGAAAGCTATGGAAATAAACAGAGAATTGTCTAGGCGGCAGTTTATGCAAAAGGAAAATGACTATCATCATTCACCATATGAAACGGAACTGGAATTTTACTCTGCTGTGCGGGCAGGCGACCTTGAAACAGTCAAACGTTTGTATACACCACTGGATACAAACGGAAAGGGCAGACTAAGTAAAGATGACCTCAGAAATGTCAAATATCATCTTGTCATTACCATAGCTATGCTGTGCAGGTTTTGTATAGAAGGTGGGCTTGACCCAGAAACTGCATATACCATAAGCGATATATACATCAATAAATGTGATGAATGCAGTAATGAAGAAAGCGTTATGGCTGTTCACAAGGAAGTCATCGTTTATTATACAAAGCAAATGAAAAAGGCTGTGTCACAGAACGTTTACTCAAAGCATATACTTATGTGCTTTGATTGCATTTTCGATAATATTTACAAGGGCGTGACTGTGAATCAAATAGCAGATGAACTGAACATAACGCCGCAGTATCTTTCAAAGCTTTTCAGAGAGGAAGTTGGCGTAAAGATATCTGATTTTATTATGTCAAAGAGGATACAGGCGGCTGAAAATATGCTGAGATATTCTGAATATAGTCCGCTTGATATAGCCAATTATCTTTCTTTCAGCTCTCACAGCCATTTTATTGCCTGCTTTAAGAAACAAACAGGACTTACGCCAAAACAGTATAGAGATCAGTTTTTCCGTGCAAACTGGAACAAGCATAGCACAAGCAAGTCAAAGATATAGCTTCACATTAGTATTTTGATATTTGCATTACGTTTTTGATATAAATATCGTTTCTATTGATTTATAATACTTATAGAAGATAAAAATCTGATATTTATTCGGAGGTAATGAAAATGAAAAAAGTTTTGGCTATGTCGATCATTACAATGATAGTTATGTCTATGGGCAGCTGCGGTGTTTCATCTGACAGCAGCTCTTTGCAAGATGTTAGCAGTAAGGCGGAAACTGAAAGCAATTCTCTATACACGGTTGAGGCAGATTTCAGCAAGGGTGCGTCAAGTGATTTTTCCATTTCAGCGGGGTGGTCAAATGGTGCTCCGTTCAACTGTTCGTGGAGCGAAGATAACGTAACTTTCAATGACGGAAAAATGCAGCTTATCATTGACAGCATGGGCGATTCCGAAGTATATAGAGGCGGCGAGTACCGTTCAAAGGAAAACTATGGCTATGGACTTTATGAGGTATCGATGAAAGCCATAAAGAATGACGGCGTTGTATCATCGTTCTTTACATACACAGGTCCGTCAGAAGATAACCCTTGGGACGAAATAGACGTTGAAGTTCTTGGCAAGGACACAACAAAGGTGCAGTTCAATTACTACACAAATGGCGTTGGCAATCACGAATATATGTATGATCTTGGATTTGATGCCTCGGAGGATTTTCACACTTATGCATTTGAGTGGAAAGAGGACAGCATAACTTGGTATGTTGACGGAAAAGAGGCATACAAGGCAACTGAAAATTTGCCCGTTACGCCCGGAAAAATAATGATGAATGCGTGGAACGGCATTGGCGTTGACAGCTGGCTGAAAGCCTTTGACGGCACAGTTCCGCTTACAGCAGAATATGAGTGGGCAAGGTTTACGGCGGCAGAGTAGAATTTATAAAAAGGGGCGTTATGAGCGTGGATATTCGAGAGAAATATTGTGTATCAGATGGCAAAAACATTTTCGGAAAACTGTATATTCCTGATACTAAGGCGAAGAAATATCCTACTGTGATACTTAGTCACGGCTTTAACAGTATCGGTGATGATATGGCGGATATTGCTTTGACTTTTGCGGAAAATGGCTTTTTAGCATATACTTTTGATTACTGTGGTGGTTCTACACGATCGCATAGTGACGGAAAGACCACGGAGATGAGTATTATCAGCGAACAAAATGACCTTAAAGCTGTTATAGATATGATGAGTGAACTTGATATATCAGACAGCAGACAGATATATCTTTACGGCGAAAGTCAGGGAGGATTTGTTGCTGCACTTACAGCGGCAGAAATGCCTGAGCGTATTGCAGCGATGATACTGCTATATCCTGCATTCTGCATACCTGACCAATGGCTTTCCAAGGATCCTGAAAGTATGGCGAAACCATTTGCCTTTATGGGAGATATGCTGCTTTCAAAGAAATTTTATGATGATGTTCCAAGATATGATGTTTATGATAGAGTTAGTCGGTATAATAGTCCTGTGATGATATTCCATGGTGACAGTGATGAATTAGTTGCTTTATCATATTCCGAGCGATTGAAAACGACTTTTCCTAATGCAAAGCTGAAAGTTATAAAGGGTGCTGGTCACGGCTTTTATGGTGATGACAGGGAATATGTAAAGCGTGTGGCAGTTGATTTTTTTACAACGTTGTAAAACGATTCACATATTACGCTTACTTTTATGTCTTGATTTTTTGCTTAATGATATTGACATTTGAATCGCCCCCATTCGCTAGGTCAAAAATTCTAGCGAATGGGGGCGGTTTATTTTCCACAACATTTTTATTTTTTTCCGCTGCCGCAAGGAAGGTAAATCATTTTTTTGCTCTTGTCGGTGATGAACCATATGTACATTGTATGGTATAATATTAAAAGGTTGAGCCTGTATGGGCGGAAGTTTTTAATGAGGTGCTTGTATGGAAATTAAACGTGATAAATATTTGCAGCAGCTGATCGATTTTTTGTTGGACGATAGTGTAGTGTAAGACGCACAATAGAATTAACCTAAAAATATTTATAGACAAAAAGCAGCCGCAAACCACGCACAAGTGTGGTCTGCGGCTGCCTCGCATTATTTTATGTACAGCCTATCCGCCAATCTGAGGAGTGCAAGCAGGTAGTCAAGGTCGCTTTTCAAAATTGCAGTACGCAAAGTATCTTTCTTACCATTTTATAGCCCTCCATAATATTATTTCCTTCAAATCAATACTTCATACTCTGATTATATTTCAGTTTATTATTTCAATCAATAAAAAATAGGTAAAATAAAGATAAAATCCATAATGCGTTTGGCAATATTGTGTCTCTATGAATTTATTTTCCTTTTTGTCAAAATGTATAATCCAGTATAATTGAAATAACGATATTGTGAAAAATGCCAAAATTTAATTTATTACTGTAATTTTATGCAAATTCTATTGACATATTTGGGACAGCGTATTATAATGATTTTATATTATTAATAATGTTTATTATTAATAGAATTATGGGAAAAGGAGATTTTTGGTATGGAAAAGAACAAGAAGAAACGTCCGCTGTTCAAGCGGGTGCTGTCAACGGTTCTTGCCGCTTCCATTGCTGTCGGCTCAATGGTCACAACTGCCAATGCTGCTGTCAAGTATGAAGTCTCGGCTGAACTGGACAACATCACCAACGTAATGAAGGAATACGGCTTCATTGCATTTGACGACCTCAAGGTCGGCGGACACCAGCATATGAGCTTTGTCACAAGCAGGATCACAGGTCTTGGCTCTGAGCTTTGTATGCGTGATGAGTACGGCGCTACCACAAGCTATGTAAAGGAGTTCGCTGAGCTCAGCGACGGTATGAAGTTCGGCTATCAGAAGGATACTCTCATCGTCGGCGAACAGTATGAGGTAACTTCACAGGGCAATCAGAATTTCATTAACGGCCATAAGGTCGAGTCTGCCGGTACAGTTAGAGCCGATACTGCTGAGAATAAATATATCGACCTCGATACACTCCAGGATAGCTTCGGCGAGTATTCAAAGCAGCTCGCAGCTATGGACGATACCGACGGCATTACTATCGGCGGCCAATGGGACGACCAGAATAAGACCTGGCAGAATATCAATAAGCTGAACGTTACAGCTCAGTCGGGCGCAGTTGTTTTTACTGTCAATAAGGATAACTATTCTAAGCTCAATAACGATACTGTAATCGACTTCACTAAGGATTCCACAGCCGTTGCGATCATCAATGTGGATATGAACGGCCTTGGCACTTCTTGGGATAGAAAGTCCCTCAAGCTCACAGTTGACGGACAGGGAATGTCTCTCGGCGAGGACGTTGCTAAAATGAACGTCAATAGAATTTATTACAACTTCTATGATTCCTCCGCTAAGGACGGCAAGTTTACAGGTTCTGTAAATATGGCAGCCGAGGGCTGGGGCACTATCATCGCTCCATACGGCAGCTATTCCTGCTCAGCTAACTGGTGCGGCGTTATCGCAGCAAGCGATATCAGCGCAAGTGGTGAGCATCATTTCTCAGGTGCTTATAATCCGGTAACTCCGCAGTCATCAAAGCCTGATTCATCATCAGTCGTTGACTCTTCAACTATCGACTCATCATCGAGCACACCCGATTCCTCTATCCCTGAGCCTGTTATCACAGTCAAGGATATCAAGCTTGTAAAAATCGTTGACGCTAACGGCAGCAACGGCGATCAGACAACAGCAGTTTTCGGACTTTATTCCGACGAGAACTGCACAGCAGAGATCGCAAAGGCAAGCCCTGTTCTCGATAACGGCAAGTATGTCGTAACATTTGCAGGCGCAGACCTTGAAGCAGCTGCAAATTATTACCTCAAGGAAAACTCCGCTCCGGAGGGCTATGAAAAGAGCGAAACAGTATTCAAGTGCGCAGTTGACGCAAACGGCGATGTTGTTTACTCAGTCGTAGGCGCAGCTTCAAATGCAGGCGACGTTATCGGAAACGACGGCTATCCTGTATGCGTAAACGTCAAGACACCTGTTGCGCCAAAGACAGCTTCTGTACAGTTCAATAAGGTAACAGCTTCCAACGTTGCACTCGAAGGCGCAACATTCGGTCTTTATTCAGACGGACTTTGCACAACACCTGTTATGAGAGACGGTAAGGCTTACACCTTCACATCTGACGTTAACGGCGTTGTAACTTTCGACCAGCTGGAAGCAGGCACATATTATTTCAAGGAGCTCAGCGCTCCTGCTGGCTATAAGCCAAACACAAAGGTCTATGCCGCAACAGTTTCATTTGACGAAAACGGAACAGGCTGCGTAACTTTCACAGACGGCAAGGATAGCGGACTTTCAAAGCTCGTCGTTCCTAACGACCCTATCACAGCCGAGGCTGTAAAGCTCGTAAAGAGCTATGAGGGAAAGAGCTATGCAGACCTTTCACAGGCTGAAAAGGACGCTCTTATCAATTCCACAGTATTCACACTTTATTCTGATGCCGCTATGACAGACGTTATCGGCATAGGCAAGCCTGTCGCTGACGGCGAACAGTTCGTTGTAACTTTCGCAGACGACAGCAAGATCACAGTTCCAACTGAGGCAGGCGCTTTCAAGCATTACTACCTCAAGGAAACAACTTCACCTGACGGCTATAAGCTCAGCGTGACAGTTTATGATTGCAGGATCGACAACAACGGCAAGGTAACATACAGAGTTGCCGCTGATACGACCGCTGCATACACAGAAGATTTCCCTAAGTGCATAAACTACCTTGCAGCCATCGAACCGGTAGATTCCAGCGAAGCTGATTCAAGCTCAGTTGCTCCCGACGATTCCAGCGATTCAAGCATTGCAGATACTTCAAGCTCAGAGGTTGATACATCAAGCGATACAGATTCCTCAACCGTTGATTCATCATCAAGCGCACCTGATTCAGCAATCACACCTGACACTTCAAGCTCAGATGTTGATTCATCAAGCAAGGCCGACGAGTCCAGCGATATTGATTCTTCAAGCAACGTAGACTCTTCAAGCTCCACAGTAGACAGCTCCAGCTCAGATATCGATTCATCAAGCAAGGCTGACGAGTCCAGCGACGTAGATTCTTCATCAAGCGATGTAGACTCGTCAAGCTCCACAGTAGACAGCTCAAGCTCAGATGTAGATTCATCAAGCAAGGCCGACGAGTCCAGCGACGTAGATTCTTCATCAAGCGATGTAGACTCATCAAGCTCCACAGTAGACAGCTCCAGCTCAGATGTTGATTCATCAAGCAAGGCTGACGAGTCCAGCGATGTAGATTCATCTTCAAGCCAGCCAGACACTTCAAGCTCACCTGACGAGTCAAGCGACACAGATTCTTCAACAGTAGACCCTGTTGATTCAAGTCTCCCTGATTCATCAAGCAGCTCTGAAAGCTCCAGCGATGTTGATTCCAACAGCTCAGCAGCAGATTCATCAAACGTTGACAGCAGCACAGACAGCTCAAGCTCTTCAAACAGCGATGCTTCAAGCAAGACTGACGCAGCTTCATCAAGCAAGGCTTCTGACAAGGGCGTTGCAGGCGCTTCAAACAATAATCCTCACACGGGCGCAGTTGGCTCATTGGGTATCACGGCAGTTCTCATCGCCGCAGCCACAATGTCAATGTACCGCTCAAAGAGGAATGACTCTGACGAGGACGATAAGTAAATAATAAAAAAGCCTCCGTAAATTCACACGGAGGCTTTTTTTGCAGTAAATATGTAGGGGCGAAAACTGTTGTTCGACAAGGCTCACAACAATTTGCGTTCGCCCGTTTGGTCGACTATGTTTTGTCAGACCAAATCCACGACAACATTTGAATATCGCACATAAAAACACCGCTGGCGAATAATTCCCACCAGCGGTGTTTTGTTATGTATTTGTGAGCCTTATGACTTCTGTCCGATAAGCTTTCTTGTCTGCGGAACTTTGAAAAGTGCGAATGCGCCGATACCTGTGAAGATCATTTCGGGGAGCATATAAGAGCCGTTGTAGAGGAAGCTGTAAAGCACGCTGTTGTCGGTTGAGAAGCCGTCCCAAAGCTGTCCGAAGGACTTCCAAATGATAACGCCGCTGAGGAAGTGGCAGACAAATCTGAGGAATACTGCGATTATCGTGCCTGCGAGCCAGCCTGCTGCGCCCTTATTTCTGAACATTCCCGCAAAGCCGAGAACCGTGAATGCGCCGACATAGTCCAAGAAAATGCAGGCGATGAGCATAACAGGGGTCAGTCCCCAAGAGAAAAGTCCGTCCGTTGCGCCCTGAATAAGCTGAACCAGCGAGAACACGAACGCCACGCCAAGGCCTTTCTTTACGCCGTACTTAATACTGAAAACAGCTATCGGCAGCATTGAAAGCAGGGTGATCGAGCCGCCCCAAGGGAGCTTGTACACTCTGATAAAGCTGAGAACTGTTGCCAGAGCGACCATAACTGCGCCCTCAACAAGGGTCAATGTTTTTGAGTTTTTCATATGATAACTTCCTTTCATTTTTCGGAAAGCGCCTGTCTGCGGTCAAAAAAAGCGCATACCCGATAGGGCATACGCAGCAGATCAAAGGATATTGCGATCTTGTTATCACAAAAAAATAAAGCCTCGCCAACACGAGTCCCTTCGCTGGAATTACCCAAATCAGGTGCGGTCAGAGCGTCCATTCGCCCTTTCTCAGCCGAAAAACATTCAGCTCCCGAATTTTCAAGCTTATTATAACACATATCCGCACCAATGTCAACAAATTTCGCCACCTGGGGAAGATCTGCACAAGTCTGTTGACAATCAGACAAATATTTGGTATAATATCTACATAAGATAGGTTTAATTCTGGATATATAACAAAGGGGGAGATACAATGAAAATGACAATGGAAAAGATAAAAAGACTATGTTGTATGGCCTGTGCAGCGGTGATAAGCATTTCAATGCTTGCTGGCTGCGGCAAAAAGTTCTCTCTGCCTTCCGATTATGTTGACCCCAATGACGACAGCGTTACAATAAAGGTCGTTGAAGACTCTGTGACAGATCAAGGCCTGACCCTTGAGATAACGAACAATACAAATATGAACGCAGGATATGGCAAAATGTATATCCTCGAGCAAAAGCGTGACGGCGTTTGGTATCGTGAGGACGAGTCTGATTCCTTTACCGCAATAGGAATAGAACAAAAACCGCTCTCCACGAGGACATTTGATATTACATTCGCTTCCAGACTTGACAAAGGCGAATACAGGATAATAAAGGACGTGGGGGTTGATAAAGAATTTTATACGGCGGCGGAATTTACTGTGAAATAGAACATACAATTTTTGAAGGGCGCAGCGTTATGCTGTGTCCTTTTTGCGGTGCTTCTTAATAAATTGTCTTAAAATTAGGCTCAAAAAGTTGTTTAATATGGAAATGAAATGTGCTAAAATTAAGATATGCAAAAATATTAAAATGCGAAATGTAAGATCAAACAAAAATTTATGATGAGGGAATTATTATATGAAATTCAGTATTAAAAAGATGACCGCTGCTGCCGTCAGCGCAGCAATGCTTGCAACAGGTGCGGCGCAGTTTTCCGTTTTTGCGGATCAAACATTAAAATATGAAGCCGAAAACGGCTCGCTGGGCGGCTCAGCATATATCCAAAGCGATAGCTCCGCCTCGGGCTCAAGATCGGTGCGCTTTACAGATTCAAGCTGCACTTGGACGCAGAAGGTCACAGTCTCCGAAGCAGGCTACTATAATATCCGACTTTACAGCAAGGGCGAGGGCGGCAACAAGGTCAACAATCTTCTTGTCAACGGCGCTAGTGCGGGCACATTCAGCAGCGCATATGGCTCCGCCTACACAGATTCGCTGGTGAGCCGTGTTTATCTGCAAAAAGGTCAGAACACCATCAAAATAACAATGTCTTGGGGCTATTTCTCGCTGGACTACATGACCCTTGAAAAGGTGGATATTTCCAATAGCTACGCCGTTTCAAAGGCCCTCGTGAACCCAAACGCTTCCGAAAGCACTCAGCGCCTTTTCAGCTATATGGCAGACGTTTACGGCAAAAAAGTCATAACGGGTCAGTATTGCGACGGCGGACTTAACGGCATGGAATTTAACGGAATCAAGACCGCAACAGGTCAGACCCCTGCGATGCTGGGTCTCGACTTTATGCGTTATACCCCCAGCCGTGTTGCCAACGGTGATACTTCGGACGCTGTCGAAAAAGCTATCGAATTTTCAAAAGCTGGCGGTATCGTAACATTCTGCTGGCATTGGAACGTCCCCGACAAGTACCTTAAATCGGGCAAAGATTCAAACGGCAATCCACGCTGGTGGGGCGGCTTTTATACCGATAACGTTGATCTCAGAAAGTTTGATCTGTCCAAAATTATGGACGGCTCTGACAAAGAAGCCTATAACGCACTTATGAGCGATGTTGACGCCATAGCAAAGCAGCTAAAGCGCCTTTCTGACGCCGATGTGCCTGTCCTGTTCCGACCGCTCCACGAAGCAAGCGGCGGCTGGTTCTGGTGGGGTTCTGACGGCGCTGCCGCCTATAAAAAACTTTGGCAGGCAATATATGACAAACTCACAAACGAATACAAGCTCGACAACCTCATTTGGGTGTGGAACGGCCAGTCAAAAAGCTGGTATCCTGGCGACGAGTACGTCGACATAATCGGCGAGGATATCTACCCCGGCACAAGAGATTACTCGGCGCAAAGCTCCAAATACCTTGAGGCCGCCGAATGCTCATCAAGCGGAAAGATAGTTGCGCTGACAGAAAACGGCTGCCTTTTCGACCTCGACAAAGCCTTTGAAGCAGGCACAGCTTGGTCATATTTCGGCACTTGGAGCGGCGAATTTTGCATATCAAGCTCTGAAAAATACACCGAAAAAAGTATGTGGAAAAAGGTCTACAACAGCGACTATGCGGTAACGCTCTCGACCCTGCCTGACCTTAAAACCTATCCAATAAGCTGCGACAGCTCCACAATAGCCCTTGATACCACAGAAAAAACGCTTACCTACGGCACAAACTTCACCCTAAAGGCAAACGTTGTTTCCGATACACCGCAGACCATAAGCTGGAAGAGCTCGAATACATCCGTCGCCGCAGTCAAGGACGGCATTGTAACAGCGGTCGGCAAAGGCACGGCGAGAATTTCCGCCACCCTTCCAAACGGCAGAACAGCCTCCTGCATAGTCACGGTTTCCCCAGCAAAGCTCACCGCTTCGGGCGTATCAACAGCGCAAAGCGTAGCTTTCACAGGCAACCCATTGACCCCAGACGTTACAGTAAAGTTCGGCTCGAAAACTCTCCGCAAGGGTGTGGATTATACATTATCTTACAACAATAATACCAACATCGGCAAGGCGACAGTCAGCGTCATCGGCAGGGGCAATTATACGGGGACAGTCCAAGCAAATTTTAATATCCTGCCAGCCAAGCAGACAATGCAGAAGCTCAAAACACGCTATAAAGGCTTTTTCGCCGATTGGGCGCAGAAAGGCTCCGCCACAGGCTATGAGCTGGAATATTCGCAGAACGCAAACTTTGTGGGCAGCTTTGTGAGAAAGCTCACCACAAATAAGCCCGATACCACCACGGTTTACGGCCTCGCAGCAGGTAAGACCTATTACGTCCGTGTCCGCTCATACACAACAGTCGGAGGAGCAAATTACTACGGCGAATGGTCTGATACCAAGTTGGTGACGACCGCAGAAAATGACATCACCAAAGCCACAGTTTCGGGTATCGCCAACAAGACCTACACAGGCAAAGCCATAACGCAGAATATCACAGTCAAGTTCGGCGGCAAAACGCTGAAAAACGGCACGGATTATACGGTCTCATACACCGCAAACAAGGCTATCGGCACGGCGACTGTTAAGATCACAGGCAAGGGCAAATACGGCGGTGTTATCACAAAAACTTTCAAGATAAATCCAGCCAAGCAGGAGATCCAAAAGCTCACAGCAAAGAGCAAAGCGTTCTTTGTTGACTGGGCGCAAAAAGGCTCTGCCACAGGCTATGAAGTCCAGTATGCCACAAATTCGGCGTTCAAAAGCCCATCAAAGATCACGATAACGAACAACAAGACCGACACCAAAACCATCTCAAAGCTTTCGGCGAGCAAGAAATATTACGTCCGTGTCAGAAGCTACACAACGGTCAAGGGCGTAAAGTATTACGGCGCTTGGTCGGCTGTTAAGAGCGTGACGACAAAGAAGTAAATTAATACGGATAAATAAAAAACAACGGGTGAACATTGTTCGTCCGTTGTTTTTGCTTTGTGGAAATTGTTTTGTGCTGTCATTGGCTCAAAATTTCCTTGATATTCTCATAAATAAATTGCTGCGCCGAAGGCGGATAAAGTATGGCCTTGTAACTGTTGCCAAGCTGAGAAATGCGCTCGTGCTCAGTTATTCCTGCCTCGGCGGAAAGTATGGTGGTCTCGAGGTATGATTTGCCGCCGCTGGTGGTCTCGCTGAGATAATTTTCGTTGACCAGCCACTTCTTGACCGCTTTTTTCACGCTGCGCCTGTCGCCGTCCGCACCAAGCTGAGTGAGCATATCGTCGCAAAGCTGAGAAAGGGTGAACTCCTCATCGCTGGTGGTGAGCTCGTCAGCGTGGGCGATGATGAACGCCTTTGTGTCGCTGCCTTTTTCGCCCTTTGCGTGCTTTTCAAGATACCCCTCGGGGATATATTTGTACTCGCCTGCCTGCGGATTTTCTTTCAAATATTTCGTTATCTCCGCCAAGAAATATCGCCCGTAACGCTCCTGCTTTGACTTGCCGATACCCGAAACGTCCAAAAGCTGTATCTGTGTTTTCGGCAGCTTTATGCACATATCTCTGAGAGTTGCATCGGAAAAAATGATATAAGCCGGCAGATTTGCCTGGGTCGCAAGCTGGGTGCGCACATTTTTGAGCCTGTCGAAAAGCTCCCTGTCGAATGAGGTGACTTCTTCGTGATTGACCTTTGTCTTGCGCTCAGCCTTTGGCTTTTCTTTCTGAAACCGCATTTTAACAGCTTTTTTGCCGCTGAGTATCTCGGCGGACTTTCTTGTGAGGGTAAGTGCGCTGAACTCTCCCGAGATTATGTAGTCTTCCGCTTCAAGATAATGTATCAGCCTGCGCATATAAACTTGCGTAGAGCCTCTCATAATGCCGTAAGTCGAAAGGGTCGAAAGCCCGAAATTGCGGACTTTTTCGCTGTCAGAACCCCTCAGCACTTGGCATATCACACCCGAACCGAATGTAAGCCCACGCTGGTGAAGCCTGTAAATGCAGGAAAGTATTTTCTGACAATCCACCGTCACGTCAACTTCCTCCGACTCACCGAAATCGCCTATACAGCCCGAACAATTTCCGCAAGGGTGCGCCTGCTCCTCGCCAAAATAGTTGAGGATAAATTCACGGAGACAGCCCGTGGTGTTGCAGTAATCTGTCATCTTTTTCAAGCGCATAAGATCACGCTTTTTTATCATTTCCTGCGCCTCATCGTCCAGTTCGGGATTATCCCCCGAATTGTTGATAAGAAATTTGTTTGTCACAACGTCCTGACCGCTGTATAAAAGCACGCAGCGTGCGTCATTTCCGTCACGACCTGCACGGCCTGCCTCTTGGTAATAGCTTTCGATATTTTTCGGCATATTGTAGTGGATAACATAGCTGACGTTTGACTTGTCAATGCCCATTCCGAAAGCGTTTGTCGCCACCATAACCTGTATGCGGTCGTAAATGAAATCGTCCTGATTGCGGCGGCGCTCCTCGTCAGAAAGTCCTGCGTGATAGCGTGAAGCCTTGTAGCCGTCGGCGCAAAGCTTTTCGCAAACCGTCTCAACGTTCTTTCGGGTGGAGCAGTAAATTATTCCGCAGCCGTCCTTGTTTTCCTCCACAAGTCGCAGGGTCTCACGATATTTGTCACGAGGGTGAGAAACGCCGAAATAGAGATTTTTTCGATCAAACCCCGTCGTTATGGTGAAAGGGTCTCTGAGCCGCAGCATTGCCGCAATGTCGTTTTTGACCTCTTTAGTCGCCGTCGCCGTGAAAGCCGATATCACAGGGCGATAGGGAAGCCGTGCGATAAATTCGGGTATCTTCATATATGATGGTCGAAAATCCTGTCCCCATTGAGAAACGCAATGTGCTTCGTCCACCGCCACCATAGATATTTTCACAGAGTTCGCAAGGGATAAAAATGAAGCCGTCTCAAGCCTTTCGGGTGCGGCGTAGATTATCTTGTACATTCCACGCTTGGCGTTTGAAAGGGCAGTCTCGTATTGACTTGCGGTCAGCGATGAGTTGAGATAAGCCGCCCTCACCCCCGATTGAATGAGCGAGTTGACCTGATCTTTCATCAGCGAAATAAGCGGCGAGATAACCACAGTTATGCCGTCAAACATAAGAGCAGGTATCTGATAGCACATAGATTTGCCTGCGCCCGTTGGCATAACGCCGAGACAATCACGCCCCGAAAGAATATTGTCTATTATCTCCTCTTGACCGCTGCGGAACTGGGTGTGCCCGAAGAAGTCACGGAGGACGGAAAATTTATCGTTGAAATCTGTCATTAGAATTAAACTTCCTTGCTATGAAAATATCGCATACATATTTATTATACAACAGTTTGCGACCAAAGTCAAACACCGTAGGTGCGAACATCGTTCGTCCGTTTTCTATCAACGCCCTGTCATATATTGACACCATTATATCCGCAAAAAAAGAATATACATTCGTCCTCTATCGGTAAGTTCAATAATTTTTTTCTGAGTATTTTGTGCTTTATAACGAGAGCTGCGCTATTGTAATTTTTCCGTCTTCGTGCTATAATTAGAGTGTGTGAAAGTGTGCCCATTTGGTGAACTTTCACAGATTTTGAGGATAATATCGCAGAAGGGAGGCGCAGGAAGTTTCCTGCGGTGAGTATGATCAAAGAATGCGAAGATAAAAAATTATGGAATAAGTATTTCGGCGAAGCGTGGGAAGCAGTCTGCGCTATGTGGAAAAATATCGGCGGCTTTGTTATGGATAAAAACGCAGGCATTGCCTATGTTGACGATAACGCCATAACTCTGTTCGGGCTGAAAGAGCGCCCCGACTGCAAAAAGCTCAGAGAGGTTCTTGAACTGCTGTCACGTTCGCAGAAAGGGTTCGTTATGCCTCTGGAAACAAAGCTTCTTGATACTCCTGAGGGCGTAACAGCAGGCTTTGTCTATATCCCGAAAGGCCATATACATATCCAGCACGATTGCGGCAGACCTGTTGTCGCCCAGTCTGAACTTATGGGATATCTCTCAAAGGCGGACGAAAAAACGCTTCTTGCACTTGTGAGGCTTGAGGGTGACGAAAAGCTCATCGAGGCTGATATCTGCCTTGATTCAATACTTTCGGCGGTGTGTAATGTGCTGCCCGAAAACGCCGTGCTTTCGCAGCATTCTTCGGCGCAGTTTTGGATAACAGCGGCGGATTTTGAGGGCGACCCTAAACAGCTTGCAAAGAGCATAAAACACTCTGTTGAAAATAGCTGCCTTGCCGATGAGTTTGGCATTCACGACCTTGCGGATCATTCTATGACTGTCACCGCAGGAATAAGCGTCGGTTTTGCCGCACCAAGCGACCTTATCCACGCCGCAGGCTATGCACTTTATGAGGCAAAGGCAAAGGGCGCAGGCGGTAGCTGCGTGTTCACTCCCGAACAGTATGCGAAGCAGAAAAACGAGATACAGGATATCAGGGCCTTTTCAGAACTTCTTGATAAAAACCTGTTTACATATCATTTTCAGCCGATCGTAAGCGCTTCCACAGGCGATATCGTGGCTTATGAAGCGCTTATGCGCACAAAGGGCGATATCTCGCTGAACCCCTTGCAGATACTTGAATCCGCAAGCCGTTTCGGCAGACTTTACGATATCGAAAGGGCGACTATCGGCAATACGCTGAAATATCTCAGCAAGCACCAGTCGGATTTTGAAAACAAGCGCCTTTTCATAAACTCAATTTCCTCGCATATGCTAACAGAAGAGGATTTTTGCGAGTATGAGAACGATTTCGGCGAGCTTCTTGAAAAGGTCGTAATCGAAATGACCGAGCAGACTGAGATAAGCGACCGTGACCTTGAAAGAATAAGATCACGGCTTGACAAGAACAATATGAACCTTGCCATTGATGATTACGGCACAGGTTATTCCAATACATCGAACCTTATGAGATACGAGCCAGAGATCGTCAAGATCGACCGCTCACTTGTAACAGGTATCGACAAGAACCATAAAATGCAGAAGATCGTCTCAAAGATCATCGAATTTCTACATGCCAGTGGCTGCACAGCTCTTGCCGAGGGCGTTGAGACCAAGGAAGAACTTCAGACAATGATCGGCTTCGGCGTTGACCTTATCCAAGGCTATTACGTTTCAAAGCCAAAGCCTGTGCTGCTTCACGGCATTTCCGACAATATCAAGGACGAGATAATCCAGTTCAGTATGGAAGCTTCGGAAGGTCAGAAGATATATCACGCTGCTGACGGCGACTGTATCGACCTTGAAAAGCTTCGCCATGATAAGTATTCTTCCATATTTATCGGCTCTGGCAGAGTAACGCTATTCGGCGGCAAGGAAAAAAGTATGCCAATGACTGTCGCCGTCAAGGATAGAAGCGACTGCACCATAACGCTCAAAGACGTGTCTTTCGAGTCACCGGACGATCAGCCTGACATAAGGCTGGGCAACGGTTCAAAGGTCAAACTCATTTGTAGCGGAAAGAACCGCCTTTCAAAGCGTGGAATACTCGTTCCCGAAAGCGCTGAGCTTGAAATAAGCGGCTCGGGCGACCTTGAAGTGTTCTCAGAAGTGCTGGATTGCTACGGCATCGGCACGACCCATAAGCAAAGCTGCGGACGGATCGTCATCGCTATGGCAGGCGACCTTTACGTCAAGACCAACGGCGAAAACTGTATCGGTATCGGCGGTGGAAACTGCGAAAAGGGCGTTGTGATAAAAAGCGGCGCAATAGATATAAACGCAAGCGGAAATAGCTGCGTTAGTATCGGAAGCTTCCACGGAAAGGCTGAGCTTATGCTTGAAAACCTTTATTGCCACATCAAAATGTCTTCTGATGTTGCGGTGGGCGTTGGCTCTCTTGATGGCGAAAGCAACATAAAGATCAAAAACTATAAACTTGACAGCACCATTTCCGGCAGAAATCTTACGGCTGTCGGCACGCTCCATAATAGCGGCGGAAGCATTGAAATGCGTGACGGCAGGGCGGATATCGTTGTGAAGGGCCAGAATATAAACTGTATCGGCACAAGAAACGGAGCGGTGGATTGTTCACTTTACAGCTCTGTGATAAAGATATATTGCGAGGGTGGCACAGTATCAGGCGTTGGAGATATGATGGGCAGCGGGAACATCACCGCAGATCGTTGTTCGTTCGATATCACATTGCAAACAGGCGACGGCTGGGGGATCGGCAGTAAAAACGGCGCTTGTGATCTTGCCGACTGCGTTAAGGATATAAAAATAAACAGATAAAAACCATAGAAAATAATACGAGGGATAAAAACACCTGATGAATGAAACAGGCAAGTTTGGGGCTATATTGCATTAATCGGAGGAAGTTTTTATGGAAAACAACGCTGCAAAGCGCAGGAGGATAAAGATCGGGCTTCTCGTCAGCCACCTTGAAGATGACTTTGACGACGCAGTCTGCGAGGGAGCAATGATCGGAGCGGAGCAGGCAGACGCTGATCTGGTCATATTTCCGGGAAGATATATTGACGGCGAATATGCGGACACACTTAGGACCGTCTATGAATATCAGTATAACACGCTGTTCGATATGGCGGCAATGAACCGCTTTGACGTGCTTATAATCCTTATCGGCACCTTGGGAAGTCACCTTGACAGCGAACACAAAGCACAATTTTTGAAAAAATTCGGCAACACTCCAGTTATAACGGTGACAGCCCATATCGACGGCTATCCCTGCATAATGGTGGATAATAAAACAGGTATGCGTGAGGCGATAAACCACCTCATCAAGTTCCACGGCTGCAAGAAGATCGGTTTCGTCAGCGGCCCGAGAACCAGCGAGGACGCTGTTGAAAGGCTGGGCGTGTTTAGAGATACCCTTGCCGAAAATAATTTGGAAGCCAGCGATAACAGGATAGTTTACGGCAATTTCTCGAAGTTTTCAAACGATGTTGTGGGCGATCTTCTCGACCGCAACCCCGATCTTGACAGCATAGTTTTTGCCAACGATCAAATGGCTATCGGCGGCTACAAGGCTATGGAAGAACGTGGCATTCGTGTTGGCAAGGACATTCTCGTTACAGGCTTTGACGACGACCCTGCCGCTGAAAAGCTTTCGCCGCACCTTACTACTGTCAAGGCAGACCCTGCCGATCTCGGCTATAACGCCGTGCTTGGGGCCTGCAACTATGTTATAAACAAGACTATACAGAATGATAAGATACCTTCATCGCTCATAAGGCGAAATTCCTGCGGCTGTCAAGGCAACGTCAGCCCACGGGATATGGGTTTCTGCGACTGCGACAGAAGTGCAGTCTTTGCGGAACAGATGTGCGAATTTCTCTTCTCGAAATATCGTGCCAGCGACTGCACACTCATTATGCGTGAAAAGTTCAGACGCATTATACTTGCGCTGGATAAATACGCCACCGACGAACACCTTTCCAACGATGAGGAGAAGAGCAGGATAATAGATATGTTCGCCGACCTTTCGGACAAGGATTTCTTTGACTATGTGAACTTCGATCTGCTCTATGCGGCAACGGAATTTGTTCATCAGAAGCTCATAATGCACTTTAAAGACCCTGTCAAGCACCTTATCTTAAATCAGACCTTCATTCAGATATACAAGATAATCGCAGAGCGAAATGCCGCCTGTTGCAAGGAAAAGCTGGATGATAACGAGTTTCTCGCTTGGCAGACAAATTCTATCACCCGTGATATGCTGGTGTTTGACGCCTATGATGACAGGGCTTATGAGACGGTGGTGGATAAGCTCACAAGGCTGCACCTTGATTCAAGCTATCTGTTCAGCTTTGAACCTGCGCTGACAAACAAGGCTTCCGACACTTGGCAGCCGCCGGAGTATGTTTACTTAAAGGCTTATCACAATCGGGGCGACGCTATACAGCTTGCGCCGGAAGATCAGCCTGTCAAGTATAAAGAGATATTTGCAAACAAATTTCTGCCGCAGGACAGACGATACACTATCGTGGTATCGCCGCTGTTCTCAAATGAAGAGCATTACGGAATACTTTTCAGCGAACTTAGGCACGAGTATTTCAATTATTTGCAGTCCATAACAGTTCAGCTTTGCGCTGCGCTGAAGATCATTACACTTATGAAGCAGCAGAAGTTCATCGAGCGCCAGCTTCAGAAGAGCCTTGTTGAGATCAAGGAAAATAACCAGCTTCTTAGCGACCTTTCAAAGCAGGACGAGCTTACGGGCTGCTTTAACAGGCGTGGTTTCTTTGAGGAAGTCCGTAAACGTCTCAGCGATGAGAAAAACGAGGGCACGCAGGCGATAATGGTCTTTGCTGACCTTGACTGCCTCAAGACCATAAACGATAAGTTCGGTCACGAGGAAGGTGACTTTGCGCTGATATCGGCAGCGGAGATACTCAAAAGTTCCTTCGGCAATAACGAGATCGTGGGACGTATCGGCGGCGACGAGTTCGTTGTGTGCGCATTTATGGGTAAGCAGGTGGATATACCTGCGCTGAGAGATCATATTGAAAATGTTTCAATGGAATATAATCTCAAACACGGCGTAAATAAGCCTTTTATCGTCCACACAAGCGTTGGCGTTTACCCATTTATCGCAAAGGACACCCTTGAGATCGGCGAACTGCTCAGCCACGCTGATACGCTGCTTTATGAAGAGAAAAAGCACAAACGCAGCGTGCTGAAAAGCGATTACGAATAATAATCCAACAGAAAATGCAAATAGAAAGCTCTCACTATGGAAATTCATAGTGAGAGCTTTTGTGGTTTTGTATGGTAAAAAGTTAAGGTGCGTTATTTTCGTTCGGCGTGCTTTGCCCTTTTGGACATATACATCGCCTGATCTGCGCTTTCAAAAACCGATTTAAGTTCTTTGATATCGTCTATCCTGCGGCATATTCCGCCCAATGATACAGACACTTCAAACTGATTGTCGGAATATTTGTTGTAAACATCAAGGCGTTCTTTTACACGCTGGCAGAAGCGCTCGGGATAATCTTTCCAGTAATCGCCGCAGCCCAGCACCACAAATTCATCGCCGCCGATCCTTGCGCAAAGTTCGTTGTTCTTTATTGAAGCGGTCAGAGCATCGGCAACAGCCTTGATAGCGATATCGCCGCAATTGTGACCGTAAACATCATTGATATGCTTTAGTCTGTCAACATCGCCGATAAGAAGGAAAAACTTGTTTTTCTTGTTCTCCATTTTCTCCTGCAAAGGTCTGATATTGCGCTCAACGCCAATTCTCGAATAAACGCCCGTCAAAGCGTCACGAACGGCAAGGAGCGCAATGGAATTTTGTATCCTCATCGACTCGAGGGCGTTGTTGATATGCTTTGTCCAGTTGCGGTATGTAATATCAAAACACTTCGGCTCGCTGCCATAAGAAAGCACCGTATAGCCGAGACAGCGCTTTATAAAGTGCATAGGCGTAAAGAAAAACGCCATTGGTGCGCCACGGTCTTCATCAAGGCCGGGGAAAAGTTCGCCCCTGTCAAAAACTTCGTGGAGAGTTCTCGTCACGCCGTCAATGCCCCTTGCACGCAGTATCATATTGTCGGTGTAGCCGTTATGCTCACTGTCCTCATCGCCGAAAACATTGTCGGCGTCAAGCCAGTTTTCGTTAAGGCAGAGATAAAAACGCTTCCAGTCCACCAGCAGATACAGAAAATACTGGACATAAGCCATAAGGTTGTCGGGGTCAGTTGCGCAGGCGAGATTTTCCATCATATTACTGTTGAGAAAATCGTGATATTTTATCTTCACGGTCGTGTCGAGATAATCACGCTTTGTATAGGTATAATCTTCTTGACAGCCGCAAGAGCCGCCTATCTCGATCTTACCGCCGCCGATAATAAGCTCGGGCTTGCCCTTGCCGTTTATCATTGCATCAACGGTCATAACAGAGTTTTCGCCTGCTTCAAAAAGAGGCGGGAAATAAGACGTCACCGCAGGCACGCAGCCGATAGCTTCATCGATAGCGTCATAGCCAACAACGATCATGTCGTCGGGGACTTTGAAGCCGTTTTTCTGATACTCGTGGATAACGCCGATAGCCATATAGTCGCCGCAGCAGACGATAGCGTCAGGCTTTTTACGTCTGCCGTAAATGATATGGTTAGCGACTTCCGCAGCTTTGTCATACCAAAAACCGCCGTCAAAGCAGATAAGGTCGTCGTCGATCTCAATGCCGTGCTTAGTGAGGGCACGCTTATAGCCTTTAAGGCGTTCACGGGTAGAAGCCTGTTCAAGGTCGCCGCTCAAGAACATAATCTTCTTGCAGCCGTGCTCGGTAATAAGGTGCTCGGTGAGGTGCATAAAAGGCAGCTCGTCCTGAGTATAGACCGTGGTATAATCCTTATATTTATAGTCAAGAAATACCACAGGACCATTGAACTTGGTCTCGATATCGCTGCATATCTGCTCCAGTGCACCGGGAATTTTAATGGTATCGCCCAGCACGATGACAGCGTCCAGCTTATCGTAATTTATGATATTGTATATATTTTTTTCGCCGTCCTCATATTTGGCGATAAAAGATTGTTTTACAAAGCTTGAGAAGATAAGAACGTCGTAATTCAACTGAAAAGCTTTGGCCATAATGCCGTTGAGCACACGGGTCTGATAATAAGATTCGACCTCGGAAAGTATAACGCCTATTCTTTTCCTTTTCAAACCGATCCCTCCTCATACAAATGCAAATGGTACGACGGGCGTTTAGTGCCGTCCGAAACAAACACATTTATCGCTCAAAAATGACGAAACACAAAAATCCACTTTGAGTAATTTTTGTGTACGCAATATGTATTCGTTTATCATCTTATTGATTATAGCACATCTTGCACAATTTGTCAAAGGCTTTCAAACGTTTTCACAAAAGTTTTTCGTGAAATTTTCGTATTTTATTAAAAAGAATAAAATTGTACAAATCGGGGTTATGATTAGTTTTACAGGGCAAAAAATGTGAATATAGGAAATAGGACTTTGAAAATCTGAACAGAAGTTTCGTAATTGAAACGACTTTTCGATATGCGCTTTTGAACATTATAATGCATACTCAGTCGTAACAAATCGAGCCAATATATAACATTAAACGTTTTAGATAGCTATAATAAAGGGTTTGCGATGAACTTTTCTGAGTATTTTACAAATAGCTACACAATTGTGGATAATATTTGATTTTCAAGTTGCTGGGCGGAGACTACGTCACAAAGCTGCGCTTTAAAATTGTGCGCACACGCAAGTTTATGATCTCATCTCAACATTTGGGTGCAAGTCCTTAGATGCGCCAGCCGACTCTTCGCCTCGGAGCCATCACCGCCCGTCCACAGGGCAGCACCAAACAAAGACCGCCTAGCGGCTTTGCACGTAATCTGCTTGCAGATTTTCCGTCATATAGCACATAAATCCCTTGACATACATAAAGTATGCCTGCGGAATTTCTGCACTATCTGACGAAAAATCTGACGGCGCATCTTACGCACAATCTTTGTTTGGTGCTGCCCTCGTTTCCCTTGCCACTCTGCAAATGTCTTTCTACTTATCCCGAAAATCTGGCGAAAAGTTGCATTAAAAATGCAACAATTGCAGGATTGTTGCCAAATTAAAATATAAATCATTTGTTTGCACAAATTGTAATATTCAAAATTGGTGGGATTGCACAATAAAATTGTAGTGGCAACCTTTGGTCGCCCGTGACATCCGTTGCACATTTGGAAATAAAAACATACAATGCGGTTTACCAAACGGGCGAACGATGTTCGCCCCTACCTGATTGACAAGAAAAATAACATTGCCATATTCTTTAACGTTCTGAATAATTATGACAAACGTGCTTCGATGGGCTGTCGAGGATGCAAATTGTTGTGAGCATAGCCGAACAACAATTTTCCCCTACATTTGACAGATTCATAACCAAAATCAAATCAAAATGCAAACGTCCAACGCCTGTCAATCATTCCTCACTCCTAACTCCTCACTTTTCGCACTCTGTACGGTTTAATGCTGTGTACGGTTTAACGCCTGTCCAGTCCTCGGGCTACTATGAGGGTCGCCAGAAGTACAGCGAATCCCGAATTAAAAAGCTTGACTTGTGGGGAAAAGTGTAGTATAATATAAAAGTTAAAGTGGAATTTTGCGACACTAAGTCGGCATTATATTTGGAAAGGAATTGGATTTAAACAATGGGTAAAGCTAAAAAGTTTACCGCCGCATTGACAGCAGCTCTCCTCTGCGCAGGAACGCTTACAAGCTGCTCCGATACCAGCTATGCACTCACAGCTGGCGACGATAAGGTCAACGCAGGCGTGTATATTTATAACGTCCTCTCGGAAATGTCATATCAGATGACTATGATGTATTATCAGGACGGCATAACAAAGGATTATTTCGATCAGAAGGTCGACGGCAAGGACTTCGCAGATTATCTCTCTGATTACGCACTTACAGCTACTAAGGAGTACGCTGCCGTTGTTGATAAGTTCAACGAGCTTGGACTTGAGCTTTCTGACGACGACCTCAAGTCTGTCAACGATACCGTGAACAGCACTTGGGAGTCTCAGGGCGATTTCTATGAGTCTGAGGGTATCTCTAAGGAGTCTATCAAGCTTGCGCAGAAGGCTTCAAAAATGAGAGATCAGATCTTTGATTATTACTATGCAGAGGGCGGCGTTGAAGCCGTTGCTGACGACGAGATCGTTAAGTATATCGAGGACAATTATGTGAGATACAAGACTATCACAGTCGCAAAGAGTTCTTCCGAGGATTCATCTTCTCAGAGTTCTGAGGACGATACAGCTAAGGCTACAAGAGACGAGTTTCTCGACAAGGCCGAGGGCGTTTCATTCGATGATTTCGACAGCATTATAGACGAGTATAACGCATATGTTGAGGCTCAGAAGGCTGATTCATCTTCCGCAGCCGACAGCGATTCTTCCACTGCTTCTGACGACACTTCTTCGGTTGCAGATACGGATAGCTCCAGCGCTGCTTCAAGTGACGATACTTCGTCAGTCGTTGACAGCACCGTCGATAGCACAGAGCTTTCGGATTCAAGCGATAGTGCCGCTGATACAGATTCAAGTTCAGCAGATGCAGATTCTTCGTCAGAGTCTGACCCTTATCCGAATGAGACAATGACCAATTACGGCGCACTTGAGGACAGCCAGAAGGATACCGCAAGCGGCAAGCTGCTCACCGCAGTTAACAAGCTTGATGTTGACGTGGCTTCCGCATATGAGGACGACACTTCATATTACATCATCATCAGGGGCGACGTTACAAAGCGCAGTCAGGAATATGCTACCGACAATCACAAAAGCGTTTTGCAGCAGATGAAGAGCGACGACTTCCAGTCAAAGATAACAAGCTGGGTCGATGAGCTCAACATAACGGTAAACAACAAGGCGATCAAGCGATACACGCCAAAGGTCGTTTACGATAAGCAAACGGAATATTACAGCAAGAACAAAACGTCTTGATGAAAAATAATGACCGCCGTACCCGAAACTGGGTGCGGCGGTTTTTGTTGACAAATGAGTGAAATATGTTATAATATGAGTAAGATAAGAAAGGTTATTTGAGGTGGAGGAATTCGTACAGTCCACACGCCGCTGGTACTGACAAAGGGAAACCTTGAGAAACGCAGGAGAGTTGTACGCCTGCCAAATAACCGATGCTTTGAAAGCCGTCTTGAGGGATCAAGGCGGCTTTCTTCTGCTTTATTGATTTATTTGTGATATTTTGTGTTTGCGCTTATCTGAAACGCCCTGTATATCTGCTCCAGCAGCATTATTCTTGCAAGCTGATGGGGAAATGTCATTTCGGACATTGAAAGCTTCATATGCGCTCTTGATTTGACCTCGGGGGCAATGCCGAATGAGGAGCCGATTATGAAATTCACCGTACTGAACCCGTTGAGACCGCAATCGCTGAGCTTTTGAGAAAGCTTTTCGCTCGAAAGCTGCTTGCCCTCAATGCACATTGCGATGTTGAATGCGCCCTTTGTGTCGAGATAGTTTTTCATCATTTTTGCTTCTGCTTCAAGGGCTGCGGACTTTTCTTTCTCTGAGGGGTCGTCCGAAAGGCGTGATTCGTTAAGTTCAACGATATCCAGCTTGCAGAACGCACCAAGGCGCTTTGAATACTCCGCCGCTGCGTCACGCCAGTATTTTTCTTTCAGTTTGCCGACTGTTATAAGATTTATCTTTATCAAAATGCCACCGCCATTCCGTTGCCCTCGGGCTTTGCTATATGTAAAATGTAATCGCTGTTCCTGCGGTATTGCACAAGGGCTTTCACTGCTGAATTTTCTGCGTGGAAAGGCGTGTTGTTCTCTTGACTGAGGTGTCCGAGGATAAATTTGCAGGTGCCGTTTTCCATAAGATCGCCAAGCTGTTTGCCGCAGTCGGCATTTGAAAGATGTCCGTGATCTGAGGCGATACGCATTTTCAGATCGTATGGATATGCGCCGTTTTTCAGCATTGCTTCATCGTAATTGGATTCAAGCAGCACAAGGTCAGAGCCCGCAAGGCTGGCTTTAACTTCGTCAGTCACAATGCCAAGGTCTGTGCAAACGCAGACTTGCTTGTCATCGGGGGTGGTTATCTGATAACCGCAGCTTGCTGGAGTATCGTGAAAGGTTGTGAACGCCTTTATCTTGTGATCGCCCACCGCAATTTCAACGCCGTCAACAGCTTCGATTTTGCAGGCGGAGTTTATTTTATCACCCGAGCAGAGTATTTCAAGATTTGTCTGCTGGGCATAAACGGGGATATTGTATTTCTTTGTAAAAACTTTTAGCCCTGCGATATGATCCGAATGGGTGTGGGTGATGAAAATGCCCTGCACGGCTTCGGGGGAGATATCGTTGAGCTTCAAAGCGTCGCAAAGGCGCTTGCAGCTTACCCCTGCGTCAATAAGGATACCGCCGTTTTGGTTGCCGATAAAGGTGGCATTGCCCTTGCTTGATGAAAAAAGTGGATATATCCTTGCCATAAATTATCCTTTCTATATGGTGTCCAAATTATCAGATAATGTCAGAAGATACTTTACAACGCCGTTTTCCGTGTTTGCACCGATTATCTCGTCAGCATAATCCAAAACTTCCTTGCAGGCATTTTTCACCGCAATTGAATGATCGGAAGCACGAAACATCGGGATATCGTTGGTGTTGTCGCCGAAAGCTGTGATATCGTCAAATCCGTAATGTTCACGGAGATAACGCACGCCCTGCTCCTTTGAAGCCGCCGACGAAAAGGCTTCAAGATACCAAAGTTCGTGATCGTAAACGTCGTAATAGTATGTGATATTAAGCTTTTCGTTGTCCTTCAAAGCTTCATAAAGTGGCGCAAGCTTGTCCTTTGGGGCTATGAAAGTGAAGTATATCACGTTGTCGGTGTGTTCGGAAAGGTCTGCGACCTTTGTGAATGACTTGTAATATTTTACCCTGCGCTCATTGTAAAAATGCTCCATAGCGGGGGAGATCAACCGTTGGTAGCGTGTGGAAAGCTGGTTGTCCGATACCGAATACATAAATGGCTCTAGCCCGAGCTTTTGCGATAAGCCGACAACAAGGTCGCAAAGGCCTTTTGAAAGGCTGTTTATCTTCACATATTTCTTCGTTGACATATCGTAAATCAGCACGCCGTTCATAAGGATAACGGGCAGTTTAAGCTCCAGCCCCGAAAGTATTTTTCCAGCGGAAGCCAGCGTTCTTGCTGTTGCGGCGGTGAAGTTCAGACCGCTTTTTATGAGCCTGTTCAAAGTCTCTTTCGTGAAGTCCGTCACCTCTGCGTTTTGATCGAGCAAAGTGCCGTCAAGGTCGGAAATATAAAGCTTCAATGGGCACCTCCGTTCAAATTTTGCGCCGTAAAAAACGGCGGCAAATAATATGCCGCCGCAGAATTTTCAATATTTATCAACCGCTGAGCTCCATTTCATTGGCGTCGGGCTTGTAAACACGCTGGATATCAGCGCCAAGTCCTCTCAGCTTTTCGTCTATCTTTTCATATCCTCTTTCAATATAGAAAATGTTGTCAACTTCCGTTGTGCCCTCTGCCGCAAGACCTGCGATCACCATAGCTGCGCCTGCTCTCAAGTCTGTGGCAACGACCGGTGCGCCCTTGAGTTTTCCAACGCCCTGTATAACGGCCACCTTGCCGTCAACGGAAATGTCAGCGCCCATTCTTCTCAGCTCTGCAACATATCTGAATCTGTTATCAAAAATATCGTCAGTAACGATGCTCGTGCCTTCCGCCAGCGTCAGCAGCGTTGAGAACTGCGGCTGCATATCGGTAGGGAAGCCGGGGTGAGGCATTGTTTTGAGTGAAGTTTTCATAAGCGGACCGTCCACCCAAACGTGTACGCTCTCGTCATTCTCCTCAACATTCACGCCAACCTTGCGAAGCTTTGCCGTGATAGATTCAAGGTGCTTAGGGATAACGTTTGCGATGATAACGTCGCCCTTTGTTGCGGCGGCGGCTACCATATAAGTGCCTGCCTCGATCTGATCGGGGATAGTGGCATAAGTCACGCCCTTGAGGTAATCAACGCCTCTGATCTTGATAACGTCAGTACCTGCGCCTCTGATATCAGCGCCCATTGAGTTAAGGAAGTTGGCAAGGTCAACGATGTGCGGCTCTTTCGCAGCGTTTTCGATTATGGTCAAGCCCTTTGCCTTGACGGAAGCGAAAATAGCGTTCATCGTTGCGCCGACTGTAACAAAGTCAAAGTATATCTGATTGCCCACAAGTTCTTTTGCGGTGACGTGATTAGCGCCGTTGACGATCTCGTCAGTTGCGCCAAGCGCCTTGAAAGCCTTGAGGTGCTGATCTATCGGTCTGTCGCCAAGATCGCAGCCGCCCGGCATTGGCACGAAAGCTTCGTGGAATCTTCCAAGCAATGTTCCGAGGAAATAGCAGGAAGCACGCATTGTTCTTGCCAACTCATAAGGCACTTCGGGCTTTTCAATGCCCTTTGTATCAAAATAAATAGTATTTTTATCTAAAAGCTTGACCTCCGCACCCATTTCACGAAGGATCTTCATACACTTAGTGATATCGCTGATCTCGGGAACATTCTCGAGAACGCAAGGCTCGTCGCACAGGATAGTTGCAGCGACCAATGCCACCGCAGCGTTTTTCGCACCGCTGATCTGTACAGTTCCGTGCAGCGGCTTGCCTCCCTTTATAACAAACTTCTCCAAGTTTACACACTCCTTAACGAGATTGTCGGCCTGTTGTCTCTCGGGCGCACTTCGCCATCTATTGCCGACGCTCAGATTATTATACCACAGCCGCAGGAAAAATAAAAGCAAAATGCAGGAATTTCAACGATTTGGTTAAAATCATTTAACATACAAAGCAATAATCGTTGAAGCTGCCCATAAATCCACGGCTTTGGCTATATATTAAAGAAACAAATGTTCATATACTCTTAATATTGGTTTATCCAACTCTTATATTTTAACACACCTGTTTATAAAAATCAATAGTGAATAGCGATATTTTAATAATATTTCGACAATTTTTTTGCTTTTTAAGGTGAAAATTACAGCAAAGTTACGAATGTACAAAAAATCGTACTCAAATGTAACCAAGATGTAATATTTGAGTACGAAATTTTTCTCTGTTAGCGTATGCTTACCGAAAGTGTGCGATAATTTTTCCTGTCAAGGTCGAAAAGTCCTGCGAACTAATGGGAATACCCGTGGGCAGATTAGCTAAAAATCGGCATATTCGGACAAGCCATTTCTACATTTCAGCCTGTGACAAACTGGTGAAAACTCGGCGTTTTGCTTGCAATCAAGCGAAAAATGTGGTATAATTAATTGTTATTATAGGATAGTATTGTCTGACGATAAGCTGTCCTCAGAACGGGAGGCGCATTGGTGAGGATATTGGGTATCGACCCCGGTTATGCTATCGTAGGCTTCGGTGTGCTGGATTACAGAGGCGGACAGTTTTCCGTGGTGGATTTCGGAGCGATAACGACTGCCGCAGATATGGATTTCAACAGGCGGCTCAAGGTGATATACGACGATATGACCGAGGTAATCGAAACATACAAGCCCGATGAAATGGGCATTGAAAAGCTGTTTTTCAACACCAATGAAAAGACGGCTATCGACGTTGCGCAGGCGAGGGGAGTTACCTTGCTGCCTGCCATAATACGCAGCATTCCCATATACGAGTACACGCCGCTGCAGGTGAAGTGCTCCATTGTTGGCTATGGACGTGCTGAGAAAAAGCAGGTGCAGGAAATGACAAAGACTATGCTTCACCTAAAAAGCATTATAAAGCCCGACGATACCGCCGACGCCGTTGCCATTGCGATCACTCATGGGCTGTCGGTGAATACACGAAAGATTATGAAGAATATGTAATTACATAGACTAGAGCCTGTCGAAAAATGCAAATTAACGGGCGAACGCTGTTCGCCCCTACATACAAACAGCTTGTAGAGAAAACTTATTGTTTGATAATTTCAAAAATATGTAATAATACTAGGAGAAAAGATATGATATATTCACTCAGCGGAAAGCTTGTTCATACTGAAAACGGACTTGCCGTAATAGAATGTGCAGGTGTGGGATACGCCTGCAAGACGACTTTTTCCACTTTGCAGCAGCTTGCGGGAAAAAGCGAGGCGAAGCTTTACACCCACCTTGCCATAAGGGAGGACGCTGTTGAGCTGTTCGGATTTGCCACGCAGGAGGAGCTGCAAAGCTTCCGTATGCTCATTTCAGTAAGCGGCGTTGGCCCAAAGGCAGGTCTTGCAATACTTTCGTCCTGCACGCCGTCACAATTTGCGCTGGCTGTTGCGACTGGCGATTCAAAAGCGTTCACAAAGATAAAGGGCATTGGCGCAAAGACCGCTCAGAGGATAGTGCTTGAGCTGAAAGACAAGGTGGCAAAGGAGAACACTATTTCCGTTCGTGGGGGAGCAGCTCAGGGCTTTACCACGGTACAGGGCGGCGCAGTCGAGGAAGCTGTCACGGCGCTGGTGGTTCTTGGCTATTCCGAGGGGGAAGCTATGTCGGTTATCTCAAAGCTTGACCCGAACCTCAGCGTTGAGGAGCTTATAAAAAAGGCGCTCATCGGGCTGGCAAAATTCTGATATCTGCATAAAATGGTTTAGAATACAACGAATTTTTGAAAATACATACACGAAGTAAAAGATCGAAAGGAGCGTTCCGTAAATGATCGAAAAGGGCGATTTTGATATCGACAGGATCGTTACACCGAAAGAAACCGTTTCGGAGACCACGGACGATTTCGAGGTAAGCCTGCGGCCTAAAACTCTTGACGAATATATCGGACAGGACAAGGTCAAGGAAAATCTCAAGATATACATACAGGCGGCGAAGAACAGGGGCGACAGTCTCGATCACGTTCTGCTTTATGGCCCGCCGGGTCTTGGAAAGACCACGCTTTCAACAATCATCGCTCACGAAATGGGCGTAAATATCCGCACCACGTCGGGGCCTGCTATCGAAAAGCCGGGTGATCTGGCGGCGCTGCTCACCAACCTTGAAAAGGGCGATGTGCTTTTTATCGACGAGATACACCGCCTTTCACGACAGGTAGAAGAGGTGCTTTATCCTGCCCTTGAGGACTATGCGCTGGACATTATTATGGGCAAAGGCCCTGCGGCGAGGTCAATAAGGATAGAGCTAAACAAATTCACTCTTATCGGTGCGACCACGAGAGCCGGACAGCTTTCTGCGCCTCTTAGGGATCGTTTCGGCGTTATCCAGCGGCTTGAGCTTTACGACACCGAACAGCTTACGGATATCGTAAAGCGTTCGGCTATCCTGCTGGGGGTTGCCTGCGACGATGACGGAGCGACTGAGATAGCAAAGCGTTCGAGAGGCACGCCGAGAATAGCCAACCGCTTTTTGAAGCGTGTGCGAGATTTCGCTGAGGTTATGGGCGACGGCAGGATAACTTCCGACATCGCAAAGATCGCCCTCAACCGAATGGACGTTGACAAGCTGGGACTTGATTCACTTGACAAGCGGCTGCTTATGATGATAATAAAAGGCTACGGCGGCGGCCCTGTGGGACTTGAGACCCTTGCGGCGGCTATCGGTGAGGAAGCTGTCACGATAGAGGACGTTTGCGAACCGTACCTTATGCAGCTTGGTTTCCTTTCAAAGACCCCGAGGGGACGTGTGGCGACGCAGCTTGCTTACGATCATCTTGGGCTTTTTAAGGACGGACAGACGCACCTTTGACTTCGCTCTGTGTTAGTGAGGAGTGAGGAATGAGGAGTGAGGAATGAAGGTATCGCCTGCGGCGATGTATCTTTGTTGCGACCTTCGGTCGCTTGTCGGTGACTGCTTTCTCACTTGTTGTTATTGATATTAATTTTGCAAATTTGAAATATGGTGGTCTATAAGACCTAAAAGGAGTTATTTTTTATGGGAAGATTGTTTGGAACTGACGGCGCAAGAGGCGTCGCAATAACTGAGCTCACTTGCGAGCTTGCAATGCTGATAGGCAGAGCTGCCGCTATGGTGCTAACAAAAGAAGCTAATCACAAGGCGAAGATCATCATCGGCAAGGACACCCGTATCTCGGGGGACGTGCTTGAGGCCGCTCTCGTTGCAGGTATCTGCTCTGTGGGCGCTGACGCTCATATCCTTGGCGTTGTGCCGACGCCTGCCGTTGCAATGCTGGTAAAGAAATACAACGCTGACGCAGGCGTTATGATATCCGCTTCGCACAATTCTGTTGAGTTCAACGGAATAAAGCTTTTCTCGGGCAGCGGCTTCAAGCTTTCTGACGAGATCGAAAACGAGATCGAAGCGCTTATCCTTGACGATCCTGAGCAGATCGACCTCAAGGACGGCTGCGAGCTTGGTCACATTTATTACGAAAAAGAAGCTGTTTGGGACTATATCCGCTATGTGATGAAAACTGTTCAGACTGATTTCAACGGCATTAAGGTGGCTCTTGACTGCGCAAACGGTTCGGCTTCCGTTTGTGCCCAGAGGATTTTTGAAGGCCTCGGCGCAAAGTGCGTAATGCTCAACGACAAGCCTGACGGTACGAACATCAACAAGGACTGCGGCTCAACTCATATCGAGGGCTTGCAGAAGGCTGTTGTTGACAATCATTGCGATATGGGTCTTGCCTTTGACGGCGACGCTGACAGATGTCTCGCAGTTGACGAAAAAGGCGAGCTTATCGACGGCGACAAGATACTTGCTATCTTCTCGAAATATATGAAAAATATGGGTATACTCAAAAACAATGCCTGCGTTGTAACTGTTATGACGAACCTTGGCTTCTTCAAGTTCGCAAAAGCAAACGGAATCGTTGCCGCAACGACAAAGGTGGGCGACAGATATGTTCTCGAGGAAATGCTCAAGGGCGGATATAATGTCGGCGGCGAGCAGTCGGGTCATATCATTCTTCTCGATTATGCCAACACAGGCGACGGCGAGCTCACAGGTACGAAGCTTTTGACTATCCTAAAATGCACAGGCGAAAAGGCAAGCGAACTTGCGGCTTGTATGGAATGTTATCCACAGGTGCTCGTAAATGTCAAGATCACAGCCGACAAGAAGGGTATGTGGGATAAAGTTCCGGAGATCACCGACGCTATCAAGATGTATTCCGAAAAGCTTGGTGACGAGGGCAGGATTCTTGTTCGTGAATCGGGCACAGAGCCCCTTGTTCGTGTTATGATCGAGGGCAAGAGAACGGGCATTATCACAGAATATGCTTACAAGATAGCTGAGCTTATCGAGAAAATGTAATGTTGGTGGAGCTTGGGTAATTTGAAAATTACAGTAATAAACGGGCAGAACCACAAGGGTTCTACCTATCATATAGGCAGACAGCTTGCGGATAAGCTGGGCGGCGAGGTAAAGGAATTTTTCCTGCCGAGAGATTTCGGCGAGTTCTGCTGCGGCTGCACAAACTGTTTTATGAAGGGCGAGGATAAGTGCCCGCACTATGAAAAGCTTCGTCCCATAACGGAAGCTGTTGACGACGCCGACGTGCTGATATTGACTTCGCCGGTGTATGTTTACCACGCCACAGGTTCGATGAAAGCTTGGCTCGATCATTACGGCTGGCGCTGGATAGTTCACCGACCTGAGGAGAAAATGTTCTCAAAGCGTGCGGTGGTGATATCCACGGCGGCAGGCGCAGGAATGAGTTCCACAAACAAGGATATGGCGGACAGCTTGTCATTTTGGGGCGTGCCGAAGATATACAAGATAGGTTTCGGCGTACACGCAACCAGCTGGAACAGAGTTTCAGACAAAATGCGCCAAAAGATAGAAAAAAAGACCGACAGCATTGCCGCAAAGCTCAAAGCGGACAGCTTCAAGCCAAAGGCAAGCCTTAAAGGTCGGCTTTATTTCACCATATTCCATTTTGCGAACAAGAAAGGCTGGAACCCTGCGGACAGCGAATATTGGCGTGACAAGGGCTGGACAGAGAGCAAGAGACCTTGGAAGGTATAGGCTGTCAATAAGCTGGGGGCAGTCGGGCGAACGCTGTTCGCTCCTACAATAAACGACGTGTTTTATGTATTGGCAGACAAAGTTAGAGTTCTTTGAAAAAGCATTGATCTATAAAATATAAGGATAATAGGTATGAGAATTGCAGAAAACTGGAAAGACTATAAGATAATAGACACCTCAAGCGGCGACAAGCTGGAAAGCTGGGGCGGAAAGGTGCTTGTGCGCCCCGACCCGCAGATAATATGGAGATCGCCAAAGCGTTCAGACCTTTGGGAAAAGGCGGACGGCGTTTATCACCGCTCATCAAAGGGCGGCGGAGAGTGGGAGTATAAAAAGCGCCTGCCCGAAAGCTGGAACATCAGCTACAAGAATTTGAAATTCATCATAAGGCCAACAGGCTTCAAGCACACGGGACTTTTCCCTGAACAGGCTGTTAACTGGGACTTTATGGCGGATAAGATCAGAAACGCCGGCAGAGAGATAAAGGTGCTCAATCTCTTTGCATATACAGGCGGTGCCACACTTGCCTGCGCAGAGGCAGGAGCAAGCGTTTCACACGTTGACGCTTCAAAGGGAATGGTTCAATGGGCGAGAGAAAACGCTGCAGCTTCGGGACTTTCCGATAGGCCTATCCGCTGGCTGGTGGACGACTGCGAAAAGTTCGTTCAGCGTGAGATACGCCGTGGGAAAAGCTATGACGCAGTTGTAATGGATCCGCCGTCCTATGGCAGAGGCCCAGGGGGCGAGATATGGAAGCTTGAGGACTGCATATACGATCTTGTCAAGACCTGCGCAGGTGTGCTCAGCGATGAACCGCTGTTTTTCCTGCTCAACAGTTACACAACGGGACTTTCGCCGTCGGTAATGGCGTATATCCTCAGAGACGTGCTGGGAACGAAGTTCGGCGGAAATGTAACTGCGGACGAGATAGGTCTGCCGGTGGAAGCAACAGGCGGCGTGCTGCCTTGCGGTTCGACGGCTATTTGGCAGAAATAATAACTTTATATTATAATAAGGTATGGTGTTGGTATGAAATATGCGGAAAATTATGTTTATATGTATGGTCAGATAATTTCAACCTGTTCATTTCTGCTTGACGGCGATTTTCCAAAGGCTGACGGCACAGCTGAGATCAAGGAGAAATATCATCTTGTTGGCGGTGAAACGGGAACTGCGGCGGTCGTGCTTTGTGGTCTGAACGTGCCTGTAAAGCTTGGCGGTACTCACCTTGGAAGCGGCAATGAAAAGCTTATAAAGGATTATTTTGCAAACAAGACTGCTGACCTTTCGGAGCTTGTAACAGAGGGTTTCGAGGGCGTGACCGACTATGTTATCATAGATAAAAATACACGCACCTGTTTTGGCGAGTGGGATAAGCTTTATTCACGTCCGAAGCCTTTTTATGAACAGCCTTCAGAGAAGTCGGTGAAAAACGCAGCTTGCGTTGCGGCTGACCCTTATTTTGGCGATGGTATAGCGAAGCTTTGCGTTAAGCATAACAAGAAATACGTCACCATAGATTGTGCCTATGACAGCTATATACATGAGCATTGTGCAGTAAATTGCATATCTCATCAGCACCTTGATGAATATTATCCAGATAAAAGCTATGATGAGCTTTTCAGGCTTTATACAGATAATACAGACGGACTTGTGATATTCACCCTTGGTGAAAAGGGTGCGATGTATGGCAGAAAGGATGCTGAGCCTAGAAAGTGTCCTGCATTTGACGTTGACGTAGTGTCAACTCTTGGCGCAGGGGATAGCTTTAAGGCAGGTGCTGTATATGGGCTTTATAAAGGCTTTGACGACGATACGTTGGTGAAAACGGCTTGTGCTGTGGCAGGTGCAGCGGTGGAAAAATTTCCTATTGCACTTTATCCGCCGACAGTCGATGCAGTTGAAAAACTTATGGGTGATATGTAGTGGTGATAAATGTTGTTCGCCTGTGAAACCCACAGATCATATATTATGATGGAGGTATAGACAAATCAAACCGAAAATTTCAGACAGGAGGAAATGTTATGTCTTTTGATCTTAATGAACTTAAACACAAAGCAGGAAATATGTTTGAAAAGGGCAAGGAGAAAGCTCACGAAGCTGTTGAAAGCGAAAAGGGGCAGAAAATAAAGAGCAAGGCAGAGGACTTGTTTGAAAAGGGCAAGGAAAAGGCTCACGAAGCCGCTGAAAGCGAAGCAGGTCAGAAGATAAAAGGCAAGGCAGGCGACCTTTTTGAAAAAGGCAAGGAAAAAGCCCACGAGCTGGCAGAGAGCGAAACGGGCAAAAAGGTAAAGCACAAGGCTGAAAGGCTCCTTGATAAGGGACTTGACAAGGCCGAGGACGTGTTTGAAAAGCATAAGGAAAGAAAAGCTGCTGAAAAAGAGCAGGACGATACAGAAGACAAGTAATAGTCAGATATTAGAAAATTAGTAAGGATAGTAAAATGAGCAGTTTTATTGAGATAAAGGATCTTCACTTTTCGTATATCAATGAAATGGAAGAGCCGCCTGTTAAAACGGAAGTCCTCAAGGGGATTGACCTTAATATCGAAAAAGGCGAGTTCGTGGCGGTGCTGGGTCACAATGGTTCGGGCAAATCTACACTTGCAAAGTGCATAAACGCCATAAATCTCCCCGAATCGGGTGCGGTGTATGTAAATGGAATGGACACCATCAATGAGGAAAATCTTCTGCCAATCAGAGAAAAGGTGGGAATGGTTTTCCAAAACCCTGATAATCAGATCGTTGCGACTATCGTTGAGGAGGACGTGGCTTTCGCTCTTGAAAATATGGGCGTTGAGCCTAATGAGATACGCAGGCGTGTTGACGAAGCCCTCAAGACCGTGGGAATGTATGAATACAGACTTCACGCACCCCACAAGCTTTCGGGCGGACAGAAGCAGCGTGTGGCTATTGCGGGAATAATCGCAATGCGCCCCGACTGTATACTTCTTGACGAGCCTACCGCAATGCTCGACCCACACGGAAGAGAAGAGGTTATGCGCACCATAAAAATGCTCAACGAGCAGGGTGTGACCATCGTGCTTATCACACATTATATGGAAGAAGCCGCACAAGCGCAGCGTGTTGTTGTCATCGACGGCGGCGAGGTCGTAATGGATAATGTGCCGAAGAAGATATTCTCAAATGTGGAGACGATGAAAAATCTGGGGCTTGACGTGCCGCAGGTGACGGAGCTTTGCTGGGAGCTTAAAAAGGCAGGCTATGATATATCCACAGAGATAATCGATGAGGACGAATGTGTTGAGAAGCTTTACGATATGCTGAAATAGTGAGGAGTAAAAATGGCAGTTATCAGGACGGAAGATCTTATTTATGTTTACGGCGAGGGCACGCCCTTTCAGAAAACAGCCGTAGACCATGTTAATATAGAGATAGAAGAGGGCGAAATGGTGGGAATAATCGGCCACACAGGTTCGGGAAAATCCACCCTTATCCAGCATTTCAACGGACTTTTGAAGCCCACAAGCGGCAGCGTTTACGTTGACGGGGAAAGGCTTTGGGACGACAAGGCAAGGCTGCGCCCTATCAGATTTAAGGTGGGACTGGTTTTCCAGTACCCTGAGTATCAGCTTTTTGAGGAGACTTGTTATAAGGATATCGCTTTCGGCCCGAAGAATATGGGCGTGAAGGACGAGCTTATCGACAAGTATGTAAAAGAGTCGGCACGAATGGTGGGTCTGCCGCTGGAAGTGCTGGATAAATCGCCTTTTGAGCTTTCGGGCGGACAGAAAAGGCGTGTTGCCATAGCAGGCGTTATGGCAATGAACCCGAAGGTGCTTATCCTTGACGAGCCTGCTTCCGGACTCGACCCGAAGGGCAGAGAGCAGATACTTGGACTTATAAGAGAATATCACCAAGAGACTAAAAACACCGTCCTGTTGGTATCACACTCAATGGAAGATATCGCAAAGAACGTGTCAAAGATACTTGTGATGAACGAGTCGAAGCTTTTCTGTTATGACGACACAGTAAAGGTTTTCCACCGCTCGGAGGAGCTTGTGTCGATGGGGCTTGCCGTGCCGCAGGTGACGAGAGTTTTCAACAGGCTCAGAGCTATGGGTATCGACATAAAGGACGATGTTTACACCCTCAAGTATGCAAAAAAGCTGCTGCTTGAAATGCTCGAAAACAAAAACAAGAATTAGACAGCATTCCGCCTGTGACCCTATCAAATGCAATAAACGCATTTAGAGCAGAGAGCGGAACAGCGTGACAATAGACCACAATAAAAATAGAAATTGGAGGAATATACCTTGATAAAGGATATTACTATCGGACAGTATTTTCCGGGAAATTCAGTTATCCACAGAATGGACGCAAGAATAAAGATAATACTTACAGCCGTTTTTATCGTAATGCTTTTTGTGGCAGACAGCATATGGGGTCTGCTTGTGGGGATAGCTTTCACGATACTGACCTTTTTTATCTCAAAGATACCCGGAAAGCTTATGCGCAAGAGCTTGAAGCCTATCGTGCCTATCATAATCTTCACGGCGATACTCAATCTGCTTTTTATCAGAACGGGCAAGGCTTATTTTGAATGGAAGATAATAAAGATAACAAACGACGGCGTTGACACCGCTGTGTTTATGGTGATAAGGATACTTTGCCTTATCGTGGGCTCATCGCTTCTCACTTATACCACATCGCCGATCGACTTGACCGACGCTATCGAGCGGCTGCTTTCGCCGCTGAAAAAGATAAAAGTGCCTGTTCACGAGCTTGCGATGATGATGACCATTGCGCTGAGATTTATCCCGACCCTTATCGAGGAGACGGACAAGATCATGTCGGCGCAGAAAGCAAGAGGCGCTGATATGGAAACAGGTTCGCTGATACAGAAAGCGAAAGCTCTTATCCCTGTGCTGATACCCCTTTTCGTGGCGTCATTCAGACACGCCGAAGAGCTTGCACTTGCAATGGAGTGCCGCTGCTATCACGGCGGAGACGGCAGAACGAGAATGAAACAGCTTCATCTAAGCATTATCGACCTTTACGGCTCGGTGTTCTGCGTTGTGTTCCTTGCGGGGGTCATCGTGATAAATATAGTCCTTTAGGAGGATAGCTATGAGCAGTGTATTTAAAGATATGGATCAAGACGACAGACTCGACACTTTGGAAAGAAAAGTTAAGAAGCTTGAGAGAAATGTAAATGGGGGCGGCAAAATGTCAGGCATTATAAAAGACCTTATCGGCAAAGAATGTACCATTGACGGCGACGGAATTTATGGCCATAGCTGTACCATTCTTGACGCAGACGACGAGTGGGTAAAGCTTATCGTCCACGAAAAGAAAAGCGACAGCACAATGATAATAAGACTTGACAATATAAATTCCATAACACTTGACTAGGAAACGGAAAAACGCTGATGACTAATTTCAAGATAACCATTGCATATAACGGCGCTGCCTATCACGGCTGGCAAAGACAGAACAATGCCCTTGCGATACAGCAGGTGCTGGAGGAAGCTATCCTCGAGCTGACAGGGCAGACCGTGACTGTAAACGGCTGCTCGAGGACTGACGCAGGCGTCCACGCAAGAGAATTCTGCGCAAGCTGTTTGATAGATTCAACTATCACCTGCCGTGGGATAGTTTTCGGGCTGAATTCAAAGCTGCCCGACGATATATCGGTGCTGAGCTGCGAAAAAGCGCCCCTTGATTTCCACGCAAGGTATATGTGCAATGGCAAGGAATATGAATATATAGTCCACAACAGCGAGATAAAGAACCCGTTTTATAAGGATACAGCTTATCGAAGCTGGTATCCCATAGATGAAAAAAAGCTTGATAAGGCGGCGCAGGACTTTGTTGGCACACACGATTTCAAGGCGATGTGCTCAACCGACTGCACAAAGGAAAACACAGTCAGAACGATATTTTCCTTTAACGTCCGCCGAGAGGGCGAGCTTGTGATATTCACAGTCGCAGGGGACGGCTTTTTGTATAATATGGTAAGGATAATGGTAGGCACGCTTATCTTCATAAACGAGGGCAAGCTTGCTGAAGATTCGATACCGGCCATTTTGGCTTCAAAGGATCGCACAAAGGCGGGCAAGACAGTTCCGCCGCAGGGATTGTATCTTAATAAGGTATACTATGACAAAGGATCTGAACAAGATGAATGACAATAGATCAAAGGGCGGAAACAAGAGCAGAAAGCGCAGAAAGAACCAGCCCATAAAAGAAGAAAAGACTATAAGGATAACCAAGCAGGCGGATTTTGTTCAGCGTGAGGAATTCCACGGGGCGGAAGAGCCTATGCCAAATGTGACTTTCAGAGAGATAAAGCGCAAGCAAAAAGCCGCTCAGAAAGCTGCTGAGCGTGAACGTGAGGAGCAGGAAAGAGAGCTTAAAAGGCAGGCGGAGGAATCTCGCAGCAGGATAACGCTTTCAAGCAGCGAGGATAATGCCGCTGAAAATGCTGAGGATAGCGCCGCCAGGGCTGAAAGTTCAGCAGAGCAGGCAGAGAATGTTGAAGCTGAGACGGCTGAGAAGCCTAAAAAGGCGAAAAAAGATAAGAAAGCTAAGAAGGAAAAGACTGAAAAGTCCGATAATACAGAAGAGACCGAAGCTGAGGAAGAGGCTTCAAACGTCACGGATATAAGAGCGGCAAGGAAAAAAGAAAAGAACAAAAAGCGTGTAAAGAAGATAGTTGCGGTGGGTATCGTTGCGGTGTTCGGTGCAAGCGTTTTTGCCACGAAAGACCTTTGGGTGCCGAAGCTGGAGGGCATTTTGGATAAGCCTCACGCTACCATTATCAATGACGGAAAGACGGAAAGCGGCAATTTTCCAATAAGCTTTGACGAAAGTTCGGTGAATGTCATAAAGTCGCTGACTGACAGTATCGTCAGAGTTGACGACAGGCATATCACTTTCTATGACGAGGCAGGCGAAGAGATAACGGATAATTCCCACAACTTTGCGAACCCTGTTGTAAAGACCTCGGGCAAGCGTGCGCTGGTTTATGACAACGGCGGAAAGTCTTTCGAGGTGCTCAATAAAAAGGGCGAGCTGCTTTCAAAGGATATCGACCAATCTATCCTGTTGGCGGAGATATCTCCCGACAGCAGCGTTGCAGTTGTTACTCAGACTGAGAAATATCCAGCGGTTATGACTGTTTATGATTCCACGGGGGCTGAGATATTCCAATGGTGCAGCTCCGCAAGAATATTGAGCATAAGCTTTACAGAAAACGGAAGCGGCTGCTATATCTCAACATTCAGCAGCAAGGGCGGTACGCTCAGATCGGTGATACATTATGTAAGTTTTGACAGCACAGAAGAGCTTATGAAGAGCCAGCCCCTTGAGACTTTGGCAGTTGCAGTAAGCAAGAACGACAACGGCGATTATTGGGTGGTAGGAGATACCTGCTTCTATAAGCTTGACAGCAGCGGCCAAATTCTGCTACAATATGAGTATCCAGGCGAGCTGAAAGATTATTCTCTCAGCGGCACGACGGCGAGCGTTGTGTTCAAGGGAATACAGCGCAAGACGGGAACCCTTGCAATATTCCGCTCGGATTCTGACGACGACAAGCCGTCGAACGTTGTGTATACTCAAAGCGGTCTGCCAAAGAAAATGACGGCATACAATAAAAAGATAATACTTCTCAGCGAGGACAATATCGAAGCTTATGACAGTTCGGGAAATCTGCTTGCAACGGCGGCGGTGTCCTCTGAGTATATAGATTTTGCTTATCTTAACGACAGCGTTTATTTCCTCGGTCTGCGTGAGATAAATAAGATAGCGTTCGATACCTAAAATACAGAAACATAAACAAAAGAAAGGGATAAATGAATTTAGCATTTGACGGGGCGGTAATAGTCATATTGATACTCACCGCTCTAACAGGATATTACAGGGGCTTTGTGCGATACGTCGTCACAATGCTCGGAACAGTCGCAGCGGTGGTGATAGCGTTTTTCATCGCAAACCTTGCCGCAGATAATGTTTACAACAATTACGTCAAAGGCCGCCTTATATCAAGCCTTGAAACGGCGGTGGACGGTGCGGACATTGCGAAGATAGTGAAAAACGAGCTGAAAAACGAGGGCGTTGACATTGATATCTCCGACGAGGAGATAAGGGCGACTCTTTCAAAAGCCGGCACGCTTGCGGACAATGTCGGCAGCTTTCTGACCTCAAAGGGCGCAGACAGCGCAACGGCTCAGCAAAAGGGCGAAGAGCTTTCTGTGTACGTCCACAGCGTAATGCCTTCAAAGATAAGCGAAAAGTTCGAGAACGAGAAGCTTGGCGAAGCGCTTTCAAAGTCCGTCCAGTTCGGCGAAGAGCAGATAGAACAGGCGGTGAAAGCCCTTTCGCAGGGCGGAAGAACGGGCGCTGAATATCTTGAAAAGAACATTTTCAGACCCGTTGCGCTGACCTTTATAAAGCTTTGCATGTTCATTGCAGCATTTGTGCTGGTGGATATAGTCATAAAGCTGATACTTTTCGTGTCGGGGGTGTTCACAAGAATGCCTGCGCTGTCGGCGGCAAACCGCTTTGGCGGAATGGTGCTGGGGCTTGCAAAGGGCTGTTTGTATCTGCTGCTTATCGCATTCGTGGTCTGCACGGTGATAAATACAACGGAAAACAGGCTGCCCGAATTTAACAGCAATACCTTTGAAGAGACTTATCTTTTCAAATATTTCTTTGATATATTGTATAAATAGCAGGAAATAATGTATTTCATATGCGACTTTATAAACAGTTAATATAAGTAATGTAAGATAGAATGAAATAACAAAAAGTAAGGAAGGAGCAGTTTATTATGCTAATGTGTTCAAGATGTAAAAAGCGTCCTGCGGTAGTGTTTATCTCCCAGATGAACGCAAAAGACCCCGAGCATAAGCACAATGAAGGACTTTGTCTTGTCTGCGCCAAGGAACTTGGTATATCACAGGTGGACGACTATATGAAGTCAATGGGTATCTCGGAAGACGACCTTGAGGCTATGACAAACCAGCTTATGGAGGTAGCGGACGGCGAGGATTTTGAGCCGGGCGGAAGCGGCACTATGCCGAATTTCCTAAGCAGCCTTTTCGGCGGAAACGGCGGAAGCGTGCTGAGCAACCTCACAGGCGGCGCAAATGGCGACAGCAAGTCCGCCGCTTCATCGGATAAAAAGCCAGATGAAAAGAAGAAAAAGCTTAAATATCTAAACAATTACTGTACCAATCTCACAGAAAGAGCGAGAGAGGGCAAGCTTGACAATATCGTGGGCAGAGATAAGGAGATATCGAGAGTTATCCATATCCTGTCACGCCGTCAGAAAAATAACCCCTGTCTTATCGGTGAACCTGGCGTCGGAAAGACTGCTATCGCCGAGGGTATCGCTCAGAAGATCGTTGGCGGAGACGTGCCTTTCCACATAAAGGATAAGGAACTTTATCTCCTCGACCTCACAGCCCTTGTTGCTGGCACACAGTTCAGAGGACAGTTTGAAAGCCGCTGCAAAGGCCTTGTTGAAGAGGTAAAGGCGCAGGGAAATGTTATCCTGTTTATCGACGAGGTGCACACACTTGTTGGCACAGGCGATAACGAGGGCACGATGAATGCCGCAAATATCCTAAAGCCGTCACTTTCAAGGGGCGAGATACAGGTCATCGGCGCAACGACTTTCAAGGAATACAGAAAGTATATCGAAAAGGATTCAGCGCTTGAAAGACGTTTCCAGCCTGTTACAGTTTCCGAGCCGACAGTTGAAGACACAGTCACAGTCCTCAAGGGCATAAAGCAGTATTATGAGGACTATCACAGAGTGAAGATATCAGACGAAACGCTGAGAGAGTGCGCTGTACTCTCTGAGAGATACATCAACGACAGATTTTTGCCCGATAAGGCTATCGACCTCCTTGACGAATCCTGCGCTTGCACAAGCATAAGAACGCCAGAGATCGAGGAGTTCGACAAGCTCAATGAAGACCTCAAGACCCACGAAAAGCTTGTTGAAGATTACGAGCAGAAGGAAAACCCCGACTATGAGATAATCGCAACGGAAAAGGGCGAGATACTGAGGATACAAAACCGCCTCAAGGAAGTTGAGGAGAAGCTCAAGAACGTTTATGTTACAGACGAGGACTTGTCAAAGGTAATAGAGCTTTGGACGGGCATTCCTGCAAACAAGATCGCACAGACAGAATATGACAAGATAAAGAACCTCCAGTCCGCACTTTCAAAGCGTGTTATCGGACAGGACGAGGCTGTTGACAAGGTGGCAAAGGCGATCAAGCGCACAAGAGTTCAGCTTTCAAAGCGCCGCAGACCGGCTTCATTTATTTTCGTCGGCCCAACAGGCGTCGGCAAGACGGAACTTGTAAAAGTGCTGGGCGAGGAGCTTTTTGACGCAACTGAGCCGCTCATCAGAGTTGATATGACCGAGTATATGGAGAAACATTCAGTTTCAAAACTCATCGGTTCGCCTCCGGGATATGTCGGCTTTGACGAGGCAGGACAGCTTACAGAGAAAGTCCGCCGCAGACCTTATTCAGTCGTGCTCTTTGACGAGATCGAAAAGGCGCACCCGGACGTTATGAATATCCTCTTGCAGATACTTGACGAGGGACGTATCAACGATTCTCAGGGTAGAAGCGTTTCATTCGAGAACACAGTTATCGTTATGACTTCAAACGCAGGCTCAACCGATAAGGACACAGGCGTGGGCTTCAACAAGACCGACAGTGATATCGCAAAGGACAAGGCTATGAAGGCGCTGAGAGAGTTCCTCAGACCTGAGTTCCTTGGCAGAGTTGACGAGATCGTTGTGTTCAACCCGCTGACAGAAGAGAATTACGCAGGTATTGCAGGCCTTATGCTGGACGAGATGAAGTCGCCGCTTGCTGAGAAGAACATCACCCTCAGCTATACTGACGATGCGCTTAAAGTCATCGCCCACAAGTCTTTCAATCAGAAGCTTGGTGCAAGAGATATCCGCCGTGTTATCCGCAATGAAGTCGAGGACAAGGTGGCTGAACTGCTTATCGACAAGGGCGAGGGCGCAGTATCCGCTCTTGCAATATCTGCCGAGGACGGCGAGATAAAGGTGAGCGCTCTGTAACACGAGAGCAAAAACTGTGAAAAAATATTAAAAAATACTTGATTTTTATGGCGGTATGTTATATAATAGAGGTAAGGTTGTTATTATTTTAACAACGTGAACTAAAAAATTAAATTGAGAGGTGTCTTTAAAATGGCAGGTTTAAACAAGGTTACTGTTGATGACATTAATGTAAAGGGCAAAAAGGTACTCGTAAGAGTTGACTTTAACGTTCCTCTGAAGGACGGCGTTATTACAAACGATAACAGGATCACGGCTGCTCTCCCAACCATCAAGAAGCTTGTTGCTGATGGCGGCAAGGTAGTTCTCTGTTCACATCTTGGCAAGCCAAAGAACGGCCCAGAGGCTAAGTTCTCACTTGCTCCGGCTGCTGCAAGACTTGCAGAGCTTCTTCCTGAGACAAAGGTTACATTCGCTGCTGACGATACAGTAGTTGGCGACAATGCTAAGAAGGCTGTTGCTGAAATGGCTGACGGCGATATCGTTGTTCTCGAGAACACAAGATTCAGAGGCGCAGAAGAAACAAAGAACGGCGAAGGCTTTGCTAAGGAGCTTGCTGATCTCGTTGACGGCGAAGTATTCGTAATGGACGCTTTCGGTTCTGCTCACAGAGCTCACGCTTCAACAGCAGGCGTTACAAAGTTCGTTAAGGAAACAGCAGTTGGCTATCTTATGCAGAAGGAGATCAACTACCTCGGTAATGCAGTTGAAACTCCTGTTAGACCATTCGTTGCTATCCTCGGCGGCGCAAAGGTCGCAGATAAGCTCAACGTTATCTCAAACCTCCTCGAGAAGTGCGATACACTTATCATCGGCGGCGGTATGGCATACACATTCCTCAAGGCACAGGGCAAGGAAGTTGGTCTTTCCCTCGTTGACGATACAAAGATCGACTACTGCAAGGAAATGATGGAAAAGGCTGAGAAGCTCGGCAAGAAGCTTCTTCTCCCTATCGACACAACAGTTGCAGCAGGTTTCCCTGATCCAATCGACGCTCCTATCGACGTTGAAGTTGTTGACTCCGATAAGATCCCTGCTGACAAGGAAGGCCTTGATATCGGCACAAAGACACAGGAACTCTTCGGCGAGGCTGTTAAGTCTGCAAAGACAGTTGTTTGGAACGGACCTATGGGCGTATTCGAGAACCCAACACTTGCAAAGGGTACTATCGCAGTTGCAAAGGCACTTGCTGAAACAGACGCTACAACTATCATCGGCGGCGGCGACTCAGCAGCAGCAGTTATCCAGCTTGGTTTTGCTGATAAGATGTCACACATCTCAACAGGCGGCGGAGCTTCTCTTGAATATCTCGAGGGCAAGGTTCTTCCGGGTATCGACGTTATTGCCGACAAGTAATTTATATATTTGCTCGACTTAAAAGCTGGGGCAGGCAGTCATTTGCCTGCCCCTTTTTAATTATGGGGGTATCAATGATTTACCGTGAACCTTTGGTTTTGACAGTATACTATTCACAAAGCAGTATTACTGCGGCATTTGTTTTTGCCTGTATATTGGCTGTTGCGTCGGCACTGGCGGCAGTTGGATTTGTAAAGATCGGCTGTAAGCGTTACGGAAATTCAGAAAGTTCCGATGATTGCAGTAAATATGTTAAAACGTTTGCTAAGGTAGTAGGGGAAAGCAGATCCGAATATGAGGATTTTTCCGAAAGCAGGGGAGCGTATACTTCCTATGTAAACCAGCTTGAAATCGAATATACAGATCAAAGCGGCATAGTTTACCGCAAATTTATCGAAAACATTCTTAACGACGGCTATGTAAATATATGTTATGGTGAGAATGATCCCGACGATTTTTACCTTTCGGATTATGCAGACGGTATCGCCGAAATTGAAAATGAATGCCGCGGCGAATTTGTTTACGGGATAAGCATGAGAATTTTTTTCGGAGCTTTTGCAGCGGTGTTTGCTGTAATCTCTATAATGACTTTCATACATACTTTTAATATGAAAACCTTCGAGGACAGCGGGTCGGAAAGCGGACATATTGTCATTATCTCGCCCGATTCCTCTGAAAGAAACGAGGTGACGGAATGAACGAATTAATGCTTTTAGCTGAAAATTTCAAGGTCAGTGTTTTGGCAGGCGTTAACCTTGGCTGGCAGGGAATCGGAGGGATAATTCTGTTCCTTACAGGAATAGGGCTGATATATTTCGGTATCAAGGCGCTTAAAGGCTATCGGTTTTTCCCGGATCAAGAACAGAATATTCCCGAAGAAGACCATTATGAGCCAATGCAGGCAAAGGCTTTGCAGAAGGTAAAAACAACAATGCCGTCTTTTAGCGGCGGTGAAGATCAGGTCTTTGTTGAATGGAAAATAGGTTATACTGTGAACGGAGAAAAGTATACCCAGATAGTTACAGACAACGGTTATAATAAAGGGGATATGATCGATATAAAGTATAATCCTGAGAATCCGCAGGAGTTTTATCTTGACGACGAAAAATCAAAGGTGGAAGTCACCGAGGAAGAAAAGGAAGCAGAGCAGAAAGAGGAAAAGACACCGTTCGGCTATGCGGCGATAGCTATCGGCGTGCTGCTGGGGATTTTCGGCGCTGTTATGCTTATCGACAAGCTGTAAGGAGAAAATATGCCAACTGATGAGAGTTATTTTGAATACATACTCGAACAGCTCAGCGAGCTTGAAGATATCCGAGCAAGAAAAATGTTTGGTGAGTATATATTATATTATAAGGACAGAATATTCGGTGGCATTTATGATAACAGACTTCTTGTGAAGTCCGTGAAAGCTGCAGAAGATCATCTTAAAGACATAACGTTAGAGATGCCCTATGAAGGTGCAAAGCCAATGTACCTTGTGGATAATACCGATGATAAGGATCATCTCAAAGGACTTGTGGAAGCGATGTATGAACAGCTTCCACCGCCAAGATCAAAGAAAAAATAAGGTAAAAAACAGCGGAGGTTCTTTGTTAATTAGTTGACAAATACGAGGGAATGTTGTATAATAGACTTGGAAAACTAGCAGGAACAGTTTTTCTGTTCCCTATAAAAAATAAAGGAGTTTTTTATTATGAAAAAAGCTGTAAGAAAAGCAATTATTGCAGGAAACTGGAAGATGAACAAGACAAGACCTGAGGCTAAGGAACTTCTCGAGGCTATCAAGCCACTTGTTGCAAACGCTGAGGGCAAGGTAGAAGTTATCGCTTGCGTTCCTTTCACAAACCTTGAAACTGCTATCAACGCAACAGCAGGTTCAAACGTAAAGATCGGTGCTGAGAACGTTCACTTTGAGAAGAGCGGCGCTTTCACAGGCGAGATCTCCGCTGATATGCTCGTTGAGCTTGGCGTTGAGTACGTTGTTATCGGTCACTCTGAGAGAAGACAGTATTTCGGCGAGACAGACGAGACTGTAAACAAGAGAACAAAGGCTGCTCTTGCTGCTGGTCTGAAGCCTATCGTTTGCGTTGGCGAACTTCTTTGGGAGCGTGAGTGCAACATCACAGAGGAAGTTATCGCAAGACAGGTAAAGCTTGATTTCTTCGGCGTATCTGCTGAGGACGTTAAGAAGTCCGTTATCGCTTACGAGCCAGTTTGGGCTATCGGCACAGGCAAGACTGCTACTGCTGACCAGGCTGAGGAAGTTTGCGCTTTCATCAGAGCAACACTTGCTAAGATCTATGACGAGGCAACTGCTGAGGCTGTTACAATTCAGTACGGCGGATCAATGAACGCTAAGAACTGCGCAGAGCTTCTTTCTAAGGAGAACGTAGACGGCGGACTTATCGGCGGCGCTTCACTCAAGGCTGCTGACTTCAACACTATCGTACAGGCTGCTGTTGAGGGATAATAATATAACACAGCAAAACTAAAAACGTTCCGCAGGGACGGCTGCGGCTGCCCCTGCGATTTTTTTGAAAGGAATAAAAATTATGTCAAAGAAACCCATAGCACTTATTATTATGGACGGCTTCGGCTATAATCACAAGGATTACGGCAACGCTATCAGAGCTGCCAAAACACCTAATATCGACAGACTTCTTGCCAACTATCCGCACACTCTTATCGGTGCAAGCGGCATGGACGTTGGACTTCCTGAGGGACAAATGGGTAACTCAGAGGTAGGCCATACAAATATCGGTGCAGGAAGAATAGTTTATCAAGAGCTTACAAGGATCACAAAGTCCATCAAGGACGGCGATTTCTTCACAAACGAAGCTTTCACAGCAGCCGTTGAGAACTGCAAGAAGAACGACAGCGCACTTCACCTGTTCGGACTTCTTTCAAACGGCGGCGTTCATTCACACAATTCACACCTCTATGGTCTTTTGGAGCTTGCTAAGAAAGCAGGTCTTACAAAGGTTTATGTTCATTGCTTTATGGACGGCAGAGATGTTCCTCCTACAAGCGGTGTTGACTTCGTAGCTGAGCTTGAAGAAAAGCTCAAGGAAATTGGTGTCGGCAAGATAGCAACAGTAATGGGACGTTACTATGCAATGGACAGAGATAACCGTTGGGAGCGTGTAGGCAAGGCTTATGACGCAATGGTATACGGCGAGGGCAATAAGGCTGATAACGCAGTTGACGCTATCAAGGCTTCCTATGCCGCTGACGTTACAGACGAGTTCGTTGTTCCTACAGTTATCGATGAGAACGGCAAGATATCCGCTAACGACAGCGTTATCTTCTTCAACTTCCGTCCTGACAGAGCAAGAGAGATCACAAGAACTCTCGTTGACGACGACTTCACAGGCTTTGAGAGAAGAAACGGCAGATTCCCGCTTTACTATGTTTGTATGACACAGTATGACGCAACAATGCCAAATGTTGATGTTGCATTCAAGCCAACAAGCCTTGAGAACACATTTGGCGAGTATATTGCAAAGAACGGTCTCTCACAGCTTAGAATTGCAGAAACAGAGAAGTACGCTCACGTTACATTCTTCTTCAATGGCGGCGTTGAAGCTCCATTCGAGAATGAGGACAGAGCGCTCATCAATTCACCAAAGGTGGCAACTTATGACCTTCAGCCTGAAATGAGCGCATATCTCGTTTGCGACGAAGTTCTCAAGAGGATCGAGTCCGACAAGTATGACGCAATTATCCTCAACTATGCAAACTGCGATATGGTAGGTCACACAGGCGTATTCGAGGCAGCAGTTGCAGCAGTTGAAGCAGTTGACGAGTGCGTAGGCAAGACAGTTGACGCAGTCCTCGCAAAGGGCGGCGTAGTGCTTATCACAGCAGACCACGGCAACGCAGACAAGATGATGGAGGACGACGGTTCACCGTTCACAGCCCACACAACAAATCTTGTTCCGCTCATCATCGCAGGCGCAGGCAATGTAAAGATCAGAGAGGGCGGCGTTCTTGCTGACCTTTCACCAACAATGCTCAAGCTTATGGGTCTGGAGCAGCCAAAGGAAATGACAGGCAAGTCTATCATCAAGGATTGATCGCTTATCATCAAAATATAGCATAAAAACAGGCAGTACCGAGAATATCGGTGCTGCCTGTTTAAGTTTGTTGAAAAAGCCCCAAACAAGTAGGACGTCGAGTACGCCGTTCCCTACAAATCACGTTAATGTTCGCCTCTACAAGAATATTTGAAAATTTTGTATTCCTATTTGAACGGCTTAAGCCCCTTTGCCATAATGCTATGTCTGCTGTCATAGGGGTTGGGTATGGACGGCATTCTGCCCACACGGAATTCCTTCGGCACGCCACGCTCGTCTTTAGGCAGGGTGATAGTCACTTTCGTGCCCTTGTTTTCCTCGCTCTCACATTGAAGCTTTCCGCCGAATTTGTCGCAGAAACATTTCGCAAGGGCAATGCCAAGGGCTTCCTTGCCGCTGTATTCGCTGAACGTGCCGAAAGGCGTCTGCGCCGCCTGCCATACCTCGGGGGCAATGCCAACGCCGTTGTCCTCAACTGATATCAGTATCTCCTCATCAACCAGCGAAAGCTCCAATCGCACGGATTTTTCATCTTTCGGATTGTACATAAATCCATTAACAAGCAGGTTCGCAAGCACGTTTTTCAGCCTGTCCTTGTTGACCTCAAAATAAACGCAGGGCGCAACCTTAAAGCTGAACTGACAGCCGCTTTCTTCCAGCAGCGCACCCTCTTCATCGCAAACATCGCTGACAATGTCCGAAAGACTCTGATATTCCGTGGCGAAATATCCGCTGTAATATTTTGAGAGCTCGTTCATGTTCACGGTCGAAGCGAACACTTTCAGAATGTTGTTTCTCGCCTGCCTGTCAAAATTCAGATAGCCGATATCCCCACGGCTCTCGTAATCGGCACGCTGGCTGTCAAGCATTGCAACGATCTGCGAAAGCTCCAGCCGAATGTTGCCGAGAAAGTTTGCCTTAAATTCAGCATATCCCGTCTTGTCAGACAGCGCCTCGATATCCTCGCAATCGTAAATGCGCACAAGATAGCCCACGATATCGCCGCCGTCCTTCAAAGGCTCAATGCGCAGAGCCGTCGAGTCAGCAAATCTGCCCTTGTAACCATAAGTGGCAGTCGCTTTAACAGGCAGGGCGAATGTGCCGGCAGGGTAGGTCTTTATAAGGCCCTTGTCAATGCGGTCGGGGAGATGTTCGTGATTTTTCCATATTACGTCAAGTTCAGCATCGCAAAGCAGATAATCGTCCTGAGAACCGCCGTAAAGGGCTTTGACCGCCTCAAAAAGTTCCAAACATCTCACCTCCGTTGTGTATCTAAATAATGTTGTTAAACACAGTTATACACCTATATTATAACCTAAATAAGCGGTGTAGTCAACCGAAATCCAGCGTTTTTTGCAGTATTTGCAAAAAAGCTGTCGCTTTGCCGCCGTCAGTCGGGCAAACGTGAAAAAAAGTTCTAAGTTTTTTGTAAAAACACTTGCAAAGTATAGAAAAATGTAGTATAATAATATCAGAAAATTTTTTAGGAGGTAAATTAATTATGGCAGTTAAAGTCGCAATTAATGGTTTTGGACGTATTGGACGTCTTGCATTCAGACAGATGTTTGGCGCAGAGGGCTATGAGGTAGTTGCAATCAACGATCTTACAAAGCCTTCAATGCTCGCTGACCTTCTCAAGTATGATACAGCTCAGGGTGGTTACTGTGGCAAGATCGGTGAAAACCTTCACACAGTTTCTGCTGACGACGAGGCTAACACAATTACTGTTGACGGCAAGACTCTTACAATTTACAAGGAAGCAGACGCTTCTAAGCTCCCTTGGGGTGAGATCGGTGTAGACGTAGTTCTCGAGTGCACAGGTTTCTACTGCTCAAAGGCAAAGAGCCAGGCTCATATTGACGCAGGCGCTAAGAAGGTAGTTATCTCAGCTCCAGCTGGTAACGATCTTAAGACAATTGTATTCTCCGTAAACGAGAAGACACTTACAGCTGACGATACAATTATCTCTGCTGCATCTTGCACAACAAACTGTCTCGCTCCTATGGCTAATGCTCTTAACAAGTATGCTCCTATCCAGAGCGGTATTATGAGCACTATCCACGCTTACACAGGCGACCAGATGATCCTCGACGGTCCTCACAGAAAGGGCGACCTCAGAAGAGCAAGAGCTGGTGCTGCAAACATCGTTCCTAACTCAACAGGTGCTGCAAAGGCTATCGGCCTTGTTATCCCAGAGCTCAACGGCAAGCTCATCGGTTCTGCACAGAGAGTTCCAGTTCCAACAGGTTCAACAACAATCCTTACAGCAGTTGTAAAGGGTGCTGACGTAACAGTTGAAGGCATCAACGCTGCTATGAAGGCTGCTGCTTCTGAGTCCTTCGGTTACAACGAGGATCCAATCGTTTCTTCTGACGTTATCGGTATGAGATACGGTTCACTCTTCGATGCAACTCAGACAATGGTATCTAAGATCGCTGACGATCTCTATGAGGTTCAGGTAGTTTCTTGGTACGACAACGAGAATTCTTACACATCACAGATGGTAAGAACTATCAAGTACTTTGCTGAGCTCGCATAATTTGCACAGCCAAGACTAAATTGCTTACTAAAAGCCGCTTCGCAAGAGGCGGCTTTTTTGTGTATAAATTACGCAACAAATAATAAAAGGACGAACATCAAATGCTCGTCCTTTTCCCATTTATATCAGAAACCTCGTCCGCCACCGGGGCCGCCAAAACTTTGACCTGTGGAATTTGAAGTAATAATGCCGTCAATAGTTACAGTCTCAGTCTGCGAACCTGCCGTGATCGTGTAAGTCTCGCCGTCTTTAAGGTCAGCGCTTGTGAATACAACGCTCTGCCAAGTCTTAACAGGGGTGAAGCTGAGAATAACATTGCCATCGCTGTCAGAAATGGTCAGCTCCTCGTTGGCTGATACCGGCGAACCAAGGTTGTGGAGCACGCTGTATTGCGTGGAAGCGTCGCCGAAGCCCTCTTCCATTCCCACCGCTCCGCAGGCGATAAGCGTTCCTCCTGTGACTGTTGCCGTGCCGTTGTAGTCAAGAGCGCCGTTGCCGCCGTTGGTTGGGCCGCAAACGTAAACTGTGCCGCCTGTCATAGTGAAATTGCCGTTTGAGTCAAGTCCGTCGCCGTCAGCATTGATCGTGACAGTTCCGCCGTTGATGCTAAGCTCAACGCCGTCCTGCGCCGAGAACTGATCTGCGCCCATTCTGTCGGTCGAGCCTGTGTCGCTGCCGCCTGCGCAGTTGATGCCGTCATCGCTGGAAACCACCGAGATAGTTCCGCCGTCAATGGTCACGATAGAGCCCTCAATGCCTTCGTAGCTCTTCTGAATGTCGATCGTTCCGTCAGATATTGTCAGACCGCCGTCTGTGTGCATACCGTCGTCGCCCGATGAAGCCGTGATAGTGCCGCCTGTGATAACAATGTTGCCGTTGCTGTGAACTGAGTCGTCCGCCGAGTCGATCTTAAATTCGCCGCCGCTGATATTGACCTCGCTGTCAGCCTTCAAAGCCTTTGCGGAAGTTGATGTCGATGTTGAGCTGTAAGAATCGTCCGAACTTGCGTCAGTCGTTGTCTCGTTTGAAGCAGCCACAATGCTCAGCTCGTCGCTTCCATTGTCAGTAGGCATTGCAGGTGGGTCGCCGCCCATTCCGCCGCCGTTATCGTCAGGACGTCCTCCGCCCATATCACCGCCTCTAGGGCCTCCACCGCCGTTGCCCATATTGTTCTGCCAATCGCCGTTAGGTGTGCCGTCAGACTTCATCGAAGCGTTTGCGCTTCCGCCGCCTGTGGTGATATCGAAAGTTCCGCCCTCAACAGTCAAAACTGTCTGCGCCTCAAGAGCGTCATTATTTGAAACAATGGTGATGTTGCCGCCTGTAATGCTGATAAATCCCTTGTCGCTTTCCTCAGAATTTGTGGACTTTATGCCGTTAGTGCCTGCGGAGATGTCAAACGTGCCGCCAGATATCTTAACGCTGTCCTTGCCGACTATCGCCGTTGAAGCGGATGTAACATTGATGTTGCCGTCGGTGATAACAAGATCGTCCTTTGAAACAATTCCGTGCTTGTAATTTGCGGTAACGTTAAGCGTTCCGCTGCCGTTTATTGTCAGATCAGCCTTTGAGAAAATTGCGCCGTCGGTGTTGCTGTCGTCCTCGCCAAGGGAATAGCTTTCGCCGTCAGTCAGCGTGTTTTCCGTGCCGTCCTCAAGAACGATGTAGACCTTCTTTGCCTTGCTGACCAGCAGGGGAGCATTGTCAGCGCAGTTTATCGTCACGCCGTTGAAAATAAGCTTGACTTCCGCCTTTTTGTCCGCCGCAACGATTATCCTGCCGTTTGAAGCGCTGCCCGAAAGGATATAAGTGCCTGCTTGAGATATTGTAACAGTTTCGCCGTCGACAGCCGCACCCTCGCCGCTGACTGTTGCAGCGCCGTCTGCAAATGCGATAGATACAGCGCTTGTCTCGTCATATCCAACGTCAATATCTTCCGCCGCAACGCTTGTGTCAATGTCAGATTTAGCCACAACTGATGATGTTGACGAAGTGGTGGAGCTGCTTGAACTCTGTTCCGAACAGCCTGTAAATGCTGAAAATGCAATAAGCACAGCCGCAGATAATGCCGCAATTCTCTTAACGTTAGTCTTTTTCACAATAAATGCCCCCTCAAAGTGTGTCGAATTTGGAAAAATGGTTGCAAAAAGCCGCACAAGACCGCTTTGACCTTGTGCGGCTAGCTTATAAAAAGTTGTTGGATTGAAAATAGCAAATCAAGTTAAAGCTAAATTTTGTTAAAGAGCCTCTTCGTTTTGATCGGCAGCCCTTGCGCACATAATCTCAAGATTGCCGTTTCTGCACCTTAGCTCGTCAATAAGTTTTTTCTCATTGGCGTCTGATTTGAGATCAATGCGATATTTCAGCTTGAAAAGGCTGCCCATATTTGTTGTCTTGACTGAAACAAGCTCACAGTTTGAAAGATACTTGTCGAAAATATCGTCGAAAACTTCCGTGTAATCAAGGCTCTCGGGGATAGTGATAGTAAGCTCTTTCTGCGCCGTGTCCTTCTTGCCAAATGGAAGCAGCATATAGATGATGTTCAGCAAGCCAACGCTCACCGCAAGAACTATTGCCAGCACAAGATGATTTGTACCTGTTGCAAGTCCCACAGCCATTGAAAGGAATATTGCGCAGATATCCATTGCGCTTCCCGGTGCTGAACGGAATCTTACAAGGCTGAATGCGCCCATAACTGCAACGCCCGTGCCAATATTTCCGTTTACCAGCATTATCACTACCTGCACGATAACAGGCAGCAGTGCAAGGGTGGTCATAAAGCTTTTTGTCTTTTTCTGTTTAAAGTTAAACGCAAATGCGATTATAAGTCCTAAAATAAGTGAAGCGGCGGTACAGTAAATAAATTCTCCCGTCGTGATAGCCGAAGCGGCTGTTGTAGTTGTAGTCGTAGTTGTTGCAGTCTCAAGCACAGCTGGTCACCTTACCTTTATTGATTTTTTCAGAAAGTTCGTTTAGATACGCAGTTCCGTATTTGGAATATGAAGCAGGGAATATCTTTAGCTCGTCAAGTATCTCCGACAGCCACATCGGCATAACGCCAGGGATCTTTATCTCCATTATCCTTGTGCCAATGGGCAGAAGCTCCTTGCCCCATATGCCCTTGTCAAGCTCAAGCTGTTCTTCACGATAAAGAATGTGGGTATCGAATGTCACTCTCAGCGCAGGATTTTCAATGCCGCAAAGGGCGATCCTGTCATAGCTTAGATACATCGCAGGTGCAATGCCCTCATAGAATTTGAGAAAATATTTCAGCTCGTTTTCGATCTGAACGTTCTTGTGAGGTATCTCACGTCCTGCAATAAAATCTCTCGACTGTTCAAGGCTCATTTCAATGCGGCGCTTGTAAACAACGCCCTTGTACTTTTTCTTGAGCTCCACGAACACCATCGAATCGTCATTCGGCACGCCGTAGCTTCTCACTCTCAGCTTTTCCTTGTAAACAGGCTTCTCGATGGAATTTCTCACCAGCAAATGGCTGGGAGTATCGAAATATATATTGCAGACGGTGCTCTTGCCGTATTTGTCGCTGACAAAATGTTTTTCAAGCCGCTTGATGAGTTTTTCGTATGTAGGCTCGTCAAGTATGTACTTTTTCTCGATACGCTTGAAAACTTCTTGGTAAGCGTTCATTTTCTCCGCCCCTTTCTGATCTTGATCTTGCGTAAGATCTGCGTAAAGCTTTGTAAACTTTTCTTTGATTAAAAGTATATATTAAGAACTTTAATTATAGCTAAACCATATATGTATTTTGTGTGAAAGTTTATGAAAGCCATTAAAAACTGCTACCAAAAGCAAAAAAAACGGGCGAACATAGTCCGCCCGTGGAAATTATTTTTCGCTTTTTTATTCTGCAATAGCCTTGTGGAATACCTTCTTGCCCTTCTTGATAACAACAGGCTCGGAAAGATCAACAAGTCCCTTAGGGTCTGTGAACTTTTCGTTGTTGACAGCGATACCGTTCTGTGTTACAAGACGTCTAGCTTCGCCGTTTGACGGGCAAAGTCCGCACTTAACGAGAAGGGTCAGAATGCCGATCTTGCCGTCTGTAAGGTCAGCCGCAGGGATAGTTGTGCTTGGCATATCGGCGCTGTCTCCGCCGCCGGCGAAAATAGCCTTTGCCGCAGCGTCAGCCTTGTCAGCCTCTTCCTGTCCATGAACAAGCTTTGTAAGCTCGTAAGCCAGCAGTTCCTTAGCCTTGTTGTACTCAGCGCCCTCCATATGCTTCTCCATTTCCTCGATCTCCTCGATAGGAACGAATGTAAGCATCTTCAAGCACTTGATAACGTCAGCGTCGCCAACGTTTCTCCAATACTGATAGAACTCGTATGGTGAAGTCTTTTCAGGGTCGAGCCAAACAGCGCCCTTTTCAGTCTTGCCCATCTTCTTGCCTTCAGAGTTGAGAAGCAGAGTGATAGTCATAGCGTAAGCGTCCTTGCCGAGCTTCTTTCTGATAAGTTCAGTACCGCCAAGCATATTAGCCCATTGATCGTCGCCGCCGAACTGCATATTACAGCCGTAATCCTGAAACAGTCTGTAAAAGTCGTATGACTGCATAATCATATAGTTGAATTCAAGGAAAGTAAGTCCTCTTTCCATTCTCTGCTTGTAGCACTCGAATGTGAGCATTTTGTTTACAGAGAAGCAAGCGCCAACGTCACGAAGCACGTCAACATAGTTAAGGTCGAGAAGCCAATCGCCGTTATTTACGATAATAGCTTTATCATCAGAAAAATCAATGAAGTGTGACATCTGCTTTTTGAAACATTCAACATTGTGGTTGATAGTTTCCTTTGTCATCATCTTTCTCATATCAGTCTTGCCAGATGGGTCGCCTATCATAGCAGTACCGCCGCCAATAAGAACGATAGGCTTGTTGCCTGCCATCTGAAGTCTCTTCATAAGGCAAAGCGCCATAAAGTGACCAACGTGGAGCGAATCAGCAGTTGGGTCAAAGCCGATATAGAATGTTGCTTTGCCAGCGTTGATAAGCTCCTTGATCTCCTCCTCGTCAGTCAGCTGAGCGAGAAGTCCTCTTCTTTTCAGTTCTTCAAATACTGTCATTTTTATACCTCCAAAAATTTGATAACAGGCGCACCGATCTGATCTTTGCATAAAAAACGCAATAAAAAAGCCCTCCGACAGAATATCTGTCAGAGGACGAATGATCGTGGTACCACCTCAGTTTATCGGGAAAAGCCCCGACCTCACGGCTCGGCAAAAGCGAAGCCAATGCACTATAACGTATGCAAAACGTTCCGCCTTGCGCAAAAGCTTTCTCGGCGGACAGCTCAGGAATGTATTCGCTCGATATCGAAATGCTTTCTCACACCAGCCGAAAGCTCTCTTGAATTTCTTCAAAGGCTACTTATTTCCATCACGGCATTTAAACCTATTGATATAAACATACCATACTTTTTTCTGTTTGTCAACACTTTTTTCAAAATATGAATATTTTATAATATTCTGCATGGAACGTTTGTGCTATAAATTGTGGATATCCACAAAATGCTACATTTTCAGCAGGGCGGTGAAGAATATCCGCCCGTTTTCAGCACGGCAGGAAATTTTGCCTTTGTGGGAGATAACGATAGCCCGGGCGATAGAAAGGCCAATGCCATAGCCGCCTTTTTTGTCGTCACCCGAACGCTGCCTTGAACTGTCCTCACGATAGAAGCGGTCGAAGAGCTTTGAAAGATCGCCCTCGGGTGGGTTTGCGCAGGGGTTTGAAACTTCAAGCTTTATCTCCTTGCCGCCGTGACAAGCCTTCAGCTCGACTCTTATATCGCCGCCGTCGTCTGAATATTTCACAGCATTTTCCGTCAGCACAGAAACAAGCTGCCTTATAGCACCCTCGTCCCCGTGGTAGCTCAAACCGTTCTCAACGTCGATATCAAGGCTTTTGCCCTTTGTCTCTGCAAGGGTCACAAATGGCGCAGCAGCGTCAAAAACTGCGTCGGAGATATTGAAGTCCGCCATAGTAAGCGCAGGCTTTTCCTCTTCCATTTTCGCAAGGCTGAGGAGATTTTTCACCAGTCCGCTGAGCCTTGACACCTGATTTTTAATGCTCTGCGTCCATTCGTTTGGCTCTGAGACCATTTCGAGGACTTCCGTGTTTGCGGAGATTATTGCCAGCGGCGTTTTTATCTCGTGACCTGCGTCGGTAATAAATTGCTTTTGCTTTTCAAAGCTTTCGATAACAGGGCGTATGGCACGCTTCGAGAAAATTATTATCAGCAGGCAGACCAAAATATATCCGCCGATACCGATACCGCAGGACACCAGCAGGAAGCGGTGCTTTGTGGCAGAATCGCTGCGGCAGTCCATAAACACCAGCATTTTTCCACTGTCTTTGTTGGCGGCTTTATATCGGTAATTGCCGTAATTTCCGCTTGTTTTTCCGCCGGCGAGAATTTCTTTGCCGTACTCGATAGCTTCTGCGCTTGTAACAGCCGCAACGTGGCCTGTATCAACTTTGGTGATCTCGCCGCTTTCGTTTGCGTATACAACGAAATATCTCGTCTGATATTTTGTCTCCTCGTTGAAGCCATTGTGCTTGTTGTGTCCGAAAACAATGGGCTTGTTGTCGACATTATCGCCGGTGGAATTGTCGGCAGAATTATCGGAGCTGTCCGAACTGCTGTTATCCTGCGGCTTATCAGGCTTTTTGCCCATAGGGTCGAACTCTGGGAAGCGGCCGTCATTGTCGATTATCATTGTGAGAAGCTCGTCGGCATTTTTGTTGGTCTGATAGATATTGACAGCGTTTATTCCGCCAACGATAGCAAGCTCAACGATAAGCAGGCAGACGGCGGCGATGATAACGAATTTTCGTTGCAGCCGCTTTATCATTTGACTTCCTCCAATGTATATCCAACGCCACGGGTAGCCTTTATCTCAATATTTGCGCCGATATTAGCAAGCTTTTTGCGCAGATATGATATATACACCCACACGATGTTGATCTCGGCGTCGGAATCATAACCCCATATCTTTTCCATAAAGCGCTCGGTGGAGATAAGTCTGCCGTGGTTGAGCATAAGAGTTTCGATCATCTGAAATTCCTTGTTGCCAAGCTTTTGAGCGCCATTTGGCCCTGAAAGTTCAAAGCTTTGCCTATTGAGGGACACATTGCCGAAAGCAAGCGTTGTCGGCGCAAACTCGGTCTTGCGCCTTGTCATTGCACGGATCCTCGCCAGCAGCTCGCCCATAGCGAAAGGCTTTGTAAGGTAATCGTCCGCACCAGAATCAAGGCCTGTTATCCTGTCCTCGATATCAGATTTTGCGGTGAGCAGCAGCACGGGGCATTGCACGCCCTTTTCACGGAGCTTTTTCAGCACCTCGATGCCGTTCATACCCGGCATCATAATATCCAGCACGATGCCGTCATAATCCTGTGAAATGGCGTAGTTATAGGCGTCCGTGCCGTTATAGACGGCGTCAACGGAATAGTTATTATGTTTCAAAACAGCCGAGAGCGCATTTGCCAGCTCGACTTCATCTTCTGCAAGAAGTAATCTCATAATAAGTAATGACTCCCTTCTTAGTTGTTTTGTAGATCATCAACAGCCACGGGCGAACGATGTTCGCCCCTACATATGCGCTTAAATACGCAATTTGATGTAAGGGCGACCTGTGGTCGCCCGATGATTTGCTGCTTTTTCGATATTCTCCAATTACAATTATTATAATTTATTATAATTTGCCGACTTAAAATGCACTTTAAATCAACTATATCATACCATAAAATCTAATTTTCTGCAAGAAAAAATCTGCCCCCGAACAAACGAGGGCAGATGATGATAAACTGGCTTGCAGCTTAGAATGCGGTCTTGTAGATTCCGAGGATAGACTCAACTGTGCAAGGTCTTGGGTTGCCACCTGTGCACACGTCTGCGAATGCGGACTCTGAAAGTGCCTGGAGGTCTTCTTCCTTAACGCCTATCTCGTGGAGCTTCTCAGGGATACCAACGTCCTTTGAAAGCTGTTTAACGGCGTTTACAGCGGCAGCTCTGTACTCTGCCTGGCTCATACCTGTTGTGTCAACGCCCATTGCTTCGGCGATATACTTGAACTTTTCGCCTGTATATTCAGCGTTGTACTCCATTACATATGGGAGCAGAACGGCGTTTGCGATTCCGTGTGGTGTATCATAGAAAGCGCCGAGTGGGTGAGCCATTCCGTGAACAACGCCCAGACCAACGTTTGAGAAGCCCATTCCTGCGATATACTGACCGAGAGCCATATCCTCTCTGCCCTGTGGGTCGTTCTCAACGGCCTTTCTCAGCGAACGTGAGATAACTTCGATAGCCTTGAGGTGCATCATATCAGTAAGCTCCCAAGCGCCGAGAGTTGTGTAGCCTTCGATTGCGTGAGTAAGAGCGTCCATACCAGTTGAAGCTGTAAGACCCTTTGGCATTGATGACATCATCTTAGCATCGATGATAGCAACTACAGGGATATCGTGAGGGTCAACGCAGACGAACTTTCTCTTCTTTTCCTCATCTGTGATAACATAGTTGATAGTTACCTCTGCGGCTGTACCTGCTGTTGTAGGAACGGCGATTATCGGAACGCTTGGGTTCTTTGTGTCGATAGCGCCCTCGAGGGAAGTAACGTCGGCATACTCAGGGTTATTGATGATAATGCCGATAGCCTTTGCGGTATCCATTGAAGAACCGCCGCCGATAGCGATAAGATAGTCAGCGCCCGCTGTCTTGAAAGCTTCGATACCTGCCTTAACGACATTTACAGTCGGGTTAGCCTTTACCTGTGAGAAGATATCATAAGCCAGTCCTGCCTCGTCAAGAAGATCGGTAACGTTTTTTGCAACGTTGAACTTGATAAGGTCTGGGTCTGTAACTACGAGAGCCTTTTTGAAAGCTCTCTTCTTAGCCTCTGTAACGATCTCGCTGATAGAGCCTGCGCCGAAATATGAGGTCTCGTTAAGTATCATTCTGTTTGCCATAATTTATTCCGCCTTTCAATATCTGTATGATTTTTATTGTCTTATCCGATAAATTGGATTTTTTCATCTTCTTTCGGACTATCTATATTATACAATATAATTGTGTTGATTTCAAGAAAATCTATGTAAAATTACAATGGTGCGAAACTGTATGAAACCACCAAATACATAAATCATTTAATGTTTTCCATTGTGCTTGACAAATTCGGGAGAGTGGTGTATAATGTAAATAGAGAAAGGAGCACACCGATAGACGGTCGTCCTCCGATTTAAGTTGTTAAAAATAACCGCTCAGATTTCGAAGGCTGGGGCGGTTATTTTTTTTGTTTTTGATAAACTCCGTAAGAGCTACTACTAACATTTAACAACGATTGTCAATATAAAACGTATTATGGAATAATGTGTTTATGCTATTTTGGCTATCTGTTTGCATTATTTGTGAAAATTATGGCATTGACAAAGTTATTAATATATAATCGCAAAAATATACAAAAGTATATGATACAATAAATTCTATATGACTTTATGAATTTATACAGTTGGGAGAAAGAAAAATGCTGAAGCTTTTTAGGTATCTGAAAAACTACAAAAAAGAAAGCATAATCGGGCCGCTGTTCAAGCTTATCGAGGCTTGCTTCGAGCTTGCGGTGCCGCTGGTTATGGCTAATATCATCGACGTGGGTATTAAAAATGCTGACAAACCTTATATTTATAAAATGGGCGGAGTGCTGGTTTTGCTGGCGTTCTGCGGACTGGCTTGTTCGCTGACGGCGCAGTATTTCGCCGCAAAGGCGTCGCTGGGATTTGGTACGGCTTTGAGACGTGACCTTTTCAAGCACATCAACTCGCTTTCGTATTCCGAGATCGACAGCGTGGGAAGCCACACGCTGGTTACACGAATGACTGCGGATATCAACACCGCTCAGCAGGGCGTGAACATTCTGCTGAGACTGTTTCTCCGCTCGCCGTTTATCGTGCTGGGTTCTATCATAATGGCGTTTACCATATCCGTGAAGCTGACCCTTATATTCCTTGTTATTGCGCCTTGCCTTGCTTATGTTATCTATCTTATAATGCACATAACCATTCCTCAGTATAAGAACATTCAGAAAAAGCTTGACAAGACCAACCTTATGACAAGCGAAACGCTGACTGGTGCAAGAGTTATCAGAGCTTTTTCACGTCAAAAGGACGAGGAGAAGGAGTTTGCGGACAATACTGAGGAGCTGAAACGTCAGCAGATCGTTGCGGGACGTATTTCGGCGCTGATGAACCCTGCGACTTATGTTATCGTGAACCTTGCTATACTTGCTATAATATGGTTCGGCGGAAAGACTGTTTATACAGGCGCTATCTCTCAGGGTGAAGTTATTGCGCTGATAAACTATATGAATCAGATACTTTTGGCGCTGCTTGCTATGGCGATACTTGTTACAAATATCACAAAAATGCAGGCTTCGGCTATCAGAATAAACGATGTTTTTGACATCAAGCCTAGCGTTTCTGATAATGGCAACAAGGCTGTCAGCGATGTTGAGGGTGCGCCTTGCGTTGAGTTTAGAGACTGCGATTTCTCATACGGCACGGCTGATGAATCGGCATTGTCGGGAATAAGTTTCAAGGCGATGAAGGGCGAAATTGTTGGCGTTATCGGCGGTACAGGTTCGGGCAAGACTTCGCTTATCAATCTTATCCCAAGATTTTACGACGTTTCAAAGGGCGAAGTTCTTGTGGACGGCGTCAACGTCAAGGAATATCCTTTCACGCAGCTTAGAAACAAGGTGGGCATCGTTCCGCAGAAGGCTGTGCTTTTCAAGGGCACGATCAGATACAATATGAAGTGGCGAGATCAGAACGCCAGCGACGAGGATATTTGGAAGGCACTGGATATCGCACAGGCAAAGGATTTTGTTGAGCAGAAGCCCGACAAGCTGGACGAGATGATACTTCAGGAAGGTAAGAACCTTTCGGGCGGTCAGCGTCAGAGATTGACTATTGCGAGGGCACTTGTTGGCAGCCCTGAGATACTCATTCTTGACGACTCGGCTTCAGCACTTGACCTTGCAACAGACGCAAGACTGAGAAAGGCTATCCACGACAAGACCGAGGGTATGACCGTGTTTATCGTATCTCAGAGAATCTCATCTATCAAGAACGCTGACAAGATAATCGTTCTTGACGACGGAAAGATCGCAGGCATTGGCACACACAAGGAACTTTATCACGGCTGTGAGGTATACAAAGAAATTTGTCTTTCACAGCTTTCAGAAAAGGAGGCGGAAGCAAATGAGTAAAATTAGCAAGCAAAAAACAAAGCAGAAGCTTGATACTTCCGCATTAAGACCGCTTTTGAAATATGCAAAGCCTCATATGTGGCTGTTCGTGCTGTCAATGGTGTTTGCGGTGATAACCGTTGCGACGACGCTTTATGCGCCGATACTTGTGGGCGACGCTGTTGACCTTATCATTGCCAAGGGGCAGGTTGATTTTGACGGAATACTCAGCATTATAATTAAGCTGGGCGTTGTTGTGGCGATAACGGGCATTTCGCAATGGCTTATGTCCCTTTGCACGAACAAGATAACCTATTGCGTTGTAAGAGATATCAGAAACGAGGCTTTCGGCAAGCTTCAAAAGCTGCCACTTTCGTATATCGATTCACACCCGCACGGTGATATAATCAGCCGTATAATCTCAGACCTTGAGCAGGTATCAGACGGCTTGCTTATGGGATTTTCACAGCTCTTCACGGGCGTTTGTACGATTTTCGGTACACTTGGCTTTATGCTTTCCATAAACGTGAAGATATCGCTTATCGTTGTTATCCTCACGCCGCTGTCACTTTTCGTGGCAAGATTTATCGCAAAGAACACATTCAAGCTTTTCCACCAGCAGTCAATCGCAAGAGGAGAGATGACCAGCCTTGTGGAAGAGATGACGGGAAATCAGAAAACTGTTACGGCTTTTGGCTTCCAGGAGAAAGCAGAGGAGCAGTTTGAGGACGTGAACCTCAGATTGCAGAAGGTTGGACTTAACGCAACGTTTTTCTCATCGCTCACAAATCCTTGCACGAGATTTGTAAACAATCTTGTATATATGGCTGTTGGTATCGTGGGTGCGCTTTCCGTTATCGGCGGCGGATTTACAGTCGGAAATCTTAGCTGCTTCCTCACTTATGCAAACCAATATACAAAGCCTTTCAACGAGATATCGGGCGTTATAACTGAGCTGCAAAGCGCATTTGCTTCTGCAAAGCGTGTGTTTGAAGTTATTGACGAAACTGAGGAGATACCTGACAGCAAGGACGCAAATGTGCTCACTTCCGTTGACGGAACTGTTGACGTTGACAATGTTTCATTCAGCTATGTGCCTGAGGTGAAGCTTATCGAGAACTTCAATCTTCACGTCAAGAGTGGTCAGCGCACGGCTATCGTTGGGCCGACAGGCTGCGGCAAGACCACGATGATAAATCTGCTTATGAGATTTTACGACACCGACAGCGGTGAGATACGCATAAGCGGCGAGCCTATCAAGAAATGTACAAGAGATTCAATGAGAAGTATGTACGGAATGGTATTGCAGGAGACTTGGCTGAAAACAGGTACGATAAGGGAAAATCTCTGCTACGGCAAGCCGGACGCAACGGAGGAAGAAATGATCGCAGCGGCAAAATCGGCGCATTGTCACAGCTTTATAAAGCGTTTGCCACAGGGTTATGACACTATCATTTCGGACGGTTACAGCACGATCTCAGCAGGACAGAAGCAGCTTCTTTGTATCGCAAGAGTAATGCTTTCGCTGCCGCCAATGCTTATCCTTGACGAGGCGACTTCATCTATTGATACGAGAACTGAGATACTTGTTCAGCGTGCATTTGAAAAGATGATGGAAGGCAGGACGAGCTTTATCATCGCCCACAGACTTTCGACTATCAAGAACGCTGACACTATCATCGTTATGAACGCAGGACACATTGTTGAGCAGGGAAGCCACGATGAGCTTATAGCTAAGAATGGTTTCTATGCTGATCTTTACAATTCGCAGTTTGCGGTATCGTGATCGGCACATTTGAATAGCAGAAATATAACAGAAAAGGGAAACTTCTTTTGCGGAAGTTTCCCTTTTTGTATTGTGTAAATGTTATTCTTCGTCCAGCCCTGCAAGTGCGAAATCTATCTTGCCTGAATTAACGTTGGCGTTTATGACCTTGACCCTGATAGGGTCGCCGACACGATAGACCGTGCCGTCGGTGAGATTTTTAAGGCTCACCATATCGTCGCAGACATATTCGCCGTCGGTCATATTGTCTGTATGGAGAAGTCCTTCGCAGGTGTTCGGCAGGGCGATGAACACGCCAAACTCAACGGCGGAAACTACTGTGCCCTCAAACTCTTCGCCGATATGTGCGCTCATATACTCGGCCTTGTAACAGTCCTCGCAGCTGCGCTCAACTTGCATTGCGGTGAGCTCCGTCTTTGTGGACTGATCGGCGGAAGCGTAAACGAACTTGTTGAACTTTGTCGCACATTCTTCAGCTGTTGTGCCGCTGAGAAATTCCGACATAATCCTGTGGATAGTGAGGTCGGGGTATCTTCTTATAGGCGAGGTGAAGTGTGCATAATCTTCCAGCGCAAGTCCGAAATGACCGACAGGCTCGGTGTCATATCTTGCCTTTGACATACTTCTCAGCACGATATTGTTCATTATCATATCAATATCCGTGCCCTTTGAAGCGGCGAGAATTGCGGACATATCCGCAGGGGTGGCTGTTTCGCCAAGTTTATACTGAACGTTCAGCTTGGCAAGGGCTTCCTTGAGGGAGTCGAGCTTCTCGGCGGAAGGCTCTTCGTGGATACGATATACAAAAGGCAGGTTATTATCCGTACCGAAACGGGCTGCGCACTCGTTTGCGATAAGCATAAAGTCCTCTATTATCTCCTCGCTGCGGCCTCTTGTGCGCTGTGCAACGCCGACGCATATATCCTCTTCGTTGATAAGAAGCTTGCTTTCGGCGGTCTCAAGTTCGGGTGCGCCTCTGTCCTTTTTGTTTTTGTAAAGGATATCCGCAAGCTCCTTTATAATAGGAAGCTGGTCGAGGACTTCGGCGTATTTTTGACAGACTTCATCGGAAGCGCAGCCGCTCAGAAGCTCGTTTATCTCGGAATATACGCCCTTTACACGGGAGCGGATAATTGATTTTGCAAACTTGTATTCTCTGATATTGCCCTTTTTGTCAAGGTCGCAAAGGCAGGAGAATGCAAGGCGATCTTCCTGCGGATTGAGGGAGCAAATGCCGTTAGAAAGCTCTTTCGGCAGCATTGGGATAACTCGGTTTGCGTAATAAACGCTGGTGCCACGCTTGAAAGCTTCGTTATCAAGCTGGGATTTCGGGCGGACATAATGGGAAACGTCGGCGATATGAACGCCAAGCAGATAGCCGTCCTTGGTCTTTTCAACGGAGATAGCGTCGTCGATATCCTTTGTATCAGCGCCGTCGATAGTGAAAATAGGCTTGTCACGGAGGTCAAGGCGGTTTGGGGCTTCCTCGGCGATCTTGGAATAATCGGACATAACCTTGGCTTCATAGATGACCTCATTCGGGAAAACAGGGGTCAGGCCGTTGACTTCAAGGATACTAAGGGCGCAGGAAGAAGCTTTCAGCGAACTGCCATAGCTTGAAACTATCTCGCAGCGGTGTTCGGAATGTTTATTGCCACGCTTTGTTATCTGTGCGACCACCTTGTCGCCCTTGTGGAGCTCAAGGCGCATTGGGTTATCGAATGGCATTGCGTACTTTGAAAGCACGTCCGGCACGATCTTCAGCACGCCGAACTCGCTGACCAGCTCGCCCGTGAACTTGGAGAAATTCTCCTCCACAATGGACATTACCTCGCCCTCGAGTGAAGCGCCCTCGCCTTGGAATGTTCTTACAAGGACGATATCGTGGGGCATTGCGCCCTTAAGAAGCTTGCCAACGACGAAAATCTCCTCATTGGTGCTGAGATTTTTCACGAAGCCATAGGTCTTGTTGAGCCTTGTGACCTCGCACTTGACGAATTTTTTCGGGTCAACGATACGGAAGCCGAATTTGTCCTCCATGATCTCGCCGTTCTTTTTCATTTTTTCCACCGCTTTTGTGAACTTGTCAAAGTCAAAGCCCTTGCAGCGGCAGAGCTTCAAAAGTTCTTTGAATTTAAGCGGCTTCTTGCCTGCTTTTTTCAGTTTGCTGTAAATAAGTTTTTTATAATCTATCTTCATAAATTTCCTTTCTTTATACTTTTTATATTCTTTTTACTCTTATTTTTCCCCAGTTTTTCGATTTTACATTCCAACAATGAAAAAGCCCTGCACGGAGCAGGGCAATCAATTATTTCTTGATCTGATAAATGATATTGACAGCAAGTGTTATCACAAAGATCAATATTGCGCTGATCCTTGTCAGTCTGTTAAGCTTGGCGTCCTTTGTGTTTGAACCATTCTTTCCGTAGAATGAATCATTGTATCCACCGCCGATAGCAGAAGTAAGACCCTGCTCTTTGGTATCCTGTGCAAGAACAACAAGTATGATAACGAGGCTGGCTATAATAAGCAGCGCACCTGCAACGATCTCGATTACGCTCATTTTAAATCCTCCAAAACATAATTATACATTTTAATATATTATAACACATCTTTTCAGAGATTGCAAGGGGTTTTCATTGATTTTTTCAATTCTTTTTCTCTGTTTTATCTGTTTTCTCAGTTTTTTCGGTCTTGGCGGCAGTCGTTTGCTCCACCTGCTGGATAACTGTGACATTTGTAACGTCAAGGCGCTTTTTGAGAAATTCTGTTACTGTGGTGAGCTGGCTGTCGGAGAGGGCTTTGTTTTCATAAAGCACCACCGTTATGCCTGTGACTGAGGAGCTTGAACCCACGGAATGGCTGTTCATATGGCCTGCAGCTGCGCCTGTTATCTGCGGATAGACTATCGAAAGCTCTTCGGCAACGTCGCTGACGTCGATATTGTAATTCTGATAGCTTTCAAGCTGGGCTTTGAGATCTTCATTTTCCTGCTTTAGCTCGTCATTTTCTTTTTGAGCGAGCACCTGCGCTACCTTGTTTTGAGTTTCCTCGTTGTCGGAGTTTTCTTCGAGCATTCTCTCGACTTCCTCGGCGGTTACGCCCTTTTCTACCTCGGTCTGGGTGATTACCAGCTTGTAGCCCTTCAAGCCGTAATCTTTCAGTTCGTTTTGCAGCTCTTTTGTCTCATCGGCGCTTATCTTTTTGCCGAGAAGCGCAACCTCGATAAGCTTATCATCGGTGCTGATAGTTTTCTGCACTATCTGTGTGCCTTCAAAGTCAAAAGCGTCGGAGATAAAACGCTCTGCGCTGCTGGTATCCACCTGTGTGTTTACGATATCGTAGGCAAGGTAAATGCTGGGGAGCATTGTGACGATAGCTATAACGGCGATATTGCGGTGTATCTTTTTGAGAGCTTTTGGATTGATGTCATTGCCGTGGGGAAGCCTTAGAAGCTTCAAGACGAGGATAGCGGCGAGGCAGATGAAAAAGCTGTTGATAAAGAAAAGATACATTGCGCCGCTGAAATAATCGAAGCGGTGTCTTGCAAGGCCATAGCCTGCGGTGCAGAGTGGCGGCATAAGGGCGGTAGCGATCGCCACGCCGGGGATAACGTTGCTCTTTTCCTTTCGGGTCTGACCGATTATGCCGGCAAGTCCGCCGAAGAGGGCGATGAGAACGTCCCAAGCCGTTGGAGTGGTTCGGGCGAGAAGCTCGGACGAGGCTGTGGTGATTGGCGAAATTGTGAAATAGATCGTCGAAGTGATAAGGCAGATGACCACCTGTATGCCAAGGCGTATTGCGGCGCTTTTTGACAGCGAAAGGTCATTTGTGGCAATGCCGTAGCCGATAGCTGTGATGCCGCCCATAAGTGGCGAGATGAGCATTGCGCCGATTATTACGGCGGTGGAATTCATATTCAGACCGATCGAGGCGATGAGTATTGCCAGCATTAGGATACACATATTGGTGCCTTGAAGCTTTGCCCCTGCGGTTATGGTGTTATGTATCTCTTCGGGGTCTGCCATATCCCAGCGGAGGCTGAACATACTGCGCAGACTTTTTATAAAACGTCCTTCCTTTAATTTCAATTTGATTTCCTCCATAGTTTGCTTGATTGATATATTGGCTGGTCGAAAAAAGGCGCAGAGCGAGTGGGACGTCGAGGACGTCCCCTACACCACAAAATTGTGGTTATCTGTGCTTTTTCAACAGCTTGACATTTGTAATAGTATATCACTAGTGAATATGTTTGTCAAACTTTTTCAAAAGGCTTGACAAAAAAAGGCGAATAATGTATAATTAACACAATGAAGTATAGGGAGCGTGACATTATGCGCAATAGTATGAAGAAAATGGTTTTGTTTGTGGCGATAGTTAATATGCTGGTGGCTGGGCTTGTGGGCTGCGGCGATGTCAGCGACAGTTCATCTGCGGCGGCGACGACTAAGGCAACGACTGCTTCAACCACGTCCGAAAGCGTGAGCAGCACCACCACGACAACCACGACTGCCACCACCACCGAGACGACCACCACAAAAAAGACCACCACCGAAAGCAAGTCCAAAACCACAACGACGACTAAAAAGACCGAGGCTGAGACCATTCAGCAGACCAAACAGGTTGGCGGCGACAATGGATATATTGAGGACAACAATAACAACGGCGGTTACAATTATGATGATGACTATGTAGAACCTGCGCAGACGGAAGCTCCCCAAACCACCACTCAGCGCAAAACTGAGGCTGCGACTACCACGACTACTAAGAAAGAGAATACGACGACAACTACATATTTGTACGAACCTTCAATACCATTGCAACAATGGGCAGGAAAAGGTTATACAACTACAATAATGGACGCTAATTACTCTGACTTCTATTTTACTTCTGTCGATATTGTTGGTGGCGATAATATTGATATCTCCTTTGATAAATATACCATTAACGCATATAGTGCAAAGGACAGCAGGACTGATGTGCGCATTAAAATGGAGCACCCTAATGGACAGACACGGACTTATAATATGACTATAATATTTGAATAAAATTATTTTCTTTATAACACGCTCAATTATACTTTCTATATAAACGCTATGGTTTTATTATACAACAAAACCATAGCGTTTTTGTGCGAATTGGCGGTAGAAAAGCTCTTTACATTAAGAGTGAAATGTGGTAAACTATTATTTGTATTATGATTTTAAAGCTTTAAGGCTTTTATCTGCGAAAGGAAGTTTATTATGCCAATTACCGATATATTGGAGCGCAACGCAAGAGAATTCGGCGGCGACGTGGCGCTTGTGGAAGTCAACCCCGAGATAAGGGAGACAAGACGTGTGACTTGGAAGGAATATGAGCTTATCGAGCCTAACCCTGTCTGTCATTATCGCCGTGAGATAACCTGGAGCGTTTTCAACGAAAAGGCAAACCGTTTTGCGAACCTGCTTTTATCCCGTGGGGTAAAAAAGGGTGACAAGGTGGGTATCCTGCTTATGAACTGTCTTGAATGGCTGCCTATTTATTTTGGTATCCTCAAGACGGGTGCGCTTGCAGTGCCGCTGAATTTCAGATACACTCCCGAGGAGATAAAATACTGTCTTGACCTTGCCGAGGTGGATATTCTTGTATTCGGCCCGGAATTTATCGGAAGAGTTGAGGAGATCGCCGAGGAGATAAGCAAGAACAGACTGCTTTTCTATGTTGGCGAGAACTGTCCTTCATTTGCTGAGCATTACGACAGGCTCACGGCAAACTGCGCAAGCACTACTCCGTACATAGAGCTTACTGATGAGGACGATGCGGCTATCTACTTCTCGTCAGGCACAACAGGCTTTCCGAAGGCTATCCTGCACAATCACGAGAGCCTTATGCACGCCGCAAGAGTTGAGCAGAATCATCACGGTCAGACCAAGGACGATGTATTCCTTTGTATTCCTCCGCTTTATCACACAGGTGCGAAAATGCATTGGTTCGGCAGCCTTATATCGGGCGGTAAGGCTGTGCTTCTCAAGGGCGTAAAGCCTGACTTTATCCTTGACACGGTATCGAGGGAGAAATGCACCATCGTATGGCTTCTTGTGCCTTGGGCGCAGGATATCCTTGACGCTATCGACAGCGGCGAGGTGACACTTTCAAAGTATGAGCTTTCACAATGGCGACTTATGCACATCGGTGCGCAGCCTGTTCCACCGTCTCTTATCGCACGCTGGAAGAAGGTTTTCCCCAACCACAAATATGATACCAACTATGGCCTTAGCGAATCTATCGGCCCTGGCTGCGTACACCTTGGTGTGGATAACATTGACAAGGTAGGTGCAATAGGCAAGGCAGGCTTTGGCTGGAAGGTCAAGATAGTTGATGATAAGGGCAATACTGTGAAGCGTGGCGAAGTGGGCGAGCTTTGCGTAAAAGGTCCCGGTGTTATGACCTGCTATTACAGAGACCCGAAGGCTACTGCGGAGACTTTGAAGGACGGCTGGCTTTTCACGGGGGATATGGCGCAGGAGGACGAGGACGGATTTATTTTCCTCGTTGACCGCAAGAAGGACGTTATCATCAGCGGCGGCGAAAATCTTTATCCTGTACAGATCGAGGACTTCCTCAGAAGCCACCCTGCTATCAGAGACGTGGCGGTAATCGGTCTGCCAGATCAGCGACTTGGCGAGATCGCAGCGGCGATAATAGAGCTCAAGCCCGATCACCCTTGCACGGAAGAGGAGATAATGGAATTCTGTCAGAAGCTTCCGAGATACAAGAGACCGCACAAGATAATTTTTGCGGACATTCCGAGAAACCCGACGGGCAAGATCGAGAAGCCGAAGCTTCGTCAGATATACTGCGGCGAAAGCGTTGTGGCAAAGCAAAATCACGGATAATTGCTTAATAGTTTAATATCAAAATATGGCGGTGCTGGAATTTTTTCAGCGCCGCTTTTTGGATTTGACATAATTTGCAAGGGGAATGGGGTAATATCACATTAAGAGGTGATATTATGACCAGAGCAAGAAATTGGGAGATCGCAGACTTTATATTCATCGTACTGGCAGGCTCGCTGCTGCATTTTGTTTACGGCTGGAGCGGCGAAAGGGCAGCTGTGGGGGTATTCTCGCCCATAAACGAGAGCGTGTGGGAGCATTTGAAGCTTTTGTATTTTCCTGCACTGGCGTTTGGCGGCATTGAGTATATTTTTCTGCGCAGGCGGACGGGAAGCCTTATCACGGCGAAAGCGGTGGGCATTTTGCTTGGAATGGTGTTCACGGTGGCGGCGTTTTACAGCTATACAGCCATTGCAGGGGACAATTTTTTGTGGGCGGATATAGGGCTGTTCGTGCTGTCTGCGGCGATAGCGGCGTACTGTTCCTATGTTTGTCGTGACTGCTTTTCGGGGAACATTGCAGGGTTCAACATAATGCTGGTGCTGTTCGGTTTATTTGTTGCGTTCACGTTTTTCACCCCTGATATTTTCATTTTCAACTGAATTTTGCAAGGACGGAGAAAAAAATTGCTCAAAGGGGTTGATTTTTTCTTGAAAGTAGTGTATAATAAAAACGTTCTGAGTGTGACATTGCACACTCAATGCAGATGTACCCAAGTGGTTGAAGGGTCCGCACTCGAAATGCGGTAGGATGGTAATACCATCGCAAGAGTTCAAATCTCTTCATCTGCGCCAAGAATCAACGCCGTTGTGGGTTTTCCGCTGCGGCGTTTTTGGGGTGTAGATATACAAATTGGACGTGAAATGGTACTCGATAGGCAACATTCTAAGTGCCGTTGACAAACAAATAGCAATAAAAGCAGTTAAATGATATTATCATCATATCATTTAACTGCTTTTTTCTTGTATCTTAAGTAAAACTTGCACAAAAAATATATAAAAAATTGAAATAAATAATCAAAACTGCTTGCGAAATACTAGAAAATATGATATAATGCAATTGGATAAAATTTCATAACAAGCGATATCAAGCTGTTTTTGTATTTTGTATGAAGAGGTGATGTGATGAATTTATATGATGTTGTGCCCGAGAATTTGTTTTCTATCTTGGTGTCGCCAAACAAGAGCTTGTATGTAAAGGCGCTGTTCGTGCTGCTGGACGCTTTTAAGATACATCTTCAGATATCGAAAGACGAGCTTATTTCAATGCTGATATCTTCTCTTGAGGACGATATTATCAATGCGGATTTTTCTGATGAAAAGCTGCTTGAGAATGAATATTCTCTTTCAGGAAAGGCACATTTTATTGTCCGAAAATTAAAGACAGATGAATGGATATTCATTGAGACGGAAGCGGACTTTGTTGACTATGTCACTCTGCCTAGTTATAGTATCAAAATAATACAGCTGCTGTATGATCTTACTCATTATGAGGAACAGGAAAATTTCGCCTATGTGTATTCTACTTATTCATCTTTAAAAATGGCGGATAATGAACGTGAGCCATTTGAGTTGTATGCGGCGTTATATGATGGTGCAAACCGTACAGAGCAGCTTGTTGAGAGTTTAAAGTCTGCATATCACGGGATAACGGCATATAATCAACAGCTTATCGACGCCATAAATGTAAACAATGTTCTGAGCCTGCATTATGATATGTTCAGACAGGAGATAGCTGAGAGAATCCTCAAGCCTTTGAAAATTCGTGACTCGGTACCGAAATACAAGCACCCTATCGAGATGATATTGAAAAGCTGGCTGGTCGATGATGAAGTGTTAGACTCTTTGGCAGACTATGCTTTTTCAGCAAAAAAATTTGACACAAGAGACAAATGTTATGAAGACGTTCAGCGAAAAATATACTATATACTTGATACATATAACAGTCTTGAACGTGACTACATAAGTGTTATAGACGACAAAAACAGGCATTATACAAGAGCCACCACACAGAAGATAGATTATCTTATCAATTCTGACCAGACTGTCAAGGGTAATCTCATATCATTGATGAAATACATTGCTGATGAGGATACATCGGATATGGCTGTTGATATGCTTTCACAGTCATTTGAACTTTATGATCTTGGTTATATCAGCGAGGAGAGCTTGTATGAAAGAAAGCGTGGAGTTCGTCACAATGAGCCTTCAACTGTTATTATCGAGGATGACGCCGAGCTTGAAGCCAACGCCCGTGCCGAAGCGATGGGTCTTATGAAGGGCAAATATAGAAGAAAAAATGTAATGAAGTTTATGAGTAAAATGTTTGGCGACAAAGATGAGATAAGCACGGCTGACATTGGTGTTAATGACGATGAAGCGTATATTATGACAATGTTATCAGTGGCATATGCAGGAGATCGTGGCAGCGATTATGTTATCAAAGTAAATGATGGCTGCATAAATCACGACGGATACGAGATACCCGATATTGTTTTCAGAAAGAAGGTCAAAAAATGAGCTTAGAAGATGATCTTATCAAAATAGCGAATATGCCCGACAAAGAAAAGGCTGAATTTGCTAGGCTTGCAAACTATCTTATGTCATCGACTTATTTGCTGAGGGACGACGATAAACATAGGATATCGAAAGATTATCTTTTTGTTGAACGCCGTTTTGAACTATTTTATGGTTATTTCAGTATGATAGGTTGGCGGATATATCAAGACAAGCAATATGGTGTGATACGCATTGAGAATGTTGACGGAATGAATAAAATGAAGCTTGACAAGCTGACGACTGTTGTTATCATAGCAATGAGAGTGATCTATGAAGAGAAGCGTATACAAGCAAGCTCCTCAAATGATGTTTGTACGACTGTTGCTGAGATAATCGGAAAGATCGTAAACGACTTTTCGATATATAAGAAAAAGCCCACGCAGCTTGACCTGAAAGAAACATTCAGGATACTTGAAGCACATAATCTGATATACAGGCTCGGTGAAAGTTATACTGATTATGATTGCAGACTGATGATATTGCCGTCAATAATGTTTGCGGTGTCAAATGAAAAATGTAAGAGCATTTGCAAAACGCTGGAGCTGGAAAAGGAGGTTTCTGATGAAGAGACTGAATAGGTTGCTGCTGATAAACTGGCATTATTTTGACAAACAGATCGTAGATTTCGGCGATATAAACTTTTTGACAGGAAAGAATACTGCGGGAAAGTCTACGGTTATTGACGCTTTGCAGGTAGTGCTTATGGGCGAGACACGTTCCAGCGCATTTAACAGAGCGGCAAACAAAAAATCAGAAAGAACGCTTAAAAGCTATCTTATTGGCTCTCTTGGAGAGGACGTTGAGAGCGGAAACAAGAGCAAGCGTGGCGGACAGAATTTTACAACATATATCGTAGTTGAAATATATGACGATATAAGGGACGAATATTTTTGTCTTGGTGCGGCGTTTGACAGCTACGCTGACGGAAGCGAGATCAGAAAGCGCTTTTTCTATATGAAAGATAGGATACCGGAAAATCACTTTATCGAAAACAAGACAGCTATTAATACTATTAAGCTGGCGGAATATTTAAAGGCAAACCATTCTCAGAACAGATATACAATAACAGGCACAGTGGAGACATATAGGGAAGACGTGCGTACAAGACTTAATGTTCACGAAAGCAAAATGTTTTCAATGCTGAAAAAGGCCATATCTTTTGAGCCGATAAACGATATTGAACGCTTTATAACGGAGAATGTTTGCGATATTGAAGATGACATTGACACAGCATCAATGCAGGAAAATATCGCTTATTATATGAGGCAAGAGCAGATCGCAAATGCTTTTGAGGAGAAGCTTGCGGCTCTCGAAACGATAAGAACCGCTTATGGTGAGGTGGAGCGTTATAAGGCTCAGCAAAAGCGTCAGAAATTTTTGATAGACTATGCAAGCTTTGAAACACTTAAAGTTCAGCTTTGCAATGCTGAAAAGCAAATAGAGCAGTACGGCAAAGATATTGAAGATCATACTCGGGAGTATAACGATCTGCAAAAGCTTATTGCTAAGCTTGAGGAAGAGAAAGAGAAGCTTACGAAAGAAAAAGATGAATACTGGCGTGACAAAGATGGCGACAGGATCAAAGAGGATATTGCAAGATACGAAAAACTGATACAAAAGGCTGATAATGAGATAAGTCAGTTCGTTTTAAACATACGGCGAAACTGCGAGAAATGGATAGCGATAATTTCTGCGGCAAAGGCAAAGGAGAACTCAGAGCAGTTCGTTGAACTTGCGGACAAGCTTTGCGAAATGCTTGAAAGACTCGGAAATATTCGAGAAGATGGACTTGATGAGTATTCTGTTGCGTTTTTGGAAAATATCAACGAGCAATTCAATCTGCTGAAAGAATATCTTATGCCGATAATTTCTGATCTTATAAGCAGACATAGTAGTTTAAATGACAGGAAAAAGCAGCTTGAAGAGACTATTGCCAAGCTGAAAAAGGGAGTAATGCAATATCCCGAAAGGGCGCAGCGGTTCAAGGACGTTATTTCAACCGAGCTTTACAAGCTGCACGGACATTCGGTGCAGGTGGATTTCTTTGCTGATCTTATCGACATAACGGACGAAGAGTGGCACAATGCTGTTGAGGGTTACCTTAATACGCAGAGAATGAATTTGATAATAGCGCCCGAATATTTTGAGGACGCATATCATATTTACAAGGGAGTTCGCCACGACATAAAAGCATATGAATACAGGATAGTTGACTGCGAAAAGGTGCTTAATGCGCACAGAAATTTGGCGGAGTGCAATCTTGCGGAAGTCGTATCATCTGAAAACAAATATGCAAAGGCTTATGCTGAATTTCTTATGGGCGGCGTAACACGCTGTTATGATGATAAGCGGATAAGAGATCATAAAAAATCTGTCACGAGAGAGTGTATGACTTACAGCGGATTTTCTGTTGGTTCTCTTAACAAACAGGCGTATCAAAATCCTTATATCGGAAGAGGTTCTATTGAAAAGCAGATAGAATTGAAAGAGCGTGAGCTGGAAGAAGTCAAAAGTGATATCCTGCTCATAAGCGGTGCGGTCAATGCCCTTGCACCTATAAACGGCGAATGGTTTTTGACCAGCGATTATATCTCATCGGCGGCAAAAAGCGCTTTTCAAACATCGGCAGACCTTGTGGAATACAAAAATGCTCTTAAAGAATGGGTATACACATTCAATAAGATAGATTTCAATTGGTTGGGCGATATGGAAAGCAGTATTAAGCAGAAGGGCGAAGAGATAGACAGTGCTCGTGAAAATAAAGAAGATATATACAGTGAGATCAAAGGTTGTGAAGGTAAAAAGGCGCAGCTTATCAATGAGACCATACCGAAGATAAAAAGTGAGATCACAGATGCTCAAAATCTGTTAAGCGATATATATGACGAGGAATACATAAGCACCACGAAGGCTAATTCTTATGATATCGAGCTGAAAAACCGCAAAACGCCTGAGGCTATAAAAGAGGCTTTTGTTTCGCCTTTGAAGCAGACTGAAACTATTTTGCAGGATAAGATAAAAAAGCTTATTGATCTTAGGGTGGACTTTAACCGTGCACAAAATTTATCATTTGACTATCAGAACACAGACAGCAATGAAATTTATGAGAAAGAGTATGTAAAGATAAAGGACACAGAGCTGCCAAAGTATCGTGAGCAGATCGAAAAGGCAAAGATCGACGCTATGGAGCAGTTCAAGAGCGACTTTTTGTATAAGCTGAAAAGAAATATTGAGGAGACTTATAAACGTATCGACGACCTTAACAGGGCGTTGAGAGAGGCAAAGTTCGGCAATGACACATATCGTTTTAAGGTCGAGCCCAACCCTGCATATCGTGAATACTATGATATGATAATGTCGGATCTGCTTATGAGCGGCGACGCAACTCTGTTTTCTTATGACTTTACGTCAAAATATCAAAGCACGCTTGACAGCCTGTTTTCACAGATAATAAGTCTTTCTGATAATGACGGCGAAAAAGCTAATAATAATATAGAGATTTTCAGCAAATATAAGACCTATCTTTCATTTGATCTTTTTTCAACAGACAGCAATGGCAGAACAGACAGACTTTCAAAGTCGATATTTACAAAATCGGGCGGAGAAACTCAGACGCCTTTTTACATTGCCGTGTTGGCTTCCTTTGCACAGCTTTATAAGGTCAATGACACAAAGGAAAAAGGCAATACGTTTAGACTTGTGATATTTGATGAAGCTTTCAACAAAATGGACCCCGAAAGAATTGAGGAAAGCGTTAAACTTCTCAAGCATTTTAAATTGCAGGCTATACTGTGTTCGTCTGAAAAAATAGACTATATTGCGCCATTGGCTGACAAAACTTTGTTTGTTGTCAAGGGACAAAGCAGAAACGGTTATACTTCAAAAATAACGGAATGGACAAAAGAAATGAGTGACAGCATAGATGAATTATCAGAGTAGGATACTTAATAAGCTTATCGACAGCTATGAGAACAGCAAGCATTATTCTGATGGAACGGCATTTACTAAAAGGGTGATCGTGCGTTGCAGAGATCTCATAGATGTCACAGAACCTAGTGAAAATGCGCAGTTCCTTTCTGATATTACTGAATTGAAGGCAAAGAACTTTATTGACTGCGATTGGGAGCGCAAGGATTTGGTTGCCGATCGTATATGGCTCATACTTGATAATGTTGACAGCGTTTATGCCTATTTGGGCAGAAGATCGAGAAACGATGAGGTGAAAGATGTTCTTGGTGCGATAAATCAGCTATTGAATAGTATCACAACAGGCTGGATAAGTGAATATCTGCGCTCTCAGTACGATAACATTAAAGTTAAAAACAAGCCTACAGGCATATGGCGTTCGGACATAAAGATCGTGCGTGAGATACTTTCAGCCCTTGGCGAGATCGACAAACTTAACGGTAAAAGCGTTTCAATGCGTACATTCAGCATTGAGCTTTACAGCGATTCAAAATATTTTGAGCGGAACATAAAAAAGTATATCGTAGATATAGCAAGAAAATACGAACCAGACCTGCGTGAAAATGATGAACTTTCTGAGCGTGAGATATTGCAGCAGCTTGGTGTCGTTATGATGCCCGAGATATTTGAGTTTTGTGGGAATTTAGCTGTCAAATTCAAGGACGGAACGGTGGATTTTTCGCCGATAAAAAATGGTTCGTGTATTTCGGGAGACTGCGTTGAGGAGATACTGTTGGCGGAGGTAAAAGGCGTAAACAGGATAATTTTCATTGAAAACAAGACAAATTACTCTGAGTATTGTTTGAAAAGTAAACGGGCAGACGAACTTGTGGTTTTTCACGGCGGTTTTTACAGTCCGCAGAGAGGTAAGTTTTTTAAGATCATTCATAGCGCTGCAAAAGGTATACCGATATACTTTTGGGCAGATATAGACTATGGTGGATTTAAAATGTTCGTTAGATTAAAGAAAAATATCATATCTGAACTTCAGCCGATGAATATGTCTGCGCAAGCGCATAAAGATCATTCGCACAGGCTTCTTGAACGTTCAGACGAGTATATTGAAAAGCTGCTGAGATTGTGTGATGATGAAGATTATTTTATGTTCGATGATGTGATAAAAGCCATTGCACAAAGCCACGGAACAGTTGAGCAGGAGTGCTTTTTGCTTGACGATAACGTGATGTTGGTTTGATTTTATTGACCTGATTTTTATGTCGTGATGAGAGTGATCTTGTCACGGCGTTTCTCTTTTAGATGTGATTTTCCCCCTTGATTTCTCCCACCAAATGCGCTATAATATAAACAAGCAAAGAAACGGCTGCCAAGCCGCATAGAACCATAGATCACGAAAGGAATCATTATGACAGAATATAGAAAATATCTTGACGAAAGTCTGTCGGCGCAGGAGAGGGCGCAGGCGTTGGTAGAGAAAATGACTATCGAAGAGGCGGCTTCTCAGCTTCGGTTCGACGCTCCTGCGGTGGAGCGGCTGGGAATACCCGAATATAACTGGTGGAACGAGGGCATACATGGGTTGGCACGAAGCGGAACTGCCACGATGTTCCCGCAGGCGATCGGTCTTGCGGCGATGTTCGATACCGAGCTTGTACACAATGCCGCTGACGTTACTTCCACCGAAGCGAGGGCGAAATACAACGAGTATTCAAAGCGTGGAGATAGGGATATCTACAAGGGCTTGACCCTGTGGGCGCCAAATATAAACATTTTCCGTGACCCACGTTGGGGAAGAGGTCACGAAACTTACGGCGAAGACCCGTTTCTCACGGCGGAGTGTGGAAAGGCTTATGTGAAAGGTTTGCAGGGCGAGGGCGATGTGCTCAAGACTGCCGCCTGTGCAAAGCACTTTGCTGTACATAGCGGCCCTGAGGCTCTGCGGCACGAATTTAACGCCGAAGTTGGGGCGAAAGACTTGGAGGAGAACTATCTTTACGCTTTTGAAGAACTGGTAGAAAATGCAAAGGTCGAGGGCGTAATGGGTGCGTATAATCGTGTCAACGGCGAGCCTTCCTGCGCAAGCGACTTTCTTATGGGCAAGCTGAAAGAGTGGGAATTTGACGGCTATTTCGTGTCCGATTGCTGGGCGATAAGGGATTTTCACGAGCACCATATGGTTACATCATCGCCTGTTGAATCGGCTGCAATGGCGCTGAAAGCAGGCTGCGACGTCAATTGCGGCTGCACTTATGTGAACCTGCTTTCGGCTCTTGAAAAGGGGCTTGTAACGGAAGATGATATCCGCCGTTCCTGCGTAAAGCTTATGCGCACAAGGATAAGGCTTGGTATGTTCGATAAGGCAACAGAGTATGATAATATCCCATACAGCGTTGTTTCAAGTCCCGAACACAAGGCGATAGCTTATGATTGTGCCAAGAAGTCGATGGTGCTTTTGAAAAACAGCGGCGTTTTGCCTATCGACGAAAACAAGGTCAAAACTATCGCTGTGATCGGCCCTAACGCAGACAGCCGAACGGCTCTTGAGGGCAATTACAACGGCACGGCGGACAGATATGTGACGTTCCTCGAGGGCATTGAGGACAGATTTTCGGGCAGAGTGCTTTATGCCGAGGGCTGCCACCTTTATAAGGACAGAGTATCAGGTCTTGCGCAGGCTGGTGACAGATACGCTGAGGCGGAAGCTGCCGCTGACAACGCCGATCTGACTGTGCTTTGCCTTGGACTTGACGCAACCATCGAGGGCGAAGAGGGCGACACGGGCAATGAATTTTCGTCGGGAGACAAGGGCGGACTGCTTTTGCCCGAAAGCCAGCGTGAGCTTGTAAGGCGTATAATGGCGCTTGGCAAGCCTGTTGTTATCGTCTGCGCCGCAGGAAGTTCCATCAATACCGAAGCTGACGCCGACGCACTTATCCACGCTTGGTATCCGGGTTCAGAGGGCGGAAAGGCTTTGGCGGATATACTTTTCGGCGATGTTTCGCCATCGGGCAAGCTGCCTGTGACCTTCTATGAAAGCGCAGAAAAGCTCCCTGATTTCACCGATTATTCGATGTCGGGCAGGACTTATCGCTACACCCGTGACAATGTGCTTTATCCTTTCGGATATGGTCTGACATACGGCAATGTGACTGTGACAGGCCTTGAGTACAAGGACGGCAAGGCGATCGTTACGGCGCACAATGGCGGCGAAGCTACTGACGATGTTATCCAGCTTTATATCAAGGCGAAGTGCCGATACGCTGCGCAGAACCCAGTTCTTTGTGGTTTCAAGCGTGTGCATATTGGAAATGGAGAGGACGTGACGCTTGAGATAGCCATTGCCGACAAGGCGTTCACGACAGTTTCGGACAGCGGCGAACGTGGAAAATTCTGCGAAGATTTCACACTTTATGCAGGCACACACCAGCCAGACGAGCTTAGCTGCAAGCTTAGCGACACGGAATGTATAGAATTGGATATCAAGGCGTGATATTTATACATTACAATATATAGCATTTACAAGACCGACTGCGGCATTACTGCGGTCGGTCTTGTTGCTTATAGTGAAAAGCTGTGGTATAATTAAACAGAGATACGAAGGCGATTTTGTGCAGTTATACAAAAAGATAAAAAATTATCGGAAAAGCGGTAACGCATTGGGGCTTTGTGCAACTAAATAACAGAAGGGCAGAAAGAACGCAAGCTGTCCGAAAAAATCGGAGCAGGCATAATAGAATTATGAAGATCAGAAATATCAGCAACGTCATTTTCTGGGTACTGGAAAGTATGAACGATGATGTGAAAATGACTGACGAAGAGGTCGAAAACAGTATGCGCAGGCTTATGCGGAAATTTTTCAAGGGGGCAACTAACGATGATGAACAAGAATGAAATGGCAAAGATAGTCGGACGGGCAAAGGCTGGGGAAAGGGAAGCTTTTGAGCAGCTTTACAAGGCTTATCACGACAAGCTTTACTTCTTTGTGCTGAAAAATGTGGGGGATAAGCACACAGCAGAGGATATCACCGAGGAGGCTTTTCTTGCCTCGATGCAGAAGATATCCACGCTGAAAAATGATGAGAATTACGAGACTTGGCTTCATTCTATCGCTTTCAACAAGTGCAGAATGTATTTTCGTGAGGAGAGCAAAAACGACAGCGTGAGCCTTGACGACACCGCTGAGGCTGATCTTCACGCAGATGATACGGTTATGCTGCCCGACGATTATGCAGACAGCCGTGAGCTAAAACGCAGCCTTAAAGAGGTGATCGACACAATGAAAGCGGATATGCGCTCGGCGGTGATACTATATTATTATGACGGAATGTCGATGAAAAAGGTGGCGGAGGTGCTTGGCATTTCGGAAAACGCCGCAAAGCAGAAGCTTTTCAAGGCAAGGGGCAAGATCAAAAAAGAGATCGAGCGCATTTTTGAGGGCGGCGTGCTTTCGGCTGTGCCTGTCAGCGTTATGCTGAGAGATACCATATCGCCGAAATTTGCGGCTGCTGCGGTGACGCCTGCGGCAAAGCCTTCCTCTATTGCCGTTAAAACAGCAGGCATTGCGGCGGCGCTGGCTGTTGCGGTGAGCATTCCAATATCGCTTAATGCAATCAGCAGAGACGGCTTCGGCATACACGAAAACAGCAGCATTGCCGACAGTTTTGATGAGGAGAGCTATTCGGACAGCATTTCGTTTGCTGACAGCAAAAAAGAGCAGGACTATTCAGAAACCAGCAGAGCGGAGACTTCCACGGCTGAGGTGGTGACAAGTGCGGCGGAGACGCTTCCTGCGGTGACGACAACGACTTCAACAGGCGTTCAGACCACACAGCCGCAGGACACACAAACTCAGCCTGCAAGCAGGGTTATGCCTGGGCAGGATTTCACGGGGGAGCAGTTTTTCTCAAAGACAGTCGGCGAAATGCTTGACCTTGCAGGGGAAAGCTATGAACTTGTTTATCCAACCTTCGTTCAGCAAGGCTATAACTCGATGTATCAATGTGGGGCGTTTGCGCAGTATCATTTCGGCAGGGCGGCTTATGATACCGAAAAAGGCACGGGCTATGTTGACAAAAGTCAGCCTGTCACAAGGGTGGAACTTTACAGCGGCGCATATCTCACAAAGGATATTTATGTTGGTATGACTTATAATCAGCTTTGTGAAGCCTTGGGCGAAAAGCCGCTTATGTATCTTTCAAACACCGACAGAGACCGCATTGTGTCGGCGAATATAAACGGCAGAGTGTGGTGGTTCGGCTTTGATCTGACTGACGAACAGCTTGATGAAACATACAAGAGAATGCAAGCGCAGACGGACAGCGAGACTTTTAATTATAACCCGTATCAGTACGGAATTGACATTTCTGACATTGACCCTGTTGTCAATGTTGCGGTGTGCGATATAAGTTATAACGAGGGCGCATAAAAAAGGACAGCAAAACGGATAAAAATATAGTTAAAGAGCCGCAGGGAGAAGTCTTTGCGGCTCTTATCGTTGTCGCCAAATAAGCAGAAAATAAACCCATTGTTCATAGTATCTTTATTGAAAGCGGCTATTTGTTGTGCTATAATACACCTTGAAAATCAAATGGTCACAAATAAGAAAGGTGAAAGCTATGGAAAATAAAAATGGTATAGAAAGAATACTTGATTGGGATAAATATCTTGAAACTGCGGCGAAAATGGTCTCTGAGGGCGTTGTAATGCTCAAAAATGAAAAGGGCGCTCTGCCACTTGATACGACAAAGGAAGTTGCCGTTTTCGGACGTATCCAGTTTCATTATTATAAAAGTGGAACTGGTTCGGGCGGAATGGTGAATGTTTCAAAGGTCGTGAACATTCTTGACGGGCTTGCTGACAACGGCGTTAAGGTAAATCAAAAGCTGCTTGATACATATAAAAAGTGGGACAAGGAAAATCCGTTTGATCTCGGTGAGGGCTGGGGAGGCGAGCCTTGGTCGCAGAAGGAAATGCCTCTTGACGAAAACCTTGTGAAAGAGACTGCTCAGAGCTGCGAGACCGCTATCGTTATAATAGGCAGAACCGCAGGCGAGGAGCAGGACAACAGGCTTGAAGCCGGTTCTTATCTGCTCAGCGCTGACGAGATCGCAATGCTCACGGCTGTTAGGAAAAATTTCGAAAAGGTGGTATTGCTTCTCAATGTGGGCAACATTATTGATATGACTGACATAAACAGGATATCACCCGACGCTGTGCTTTATGTTTGGCAGGGCGGAATGACAGGCGGCAAGGGCACGGCGGACGTCCTTACAGGAAAGGTCAGCCCGAGCGGAAAGCTTCCCGACACTATCGCATATAATGTTTCAGATTATCCCTCTGACGCAAATTTTGGCAAGACTGAAAATAAGGATATCTACGCCGAGGATATTTATGTCGGCTATCGCTATTTCGAGACTTTCGCAAAGGACAAGGTGATGTATCCTTTCGGCTTTGGACTTTCATACACAAAGTTTGAGGTCAAGATGGAAAAGGCGGAGATAGCTGAGGGCGCTGCTAAGCTTTCGGTATCGGTGAAAAATGTTGGCGATTACAGCGGAAAGGAAGTTATCCAGCTTTATTGTGAAGCGCCGCAGGGCAAGCTTGGCAAGGCGGCGAGGGTGCTTTGCGGCTTTGAAAAGACCAAAGAGCTTGCAACCAATGAGGAGCAGATTATCGAGATAACGGCTGATATAGCAAAGCTTGCTTCTTATGATGACGCAGGGGTGACGGGCAATAAGTCCTGCTATGTTCTTGAAGCAGGGGAGTATAGATTCTATCTCGGCACGGACGTGAGAAGCGCAAAGTACGCTTGCAGTTACGAGCAGGCTGAGACTATCGTGACTGAGAAGCTCACGCAGGCGCTTGCACCTGTTGAAGACTTTGAGCGCATAAAGCCTGTTTGCAAGGACGGCGGTTATGAGATATCAAAAGTGAGCGTGCCAACATCGCAGGTGGATGAAGCCGCAAGGCGCATTGAAAAGCTGCCGAGAGAGATCGCCTATACTGGTGACAAGGGCATAAAACTTTGGGACGTTAAGAACGGCAAAAACACAATGGACGAATTCATCGCCCAGCTTTCAGACTACGACCTGTCCTGCATTATAAGGGGCGAGGGAATGGGCAGCCCGAGAGTTACCGCAGGAACGGCTTCGGCATTCGGCGGTGTGTCGGAAGATCTCAACGCTTTCGGTATCCCAGCAGGCTGCTGCTCTGACGGCCCATCGGGTATGAGGCTTGACTGCGGCACAAAGGCGTTCAGCCTGCCAAACGGCACGATGATAGCTTCCTCTTTTAATAAGGAACTTGCTCAGGAGCTTTTCACTCTTATGGGTCTTGAAATGACCGCAAACAAGGTGGATTGCCTCCTTGGCCCCGGTATGAACATTCATCGTCACCCACTCAACGGAAGAAACTTTGAGTATTTTTCGGAAGACCCATTCCTTACAGGAAAAATGGCTGCCGCAGAGCTTAAGGGTATGAATTCTGTCGGCGTGACGGGCACGATAAAGCACTTTTGCGCCAATAATCGTGAGACCAACAGGCATTATATCGACTCCGTTGTATCGGAAAGAGCGCTGAGGGAAATTTACCTCAAGGGCTTTGAGATTGCGGTCAAAGAGGGTGGCGCTTCGTCGGTTATGACGACATACGGCAGCGTAAACGGCTTGTGGACGGCTGGCAATTTTGACCTTAATACAGTCATTCTCCGTGAGGAGTGGGGCTTTAAGGGCTTCACGATGACGGACTGGTGGGCGAATATAAATGTTCGTGGCAAAGAGCCCGACAAGACCGACTTCGCCGCAATGGCAAGTGCGCAGAACGACGTTTATATGGTTTGCCCAGACGGCGAAAAGAACAACGACAACACTCTTGCGGCGCTTGAAAGCGGCACGATCGAAAGGGCAGAACTTCAGCGCAACGCCGCCAACATCTGCGGCTTTTTGCTTGGCACAAATGCCTTGAAGCGTGCCCAGGGCGTTGACGAGCCTGTAAAGGTCATCAATCGTGAGGCGGACGTTCAGGAGGACGACAAGCCTGTTCAGTTCTACAAGGTGGACAGGGATATCACCATCGACCTCAGCGATATACCTACGCAAAAGGGCACTTCTTACAGCTTTGCCCTTGATCTTTCAAACTTCGGCACTTACAAGGTGACAGTTACGGCAAGCTCAACTCAGAGCGAGCTTGCGCAGATACCTATGACCCTTTTCAATATGGGCACGGCAAGCGGAACGTTCACTTTCAACGGCACAAACGGCAAGCCTGTTTCGATCTCAAAGGAGACGCCGATGTTCTCACGCTTTACCACGTTTAGGATTTATTTCGCACAAAACGGTCTTGATATGCACAGCATAAGATTTGAATTGACAGACAAGTGACCTTGCAGACGTGGGAGCATTTTATATGATTTGATATAGAAAATGCAATTTGGTATATGGCCGGATTGCATTTTTGCTTTTTACGTTTGATAATAGTCAATATCTTTAAAAAAGGCAGCATTTTACATAAATTAACTTTTATTCATAGAAAATCGGTATAGATTTAAACAAAATATAAAAAAATCGCCCACAAAATAAATATGAAAGCTTGCATTTCGTAAAAATATGTGGTATAATTATATTGCTGTAATAGGAGCGAATAACCATACGCTGAATTTCGTTCATAAGTTTGCTGAAAATGCAGGCTTTTGCATAGTGGTTTTGTTAAGGAAAGAAAATGAATGCGTGTGGGTGGATAGTTTCATTATGGCGCTTACTGACGTAAATTTTTAGAAAAGGAGTTATTGCAATGTCTAAAATTGATTTGAGCAAGTACGGTATTACCGGCACGACAGAAGTTGTTTACAACCCTTCCTATGAGCAGCTGTTCGAGGAGGAGACAAAGCCTGAACTCGAGGGCTATGAAAAGGGTCAGGTGAGTGAGCTTGGCGCAGTAAACGTAATGACAGGCGTTTACACAGGCCGTTCACCTAAGGACAAGTTCATCGTTGTTGACGAGAATTCAAAGGATACTGTATGGTGGACTTCCGATGAGTATAAGAACGACAATCACCCTGCTTCACAGGAGGCTTGGAAGTCTGTTAAGGAGCTGGCTATCAAGGAGCTCTCAAACAAGAGACTTTTCGTAGTTGATGCATTCTGCGGCGCTAACAAGGATACAAGAATGGCTATCCGTTTCATCGTTGAGGTTGCTTGGCAGGCTCACTTTGTAACAAATA
>NZ_JAHZAX010000007.1 GCF_019423705.1 Ruminococcus sp. | reverse complement strand
CCACGACCTCTAGCGTGACAGGCTAGCGTTCTAACCAGCTGAACTACCCGGCCATTGAAAAAAAGAACTTCAAACTTTTCGAGTTCAGCCTCTCCGAATTTGAAGAATAATTATTTTCTATGACAGGCAAATCTCTTTGCCCGTCACGAAATAATTGGTGGGAACAACAGGGCTCGAACCTGTGACCCTCTGCTTGTAAGGCAGATGCTCTCCCAGCTGAGCTATGCTCCCATTTAGCTGGTTTGTTGATCGGTTTTTCTTGACTTTGTTTCGTCGTGTCCCTCACAACAGTATCTATTATACACTATGTCTACCCGTTTGTCAACACTTTTTTTGAATATTTTTTCGGTTTGTATCTTCTCACAACCAAAACGCCGATATTTTGAAACTTTATGTGCATTTACCACATCAAAACCACACTTTTTGCCCTGAAAAACTTCTTTACTTGCAACTTGTCAAACAAAAAAATGCACAACCTTTCGGCTGTGCATCATCTTTTATTCCAAACCAGCTACTTCAAATTCACCGATAACTGTTTCTCCGTCGCTCTCGTAAACATTCAAGAAATAATGGCTGTGAGTGCGCTCATATTCCTCTATATCATCAACCGTTTCGGGCACGCCTCCGTCGAGTTCATCACTATACACATAACCAACCTTACCATTAGTTGCTTCCACCAATATAAGATCAGGCTGATCGCTTATGCCTTTAGCCCAAGCTGATGATCCATAAGTCATGCCATACTCATTTACGCCATAATGATCTTCTGCGTCATAAGCCTTTCCCTCTTTTGCCATTACCTCTTCAGCATAAGCAAACAGGTCTGTTTCCTCATATGCCGCCAGATCATCGCCGTCAATTATTGCTTCATTCAACGCTTCAGCTTCATTTGTCTTAGTGTCAAGAAGCGAGCCTACATTAAAATCTGCCGCACTTACTGCGACCGCTGAAATCGCAACAGCAGAAACTACTGCCGCAACAGTTACAACTATTTTTTTATTCATCATCTTGCCCTCCTTGTCTAGCTGGGAACTACATTGGCTGTTTTATCAGTTATTCGTTCCGTATACTTATTGGTCTGTTCAACTTTAATATGAGCATATCCAATTGAATAATATGTTCCACTTTTTGTGTAATATATAGCGCCAGACGAATACTTTGTTGTATTACTCTTGCAATACGTATATGAGTTTGATGCAACAAGGGTTCCATTGCTCTTGTATACCTTTGATTTTGCGCCAACTTCAAACGCGTCAAATGACCCGCTCTCTGCCTGTATATCACTATCTCCTCTAACATTATCAGAATATGCATAAATCGAAGCACTTCCAATATAATTCTTCATGTTGATAAACCATTTTTTAGTTGAGCTATATCCAACCGAATACGATGCCGAAGCATTTATAGCCACCATTGCTGCCATGCAAGTTGACAATAGTACTGTGCCAATCTTTTTCAAAATAATTCCTCCCTTTTCTTTTTTGTCATTAGTAACGGCACACTTCCTTAGCTATATAATACATTATTTTTATCTTTCTGTCAATAATGTAAACATTAAAATAATGTACAATATTTTAGCATTGTAATTGTATATAAAATACAAAAAATCCGCCGAGCCTTACGCCCGACGGACAAAATTCTTTCAAAAATTATTTATTTTCCAACTGCTTCTTAAGCTTTTCCTGCTCCTGTTCCATAAGCTTCATAAGATCCTCCAATGAAGCCGACGCAGACTTTGCAGGCTTTGCCGTGCTTGCAGCCCTTGGCTTAACAACCTTTTCAACAGGCTGCGAAGCTTCCTCGCTCTCGCCCGAAGCCGCCTCGTCAAGCAGCTTTGAAGCCCTCTCATAGTATGAACGATCAATGTCAGACTTAGGCTCTTCCGCAGGCGCAGCCTCCTCGACAGGCTCTTCCGCAGGCGCAGCCTCCTCGACAGGCTCTTCAGGCCTCGTGAACTGAAGCTCAGTCTCCTCGAATGAGACCTCTTCCACTTCCTCGACCTCTTCCTCAGCGTCCTCAGCCTTCTCGGCCTTGCGGTGAGCTGCGATCTCCTCGTCAACGTGCTTTCTATGTCTTGCGATCTGCTCGCCCTCGTTCTCTCCGCCGAACAGGAAATCGTCAAGAGTTACGTTCTCTGTCTTTTCTTCCTCGTCATCGTCCTCATCTTCATCATCATCGTCAGATGAATGTGTTGCAATGGCAATGATAAGCTCGATAACAACAAGCAGGAACAGCGGTACGACTGCACATACGATCATACCGAATGTTGATGTCATAAATGTTATTACCTTGCCCGCAGTCATATAATAACTCGAAGCCACGCCCACAATGTCCTTTGAGCTTATCTCATAAAGCTTTGTGGGGGCGCTCTCCTGGTAAACCGTGTAAACTACACCATTATTATCATCAGTCGAAGAGATGTCGTAAAGCCAAAATACGCTTGTTCCGACGTTCGGAACGTTTTCACATACCACCGCCTGACCGATCTTGTCGGTGCTCGGCGTCATATTTGAAGTGATAACAAGTGAACCCTCCGGCACCCTGTCCTTCATTCCGTCGCCGTTCATTATGTAAAGGCTGTATCCTGCAATGCTAGGCGTAACGTCCTTGTTCTTGAAAACTCTTCCCACGCCTACCACGATAAGCATTTCAAGGATTATAAAAACAATAAAGAATATCAGAACGTTCTTTCCTGCTGAGGACTTCTGTTTTGTTGCGCTGCTCATAAATATATTAACATTCCTTTCCAATAAATATCACACAAAAGCGCTCCGACGGCATTTTCGCCGCCGATATCAACGCATTATTATAGTTATTATAGCACAATGCGTCTTAAATTTCAACACATTTTCGCACATTTTTTATTTTTCCTGTATTTTTCAGCCCATTGCGCCTATTCATTTTTATAAAGCATAACAGTAATGGTGTAAAGCTCCGCATTTTTTATCACCGCATAGCTGCCTGTTGACCAGTCGCCGCCCTGCCGTGAATAGGCCTCTTTGAGCACGTCAAAAATAACAGTTCCGTCGCCGCCGAAAAGCTCCTCGATCGCTGCATTATAAACGTCCTCGTCAGCGCATTTAAGCCTTGCAATGCCCTTTTCGCCCATAGCCTTTTCCACAGACGAGCACATAAGGCTGAAAATATCGTCGCCGCTTTCGGCATAAAGCCCCGTGCGCCTGTAATAATTTGCCGCCGATGAAAAAGCCTCGGGATAATTCACATACTTGTTTTCGTCCACAGTATGATCCTTTGCGCACTCAGCGTCCGTCAAGCCGAAATAATCATACCTTATATAATCCTCACCGGCGTCCGTCACAGGATCGTCCCAAGTGAGGTCGATGTTCACCCATTCTCCGTCAAGTCTGACCTTGTTCCACAAGTGTGGCTGAACAGTTCCGCCGTCATAAGCCTTCCCTGCCACAGGCAAACACTTTAGCCCTGCACGGGTACACAAAAGCTGCATAGCCTTTGCATAGCCCTCACAGACCGCCCTGCCCTCGATAAGACAGCCATATGCCGAATAAGGATTATCCGCCCCGTCGTCATATTGGCAGTTAAGTATTATGCTGTCGTGGAAATAGAGCGCCTTGTCATAGTCCGACCAGCCTTTCTCTACCCCTGCGATCATCTCCGCAATGCGCTGTTCAACAGCCGCAGTCTCCTGCTCTGCCTGCTCCCTTGACCTGTCATATGTGACCTCGATAGCCGAAACATAGCCCTCAGCGTCCATACAAATGGTGTATTCCGAACCGATGTAGTCGATATAAGGACACGCCGCCGTGAGCATAGAAATAAAAGCCCCGATATCGTCCTTGTAAATCACGCTGTTTTTTATGTCGATATCAGTCTCAAAGTCCGCAAGACCGCTGTAAAGCTGCGAAAACACCAGCTTTTCGTCCGCCGATAAAAAGTCCGCAAGATATTCCGCCGTGTCGGGTATCTCGAGCTGCAAAGGCTCATCTTTCTCCGCCGAAGTCTCAGTCTTAGACGTTTTAGACGTCTTTGTATCTGTATTTGTGCCCGTCTCAGTCTGCTTCTCGGAATTGCCCTCTATATAGGTGACGTGAGTGTTCACCATTTTGGTTTCTTTGCCGCCTTTTCCGACCTCAGAGCTTTTGCCCCCAAGACTGCACCCCGAAACCAAAAGCACAGCCGCCGCAGTAAGCCCACAAAGCCCTGCGGCAATTATTTTATGTCTTTTCAAATTTCCGCCCTCAAAAATTTATTACACAAATTATTACACAAAATTATACACAATTATAAATATAAACGCCAAACAACGTTGACCAGCATATCCGCCACAGTCATCATCAAACGGGCGAACATAAATTGTTGTGAGCCTTGTCGAACAACAATTTTCGCCCCTACAAATTTTCCGCCGCCCGACAAGCTTTATTCGCCCTTGTTCTCAGCCTTTTCTCTGTTTCTGTTTATTACCGCCCTCAGCCGCTCTATTTTTTTGTCGTGGACTGAAAGCACCCTGAACTCAATATTTTCCCACTTGACGGTCACACGCTCGTTGTCCTCGGGGATATGCCCCAGCAGATCGATAACAAATCCGCCGATAGTCTCATAATCTTCCTCGCCGTCATATTCCTTGCCAAGGGTCTCCATAACCTCGTCAAATGCCGTGTTTCCGAGGATATCATAGCTGTCGGGAGAAATTTTCTGTATCTCCACAGCCTCGTTGTCATATTCGTCCTGAATGTTGCCCACAATGGTCTCAAGCAGGTCCTCCATTGTGATTATACCAGCCGTTCCGCCGTAATCGTCAACCACCACGGCGATCTGCGTTTTCTCGTCGGTGAACTCCTTAAAAAGCTCTCCGCACTTGTTGCTCTCTGGCACAAAGCTTATCTCTCTTGTGAACTCCCTCACAGGAAGCTCCTTTTTGTCCTCCTCGAGCACAAGTTTAAGCAGGTCTTTTGCGAATATAACGCCGCTTATGTCGTCGGTGTTCTCTCTGTATACAGGTATCCTTGAAAATCCGCTCTCGATAGCAAGCTTCACAGCCTCCGTAACCGCTGAATTTTCCTCGATAGCCACCATTTCCGTCCTATGGGTCATAACCTCACGGACTTCAATGTCGTCAAACTCGAAGATGTTGCTTATCATCTCCGCCTGACTTTCCTCGATACCACCCGTCTCATTTACAGCGTCCACCATCATAAGAATTTCCTCTTCCGTGACGGAATCCGCCTTGTTTGTGGACTTAACGCCGAAGAGCCTTAAAAATCCGGCCGACACCGCACCGCTCACAGCCGCAAGAGGGCCAAAAAGCGCCAAAAACGCCTTGTAAACGCCGCAAACGTTGAGAATGAACCTCTCGCCGATCTTGCCCGAAACACACAGCTTTTTCGGTATGCCGATACCAAATGTGCATATGACAAGCGCCAGTATGCAGCTTATTATAATGAATGAACCTATGCCGATAAGGTAGTTTGAAGCGTTTGAATACACATCAAACAGCTTGTGGAGCTGTCCTGCCAGCGGCGAGTAAAAATAAATCGCCCCCACCACGGAAACTGCGATTATCATAATTGACCGTGCAATAAGGTTTGTTGCAACTACCCTGCCCGTCCTGCTAAGAAGCCCTGCAAGTCTAATGGCCTTGGGGTCTTTGTCCTCCTCCGCCAATTTTTTCAGTCTTGCGTCATTAAACTCCACCGCCGCATTCTCGCAGGCAGTAAGAAAGCCCATAAGCAGCACCACCGCAGCACACACGGCAATACCCAACCACAATCGCCCCGCATCGTCCATTGATCTGATCATCCTTTCAAAAATTCTAAATATTAGTAATGCTTATATATAGTAGTACAGTTATACTATTATATTAATTTTACACAACATAATGACCTTTGTCAATAGAAAATCCCACAATTTTTCGCCCTGCTTCACGTTATTTCTCTGCATTTATGGCATAGGGGCGGAAATGCGCTATTTCCCACAATAAGCACGTCTGTAAATTCTCAAAAACAGCGCCCGTGGTTTCACGCTACTCGTTTGCCCCATATGTTGTACGTTTTCGGGCATTGCCACTATCACACAAAGCCTACCTATCCCCACATCGAAATGCACCACAAACAACGTATTTACGCACTTTCCCTCATTAGCCACCCACGCACGACGCCCGAACATTTCCCCTAACGCCCCACCGCAATTCGACAAATGCCGACATCGTATCGCCAGCATATTTGGTTAAAATAAAAAAATATCTTCCGAAAACGTTTTAGTAAGCTGTCAGCTTAACACTTTTGATTTTTTATGTGCTATAATCATATTGTAGAAAAATTCATAGATAATCCCCTTATCTGAAGCGGCTTTATCCATTATATGGTCGCTTGAAACATCGCTCCGAGCTGACGACTCCGATTAGTCAGCTCGGAATTTTTTTGCCGTTTTTTGTATATTAGAGCAACTTTCCACTTGACAAATTTGTCAACAGGGTGTATAATCAACAGTATTGACAATCAACACACTTGACACGGAGGGCACTATGAGTTCAGCTGATAATAGATCTCTCGACAGGGTTATCGGACGCTTCGCAGAGGTGTTCGGAAAAATTTACGATACAGGTTATATGGAAGAAATTGTCGACCTCTTCCAAGGCGAATGTAAAGTTTTGCTATATCTTTGTGCCGCCGACGGAACGGTCTATCCCTCTGACATTAGCCGTGACCTGCAAATCTCACGACAGAGGGCGACTTCGGTGCTCAGCGCAATGGAGAAAAAGGGCTTCGTGAGCCTTGAACGTGACGCTGACGACAAGCGCAGGGTGAATGTGAAAATTCTGCCAAAGGGCGAAGAGATCGTTATTGCAAAGCAGGACAAGATCGAGCACTATTTCAAGACATTTATTGACATAATGGGTGAAAAGCAGATACTTTTTCTGTTAAACAGCACGGAGATCGCAATTGATGCATTTGCAAGGGCGGAACAGTCTGCAAAAGACAAGCAGTCCAAACAGTCAAAAAAGCCCGCAAACAGCGCAAATGCGCAGGATAAGGAGTGCGTATAGCTATGAACATATATCACGAAATGAAAAAAGCGGCGGTTGATCGTTACAGCAAGACCGCCCTTGTTATGTATTATGACGACGGCGACGAGGTGGAATATTCCTTCGGGCAGACCTTGCAATACATTGACCGATATGCCGAAAAACTGCGTAAACTAGGGGTTTGCGAGGGCGACAGGGTGTGCATTGCTTCTGAGGGGCGACCTGAATGGAACATTGCGTTTATGGCCTGCGCAAAGCTTTCTGCAACGGCTGTTTTGCTCGATTATTCCCTGCCCTCGGCGGAGCTTTCCAGTCTTGTAACAAAATCCCAGCCAATGTGCGTGATATGCTCTCATAAGGCGGCGAAAAAGCTTGCGGGGCTTGACATTGCGGTGCTGGATATCGAAAACGAGCTGAAATTTTATGGTGGTTCGTCTCATATCGTCAAGCGCAGGGGCTTGGCAGGCGACCCTGAGACGGCTGTGATAATCTTTTCCAGCGGCACGACAAAGACCGCTTCGGGCATTATGCACACCCACGAATCGCAGATAAAGTCCTGCAAAATGGTATGCGAATGTAACGGCATCACCGACGATGACAGATACCTTGGAATACTGCCGAACAGCCATATTTACGGGCTTTTTGCGCAGGTACTTGCGCCGATGACCACGGGCGGAACAGTATGCTTTATCGAAAGCTTGAACGCAAAGGGGCTTTCAAGGGGCTTCACGGAATTTAAGCCGACAGTTTTCCCAGGTGTGCCGAAAGTTTACGAGCTTTTGCGTGCGCAGATAATGAAGCAGATCGAGACAAGCAAGGTATCGGCAAAGCTTTTCAAGACGATGTTCCCTGTGGCCCTTCATCAGCGGAAAGTTTACGGCATAAACAGCGGAAAGAAGATATTTGCGAAGATACACAAGTCCTTGGGCGGCGAGCTGAGATTTCTTTGCTCGGCAGGTTCGCCGATGTCGAAAGAGACCTTTGAATTCTTCTACGGCGTGGGCTTTGATCTTGTGAACAATTATGGTGCCACGGAGACCAGTATCCCCACTATCGGCACATATGGCAAGCACATTTACGCTGATTCCTGCGGACGGGCTTATCCCGATATCAAGGTTAAGATCGACCGCAGCGGTGAGCTGCTTATACGCTCGCCTTATATGATGCAGGGGTATTTCAATGACGGCAAGGCGACGGCGGAGGCTTTCACGGCGGAGGGCTGGTTCAAGTCTGGTGATCTTGCGAAATTTGACAAGCACAAAAACATTGTGATACTTGGCAGGTGCAAGGAAAACATTGTGCTTGCGACAGGTAAGAAAGTTGCACCGGACGATATTGAGGAGGCGTACCGCAATATCGGCGGCATTGACGAGCTGGTGGTATGCGGAGTGCCTGTTGAGAACGGAAGTTATGATGAAGTTCACGCATTTGTGGTATGTCAAAAAGAGCTGCAAGGCAAGGCTGAGGAGGAGCTTAAAGAGGTAAGCGCAGGGCTAAATCAGTCGATGAGGCTTAGTGGTATACATTTTGTTGAGGCTATCCCGAGGACTGCAATTGGCAAGCCGAAGAGATATTTGCTGAAAAAAATGGTGCTGGAGGACAGTTTTGAGGAGGCTGCTCAGCCGAAGCAATCAGACCCTAGCGACATTCCCACACTTGTGCGAAATGCTGTTGCGAAGATCGCTCACGTCAGTCCGAAAGAGGTAAAGCTTTCGACGAGATTTTTGCAGGAATTTGCGATCGACTCGCTTTCGACCATCGAGCTTGCGCTGGAGATAGAGAGTTTCAGCGGTGTGCGGGTCGATGACTGTATGGACAAGGAAATGACTGTGGGGCGGCTTATAGCCCTTGTGCAGAACCCGAACAGGATAAAGCCTGTGACTGTGAAGTCGATGTTATATCCACTTGACAAGCGCAAGATAGATTATCGCATTTACAGATTTTACAGAAATCTTGTGAAGGCTTTTTACGAAGTTGAAGTTGAGGGGCAGGACAATTTGCCAAATGGTGGTGGATACATAATATGTGCGAACCACGTTTCAAACTTTGATTTTATCTTTCTGACGCTGAATTTCAGATACGAGCGCTTTGCGAAGTTCTGCTGTATGGCGAAGAAGGAGCTTTTCAAGGGTGGCTTTATCAGCAAGGTACTTGTACGAGTTGGCGGAATGGTGCCGATCGACCGTGGTGGGCAGGTATCGGATTCGATGGCGGCATTGCGAGAGAAGCTTGGGCAGAAGTGGGGTGTACTTGTACACCCTGAGGGCACGAGGAGCAAGACAGGCGAGATGGGCAAGTTCAAGAGCGGAGCGGCTGTGCTTGCCATTGAGGCCAACGTGCCGATAGTGCCTGCATACATCAAGGGTGGACACGAGGTTTTTCCGCCCGACAAGAAGCTGCCGAGGCTTTTCAACTGGAAACATTTGAGCAAATACAATGTCAAGGTACTATATGGTGAGCCTATTTATCCTGACGGTTCGACCCCTGAGGAACTTATGGAGCGTGTACGGCTTGCGGTATTGGAACTCAAGGCAGAGGCTGACGCCGGGAAGGCTGGGTTCAGAGAGAGGTTACGGGCTTTGCGGAGGAAGCGTTATTAGTTTTTCGCAAATGCGCTTCGCTGTTTGCTTTTCGGACGTTGGCGTGTCGCAAAATCGCACTTTCTCTATTCCCCATTTCAAAATCATCGCCGCTAGGCGATTCCTTCATTCCTCACTTGTGCGCTCCTAATTAATAGCGCTCCGTACTTTTTGTCTTGACAACAAGTGCAAAATGCGCTACAATGTATGTTGTAAATATTTGCGCTTTGCGCTCTTTCAGAAAGGACTTTTATAATGAAGATCAAAAAAATACTCGCTGCGGTGCTCTCACTCGCCCTCGGGCTCTCTCTTATGACCGCTTGCGGCGATAGCAACAGCAGCTCTAAGGCTGAAAACGATTCCTCAAAGGCTGAGGGCGTCGCTTCAACTCACACAAACGACGAAATGACTGTCACTTCCGCAAAAGACCTTGTGGCTCAGATGAAGATCGGTTGGAACCTCGGCAACACTATGGACGCTACCGGCGGTTCGGGCGTTGACGCTGAGACCTCTTGGGGCAATGTTGAGACCACTAAAGCTATGATTGACCAGGTCAAGGACGCAGGTTTCAACGTGTTCAGACTGCCTGTTTCTTGGGGTACTCATATGGACGAAAATTACACCGTTGACGAGGCTTGGATGGACAGAGTTCAAGAGATCGTGAACTACGGTATCGACAACGGAATGTTCGTTATCCTCAACACTCATCACGAGGAATGGTATATGCCAAAGGCTGAATATGTGGATCAGAACCTTGAGCAGCTCAAGGCGCTTTGGCAGCAGATATGTGACAGGTTCCAAGGCTATGACGAGCACCTTATTTTTGAGGGCGTTAACGAGCCTAGACTTAGGGGCGAGGGCGCTGAATGGGTCGGCGACAGCGCTTCGAGAGAGATCGTAAACAAGTATGCGCAGACTTTTGTTGACACAGTTCGTGCTTCGGGCGGAAATAATCCTAACAGATGTCTTATGGTGACACCTTATGCGGCTTCGTCCTCGAGACAGAATATGGAAGCTTTGGAAGTTCCGCAGAATGACGACAAGATAATCGTATCTATCCACGCTTATCTGCCATACTCATTCGCACTTGACACCGCAGGCACAGATCAATACACAAGCATTGATTCTTCTATCACCACGCTGTTTACGGACATTGACGAGGTATTTCTCAGCAAGGGAATCCCTGTTATCATCGGCGAATTCGGCTCTGTAAACAAGAGCAATGATGAGGCGAGAATACAATGCGCAAAGGATTATCTTTCCACGGCAAAGCAGTACGGCGTGCCTTGCTGCTGGTGGGACAACGGAACTCGTATCGGCAACGGCGAGAACTTCGGTTTGCTCAACAGGTCTGAGGGCGGCTGGTACTTCCCTGACCTTATTGACGCTATGATGGAAGTTGTTAACGGGTAATTCGGCGTTAACATACATACGGATATGATTACAGAACGGGCGAACGATGTTCGCCCCTACACGATGACCGCAGTTTTTTGCAGTATCCTTAATGTAGGGGCGACCTTCGGTCGCCCGCTTTTTGTTTCTTGATCTGATAGTTATAGCCGTCTCTCTTTTTATGCTTATTTTCACAAATGGGGCTTGTGTTTATTGGTAAAGCTGTCAATTGACAGTCGGCGAGGGATATTGTATAATAGTGGAAGAGATATAAATTTTATGTGCAGAACAATAAAATACAAAGGAGGTATGGCTATGAAAGCGCATAGTTCGGTAATTAGGCAGGTCGTCATATGGGCTTCGGCGGCGGTCGTGGTGACTGGGGCGGCTGGGTATTTTGTTGGAAGAGAAAAGCGTGTGGAAGCGGAAGTGGCTGCGGCAGAAAAGGAATTTTATGCGGCGTATGCCTACGTTCACGGCGATGATTTTGTTGAACCTGTTCTGACCAAGGGCGATTATTACATTGACGGAAATGTGAAAAACGATCGGTTTTATGTTCACATTGATGATGAGACTTACAACGTTTGCGGTGATGTGGAGGGGTATCTTGACACTTTTATCACGTTCTTCGATGAAGATGACAAGGCTGACACGATAAAACTTTACAGCAAGCCTATCAGATATGATATAAAGACTTTTCATGATAACGGCGACAGGACTGTTATTCGTTTGGAGCAGGACACAGCAGAGGGTCTGCAATTTTCATCGGGGCCGCTGTTTTTGAGCGAGACGTCTTTCAAAGAGGGCGACAATGTTTTCAAGCTAGTGGAGAATGTTGACAGTCTGCAAAATTGAGAAATAGGATAAAAAATCAAGGCAGCGCCGTATTATCGGTACTGCCTTTTTATTTTTTATGTCATATGAAATTAATTAGCCTTCCGCTGGTTTTTCGGGGGTTATAACGTTAAGCTTGCCCTCTTTTAGTGCGGTGATATAGTCGGCGATGGAATCGAGGGGCTTTTCGGAGGAAACGCCGCTGATACGGCTGTCCTCTACCCACAGGTGGTGGTTATCCGTGCCACCTGTCTGCTTGAAGCCGAACTGCTCGGCGTACCATTTTGCACGCTGGTTATAGACTTCTTTGCCGTTGCCGCTGTTATAGACTTCAACGCCGTCTATCCATTTGGGGAGCAGCTTTATTTCGTGGATATACCAATCCGCTTGGCGGAAGGGGTGGGCGTGGACGAGCACTCCCCCTGCTTTGTGGACTCTGTCGGCGAACTGATAGAAGCTTATATCGCTGAGGTTGTCGTTGGCAAGGAGAAAGTCCTTATCAATGCCATAGGTCAAGATGTCTGCGCCAAAATAGGAATACTCCAGTCCGAAAAAGACTTTCAGACCTATCTCATCGCCGACGGCCTTGGCGTTTTCATAGCCCTTGCAGAACTTATTCACCCTATCCTCCCAATTGAGGAAGCTTGTGACGGCGCAATTGCCGTTGAAAAAGTGGTCGGTGACGATGATTCCGTCATAGCCTAGGGCTTTATAGCGCCTTGCCTGCTCTGCTCCACTGGCGGAGGCGCAGCTGCTTCCTTCGGCGGTATGCAGATGAGTTTCATACTTGAACATTAAAAGTCTACCCCTCTTGAGATGACCTCCATGCACATTCTGCCGTTATGATATGGGCACTTCCAAGGACCGACGATTTCTTTCCAATCGTGCGGCTTATGGTCATATGAGACCTCGGAATACCACTCTGAGCCTTCTCTCTTATCGATTATCTCAGCCTTGATATATTCCCAAACGCTTCTAGCGCTTTCGAGGAACTCCTTTTCGCCGCTATGCTGATAAGCGTTGATGAAGCCCACAACTGACTCAGCCTCTACCCACCAAACACGCTTCTTGTCGATCTTATCGTTCTCACGCTCGTTATTGAGTGCGCCGTTATCCAAAGCGATATTCTGGATATTGTGGGAAATTTTCAGATCCATTTCAGCGAACTGCTTCTTGAGCTCTTCATCGCCCAAAGTATCGCAGGCAAGATCCATAAGCCAAGTTGCTTCGATATCGTGGCCGAATGAATGGATATCGCCGACGAGGTCGAACTTTGTATCAAAGAACACCTTGAGGGCATTTGTTTCAGGAGTATAGACGATATCTCTCATCTGACCGAGCTGGAATTTAAGTCTTTCGGCAACTTCCTCGTTATGGTCAGCCTTATAAAGTTCGGTATAGGCTTCGATGAGGTGGAGGATAGCGTTCATTGTTTTATCAGCCTGAAGGCCGTTTTCGGAAAGGGCGTCGTTAGATACCAGATTCCACTGTCTATCAAATGCTTCTCTATAACCGTACTCATCGAGGGTATTGTTTTCGATATCGTGGAAGAGCTTATAGGCAAGCTCGAGGGCTTCCTTATCGCCGCTGGCATTATAATAGCAAGACAGGGCATAGATCGCAAATGCGATGTTATATGTATGCTTCATTGTGTCGGCAGGCTCGCCCTTGTAGTTCATCATCCAATAAACTCCGCCGTACTCATAGTCGATACAATGGTTCTTTATGAACTCATAAGCGTGGCGTGCGTTGTCAAGAAGCGCCTTATCGCCAAGGGTGATATATGCTTTGGAATAGAACCAAAGTATTCTTGCGTGGAGGATAACGCCCTTGTCTGCCTGCTTATCAAGCTTGAGATCATAGCTCATAAAGCCGTAAAAGCCGCCGTTTTCATCGTCTCTCAGCTTATTCCAAAACGGAATGATGTGTCCTGTAAGTTCCTTTTTTACTTCTTCAATAATCACCGTGAAAAACTCCTTTAGATTTTTAACTTTAACTTTATTTGCCTATGATCTTCTATTTTTTGCTTCGCTTTACCCCATTGTAAAATGTTTTTGATCTTAGATAATATTTATGTGTGATATTCTCACAATAACGTAATCACACCAGCAATGCGCATATCAACGGGCGAACAATGTTCGCCCCTACATTTTGTAGGTTATGTTGTGGCTAATTATTTATTATATTTTTCTTGCTTCAACGTAAAAACGCTTGTCCTCGGCGTGACCCATTGAGAATGTTTTTCTTGGGAGAGCGCCGTCAACTATTACTGTTGGGAAGAGTTCTTCCTTGCCCATATCTGGGAGCATAAAGCCTATTGAATTATCCTTGGAAGCCAGGTCTCTTATAACGTCTGCGCCGTGGATATAGTCGATCTTGCCGCCATTTGTCTTGATATAGCCGTCAAGGAAGTTTTGAAGTGAACCGACTGTGAGCTTTGAGGAAGGCTTATGGATATAAAGGGTCTTTTCATCATTGTTGTCGCAGACAACTATTGCCTGCTCGGACTGCTCTTCTGAAAGCTCGAGAGCCTTTGTCATTTCGCTCATAAGCGCATTTGTATCAACGTCTGTAACTATTCTGTGGATAGCTTCAAACTCAAGAGCCGGTGAATGGAGATCTACTATCTCGACGAGGGCATATCTGCAAGGAGCGTTTGTCATATCCTTATCGGGATTTTCCCTTTTCTGCTCCTCATAGAACTCTTTTGCTGTTGCGAGAGAGTGGTTGCCGTCGCCCATTGCATACACAAGCGGTGAAGTTTCGTTCAAATTATACTTTGCATTGAAGGCGTTGATATCGCCAAGCTTTTCAAGGGCTGAAATTATCTTATCCTGCATTGGCTTTTCAACGAGATAGCCTGCGATATGTCCGCCGTTTTTCATAAGGTCAAAGTCATAGACCTTTTTCATTTCAGCCTTTGCGGCTTCCAGCGGCTCAACGACGCTTTTTTCTGTATCGTCGATAAGTATCATTATATGAGGCAGCTCAACAGGTGCGCCACGTCTTACCTTTATTCTTGGCGGGATCCTTTCAACGACTGTGGCTTCGGTGGCTCTTACTGCGGACTTTGAGCCTTTGCGGTAATCGTACTCTTCAAGGTCGATAGCGCCCACGATACCTGCTCTGACCTTGCCGTCAGACTGAGTTCTTTCAACATATATCATTGCGTCCTTATACTCTTCAAAAACGCCGCCGCTGATATAGTCGTTCATATTCTTGTGTATCTTTTCGATACGCTCATCGACGTCGCTGTCCTCGAGATAGACCTCGGGGAGGATAAGGTTCAGAGCGCTTTTTGCGCCCTCTGTTATTTTCTCCACGTCTGCCCAATATGCAGGCTCAGAGGTATACTGATCGCACGCCACCACAGCCCACTTTGACATATCCGTATTCTTTGGCAGAAGTATATCCGCCGACTTAAAAGCTGTTGACATTTCTCAACACTCCCGTTTTTAATTTATAGTGAGTCTGTCGAAAAAAAGCGTGCCCAACGGGCGAACGCAAATTGTTGTGAACCTTGTCGAACAACAATTTGCGCCCCTACATAAAAACGCATTTATGCAGCAATAAAATTTTCAACACACTCTGCTCTTCTCTGTTTATAAATACCCAAAACAGGACGGTATTATCTGCCGTCCTGTTCTATCATTTGAAATTATTCCTCGGCTGTATCAGAGGCAGCGTTTTCTGTGCTGTCATTCTGCTCCGGCTGTGTGCCTGCGCCGCAGCAATTTTTATACTTTTTGCCGCTTCCGCAAGGGCAGAGATCGTTCCTGCCCGGCTTCTTAGCCTTTCTTACAGTCATATTATGGTGTTCGCTTGGCTTGAGGACGTCCTCTCTCTTAGGAGCGGCGTTGTTCTTTCTTACCTGAATAGTGAACAGCATTCTTACAGTATCCTCACGGATTGAAGCGACCATATCGTCGAACATATCCATACCTTCCATACGGTACTCGACAACAGGGTTCTTTTGGCCATAGGAACGCAGACCGATACCCTTTTTGAGCTCGTCCATATCGTCGATATGAGCCATCCACTTTGTATCTACGACCTTGAGGAGAACGACTCTCTCGATCTCGTGGAGCAATTCCTGTCCAAGGTCTTCCTCACGCTTTGCATAGATCTTGAGTGCTCTGTCAACAAGCATATCGATGATATCCTTCTTTGTGAGCTCGTCAAGTTCCTGTGGGGTATAGTTGAAATCATCATCGACTGTGATAAGTCCCAAAAGTCTGTCTTTAAGGCCTTGGAGGTTCCACTCGTCCTGTATCTGCTCGTCAACAACGTACATATTGACGGAATCTTCCACGAATTCCTTTATCATACCGAGGATACTGTCGTGGAGGTCTTCGCCGTCCAGCACCTGCTGTCTCTGCTTATAGATGATCTCACGCTGAGTGTTCATAACGTCGTCGTAATTGAGGACGTTCTTTCTGATATTGAAGTTTCTGCCCTCGATCTTCTTCTGCGAGGACTCGATAACGCCTGTGAGCATTTTTGACTGGATAGGGGTATTTTCATCGACTTTGAGGGTATCCATCATTGATGTTATTCTCTCGCCGCCGAAAATTCTCATAAGGTCGTCCTCAAGGGAGAGGAAGAATGTGCTCTCGCCCGGGTCGCCCTGACGGCCTGAACGGCCTCTGAGCTGGTTGTCGATACGTCTTGACTCGTGTCTTTCAGTACCGATGATATAAAGTCCGCCTGCTTCTCTTACCTTTTCGGCAAGCTCCTTTACCTCGTCAGAATACTTTGCATAGAGCTTTTTATACTCGGCTCTTGCGGCGAGGACTTCCTCGTCCTGTGTATTTGAGAAGCCAGCCGCTTCAACAGCGACTTCTTCGGAATAGCCCATTTTCTGGAGGTCGTTAAGAGACTTATACTCAGCGTTACCGCCAAGCATAATATCGGTACCACGTCCTGCCATATTTGTAGCGATAGTAACAGCGCCGTATTTACCAGCCTGTGCGACGATCATAGCCTCACGGTCGTGGTGCTTAGCGTTGAGGACTTCGTGCTTTATGCCCTTATTTTTCAGCAGTCTTGAAAGATACTCAGACTTTTCAACGGAAACAGTACCGACGAGGACAGGCTGGCCCTTTTTATGGCACTCGATTATCTGATCGATAACGGCATTGAACTTGCCCTTTTCGGTCTTATAGACGATATCGGGGTGATCTATTCTGATAACAGGTCTGTTTGTTGGTATTTCGATAACGTCAAGCTTATAGATCTCTCTGAACTCGTCCTCCTCTGTGAGGGCTGTACCGGTCATACCGGAGAGCTTGCCATAGAGACGGAAATAGTTCTGATATGTGATAGTAGCGATAGTCTTTGACTCTCTTGCCACCTCAACGCCTTCCTTGGCTTCGATAGCTTGGTGGAGGCCGTCATTGAAACGTCTGCCCTGCATAATACGGCCTGTGAACTCATCGACGATGAGGACTTCGCCGTTCTCGACAACATAGTCGATATCCTTCTTCATAACGCCGTTTGCTTTGATAGCCTGATTGATATGGTGGGCGAGGGTCATATTATCGGCGTCCATAAGGTTGATGACATTGAATGCCTTTTCAGCCTTTTTAACGCCGCTCTTTGTAAGGGTAGCGGTCTTAGCCTTTTCGTCGACGATATAGTCGCCGTCGAGGAGGTCGTTATCGGCCTTATCGTCCATTTCAACGACTGTTACAGGCTTCAAAGTTTTAGCGAATCTATCGGCGAGGGTATAAAGCTTTGTGGACTTATCGCCCTGACCTGAAATGATAAGCGGAGTTCTTGCTTCGTCGATGAGGATAGAGTCCACCTCGTCCACGATGGCGAAGGCGTGCTCTCTCTGCACCTTATCCTTCTTATAGATGACCATATTATCACGGAGGTAGTCAAAGCCGAACTCGTTATTCGTACCATATGTAATATCAGCGTTATAGGCTTCTCTCTTCTGCTCCTTATTCATACCTGTGAGGACAACGCCTATTGAAGTATTAAGGAAGTGGAAGACCTTGCCCATTTCCTCAGACTGGAACTTAGCAAGGTAGTCATTTACAGTAACGACGTGAACGCCCTTGCCTGTGAGCGAGTTAGCATAAGCTGCCAGACAGGCAACGAGGGTCTTACCTTCACCTGTTTTCATTTCAGCGATACGTCCCTGATGAAGGACGATAGCACCGATTATCTGAACAGGGTATGGCTTTTTGCCCAGCACTCTGAACGCTGCTTCACGGCAGACAGCCAGCGCATCGGGGAGGATATCGTCAAGAGTTGACAGTTCATCGAGCTTGCTCTTGAGTATAGCGGTCTGTCCGCCCAGCTCCTCGTCCGACATATCGGCATACTTGCTCTCCAGCTCGAGCACCTTATTTTTTATAGGCTCGATCTTTGCGAGTTCCTTTTTTGAATAGTTGCCGAATATTTTATCAAACAATCCCATTTTCAATCCACCTTTTATTTGTTCGTATTATCTATGTCACGTTTGAATAGTGAGATAACTGCGAAAATTTACAATTTAATTATGTTACAAATACACTATTTTATTATACAGTATAGAGCAGTAGTTGTCAAGCATTTTTTGTGTATGGGCGACCTGTGGTCGCCCGATATTTTGCAGATTATTCGACAGACAAACGGGCGAACGATGTTCGCCCCTACATTTGACATTCTATAAGACGGACAGAGAAAACAAATGGGCGACCAAAGGTCGCCCATACCAATAACAAAAAAAGAACAGCGTTGCTGTTCTTTTTTTGTTATTCTTAGAAATCCATTGTGAACTGAACTCTGTGGTTGCCGTCTTGGTCGTCGTCGATCATTTCAGCCTTTACTATTGTGATAGGCGTTACAGGCTTTGACTTTACGCCGTCTGTGCCTGTTGTTCTTTCGATAGTGAGGAAGTTGTCTACCACTTCCATTCCCTCTGTTACCATACCGAATGCTGCGTACTGACCGTCAAGGAAAACGTCATCGTCGCTGTAACAGATGAAGAACTGGCTTGAAGCGCTGTCCATATCCTGCGCCCTTGCCATTGATACCACGCCTCTTGTATGGCTGAGGTTATTTTCTACGCCGTTCTGTGAGAACTCGCCCTTGATAGTTTCTTCGCTTCCGCCTGTGCCGTCGCCCTTAGGGTCGCCGCCCTGCGCCATAAAGCCGTCAACAACTCTGTGGAATGTGAGGTCGTCATAGAAGCCCTCTTTAACAAGTTTTTCAAAGTTTGCGCAGGTGATAGGGGCTTCGTTGGCGTAAAGTGTGATAACGAACTTCTTTGTGTTATCCTCGGAAGCCTTTGAACCTGCTGCGCTTGAATCGTTCTTATCGCCGCAGGCTGTGAGCATTGCGCAGGTGAGGACGCCTGCTGTCACGAGAGCCAAGGCTTTGAATATCTTCTTTAATTTCATTTTAATTCTCCTTGTTCTGTTATAGATTTTAGGTTACAATACATTATAACACCTGACAGAGAAAAAATCAACTGCCATATGGAGATTTTCACATAATTTTCTTTTTTCTTATCTGCAATATTTTATATTATTTATCCCTTTGATATATTGATTTTTGTCGGGTTTTAGAGTATAATTATTATGTTTGACTAAATACATTAAATACAAACGGAGACAAAAACAAAAATCGGAGGACTGATAACAAAATGGACAAGCTGAAAAAAGTTCTGCCCTTTATAATTCCGCCTTTAGCGGTAATGCTTATTATGGGCTATGCATTCTATCAATACGGGTTATATCCTTTCGGGGACGGCACGGTGTCTTGGTGCGATATGTCTCAGCAAGTTGTGCCTTTGCTGACGGACTTTAAGGATATCATATCGGGCAAGGACGGAATGTTTTTGAACTTCCACAATGCTGGCGGAATGAACCTTTGGGGCGTATTCTTTTTCTTTATCGCAAGCCCTTTCACTCTGCTGACCCTATTTGTTGACAAGGGACACATTATTTACCTTGTGAACATTATCACCATACTAAAGCTTATGACCGCCGGGCTGACGGCTCAGATATATTTTAGGCGCTGTCAGGCAAAGCTCAGCCCGTGGATATCTTCGGTACTGAGCGTTATATACGCATTTTGCGGATATGGTATGCTTTATTATCAGAACAACATATGGCTTGATATGATGTATCTTTTCCCGCTGCTTATGGTGGCGTTCCATTTGCTCTTTGAGAAAAAGCGCATTATGCCTTATGTTATCGTTATGACGGCGATGATGATAGTGAACTATTATATCAGCTATATGATAGTGCTGTTCGTGCTGCTTTTTATGGCGGTCTGCTGCTGGAGATACCGCAGGGACGAGAGATACAAAGACTGCCCTGCCAGATTTATCGTGGGTTCTGTATTGGCGGCGCTGCTTTCAGCTGTGGTATGGATACCCTGCTTTTTGCAGTTTCTTTCAAGCGGACGTTCCACTTCCATTATCGACACTATCGAAAAGGCGAACTTTTTCACAAACTATCAGACGACGTTATGCCTGCTGATGTCGACGGCTTCAATGGTCGTGATACTGGCGATATATGTATTTGACGCAAAGGCGAGAAGCAAGAAGCTAAACACCTATCTTATAATGCTTTTCCTTATGCTCCTGCCGATATTGATCGAGCCTGCGAACCTTATGTGGCACACAGGCAGCTATATGTCCTTCCCGTGCAGATATGCGTTTATCACGGTGTTTATCGGGCTTATATGCTCGGGTTATTTTCTTTCAGACGAGGAGCACAACCACAAGGAGCGCAAGAAGTGCGACAACCCTGTTATATTCATTATCCTTGCGGCGATCGTATACGGGTTCTATTACTTCTCGCAAGGCTTTGTTGAAAACAACATTGACGGAATGAGCAAGTATACAAAGAGCTTATGGCAGGACGAGACGGCGTTTGTGCTCATAATGGAGCTGTTTGTGGTATCGGCGGTATTTTATGCTGTGCTTGTGCTGCTGCACAAAAAGGGCTGGATATCAAAGCATTATTTTGCGCTGTTTCTTGCGATTATGGTTGCGGCGGAGTCATATTCAAACATATCGATCTATATGACATCTCCTGACAGGAATTACCCTGAGAGGGCTTACAATCACGAGAAGATCATGGACCTTTCCGACAGGATAGACGATGAGGGCTTTTACAGGGTAAAGACCACGAACAAGCTTTTTGAGGTGAACCTTGTAGGTTCGATGGGATACAATTCACTCAGCCATTACACTTCCCTTACCAGCCGTGATTATATGTATATGATGAAAGAGCTTGGCTACTCTTCATACTGGATGGAAGTTGGCTCATACGGCGGAACGGAGCTTACGGACGCTTTGCTTTCTGTTAAGTATCTTATCAAGAAAAATGTTGGCACCAACAGGAGCGATACCGTATATCGCAACGACACTTACGAGATCGTGCCCAATGGCGAATATTTGCCGCTGGGTCTTGTGACGGATTCTGACCTCAGCAAAAGCGCTGAGCTTTCAGACGGCACGAGAAGCGACGTTCAAAAGCAGCTTTTCAAGACGCTTTTTGACCCAGATGGCAAGCAGGAACTTATCACTGATTATCAATACACCTCGGCGGTGGGTATCCTTGACGACAGCGTGCCGAACACGCCCCAGCCTTACAACTTTGTAAAGTCGGGTGAGACGGGATATTTTGATTACAGCATTAAGGTGACGGACAAGCAGACCCTTTATTTCGACTGCTTCGACAAGCTTTCAAACAGCCTTAGCGAGGACATAAACAACAGCTTCTCTATCTCGGTGAACGGGCTTCTCAAGCAGAGCGATTATCCTTCGCAATCGAGCAACGGACTTATCAACTTGGGCGAATTTGAGAACGAGACTGTCAACATCAGAGTGACGCTCAAGGACAATATTGTTTGCCGCTCATTCGGCGTTTTCGGACTTCATCAAGAGGTGCTTGACAAGGCGCTGGAGAGCGCTCAGACTGTCGGAATGATTGATAATGACAGCAAGCTTACAGGAAGCTACACGGCAAAGGCCGGGGAAAAGTGCGTGCTGGCTATACCTTATCAAGATGGGCTGAAGATCAAGATAAACGGCGAGAGCGTTGAATACAGCAAGGTCTTTGGCGATCTTGTGAGCTTTGACCTCAAGGAGGGCGAGAATGACATTGTTGTGACCTCGTCGCCAAAGGGCTTCTGGGGCGGACTTGTGCTGACTATCATCGGCATTGGCTTGACGGCGGTGTATATCCTGTTCCGCAAGAAGCTGAGGTTCAGCGAGACTATCGAGACGGCGGCAGGAGTTGTGCTTATCGGCATTGGGATCATTGTGGCTGCGGCGGTTTATGTACTGCCTTGTGTTATCAATATTTATAGCTAGGGGTCAGTAGCATTAAGCACATATGAAAGCGACAGACAAACGGGACGTCAATTTATCTGCGAGTAACGGTGAGCAGATAAATTTTGTCGTCCCCTACAATTGGCATATTACAAATGTACAGATAAAACAAACGGGCGAACGCAAATTGTTGTGAGCATTGCCGAACAACAATTTTCCCCTACAAAAAAGCGATACCACATTAAAATGGTATCGCTTTTATTTTTGCATTATAAAATTATTCGCAACCAACAAAGTATATAGACCGCACCAATAAGACTTTGTACGGTTTAATGCCTGTCTAGTCTTCGGGCTGAGTCGGAACAGACCCGCAGTCCAGACCTATGCGAATTAAAAAAGATCAGCCGCCTAGGCGGATCATTTCGTCTATGCATTTTCTTGCGGAGGTTATCTCTTCATCAGTCATAATTATCTCGAAACCGCCGCCGTTGCCAATGCCTTCGCAGGTCTTGTATACGTCCATAAGAGTTGTGAGCTTCATATTCGGGCAGAGTATCTTCTTGGAAAGTATGTAGAAATCCTTGTCCGGGAATCGGTACTGGAGGTGCTCGGCGATAGACATTTCTGTGCCGATGATGAACTCCTTGGCGTCAGATTCAGCTGCAAAATTCATTATGCCGGAAGTCGAGCCAACATAATCTGCCATTTCGCTGACAGCAGGGATACACTCGGGGTGAACCAGCACAAGAGCGTTAGGGTGAGCTTCCTTTGCGGCGATCATATCAGCCTTTGTAACGGAAGCGTGTACAGGACATCCGCCTTGGAGAAGCTTTATATCCTTTTCGGGACAGGCTTTCTGAACGAATGCGCCAAGATTGCAGTCGGGGATAAAGAGTATCTTGTCAGCGTCCATATTCTTCACGATCTTCACGGCGGAAGAGGAAGTTACGCATACGTCGCAGACCTCTTTGAGCTTTGCGGTGGTGTTGATATAGCATACCACCTTGCGGTCAGGGTCCTGCGCCTTTATCATTTCGATCATCTCAGGCTCCATCTGCTCTGCCATTGGACATCCTGCGCCGGGGTTTGCAAGGTAAACGTTCTTGTCGGGAGAAAGCATTTTAGCAGTTTCTGCCATAAAATGCACACCGCACATAAGGATATTCTTGTTGCTTACCTTCTGAGCCTCAACGCTGAGCTTGTAGGAATCGCCTGTGATATCTGCTATCTCAACGATCTCCTTCGCCTGATAGCTGTGGGCAAGGATACAGATATCCTTTTCCTTTTTCAGTTTCAGAATTTTTTCCTGCACGTCTTTTATCATTTTTATCACCTTTTTAAAAGTTTTTTGACAGAATTATACCATATAATTATAGTATGAATTTTTGTGTTTGTCAACACTTTTATTACGACGGCTTCGCCGCCGTAATAAAAGTTCATAAAATGTATATGAATTTAGTTAAAAAAGCTATTGCAAAAATTGACGGGTTCAGTTATAATAGGAAGAGTAAATGCTTTTTTGAAGCTTTTTATATCTGATATTGATTTATACGGAAAGGAAATGTTTTTTATGAAGAAAATTACTTGCGGACTTGTTGCACTTGCAATGGGTATCACTATGCTCGCCGGCTGCGGAAGCGTGCCTGCTAATACTGTTCACAGCGTTGACGACCTTGAGGGTAAGACTATCGGCGTTCAGCTTGGTACAACAGGCGATATCTACGCTGAGGACGTTAAGGACGCTAACGTTGAAAAGTATAACAAGGGTGCTGACGCTGTTCAGGCTCTCAAGCAGGGCAAGATCGACGCTGTTATAATCGACTCTGAGCCTGCTAAGGTATTTGTTGAAAAGAATGACGACCTTGAGATACTCGACGAGCCTTTCGCTGAGGAAGAGTACGCTATCGCTATGAAGCTTGACAATACAGAGCTTCAGACTGCTATCAACGGCGCACTTAAGGAACTCAAGGACGATGGCACTCTCGACGCTATCAAGAACAACTACGTTGGCGACGACGCTGGCAAGAGCCCTTACACTTCTCCTGCTGACGTTAAGAGAGACAAGGGTACTCTTGTTATGGCAACGAATGCTGAGTTCCCTCCATATGAGAGCAAGGAAAACGACAAGATCGTTGGTATCGACGCTGATATGATGCAGGCTGTTTGCGACAAGCTTGGTTATGAGCTGAAGATCGACGATATGGCTTTCGATTCTATCATCTCCGCTGTTCAGTCGGGCAAGGCTGACGTTGGCGTTGCAGGTATGACTGTTACTCCGGACAGAGAAAAGAACGTGCTCTTCTCTGACACTTACACTTCTTCCAGCCAGGTAATAATCGTTAGAAAGAAGTAATCAGATCTTGAATTTTATCGGCTGTCGTAAGCGGCAGCCGAAATTATTTTAAAGCGATAAATTATACCGATCACGATACCAACAACACTATTTTTAGATTTTTGTACAGAACAGGAAGTGCTGAATTGAACAAACTGATCGCTGACTTTAGTCAGAATTTTTTGGAAAAAGATCGTTGGCATTATCTCACCAGCGGTCTTAAAACAACACTTATCATAACATTCTTTGCGGTGATAATCGGCTTTGTGCTGGGTTTTCTTGTGGCTATCGTCCGCTCGACACACGATAAGACGGGCAAGATGAAGGTGCTCAACGTCCTTTGCAGGATATACCTTACAGTTATCAGAGGAACGCCTATGGTCGTTCAGCTCCTTATCACTTACTTTGTTATTTTCGGCAGCGTGAATATCGACAAGACACTTGTTGCGGTGCTGGCTTTCGGCGTGAACTCGGGCGCTTATGTGGCTGAGATCGTCCGCTCGGGTATAATGTCGGTAGACAACGGTCAGTTTGAGGCAGGCAGAAGCCTTGGTCTCAGCTATCGTCAGACTATGATATCAATTATCCTGCCTCAGGCGTTCAAGACCGTGCTCCCTGCTCTTGCAAACGAGTGTATAGTGCTTTTGAAAGAAACTTCCGTTGCAGGATATATCGCTATACAAGACCTTACAAAGGGCGGCGATATCATTCGTTCGCAGACGTTCTCGGCTTTTATGCCGCTTATTACAGTTGCGATCATTTACCTTGCAATGGTGCTTCTTTTGACGCACCTGGTCGGAAAGCTTGAAAGGAGGCTGTCGCAAAGTGATAGACGTTAAACATCTTAGCAAATCATTCGGCGAGGTCGAAGTTCTCAAAGATATAAGCGAGACTATCGAAAAGGGTGAAAAGGTAGTTATCGTTGGACCATCGGGCTCGGGCAAGTCAACGTTCCTGCGCTGCCTTAACCTTATGGAGAGGCCGACTTCGGGAGATATTTTCTTTGAGGGCGAGAATATCACGCAGGCAAATGAGCACGAAATGAACAAGCTCAGACAGCGTATGGGAATGGTTTTCCAGCACTTTAATCTTTTCCCACATCTGACCATAAGAAAGAACATCACCCTTGCACCTGTTAAGCTGGGGCTTATGAGCCAGCAGGAGGCTGACCAGCGTGCTGAGGAGCTTCTTGAGCGTGTTGGGCTTCCCGACAAGGCGGACGAATATCCGTCAAGGCTTTCGGGCGGACAGAAGCAGCGTATAGCTATCGCACGTTCGCTGGCAATGGATCCGGAGGTCATGCTCTTTGACGAGCCGACGTCGGCGCTCGACCCTGAAATGGTAGGCGAGGTGCTGGAGCTTATGAAGCAGCTTGCAAATGACGGAATGACTATGGTGGTAGTCACCCACGAAATGGGCTTTGCGAGAGAGGTGGCTTCAAGGGTTATGTTTATGGCGGACGGAAATATCCTCGAGCAGAACAAGCCGTCGGAATTTTTCGCAAACCCTAAGAATCCCAGATTGCAGGAATTTTTGTCGAAGATCATTTGATTTTTTTATATTGCTTATATTGCGTATTGTTTATAAATGCGAAAGGCAGCCGAACAAATCGGCTGCCTTTTTTTGTGTGATATTTATGCCTTATTTATCCGCCGCAAGGGCTTTTTTCATTGCTATATGTGGGCAGTATTCATCGTGATAGATATCACCGTAGGCTTCATAACCCAGCTTTTCGTAGAATTTCTGCGCTCTGAGCTGAGCGGAAAGGTTGGTGGATTTATAGCCTGCTTTTGCGGCATATTCCTCCAAAGCCTCCATAATAGCTCTGCCAAGCTCTTTGCCACGATAGGCTTTGAGGACGGCTATCCTGCCCAAGTGGGCTTCGCCGTCGATATCGAACAGTCGGCCTGTTGCAACGGGAAAACCGCCGAGATACAAAACTGCGTGGACGGCTCTTTCGTCGATATCGTCGAACTCATTGACAAAGCCCTGCTCGTCGATAAACACCGCCTGCCTTATAAGCTTTGCGTCACGGTTGTTTTCAATGCCTTTTGCTATCTTCATACTGTATTCCATATGTATGCTCCTAAAAACTTTAGTTTTTTTCTTGCCAATCCATTTTGCCTATCCTGCTTTCGATAGACGCCATATCAATGCCGTACTTGTTGAGGATAGTTTCGGCAAAGCTGTTATCCCTCGGCATTCCTTTGACTATTTTGTACTTGCGCTCGCCCGTCTGCTCGTCTGCGTCGGCCACAATGCTGACTAGCTTTGAGCGCAGGGTGTCGTCCTTGTTAAGCTCCACGGTCTTGAATGCGATATCGACAAGGTGGGTGGCGAAAACGCCTCTTACACCCATTTTGCAGAAAACTCTCAGCAGCTCGCAGGCAACTTCTATGCACTCTCTCGGAGTGGTGCTTTGGATAGACTCGTTCATAAGCAGCAGGCTATGGTTTGTGATAGTGTCGCTTATGGCTTTGAACTCTTTTATCTCGGTTGTGAAGCGGCTGGTATCAATGCCTGTTTTTTCTTCTTTAGGGAACTGTGTGTAGATATAGTCCACCATTGAGATCTCGCAATAGGAAGCAGGGACGTAAAGCCCTGTTTGTGCCAATATCTGACACAAGCCTACTGCACGGAGAAAGGTGGTTTTTCCGCCGTTATTTGCGCCTGTGAGGACGTAAAACGCTCCGTCATCGTCAAAGGTTATATCGTTTGTGACGACGGACTTTTTGTCCTTATGGTTGAGGTTATACATTTTGCTTTCACGGAAATAAACGGGGTCGAAAATGTCCTTTATGACCGCTCTGCGCTGGGACATTGGCAAAAGCTTCGGGCGGCACATTTTCACGCCGCTGTTTTCGCAGGCTTCTATCATCTGGACTGCGCCCATATAATACTCAAGTTGATAATCTATATAGCGCATATCGGCAATGCCTGCTTTTTGATACTCGCCAAGCACTTCGCCGATCATTTTCACATACTTTGACGTCAAATCGTCAAGCTCGTCAAAGAGGGTCTTATCAACAGTATTTACGATCTTTTCATCGGTGACTTCGCTTTCATTGTACCTATGGCGGAGATTTTTCACCACGGCTTTTTCGTTGAACTTCGCTCCGTGATAGATTATGCGGTCGACAAGAGAGGGCTTTAGGCCGTATCTTTCGCTGGAAAGGTCGATTATTCCGGCGGATATCGGCACAAGGCGCTCGTCAAGATTTATCGCAACGGTTATGCTTCTTATCCTGTTGGTGAGAGCTTTTTTGAGGTCGTCCACCTCTTTTTTCAGCGAGATATAATGCTTATCACCGTAATGCTCCTCAAAGAAGCCGAAAAGCTTTTTCACGCCTTCGGACTGTATCTTATCCTGCATTTTTTCATAGAAAGCGTGCATAACTTCCATACACTCGATATAGGCGTCAAAACCGCTTATGGCGTCGTCAAGCTGGGAAAAGCTATCGGGAGTGGTGAGGTTATAGACGTTGCGGCGGTCGTTTTCAACCATTATGTTTATGACTTTCTTAATGGTCGTGGCGAGGGCTGGGAGATTTATGAAATCATCAAGGATATCGAGGCGGTAGTTTATTATCTCCTCATCGTCACAAAGCTCGGAAAAGAGTCTCATTACACGATACTGGTAATGGGGCGTGATGATATCCGCCACCTTGTCAAGCTCCATATTATCCACGAAATCCCGTGGGAGCTTGTCCAAAGCGGCGGAGCGCTTTTTCATTGCGTTGTGCTTTTCCACGGAAGGGTAAAGCAGATCGACAACGGAAGTTTTTATGTCAAATTCGTCGTATTGTGAAGCCATTTTTGCACCTCTATTATGTATTATGGGTCATTGGTCGTTATTGTCTTTTTTGAGGTCTTTTAAATTTATTATTATGCCGACTTTGGCGAGGGCTTTCGCAAGAAGTTCTGCCGAAAGCGGGTAGATATCGGTCTTTCCGCACTCGTGCTCATACTCGTATCGGAAAAACTGGACGTAATTTTCTTCGTAATCTTCGGAAGTATACACTTTTCCCATAATATACTTATTTTTTATTGCATAGTAATTTACAGGCTTCAGCCGCAGAATGGCTTTCGGGTCGGCGGACATTTCCTCGCCCAGCGAGTCAAAGCCCTCATCGACGTAATTTATCTTGCGGCATTTCATATCTTTGATCTTCTTTTTCAGCGGCGGTTCATCGCCCTGCTGTTTCTTTCTGAAAAGTGAAAACATATTTTTGCACCTTGAAATCTATACAGTCTATACGCCCAAGCGGTCAAAAAGCTGCTTGCGGCAATCCTCTTCAAGCTTATCGTTGATCGGCGCAGGGGTGTACTTTTCGCCAAGCTTTCTTGTCATACAATAGGAGATGATATGGTCGCTGAGCTTTGGATTTTTGGAGAGCAGCGGTCCGTGGAGATAAGTCGCAACGACGTTTTTCTCCATATAGCCCTCTGTGCTGCTTTCAAACTCGTTGCCGTTGCCCGAAAGGACTTTGCCGAATGGGGACTTGACATTTGAAGTCTGTCCGCCGTGGTTCTCAAAGCCTATCACCTTATAGTTTTCGCCCTCAAGCTGGGTCTCGATAACGATATTGCCGATACATCTGCACCTTTTATCTGTCGAAGCCACGGTATAATAGTCAAAAAGCCCTAGACCGGGGACTTTTTCGCCGTTTGAGTCCTTATAATACTGACCCATAAGCTGATAGCCGCCGCAGATCATAAGGAAAAATGTGCCTGCTTTATAGGCTTCCATAATGCTGTCCTTGCAGGAGACGAGGTCGTCTGCCAAAATCTGCTGCTCAAAGTCTGCTCCGCCGCCGAGGTAGATAATATCATACTGCGTAAAGTCGGTCTCCTTGTCGCCGATAAGGTGCTTTGAGACTTCAAGCTCGATACCACGCATTTTGCAGCGATAGGAAAGCACTTCGACGTTGCCGCTGTCGCCATAGAGGTCAAGCATATTGGGGTACATATGAAGAATTTTCAGCTTTTCCATTTTAGTTTTCCTCCCCATTTTCTGTTGACTTTGAGTTCTTATAGCGTTTTATAGCGGCTCTTGTCGGCTGGATAGCGGTGTAATTTGCGATTGCGAACTTATCGCCTGTGGTCTTGAAAAGCTCGGTGACGGCTTTATCAAGGTCGGGATAGACGAATATTTTTTCGGGGTCATAGCCCGAACATTTAATTCTTATGGCGATATCATAGGCTCTTGTGCCCGAAGTTATAACTCTGTCAACGTCCTTGAAAACGGAGAAGTTTATATCCCATATCCAAGAAACGTCGTGGCCGTCCGCAAGATTGTCGTTGAGGACGAAGAGAAGCTCCTTTGCGCCCTGATGTTCGTTCATAACACGCAGGGTCATATTTGCGCCAACAGGGTTCTTTGCAAGGTTCACAAGAAGGCTCGAACCCTCGATCTCGAACTTTTCAAGTCGGCCGTTATTGACCTCGAAATGCTCAAATGTATCGTGGAGGATGGACTTATCGAAGTTATAAAGCTTTGCGGCGGTATAGACCGCTGCCATATTATACATATAGTAAATGCTGTTGTGGGCTGTCTTATAGGTCTCGCCGTCGGCTTCAAAGGACGGCACGGAGAGATCGACATTTTTCACCTGCACCGCTGGCGTTACGTTGCCGAAGCCGCATTTCGGGCAATGGAATTTGCCGATATGGGAATACTGATAATAGTCATAGACAAGCTCGGTATCGCAGAATGGGCAGAATTTGCCCTCGCCGACTTCATAAGGCTTGTCCGTTGCGCCTGAGTATTTATCAACGCTGAAATAGTAGATATTCTTATTTTTCGGGTTGGCAAGGCCAAGTCTTGCCACATTAGGGTCGTCGGCATTAAGGACGACGTTGCCCTCGAAAGTTTCGAGGAATTTTTTGACTTTGAGGATAAGGGTCTCCACCTCTCCGTTTCTATCCAGCTGGTCACGGAAGAAGTTGAGCAGGACGAGGGTCTGCAAATTGAGCTTTGAATATACCACGGGGACGTGGGACTCGTCAGTTTCCAGCACAAGGTAATCGGCGTGCACTCTGCCCTTCATATCGCAATGGTTGAGCAGTAGGGAGCATATGCCTGTATCGAGGTTATTGCCCTCGGGGTTTGTTATTATTTTCTTGCCGCCGCTTGCGAAGATATGGCTGAGGTAATTTGTGACTGAGGTCTTGCCATTTGTGCCTGTTACGGCGATAATGGGGCAATCGACCTTGAAAGCCTTTAGGCAGTCTTTATTTATAGTCCAGAGCACAAGGCCGGGAAAGTTGCCTGCGTCTCTGCCCAGCAGGTGCAGCGTTTTGACCATAAGCTTGCCGAAAATAATGGTAAAAGCGTTTTTAATACTCATTTAAGCGTCTCCTAAAATTTAATCGTATAAAATAATAATAACCCAATTACGCCACAATGTCAAGCTTTTTTGCTGTGGCTACGTCACAGCAAAAAAGGGCAGACAGCCAAAGCCGTCCGCCGCAAAAATTTCCGTTATTTGTTATTCTTCCTCAGCCGTTATGGCCTCGAATTTGCCTCTTGTGACCTTGATGAGGTCTTTCGGGTCGAGGACTATCTGCGAGCCGAGACGTCCGCCGCTTATTATTATCTCGTCAAACTGCACCGCCGATCTATCCACCACGGTGACGTACTGCTTTTTCATTCCCAATGGCGTACAACCGCCTCTGATATAGCCCGTCACGGAATTTATATCCTTGACGTGGAGCATTTCAACCGACTTTTCACCCACGGCTTTGGCAGCTTTTTTCATATCAAGCTCCGCCGCTATTGGTATGGCAAAGACGTAATAATTCTTGCTTTTGCCCACGGTCACGAGGGTCTTGAAAGAGCTTTCATAGGGCTGACCCAGCATATCAGCGATATGGACGCCGTCGATGAACTCGCCGCAATCGTATGTATTAACCTTATATTTTATCTTGTTGCGGTCAAGGATACGCATTGCGTTGGTCTTGACCTCTTTTTCCTTTGACATTTTTATCACTCCGAGTAAAAATTTTACCCCTGTTTTGATAATTTGACTGTATCGGCGATTATTTGGGCGCACATTTCATAGCCCAGTTTGCCGCTGTCAAGGCACATATCATAGCTTGACATTTCTCCCCATTTTTTGTTTGTGTTGGAATTATAGTAATCCGCACGCTTTTTATCGTACTTTTTGAGCCTTGCAGCGACCTCGTCGTCGGGAACATTATGCTTTTCCATTGCACATTCCTGACGCTTTTCAAAGCTTGCGTTGATGAAAACGTTCAGCGTTTTGACCTTGTTTTTGAGGATAAAATCCGCACATCGACCCACGATAACGCAGCTGCCCTTTGAGACAAGCTCCATTATGACCTCGGTCTCGGCGGCAAAAATTTTCTCCGTTATGGGGTATTCCTTTTCCTTTGAGAAGAGGTTTATAGGCGTTTTCAGCACGTTGAGCACGGCTTCCTCATATTTTTGTATCTCTGTCATTTGGATACCGCTTTTCTGCGCCGCCATATCTATAATTTCTCTGTCATAGCAGGGTATGCCCAGCTTTTCAGCCACCAGCTTACCGATACTTGAACCGCCTGCACAATAGTGCCTTCCGATAGTTACGACCTTGATCTCTGCCATTTTTGCATCTCCTTTATGAATTTTTCTTTAATAACATTATAATATATTTCCTTTTAGTTGTCAATGACAAAATTATTACACTTTATATACATTCCGACATTTGCATATATTTCTGCAAATTTGTACAAAACGAAAAAGGACCGACCCAAAAGGTCAGCCCTATCTCGTAGTAAGGAAAGTAAAATGAATTAAATTGGAAAATTCGTAATTAATGTTGATCGTTTTCGATCTATCGAGCAGTTAATCAGCTCTGGATTCTTTTATCTTGATATAGTCCTTCATAAGCTGGATAGCTCCGTCAACGCCGGTCTTGGAAGAGTTTATGCAGAGGTCATAGTTCTTGGCCTCGCCCCACTTCATATCGGTGTAGTAATTATAATAGGAAGCTCTGCGCTTATCGGTCTTGCGGATAAAGTCCTCCGCCTTGTTTTTCTCAATATCATATCTTTCGAGGATACGCCTTTTCTTTTCAGCGGTATTGCCCGAAATGAAGAAGTCGATAACGTTTGGCTCGTTCTTGAGCACATAATCTGCGCACCTGCCGACGATAACGCAAGGGCCTTTCTTTGCCACGTTCTTGATAGTCTCAAACTGTGCAAGGAAGATCTTATGGTTCAGCGGCATATCAGGATTGATCCTGCCGTCGGCGCTTACAGGATAATTGCCCATAACGAGGGAAAACAGAAAGCTGTTGGTATAGGACTCGTCATTCTTCACGAAAAGCTCTTGGCAAATGCCACTTTCCTTTGAAGCCATTTCCAGCAGTTCCTTATCGTAAAAAGGAATGCCCAGCTCATCAGCGAGCCTCTTACCTATCTCACGTCCTCCGCTGCCAAATTCTCGGCTGATCGTAATAATAGATTTCATAACACATATCCCCTTTCACGAAATGTTCGTTAAGATAGTTAAGCAACTTTCGTTGTTTTTGTCCTTCTCTCTTAACGTATTTATATTATAGCACATTTTTTGTGATTTGTACATAAAAAATCGATAAATTCTTGCACAAATTTATATAAATTTTCTTGTGCAATTTGCAAACTTCCCTTTTAAAACAATATATTGCGCAAATCGCCGAAAAGTTTTCGGACAAAAATATATGCAGGCAAACAAAAAGCGGAACGATACGAATATCGTTCCGCAAAATATTGTTATTTAAACACGTCCGCTAGATCGCTAAATCAAATTAGCCTTCGATGTTTGAGTTAGCTTCCTTGAGGATGTAGTCAACACCCTTTTCGTTCTCGGCAACGCACTCTGTCCAAGTTGTAGCTCCGCCGCCTGTTATCATTGTAGCCTGGTTAACTGTCTGCATAAGTGTTGAAAGCTCAGCAGATACGCCGTCCTGGAAGTCGAACACAGGGTTCTCTCTAGCCAGCTCGTAGATAGTATTTCTCATCTCGATCATCTCGTCTGTCCAGCCATAGTTGTCCTTGAGCTGTTCTTCTGTGATGTTCTGTACTGAAGAGTTTGCTACCTTGCAGCAGTTTACAAATGCAGCATAGCCTTCCTTGTTCTTTGCATTCTTGCAGAGGAGGTAGCCGTTTACGACGGTAGATACATAGTACTTATCGGAATCGTCCATTCTTGGCATTGGAACGAACATAACTTCGCCGTCCTTGATGCTGCCGAATGTCTTTGTATTCTCAGCTGTATCCTCGATCGCCCAAGTACCGATAGGAATGAAGAGTGTGAGCTGTGAGCCAAGGCCTTCACCGTTAGCGCCGTCGCCTCTTGTCTTCCAGTTGTTGCTTGATCTATCGAATACAACGTTGTTCTTCTCAAGATTGTACATAAGATCCTGAACTGCGCCAACTTCAGCCTTGCCCATATTGTTTACGATCTTGCCGTCCTCAAGACCGATCAGAGGATATCCGCAAGTATCGTTAAGAGCCTTGCCGTACCAGTAACCGTCAAGAGCGTATCTGTCAGCCTCAGCGTCTGTGAAAGTGAGACACATATCCGTGAAGTTGCTCCAAGTCCACTCATCGTTAGCATAAAGCTCTGCAGGATCGTCAAGACCGAAGTCTGAGATAGTATTCTTGTTATATACGCAAACGTACTGTGGTCTTACGTCGATAGCAGCTACATAGTGCTTGCCGTTGAATATAAACGAATCGTTGAGTGTCTGTGAATCAGACCAGATGTCAGAGCTCAGATCAACTACATCGTCGATAGGCTCGAACATTGCCTTGATAGCGCCCTTAGGGAATGCGTCCATATCGTCAGCTGGGAAGAAGTCAGGTGAATCGTTAGCCATAACAGCCTTAGCAAGGTCTGTATATCTGTTCTCCCAAGTTGTCTGAACGTACTCGATCTTTCCGCCGTACTTAGACTTGAAAAGTGAGATATCAGGAGACTCAGACTTACCATCGCTAGGGTTGATGTCATAGTGAGCCATCCACTTGATCGTCTTGTTTGCAAGTTCAACGTCAGGCAGCTTATCCTTGAGTGCCTCTACCTGATTCTTCTGATCGTCTGTCATTGCCTTAGCGGCAGCCTTAGAAGATGAAGAATCGCTTGATGAGCTGCCGCAAGCAGCCATACCGCAAGCAAGGCAAAGTGCACAAGCAGCAGCCATAATTCTCTTTGTCATTTTCATTAGAATAACCTCCTTGATAATAGACGAATGTTCCTTACCCAAAAACGTTCATCTGTTACGACTGACAAATGCCCTTACCCAAGGACACGGCAGGAAAACATCAGCCCGTCCGAGCACTCATCATAACGCTTATTTTTCGTCTATTCTTATGATAACAAAAAGTTGAAAATTAGTCAATCAGCATTTTGCAATATAAAACGGTTTCGTTTTTGTTAATTATGCCAAAGGGAGGCTATATTTCGTCAAGTATACGTTTTCAGAAAACGTTTTCTTTGATACACGACTTTTAATTCACAAAAAGTTTACACTTGTCATGCACTATCTTTTCACTAATTCATCAAAACACCAGCGATTGGATATCCTCTTGTGTCAGCGAGGTATGGAAAGCCCTGTTCACCGCCATTGCGATGAGCTTTGCGCAATTTTGCACAAGGCGGTCAACGCTTTTGGGGGTGACTATCATATTTTCGGCGGTATCGGGAGCTTGTGAGCCGAAAATGTGCTCCGCCGCCGTGGTGAGGTCGACGACTGTTGGCACGCCGATAGCGATACATTTCACGCCGAGGGTGTTCTCAGACAGCTCTTTTCGTGCGTTTTCAACGCCGCTGCCGGGGGATATGCCCGTATCGCAAAGCTGAACGGAGCGGCCGAGATTGTCCATTTCGCTGCAAGCAAGGGCGTCTATCACCACGACGACTTGCGGCTCGACCAGCTTTGTCAGGGCGCTCACCTGCTCCGCCGCTTCAAGGCCTGTTTGACCAAGCACGCCTGTTGACACCGCAGTTATTTCGGCAAGATCGCCGCAGTCAAGCTCTGCAGAAAGGCGCTTTATATGCCGTGTTGCGAAAATTTCTTCCGCCGCCAACGGGCCGACGGCATCGGGGGTGATGCTTTTGTTGCCAAGTCCTGCAACGAGGGCTTTATCTGCGCCGCCGCAAAGATTTTTGATGATATCCGCCAGCAGCTCCGCCCTGTCCTCAAAGCAGTCGCTATACATATCGAAAGGCTGGTCGCTTGCACGGACTGTGATGTATCGGCCAACAGGCTTGCCAAGCTTTTGCGCCGCTTCAATGCTTTGGATAGTGATGTCCGTGATCTCAAAGCTTGTGTTTTGGTCTGTTTTCGTAATGACTTTCACGCCAGCAAGCTTCCCTGCTCCGCCGGCCTGCGAAAAAGCTTCCGCCGCCATATCTGTTCTTATTCCCATTTTTTATCCCTTCCCTTTTGATCGTTCGCTTGCTTTTTTGCATTATACATAGTATAATTGAAAATACGTGGTTTACAGATATGTGATACACTCATCATACCCAACGGGCGAACGATGTTCGCCCCTACACTAAGTTTCCCGTCAAAAGCGTTTGTCTTTTATGGCTTTTGTATGATATCACAATTTTTCAGTCAAAAAATCTACTATTTTTTTCACCAAACCCCTTGCATTTTTCTGCGAACTGTGGTAAAATAATTCACGAGGCTTGTTTAAAGGGCTTTCCGCATTTCCTCTCAGTCTGCGGATAGCTTGTGCAAATAAGTGCAAATTTATTCAGAATTGAGGGAGGTTTCGGTATGCCGAACATTAAATCCGCTAAGAAGAGAGTCAAGGTCATCAACACTAAGACTATGAGAAATAAGGCTGTAAAGTCTGATCTTAAGACTGCGCTCAAGAAGGCTGACGCTGCTGTCGCTGAGAACGCAGAGAACAAGGAAGAAGTAGTAAGAGCTGCTATCAAGAAGGTAGATATGGCTTGCACAAAGGGCATTATGCACAAGAATGCTGCTGCAAGAAAGGTTTCCCAGCTTGCTAAGAAGCTCGGCTAATTCTCTTTAGCTCAACTTTTCTGACCGTTCCTTTTGGGGAGCGGTCTTTTTTTGCGCTTTTTTGACCTCATAGCGGCAGAATGTTGTATGCCGATGTTGACTTTTTTTTGCTGATGTGATACAATGTTTGTGTATATACGGCGGCATTTTGTGCGCTGTATGGAACTTTGTGTGTGGGGAGGGGTCATATGACTTATCGTGTGGGCAAGTATACGCTGCCCGAATACAGCGTGCTTATGTCGGTCTATGACCGTGAGCTTCCCGAGAACCTTAACGAGAGCCTTGAGTCAATGCTTATGCAGTCCTATCCGCCGTCGGATTTTGTGCTGGTGTGCGACGGAAAGCTCACTTGCGAGCTGAACATCATCGTGAAATCCTTTCAGAACGAGTTCAAGAACATTTTCCACATCGTGCAGATAGACGAGAACGTGGGAGTTGGAAAGGCTTACAACGAGGGCATAAAGGCCTGCAAATGCGATTACATCGTCAAAATGGACAGCGATGACATTTCCCTGCCAAACCGCTGTTTGAAGCAGATGACGCTTTTCGCCGTGAAGCCGCAGCTCGATATCACGGGCACGTTTGTGGAGGAATTTGACAGTGGCACCGACAAGGTGGTCTCGGTGAAGAAAGTTCCTGTTATGCAAAAAGATATCGTGGCGTTCTCAAAGCGCCGCAACCCGTTCAATCGGCAGACCGTGGCGTTCAGAAAGTCATTTGCGGAGAAGATCGGCGGCTATTCCGACTTGAAGCTTTGCGAGGATTACGAATTTATCGCACGAATGCTGCAAAACGGCGCAAAGGGGCAGAATATCCCCGAAGTGCTTGTGCGCTACCGCATTGACGAGAACACCGTGGATATCCGCAAAAGCTGGCTGCACACAAAGGCTTTTATCAGAGTGCGCTGGATAATCTACCGCTCGGGCTACACGAATTTCAAGGACTTTTTTATGCCCTGTGCATTGCAGCTTGGGCTGTTCATCTTCCCGAGAAAATTTACTCGCTGGGTATACAAGACCTTCCTGCGCAAATAGGCATAACGTGATTTTGTTAAATATAATAATAGATATATGAAAATATGAACCTCGCACTTGCGGGGTTCATATATTTTTATGATATTGCAAAGGCGGACAAAGTAAACGTTATCAATTTTGAACGTGGTGTAAAACATTGTATTTGTCTATTGACAACGGTTTTGTATATGTTATATTTAAAAGTAGAGGATATCATAAAGCATTTTTGAATAACAGGCTTTATGAAAATTTGAATATTCCAAATATGATATTTGAGATAAGGAGAATTTTATGAGAGACATCATCAAAAGAACTCTTGCCGCTTGTATGGCGGTGATAATGGCTTGTGCGGCGGCAGGCTGTTCAAGCACAGGCAACAGCAGCACGGCTTCCGGCGCAGACAGCACGGCTGCCACGACCACCACAGCACCTGTTGTTGAAGATATGGGCAACCTTGATCTTTCAGACGTTACAAACGATTATGACGTGCCTGAGGACTTCAAGTTCGAGTCTGAGGCGGAAAAAGGAACTCTTTCGGGAGGTGCAGTGGTGCTTGACAAGAACTTCCTCGGCGATTTTTCGGGCGACGGCTTCGTTTCAATAAGCTCTTCGGGTGATGAAGTTGATTTTGAAGTTGAATTTCCTGCAAAGGGCAGCTACAACATCACACTTACAATGGCCGCTGACGCTGAGGGTCAGTCAAACCTCATCACAGTTGACGGCGCTTCGCTGACTTCATTCAAGTCCACAACAACAGAATTTGGCGAGACAGTTGCAGAGAACGTTCTTATCGACGAGGGCAAGCATACCATCGGCATAAAGGCCGACCAGGGTCACATTTACATTGACAAGATCACGATCACACCTGCGCCTGCTATCGACCTTTCACAGTATGAGGTTTCAAACCAGCTTTCAAACCCTAACGCTTCCGACGAGGCGAAGAGACTTTTCAACTTCCTTACGGACGTTTACGGCAAGTACACAATCTCAGGTCAGTTCTCGGGCGACAACGAGGGCAAGGACAGCCGTGAGTTCAAGGAGATCGAGAAATACACAGGCAAGAAGCCTGCTATCCTCGGTCTGGACGTTTTAAACCTTTCAAACAGCGCACTTGCTCACGAAGCAGGCGGCGGAGATATGGTTCCGCTTCAGGCTATGGACTGGTACAACAACGAAAACGGCATAGTTTCACTTTGCTGGCATTGGTATGCGCCGGAAAAGAACCTTGAAAAGAACGGCGGCGCTTGGTGGCAGGGCTTCTATTCCGAATACACCGACTTTGACCTTGCAAAGGCACTCAACGGCGAAGATCCCGAGGGCTACGACGCTATCATCGCCGACCTTGACCATATGGCAGGGGTGCTCAAGCAGCTTGCAGACGCAAACGTGCCTATCCTTTGGAGACCTCTCCACGAGGCGGCAGGCGACCCGAAATATCCGGGCAACGCTTGGTTCTGGTGGGGTTCAGCCGGCAAGGACGCTTATCTCCAGCTTTGGAAGCTTATGTACGACAAGTTCACAAACGAGTACGGACTTAACAACCTTATTTGGGTATGGAACGCACAGAACCCTGACTGGTACCCGGGTGACGAGTACGTTGACATAATGGGTTACGACTGCTATCCGGCCGAGCAGGACAGCTCCTCACAGAAGGAATATTACGATCTGCTCAAGAAGAGCACTTCCACAAACAAGATAATCGCAATGACCGAGAACGGCTCGATGTTCGACCCAGACGCCGCTTTCAACGACGGCGCACGCTGGTCATTCTTCTCGACCTGGAACGGAGAATTCTGCATCAAGGACAAGCAGCTTTCAGATCAGTACACAAGCTTTGACGAGTGGAACAAGATCTACAACAGCGAGCGTGTGCTCACTTTGGACGAGCTTCCGAACCTCAAGTGCTATCCAATGGACACGGAGAAGTATCTTGAAGAGCATAAGTAATAAATTAGGTTAATGCAATAGAAAAAGCTACAAACCAAACGGGCGACCACGGGTCGCCCCTACATTCTGACAATATCTAAATAAAAAGAGTATGGGCTTATTGCTCATACTCTTTTTTTGACTGTCGACAACGGGTGAACGATGTTCGCCCCTACAATTGACAGGTTCATAATTGATTGCTTTTATTTCGCATTAATATTTATAAACTCCGGCTTTGTCTTTGAGTACATAATCTTCTGACTGCTGTAAAGGCCGTAATAGCCCGAAAGCATATAGCTTACGCCGCAGGCCACCGCAAAGAGGATAAGTCCTCCGCCGCCGAAAAGTTCAAAGCTCAACAGTATCGACGCCACCGGACAGTTCACAACGCCGCAGAACAGCGCCACAAGGCCTACCGCTGCGCCAAAGGCAGGGTCAAGCCCCAGCAGAGGCGCTGCTGTGCAGCCGAATGTTGCGCCGATGAAAAACGTTGGCACGATCTCGCCGCCCTTGAAGCCTGTGTTTATCGTTATGGCTGTGAAGATTATTTTCAGCACAAAGGCTTCGGGATTGGCTTTGCCGCTCTCGATAGCGTTCACGATAACGTCCACGCCCGAACCGTTGTAATCTCTTGTGCCGATAAGCAGGGTCAGCAATATTATCGCAACGCCGCCTATTGCAATGCGCAGATAGGTGTTGGGCATATAAATTTTAAAGCGTGAATGGGTAAATTCCATTACCATACAAAGGACGATGGATATGACCGCACAAAGCGCTGAAAGCCCTGCAATCTGCGCAACGGAGACCATTGAAAGCTTTGGTATCGCTCCGCCAATGTTGAATTTTGTGGGCGCAAGGCCTGCCAATATCGAAATCTTATATGCGATGAGTGACGAAGCTATGCAGGGCACAAGGCCGACATAGTATATAACGCCGACGCTTATTACTTCCATTGCGAAAAATGTTGCCGTAAGCGGCGTGCCGAAAAGTGCAGCGAAAACTGCGCTCATTCCGCACATTATCACAAGGCTGGAGTCCTTTTCGTCAAGCTTCAAAAGCTCCCCCACCTTTGCGCCGAGACTTCCGCCAAGCTGCAAAGCCGCACCCTCACGGCCTGCCGAACCGCCTGTTATGTGGGTCAGCACCGTGCCCATAAAGATAAGCGGCGCCATTAGCAGCGGCACTTTGATATTGCTTCGCACCGAGCTTATTATAAGGTTCGTGCCAGTTTCCTCGTCCACCTTGCAGGCACGGTAACTGAACACGATGAAAAGGCCTGCTATGGGCAGCAAATAAAGCGTCCAGCTATGTGCAAGGCGGAAATCTGTTGCGAAATTTACCGCAAGATGAAAGAGCGAACCCACTATTCCGCCGATAACGCCCACAGCGCAGGCTATGAACACCCACTTGACAAAGGCAAGGCTGAACTTTTTCACCGTCCGCATTTTCGCCTTGACAAATTCCATATTTAACATAATTTACTGATTACCTCATATATCTATACTTTCCCCATAAGGCTTGCATATTTTCAAGCCTGTAAAAACAAAGGGCGAACATTATCCGCCTACAAATCTGTCAATGTAACCAATGGGCGAACGTCGATTGTAGGGGACGGCGTCCTCGACGTCCCGCCTGTTTCGGTTATAAAACAAAGGGCGACCTTAGGCCGCCCCTACAATTTCTCAGCACCGCTGAAAGGCATTATGCCTCAGCAATTACCTCAACTTCAACAAGAACGTCCTTTGGAAGCTCCTTAACAGCCACGCAGGAACGTGCTGGCTTTGATGTGAAATACTCGCCGTAAACGCTGTTGAATGCGCCGAAATCAGACATATTCTTGAGGAAGCATACTGTCTTGACAGCCTTGCCGATAGATGTGCCGGCGGCTTCAAGAACGTTTGTGAGGTTCTTGCACACCTGATGTGTCTGCTCCTCGATAGTTGTTGCCTCAACATTGCCTGTTGCCGGGTCAATTGCGATCTGACCAGATGTGAAAACAAGGTTTCCAACCTTCATTGCCTGTGAATATGGACCGATCGCATCCGGTGCGTTTTTTGTGTAAACAACTTCTGCCATTTTTATCTACTCCTATCTATAATATTTAAATTACACTAATACTAATTATGTTTATTAAAATTCGTACAAACAAGTGGGACGTCGAGGACGCCGTCCCCTACAATCCAATGCACTATTTGATACGATTTTCATTACTTGTTTACGATCTTGAAGCCTGCGGCTGTGAGAGCCTGTCTGATATCTCTGATATGATCGTAATTTCTTGTTTCAAGCACAAGTCTCAGCAGGCAATCGGTGATATCGCTGTCCTCGCTTGCTCTCTCGTGGTGAACTGAAACAACATTTCCGCCGAGCTTTGAGATGATAGCGGAAACATCTCTGAGCTGACCTGGTCTATCCTCAAGCTGGATAGTAAGAGTATCTGATCTGCCCGACTTGAGGAGACCTCTCTTGATAACTCTTGAAAGTATGGTAACGTCGATATTGCCGCCCGAAACGAGACATACAACGTTCTTGCCCTTGAGGTCAGGAATCTTATTGAACATAACCGCAGCCACAGGTGTTGCGCCTGCGCCCTCTGAAACGAGCTTCTGCTTCTCGATAAGGTGGAGGATCGCAGAAGATATCTCATCGTCCGAAACTGTAACTACGCCGTCAACATACTGCTTGCAGTATTCAAATGTGTGCTCGCCCGGCTCTTTTACCTTGATACCGTCGGCGATAGTATGTACGCTGTCAAGGCACTCGATCTTATCGTCCTTGAGGGAATTTACCATTGAAGGTGCGCCCTCAGCCTGCACGCCGTAAACTCTAACGTTTGGCTTGAGCTGCTTTACTGTGAAGGCAACGCCCGAGATAAGTCCGCCGCCGCCAACAGGAACAACGATAACATCGGCATTTGCCACCTGATTGAGTATCTCAAGGCCGATTGTTCCCTGACCTGCGATAACGTTCTCGTCGTCGAATGGGTGAATGAATGTATAGCCCTTTTCGTCTCTCAGCTCGATAGCCTTTGCATAGGCGTCGTCATAAACGCCGGGAACGAGACATACCTCAGCGCCATAGCCCTTTGTAGCCTCTACCTTTGAGATAGGAGCGCCGTCAGGGAGACAGATTATAGACTTGATACCGTTCTTTGTAGCTGCCAGCGCAACGCCCTGTGCGTGGTTGCCGGCTGAGCAAGCGATAACGCCGTGAGACTTCTCTTCATCTGACAACTGTGAAATCTTATAGTAAGCACCTCTCACCTTAAAGGATCCTGTTACCTGAAGATTTTCTGTTTTCAGATAAACATTGCAGTCAGGATTGACCTTTGGCGCATAAATGCAGGCAGTTGGTCTGATGACCTCTTTAAGCACGTTTGAAGCGTCAAAAACCTTGTCAAGTGTAAGCATAAAAAACAACCTCTTTTTCTAATTTGATACCGAAAAGACAAATATGAAATAAAAAAGCCCTCGCCTATATAGAGGCGAAGACATAATATCTCCGTGTTACCACTCTGATTGCGGAAAATAACTTTCCGCCACTCATATCTCATTTTAACGGTGAGAGCACCGGGTCTGCTTAAAACTTTCGCTTAGGCCGACCAGCTCGGAGATGATCCTGACGCTGTTATCCCTGCGGACTTTCACCAAACGTCCGCTCTCTGCGAGGTATTCGCACCGTCACCTTTCCCGTCTCAGCTTTTCTCATATTCATTTATTCATCATATTCATTCAATACAAACATTATAGCACCATAAATATGAATTGTCAACAGCAATATAATGAATTTTTTAAGGCAATGTGCTGATATCTATACGCAAAAAAATAAAAACCCGCACCGAAATGCAGGTTTTTATTCATTAAGGAAGTATAGAAAAATATATGAAGAAAACAATCACGAAAGCTTGATTTATACCGTCGGGAGGATTTTCTTTTCGTTCTTTCCTTCCCGACTGTATATATGATATCACCCTTATGTGATAGATTTATGTGCAAAGCAAGTATGTTTGAAAAAATCGCACATAAAATCAGGAGCTTTCCTGCCGATTTTTGTCACCTTTTGTTGGCATAATGAACAACGACGTGGCGCTGTTTGCCTGTGGACACATCTGTGCCCTTGATATCCGCACCATTGTGGCTCATAAGCTCGGCGCAGACAAGACCTTTCACATCGAACCTTGCGACCTCGTGTCCGTCGCAGACCACCACAAGCTTTTCATCGTCAACGGAAATGCCCCCTGTTCGCCCGATAACGTTCTCCTCCGCTCCGATGCGCTCAACAACGTATGATATCCGCTTGCCGTGATATCTTTCAAGCTCTTTTAAGGGCGTACCCTTGTTTTTGCTTTTGCTGAAAAGTCCCATATGTTTTCTCTCCTGTTCGTTTCTATTCTCCGATAATATCCTGCCGGCTGTTTTCGCAAAGCTGTCTTGCAGAGGCGATAACGTCCAGCGATTCGCCCACCGACTGCAAAAATGCCGAAAGCAGCCCAAGCTGATCGGCTGTCATTCCCTCGCCGAGGTAATTCGCAAACGCCGCCATAATATTGAGCTGCTGTCCCCAGCAAAGTCCGCCCTTTTGCTCCTTCGTCCTGTTCGTCACATTCATCACCGCTATCATTATATTCCGAATGGGAATAATCCGCCACGGGCTGAGAATAATATTTCTACCAGTTTTAAAACAAACACCGAAAGGGGCAAACCTTATGAACATCATCCACACGATACTTGCGACAGTCGGCTCGATAATCGTGATGTTTATCATCTCAAAGCTTCTTGGCAACAAGCAAATTTCCCAGCTCACGCTTTTTGACTACATCAACGGCATTACAATTGGCTCTATCGCCGCAGAAATGGCGGTATCGCAGGAAATGGACGAGCTTGTGGTGCCGATAATCGCAATGATACTTTACGGCTTGACGGGCTTTCTGCTTTCCGTTTTCACGATGAGATCTATCCATTGCCGCCATTTTCTTTCGGGCAAGCCAATACTTCTCATCGAAAAAGGCAAAATATATCCCGAAAATCTCAAGACTGCAAAGCTGGACGTCAACGACCTGCTTTCAAGGGCAAGGACTTCGGGCTATTTCGATATTTCAAAGATATCCTACGCCATTTTGGAAACTAATGGCACTATATCATTTATGGAGCGTGCCGCCGAAGCGCCCCTCACGCCCAAGGACTTAGGCTATCAAAAAGAGGACGAGCGACTTTGTATCAATCTTATCCTTGACGGCGTTGTTATGGAGGACAACCTCCGCTATGCAGGCAAGGAGATAAAATGGCTCACAAACGAGATAAAAAAGCAGGGCTGCCCTTCCCCCGACAAGGTCTTTCTCTGCACCGTTGACGACAAGGACAATGTGACAGTTTTCCCTAAGACCGCAGAGAGCAACAAGAAAATTTACTTTGACTGAACTTTTTTGAGAAATTCGTGCATTTCCTCTGCGAGTCTTGAGACAGGCAGTCCCACCACGTTGAAGAAATCGCCCTCGATCTTCTCCACCAGCAAAGCGCCTTTCCCCTGTATGCCGTAAGCCCCAGCCTTATCCATAGGCTCGCCGCTTTTGACATAGGTCAGTATCTCGTCACGACCTAACTCTCTGAACGTGACCTTTGTGTCAACGGAAAAGCTTCTGTAACGGCAACCTCTGCCGATAGTCACGCCTGTGATAACGTCGTGGGTCTTTCCCGAAAGGCTCTCCAGCATTTTTATGGCATCGGCCTCGTCCGCAGGCTTGCCGAGAACTTTGCCGCCGCAGATAACGACTGTGTCGCAGCCGATAACAACGCTGAGATCGTAGACCGAGGCGATACATCTGCACTTTATCCCCGAAAGATACTCGGGGGCAAGCTCCGCCGCAACGTCGGCAGGGATAGTTTCGTCACAATCAGAGGGAATGACACGAAAATTTTCGCACATCAGCGAAAGCAGCTCCTTCCTTCTCGGAGAAGCCGAAGCAAGTATCACATCATATTCCATAAGCTCAGAAGCGATATTTACAGACATATACTTTTACTCCTATTTTTGTGTGATATACAAAATTAAAGCTTGCTGCCGCAGTTCGAGCAGAATTTAACTGTCGCAGGCTCTTTGTGTCCGCATTGCGAGCAGAAAATAAACTGACCCTGCGTTGGCTGAACAGGCTGTGCAGGCTGCTCGTTCTGAACAGGTGCAGAAGCCTGAACGGCTTCCTGTGGTGCTTCATTTATAACAGGCTCTGCTGCCGGCTGAGCAACTTCCTGCGGCTCTGCTGCCTGCTGAACGGAAGCCGGCGTTGGTGCGTCAATTCTCACTTCGCCGTTGACAGGACGTGCAACAGGGGGTGTATAGCCAGGCTCAACAGGATTTCCCATTACCTGATTCATCGGCTGAACGAAATTTGCCTGTGGCTGGAAATTCTGCGCAGGCTGACCCATTGGCACGGCTGCTCCGCCCTGCATATTCTGTGTATTCTGTGCAGGCTGCTTTGTTCCGCAGTCGGGGCAAAATGCTGTTGCAACAGGTATCTCGTGGCCGCAATTTGTGCAAAGCTTTACCCCTCTGATAGTGAGAAGCTGCTCGTTAAGACCTTTGAGCTCGGCGAGGGTGGCGTCGATCTGTGCGATCAGATTCTTGACCTCAGGTGCTTCGATCTGATCTGCCATTTTCAGCTTAACAAAACGTCCGATCTCGGTATATTTTTCGTTTATGAATGCAAGCTTTGCGTCGATCTGCGCCTTAACTGCATTTTCGGGTGTGTTCTTTGGTGTAAAAAATCCCATAGTGGTATCTCCCTTGCATTATAAAATTAGAAATTTATAAAATTATAGCGTATTTCCGCCTGTTTATTCTTCGGTATCTGCGTTTGTATTTGCAGCTTGGTCGGCCGTATCATCGGCAGGGACAGTTGTCTGCACCTCGCCAGGGATATCCGTAACAGGAGCCGTGGTCTGCGCCGGCTCTGTTGTGGTGGTCGTGGTCTGCTCGGTATCGGTCTTTGAAGTATCCTGCTTGCCCTCGGTAATATTGCCGTTCTCGTCGATGATATCGGAATTGTTGATCTCATCGTCAAGCTCGTCCTTTGTCATCTGACCTCTCTTGACCGCCTTATCGTTGACCGCTGAAACGCCCAGCGTGGTGTTTACATAATAGTGTGTCAATATCTGATCGTATGTGCAACCAGCCTCGGCGTAATAGCAAGCGCCCCATTGGGACATTCCAACGCCGTGACCCCAGCCGTAGGACTTGAATGTGAACACGCCGTCCTTATAGCTTATCTCCATTGCGTTCGATTTCACGTCAAAGAGATTGCAAAGGGTTATGCCCGTTATCCGTGAGCTTTTGCCCTCGTATGTGCAGCTTGTGTGGCCGTCGATAGTCACGCCGCTGATATATTTTCCGCTGAAAGCCGAGTCGATCTTGAACCAGCTCTGAACGTCATCAGAAAGCTTTATATCAGTTTGGCTCTCGATACGCTCCTTGACCTCGTCCTTTGTATACTTGGTCTCGATACCCCAGTTAGGGTCTTTGTCGTCATACTGGCTGAGGACACGCTTGAGATATGGATAGGAAACGCCCCATATATCCTCGCTTGTGGTGGAATATCCGGCGGTGGAAGCGGAATAGACCGCATTTATGATATTGCCGTTATAAAGCACCACCTGTCCCTCGACAGCGTTTACGCAGTTCTCGATCTTTGCGGAATAGCCCTCTTTCAGTCCGACTGTCGGGATTGCGCCGATAGAGTCGTTGAACCTTACCCAAGTATAAGCCGCAACGGCCTGCGCCTTGATAGCTTCCTCGCCCCATTCGCCGCCGATCTCGCTGTTCACTATCCTGCAAAGGAGCTCGTGGCCGTTAAGCGTCACCGTGCCCCCTGAGATTATGTCATAGACCGTGTAATACTCATCGGCAACGCTTCTTGTTTCGGTGAAGTTCATCGGGTCGTTCATAATGTCATAATACTCGCCCTTATCCTCGGGTAGCTCGACATTGAATTCCGAAGCGCTGGCTTTTTTCTTTGAAGTCTTTTTCGTCTGCTTCTCCTGGGCATAAGTCATATCGTACTTATCCACGGAGGATTTTTTGAATTTCACGAAGCTGTAGACCTCGGTCGCCGTGGTCGTCTGAACGCTCTGCACCTCGGCGGTCTTGACCTTTTCCACCGCAGGAGCCTTTTCAGCGCTCGCCTTATCGCCGCCCAGCATAAGCTCGCCGCATACGCCCACCGCCGTGATACCCATTACCGCAGCGCAGACATTGGCGCAAAGCCTTTTCATCGTGATCTTCTTAATGTCAGTTATATTCATAATTACCTGTCCTTAACAATGACCTTCCATAGTACATTTAAAAAATCTATCATTTCATACCTAGTATTAGTTTATCAAATACTGAAAAAAAGTCAAGACAAAGGTTAGCTCTGTCCTGACTTTTCAGCATAATATACAATTTTTACACTACATAATCAGCATAATAGCCAATTACTTAAAATATCTCTGACCGTCAAGTTCCATACAGAACGTAAGGGACTCGAACCAAGCAGCTGTGCTTCCGCCGCAATACTGTGGAGCGTAGTAATAAGTTGCTCCGTTTGTATTATCCTCGCCGTAGAGTGCTCTCTTTGCACAGTCGATAGTGTTCTGTGAAGGAGTGTTTCTGCCGCTGTAATAGCCGCTGATCGCTGTGAACTGGTTCGGTGCAGTAAGAACAGCCTTTATTGAGCTGCCAAATCTGCCCGACTTCACTCTGTTGATGATAACATTTGCAACAGCGATCTTGCTGTTTTCAGAGCAGTTGCCCACCTCGCCCTGAAGGACGTAGCAAAGCATATCGAACTCTTCGTCAGTATAGCTTATCACAGGATTGCTTCCTGCTTCTGTCTTTGTTGTGGCAGCTGTTGTGGCTTTGGCTGTCTGCGCCTTAGTAGTCTGGGCGGCAGTCGTCTTAGCCTCTGTCTTTTTAGCTGTCGTTGTCTGAGCCTTTGTGGTAGTGGTCTCGGTCTTGGTCTCGCTCTGAGCCTTTACCGAAGCAGGAACAGTATTTGTGAGATATTCCTTCATCACATAACCAGCATACTCGCCGTATGTAACCTTGTACCAGCCGTCGCTTGTTTCTGCTGATACAACGACCTCGTCATCAGTTGTGAGAGTTGCGGCGATATCAGCGTTCTTATCAGCCTTAGTTCTGATATTCACGATATCGGTTGCATACATCTTTGTGCTGTCGATCTTGGTCTCTTTAGCTGCACTTGTAGTTGTTTCTGTCTTTTTCTTGGTAGTTGAAGCGGCAGTTGTTGTCTCTGACTGCACTTCAGCCATTTCATACTCGCTGATACCGGCCTTTTTCCAAGTCACGGTATTCATTGAAGTATAAGTCTCATCTCTCTCAGTTTCTGCTTCTGTCACAGAAGTGGTCTTAGTGTTGGTTATTGCAGCTTTTGTGTCCTTCTGAGCCTTTTTGTTATCAGAAGTAAGTCCGAAGATACTTACTGTTCCGACCATAAGCACCGCCATAGCGCCGCAGCTCAGCATTGTTCCTACTTTCCTGACCGACGGCTTAGCTGAACGCTTAAAGCTGTCTTCAGTTTTTTTCTGCTTCATTTTTATCACATTACCCTTTCCGACCGTCTGCAAGCAAACCGTCTTCACCGTGGTCTGTGAGATTGACCACAGCTAATTTATATTTTACACCTCAAATGAAGTTATAAGGTGTAATAAACTAAAAATTTAGTAATCCCAGCCGAAGTATTTTTTGTTGTTGCCGTAAACGCTTCTCCAGCACTTAGGGAAATAGATATCCTTGTTGTCCTTGTCCTTATATGAGTCGATGATAAGGTCGAGGTTGTCCTCAGCCGTCATCTTCTTTGCAACGATGACCCAACGCAGATTAGAGGTCTCATTTGTACAAGTTGAAAGCGAGATGTACTTGTCGTCCTCCGTGCAGTCGATATCGCTTGAATACCAAGAGCGCTTCTTTACCTCGTCGATCCATTCGTCGAACTTGTAATCGGCGTCGTCAAAATAACGTGTTGTCCAATATTTGAACACCTTGCCGTCGTCCTGATTTTCGTAAACGTTCGTGGCAAAAGCGCCGACTATAACGTACTTTACGTTGTTCTCATATATGGTATTGAACTCTATAACAGGATATTTCTTTAAGAAGTCAACGCCTTTCTTATACTCAGTCAGATGAGTGAAAGAAGTGCCTACATATCTCATATTGTGACCATAGATCGTGATATTGTCCGACTGACCGTCCTTATTGATAGTAGACCAAGCGTCTGCATAAATGCTTCCCGACTCGTAATACTGCTTGTCAAGGTTCTTATAAAGATAATATTCATTATCCTCGCCTTGCAGAACCGGGAAATTGATATATTCATCGCCTGCGGAATTCTTAAAACCGGGTATCTTTATCCAGCCCACAACGTCTTTATTCCTTTTGAGAAGCTTCTTTGCCCAGTCTTGAACTTTTCTATCCTTCTGAGCAGCCTCAGGATCGGATATATCCACATCGTCCTCGCCATTATTCTTTGTCTGATCTACAGTATCGCTGAAATCAGGTTCGTAATTTACGATCTCCTGCATATAAGTCTGATCCTGTTCGTCAGCTTTAAGAAAATCAGCAAGCTGGTTAAGTGAGATACAGAACAGAACGATCGAAAACATAAAAACGATCTTTCTGAATATCTCGCCCTTGCCGTCGCCCTTCCACGGGATAAAATATTTTACAACTCTTATAAAAAAGTTCGTATCGTCCTTTTCAGACAGATTCATAGTTTCATTAGCCATTGACATTAATGTCGTCCTCCGTTTTCTGCCCATAAAGCTCCAGCACCATCTCAAGTGCTTTCAGTGTTGTTATCATACGGATCATTCTTCTGTCTAAATTCTCATATTCTTTGTCAAGTCTGAGCGTCCTCACGATCTCACGCCTGTCATTTCTCACCGACACATATACCGTGCCCACAGGCTTATCCTCTGTTCCGCCCCCGGGTCCTGCGATACCTGTAACAGCCACCGCACAATCCGCACCGAAAAGCTTCATTGCACCGCTGCTCATTTCGCCAGCCGTCTGTTCGGAATAGACCGAGAACTTTTCTAGGGTCTCCCCTTTCACGCCCAGCAGCTTCATCTTCACTTCCTCGGTATAAGTGCAGGCACCGCCGAGAAACATTTGTGAAGCCCCTGCGACCTCCGTGACTGTTTGGCTTATCATTCCGCCTGTACAGCTTTCGGCAGTACACAGTCTGAGACCGTTCTTTATCATATATTTTACTACACTTTTTGTAACAATGTCAATACTTTCTGTAACCACTTTGTCACCTTCAGCAAAATTCATAGACTTATACGCCCCTTTTACTTATATATTGCACATAAAAAATCGCCCTATTTTGACGATTTTGTTAATTCGACAGCTTTTGCAAACCAATATGATAGCCATAATCCGCAAGATATTGTTACGCTTTTGTTACCGATTTACCGCTTTTTCATTATATTATTCTCAAAAACAAATGAACCAGGCCGCAAGAAAAGCCCTCGTAAATCGGGGCTTTTCCTCAAAAATCTACATATTTCGCAGCCGTTTTCCTGTACAAAAAATCGTACGACTGATTTAATTTCGGTTACATTTTAACCTCTTTGTAACCTATTCGTTCCTGATAAGATAAGGCTTTGTTCCCTCGATAGCCTTTTGGATATAAGGCTCCCAATCGAAGGAATTCTGCGCCGCTTCAACGTCCGCAAGGTTCGGTCTTGTCTTAGGGTGCTTTGGTGTGAACACGGTGCAGCAATCCTCATAAGGCAGGATAGATGTATCGAAAGTATCTATCTTTCGTGCGATCTCAACGATCTCGGACTTGTCCATTCCGACGCAAGGTCTGAAAACTGGCATTCTGCAAGCGGCGTCGGTGCAGACCATAGCATACATCGTTTGGCTTGCCACCTGTCCAAGGCTTTCGCCTGTAACGAGGGCTTGGATATCCTCCTTTTCGCAGATGCGCTGGGCGATCTCCATCATAAGACGTCTCATCAGTATCGTGAAAAGCTCCTCGGGGCAATTATCCCTCAAAAGCTCCTGTATCTCCGTGAAAGGCACGCAATAGAAATTGATATCGCCGCAATAAGCTGTGATTATTTTCGCAAGCTTTTCCACCTTCATTTTCGCTCTGTCAGAGGTATAAGGTGGCGCTTCAAAGTGGATAGCCGAGATTATTGCGCCACGTCTTGCCATCATATAACCTGCCACAGGTGAATCTATTCCGCCCGAAAGCAGCAGCATAGCCTTTCCGCTTGAGCCAACAGGGATTCCGCCTGCGCCCTCGATAGAGCCTGCGTGAACATAGGCGTTTGTTTCTCTTATTTCGACTGTTACCACAACGTCAGGGTTATGGACATCGACCTTGAGGTGTGGAAATCTTTCAAGAATTTTTCCGCCCATTTCGATACAAATTTCTGGTGACTTGAACGGGAACTTCTTATCGGAACGCTTTGCGTCGACCTTGAAAGTCCTTGCGGCCTCCATTTCGTCCTCGATATAGTCAAGGGACTTTGTGAGTATCTCATTCATATCCTTTTCGAGCACGCAGCAGCGGCAAAGCTTAACGATACCGAAAACTTTCGACAGCTTTTCGACAGCTTCGTCAACGTCGCTCTCGTCGTTCAGCGGTTCAACATAGAGTGTTGACTGCGCCTTTGAAACGGAAAACTGTCCGCAGCTTCTCAGACGTCTTTTGACGCTTTTTGTCATCATACTTTCAAAGCTGGACTTATTGAGACCCTTCAATGCGATCTCGCCATATTTGCACAAAATAATTTCTTTCATTTTCTATTTTCTCCTTCGGTTTTTCCGACTTGATATTAAAATAATCAAAATATTCAAAAATTTTTTCTCAAAATTCCGACCTTTTTCAGCCGTCCCCTTATAATATAGTATAAAATATTTGTTCGCACATTTTTTGCGCTTAAATTTTGCTTATTTTATCCTGCAAAGCTCCGACTGCGCCGCAGATATTCCGTCCATAAGTGCGTCGATATCTTCCTTTGTTGTGTCGATACTAAAGCTTATTCTCAGCGTTGAATCGAGGTTCTGTTCGGGGTATTTGAACTCCTTGAGCACGGAACTTTTTTTGCCCTTTGAGCAGGCTGAGCCGCTTGATACGTAGATCTCACGCTTCTCGAGGTAGTGTAAAAGCACCTCAGATTTCAGCCCTTTGACGGCGATACTCGTCACATAAGGCGAACCGCCCTCACGGGAATTCACGAAAATTTCGCCGTTTTCTGAGCATTTTTCGATAAAATACTTTTGAAGCTTGGAAGTCTTTTCAAAGTTCTCCTCGATATTCGGCGCAAGTTTTTTGACAGCTTCGCCAAAACCGCAGATAAGTGGAACAGATTCAGTACCCGAGCGGAAACCTTTTTCCTGTCCGCCACCCAGCATAAAAGGCGGTATATGCACGCCTTTTTTCACATACAGCGCACCGATACCCTTTGGTGCATAGACCTTATGGCCGCTGAGGGATATCATATCTGCGCCGAGTTTTTTCGCCTTGACAGGCAGCTTCATAAAGCCCTGAACGCAGTCGCAATGGGTGAGCACGGCAGGATATTTTTTCTTTATCATCGAAAACGCTTTCGCAACAGGCAGGATATAGCCCGTCTCGTTATTGACCAGCATACAGCTAACAAGGAAGGTATCGTCATTGACCGCAGCGAAAATATCACGGGCGTTTATTTCGCCGTTTTCGTCCGGTGCAATGCGAATTACTTCGCAGCCGAGTTTTTCAAGTTCGTCCGCAGGATTTCGCACGGCTGGGTGCTCGACAGTTGTCGTAACGACACGTTTTTTGCGTTTGCCGTGGGCTTTGAAAGCGCCGAAAATGGCGGTATTATTGCTTTCCGTTGCGCCCGAAGTGAAATAGATCTCATCGGGTGTGACGCCGATAGAGTCGGCGATTACTTCACGAGCCTGAGACACCAACAGTTCGGCATCGAGACCTGCTTTATGGAGAGAGGACGGGTTGCCGAAACACTCCAGCCCTTTCATCACGCCGTTTTTCGCTTCGTCACAAGGTTTTGTTGTGGCGGCATTATCAAGATATATCAAACTTTTCAAGTCCTTTCGCAGAGGCAACATTGCTTTTGTTGATGTTGCTTTTATGATCGCAGTTATATTTATTATAACACATATCCGCTTTATTTGCAACTATTTTTGAGTGGCCTCACAGGTTTATTACGGAGCTGTGTCGCAAAATCGCTTCGCTTTTTGCGAGCGGACTTACTGCAATGAGATCGGCGCAGGATATTTGCTTCGACATAACAAAAAAGAAGCAGCAACTTCCGTTGTGCTTCTTTTCATTTTCTGCGCCTACTAAAGTCGGCTATCGCCGAATGAGGCTCTGTCCAATTTCTTGTGAGCAATGCCGAACAAGAAATTTAACCTGCTCAGGGCTCTGCCCAGAGACCCTGGCAGGCGCTTTCGCTGCGCTAGTTTTTGGATTTTAGTCGAGACTTTTCCGTTGTATTTTTTCGCTTTTTATATAGCATTGAAGCCTTGTGTAAGGTCTGCTATGATATCCTCCACATTCTCCAGTCCAACTGACAATCTTATCATTCCGCCGTTTATGCCTGCGGCCACAAGCTGCTCGTCTGTAAGCTGGCGATGTGTTGCCGAAGCTGGGTGAAGTATGCAAGTACGGATATCCGCAACGTGTACTTCATTGGACGCAAGTTTAAGGCTATCCATAAACTTGACTGCCGTGCTTCTTCCGCCCTTTATTACAAAGGAAATTACGCCCGATGTGCCAAGCGGCAAATACTTCTCCGCAAGCTTATGATACTTATCGCTCTCAAGTCCCGGATATGCAACGGACTCGACCTTGTCATTTCCCTCGAGGAATTTTGCGACCTTCAATGCGTTTTCGCAATACTGCTTCATTCTAACTGAAAGTGTCTCCAGACCGAGGTTCAGCAGGAATGACGAATTTGCGGCAGGATAGCAGCCGAAATCTCTCATAAGCTGCATTCTAGCCTTGATTATATACGGCGCAAATGAATACTGCTCGGTGTAGACAATGCCGTGATAGCTTTCGTCGGGCTCGGTCATACAAGGGAATTTGCCGCTTGTCCAATCGAACTTGCCGCTGTCGACGATAACGCCGCCAACCTGTACTGCGTGGCCGTCCATATACTTCGAGGTCGAATGGATAACGATATCAGCGCCCCACTCAATAGGTCTGCAAAGGACAGGTGTTGCGAAAGTGTTATCGACGATAAGCGGCACGCCGTTCTTATGGGCGATTTTCGCAAAGCGCTCGATATCGAAAACTGTCAGCGCTGGGTTTGCGATAGTTTCGCCGAAAACAAGCTTTGTGTTGTCCTTGAAAGCTGCCTGTATCTCGTCGTCAGTTGCGTCTGGGTCAACGTAAATGCACTCGATACCAAGGCGCTTCATTGTAATGCTGAACAGGTTGATAGTACCGCCATAAATGGAAGTTGAGGCGATAAAGCTGTCGCCTGCCTGACAGATGTTGAGAATTGCGCAGAGTGTGGCAGCCTGTCCGCTGGACGTACACATAGCCGCAACGCCGCCCTCAAGAGCGGCTATCTTCTTTTCTACAACGTCCGTTGTAGGGTTTGCAAATCTCGAATAGATAAGGCTCTTAGTCGGGTCGTCAAAAACTGCCGCAACGTCATCAGTGGAGTCATAGACATAAGTCGTGCTCTGGACGATAGGCATTACTCTCGGCTCTCCATTCTTAGGCGTATAGCCCTCGTGCAAACATTGTGTTTCAATCTTCAATCAAATCAAATCCTTTCTTTTTTTTATTCGCATAATCTGTACTGCGGGCTACTATGCAAGTCTCCCATAGTACAGCAGTCACCGAATTAAAATAAATTATACGCATTGTAGCCCTCATAGTAATAGCTTTGATCTATGCCTTTCATAAAGATCTCCCTGCCTGTATCAGTCGTCAAAGCATTTTTCAGAAGGTGCTTGATCTCAATGTCTCTTATGGGGCTGCGTTCCATTGCAAGAAGATAATCCTCTTTGTCGATCAGGCTCCAGTCAACTGCCTTGCCGATCTCGCTGCGGAACATCATATCCAGCCATATGCGCATTGCCCTGCCGTTGCCCTCTAGGAATGGGTGGGCAATGTTCATCTCAACGTATTTTTCCACTATGCTGTCAAAGTCATTCTGTGGCATTTTTTCGATATTCGCAATAGAAGCTTCAAGATACATCAGCGGTGCGAAGCGAAATCCGCCCTTTGCAATGTTGACTGTGCGAATTTTCCCTGCAAAATCGTATATATCGCCAAAAAGTCGGCGGTGTATCTCGGCAAGCGTTGCAAATGTTCCTGCCTTCATATTGTCGATCGCACCGGAGCTGAAAAGCTCCGCCGCACGTTCTTTACTTATCTTCTCCTCGACCCTAGCAAGTTCTGCTGAGCTTGTTATGCCAAGTTTATTTTCAAGAGCCATTTATTGCTTCCCCTTTTGTGCTGTTTAAGATCTGCTTACTGCATTAATAGAACATTTCATTTATTAAAACTAAATGTCATCGCCGAGTTTAGACTTGCTTCTACCATTGAGATATACTTAAGCGGCAATATCACATTATATTGTATATATTCACTATCAGAAAGCTGGTATATCCCTTGAACATTCACGCTTTCGCCCTCGTTCAGAGCGGCAATGACGCAGCCACGCTTGCCACCTCCAAGGTCAAGTCCACGATAATCCAGCCAAATATTATCGTCGCCGGTAGTATTCACATCAGCCGACTTTGCGTACATATCAAGCATTTCATCAACTGTCGTGCTGTCAAGGCGCTGGAAATAGGACAACGTTAGCTCAACGCCATAATACTTTTCATCGACCTCGCCGTCAAGAAGGTTCGCATATATTATCTTAACACCGCTCCTGCCGTCAAAATCGTCGATCGTGACCTCCTGCTTTTCCACCTTTGCGGCGGTAAAATTGCCGATGTCGGGAATATCGATAGCCGTGGAAAATTCGGGCAGCTCTATGGTCATTGTACCAACGTCATAGCGCCTTTCGTCCGAGACCTCGCCGTTGAACATATCGTAAACATAGCCGTCTATGACCATATAAACGCCCTCTGTGGTGATATTTGCGGAAATGCTGTTGTCGCTCTTGAAGCTTTCAAGCTTTGTGAAGGTGCTGTCCTCATCAAAGTACATTATGACAGCGTCGGCTTTCTGCTCGTCGGTCATTTTATCACTATAATCAAAAGTTATAGTGCCGCCGCCAAAATCGGGGTCAGTATACTTGACAGGTATACTCAGAAGCGGCTGGTCAGAGTTTATCATTGCGTTAATGCCATAATAATCTGTGAGCTTTGCCCCTGCGCCGAAATTGCCCTGTACTGTGCATTTTGCGGTGTATGGTATCTCGTCAAGATCGCAAATAAGCTCTGGGTCGTGGATAATTTCCGCCTGTGAACTATCGTCCAGCTCTGAACTTTCGCCCGTGCTGTTGGGCAAAGGCAGGCTGTCATCAATATCTGAAACTGCTTCCGTTGAAATCTGACTGCTGTCGTTATCTACGTTGTTTGCGGCGTCCTCAACAGGACCACAGGCGCATAACATTGCCGACAAAAGTGCCGCAAACAATGCCAGCGATAACGCCATTTTTCTGCTGTTGTTCATATTAAATTCACCCTATATTTTTTACTTTTCCACTTTTTACAAATCCTTATAATCCAGCCTTGCGCCTGTCAATGCGCTTTCCATTATTATTCTTGCACATTCCGAAACTGTTATTGCGCTTTTGCAGGTCATAATAGCCCTTTGTGCGCACAAGCCGAAAATAACGTGCAAGTCGCCCTTGTCGGCGGCCTTTTCTGCAATAGGCAAAAGTGCTTTCCAAAGAAGCTTTATATAGCCCTGAACTGTCTCTCCGGTCGTGCAGTTTCGCACCTTGCCGAAGCTTTGTCCGCCGGCGTTTGCGGCCGTGTAGCGGAGCATTTCGCCAACGTCCGTATAAGGTTCTTCAAGGCGTTTGAGCACCCCTGCCGTAAACGCCCACACCGAATAGGTGTTGCCCACAAGGAGCTGGTCGATTATATCGCCGTAAAAATACTTTCTGCCTGCCTTGTCCTCGAACACGGTGAAAATATCCTGCTCGGTGGTGTCGGCATTGAGGTAAAGCCTTCTCACGTCCTCTTGACAGGAAAAGCCGACCAGCGAGCCTATGCAGCAAAGCAGCGATTGCGGATGAACATAGCCATCAGGACTTTTCATTGCGATAGCGAGCCTGTCGAATATCTCGGCGGCGCTTTTCTTGTATTTTTCAAGTGTGGTCATATCAAGCTGTTCCATTTTGTTTTTCACCTCGAAACTGAACGCAACACTATCAGGCTTTCAAAAAAGTTGCAGACAAAAAGGGCGAACGCTGTTCTCCCCTACAATTGACGAACCATTGCTCAAAAATCTTAACACTATAAAGCTGTGCTGTGTTGCGTATACTAAGTTGTCCCCTCCGAAAGATCGAAGAGAACAACAGGTTATATATATTCTATTGAGGAACTACTGCTTTCAAAGTCGTTGATCTATACGTTTATCTCTGCAACATCGTCAGAAACGCCGTTTGCCTCTATTACAGGCTTTACGCAGTTTTCGATGAACTCGTCCACCTGCTGTGGGCATCTGCCGATGAAGTTTTCAGGTTTCATGATCTTGTCCATTTCTTCCTTTGTTATCTTGAACATCGGGTCGTTAAGGATAAGCTCGCAGAGATTGTTATCAAGGCCTTCCTTCTTGACTCTTGCGCCTGCAACCATTGAATACTCTCTGATTCTCTCGTGAAGCTCCTGTCTGTTTCCGCCCTTCATAACGGCGTCCATCATAATGTTCTCAGTTGCCATAAATGGCAGCTCAGCCATAACTCTTCTTGTGATGATCTTGTCGTATACAACAAGGCCGTTCTCTGGGTCGGTAACATTGAGCATAATGTTAAGGATAGCGTCAACGCCGAGGAATGCTTCAGCTACGGATATCCTCTTGTTTGCAGAGTCGTCAAGAGTTCTCTCGAACCATTGTGTGCCTGCTGTGAATGCAGGGTTGAGAACATCGCAGATAACGTATCTTGCAAGAGATGTGATTCTCTCGTCTCTCATTGGGTTTCTCTTGTATGCCATTGCGGAAGAACCGATCTGATTTTTTTCGAATGGCTCTTCGATCTCCTTGAATGACTGAAGAATCCTTATATCGTTGGAGAACTTCATTGCGGACTGTGCAATGCCTGCGAGAACTGAGCAAACCTGATAATCCATTTTTCTTGAATAAGTCTGACCCGAAACAGGAACCACAGCGTCAAAGCCCATTTCCTCTGCGATCATCTTTTCAAGATCTTTGATCTTGTCTGTATCGCCCTGGAAAAGCTCCATAAATGAAGCCTGCGTGCCTGTTGTGCCCTTTGAGCCGAGAAGCTTGAGGTTAGCAAGTCTGAAATCGAGATCTTCCAGATCCATAAGAAGCTCATTGCACCAAAGGGTCGCTCTCTTGCCCACGGTGGTAAGCTGAGCAGGCTGGAGGTGTGTATAAGCAAGGCAAGGGAGAGACTTATACTTATCAGCGAACTTTGCAAGCTGGTCGATAACTTTGACGAGCTTTCTCTTTACTACCTTGAGGGCGTCTCTCATAATGATAACGTCTGTATTATCGCCCACATAGCAGGAAGTTGCGCCAAGGTGGATAATACCAGCAGCCTTTGGGCAGACCTGTCCGTAAGCGTAAACGTGTGACATAACGTCGTGGCGGACTTCCTTTTCACGCTTTGCAGCAACTTCATAGTCGATATTTTCGATATTAGCTTCCAGCTCATCTACCTGCTCCTGAGTAACGCCGAGGCCGAGCTTCATTTCAGCTCTTGCAAGTGCTACCCACAGCTTTCTCCAAGTTGTGAACTTCTTGTCAGCGGAGAAAATAAACTGCATTTCCTTGCTGGCATATCTTGTGCAGAATGGGCTTTCGTAAGAATTTGTCATAGTTTCAACCTCTTTCGTTTTTAATACAAAACAATATGTATACATTATAACATATTTTCGGGCTCTTTACAATAGCTGAGGGGGATAAAAAGCAAAAAAAGTCGGCACAAATGTGGCAAAACAAAACTTTGCAGACATTGGACAAGAACATAAGTCAGAACATCAACGAAACACAAACGGACAAAGCAAAACGGGCGACCTCAAATTGTTGTGAGCCTTGTCGAACAACAATTTTCGCCCCTACAAAAAACAACGCATTTACGTAATTTGTAGGGGACGTCTGCGTCCCATTGGACGGCGTCCTCGACGTCCCACTTGTTTGAACATTTTTCAACAAAGTAAAACGGACGAACATCGTTCGCCCGTGTATATTCGCTGTTCTATTTTTTCTGCGCCATATCTCGTTTGCACATTATTCCGCCGGTATTGGCTCGGGATCTGTAACGATCGGGTCTGTTACCACAGGTTCGGTAACAGGCGGCTCTGTAACAGGCGGCTCAGTTTCCGTCGGCTGGGTCTCGCTAGGAGTTGTCACAGGTTCGGTGGCTTGTGAAGCCGTTGTAGTTGTGGTAGCTTCGGAAGCCGTTGTGCTGGAAGCTGTTGTTGTGGAAGCGGAAGTGCTTGCGGAAGTCGTCATTGCCGTTGTGGTGGTCGTGGTGGTGCTTGTCTCTTCCTCAGAGGACTCGTCCTCGGCAGGAGCTTCGCCTATTCTGATAACGCCCCACATTCCGTTCTTTCTCACCCAAGCTTTGCCGTTGTGGACAGGTCTTGCCTGCTCGAACTCGCCCGGATTTATTATGCACTCGCCGTCGATATTGTAATAGCCATAAGAAGCGTTTATGGAAACAGGAACGTAATCTCCCGTGAAAAGATATGGGTGAGTTGCCATTTCGTCGTCGATTATCCTGCCGCCGTATGTGCTCATATCGCCGTCGCACTTGAAATCTATTATCGTCTTGCCGTCAGAGCCGACATAGCCCCACTTGCCCTCGTCATTCTGAAATGCGATACAAGTGAGCCCTGCGCCCTTATAGGCAGGAGCATAATAATCAGCATATTTTATATCAAGTATGAGCTTGTCTTTTTTAGCCAATCCATAGAGGGAATCCTTCTTAGGCGTGATGTCGTAATAGCCGTTATCGTTCTTTGCGATATCAGCCTCGCTGACTACGACAGCCTTTTTGCCTGTATATTCTCTGCCGTAATCCTCGTCTTTATTCTTGACGTATATCTGCTTCTCCTCGCCGTTCCAGAAATACTCAGGAGAGCTGTCGTGATGATCGGCCACATAATTTACGACTTGGTTAGAACTGTCGATACTGCAATATTCATACTCGCCGTTTTTCTCGTCGATAACGTTATAAAGCGTTACCTCGCCGCACCAGCAGGTATAATAATCGTCATACTCGGCAGGAACTACCATAGAGCCGTCATAATCTATGATACCGTATTTTCCGCCCTGTCTTATAACAGAGTAGCTTGCATACGCCGTGTTCTGCTCGTTATCGGGGTCGACCTGACTGCCGTCGAAGGATATGATATTATCTGCGCTTATGCTCGGCTCGAGCAGCCAATAATACGCCTGCTCCTGCTGAGAATTTGAATCGGCAGTATAGGAATATCCGTCGGGAGCGGTATCTTCGCCGCTGCCGTTTTCCCAAGGCATTGAACAGCCCGTGAGCATTGCACCTGCAATGGCAGCAGTAAGAGCGGAACAAATATACTTGTTCATAAGTTTCCTCCTATCATTTTCTGCTTCTTTCTGAGACTGCCGCATTTTGTTTAATTTTTTATTTTTATATTTATATCTCCTGCGGCAATATCCACACATACGATTATTATATACTATAACCCGATTTATGTCAATAGCACAACATACAATTACAAATATGTTCCCCTCGATTAATTCAGTCATTTTTACACTTTTTGTGACAAAATAAAGCCGACCTGTCCCATAACAGATCGGCTATTATTATATGCTTTTTGCGGTAAAATATACCTCTCGGAGCTTATTCCTCTTCTTCGGCCGGCATATTCTCCCAGTTGTGATAAACGTTCTGAACATCGTCGTCGTCCTCGAGGTGCTCGAGAAGGAGACCCATTTTCTTTATTGCGTCCTCGTCCTCGATAGTTGTGTAGTTGGAAGGAACTTTCTCTGCCTCTGCGGAAAGCACCTTGTAGCCCATACCTTCGAGAGCTTCTCTTACTGCGGATACCTTGTTAGGGTCGCAAGCGATCTCGATAACGTCGTCCTCAACGTTGAAATCGTCAGCGCCTGCCTCGAAGCAGTCTTCCATAATCTTGTCCTCGTCAGCGCCGTTGTTTTCGATAACGACTGTTCCAACGTCTGAGAACATAAATGATACGCAGCCTGATGTACCCATATTGCCGCCGAACTTATCGAAGAAGTGACGGATATCGCCTGCTGTTCTGTTCTTGTTGTCTGTAAGGCACTCAACGATAACGGCTACACCGCTAGGACCATAGCCCTCGTATACCATTGACTCATAGCTGTTCTTGTCGCCGTCGCCAGCCGCCTTCTTGATAATTCTTTCGATATTGTCATTAGGCACGTTGTTTGACTTTGCCTTTGCGATAAGGTCTCTGAGCTTTGCATTGCCTGCCGGGTCTGCGCCGCCCTGCTTAACTACAACTGCGATCTCTCTGCCGATCTTTGTGAATATCTTTGCTCTTGCGGCGTCAGTCGCACCCTTTTTTCTCTTAATGTTTTCCCATTTTGAATGACCTGACATTTGATTCACTCCTTAATATGTAAAAATTTGAAATGTAAATTTATAAAATACACAATATTCAGTCTAAAAAAACAACAGCCAACGGGCGAACAATGTTCGCCCCTACACAAACGTAACGTCTGCGCAGGGCTTTTTTCTCAATGCCCCGAATATTGAACATTAACTAAACTCAATTATCTTTATTATCTTTATTATCTTCGCCAATCGCCCAGGCGGATTCAAAAAGCTCTGTTATCCTGTCCTCACGGCCTGTGAGATACAGAAATCCGAAAAGGCACTCCAGCCCTGTTGCGGCACGGTATTCGCCAACGGTGGAATGTCTCGGCGCATTAATGCCTTTAGCGTTTCTGCCACGCTTGAAAAGCTCCGTCTCCTGCTCGTCAAGCAAACCGTCCTCTATCCATTTATGTACAGCCTGCGCCTGATACTCAGCACAGACCCTTTTAACAGTCAGCTTGTGGAGCTTGTCAGCAGGCATATTCGCACCAAGGATAAGCTTCTCTCTGACCCTCATCTCATAAACTCCGTCGCCGATAAAAGCAAGGGCAAGCGGCGAATACTGCATAGCTTCTCTGTCAGAAAGCTTTTCCGTAAAAACTCCCCCTATCTCCTATCGCAGATACTCGAACTCAAAGTCGAATATAGAAACCGTGTCGCCCTCGTCGATACCCATTTCTTCAAGCTTGTCGATTATGCCGCTGGTACGCAGGACGTTCTGGAAATACTGGAGGGACGAATAGTCCTCCATATCCGCCGTTCTGAGGATATCCCAAAGCCAATCTGCTTCCACGAAATAAACTCCGTCCTCCACGGTGACACGGAAGTCCTTCTTTGAAACGAGCTTGTCGTCAAGCTCTTCCTGCGTGAGCGGCTGAGCCTCGAACTGTTTAACAGGGGGCAGGACGGAAAGTCTGTCCCACACGCCGAACATAAGCTCCTTTGTGCCCTTTGTGGTGGCAGCGGATATCTCATAGAACAGCAGTCCCTTATCCTCAACATACTCTCTGAGCCTCTCGATCTGCTCTGGGGTAGCCATATCGCTCTTGTTTGCCGCAACGATCTGAGGCGCTTCCGCAAGCTCCATAGAAAAATTCTCCAGCTCGTGGTTGATGGCTTCAAAGTCCTCGATAGGGTCTCTGCCCTCGCTGCCCGAAACGTCGATAACGTGGACGATAAGGCGGCATCTTTCAACGTGGCGCAAAAACTCGTGTCCAAGTCCGACGCCCTCGCTTGCGCCCTCGATAAGTCCGGGGATATCAGCCATAACAAAGGACTTGCCCTCTTCTATCTTCACAACGCCCAGCACAGGTGTGAGGGTTGTAAAGTGATAGTTGGCGATTTTAGGCTTTGCTGCGGAAACAACGGAAATAAGCGTTGATTTGCCCACATTCGGGAAGCCCACAAGTCCCACGTCAGCGATAAGCTTGAGCTCCAGCATAACCTCATACTCATCACCACGGAAGCCGGGCTTTGCAAACTTTGGTATCTGTCTTGTAGAGGTAGCAAAGTGTGCATTGCCACGTCCGCCCTTGCCGCCGTGAGCGATAACGACAGGCTCGTCGGTAGAAAGGTCGGCGAGTATCCTGCCTGTTTTGAGCTCTCTCACCACAGTACCTCTCGGCACCTTGACAACAACATCGGGAGCATTCCTGCCCGAGCAATTTTTGCCGCTGCCGTTCTGTCCTTTTTCGGCGATATATTTTCTTTTATATCTGAAATCTATAAGGTTTGAAATATTGTCGTCCACAACGAAAACAATATTTCCGCCCTTGCCGCCGTCACCGCCGTCCGGGCCGCCTGCCGCAACGTATTTCTCACGGTGAAAGGAAACTGCGCCGTCGCCGCCGTCACCTGCTTTTATATATATCTTCGCCTGATCGACAAACATATCCAAACCTCCTTATTTAAGTATTGATTTATTATCTCGATCGATCTTGATTATTTTCTGCCTTGGGGGCGAAATTATCCCTGAGGATAACATACATAACAACAAAAAACCCCAAGCCTAAGGCTCAGGGTCATATGTTACAAAATTAAGCCTTGGGATAAACCGAAACCTTCTTACGGTCTCTTCCGAGTCTTTCAAATCTTACAACACCGTCGCTTGTAGCAAACAGAGTATCGTCAGAACCTCTCTTTACGTTCTCGCCTGGGTGAATGTGAGTACCTCTCTGACGAACGAGGATATTGCCAGCCAGTACGAACTGACCGTCAGCTCTCTTTACGCCGAGTCTCTTGGATTCTGAATCACGTCCGTTCTTTGTAGAACCCATTCCCTTTTTATGAGCGAAAAACTGCATAGAAATCTTAATCATTTAAATTACACCTCCATAAAATGTAATCCTGTCGGCGTCAGATATCTTTGACGCTGACTTTGATCCTGCCCGAGAATTCTTCTGCAAGGAAATAAAGGTGTGTGATAAGTCCCAGCAGGACTTTATCCCCCTCCTCGCTATCATCTGCGAGCCTGAGTATTATTTCGTTTTCTTCCACGTCAACGTCAGCCTTTATTTTAAAAGCCTCCGTGATCGTGTTAGCCGTCATCATAACAGCCGATGAGACGCTTGCACAACAAACGTCCTCCCCATAATCAGCATAGCCAGCGTGACCCGTTATACGAAATCCCGTCAATCTATCCTGTGGGTCTCTGAAGAAATCAGCGCAGATCATTATGCGTTGATAGCTTCGATCATAACCTTAGTGTAAGGCTGTCTGTGACCGATCTTGGTCTTTTCGCCCTTCTTTGGCTTGTAAGTGAATACAGTTACCTTCTTAGCCTTGCCGTTCTTAAGAACCTTAGCTGATACTGTTGCGCCGTCAACATATGGTGCGCCGACCTTGATTCCGTCGTCTGCGCCTACTACCATTACCTTATCAAAAGTAACAGCGTCATCTGCGTTAACGTCCAGCTTCTCGATGAATACCTCATCGCCTGGCTTTACCTGATACTGCTTTCCGCCTGTTTCGATTACTGCGTACATTCCTGATGCACCTACCTTTTATTAAACTCGCTACGCACGGTGGCCTGCCTTCACAAACGCTTTTGACCGTGAATATGCGGCTTTAATATCATACCACATCTATTGTTCAAAGTCAAGGATATAATAAAAATCATCAAAAAGTTTACAATAAATTAACATTTTTAAGTGTGATACCATTATTAATAGGAGCATATCAAAAAAAGATACCCAATGGACGAACGATGTTTGCCCTTACATATCAATAGTGCATTAGTACGTTTCAACAATCAACGGGCGACCAAAGGTCGCCCCTACAAAAAAATCATCGCCGCTAGGCGATACCTTCACTCCTCACTCCTCACTAATTAACACTTCTTACCGCCGTTTTCTCACCTCTTAGCTAAATTCTATTTACAAACCAACCTTTTTGCCGTATAATGTTCTCATACCAATACTTCGAAGGTGAAAGCTTGAAAGTTAAGATCGAACTCGACGATTCCCTATCTCAAAATGAAGTCGTCATTCGCTGCCGTGATATCGACGAGAATATTCTCCAGCTAAAACGTGCTGCCGAAAACCTCTCCACCGATACCGATATCGTTTTCCTAAAGGACAACGTTCAGTTCTTCCCCTCCCTCGATTCTATCCTGTTCTTCGAGACCGCCGAACACGCTCTCAATGCTCATACCGCTGACGATATCTTCCAAGTCAAAATGAAGCTCTTCGAGCTGGAAAATATCCTGCCGCAAAAGTTCGTGCGTATCTCAAAATCTACTATTGTAAACGTCAAACACATCTATTCCGTGGAAAGAAACATCACCTCCGCAAGCCTCGTCAGCTTCGCAGGCACCCACAAACAGGTGTACGCTTCACGGAATTATTACAAGCTTTTAAAACTTCGTCTTGTTGAAAGGAGATTTCTATGAAAGGCAAAAATCTTATCTGGGGCATTTTCCTTATCGGCGCTGCCGCTGCCCTTATCCTCGCCCAAACCGACCTGCTGGGCTCTGTTTCCGCATTCAGCATTATAATCGCCCTGCTGCTTATGCCCGTTATCATCACAAGTATACGTCACCTTAATTTCTCAGGAATTTTTATCCCACTTGCTTTCATCGCAATACTTTTTGACGATGTTCTCGGCATCGAAAAGTTCACCCCTTGGCCTGTCCTCGGTGCTGCCGTGCTGCTGAGCGCAGGTTTCTCCCTGCTGTTCCCCTATCGCTACCGCATTACAAAGAGCAAGTGGAGCGCAGGAATGGAAGATCACCCCAAGTGGGATTCTTCCTCTGTTGACGGTGAAGTTGTGGATATCAGCACAAGCTTTTCGGGCTGCACAAAGTACATCACCTCGCAAACGCTCAAAGAGGTCAACATTCGCAGCAAGTGCGCTGGGCTGGAAGTTTATTTCGACAACGCCGATCTTGCCGCCGACAAAGCTGTTGTAAACCTTGACGTGACCTGCGGCGGCGTTGAGCTTTACATTCCAAGAAGCTGGTGCGTTATAAGCGAAGCCGACTGCGTTATCGGCGGCGTTGACACCTCGGGCGACAAGCACGCTGATAAAGACAGCAAGACCCTTATCCTCCGTGGCAGAGTGAGAGCTTCAGGTGTTGATATAACATACATCTAAGACTATTAAGCCTTTTCCTATCTTCATAATATTTTTTATATTTGTGATCCCAACACAAAGGAATACCGCACAGCGCTGTAAAAAGTCTGTGCGGTATTTCTTTTATGTTATCCTTTTTGTGAGGTCTTGCAGTTTGCTTTACTTATTTTGCAGCATTGACAATTGCCCGAGCAGGATATGCACCTGCCGCTTTTTCTGCGTTTTATCATATATCTGACCGCCAGCGCCGCCCACAATATCAGCAGGGCTATGACGATGATATCAGCTATTTTCACGCCGCCGATAGTCATAACAGCGCACCTATCTGATAGACTGCGCAGCCGCACAGCCAAGCAACAGCGCATTGCATTATAACAACTGCAACAGTCTGAACGCCAGAACCCAGTTCACGCTTGATAGTTGCTACAGCCGCAACGCAAGGGGTATAAAGCAGGGTGAAAACGAGGAAGCTTAGAGCGGAAAGTGTCGAGAACGCACCCGAAAGTGCTGCGCCGAGGTTTGCGGTGCTGGTGTTCATAAGCACAGCCATTGTGCTGACGGCGGCTTCCTTTGCGGTGAAGCCCGAGATGAGTGAAGTCGTTACACGCCAGTCTGCAAAGCCCAGCGGCGTGAATATCGGCGATATCGCCTGCCCGATAAGAGCAAGCAGACTGTCGGAAGAGTTCGATACCACATTGAGCCTTGTGTCGAAAGTCTGCAAGAACCATATTATAATGGTTGCGGCAAAGATGACCGTGAAAGCTCTTTCGATGAAGTCCTTTGCCTTATCCCACAGCAGCAAACCAACGCTTTTTGCGGAAGGCAAGCGATAGTTCGGAAGCTCCATTACAAACGGCACAGGTTTGCCACGAAAGGCTGTATTTTTGAGCAGCAGGGCGACAATTATGCCCAAAAGCATACCCGTTATGTAAAGCCCTATCATCACGAGAGCTTGATACTTTTTGAAAAATGCGGCGCAGAAAACTGCGTAGATAGGTATTTTCGCCGAACAGCTCATATAAGGGGTCAGCAGGATAGTCATTTTTCTGTCACGGTCTGAGACCAGCGTTCTTGTTGCCATTATCGCAGGAACGGAACAGCCGAAGCCGATAAGCATTGGCACAAAGCTTCTGCCCGAAAGGCCGATCTTTCTCAGCAGCTTGTCCATTACAAAGGCGACCCTCGCCATATAGCCCGTGTCCTCTAAGATAGAAAGGAAAAAGAATAGCGTGACTATTATCGGCAGAAAGCTCAGCACGCTTCCCACACCTGCGAACACGCCGTCTATTATAAGGCTATGGACGACAGGGTTAATGCCATATGCGGTGAGCCCCTTGTCCGCCAGCGCCGTAAGCTTGTCTATGCCAAAGGAAAGCCAGTCGGAGAGTGTGGAGCCGATAACGTTGAATGTGAGGAAGAACACAAGGAACATTATGCCGAAGAAAACGGGCAGAGCCGTGTATTTTCCTGTCAAAATGCGGTCGATCTTCACGCTGCGCTTATGCTCACGGCTCTCGTGGCATTTCACAACGCTTATTGCCACCACCTTTTCGATGAAGTTATAGCGCATATCTGCAAGGGCGGCGTTGCGGTCAAGCCCCGATTCGGCTTCCATTTCCACAATGCAATGCTCCAAAAGCTCAAGCTCGTTTTGATTCAATGCAAGCTGATCCTCGATGTTTCTATCCCCCTCGATAAGCTTTGTGGCGCAAAATCTCGGTGGGATGCCTGCACGGTTGGCGTGATCCATTATAAGGTGGACTACTGCGTGTATACAGCGGTGGACGGCTGAATCATCGGCGCAAAAGTCCGTCACGATTGGCTTTTTCTTATTTCTTGCGGTCTCGAGGGCTTTGTCGATAAGGTCTGAAACGCCCTCACCCTTTGCGGCACTTATGGGCACAACGGGTATGCCCAAGGCGTCGCTCATCATTTTCACGTCGATAGTTCCGCCGTTGGCTCTCACCTCGTCCATCATATTCAGCGCCAGCACCATTGGCACACGAAGCTCCAAAAGCTGCAAGGTCAGATAGAGATTTCGCTCGATATTGGTGGCGTCAACAATATTTATTATGCCGTCGGGCTTTTCGTTTATGATATAATCACGGGTGACGATCTCCTCCTGCGTATAAGGCCGCAGAGAATAAATTCCCGGCAGATCGACGACAGAGCAGTCTTTCTCGCCCCTTATCTCGCCGACTTTCTGCTCCACAGTTACGCCCGGAAAGTTTCCGACGTGCTGGTTCGAGCCTGTCAAGGCGTTGAAAAGTGTGGTCTTTCCGCAGTTTTGATTTCCTGCAAGGGCAAATCTCATTTTTTGTTCTCTCCTTTTAAAACGTCTGTTATCTCCATATCTATCTCAATATTTCGGGCGTCCTCAATACGCAGCGTAAGCTCATATCCACGAATGATGATATCCAGCGGATCGCCCATTGGCGCTCTTTTGAGCATTTTAACTTTTGTGCCGGGGATAAGCCCCATATCGAGAAACCTCAGCCGCAGAGAACCCTCGCCCCCCACGGTCTTGATCGTGGCGCTTTCGCCTATTTTAAGCTTGTCCAGCGTTAATTTTGTTTGTTCTTTCTGTTCTGCCATTTATTCTCCTCCTATATTTTCGATAGGTATATTCTAACTGCATAGTCTGCACTATCATTATATTTTGTACTTAGCAATATAATTCTCACAAATAAAAGTTTACCACAGCTAACTTTGTTTGTCAATGCTTATCGAAAAATTTATAAAAACATTTGAAAAAGGGCGTTTGTCGTTGACAATACACACAAAATGTGATAAAATCAAAAGTAAGATATGGTGAACATATCTAGCTTTCATTTGATATGTTCCACTTTTCGACGGGAGGTTTATAGCAAATGGAGACCCGTGTTGCGATGATCGCAATAATCGCCCGAAACAACGGCTCTGCCCAAGAGATAAACGCCGTGCTCCACGAATATGCAGACTTTATAATCGGCAGAATGGGTATACCCTATCGTGAAAAGGGTATGAACATCATAAGCGTTGCCATTGACGCACCGCAGGACAAGATAAATTCCCTTGCAGGAAAGATCGGCAGGATCGATGGCGTGACCGCAAAGACTCTTTATTCGCCGCAATAACACACTACTATAATTACTATAATTGAGACTGTTGAAAAACACCAAAATAACGGGCGAACGCTGTTCGCCCCTACATATAAACAGCGTATTTACGCCAATTGTATGGGACGGCGTCCTCGACGTCCCACTTTTGTCGGGCTTTTTCAACGAGCTGTATTATAATTACTATAATTACATACTATACAAATTTATGATCCCTGACGCCGAAAAGTTTTTTAAACTTTAAGGCGAAAGTACATCATAAACTGTTTGCGAAAAGCCGTCGGTGATATCCCGTGGCGTTGTTTTGATACGATTTCGCAGAAAGTTTTGGCTGTATCTTCGGGGTACGGCTTATTTTTTTAGTTTTTAGTTTTTTACTATTTTGGAGGGCTTTTTATGGGACTTAATGACGCACCAAGCGGAGAAAGAGTACACATCGGCTTTTTCGGTCGGAGAAATGCAGGCAAATCAAGCGTTGTGAACGCCGTGACGAACCAAGAGCTTGCAGTGGTATCAGACACGAAAGGCACTACCACCGACCCTGTTTCAAAGGCAATGGAGCTTTTGCCCATCGGCCCTGTCGTGATCATCGACACACCGGGCTTTGACGACGAGGGCGAGCTTGGAGAGCTGCGTGTCAAAAAGACCCGTGAGATACTTGAGCGAACGGACTGCGCCGTTCTCGTCACCGACTGCACCTGTCAGCTTGGCGGCTGCGAGAAACAGCTCATCGAAATTTTCAAAGAGAAAAATATCCCTTTCATAATCGCAAAAAACAAGTCCGACCTTATCGGCGAATTGCCGCAAGAGGACAATGCCATATACGTCAGCGCAAAGGAGCGCAGGGGCATTGAGGAGCTTAAAAACGCCATTTCAAAGCTTGTGCGCACGGAGGATATGACGATGAAGCTTGTGGGCGATCTTATATCGCCAAAAGATATGGTGGTGCTGGTCACGCCTATCGACAGCGCCGCACCAAAGGGCAGGCTTATCCTGCCGCAGCAGCAGGTCATAAGGGACGTGCTTGAAGCAAGCGCCTGCGCTGTTGTGGTGAAAGAAACAGAGCTTTTGACGGCTCTTGAACGTGTGAAGCCAACCCTTGTGATAACGGACAGTCAGGCATTTGAACGGGTATCCAAAGAGACCCCCGAGGATATTCCTCTGACGTCATTTTCGATACTTATGGCAAGGTACAAAGGCTTTCTTGAAACGGCGGTCAAGGGCGTGAAAGCTTTGGACAGGCTTTGCGACGGCGACAATGTGCTTATTTCAGAGGGCTGCACACATCACAGGCAATGCGGCGATATCGGCTCTGTAAAGCTGCCGAAATGGCTCAAAGAGCACACGGGAAAAGACCTTGACATAACGCTCTCCTCCGGTCACGGCTTCCCCGAAGAGCTTTCCAAGTTTAAACTTATAATACATTGCGGCGGCTGTATGCTTGGTTCTCGTGAGATACAAAGCCGTATGAACTGCGCCATAAAGACAGGGGTGCCGTTTACAAATTACGGCATTGCTATCGCACATATGAAGGGCATTTTAAAGCGCAGCATTGGAATTTTTCCCGACCTTGCAAAGGAGCTTGAAGATTGAAACAGATTATTCTTATTGATAAACTGAACAGCGAGAAAAAGCTTTCCCACGCCGAATGGGTCACTCTCATATCTGACTTTGACGAGGACGACAGGGCTTACGCCGCAGAGCTTGCAAGGGGCATTGCGCAGGAGAATTTCGGCAATGATATTTTTATAAGAGGCATTGTGGAGTTTTCAAACATCTGCAAAAACGACTGCATTTACTGCGGAATAAGGCGCTCAAACGGCAACGTCAGCAGATATCGGCTGACGAAAGATGAGATACTTTCCTGCTGCGATGAGGGGTACGGCTACGGCTTCCGCACCTTTGTGCTGCAAAGCGGCGAGGACGGCTTTTACGACCGTGACATTATGTGCGATATCGTAAGCGAGATAAGATCACGTCACCCCGACTGCGCTATCACCCTTTCGCTTGGTGAAAAAAGTTATGACGATTATAAGGCGTTTTTTGAGGCTGGTGCGGACAGATATCTGCTCCGCCACGAGACCGCTGACGAGAGCCATTACGGCAAGCTTCACCCAAAGGAAATGTCTTGGAAAAACCGAATGGAATGTCTTGAAAACCTCAAAGCTATCGGCTATCAAACAGGCTGCGGAATGATGATAGGTTCGCCGTATCAGACGGCGGAATGTCTTGCGGATGATATGGAATTTATGGGCAAATTTCGCCCCCATATGATAGGCTTAGGCCCCTTTATCCCACACAAGGACACGCCTTTCAGAGACTTCCCCCAAGGCTCTTTCGAGCTCACCCTTTTTATGCTGAGCCTTTGCAGGATAATGCTTCCGAAAGTTTTGCTGCCTGCCACCACCGCCCTCGGCACAATCGACCCGAGAGGCCGTGAGCAGGGCGTGCTTGCCGGCGCAAATGTCATAATGCCAAACCTTTCGCCGCTGGAGGTGCGAAAAAAATATATGCTTTACGACAACAAAATTTGCACGGGGGACGAATCCGCGCAATGCAGAGCTTGCCTTGAAGGGCGTATGAAGTCCATTGGATACAACATCAAAATTTCAAGAGGAGATTACAGGGAATGATAAAGCTTGCTTTTTATGGAAAGGGCGGCATAGGCAAATCCACCACCGCTTCAAATCTGAGCTGCGCCCTTGCGCAAAATGGGCTTAAAGTTATGCAGATCGGCTGTGACCCGAAAGCAGATTCCACCATACTTCTTCACGGCGGCAAGCGTATCAAAACTGTGCTGGAGCTTGTGAGAAATGGCGGCGACTTTGTCCTTGAAGATATGGTCTGTGAGGGGGCAGGGGGCGTCATATGCGTTGAAGCAGGCGGCCCTGTGCCGGGGCTTGGCTGTGCAGGCAGGGGCATAATCGCCGCATTGGAAGAACTTGAAAAGAAAGGCGCATATGAAAAATACGCCCCCGATATCGTCATTTACGATGTGCTTGGCGACGTTGTGTGCGGCGGATTTTCAATGCCAATGCGAAAGGGCTATGCGGACGAAATTTTCATCATCACATCAGGCGAGAATATGTCCATTTACGCCGCCGCAAATATCGCAATGGCTGTGGAAAATTTCAAAAGCCGTGGCTATGCCACCCTTGGCGGAATAATCTTAAACAGGCGCAATGTGAAAAACGAGGACGCCAAAGCCGCAGAGCTTGCGGCGGATTTTCACACGCAGATAATAGCCGATATAAGCCGTTCTGACGTGGTTGCGCAGGCGGAAGAGCTTGGCAAAACTGTTGTGGAAGCTTTCCCCGAAAGCACCTCCGCCGCTGAATATCACGCCCTTGCGGACAAGATAGCGGAGCTTTATAAGCTTCACGAAAATGACATACAAGGCAGGGAAAGCCGATGAAAAATGACTGCAATGCTAATGTCGGTATCAATATCGGCGATATCCACAGCGATAGATTTACTGCGCCATTTGCAGGCGGACTTGAATACAATCCGCCCACAAGAGGCGTGTGGAACATTGTCCACACGGGTATGCTTATCCCGCAGTCAAGGCAGATATTCGTCTGCGCAAGGGGCTGTCTCAGGGGCGTAATTTTGACCGCCGCCGAAATGAACGCCGACGACAGAATGTCTTGGGTGGCGCTTTCTGAGCGTGACCTTTTTGACGGCACGATGGAGCAGGACGTCATCGACGGCGTGACGGACATCATCAATCGACTTTGCGACAATGGCGACAAGCCTAAATGCGTGCTGCTTTTTCTCAGCTGCGTGCATTTTTTCGCAGGCTGCGACTTCAAAATGATAATAGATGAGCTTTCAAACACTTTCCCCGATATCCATTTTATCGACTGCTATATGACCCCCACAATGCGCAAAACTATCTCCCCCGACGCTCAAATGCGCAAGCAGCTTTACGAACCGCTTTTTAAGCTAACTGACGTGAAAAAGAGCCCCAAAACTGCAGCGATAATAGGCTGCGACAGGGCTACTGACGAGAGCAGCGAGCTTGTGCGGATAATAAATTCCGCAGGCGTTGAGCTTATGGATATCACAAAATGCAAAAGCTATGATGAATACCTAAAAATGTCTGAAAGCTCCCTCAATATCACATATATCCCCACCGCAAAAGGGGCAGGCGATGAGCTTGAACGGCGGCTTGGCACAAAGCATTTGTATCTTCCGCTTTGCTGGGGCTATGACGAGATAGCGGACAATTATGACAAGCTTTGCAAGGCTCTTGGCATTGCGCCCCCCGACCTTTCGGCGGACAAGGCACAAGCTGACAATGCTCTTGCAAATGCCCTTTCTGCTGTCGGACAGACTGCAATTTCGGTTGATTATACCGCCGCCCCAAGACCTTTAGGGCTTTGCAGACTGCTTTTAGAAAATGGCTTCAACGTCAAGCGCTGTTACGCCGACAGCTTTTCAGATGAAGAAAAAGCGGACTTTGAATGGTTGAAAGAACATTTCCCTCAACTTGAAATTTTGCCGACCGTCAACGTACAAATGGAGTTTACGGAAAACAAAAGCGGTGAAAACTATCTTGCTATCGGGCAGAAAGCGGCGTTTTATTGCCAGACCGACAACTTTGTCGATATCGTGGCAGGTGGCGGCGGTTACGGCTTTGAGGGCATTTCAAAGCTTTGCGGCCTTATGGTGAACGCTTTTGAAAACAAAAAGGACAGGCGGACTGTTATTCAGCACAAAGGCTGGGGGTGCGAAAGCTGTTTATGAACACAACAAATTGCAACGATATGATGAACACGATGAGCGCAAAAGTCATTTCTATCTACTCTTCCGACACCTCGGGAGTGTGCTCGGCTTTGTATGAGCTTGGCGGAATGGTTGTTGTCCACGACGCTTCGGGCTGCAATTCCACATACGCCACCCACGATGAACCACGCTGGTACGACCGCAAGAGTATGATATACATTTCTGCCCTCAACGAGACCGACGCCATTATGGGCAACGATGAAAAATTCATCAGCGATATCTGCAAAGCCGCCAAAGAACTTGCGCCGAAATTCATCTGCATATGCGGTTCGCCAATGCCTGCTATGATAGGAACGGACTTCGTTTCGGCGGCGGAAGAGATAAAACTTCGCACGGGGATAAAAACTTTCTGCGCCGACACCAACGGCACTTTCACATATCTTCACGGGGCAGGACAAGCTTTCCGTTTGCTGGCGGAGAATTTCTGCCAGCCGCCTATTGCGACCGAAAAAAACTCCGTTAATATCATCGGCGCAACGCCCCTTGATTTTTCCATAAACACCAGCGTTCAGTCTATCAAAGCGCTGCTTGAACAAAAGGGTCTGACCGTAAAAAGCTGCTTTGCAATGGGTTGTGACCTTGACGAGATAAAACGCAGTTCGGAAGCTGAGGTCAGCCTTGTGATATCCTCCTGCGGAATCCCTGCGGCGGAATATCTTTGGGAGCGCTTCGGCATACCTTATGTTATCGGCGTGCCCTTAGGTGTGGGATTTTCGGCGAAAGTCATTAGTGATATAAATCTTGCGGCAGAGAAAAAGATCTGCATAAATTCCTGCAAAGAGTACAGGTCGGATAATTCGGCGAACGATATCGTCATTCTTGGCGAAAGCGTTTTTGCTTCATCTTTGGCGGCGGAACTTGGGGGCAGGGTGATCTCAACAGTCGAAGGCGGCTGTGAAGGTGTGCTGAATGGTGCCGATATCACCTGTTTTGACTATGAGGAAGAGCGGCTGGAAAAGATACTTTGCGGACTTGATGACAATGCTGTTATCATCGCCGACCCGCTTTTCAAGCCGATTTGCGGCAATAACAAGCGTTTTATCCCTCTGCCGCAGGTTGCGTTTTCGGGAAGATGTTTTCTCAAAGATATCCCCGACCTTATAGGCAAAAACTGCGCACAAGCGCTTGGTATAAATTAAAATAAAAACACAAAGGAGGAACGTGCTGGGCACGGACTTTTATGATAAAAATTGCGGTATACGGAAAGGGCGGAATAGGCAAATCGACTGTGACGGGCAATCTTGCCGCCGCTTTTGCGAGCCTTGGCAAAAAGGTGATACAAATAGGCTGCGACCCTAAGGCGGATTCCACCATAAACCTTCTTGGCGGCGAGCCTGTGACCCCTGTGATGAATTATCTCCGTGAACACGATGACGACCCAGAGGACATTGCAGAGATATCAAAAGAGGGTTTCGGCGGCGTGCTGTGCATTGAAACAGGCGGCCCCACCCCGGGTCTTGGCTGTGCAGGACGTGGAATAATCACCACATTCAGTCTGCTTGAAGACCTGCGGCTTTTTGAAAAATATCAACCCGATGTGGTGCTCTATGACGTGCTTGGCGACGTTGTGTGCGGTGGATTTGCCGCACCCATACGAGAGGGCTACGCTTCAAAGGTGCTTATTGTCACGTCAGGCGAGAAAATGGCGCTTTATGCGGCAAACAATATCAACAGCGCCGTGAACAATTTCGCCGACAGAAGCTACGCAAAAGTCCGTGGTATTGTGATGAACAGGCGAAATGTTGAGGACGAGGAGCAAAAGGTCAAAGCCTTTGCCGACAGCGCAGGCCTTGAGATCGTTGCGGATATCCCGAGGAGCGACGATATAATCAGATGTGAGGACAAGGGTATGACCGTTATAGAAGGTCAGCCCGACTGTCTTGCGGCGGAGCGTTTTATCGCCCTTGCGAAAGTCCTCATTGCAGAAGATCAAAACGAAAATAGCGCTGACAGCGCAGAGGTCTGATATGGCAGATATTGAAACAAAAGCTTTTTATATAACCGCCCGTGAGCTGGCAGAGCTTGGCAAGGACAACATTCCCAACGAGCTTTTGTCCGCCAAACATCTTATTTACAGCTCCCCCGCAACGCTGGCTTTCAACTCCCCCGGTGCGCAGGGCTTCGGCGTAAAAAGGGCTGGGCTTTCGGTGCCTGAGTCTGTTATGCTGCTGGTCGCACCTGCCTGCTGCGGACGTAACACCTCGACTTTGCGTGCTGAAAGCAGCTATGGCGACAGATTCTTTTATCTGCTACTTGATGACACGGATATCGTCACGGGCAGGCATTTGAGCAAGATACCGAAAGCCGTTGAGGAAGTCTGTCAGAGCCTTGACTACATCCCCTCTGCGGTGATGATATGTATAACCTGCGTTGACGCTCTCCTTGGCACGGATATGGAAAGAGTCTGCCGCAAAAGCAGCCAGCGTGCCAATGTTCCCGTTGTGCCCTGCTATATGTATGCGCTGACGAGAGAGAAAAAACTTCCGCCTATGGCAGCGGTGCGAAAGTCGGTCTATTCGCTATTGAAGCCGCAAAAGCGCCGTTCGGACGAGATAAACATTATGGGTTATTTCTCACCATTGCAGGAGGATTGCGAGCTTTATGAGCTTATGACCTCGGCTGGGATAAAAAAGATAAGAGAGCTTTCACGGTGTCAGACCTTTGAGGAATACGAGCAGATGTCAAGAGCAAATTTTTCCCTTGTCCTCGACCCCGAAGCGAGATATGCGGCGCAGGATATGGAAGAGCGCCTTGGCATTCCAAGCATTGAACTGCTGAGACTTTTCCAGCTTGACAAGATACACAATCAGTACAAGCTTCTCGGTCAGGCTATCGGCGCAGACCTTGACGACAGCGCTTATTATGACGAAACAATGCAGGCTGTAGAAGCTTTCAAGGCAAAGCACGGCAAACTGCGCTTTGCGGTGGGAGAATTTTCAAACTGCGACCCTATCGAGACTTCCCTTGCGCTGATAAGATACGGCTTTGAGGTGAAAGAAATTTTCTGCACCGTTGGTGAGCGAAATTTCGCTTTTGTGAAAAAGATCGCCCAGCTTTCGCCCGAAACAAAGATATATTCAAACCTTTCGCCGACAATGCTCTATTACGAGCCTTGCGATGATATCGACGCTTATATCGGCAAGGACTGCAAATATTATCACCCCGAATGCAAAGGCGCAGACTTCTGCGGCGAAGTCCAGCCATTCGGTTATGCAGGGGTGAAAAAGCTCTTCCATGAGCTTGACAACGCACTTTGCGATAGCGATAAGGACAAGAAAGGAGCAAAAAAATGAAAGACCTTTTGAAGCTTTTATCACCCTTTGCGCCCGATCAGTCGGGTGCTTCGGCAGTGCTCTACGAGCTTGGCGGACTTATCGTCATATGCGACGCTGGGGGCTGCGCAGGCAACGTGTGCGGCTTTGACGAGCCACGCTGGTTTGTCAAAAAGAGCGCAATTTTCAGCGCAGGGCTTAGAGATATGGACGCAATTTTAGGCCGTGACGACAGGCTCATCGAAAAGCTTTCCAAAGCCTGCGATCAGCTAAAACCTGCTTTCACCGCAATGATCGGCACGCCTGTGCCTGCTGTTATCGCAACGGATATGCGTGCGCTGAAGCGAATGGCGGAAAAGAAAACGGGGCTTCCCTGCATAACGGCGGAATGTACCGGCACAAATTATTTCGACAAGGGCGAGGAAGAGGTCTGGCTAAAGCTTTTCAAGACCTTTGCGAAAGACGATCTGCCAAAAGAGGTCGGCAAAGTGGGCATTATCGGCGCAGCGCCCCTTGAGATAAGCCTTATAAGCGCCGAGGATATCGTGGCGGAATACGAGGATAAGGGCTATAAAAACGTTGTCTGCTATGGAATGGGTGCAGGGCTTGAGGACGTGAAAAATGCTTCAAGCTGCGAGAAAAACATCGTCATTTCTGCCTCGGGCATAAAGGCGGCGGAATATCTCAAAGAAAAGTTCGGCACACCATATGAGGTTGAATTTCCCAAATGCTGCATAAGTGAGAATGTTTTTGAACAGCTTGAAAGTGCCGATATTGACGGCAAAAAGGTGCTTATCATTCACACGCAAACGGCGGCGAACGAGCTTAGGAAGCTTATAAAAGACCGCTGGGACTGTCAATGCCACAACGCAACATTTTTTATGCAAAAATCCCAACTTTCAAAGCCTAGCGACGTGACGCTTTCAGATGAGGACGATCTTCGCAGGCTTTGCGACGAGGGCGGATATGACGTTATCATCGCAGACAGAACGCTAAAGCGTGTTGTAAAAGATTTTGAGGGAATTTTTATCGACTTTCCGCATTTTGGGCTGTCAGGAAGGCTTTTGAAAGGGGAATATGAGCTGAAATGAACGAGATAGACGATATCATAGAGCGCCTTGAAGACGCTCTCGAAGAGGGCGAATTTGATTACGAGGCGGAAAACTGTATGCAGGAGCTTGACGAAAGCGGCGCAAGCTTTGAAGCCGTTGAACCGCTGCTTAGATTTATGGAGCGCCACCCTATGGCGGACTTTGACACAGCAGGAGCCGTTGTGCGATATGCGGAGCAGTTTTTCGGCAGGGGCTATGAGGGTGCGCTTATGAAGTCGGTATCACGCCGCCCCACCCTTAACACAGTCAGAATGTTAGCAAGAGTAATGGTATTTGCACAGGAAAACGAACAGGACTATGAGCCATTTGAAGACGTTCTTATCGACGTTTTGAACAGCGATTTTGAGGACGAGATAAAGGACTCCGTAAGAGAATTGATATAAATACGACTATGAAAACAGAGATGATTCGAGCTTACGGCATTGTGCAAGGGGTGGGCTTTCGACCCTTTGTGAGCCGTGAAGCGGACAGGCTGGGGCTCAAAGGCACGGTGGCGAATAAAGGCTCTTATGTTGAGATACACGCACAGGGTTCTGACGAGGCAATCGAGGGGCTGAAAAAAGCTCTTGAGGACAAAGCCCCCGAGCGTGCAATGGTAATGGAAGTTATCTCCGCCCATTGCGATGAGCCAAGCTTTGAAAGCTTTGAGATAATCGAAAGCGAAAAAGAAAAGGGAGATATTTTCGTCTCCCCCGATATCGGCATATGCGAAAAATGCAGGGCGGAGCTTTTTGACAAGGGCAACAGGCGATATCACCACCCTTTTATAAACTGCACCCAATGCGGTCCAAGGCTCACGATAATGGATGCTATGCCCTATGACAGAGTCCGCACCACAATGTCGGAATTTCCGATGTGCAAAAGCTGCGCTGCGGAATACACCGACCCTGCCACAAGGCGTTATGACGCCCAGCCCGTTTGCTGCAATGACTGCGGCCCGGAGGTCTACATCATCGGCGGCGAACGTGGCAGCAAGGCTATCACCGCCGCAAGAAAAGCCATTATGCAGGGCAAGATAATCGCAGTCAAGGGCATTGGCGGATTTCACCTTTGCTGCAACGCCAAGGACGATAGTGCGGTAAAAAGGCTTCGTGAACTTAAAACACGGCCTGCAAAGCCCTTTGCGGTTATGCTGAAAGATATGGACACCGCAAGGCGTGAATGCGAGATATCACCCGATGAGGAAAAGCTTCTGACGGGCTGGCAAAAGCCTATCCTGCTTATGAGAAAGAAAACAGGCGGCGCACTTTGCGAAAGCGTTGCCCCCGATAACCCGAACATCGGCGTTATGCTGCCATATGCGCCTTTGCAGCTTTTGCTTTTCGACTATGACGACGGCGTAAAAATGACCGACAGCCTTGTTATGACCAGCGGCAATGTCCGTGGTGCACCGATCTGCCGCAGCGATGAGGACGCCTTGCAGGAGATAGCAAGCTTCTGCGATCTGATACTTTCCCACAACAGAAAAATTCTGCTCCGTGCAGACGACACGGTTATGACTACCTATGGCGGCAGACCTTATATGATAAGGCGTTCGAGGGGCTATGCTCCCCTGCCCGTGATGACATCTTTTGGAATGAAAGGTGAGATCCTTGCCATTGGCGGCGAGCTGAAAAACGCCTTTTGTATCCGAAAGAACGATCTTTTCTATCTTTCCCCCTATGTCGGCGATATGGCGGATATCCGCACGGTGAAAGCCCTCGAAGAGTCCGTCAAGCGTATGTGCGAGCTTCTTGAAGCCAATCCAACGGCTGTGGTTTGCGATATGCACCCGAAATACAACACCGCCGCTTTGGCTGAAAGCCTTGGTCTGCCTGTGATAAAAGTCCAGCACCATTACGCCCACATTCTTTCCTGTATGGCGGAAAACGACTATGACGGCAAAGTTATCGGCGTGGCATTTGACGGCACGGGTTACGGCACGGACGGCACCATCTGGGGCGGCGAGATTCTTCTCTGCGACCGCTTCGGCTTTGAACGTTCGGCAAGCATAAAGCCTTTTATGCAGGTTGGCGGCGACCTTTCCGCAAAGGAAGGCTGGCGCATTGCGGCGGCGATAATAAGCGACGCTTTTGGCGACAGCAAAGATAATGGCGCAGAGGTCTGCGAAAAGCTTGGCATTTGCGACAAAAAGCAATTTAAGCTTATCTCCACAATGGCGGACAAAGGTCTGAACGCTGTAAGATCCACCAGCGCAGGACGGCTTTTTGACGGCGTGTCCGCAATTCTCGGACTGCGCAGGGCTTCAACATTTGAGGGCGAAGCTTCAATGGCTTTGCAGTTTGCGGCGGAAAAATTCAGCCGTGAGCCATTTGCAAAGTGCGGAATTTCCTCAGAACTTGCAAAGCTCACCGCCGAAAAAGAGGGCAGGATAATGCTTTGCACCACGGCGCTTGTGAAAAGGCTTTGTGAGCTCAAACTTGCAGGTGGCGACGTAAACGAGCTTGCATACATTTTCCACGCTTGTCTTGCGGATATGATAACAGCGTCCTGCGAAAAGGTGAAAAGCTTTAGCGGCACGCAAGTCTGCGCCCTCAGCGGCGGAGTTTTTCAGAACACTCTGCTTCTCGATATGGTAAAACGCAGGCTTGAACGCTCGGGCTTCAAGGTGCTCACCCACAGTCTTGTTCCTGCCAATGACGGCGGTATCGCTCTTGGACAAGGGCTGGCTTCCTTTGAGTTAGGAGTGAGGAGTGAGGAGTGAGGAATTTCGGTATCGCCTGCGGCGATGTATTTTTGTTTCTGTTCTGGATTTGAATTATTATTTTTGGAGGTATAAATTATGTGTGTAGGTTTATCAGCAAAGGTCGTAAGCGTTAACGACGGCACGGCACTTATTGACGCAAGCGGCGCAAAAAGGAAGGTCTCGGCCGATATTATCGAAGATCTCGAACCGGGGGATTACGTTATGGTTCACGCAGGGGTCGCTATCGCAAAGATAACCTCGGACGATACTGCGGAGACTGACGAGATTATGGAGACGCTATGAACACGATAGAAAACGCTAAAGAAATAATTGCTTCCTACAAGCGCACCGACGGCAAAAAGCTGCGCATTATGGAGGTTTGCGGCACTCACACTCACGAAATTTTCAGGCTTGGCATAAGAAAGCTTCTGCCCGAAAGCGTTGAGCTTATCTCGGGACCCGGCTGTCCTGTATGTGTTACCCCTGTGGGATTTATCGACGAAGCCTGCGTGCTGGCTCTTGAAAAAGGTGCGGTGATATGCACTTTCGGCGATCTTATAAGAGTACCCGGCAGCGAGATGAGCCTTGCGGCGGCACGTTCAAAGGGTGCGATAATAAAGACCGTTTATTCACCTCTTGACGCTGCCCAATACGCCGACAGCCACAGAGATCAGCAGGTGGTATTTCTTGCGGTGGGCTTTGAGACCACCACGCCGTCCGCCTGTCTTGCGGTGGAAAAGGCGCAGAAAATGGAGCTTGAAAACTTCTCTATCCTCGGGGCGAACAAGACTATGCCAAACGCATACAAAGCCCTTGAGGGCAGCGCAGACGCTTTTCTTTATCCCGGTCACGTCAACGCCATAACAGGCACGGCGATATGCGAAGAGCTTGCAAAAAAGGGCGTATCGGGCGTTGTTACGGGCTTTACGGCGGCAGAGCTTTTGACGGCTCTTGCGGTAACGATACAGCTTTCGCAGACGGGCGAGCCGTTTTTCCGCAACTGCTATCCACGAGTTGTAAAGCCCGAGGGCAATCCTGCGGCGATAAAGCTTATGGAAAAGATTATGACCCCTTGCGACAGCGAATGGCGTGGCCTCGGGGTGATACCGATGTCGGGAATGGTGCTCCGTGATGAATATGCGGAATTTGACGCACGGAAAAAATTCTCTCTGCCAAAGATAACAGGCAAGCCGAACCCAGCCTGCCGCTGCGGCGAAGTTTTGCAGGGCAAATGCAAGCCCTCGGACTGCAAAGTTTTCGGCAAGGTCTGCACGCCACTTCACCCTATCGGCGCTTGTATGGTGTCCAACGAGGGCGCTTGCTCGGCTTATTATCAGTACGGAAATGTGTAAAATCATAAAACTATATGACTATAAAACTATAAGGGAGAAAAAAATGAAAAGAGAACTTGGCATTGCACGCTGTGGACTTGCCTGCTGTCTATGCTCTGAAAATGAACATTGCATGGGCTGTAATTCAGGGGAATGTACCGATAAAGGCTGGTGCGAAAACAGAAAATGCTCTATGGAAAAAGGACTTGCCGGCTGTGATGACTGCGAAGAAGATTGCCGCAAGGGTCTGCTTGCAAAAATAAAGCCTTATGGCTTCACAATGTTCGTAAAACGATATGGCAAAGAGGCATTGCTTGACCGCCTTGAGATAAACGAGCAAAAGGGCGTCGTTTATCATCGAGAGGGTATAACGGGTGATTATGACGATTTTGACGATGTTCAAAAACTTATGGATTTTATACTGACAGGAAAACGATAGGAGCGAAATCCTACGCTTGATCTTATTTACCTACCAAAAGAAAAGAGGAACCATTATGACAGAAATGACAAATATAAAAGACAAATTTGTTACCCTTGCCCACGGCGCAGGCGGCAAACAAACTTCCGAGCTTATCGACCGTGTGTTCAAGGAACATTTCGCAAACCCCGACCTCACCGCCGATGACGCCGCCGTGCTTTCCATGGAAAAGGGCAAGATAGCATTCACCACCGACGGCTTTATAGTTTCGCCATATGAGTTTGCAGGGGGAAATATCGGCAAACTGAGCATTTGCGGCACGGTCAACGACCTTTCTTGTATGGGCGCAAAGCCTTTGTATCTTTCCTGCGCTTTCGTTATCGAGGAGGGCTTTCCAATGGATAAGCTTGAGGAGATTGCCACCGCAATGGCAAAGACTGCTAAAGAGGCAGGGGTCGAGATATGTGCAGGTGATACCAAGGTGGCAGGAAAAGGTCAGGTAGACGGCGTTTTCATCACCACAACGGGCATTGGCAGGATAATGGAAAACGCCAACACCTCGGGCAAGCTTGCCAAGCCGGGGGACGCTGTTATCGTGTCGGGTGATATCGGCAGACACGGCTGTACAATACTTTTGGCTCGTGACGAATTTGGCATTGAAGCCGACGTCACAAGCGACTGCGCACCCCTTTGGGCAAATGTCAAAGCGATGTTCGATGTCACCGACGATATCCACGTTATCCGTGATGCCACAAGAGGCGGCGTTGGAACGGTGCTTTACGAGATCGCAGGTCAAAGCGGCGTGGGAATTACTCTTGACGCTGAAAAGATACCAGTTGTGGACGAGGTAAGGGGCGTGTGCGGAATGTTAGGACTTGAGCCGCTGTATCTTGCCTGCGAGGGCAGACTTGTGATATTCGCACCAAAGGACAAAGCTGAAAGCATCGTTTCTGCGCTGAAAAAATGCAAAAATTCAGAAAATGCGGCAATAATAGGAGAAGTGACCGCCGACAACGCAGGCAGAGTTATAATGAAAACAGAGATCGGCTCTCAGACCTTGCTTCCTCAGCCGGGCGGCGAACTGCTCCCGAGAATATGTTAAGCAACACCCTTCACTATCGCCTAAAAATAACAGTTGACTTTTCACAAAAAATATGTATAATAGTATATAAGTCAAAGAAAAAAGGTGTACAAGTTGACCTAATTAACAAAAAGGCAATTTTATTTTAGACAGATATAAAAAAATAACATTGCAAATATAAAATACAAAACATAAGCCAAAGGAGGCAAACGATCTTATGAGCAACAATTCATTTTCACAAGACTTTACGAATCCTCGTGTCAAAAAGCTGAGCACGTTTTCTCAGTCGGTTTTCGGCATTGAGGCCGCAACTTATAAGGGTATCGCTATGAAAACGCTGTTTTTCGTTGCGATATTCGGCGCAGGAATGGGCGCATATTTTTACATTCACAACTTTTTAGGCGGCGGAGCAACGATCTATCCCCTTGAAAGCGGAGTGCTTTTCGGTGCGATGATCGCAACGCTTATCTCAGGTATCGTGGCTTCACTAGCCCCGAGGACCACCGCCGTTACAGGCACGATCTATTCCGCTGGTATGGGTTATTCCATAACGCTGCTTTCGATGATGTATGCGCAGGCTTACAAGGGCATTGTTATTGAAGCCCTTGTGCTGACCCTTTTGACCGTTGGCGTGCTTGCTGTGCTTTATGCAAAAGGCAATATCCACGTTGGACAGCGTTTCAGAACGGCGCTTATCGCTTGGCTTTGGGTATCTATCATAGGCGGACTGCTTTTCGCTATCCTTTCCTTCGCAGCCCCGAACTCAGCCCTTTACCGCTCCATCGTAATCGCAAACAACGGCCCTATCGGCATTGTTATCGCAGCTATCGGCGTGTTCGTTGCAGCAGCACTTCTTATCTGCGATTTTGAAACTATCCGTCTGACAGTTGAGCACGGACTTCCTGCTTACTATGAATGGTACGCAAGCTACGGTCTTATCGTTGGCGTTATCTATCTTTACCTCAAGATACTTGACCTCCTCGTAAAGATCGCAAACAACAGAAGAAATTAAGCGCTTCACGGCTTTTTGCTCCCACTAACATTCTGTGGGAGCTTTTTTTGTGCAAAAAATAATGCGCCTGCCATTTATTCAATTTTCAAGTTACTGTGCGGAGAGTACGTCACAAAGCTGCGCTTTAAAATTGTGCGCACACGCATTTTTATGTTTTCGTCTCAACATTTGGGTGCAAGTCCTTAGATGCGCCAGCCGACTCTTCACCTCGGAGCCATCACCGCCCGTCCACAGGGCAGCACCAAACAAAGACCGCCTAGCGGCTTTGCACGTAATCTGCTTGCAGATTTTCCGTCATATAGCACATAAATCCCTTGACATACATAAAGTATGCCTGCGGAATTTCTGCACTATCTGACGAAAAATCTGACGGCGCATCTTACGCACAATCTTTGTTTGGTGCTGCCCTCGTTTCCCTTGCCACTCTACAAATGTCTTTCTACTTATCCCGAAAAATCGGTGAAAAGTTGCATAAAAAATGCAACAATTGCTCAAATGTTGCCAAATTAAATTATTTTTCGTTTGTTTGCACAAATTGGAATAATCGAAATCGGTGGGGTTGCACAACCAAAAAGGTCGTCCCCTACATTTGACAAAATTCCATATTTGTGTTATAATTTATGTTGGAAAAGGTAGGTCTATACGGTAGGCGGTTGTCCTCCAAACGTACATAGTCTGAATATTGCGGTCGCAAGATCAAGCAAAATAGGATATGGAAACGGAGGTGATAGAATGGACTTAGTTTACTTCGTCTTAACTATCGTGTTGATAATTGCTCTTACAGAGTTGATTAAAAACATAAAAAAATAACCGCCCTCGTCCAAAAGAAGCGGTTATTTTTATAACATAATCTTGAGGGCAACCGTCTATACGATCTGCCTTTTCTCTATTTTTATTATACAGCAAAAGCTTAGGAGTGTCAAGTGTTTGACACTCTTTTATTTTGAAAAAATATAACTTTTCATACATATTGACATTTTACAGATTCAAAAGCATTGTATTTGAACCGAACCAAACGGACTTTGTACGGTTTAATGCTGTGTGCGGTTTACAGTCTGTCCAGTCTTCGGGCTACAAAGTGCGACACCCGAAGTACAGCGAATCCCAAATTAAAAAGAAAGAGCCCCCGATATCGGGAACTCCTCTTTAGGTATATTGGTATATTTAACTAGCGTTGGTCAGCTTGTAATTTTTATACTTCCCATTTCCAATCTCTGATCTCAGGCATATCGAGGCCGTACTCAGCGATGTACTGCTTGTGCTCAACAAGCTTGTCCTGCATAAGCTGGTGGAGATATGCGCCTGTGTTGCCAAGCTGTGGAAGTCTCTTGATAACTTCCATAACAAGGTGGAAACGGTCGATCTCGTTCTGAACTCTCATATCGAATGGCGTTGTGATAGTGCCCTCTTCGTTGTAGCCGCATACATAAAGATTGCGGTTGTGACGATGATAAAGCAGCTCGTGAATAAGCGTTGGATAGCCGTGGAATGCGAATACGATAGGCTTGTCCTTTGTGAACAGAGCGTCAAAGTCAGCGTCAGAAAGTCCGTGTGGGTGCTTTGACTGCGGCTGAAGCTTGAACAGGTCAACAACGTTGATAAATCTGATCTTTACCTGCGGCAGGTGCTTTCTGAGGATAGTTACCGCTGCAAGAGCTTCAAGCGTTGGCGTATCGCCGCAGCAAGCCATTACAACGTCCGGCTCCTGTCCCTGATCGTTGGAAGCCCATTCCCAAATGCCGATACCCTGTGTGCAATGCTTAACAGCCTGCTCCATTGTGAGCCATTGCTGTCTTGGGTGCTTTGATGTTACCATTACGTTCACATAGTTCTTTGAACGGATACAATGGTCAAAGCAGGACAGCAGGCAGTTTGTGTCCGGTGGGAGGTACATTCTTACAACGTCTGCCTTCTTGTTTGCAACGTGATCGAGGAAGCCTGGATCCTGATGTGTAAAGCCGTTGTGATCCTGCTGCCATACGTTGGAAGAAAGGATATAGTTGAGAGAAGCGATCTTCTGTCTCCAAGGAAGCTGTGATGTTACCTTGAGCCACTTTGCGTGCTGTGAGAACATCGAGTCAACTATTCTGATAAAAGCCTCATAGCTTGCAAAGAAGCCGTGTCGGCCTGTGAGCAGGTAGCCTTCCAGCCAGCCTTCGCACATATGCTCAGAAAGCATTGAGTCCATAACACGTCCATCAGTTGCAAGGAACTCATCGTTGTCAAGCTTGTCAGCGTTCCAATCTCTGTTGGTTGCCTCGAATACCTTGCCAAGTCTGTTTGACATTGTCTCGTCAGGGCCAAAGATACGGAAGTTTCTGCTCTCTTCATTGAGCTTGAATATATCTCTTACAAAGCCGCCCAGCTCGATCATATCCTGCGCTTCAACTGCGCCTGGAGCAGGAACGTCAATGCCGTACTTTCTGAAATCCGGAAGTCTAAGGTCTCTCAGCAGAAGTCCGCCGTTAGCGTGTGGGTTTGCGCCCATTCTTCTGTCGCCTGTTGGTGCAAGCTCTTCAAGCTCTGGGATAAGTCTGCCCTCTTCTGTGAAAAGCTTCTCAGGGTGATAGCTCTTGAGCCAGTCCTCCAGCATTTTAAGATGCTCAGGGGCTTCCATTGTCATTGGAACTTGGTGAGCTCTGAATGTGCCCTCGATCTGCTTGCCGTCAACCACCTTTGGACCTGTCCAGCCCTTTGGTGAACGGAAGATTATCATAGGCCACTTTGGTCTTTCAGTAACGCCATTCTCTCTTGCGTTCTTCTGGATAGCCTTGATCTCCTCGATAACAGTATCGAGCGTTTCAGCCATAAGCTTGTGCATTGTCATCGGGTCGTCGCCCTCAACAAAGTAAGGCTTCCAGCCGCAGCCCTCAAAGAAGCTCTTTATCTCATCGTGAGAAATTCTCGAGAAAACAGTCGGGTTGGATATCTTGTATCCGTTAAGATGAAGGATAGGAAGTACAGCACCGTCAGTCTTAGGATTGAGGAACTTGTTTGAATGCCAAGCCGTTGCAAGCGGGCCTGTTTCAGCTTCGCCGTCACCAACAACGCAAGTTGTGATAAGGTCTGGGTTGTCGAATACAGCGCCGAATGAGTGTGCAAGGGAATAGCCCAGCTCACCGCCCTCGTTTATAGAACCCGGGGTCTCAGGTGCAACGTGGGAAGATATTCCGCCCGGGAAAGAGAACTGCTTGAAAAGCTTCTGCATACCCTCAACATCTCTTGAAATGTTCGGATAAATTTCCGAATAAGAGCCTTCGAGATATGTATTGGCCACCATAAAGTTTCCTCCGTGACCAGGACCGGAAATATAGATCATATCGAGATCATACTTCTTGATAACTCTGTTGAGGTGAACGTAAATAAAGTTCTGTCCGGGAACTGTGCCCCAATGGCCGACGATCTTTTTCTTGACGTGCTCCATAGTAAGAGGCTCACGAAGAAGCGGATTGTCAAGCAGATAAAGCTGACCTGCGGAAAGATAGTTGGCAGCGTCCCAATATCTGTTCATTTTCTCCAGCAGCTCAGGAGAAATGTTCTTTGTGTCTGACATTGCAATACCTCCATATATATTGTCATATTTAAAACGGTAAACGTTTTCACACAAGTAAATTATAGCACAGCCATTTTCATTTTTCAAGAAAAGAATATGAAACTAAGTGAGGATTTTATACTGCATTTATTATTTTTCATATGGTATATATAAATAGTAATATCTACTGTCCGCAATGCCGATAAAAAAGACCTATCCGCAAACGCAGAAAGGTCTGATCTCGCAGCTCAACGTAGGGGCGACCTGTGGTCGCCCGTTGATACTCTCATTTGTCGATATCCAATGTCATTACGCTATTACAGCGCCCTCATAAGCATTATCACGCAAAGGCTCGCAAGGCAGGCGAACGCCGCCACAACGATAAGGCTTTTTTCCTTGAAGGCCAGCAGACAGGCCGTCACAAGTCCTGCCACGGAAGCCGCAAGGTTGCCTGTCGAGAAAAGTATGGCAGGGAAAGTCATCGCACCGAGGACTGCATAGGGCACATAGTAAAGAAAGCTCCTCGCAAAGCGGTTCGTTATCTTGCCCTTGAAGATCACGAACGGCAGCGCTCTGATAAGATACGTCACAGCCGCCATTATGAAAAGGTAAATAAAAAAGTCTCTCACCGTCAGCATTGGCTTCCCTCCTCTTCATCGGCGACAGGCATTGCCACAGCCATTACGGCCGCAGATATCACCGTGCAGATTATGATAGAAAAGCCCCCCGAGACCTTGTTAAGCACAGGCAACCACTTGAATGCGCAGCTTAAAAGCGCCGCAAATATCGCCGCCATCGCAATGCCCTTGTTCTTCTTTGCAGGCGGTATTATTATGGCAAGGAACATTCCATATATCGCAATGCTGAGTGCGCTTATTATCACCTCGGGCAGGATTTTTCCTGCCGCCGCACCGAGCAGCGTTCCGAACGACCAGCCAGCCACAGGCAGTGCAATAAGCCCATACATATATTGCCTCGAGACCTCGCCGACGTTGCCCATTGCCATAACGAATATCTCGTCCGTTATGCCAAATCCCACCAGCCAGCGGTGTATGCCCGAAAGCGATTTGTCAGCCTTTTGTGAAAGCGATAATGACATAAGCGCATACCGAAGATTGATGATAAGCTGAGTGCAAGCCATTTCTATCCAAAAGCCACCCCCAGACAGCATAATGTCAAGGCCTGCGAACTGCCCTGCGGAGGTCACGTTGCAGACTGATATCAGCACAGTTTCCCACCAGCTGAGACCTCCCTTTACGCCTTGCAGACCGAATGTAAATGATACCGAAAGATAGCCCAATGCTATTGGTATGCCGTCTTTCAGCCCCTTTTTAAATCCACTCATAAATTATTTTTATCCCCCTATTTTCCTGCCGAACTTGCCAAACTTAAAAATTCTCTATGGTGCATTGGCAGGAACGCATAGTGGCGAGGGCAGCTTCGTGGCTCTCGTTGGTAACGCCAGCGCAGCATTTTGCATCGATGATGACTTCGACCTCGGGGCAAAATGCCTTTATGAGCAAAGCGTTTGATACAACGCAAATGTCCGTGCAAAGTCCGCAAAGCTCAACAGTATCGCCAGCTTTTGCTAGGCTTGCAATGGTCTGAGCAAGCTTTACAGAACCGAAAGTGTTCTTTTCAAAGACCTCGGCGCAGTCGCCAATGGCATTTGCGACCTCTTCCGCAGGCTCCCAACCGATAGTGCCCTTAATGCAATGCTCCACAGGGAGCTTTTTGCCCTCGGAGGTGGAGAGATAGTCCTTGAAATGGGTGTCGAGGGTCATAAAGAGCTTGGCGGAATCATTTTTATAGCTGCGAATTTTGTCGCAAACCGCAGGGAGGATATCTTCAGCAGCTTTGCTGCCTAAACTGCCTGTAATAAAGTCGTTTTGCATATCAACGACAATAAGAAACTTCATAATTAGACTTCCTTTCAAAACCAATATAAAATATAATAAAGCATAAGTAATATTGTAGCTCAAAAATGTGAATAAATCAAGGCAGTAAAGACCCCAAAATGTAGGGGACGCCGTCCCCTACAAGCCCTAACAAAAAACGAGCGACCACAAATAGCCGCCCGTCTTAAACTTAAATCAAATTATCCAAGAACAAGAAACCATCGGCAACCGCCAGTAATTCCTCACTCCTCACTCCTAACTCCTCACTTGAGCGTCGTCACACTCTTCACAGCCGACCAAGCTCCGTAATACTTCACTCCGCCAACATTGGTGTAGGAACGTACACGAACATAATACTTCTTCGCAGAAGCCAGACCCGTGATGGTAAGCTTGTCCTGCTTGTTGTTCGTGACAGTCGCCTTCATAATCGGCGTGAACTTTGAACTCAATGAGTATTGTATCTCGTAACCAGTCGCCGAACCCTTCTGCGCCCAGTCGATAAAGAAACCTCTGCTGCGTGCCGTGAGCTTCTGTATCGCCTGCTTTGCAGGGTTAATCTTGAAGGTCTTTGTGATAACGCCGCCGTACACACCCTTGCCTACAAGCTTTATCGTCGCCGTGCCAATGGCCTTGTTTGCCGTGTATGTAACGGTGTAGTCTGTGCCGTTTTTAAGTGCCTTTCCGCCGTACTTAACCGTAATGTTCTGTGTGATAGCCTTGCCTGTGTATGCCTTGTTGGAAATGCCCGTCACCACCGATGAAGCGAAATTGTACTTCGCCGTTGTGATGTTCTTTGTGTCCGACCAAGCACCATAATATGTCTTTCCGCCAACTACTGTGTAGGAACGAACCCTTACATAATACTTCTTTCCTGCCACAAGTCCGCCGATAGTGCAGGTGTCAGGCTTGTTCTGCATAAGCTTGAAACTGCTTGCGCCCTTGAATGCTGCGCTTGTGCCGTATTGTATCTCGTATCCTGTGGCTGAGCCCTTCTGCGCCCAGTCAACAAAGAAACCTCTGTATCTCGTCTCAAGCTTCTGAACAGTCTGTTTTGCAGGCAGGATCGTAAAGGTCTTTTTCAATGAGCCTGTGTAATTGCCTATGCCCTTGATCGTTACCTCGCCTGTGCCAACATTCTTGTTCTTGCTGTATGAAAGTGTGTATGCCGCACCCTCCATAAGGGTCTTGTTGCCGTCTGTTACTGTTACCTTCGGGGTCTTTGCCTTGCCGTCATAAATAAACTGCGTCTCGAGCAATACTGCGTTTGAAAGCTTTCTGCCCTCAATGGTGAACTCTGTCGTGGCTGTGCCCTTGTAATTGCCCTTGCCCGATACAGTCACCCTGCCCTTGCCTGCATTGGTGTTCGATGAATAGCTCAGCGTGTAATCAACGCCCTCGGTGAGGACTTTGTCTCCGTCCTTTACCTCAGCGGAGGGCTTTTTCGCCGTGCCGTCGTAAACATAGCTTGTCTTTTCAAGACCCGGCGCTGGTATCTGCTTGGCATTTATTGTGAAATTCAAAATGTAAGTGCCGCTGTATCCGCCCTTGCCCACAACAACAGCCGTTGCAACGCCTGCATTTTTGTTGTCGGTATATGAGACCTCGAAATCTTCGCCCTCTGTGAGCTCAGTTTCTCCATCCTTGACTGTAACTTTCGGCTTGATAGCCTCGCCGCTGTATGTGAAACTGTCCTTTTCAAGCTGCGGCTGCGGAAGCTGTACTGCGGTGATAGCGAAAAGCTTTGTCACAACGCCTGTGTAATTTCCGCTGCCCACAACAGTAACCACTGCCGTGCCGATATTGACATTGTTTGAGTACACAAGCATATAGTCCTTGTCCTTTTCAAGAACTTTCTCGCCGTCTCTGACAACAACGTCTGGGGTCTTTGCCGTGCCGTCAAAAATATAGCTGTCCTGAGAAAGCTCAACCTCGGTTATCTCTTTCTTTGAGATAGTAAAGTTGACCTCAGCTCTGCCTGTGTATTTTCCAATGCCATTTACAAGCACATAGCCGTTGCCTGCATTTATATTGTTATAATATTCCACGATATAGTCTTTGTACTGCTTGAGAACTTTCTCTCCTTCGGTATCGTCCGAATTATCGGTAACAGTAACCTGCGGACAGAACTCGCCGCCGTTATAAACAGCGCCGTATTCGTCAAGCTCCACCTTGCAGTCGGCAATATCCACCTTGCTGTCAGCCTTTATGATATCATAAGCAAGCTCGCTGCGCTTTGCGTAAGCCTCGCCCTCAGTGTCCTTGTAAACGCCAAGAGTAAAATCCTCCGCATAGAAATAATCATAGTCATATTTGTCCTCGCCATACTCGATGACAAAGCCGAAAGCACGCTCGCCGATAGCCGTCACCGACTGAGGTATCTCAACATATTTAAGCTTTCGCATATCCGCAAATGTGCAGCTTCCGATCTCTTCAAGGCCCTCGCCGAGCACAACGCTTTCGATATCCTTGCAGCCTGCGAACATACTTCTGTCAAGCTTTTTCACGCCCTCGCCGATAACAACATTTTTAAGCGCCGTGCAGTCCTTGAAAGCTCCGCCGCCGATGGTCTTTACGCTGTCGGGAAGGTTCATAACTTCAAGCTTCTGACAGCCCTCAAATGCGCCCTCGCATATCTCCTCAACAGTCGAAGGAATCTCCGCCGAGGTGATATTTTTGTCAAACGCCATAAAAAGCTTTTTCATATCCTTTGAGAATATTATGCCGTCGATGTATGCGTAGCTCTCGTTTTCCGCCGCAATGTCAAGGCTTTCAAGCTTTTCACACAACTCAAATGCTCTTGGGTCAATGCTCTCCACCGACTTTGGGATAGACACGGAAAGCGCAGTCTTGTTGGCAAGATAATAATGATCGTGCCGTGACTCGTCCTTGTAGATTTTCTGAGCGAATGCACAGGCAGCAATGCCCTTGATAGGCTTGCCGTCAAGCTCGCTCGGCACGGCAATGTGCTCGTCCTCGCCATAATAAGCCGTTATGTAAAGATATGGGTCTTGGTTCTCGTCAAGATACTCTCTGACCTCCCAATCGCCGCTGCGGACGAACATTTCGTTCATTCCGTCCTCGTCAAGGGCAAAAGCCCCCAGGCTGACATTTTCCGCAAGCTCATTTCCCACAGGCACGACCGCCGCACCGAAAGTCATCAGCACCGCAAGCACCGCCGAAAGGACACGCTTCTTCATAGTCTTCCCTCCTTAAAAACCTTAGAAACTCAAAAAAATTAAGAAATAATATAACAAAACAGTAAACATTCAATTAAATTCTACACGATAAATATACCACATTTACGCATATCTGTCAACAGCTTTTCCCCGTATCTGCGAATTTTTCGCACAAAAAAGCCGCAGACTTTTACGCCTGCGGCTTTTTTCATATCAAACTATCTTAACGCCCCAAAACTTATGGAACAAGAGTTGTAGTTGTTGTCTCGGAAGCCTTCTTAGTAGTTGTAGTTGTGGTCGTCTCAGAGTCCTTGCTTGCTGCTGAATCGTCCTTTGCTGTCTTGTCGGCAGCAGTTGTTGTAGTAGTTATTGCTGTTGTTTCAGCCTTTGAAGAAGAATCGTCCTTCTTATCGTCTGTCGCAGCAGCGCCGGCCTTTGTTACTGTGTAGCCTTCGATATCAACCATATCTTCCTTGAAAGCCTTCTCGTCATTGTAATACTTGCTAGAGAAGCCCGGCTCTTCTGTGTAATTCTCGCCGTCGAACACGATGTTCGAGCAATAGATAGCAGCGTAGAATGTAGCTGTCTTTGTCTTTTTGTCGTCAGTCTTCACTGTTACCTTGTAAAGCTCAATGATCTTGTTTGTGTCGTTCCAGCTGTCATAATTCTGCTTCTTTGTGAACTGTACATAAGTATCCACCTTGTCGAATGACTCGATAGATGTTACCTTGCCGTCGAAATCTGTGCCCCAAGGTGCTGAACTGCCCTTGATATCTTTTCTGAGTTCCTGTATCTTGTCCTCGATAACAGTTCTGTAATTCTCCATTGCAGCTTCGCCGTTGTCAGAAGTTACATATGCAGGGAAAGTATCGTCAACTGTGATCTCTGTTGTGCAAACTGTATCGCCCCAGCTGTCTGTTTCAGTCTTGCCCTTGAGGGTAACGCCATTCTCCGCAAGTGACGAATAAGCCTTGCAAGTTACCTTGAACTTGCCGCCAACGCCGATATAATCGTCGCACTCAACTGTGTAATAAACGTTGTCCTTGAGAACGTCCGGGATAGAATCTTCCTTAACAGCGTAAGGCTTTACGAACGGAACGCCGCCTCTGCACTCAAACTTGATACCCTCGAAAGGATCAACTTCAGAAGTCTCTTTAAGTCCTTCAACGGTGAAGTCCTTTGTTACCTTCTTGTCCTTAACGTCGGCAGTCTTGTAAGTATAATACTTGTCGTCATACTCGAACCAAGTCATATCTCCGCTCTCGTGCATATCGCTGTAAACGCTGAGGACAGCTGTTACAGGGAACTTATCGCCGTTTGAAAGGTTGTTGTCATAGCTGTAATCATAGTAAATGAATGGATAGCCGTCTGTATTCTCTGATATATTTGCAGCGCCGTGGCCGTCAAAACCTGTGAATGAAACGTCGATTCCCTTGAAGAAGTCGATCTCCTCTCCCTTTTCAAGATCCTTTACAGTCATCTCAAACTCTGTGTTCTTGAGCTTGATGTTCTTTGACTTGAGGGTATCCTCGTTATATGTAACGGTGAACTTTACCTTGTCGCCGTTCTTGAGGTTCTTGTTGTCCTTTGCCTTGATCTTGATCTTGTATTCGCCGTCCTTGTTCTGCTTGAGAAGAGCGTTTCTCATCTGCTTTGCCTCGGCGAAATCGTCAGCCTTGTCAAAAGCCTTTGTAAGGGTCTTTTTGTCAAGTGCGAAATACTTTGATACCTTGTCCTCGTCATCATCGCTTCCGTAATCGTCAAAAAGATCGCCCGTGTCGATGCCGTTGTCCTTGAGGACAGATGAAGCGTTTGCATAAGCGTATTCGTCCTCGTCATAGCAGTTGAGCTCAGCCTCAACGATACCGCAGCCGTCAACGCCCTTGAACTCGATCTTGAAAAGATCCTTTGCGTCGATGACCTGATATTTAAGGATATTGCAGATAATGATGATAGCAACGATAACGACCACCAGCGCCGCAGCGATGATAAGCGATATCTTCTTGTTGTTCTTTACCCAATCTGTAAGCTTTGTAAGGGGATTAGGCTTTGCTGCCGCTGCCGCCTGTGGAGCTGCCATATTCTGCGGGTTCTCGTAAGCCTGCTGTGCATTATACTGTACTTTCGGCTGTGCCTGCTGAACAGGAGCCTGTGCAGCCGCAGCGTTCTGACCGGCCTGTGCCGCAGCCTCTGCCTCCATCTGAGCAACAGACGCACCGCAGCCGCCGCAGAACTTCTCTTCAGGACCTATTGAAGCGCCGCACTTCGAGCAAAACTTGATAGTGTTCATTATATACCTCCGTTATACTTCAATTAGGCAACGCCGCCAAAGGGTGCTGCCTATACAAAACAATGTTGATATTAATCTCATCGTAACAGAATATAAATTAAAAACATTATTTTGCTTCATAAAAAGTATAAACCAAAAGCACAAAAAAGTCAAGAAAAACCCACGGCAAACCGCTTAAAAAGGTGCATTTTTGTATATTTGTACAATTTGCACCCTGTCCCATATGACTTTTTACATAGTAAAATCAAATAACTAACCCTTTGAACTTTGTTAACTAAAACACGGAATACAAATGTGGGAACTGGCTGTCGTAAACTTTTCTCACCCAAGCGCTGACCGATTCGCACTCAGAAAGAAATTCCTCTGCGTCCTTTTCAAGCAGCGCAGGCAGCTTTGCCACTGAATATGATATGTCGTCCAATGTGCAGGACTGTGCGATATATGATATCTTCACATAATAATCTTTCCAGCACTCTTCAAGCTCATCAAGCTTTGCAGGGGTGCTCTTTCTGTCGGTGCGATAGCTTTCGGCGGTCTCGTCGATAAGCCCAAGCAGCCGCTCATTCGCCCTGCCGATAGAAAACAGCGAGAACACCGAAGCCGCCGCTATCACCGCAAGTATGGTTATACACGCCGCAAGCCTTTTCATTTTCCTCTCCCCTTTCCACGCTTATCTTTGCCGATAACAGTCACCTTGCCCGACGGGTCGGCGGTGCAGATATAAACGTCACAAAGCTTCATATCCTTTTCGCCAAGCTTCTGTTCGAGCCACTTTCGATCTCTGCCAACACTTTTCAGCGCCGAGCCTATGACCTTGCCGTTGTCTATAACAAGCTGAGGCGGGTCGCCCTGAGAGTCCTTGACGTGCATTGCTCCATTGGTCACAGGACGATACTCAGCCTTTTGATAGACCGATATCTTGCCCGTTGTCTCCACAACAGCAAGCTGCACCTCCTCAATATCGAATATGCCCATACTTCTAAGGGACTCCATAAGATCGTCCGCCGAGAACCGCAGGTCTCTTAGCTGATTCTGATCTATCTTTCCACCCGATATGACTATCTTAGGCGAACCGCACATAATTTTTCTCAGCCCACGAAATTTAAGCGAGCAATGTGAAAGTATCACATCAAGGCACACCAACGTAAAGATAGGCACAATGCCCATTGCCATTGGTATCGTGATATCCTCGATAGGCAGCGTTGCGATATTTGAAAGCAGCAGGGTTATAACAAGCTCCGAGGGCTGGAGCTCCCCTATCTGCCGCTTGCCCATAAGCCTTATGCTTATTACGATGAGTATATAAAGTATTATGGCACGGAAGAAAACTATCAGCATTTTTTCATCTCCTGTCGGAAATATTATTTTGATTTTTTCAACATCTATTATTCGCCGCACATCTTTGGAATATTCCAGCAAATTATGACGATAATAACTAATAACTTATGAAATTATGATAATTACTTGATATGTCCGTGTAACGATTTGGTAGGGGCGAACAGCGTTCGCCCGTTGCTCTCCTGTTTGTCGGCAATATCATCTATAAAATTATGAAAGGAACAAAACAATGCACTCACCCGATCACAGAAACTATAAAGGCGCAAAAATAAGCGCTGATATAAACGGCGCAATGACCGACCTGCGCACAATTATGGGAAACACGATGGATCTCAATATCCTGCAAATAAAGGTGGGCGAGGTGGAATGTTCCGTTGTGACAATAGAAGCTATGACCTCCACAGACGCAATGGCGGAGCTTATTTTCCGCCCGCTTATGGAACTTTCACGGACAAGCCCCGACATCGGCAAGGACGGCGTTTTCCGCTTTTTGACCCAAGAGAGCATACTTGCGGCAGAGCGAAAGACCGTCTTTGATTACGGCGAAGTCGTCCAGTATCTATTCTCGGGCTTTGCAGTCATATTCGTCCAAGGGATACAAAAAGCCGTTGTTTACGGCATACAGGGCTATGACAAGCGCTCGGTATCAACTCCCGAAAGCGAGCAGACCATTAGATGCGCACAGGACGCTTTCACGGAAACTATCCGAACCAATCTATCCCTTGTTCGCCGCCGAATGAAAACGCCTGCTCTGCGCTTTGAAATGCTGCAAGTTGGCAAGCTTTCCTCAACGGACGTGTGCATAATGTACCTTTGCGACAGGGCAAGCTCCGAAGCCGTTGATACTATCCGCAAACAGCTTCAAAGCATAAAGCTTGACACTATCCTCACCAGCGGTTATATAGAGCCTTTCATCGACGAAAGCTTTGGCTCGTCGGTGTTCTCGCAAATGGCATATTCTGAGCGCCCCGATATGATCTGCACACGCCTTGATCAAGGCAGGATATGTATTCTTGTTGACGGCACGCCTTTTTGTCTTATCTGTCCCTCGCTCTTTGCGGAGAATTTCCAGACAATGGACGATTACGCCGAGAAGCCTTATTACGTCACCTTTATGCGCTGGCTGAAATATATCGCATTTTTTCTCGCCGTTGCCTTTCCGGGGCTGTATGTGGCTTTGGCGAATTTCCACCCCGAGGTCTTTACGCTCAAGCTGCTATTAAACCTCACCGTCTCTGAGGAATCAACGCCATATCCCCTGACGGTGGAAGTTTTCGTGCTTATGGTAATGTTTGAGATTATGAAAGAAGCAGGCGTGCGGCTGCCAAAAGCCGTTGGCAGTGCAGTTTCTATCGTTGGCGGACTTATCATCGGCGACGCTGCGGTAAAAAGCGGACTTGTCTCCGCACCGCTACTTATCGTCGTGGGAATAACAACGACCTCGTCATTCGTTATCCCGAGCCTTAATCAGCAGACCACTATCCTGCGGCTTGTTTATATCCTTATCGGCGGCACGGCTGGGCTTTACGGCATTGCCTTGTGCACAGTCCTGCTTATGGTGAACATAAACTCAATGGACGATTTCGCCATATCCTACACCGCCCCCGTGACGCCATTTTTCCCGAAAGGCATTAAAGATATAATCTCACGCCGCAGCTTCAAGTCCTATGAAAACACTACCCCGGGCTTTGACGAATATCGTGAGAGCTAAAACGCTTCCAATTGCAACAGATAAATGTAGGGGCGACCTGTGGTCGCCTGCAGCTTGTTGAAAAAGTCCAAAACAAACGGGACGTCGAGGGCTCAAATTGTCGTGAGCCTTGTCGAACAACAATTTTCCCCTACAATTGGCGTAAATGCGTTGGCATTGTAGGAGCGAACAGCGTTCGCCCGTTTTCCGTGTGCTACCCCACAATACCCGAACCAAACACTAAAAACAGGAGGGACAAAATTGAAAAAGCTGACCCCATTACAGCTCTTTTCTCTGCTTATCTGCACAAGAGCTTTTTCGCTTATGACATTTCTCCCCGACAACGCCTCGAACGCCTTGCAGCTTATGCTTGGTGCGGTGATATCCACCGCCTTTCAGGCTGTCCTTATCATTATTATGATAGTCTTTCACAAGCGCTTCCCAAATGACGACCCCTGCTCCCTTGCCCTCAGCCGTTCACGGCCGCTGGGGCTTGGGGTGACGGCGCTTTATGTAGTATATTTCCTGCTGGTGTCCTTTTATATGATAGGCACTTTCACATATTTTATGGACTATTATTTCTCCGATTATATCCCGAGGATCATGACAGTCATAAGCGTGGCGGCCTGCGCAATTTATATCGGCAGGGCGAATATCGGCGTTATCGGCAAGACGGGCACGGTGCTTTTTGCCCTGTTTCTCATCTTCACAGCGACCCTTGTGATAAGCTCCGTGGAAAATTTCTCTCTCGTGAGCTTTCACACCGCAGAGGACAATTTCGCTGCAGGTGTGTGGCGCTCCGCCGTCAGCGAGCTTGCGAGAAATTCCTATCTTGCGGTGCTGGTCTTTCTGCTCCCCTCCGTCAAGGGCAGCGTCACAAAGACCTCCGTCTGCTTTTTGCTCACACGCCTTATCCTCATCGAGCTTATTTTAGGCTTCATCACAATGATATTGGGGGATTACACCCTTCTTGCAAAGCTGCCATTCTTTGCCCTTGCGGCATATTCACGAACTGCCATTATAGAGCGTTACGACGCCGCAATAATGGCGCTTTGGGTAATGCTTTCAGTCTATAAGCTGGGGCTTTATCTCCATTGCACAGGCAGGTGCGTGAAATATATCTCCCCGAAAGTGAATTTCGTCCCCGCCGTGATAATATCCGCATTGATACCTGCGGCGGCTTCACTTTTCTGGCTTATCCCCCACAAATGGGAGATCATCGCATATTCAAATTTCAGCCCCCTGCCTGCGGTGATACTTTCGGGACTTATCCCCCTTGTGATGATAATGCTCTCAAACAAACGCAGAAAGGAGCGTGCAAAAATCGAAAATGAAAGCGCAGGATAATAATAACAATAGCAATATCAACAGCAGCAGAAAAAAGCGCAGACTTCAAATAACAGCGGTGCTTCTCATCGCCGCAGTCACGCTGCTTTTATCCTCTTTCGGAAATCAAGTAGCGATAGAACAGCGTGTCCTCGTCCACGCAATGGGCATTGACTTTGACGGCAGCGAGTATACAGTCTCCCTGCAAGTGTTCAAGACCCAAAGTATGGGCTCTGACACACCCCTTGACGTGAGCCAGTCAAATATCCAAACTGTCACCTGCCAAGGCAAGACCGTCAAGGAAGCCATCGACGACTGTCAGTATCAGCTTGGAAAGGAAGTCTTTTTAGGCCACCTTCAGCTAATATGTTTCGGCAAAACTGTCGATTTTTCCAACCCCGAGGGGCTTTTCTCATTCGCAATAAAGGACAAAAACGTATTTCTCGGCGTTGAGCTTTGCCTATCCGACACCACCGCCGAAGAGCTTATGAACGTCCAGCTGACAAGGGGCACAATGTCCTCGGAGAACTTCACACAAGTCATAAAAATGGGCGTGCGCAACGGCATAACCCTTGAATGTCGGCTGATAGACTTCCTTTCCTGCATTAATTCACCGCAATATGTCGCAATGCCCGTGCTGTCCGTCAAGAATTCCGAAGCAGGCAGCGCCGAAAACTCCGCCGCCGAGCAGCAAGAACCCCTCCTTGAAATAAGTCAGACCGCCCTTGTGAAAAACGGCAGGGTGCAAAATGATACCCTCAACCGAGAGGAAGCCGCAGGCTCAGCTTGGCTTATGGGCAAGGCGAAGCAGTTCGATATGGTGACAAATATCGACGGCAAGGACGTTGACATAAAGCTTTCCGACGACGGCAAAAAGATAACTCTCGAAAACGAAAACGGCAGGCTTATATATAAGGTAAAGCTCACCGTCCTCGCCCACGCCTCAAAGGATATCCGCAGCGAAAGGCTGTCAGACGAGATATCAAAGGCGGTCAAAGCCCAGCTAACGGAAAACATCACCGCCGCCTGGAATAAGACTATCATCGCAAACGAGACCGACATTTTCGGCATATGGAAGCAGCTTCGCCACAAATATCCGCAGGGGTATCTTGAATACAAGGACAAGCTCGAAGAGATTTGGCGCTCTACAGACTTGGAGCTTGCGATAAACTGTCGGGTGGAATAGGAACGCAGTTAAGTGAGGAGTGAGGAATTATTGACATACCACCGAACTTTGTCATTCTAATCAACATTGTTAAGAACCCAGCGATAGCGGCGAAGCCGCCCCAAAAAAATCATTGCCGCTAGGCAATACCTTCATTCCTCATTCCTCACTCCTCATTCCTCACTTAGCTTGCGCCTATTGTTTGACAAAAAGGACAAAGTGTGCTATAATACTACCCGTGACCAGACTATGCGATAGCGTGAACGTTCAATGTTTATGAGGAAAGTCCGAGCATCATAGAGCAGGGTAGCTGATAACATCAGCCGAGGGCGACCTTAGAGCTAGTGCAACAGAGATATACCGCCGAATTTTTCGGTAAGGGTGGAAAGGCGAGGTAAGAGCTCACCAGGGCGGCGGAGACGCCGTCGCTATGTAAACCTTATCCGATGCAACACCAATGGTGGTCTGCAAGTCAATGGCTGCTCGTCAGACTTGGGGCCATAGGTGGCTCGAGCTGTGCGGCAACGTACAGCCTAGATAGATTATCGCACACGACAAAACTCGGCTTATCGGTCAGATCACGCCGCTCACTTAATTGCTTTTTTCACGATCCAATTAAGTGAGCTTTTTTATATTTTACAACGAAAATTTAATTTGCTTATTTGTACAGATTTACGCTCGCTAAATATACAAACTAACCAAAAATCAAGATTAGCTCTTGTGATTTTACGGCGATTGTGTTATAATGTAACTGATGTAATTTACTCTAGCGAAAGGATATGGTGAAATATGGCTCTGTCAGTCAACGAAAACACCTTGAGCAGTTTTCTGAAAATTCTCGAAAGCACCGAAAAGTTTGAGGAAGTCTGCCGTGATTTTCTTGAAAGCATTTGCAGCGCTATGTCAGTTCAGGCTGCCACGCTGACGGTATCGGGTTATAAAAACGCCACTCCCCTCAGCTATGAATGGATAGCCGAGGCAAAGACATACAGAATATTTGAATTTGATAAAGAAAAAAGCGGCGCTGTTTACACCGACGTGCGGCCTATTCTTATGGATAAGGGCATTCATATCGCCGATAAGGAGCACCCTATTCCGGATAATGAGACCTTTATTCTCAGCGGCGTGAAGTACCCCTGCTCCCTCACTTGTGCAGTCAGGGACTCAAATGTAAACGTTGCATTTTTCAATCTGCTCTGCTCAGATAAGGAAAGAGTGTGGCGTGATGATGAGATAGCTCTCGTTTCGCAGCTTACATACATACTTTCGGGTATGCTCCACGCCCAGCGTGCTTCTACCCACGCAGAGAATACTTCGAGAACTCTTGCAGACGTTATGGACAATATGAATTCATACGTTATCGCCCTCACAACAGATACCGATGAGATCGTATTCGCAAGCAAAAGGCTTGAAAAGTTTTTCGGACAGGAGCTTGTGGGCAAAAAGGGTCGTGACGTTTTCAGCAAGGCGTGGTATGATAACACCCAGCTTGAGAATGGCGAGCTTTTCAACGGCGATTATTATTCCGAAGCAATGGATAAGTGGCTCGATGTGTCCGAAAAGATAATCAAATGGCACGACGGCAGAATGATAAAGCTTTGCACCCTCAACGATATCTCCGATAAGATCGAGTACGAGCGTGTTATCGAAAAGCAGGTGTTCTTTGATGGCCTTACGGGTCTGCCCAACAGACTTAGCCTTGACAAGAATATCCAAAGCATTATCGACTCCGAGCAGGACAGCGAGATAATCTTTCTCGATCTCGATAACTTCAAGAACATAAACGACAGCTACGGCCATAACAACGGCGACAGACTGCTTAAAGATATCGGACAGTTTTTCCTTGAGCTTCAAAAGGTCCACAAAGAGCTCAGCGTTTTCCGTTTCGGCGGCGACGAAGTTGTCATACTTATAAGAAGCCAGGATCAGGAATTTGTTGACGATATCTGCAACACCATACATAAAAAGTTCAACACCGAATGGCAGATCGCAAACAGCACTTGCTACTGCACCTGCTCGATCGGACTTGCAAAGTTCCCGAAGCCCGATGATACGGTCAATACAGTCCTAAAGCGTATCGACCTTGCGATCTATTACGCCAAAAAGCACGGCAAGAACTGCATAATAAACTATAACGAAACTATTGGCAGGATACTTACAAGACAGATAGACCTTGAAAGACTTATGCACAAGGATATCACAAACAACTTTGCCCATTTCAACGCATATTATCAGCCGATATTCAGCAGCGCAGACAAAAAGCTTGTGGGCTGCGAAGCTCTTATGAGATGGAACCCGCCCGAGTATGGCCAAGTTCCGCCGTCAGAGTTTATTCCAATGGCTGAAAAGCTGGGCTACATAAATCTCTTGGGCGAGAATATAATCAGAATAGCAGGCACACAATGCAGAAAATGGGCTGAGCAAGGCCTTGATATAAGAGTGAACATCAATCTCTCCGTCGGCCAGCTCATCGAGCCGGACTTTCTTGAAAAGGTGGATAAGCTCTTCAAGGAAACGGGAGCGCCGCCGGATAAGATATGCTTTGAGGTAACTGAAAGCCTTGCTATCAACGATATGAACAAGATGAAAGAGCTGCTGAGAAGTATCACCGACAAGGGCGTTAAGATCGCACTTGACGATTTCGGCACGGGCTATTCGTCGCTTAACTGCATAAAGGAAATGCCACTCAATACTATCAAGATCGACAAGTCCTTTATCGACGATATCGCCAACAACCCGAGCACAGCGGTGTTCGTCAAGATGATAGTCAACCTCTCTCACGACCTTAATATCGCAGTCTGCGCAGAGGGCGTTGAGGAGCAGATACAGTTCGATATCCTAAAGGGTCTTGATACTGACGTTATTCAGGGCTATTATTTCGGCAGGCCAATGCCTTCCGACAAATTCGAGGAAATGTTTCTTAACAACAGCAGCGTGCTTGTAAAAAAAGAACAGTAAAAAATTCGCAATTTTGCAATACCGCACAGCCATTTGTGCGGTATTGTTTTACTAAGCGACAGAATATTCTGTCTCACAAAAAATCAAAAAGGGGAAAGTTTATGAACGAAGAAAACAAAGATATCCAACAGCAAAGCCCTAAGAAAGGCGGCAGCAAGAAGCTTATCGTGGCGATAGCCGCAATGGGCGCTGTCATAATCGGGCTTATGATCGCACTTATCGCCGTGGCGACTTCAAGCGGCGGCAAGGGCGAAAGCTCTTCAAAGGCTGATAAAAGCCAAAGCGCTTCACAGGCGGATGACAGCAAGACCGACGAAAGCTCTGACGAAGATAGCTCCGATACCGACGAGGACAGCTCCGAGGACGAAAGCGAGGCTGACGAAAGTTCCGATTCAGACGACACGGACAAAAAGGAAAAAGGCTTCATCATATCCTATTCCGGCGACAATACTTGGCAGGACGGCGACAAGATCATGACAGGTATGGAGATCGGCATTGAAAACAATTCCGAAGCCGCTATCAAGGAATGGAAGCTTGAGTTGGAGATCGACCAACTAAAATCCTGCGAGGGCTGGAATGGCAATTACAAGACCAAGGGCAACACCCTCACGATCACGAACGTTGACTACAACGGCGAGATCGCTGTTGGCGGCTCGACCTCTATCGGCTGCAATATCGGCACAGGGGTCAAGCTCAACGTCAAGTCCGCAAAGCTCAACGGCGTTGACTGCACGGTCAAAAAGGGCAAGGTATCGCAGAACAATAACAATAATAATCAGAATAATCAAAACAACGATAAAAAGACCACCTCAGCGGACGTCAAAGACCTGCTGAAAAGGACTTCCAAAGCCAAACAGGGCGACGACTGGCTCCACACAGACGGCAGCAAAATACTTGATAAGGACGGCAAGGAAGTTTGGATAACAGGCGTAAACTGGTTCGGCTATAACACAGGCACAAACACTTTTGACGGCCTTTGGAACAGCGAACTCAAGCCCTCTGTTGAAGCTATCGCAGACCACGGCTTCAATCTCATAAGAGTGCCTATGTCGGCAGAGCTTATAAATCAATGGGCTGACGGCGAATATCCGCAGGCAAATTATAACAACGCCTATAATGAAGAGCTCAACGCAATGAACAACCTGGAGATCTTCGATTACTTCCTCAAACTTGCAGAGGAAAACGGCTTGAAAGTTATGCCCGATATCCATTCCGCCGAGACGAATGCCAGCGGCCATACAGTAAATCTTTGGTATACCGACAAGGTAACAGTCAATGATTATTACAGCGCACTTGAATGGATGGCAGAAAGATACAAAGATAACGACACTATCATCGCATACGACCTTAAAAACGAACCTCACGGCAAGCCAAATGAAGGCTCGAGCGCAGCGATATGGAACGATTCAAAGAGCGCAAACAACTGGAAATACGTTGCCGAGACCGCCGCAAAGAAAGTCCTTGCCAAGAACCCGAACGTCCTTATAATGGTAGAGGGCACGGAAATTTACCCGAAGAATATCAAGAAAAATGGCGATTATTCGTCGCAGAACAGCGATGACTATTACTTCAACTGGTGGGGCGGAAATCTCCGTGGCGTGAAGGATCATCCTATCGACCTTGGCAAATATCAGGATAAGCTGGTATATTCGCCACACGATTACGGCCCGACAGTATATGAACAGCCTTGGTTCCAAGGAAATTACACCTACCAAAGCCTTATGAAAGACTGCTGGAAGGACAACTGGTTCTATATTCAAGATCAGAACATCGCACCGCTTCTCATCGGCGAATGGGGCGGCTTTATGACCGAACCGAACCTCACTTGGATGACCTATATGCGCAAGCTTATAAAGGACAACCACGTCAACCACACATTCTGGTGCTTCAACGCCAATTCGGGCGATACAGGCGGACTTGTCCTAGACGATTTTGTCACCTGGGACGAAGAAAAATACAAGTTCGTCAAGGAAGTTCTATGGCAGGAAAACGGCAAATTCGTTGGGCTTGACCACGCCATACCGCTAGGTGATAATGGTATCACACTAAAGAAAGCCAAGGGCTTATAAAAAGCAAAGAGCGAAGCTTAAAAAGTTTCGCTCTTTTTTTATGCAGTGGGCAACAGAGAGGTCTAAGCGAACGGAGTTCGCAACAAAAAAATCATCGCCAACGGCGATACCTTCATTCCTCGGGCTGAGTCGTACCCGACCCACAGTCCAGCCCTATGCGAACTAAAAAGAACCTTTATCAACATTAATTACAGCGTTGTATCTGCTGTCAAATTCTGATAAGCGGCGTGATACCTTGTCAATGACTTCATCGTCCGATAAACAAAAATCAAATGGGATAACAAGGTCAAAAATGAGATTCGCCCTGTTTTCACCCTTCGTCATTCTGAAATCGTGTATGCTCAAACGCTCGTCAATGGACTTTGCCACTTCAATTGCTACCTGCTTTGCAGCGTTGGTCTCCTCGTCATTGTCCGCAACAGGATCCATATGTATCGACACCGCACACTTGTATTTCTTTTTCATATCTTCCTCAACAGAGTCGATAAGCTCGTGCGCCGCCATAAAATTCATTTCGCATGGCACTTCTGCGTGAAATGATATCACAGAATTGCCAACACCATAATCGTGTACAAGCAGATCGTGTATGCCGATTATGTTCGGATAGCTCATCGCCGTGTCGATTATCTCCTGCACAAACTCCTTGTCAGGCTTTGAACCCAGCAAAGGCGATACGCTGTCACGACAGGTGTTGAATCCCGACCAGAATATGAACACAGCCACCAGCACACCTACATATCCGTCAATATTCACACCAGTCAGCGATGAGATGAGCATTGCGATTATTACCGCTCCCGTCGCCGCACAGTCGGAAAGGCTGTCAGCCGCCGAAGCACGAAGCGCCGTCGAATTGATCTTATTTCCAAGGCTCTTGTAAAACCAGCCCATCCAAAGCTTCACCGCCACAGAGCATATGAGTATCCCCAAAGTGAGCTTAGAGAACGCCAGCTTTTCCCCGGCGAAAATTTTCGATACCGAAGATTTTCCAAGTTCCACGCCCATAAGCATTACGATAAAAGATATCACAAGTCCCGATATGTATTCCATTCGTCCATGTCCGAAAGGGTGATCCTCGTCAGCCGCCTTTGCCGCCATTTTAAATCCCACCAGCGACATAACCGATGAGCCGGCGTCCGAAAGGTTGTTGAAAGCGTCCGCCATAACGGATATCGCACCCGAAATAAGCCCTGCGATGAGTTTTCCCACAAAAAGCAGTATATTGAGCGCAATGCCCGTGCAAGAGCCAAGGTAGCCATATTTCTGACGCACACTGCTGTCGCCCACATTGTCGCTGTCCTTTATAAATAGTTTGATAAGAAGTTTTGTCATAGATATCTCCTTCGCATAAAGTTTACTTAGGTAAACTTGCAGCTTGTTGAAAAAGTCCGACAAAAGTGGGACGTCGAGGACGCAAATTGTTGTAAGCCTTGTCGAACAACAATTTTCCCCTACAATTGGCGTAAATACGCTGTTTATATGTAGGGGCGAACAGCGTTCGCCCGTTATTTTGGTGTTTTTCAACAGTCTCAAAGTTTACTGAAGTAAACTTAAAAGATCACCTACTATTATACCACAGTATCAAACAAAATCAAGCCTTTTTATCGAAAAGCACACAGCAAATGATAGTTCTAAGCAAATGGGAGTTCAATGCGACCGAGAGGTCAAAGCAAACGAGAGTTCAAAGCGACCGAGAGGTCAAAGCAAACGAGAGTTCAAAGCGACCGAGAGGTCAAAGCAAACGAGAGTTCAAAGCGACCGAAGGTCGCTACAAAAAGATCATCGCCGTAGGCGATACCTTCATTCCTCACTCCTCATTCCTCACTAAAAAATCGCACTTTTTTACCGAGCCGCCCGAACACCCTGCCTAGCGGTTTTTCAAGCACCCTTACGAACACCGCATTCGATACCGCATAAACAAATGTGAACCAAGCCGATGAAGCAACCATTGTCAGATATCGCCCAAGGTTGAACCCGTTGTCCGCCCAAAGCACGCTCCAAACGTCCATTATCAGCGAAAACGCTATGCCCGAAATTGCACTGAATATGATGAGCACTAAACGCCTGCCCTTTAGTACATTCGCAAGCATTCCTGCAACGTACCCCGTCAAACCCCATATCAGCATTTGAAAAGGCGTCCACGCACCCTGCCCAAAGTAAAAATTCGAGATGAGCGCCGTCATCGCACCGGTCATAAAACCGGTCTCCCTGCCCATATACATCGCCGTGATGATGATAAGCGCCGTGCAGGGCTTCACACCGGGCAGAAAGCTGAAACATATCCGCCCGAACACCGAAAGCGCTGTCATCGCCGCAATTATCACAAGCTGCGCCGCCGAGCTTTCACGCCGCTCGAACCGCAGAAAATAGCCCCCAAGGCATATTATCGCCAGCACCGCCGTCACAAAGGAATAAAACCGCTCCCGAAAAAGCACTATCCCCCCGAAACACACCAGCGGCACGATCGCAAGATATATTATGTTGGACAATTTTGCACTTGCCTTTTTATCCATTCTATTCCAAACCTTTCGCTTTATGCAAACTTGCAAGATATTCTCTCGCTTGCCCCACCGTCACAATATCCTCCGCAATGCCACGGGTTATCCTTGCGGCGGCTGTGGTGTAAAAGCTGTTCTTGCTGAAAAATTCCGCCGAACCGCCCTCGGAAACGATCTTTCCCTCAAAGAAAAGTCCGCAGCGATCGCAGTATTGCGCCGCAAATTCAAGATCGTGGGTCACGATGAGAAGCGTTATACCCTCCGCCTTAAAGCCCTCAATGATCTCGCCAAGCGCCTTTTTTCCAAAACCGTCAAGCCCCTTTGTGCATTCGTCAAGTATCATTATCTGCGGACAGGACAGCATAATTTTCCCAAAAGCGCATTTCTGTATCTCTCCGCCGCTGAGATCATATGGTTGGCGCTCCAAAAGCTCCCCAATGCCCAGCCGCTTTGCGCAATCTTGTATCGCCTGCTCGTTTTCCTCAAACCTGCCGCCCATATGGCTGAGTGTCAGCAAAAAATCCTCCCTCACGGTCTCACGAATGAACATCGTCACAGGCTTCTGCGGCATAACCGCCAGCATATTTCTAAAAAGCGCCCCGTTTTTGTAGCTTTTCAGCCCCTTGCCCATAACCTTGACCCTGCCCATATAAGCCCTTTCAAGACCGCAAAGCACTTTCACAAAGGTGGATTTTCCCACGCCGTTGGACCCGAGAAGCCCGTAACACTCACCCTTGAAAAGCCGCAGATCAGCCCCCTTGATAACATCGGGCAAATCCTTTTCATATCTCTGCCAAACATTTTCCGCCTGCAAAACCATATCGCTCTTGACCTCAGCAGATTGCTGGTGTAGGGGACGGCGTCCTCGACGTCCCACTTGCTCCGCCGTCATTCTGTCGCCAACGCTATCTTCAACGATCTCCGCAAACCGCCTTTTTGCACTTCTAACATCGAGTGGCAGCTCGCCATTAACGATACCCTCAAAAACCGCCGCCGACCTCGGCAAAAACTCCGTCAGCCCGTTGTCGGCGAAATATTCAGCCGCCTTTTTCGGCTCAGCAAAAAGCTTCACCCTGCCATTTTCCATATAAAGCACCCTGTCGCAGCTGTCAAAAATACCCTCGGGCTGGTGCTCCGCAATTATCACCGTCAAGCCAAGCTCCTTGTTAAGCCGCTCGAGAATGGACAAAAAATCCCTTGCGGCAACAGGGTCAAGCTGAGCGGTAGGCTCGTCCAAAAGCAAAATATCGGGGTTCATCACCATAACGGCGCAAAGGTTCACAAGCTGCTTTTGCCCCCCCGAAAGGGTGGAAATATCCCGATCATAAAGCCGCTCGATGCCGAAAAACGCCGCCATTTCGCCAACACGGCTCAATATCTCGCCGCTTTTCACCCCAAGGTTCTCCAGCCCGAACGCAAGCTCCGCCGATACCTTGTCGCAAACGGTCTGAGCGTCGGGGTCTTGCATAACAAAGCCGATACGCCTTGCGCTCTCACGCTCCGAAACGCCCTCTTGCGAAGCGCCGAAAAGCCTTATCTCACCCGCTGTCCTGCCAATGGGCGCAAGCTCTCGCTTCAAAAGCTTTAGAAGCGTTGATTTTCCGCTGCCCGAAAGTCCGCAAAGCAGAACTTTTTCGCCCTTTTCCACCGCAAATGCGCAGTCCTCAAGGGCGAAATCCTCGCTGTCCTTGTATGCAAAACTCAAGCCCTTGCAAGAAAGAATTTCCATTTCAAACGCTCCTTTACTTCCAAAATAAACGGCATTGCGCACAATATTCCAAACGCCACTACGCCCAAAGCGCCCTTTTCGAATATCTCAAATCGTGGATAAAATTCCGCCAAAAGCGCCCCCCTGCTCCGCTCGATCATCACGATCACGAAAAGCAATATAAACGCCCCTGCGAATATCCCGTCAAAAAGTCTGAACCTAAAGCCGTGTGCAAAGCTTCTTTTGCCCGTGCAAAAGCCCCTTGCTTTCATCGAAATGCTCACATCTGCGGCGTTTTCAAGGCAGCCTGCACAAAGCGCCGTGAACATTCCGCAGGCGGTCTTGAACCTGTCCAGCCTGCTGTCGGAATTGTTCGAACCCGTGCACTTCAAGCTGTCTGATATCTGCCGGTGAAGCCCTTTGAGCTTCGGTATAAAGCCCATTGCCGCCGTGATGATAAGGGCGGTCTTAGGCGTTTTGCGACCGAAAATGTACAAAAGCTTCTCCCTCGTGAGAATTTTCCCCAGCACCTTGAACCACATTATCACCGCCGCAAGTCCGCCGCCCATAACAGCGCCATAGCACAGCGCTTCCAGCGTGTAAGCCCTGCCGTTGACGAAAAACAGCGGCGTGAGCCCCTTGTGCACAAACAGCGGATTTGACAGCGTTATTACAGCCCACATCGCAAGGTATGCCCCCACGTCCTTGAAAAATCGCCATACATCACGCCGCAGGGCAAATTCCGCCAACAGCCCCCCAGCCGCCGAGCATACCACAACCGCAGGACTAAGGCAGAACATCGTCACAACCAGCACCGCCGCAAAATACACCAGCGCAGTCAAAGGGTGAAAAGTCGAAAGCTTCATCGTCGGCCACCCCCTTCGCCAACATCGCTTTTGTTGCTTTTTGTGTAGTCGCAAACATAGTAAAATTCGATCTCGTCGCCGTCTTTGGGGATATATTGGGAGCAACCCTTGTCGGGGCTTTCGCCGTTGACCGTGTAAGTCCACCCCGAGGACGGGCCGCAGGAAAATTCATACAGGTTGTTTATCCCCTTGACGTAAACGGTCTTGTAGCCGTTGTCACCAGCCCCTTGATAGTCAAGCGGTATGCGCTGACTTCTTGCCGCACGATCGAGAATATCGAAAACGCTGTCGCCGTCGAGGAGCACAAACTCCGTCTCGGGGATTATCTTCCCGTCAGAAGGCACAAATTTCTCGTCACAAAGATTTTCCTCAAGCATATCGTAATTTTGGATAACGTCCGAACAATCGACAGTCAGAAAAACGGTCTTGTCGGCGTTTTCAACATCGTCACAATGAACGCTGTAATATTCCTCCACCGACTGGATATTTATAAGCCCGAATTTGAAAGCGCCGCCGATGAGCAGCACCACCGCCAAAAGCACCGCAATATCCTTTTTCACCGTTATCCCTCCCGACTGTCGTTATTTTACATTCTTACATTTTTTGCATTTTTAGCCGCTTGTTCAAAATCGAAAACACTCTGCTCTTCCTGCTCCGAAATGTCAAGCCGTGAAAACGCCGCCTTTTCAAAGACCTCTTCCGCCGCCTCGAACTTGTCACGCATGCCCTTTCCAAAGCGCTTTTCGATATCTTTTCCACGCTCAAAAGGCGTCAAATTGCTGATATCCTTGCCGCAAAGCTTTTTAACCGCCGCCGTGAATATCACCTTGACACGCTTGTCCGCAGGCTTTTTCATAAGCCGCTTCCGTGCAATCTTGCAAGCCAAAATCGCCACGACTGCCGCCAATATCGCAAGCGCTAAAAGCCCTGCGACTATGATAATGACCACCTTTTTCAGCCATATCTCCGACTTGTCCGTGTCATTATTTTCCTCAAAAATTTCCTGCCTTGTGATCTCCTCATCCCGTGGTGCAAGGCTCTCGCCGCCTGTCTTGCCTGTTTTCGCCGCCTTAACAGCTTCATCGTCCGTGTCGATAAGCCCAACATATTCCGGAATGACCTCAAAAGGCTGCCAGCCAATGCCGTCCTTGTAATATTCCGCCCAGTAGTGCAAATTCTCCGCCGTGACCTCGATAGCAGAATTTTCCGCCAGCCCATCGGTCATATCGTCAGTAACAAGATACCCCCTGCAAAGCCTTGCAGGCACGCCCTTTGCACGGAAAATCTTCACCGCCGCCGCCGCAAAGTCCTCCTCGCCACCCTTTAGCTCTCGCTCCAAAAGCCGCCCCAGCGAACCCTCGCCGCCATATGAAAGCCCCTTGTCAAGAGTGCAATTTCCTGCAAAAAAGCTGAGCATTTGGCTCTCCAGCTTTCCCACCGAGCCGCCAAGATCAAAATGGCTTGCGATCATCTGCCTGTCCGCCGAACTCAGCCCAAGACAGGTCTTGTAAACATAGTCACGATAACCTTTTTCGACGTCGAGATAACTTTCCACCTCGTCGCCGCCCCTTTGGAGCGCCGCAAAACTCCCCGAGGGCTTGCTAAGATAATTGCCCGGCACCGCCAGCTTGTACCAATTTGCGCTGTTTTCAAGTCCGCCGTCGATCTTTTTCTCGTCGGTCACCACCCCCTCAGCGCTGGTGATACCATATGGATAGATCGCCTTTTTGCCGTTTTTTATGTTTATTGTCACACTTTGCCGTTCCGCTTCACTTTCATCAACACCGATAGCTTTGTTAAGATCGGAAGCCTGAAGTTCGGGGTAAAATCCCGAGCTGTAAAGCCAGTAAAAGCTGTCCGCAAAGGCGAATTTCTCAGCGTTTGAAAGCTTTTCCCACGCAAAACTCTCAGCATTCTCCACCTCAAATCGGCTCTCGATAAGATACAAAGGCGCAGGCTTTTCCATTATGACCTCGTACCTTGCCGAGCTGTCAAATTTATCCTCAGAAATAGCATTTTCCAAAGCCCCCAGCGCCCCCGTGATATCAAGTGCAAAGCACACCGCCAAAGCGATTGCCCCAGACAGCAGCCTTCCAAAAGCGTTCCGCAGGCTTCTCGCATTGCCAACAAACAGCGCCAAAATGCCAAAAACATACACCAAAGCGGCGACCATAACGCTATCTCCGCCGAAACCGAAAAGCAGTCCCGAGAAAATCCCCAGCATAACAAAGCTGAACGCCTTGCTTTCAAGAGCGCAGAATATACCCTGCACAGTCGTCACCAGCACCGCCACCGTCACCGCCGCAAAGGTCGCATTTGCGACGTTTTCAAGGGTTTTCACTATAACGCCCATATGCTCGCCATAGCTTTTTGCGGCGCAGTTCAAAAGCCCTGCAAGGCTTTTTCCAAAGCTTTCGTGAAAGATCAAGTCCGCCGCCAGCACCACAATCAGGGGCATAAAATGCACAAAATTCACAAACGCCCCAAAGCGCCTTTTCTTTCCCAAAGGCAAACACCAAGCCGCCCAAGTCACAAGCCAGCCTGCCAATCCAGCCAAAGTCGCCCCAGCGCCAAGCCCGAACATTTCGCACAGAGCAAAAAGAAAAACGCCGCAGAATATCATCTGCAATATTTTGGATAGCAAACCGCTTCCCGAACTCTCGCCGACCTCGCCACGGCTTTGGAGTTTATTACTGACTTTGATATCAAGCGTCATTTTTCTCACCTCTGATTTCTGTTGCTAACCAATGTGGAACCGATACCACATTTATTTCATATAATTTCACATTTTTTCGTGCGGTTTCATATGGTTTCACATTTGTCAAATTCGTATTATCCTTGAAACTCCCATTTCCTCGAAGAGCTCTTCAAAGCTCCCGAACTTTTCGTCCGCCTCTTTCGGTCGGCTGGATAAAAGCCTGTCAAGTGCGATGCCAAAACTTTGGTCGTTTTCAACCAATTCTATCATCGGCATATCCTCAGAAAAGCTGTAAAATGCCACATAATGGTTTATTCCCTGCTCAAGCAGAGCCATTGAAAGCCCCAGCGCCTTCCCTGCAACGCCGTCATAAGCCTTTGATGGGCGATCGCCGCTAGTTTCCACATATATGCAAATGCAGTTCGTGACAGGCTCGCCGTATTCACGGACGTAAATATCTTCCAGCCGAAAGGACATTTTCCAATGCACAGCCTTGTAGCTGTCCCCCTGACGATATTCACGGATCCCGATGGGTTCGCTGTGGTCTGTACCCTCTTTTTCTTGGCTAAATCCGTCGCTTTCAATGGCGTTTCGCAGCTCTGGCTCTTCAAGGGCAAAGTCGCTGTCGGGGTCGGGCATAACGATGAAAGCGCCCTTTACATCGCACTTTATCCGCCGAAATGTTACCCCAAGCATATCATAACGGCGCAGCTTTTCAAATGAAAACGCCAATTTTCCGCAGTTTTCGCTCGTTATCTCAACTTCAAGCTGTGGGATATCGCCATTTTCAGCCAAAATTTCAAACTGCACTTTGCGGCAAATCTTCTCCCCCGTCAACAGATTTTCCACTTTCAGCAGACCCTTATAAAGCCCAGCCTTGCCCGAAAATTTCAGCCCGATATCAGCCGCAGAATTTTTAAGACCATTGGCTTTGCTTTGGATATTAGCCGAAAGTTTTTCCTTGCAAAGCAGATTTTCCGCCGCCGAAAACAGCAGAAAAACCAGCTCAATGACGATAATAACAGCCCCAGCGATAATATGCCATTTGAGCATTAGCGCCCCCACCGCCGCCATTACCATAAGCAAAATGCGCCTAATTGCGAGCTTTGCCGACACATTCGCCGATATCATCGAGCGTTCACCGCATTTTCTGGGCAGGGCGTGGATTTCAAGATATCCGCCAAAATATCCTCTGCCTTTGCCCCTGAAAGTTTTGCCTTTGGCGAAAGCACCAGCCTGTGGGCGCAGGCGTCGCAGAAAAGCTCCCTCACGTCCTGCGGCACAACATATTCACGGCCATTGTAAAGCGCCCAAGCTTTCGCACCACGGCAAAGCGCCAGCGCACCTCTCGGCGACACGCCAAGGCTCACAAGCTCGCTGGAACGTGTTGCCTCGCAAAGCGCCGTGATATAATCGTAAATTGCGTCGTCAACATACACGGCTTTAGCTTTTTCCTGCATTTTTATAAGCTTTTCAGCATCGCAGACCGCCTTGACCGCCGCCAACGGGTCGGCCTCGCTTCTGTCCGCCATAATATTTTTCATCGCCGTCCTGTCAGGATATCCCATTGAAAGGCGGAACATAAATCGGTCAAGCTGTGAAACAGGCAGCGCAGTCGTGCCGATAGAGCCAACAGGGTTCTGCGTTGCAAGCACCACAAAGGGCTTTGGCAGCGGATAAGTCCTGCCATCAACTGTGCAGGCTTTTTCTTCCATTACTTCAAGCAACGCAGATTGGGTCTTGCCCGACGTTCTGTTGATCTCGTCCGCAAGCAAAATGTTTGTCATCGCCGCACCGCTGTGAAAAGTGAAGCCGTTTGCCTGCCTGTCGAACGCCGTGTAACCCGTGATATCGGAAGCCACCGTGTCAGGGGTGAACTGAATACGCTTACATTCAAGCCCCAGCGCCTTTGAAAACGCCACCGCAAGTGTGGTCTTGCCCACACCCGGCACGTCCTCCATCAAAACGTGACCCTGCGCAAGCACCGCCGCAAACACCTTGTCCACTACCTTGTCCTTGCCGACAATGACTTTTTTTACCTCCGCCGTGATAGCGTGAAGCTCGTTTGTATTATCTTTTGTGTTGTGCATATCGACACCTCAATTTTCCAAAATTTGAGACTTTTTGCCCTTGCTTTTGAACTTTTTTACCGCAACTATCGTCACAATGCCAGCGCAAATTATCACGCCGATCATCACGATAATAACAGTCTCAGAGCCATTTTCAGCGGCTTTTAGGATATCCTCCTCCGCCGTGACTTTCTGCTGTTCAGCCTTTGGAAGCGCCTTTATACGCTCCGCCGTGGACTTCAAAAGCTCCCTGTTCGCTTTATCATTCCCCACGGTCTCGACAGGATAAAGCCGCTCAGATATCAATTTGTTAAGGTCGCAGACCTCGCTGTAAAGCTCCTCCGCTTGTTGGCTGAGCTTTTCAAGATCGGCGATGATATTTTCCCTATCAGAAAGACTTTCGTCCGCCTTTGCCTTTGAAAGCAGCACCGCCGCCAGCGTGCAGTCCGCCGAGCCTGCTCCGCTTTTTTTCAGCTTTTCATACTGTGCAAGATCATCATCGGAAAAGCCGCTTTCGCCTTTGTAAATTTCCGTCTTTTCGATACTGAATATGCAGCCCGTGGTCTGCTCCGACTGGCAAAGCTCCGCTGTAAAATCTCTGTCGCTCAGGGCTATGCCGAACTTTTCAGCGGCGGCTTTTAGCTCTCTGCCGTATTTTATATAGGTGCGCTCGTCGCAGTCGAGATCGTTAAAAAGCTTGACTGCGGCGTAGGCTGTGTCCTCATCGGCGTCCGCCAAAGCTGAAAGCCTGCCGTTTGTGCCGTCAAGCTTTTCACGCTGGAGAACCGAAAGCTCCTCACGGAAATCGTATATCCTGCGCATTGTGAGCCGCTGACGTTCCGCCGCCGCAAGTGCGCAAAGGGCTTGTCCCGAAGCGTATTCGTCCGAATCGCCATTTGCCAAATGCGCAAATCCGCCATCAGAATTCTGATAGCTGAGCAAAGCCTGCAAAATGTTTGTACCATTTTTTGTGAATCTCTCGTCATTTTCGATATCCACACCAGCGGCGCAAAGGGCAATTATCGCCTGTGCGTCAGCCTCGCAGCTTCCGAATGAGCCGTCCGCACCCTGCTTTTCGCTGAGATAAGAAAGGGCATTATCCACCGCCGCCGTGATATCAGACCTCGTGAAGTCGTCCTGATAGACCGCCAACGCCTGCACCGCCATTGCGGTTATGTCAACGTCAGAACTTTTCCCGCTGAGAGAAAAACCGCCGTCGGCGTTCTGACAGGAACAAATTTCCTTTATCAGCCTTTCACGATCAAAAACTGCGCCCTCAGGTGTGAAAAAGCCCATTGTGTCGAGGGTCAAAAGTGCGAATATCCAGCCGTTTGCGCCCTGTTTGCCAACGGAATTTTCTTCCGTTCTGCCATAAACGCCTTTTTCTACCAAATCAACTCCGCCGCAATCCGTCGGGTCGCCGCCAACTGCGCACACCGCAATGGCTGTCCTGTGCCAATCGGTGGCTTTATCGCTGTAAGAAAGCCGCTTTGCGGCCTCCCCAAGTGCACCGAGGTAGGCCTGATAATCATCATCAAAGCCGAATCTCGACAGCCCGATAGCGAACCAATCCGACTGTGCAGAGCCAGCATTTTCGAGGAAATCCCCCGAAAAAAGCTTTCCCGACTTCTCAATGCCGTAGCGCTCTTTTTCCCAATCTATAACATTTTTTGCGCTTGCGATAAGCTCGTCCGAAGTATTTTTAGAATTGTCTGCCTGTGCGCTAATGCCGAAAACAGGCGCAAAAGTCGCAATCGTCAATATTATCGCAATCATTGTCGCCAAGATCGCCCAGCGTTTTTTCACCACGTCCGTGCTATTTATATCCATTTTTACCACACCCTGTCGTAACTATTCTGCGAACCTGTGATATCCTTGCCGTAAGCAAGCGTGAACGCCAGCCTTACGACGTCGCCGTCAGAGAAATTCACCCGTGACATTCCATAACCTGTCATTTCGCCGTTGACCGTATAGACCCAGCCCGAGGCGTTTGTGTAGTCCATTTCGCCAAGGCTGTCTGCATTTTGCACGCCGTTTTCGCCAATGCCGTCCGCCGAGAGATATCCCGAAAGCTGTCTGTCGATCTGTCCCCCTGCGAAGGCCCCGTCCTTGTAGATTCGGCTGAGATAGCGTGAGTTTGAAGGGCCTGTAAAGTGCGCTGTGAAGCCGTTTTGCTCGAGAAAACGCTCTATTGCGTCGGAGCCGTTTTCGCCTTGATAAATGGGAATTTCGCTCTCCCCTGCAAGCTGGCCAAGGCCGATAACGTTTGCGTCAAAGGAGATTTTCACCGTGCCGATCTGCTCGCCGTCAGCCGCCAACCTGCAGTTTATGGTGTAGGCAAAGTCCGCATAGCGCCCCTCGCCGTCATAAATGCGAATTTCCAGCAGATTTGCGCCGCCCTTGAGGTCAAGATAATAAACTGACTGGCTGTCCTGCGCAAGATAGCTCTGCCAAACGCCGTTGAGATAGACCTCCGTGCTGTCGGCGTAAATTCGTCCGCCCTGATAGTCCTCAGCATAAAGCCGCAGCGTAAAGCCCGTACCCTTGACAGTCATATTGTCAGAAATGTTTATATATGTCAGCTTTGGCCGTGTCTCGTCAGTCGCCGCAGGGGTGAAAGTTATGGTGAAAGTCTGCTCGATAAGCTTTTCGCCGTCTTTCGCACGGACACGGATTCGGTTTGCCCCCGTCTTGAGGGTCACGTTATAAGCGCCGTTTTCGCCGCTGATATTCTTGCCGTTGAAAGCAACAGTCAGCTTTGCCGAGCCGTTTTGCCCTTTCATTTTCACATAAAAGCCGAAATTTTCGTCGCTGACAGTTCTGTCAAAAAGGTCGGTGTCGATGGAAAATTCCGCTTTGGTATATGTCACACGATAGGTCTTTTCCGCCTTTTTTTCGCCCTTTTCGGCGGAAATTTTGATGATGTTCTCGCCCTCTGAAAGGGTCACAGAATAACGTCCGTCCGCAGTATCGCCCAGCTTTTCGTCGTTAAGGCTCACGGCAGGCGAAAGCTTTTCTTTGCCGACATAGGCAAATGCTGTAAACTCAAGACTATCGCTGTCGGTATCAATATCGCCGTCCGAAAGGCTGGTCTCAATGGTGATCTCGCCCAGATCGCAATAAACCGTGTAGTCCTTGTAGGCACGCTTCACCTCGCCCGACTTGTCGGTATAAGTGCACGCAACACGAATGGTGTTTTTCCCCTCTTTCAGCGTGCATTTTCCCGTGAACTGGGGCAGCTCGTCGCCATTGACCGACACCGCAACTTTTTTTACAGTCAGCGACTTGCTTTTGTGGGTTATGGTGAAAGCAAAGTCAGTTTTCTCCACTTTTTCGCCGTCTTTTATTGAAGTTGTGAAATATTCCGTGTCCGACTTTGTGGTATCGGTTTCAGTTTTTGAATTTGGTTTTTTGTTTGTAACGTTGCTGTCCTCAGATTTTTTATCGCCCTTTTGCTGCGTATTTACGCTGTTTCCGCCGTTTGATATTCCATTTGGCGTATCAACATTGCCGCCGATATTATCCGAAACATTGTCATTTTGTGAAACTGATGTGGTATCGGTTTCAGTTTTGCTGTCAGAATTTGTATCAGTATTGGTATCATCATCAGTCTGAGAGCTGTCGGCAGAATCCTGTCGCCGAGATGTGGTATCGGTCTCATATTTTTCGCCCTCAGTTTCATACTGGGTCATACTTTGCGACAGGTCGGCGAAAGGATTTTCGGGGGTGTGGGAGCTTGCAAAATTATAAAAATGCACACAGAAAAAAGCCGCAGCGAAAATCATCACCGCTGCCGCCGACAGAGCCAAAAGCCTTTTTGAAGCCCTGTTTTGTCCGCTTTTTTCCATATGCACTTTTTGCATTTTCATAAAAGTCTCCGTTTGATGCTAAATTTTGTTACTCCTAAAAAACGTTAAATACGCAAAATGCCCGCCCTCGAAATTCGGGGGCGAGTATCCTGCAAAATTTAACAAAAATGTGTTATTTTATTTAGCTTGTTGCTTTTAATTTTTACTTTTACTTTCTCTTCTTTGAAGCTGCAAGTGCGCCGCAGATAACTGCTGTGAGACCTGCGAAGCAAAGGCTCTTTGCCATACCTGTGGAAGGGTTTGCAGATGAAGCGCTGTTTGCTGCCTTTGAAGATGAAGCGTCAGAAGTTGTCTTGCTGTCAGCGTTTGAAGCTGAATCAGCGCTGCTTGTGCTGTCGCTGTCGGCGATAGAATCAGAAGTTACCTCTGAGCTGCTGTCGGAATTTGAATCCTTGTCGGAATCGGAGCTTTCCTCAGATGATGAAGAGTTCTTGATATCCTCGATCTTCTGTTCGGCAGCTGTGAGCACGTCGATGTTTGAAACATATACCTTGAGGTCGCCCAAAGCTTCATATGCTGCTCTTGCGGAATTTACAGCCTCTTCGCTGTCAAGTGTGATGTCGCCAAGACCTGCGATAGCCTTGATTACTTCGTCAACGCTGTTGTAATCAGCTTCGCTCAGGACGTTAACGTCAACTGTTGCCTCAGCCGGGTCAACTGCGACGCCTGCTGTGGTCTTTTCGCCCTTATTTGCAGTATCCTTGTAAAGACCGTAATTGTATGTGAGAGTTACGAAAGTATCGTCAAGTGAAAGTGCGCTGTCGTCAAATGTCACCTTGTCTGTGATATCCTTCTTTACGCCGTTTGCAAGCTCTGCATAGACCTTCATTCCTGCAAGGTCAAAGTTTTCGCCCTCTTTGTAAAGGGTCTTGCCCTCGGCTGTTTCAACTGTGATGTTCTTTACCTCTGCGCCGATAGCCATTATATAGCTTGAATCGTTCTTGAAATAGATAGTGCCCTCATCGTCTGCAACAAGGTCAGCGATAGCGTACTGAGCCTGTGCGCCTGTTGGTGTGAAAAGTACAGGAGCGCAAGTCTTGCCCTTTTCTGTCTGTGCGTCAAGAACTTCCGTTACGCCCTTCTTATCCTTTACATAGCGGATCTCGCTTGGTGAAGTGTTCTCAACGAAATACACATATGTATAGCCGTCCTCGTTTACAGAAGCAAGTCCAGATGTCTGAGGATAGCCCATTGTTTCTGCCTTATAAGCGATCCCAAAGCTGTCGAGGTCGATAACGTCGATACCGCAGCCGTTATACTGTCCCCAGCCTGAACCGCTTACGCCAACATAAGCTCTGCCGTCAACGACTGTTGGTGTTGATGTGGAAGCTGCGCCAAGATCAAGGTCTTTGAGATCAGAGAACTTGCCGTTGTCGTCGATCTTAACGCTGTAAAAATGTCCGCCCTTTGAGGTGAAGTAATAAGCGTCTGTTGCGGCGTCATATGTAACGGAGCTTCTTACGTCGCCGTAAATGCTGTCAACGCTGTCAAGCACCTTGCCTGTTTCCTTATCAAAAGTTACAGCCTTTGCAGGGCTTGTTGCGCCTGTCTTGCCGTCCTCTGTGCCGACAACTACGAAATTGTCGTTTGCATAAGCGCCTGCCCAATAGAAGCCGCCTTCGCTTGCATATGTCCACTTAGCGGACTTTGCCTCTGTCTCAGAGTTAGGGTCCTCGTCCTTAACGTCGATACAAACATAGTTCTTTGTATCTGTTTCAGACCAGCCGCTTGACCAGAAGCCTGTATAGATACAGCCGTCGTTATAATAGATAGGGCTTACAGCCTGTCCGCCCAGCTCGTCGTTGTATACCCAAAGAGACTTGAGAGTCTCGGCGTCAAATGCCTGCACGCCGCCGTCAAAGCCTACAAAGATCATACCGTCAGCATATGTTGGCGGCTGGATAGCGTAGCTGTTCGTGCCTGCACGCTGGCCGACTGTGCTGTCGATAACGCCTGTGTCCTTGTTCATTCTCATAAGCTTATCGCCCGATGTGAAAACAAGGTCATTGCCCACGATAGTTACAGGGGAAGGAGAATCCGTCCAGCCTGTGCCAACCTTTGTTGCCCAGTTGAGAACAGCGTTGTCTGCGCTGTTTGGAAGAGCTGTTTTTGAGACGCTGTTGTTTGTTCCGTCGGGAACGAATGCACTTGCGCTAGTGCTTACGCAAACGCCAAGGCTGAGAGCAGCCGCAACTGTGCAGCTTACAGCCTTTGTGAATGTTTTCTTCGCTTTCATTACACTTCTGTCCTTTCAGTTTTTCTTGTTTTTTCAGCGTTGGTACCAGCATATCCAAAAAGAAAAGCCTTCCCGTATCCACATACAAAATACAAAGCGAACACGAAAAAGCCAGATCAAACTATACACGACTTAACAGACCCTGCACGAAAAATGCAGCGCCCACAAGCTCATAATTGATCGCATTCTTCATCGCCCAAGATATGTTGAACCAACAACGGTCGGGGAACTATCCCGACTGTCTGAAAATACAGCAGATATCCTGACTTATGACTGAAACTATATCGTTCCCACAAAAGCGCCTTCTCAGACGATTTTACCCGTCCAATGGCTGCGGACTTTCCGCTTCGCTTTCGATCATCAAACACAGTAATGGCGGTTGTGCAGGATTCAAACCTGCTTCCCTGACGGAGTTTTTCTCCGCTTTACTCAGCTAACAACTTTTCAAACTGTATTTCCCTACAAACACATTATTTGATTTTATGGCGCAAGATCATACTTCATTCTGCGCCGTATTTATTATAGCATAATGCTATGGATTATTCAAGAGATATTTTTTCACAAGTTAAGTCCTCACACATTGCCATTTTATCATTTTTGCACAACAGCATAGCTTAAAACTTCGTTTGTGATAGTTTGAAACTATATGCTATACCCTCAATCTCTCTTCAAGCTCGCTGTCGGGCTTTACTGTTATGGTGTAATTGTTTGTGAATATGACCATACCCGGCTTTGAACCGTTTGGCTTCTTGACGTTTTTTATAAAGGTATAGTCAACGTCAACTCGTGAGGAGCCTTTGCCCTTTGAATTGCAGGCGGCGATATTTGCGGCCTCTTCGATAGTTCTGTCGGGGGGCATTGTGCCGTCGCAGGTGACGATAACGTGGCTGCCTGTGATATCCTTGACGTGGAGCCACAAGTCGGTCTTTTCAGCCTCTTTGCAGGTTAGGCGGTCGTTCTGCTTGTTGTTCCTTCCTACCCTTATCTCATAGCCGTCAGAAGAGCGGTATCTTATCGGCGGAAGAGCCTTTGGCGGCTTGCCTTTGAGCTTTGAGCGCTTTGCATAGCCCTGCTGGAAAAGCTCTTCACGAAGCTCGGCGATATCACCCTCGGTCTGCGCCCTTGTGAGCGAATCGAAAACCGAATCAAGATACTTTTCCTCTTCCTCGCCCTCTTTTATAAGCTCTGTGAGCTTTTTCTCGGCTGTGTCAAGCTTGCGGTACTCTTTGTAATACTTCTGCGCATTCTGCGTTGGCGTGAGCCTTTTATCAATGGGGATCTTCACCGTCGGGCAGTTTTCGTCATAGAAATCCTGCACCTCGGCGTATGCCATACCCTTTTCGAGTGAATACATATTCGCCATTATAAGATCGCCATAGACCTTGAATTTTTCACGGTCTGCGCACTCTTTTAGCTCTTCACGCTGGTTCTGGACACGGCGCTGAGTACGCTCGGTGGTGTTCACAAGAAGCTTGAAAAGGTCGTTGGCTTTCTGCTTTATCCTCGAAAGAGAGTCCCTTTCCGCATAGAAATAATCAAGCAGCACGCTGGGTGACTCGAATGCCTTTGTCACCATAAGTGCGCCGTACTGGGTGATATCGCAGAAGCAGAAGTCTTTGAGATTGCCCTCTTTGGTCTTTAGGACAGTATAGACATTTTCACCGCTTTTTATGCTGTCACGGACTTTGGAGAAATAAAACCAAAGTCTGTCGGCAGTATCGCCGCAAAGCTGCTGGGCGGTGATATCAGCGCCCCTTGCGGCAAAGAACACCGCTTCCCTTGCGAAAACAGGGGAAATTCCCTCAAGGCTCTTCATTATCGCCTTTGAAAGCTCCGCCGTGGAGTTTTCGGCGATTTTCTCAAGAAGCTCTTCCTTTGTGCAGTCCATAAGGTTCAGCCGCTCTTCTCTCGGCGGCAGGGCATACGCCATCCCCGGCAGCACCATTCGCACCGAGGACATTTCCTGTCCCACACGCTTTATGCTGTCGATTATCCTGCCGTCCTCACGGAAAAGAATGAGATTTGAGCGCCTGCCCATAATCTCCGCCGCAAGGGTGAGCTTTACCCTATCGCCCATTTCGTTGGTGGCTTCAAAGTCGAAAAAGAGTATACGCTCAAAGCCGTCCTGCCTTATGCCCGTGAGCCTGCCGCCTGAAAGGTGCTTTCTCATAAGCATACAGAACATCGGTGGGGTCTTAGGGTTCTCGATATCCGCCGTGGTGATGTGAACTCTCGCCGAGCCTGCGCCTGTGCTGAACATAAGCCGCTGAGCGCCCTCACGGGTGCGGATAGTCATTATTATTTCCTCTCTCGAGGGCTGGTGTATCTTATCCACCCTGCCGTCGATAAGAGGGGTAAATTCTTTTCTGAGCAAGCTCAGATAAATTCCGTCCAATGCCATTTTACTTACCTGCTTTTTTATATTCTACTAGATCAAATTATATCAACTATATCCCTGTTGCTTGCGGCGGTCTCCACACGCAGTCCGCTGAAATTCTTTCTCAGCAGCTCAGTGATGAAATCGCAGAAGATGTTTTCGGTATAGAAATGCCCTGCGTCGATTATAGACACGCCCATATTTTCGCCGTCGATGAAAACATCGTGTTTGACGTCGCCAGTTATGAGCACTTGGCAGCCCTTGGCGGCAGCGTCTGAAAGGAACGATCCCCCTGAGCCCGAGCAGACCGCTGCTCTTGTGACCTCACGCTGGTGGTCATTGAAGCGGACGACTTTGCAGCCAAGCACGTCCTTTGCTCTTTGGGCAAGCTCACGTACGTTGAAGCCTTTGCAGTCGCAGACATATCCACAGCCAACACCGTGCTCCTCGTGGAGAGAGCCGCTAGGTGAAAGCCCCAGCATTTTGCAAAGCACGTCATTCATTCCGCCCTCTGCCGAATCGAAATTGGTGTGCATTGAAATTGCGTTCTTGCCACCAGCCGCAAGAATGACGGCCGGGTCGTTTGGAGATAGAGTTTTCAGCCCTCTGAAAATAACTGGGTGGTGGGTCAAAACAAGGTCAAAATCACGCTGACAGGCTTCTCTTGCCACCTCTGCGGTGCAATCCAGCGCCACGAGGACGCTTTTGACCTCTGCGGACATTTCGCCAACGTTAAGACCGCTGTTGTCATAGCCCTCCTGCAAGCGATATGGTGCGATATCCTCTATAAAACTGTAAATATCATAAACTGTCATCATTTTTGTCAGCTCCTTTTTGAGTATCTGAAGTGCTTTGTGTGCTGTTTGGGATATTTCTGTCCTTGATGACTGCATCGAGGAATTCATAAAGGCCTGTCATAAGTGCTCCCACTATGAGAACCACCAATGCAGGTAGCATTGCGGCATAAGGCAAGAAATTGAATGAAGGCAACCTTGTGCCATCGACCCAAGCCCCTGACGTATCTTTTTCGCAATGGTTATAGACCAAGACCATTACAATGGTATGCAAAGCAAGCGGAATAAACGCAAAGCTGAGCCAATAAAAGGCTTTGCCGACGTTCAGCTTTTTGAAATTGAAATACACCGCTATATACGCACCAAAGGTTATAAAGCCGCTCAATACTATGCTTGCGATGCTGGGACTTGCCATACAAAACGCCAATATCAGCAACAACGAAAATATCAACACGGAAATTTGCACGGCTATGCCAATGCCCAAAGCTTTCAGAAATTTCATATTTATATTTGCACCCCTATTTTTATTCTTTATTTGTTGTTCTTATTATTTCAGCCCTTCAAGTTCTTTTTTCGCAAGGGCGCAGAGCCTTTCCCCAAGTTCCTTTTTATCCTCAGACTTCATCATTCCGCTGCCTGCGGAGATAAGGCGCTTTGCCTGTCTTGCTATGTAGTCTCTGCCCTCTCCCTCGGACTTGACGAAGCCGAACTGGAGATATCGGTCGTCGCAGTCATAGGTCGGTGTTTTGCCGATAAACTCCACCTGCATAACGGAATAGGCGAACTGCCCCTCTGTGCAGGCAAGCTCATTTTTGACCTCAAAGCCGTTATCGTAGAGCCATTTTCTGAGTGTATCCCACTTAGTCATTGGCTGCAAGACGAGGTTTACGGCGTTGTCCTTATTTTTTACCCACGGACATTTATCGAGCAGCTTTGAGATAAGCTCGCCGCCCATACCTGCCATAACGACGTCGGTTATGCCTTGCTCGGGGACGTTATCGAGGCCGTCGGAGAGCACAGTTTCAATGCGGTCTGAAAGGCCTTCACGGCGGATATGCTCCTCCGCCGATCTCAGCGGCATAGGGGCGACGTCGCAGGCGAGGGCTTTTTTACACATATTTTCCTTTATCATAAAGCAGGGCAGATATCCGTGATCTGTCCCCACGTCACATACAAAATCCCCCGTGCAGAGTTTCGCACAGGTCAGAAGTCTTTTATCCAATAGGTGAACCTCCATAAAGAGTATATAAAAATATACAAATGTACAAACATACAAACATACAAGAAAACCGCCGAAATTCCACATACGGAAACTCGGCGGAATATCTTATGTGGTTATTAGCCTGCGAAATGAGCGTTGAGCTTAGCGATCATATCGTCAACGCTAACGCCGTGTACAGCGCAAGCCTCCTCGAGTGTTTCGCCTCTTGAAGAGGGGCAGAAAAGGCAATGCATACCCATTTCCATAAAGTATGGTGCTGTATTCTCGTCGGCGTCCATTATATCGCCGATGATCGTATCCTTAGTTACTGTAAATGCCATTTTTATTCCTCCTGTTCGATTATATACGATTTTGGTGCACACTACACCTCTTATATTATAACCAATTCTCTAAAAAAAAGCAAGACCTTTTTTTAATTCGCATAGGGCTGGACTGCGGGCAAACAATGTTCGCCCCTACATTAAAATTGCGCATTTAAGCATATGTAGGGAATGATATCCTCGAACAAAAAAGAAGAGCTACCAACATCTTGGCAGCTCATATATGCAGAAATTATATTAGCCCTGCTCCTTCATCTTAGCGAAACACTCGCTGCAATATACAGGTCTGTCTTCTCTTGGCTTGAAAGGTATTACAGCCTCTCTGCCGCAAGCTGCACAGGTCGCTGTGTATGTCTGTCTCTCAGACTTTGTCGCTGCCTTTCTTGCATCTCTGCAAGCCTTACATCTCTGGGGCTCGTTTACAAAACCTTTCTCAGCATAGAACTCCTGCTCGCCTGCTGTGAAAGTGAACTCGTTTCCGCACTCCTTGCATACTAATGTCTTGTCTTCGTACATAATCTTACCTCGTTACATTAAAATTGTGCCCAGCCGGACTCGCACCGACACCTTTGATAAACAACGCTCTGCTTTAAGCTATATGGCCATATTCCCTTATCTCAATAGTGATTTTAATTTGCGCCTAACCCTCTGCATCGCATTGTTGACCGACTTTGCCGTGCTCCCCAAGTTTAATGCTATCTGATTATAAGACATACCAGTTAAAAACAATTGAAATATCTGCCACTCCTGCTCAGACAACGCCGAAGTGATCTTTTCATAAAGCTCGTTCATCTCTTCTCGCTCAAGCACGATATCCTCGGGGATATCACCCCCGCTGCCCAATATCTCCTCAAGGTCAGCCTCATCACCGTCAGACAATAGCGCATTTTTCCCCACGGAAGAAATGATCTTGTTTTTTATACATTTAGTGGCATACGTCGAAAACTTCACGTTTTCCTCCGCACGATAAGTCCTCACGGCGCTCAAAAGCCCCATAAGTCCTTCCTGCACGAGATCTTCCCGAACCTCCGAACCGTACCTTTTCGCCAGAAACTCAACCGTGCAGATATACCTTGCGATCAGCTCGCCCACCGCAGCCTTGTCGTTTTCAGCATTACGCACAAGCTGCTCGTCAGAGAGCTGTTTAAGCAAGCCCTGCCAATTGTTTTCCAAAAGATACCGCCGCCTAATCGTACAATTTGCACGCAATCGCACCGCAACTGCGTACTGTTATCATAACATTTTTCCCCACCAAAGTCAAGGGAAAATCCGAAATCTCTCACATCTCATTCAAATTTTTGTAACAAACCACAGTTTTGTGAAAGCTTTCTTGTGACTTATAACAAACAAAAAAGCCAGCCGTGTCGAATAAACACGACTGACTGAAATTCTTTTGTGCAAAGGTTTTGCGACTATACTCTGCAATATTCTGCTCTGCCGCTGCTGAAAATATCACCGCCGAAGCAGTCGTCAGCAACGACCAGCGGAAAGTCTTCAACGTAGAGTTTCTTGACCGACTCGCAGCCGAGCTCCTCAAAGGCTATGACCTCGCAGGACTTTATGCAATTGCAAGCCAGTGCACCGGCTCCGCCAACGGCACAGAGATACACAGCGCCATTACGTTTAACAGCGTCACGCACTTCCTGTGAACGTTCGCCCTTGCCGATCATTCCGCCCAGCCCCAGATCAAGCAGCCTTGGAGCGAACCTGTCCATTCTGCCCGATGTGGTGGGACCACAAGAGCCGATAGGCTTTCCCTCGGGTGCAGGAGTAGGGCCTGCATAGTATATCACCGCATTTTCGAGAGGTAACGGAAGCTCCTTCCCCTCGTCGAGCAGCGCATTGAACCTTTTGTGAGCGGCGTCCCTTGCAGTATAGACAGTACCCGTGAGCAATATCTTATCGCCGCATTTGAACTCAGCGCTTCTCGCTTTGAGCTCTTCGGAACGTACTTTTTTTATTTCGGACATACAGCGGATTATTCCTCGTCGTCGTCAGAAACAAGAGCAAGGCCGTCGTCGATAAGGTCTCTTGCTGTGTTTACTGCGCCGATGCTGTTGCCATAGAGATCGTTAAGTGAAGTAACGAGTTGCTGAACTGTATCGCTGAGAGTTGAGAACTGTGTCTTAACCGACTCTCTGAGGTCAGCGGACTGTGCTCTGATATTCTTAGCCTCAGACTTAGCGTCGCTTACTACCTTCTGAGCCTCTGCGTTAGCCTTAGATGTAACGTCAGCAGCCTCAGCATTTGCCTTAGATGTTACATCAGCAGCCTGCTTGTTTGCGGCGCTTGTAACTGCTTCAGCTTCCTGCTTAGCAGCAGCTGTCATAGCGTCGGCACTAGCCTTTGCAGTCTGAAGAGTTGTATCAGCCTCAGTCTGAGCATTTGTAACAAGCTTCTGAGCCTGTGCGTTAGCGTCAGCAAGAACCTGATCCTGAAGCTGCTTAGCTTCGTCTTCCATCTGCTTTGCAGCCTTCTTAGCTTCCTGAACCACCTTATTAGCAGTATTCTGAGCCTCGATGAACACGCTTCCAAGGTCAAAGCTTGGCGTAGCTGTGCCTGCGTTAGCCTCAGCTGTCTCAAGCTTATCCTTGAGCTCCTCGATCTCCTGCTTCTGCTTTTCGATCTCGGCGTCCTTCTCAGTTACCTGCTGCTCATAGTCAGCGATACGAACTTTCATCGTATCAGTATTAGCCATAAGCTCTGCGATCTTATTCTTAGCTTCTTCTACTTTCTTCTCAAGTTCCTTTTTGCCCTCGAAGTCCTTCTGCTGAGCGCCGCCCTGCTTTTCGAGACGTTCGATAGTTTCATTCTGATCGTTTACCTGAGCTTCAAGAGTATAAATTTTAGAAGTAAGGTCGTCAACGTAAGCAAGAACGTCCTGCTTATCGAATCCGCCGACTCTTACTGTTCTTAAATAACCATTACTAGCCATTTCAAATCCCTCCACAATTTCGTGATTATATTTATTATACTATAAAATTAGTAATTTTTCAACAGATTTAAGACGTTTTCAATAATTTCATTATTCCATACAAATATGCCGCTGAAATTTATACAATTTGTCTTAATTATCTGTTCCCCATAAAGTAATTATAGCAAATATTGCGGCAAATTTCAAGTGCTTTTACGAAACTTTTTCTGCTTTTTGAAATCTTTCCGAATTCTCAGCTACCATTTCGGTATGAATTAGATATTTGACTTTCGTAAACGTTTTCTCATAAAGAGCAACAAAAGGCGAACAATCTATGCTCGCCTTTGAGTTATTCTGTTATATCCTGCCGCAAAGCGCCGAATTACTTGTTCTTGAAGATATTGAAGATATCGTCGTAATAATTCGGGTTGTCAGCAGCCTTAACTCCTGCCTTGTGCATTGCCTCAGCGTCAGCCTTAGCGTCGTCGGCAGGCTTAGTAAAATTTGCAGTATATGTTGTTGCCGTCTTTGGAGCAGCCTGTGCAGCGTCGTCTCTGTCAACGAAGTCAGCAGCGATAACTGTAACGTCCATTGTATCCTTAGCGTCAGGATTTGTGCCGTTGCCGAAGATGATCTCTGCACCGTCGTCAGCAGCGTCAGCAATTGCGCCTGTAAGCTCGTCCATATCGCTGATAAGGAGATCCTCGCTCATTGTAACGTTAACGATAAGTCTTCTTGCGCCCTTGATAGAAGTCTCGAGGAGGTCAGAAGCGATGACCTGGCTAACGATATCCTGTACCTTATCCTTGCCCTCGCCGTGGCCGATAGCGATATGCGCTCTGCCTGCGCCCTTGAGGATAGTTGTAACGTCAGCGAAGTCAACGTTGATCTCATCGTGTCTTGTGATGATCTCAGCGATAGCGATAACGTCAGTCTTGAGCACCTCATCTGCGATAGCGTAGGACTGCTTCATAGTCAGTCTCATCTCGTTTGTGATAAGGTTCTGGTTAGGGATAACGATAAGTGCGTCAACGTGCTGGATAAGTGCTTCGATACCCTTTTCAGCTCTCTCCATCTTCTTTGCGCCCTCAAATCTGAAAGGCTTTGTAACAACAGCGATAGTGAGCTTATCGAGTGACTGAGCGATCTCAGCAACGACAGGAGCTGCGCCTGTACCTGTTCCGCCGCCCATACCTGCTGTGATGAATACCATATCAGCGTCAGCGATAGCCTCGGAGATCTCCTCCTTGCTTTCCTGTGCGGAAGCTTCGCCGATCTCAGGCTTAGCACCAGCGCCAAGGCCGTGTGTGAGCTTTGCGCCGATCTGGATCTGTCTGTTTGCAGCAGACTTCTTGAGAGCCTGGATATCTGTATTTACAGCGATATATTCTACGTTACCTTCGATGCCTGCCTGTGCGATGCAGTTAAGTGCGTTTCCGCCGCCGCCGCCGACACCGATGACCTTGATCTTTGCGCCTACGACTGGCTCTTCAACATACTCGTAACCCATAATAGAACTCCTCCTAAAAGCGAATTTTCATACTTCTCCGTATTTTTACATATCAATGCTTAAAATCATAAAATGACAGCGCACCTCAGCACGCCCGAGCACAAAAGCTCTGCGCTTTCCGAATAAGCGCACAAATAGATATATTATTATATTATCACACTTTAGTCAAAAAGTAAAGAACTTAAATGAAGCCTTTATAAATTTTTTATTAATTATCAATAAACCGACTAATTTCACGGCGATAATTGTTTATACTATACAATTGGTATATTACACTTTACCAACCGCCGTAAGTCTGATCTTCATTGCCGTAACCATAGTCATAATCGCCGTTATTATCAGTGTAGCCTTGATCTGTGCCATAATTTCCGTTATCGGCATTATCGCCGTAACCGTCGTCGCCCGTATAGCCATAATTATCATTATTATTGTTATTATTATCGCCCCAAGTGGTGTCGGTATTATCGGCATAGTCGTTATTGTCCGTGTTATCGCCATAGCCTTGAGTGTCGTCCGCCGTCCATTGCTGGCCGCTCTGGTTATCATCGGCTGTTGTGTCAGCTTGGACTGCGCTGCTGTCAGAAGAGCTGTCGGTCTTGCTGTCAACTGCGCTTGAAGTTGTATCCTCGGTCTGATCTTTCGGGATAGCTGAGATACCGCTGTCGGCGCCGTTATAGATAAGCGTGCCCTCATAATCCTTTGTGAAGCTGTTATCGATAACATACTTGAGGTATGTCAGCTTATATTCCATATCAACTGAACTGCCCATTTTTATCTCAATACGTCCGTCATACATAAGCTTTATATCCGAACGTGTTGTTATGTCGATAGTGTCGATATTTTCAAAGTCCAGCTCGTCAAGGTCGGAAAGAAGCTCTTTTAGGATATCAGCCTTGAAACTGTTTTCCGACTCAAGGTCGCCGCCCTGCTCTTTGCTTTTTAGCTCAAAGCCTTTCACAACGGGGATATCCCCTGTGGTATCGGGATTTTTCACTTCAAGTATCTTGCCCGAAGTGGATACTACATAATATGAGCCCTTATCCTCGATATCGGCGGCTTTTTTCGCCTCTGTACAGCTTATAACGAGGGTCGAAGGGAATTTTTTCGTTACCTTCACGTCGTCGATATAAACGAGGGTGTTTTTAAGCCGCTGCTCAACGATATCAGTATTAGTTCTCACAAGGTTCTGACCAGTCTGAACGCCGCCCACAACGAGGATCTGTTCGTCCTCATAAAGGGTCACGCCCTCGATCTTTATATCAGAAACATTGAAAAACAGGAACATACACATTATGAGCATTATTGCAGCCGCAAGAAAACCGCAGGCAACATAGATATTGCGCATATTGGCTTTGCGGCGGCGTACCGCCGTTTTTCTCGGTGTTTCCATATTTCCCTTGTAAGTCTCATTCATTTTTATCTTTCCTAACTTTACTAACTTTTCCTTTATAATTCTAATATCCCTAATAATTCACACGCTTGATATTTCCGCCTATTTGTGAAAAAGCTTTCTCAATGCTTTCATATCCACGGTCGATGAAGCGCACATTCGACAGCGCCGTTTCTCCCTCTGCGGAAAGTGCCGCAACCGCAAGGGCTGCTCCGCCACGAAGGTCTGTGGCTCTCACATTTGCGCCGTAAAGGGCTTTCACCCCTTCGATGACTGCAACTTTGCCCTCTGCTTTTATGTCTGCGCCCATTCGCACCAGCTCGTCAACGTGGCGATAGCGGTTCTCAAAAATATTTTCCACTATCACGCTTGTGCCTTTAGCTTTCGCAAGCGCCGCCATAACAATGGCTTGTGCGTCCGTCGGAAAGCCGGGATAAGGCATCGTGCGGATAGTTTTCACCGCTTTCAATGGCTTTCTTGCGCTTATGAATATCCTATCGTCATAGCAGAACACTTGACAGCCCATTTGCTCGAAAACAGGTATCACCGCCTGAATATCCTGCGCTCTTGCCCCTAAAAGGCTAAGCTCGCCCTTTGTTGCCGCCGCTGCGCTCATAAGTGTCGCCGCAACGATACGGTCGGGCATAACGGAATATTCGCAGCCGTGAAGCTCTTTCACTCCGCTTATAAAAACAGTTCCCGTGCCTGCGCCGCTTATCCTTGCGCCGCAGCAATTCAAAAAGCCTGCAAGGTCGGCGATCTCAGGCTCTCTTGCGGCGTTATATATAATAGTATCGCCCTTTGCGAGCACCGCCGCCAGCATAATGTTCTCAGTCGCTCCCACCGATGGGAAGGAAAGATTTATCTTCGCCCCCGTAAGCCCTCTCGGGCAGCAGCAATCCATTACGCCGTATTCTTCATTTATCTTCACGCCCATTTGTTCAAGGGCGGAGATGTGCATATCTATCGGTCGTGGGCCAAGTTCGCAGCCCCCCGGGAAAGAAAGCCTGCACTCCCCTGTTCTTCCAAGTATCGCACCAAGAAAAACGATAGACGAGCGCATTTCACGCATAAGATCATCGGGCACAAAGCATTTGTCAAGGCCACTTGCGTCAACTTTCACCCTTCCGCCGCAGTAATCACACCTGCACCCAAGTTCGGACAATATCCTGCAAGCCGCAAAGACGTCCGAAAGCGCAGGACAATTATGTAGCTGCGTTTCGCCTTTCACAAGAACGCACCCTGCAAGCAAAGGCAGAGCGCTGTTTTTTGCTCCCTGAACGCTGATCTCACCGCTCAGTCTGTTTCCTCCCTGAATTATCAGCCGTTGCATAAGCGTCGCTCCTTTATCGGTTTTGACTTATCTTATGCTTTAGAATGATAATTTGTGAGTTTTAAATTTTATTTGCTTTATTTAGTTTATTTAGAAAGATATATCTCAGTTGCATTTGAAACAGGCATAAATGCAGGCAGGCAAGGGAGATAAGAATTTTTGCCTATCTTCTTTTTCATTCCGCTGGTGGAAAGTATCATACCTGTCACGCAGTCGTCAAAGGTCTGATCTGTCATACCTGTTACGTTTACCAGTATCCTTACTGTTACCTCTTGGCTTGAAAATGCAGGGATACTGTCGCCGATAACTTCGCCGTCGCTGTTGGTCGTCAGAGCAGTTGCATAGCAGACCGCATTTTCATAGCTTGACGAAACGTGGGATATCTCATACTGCGGTATCTCTATCTCAAAAGGCGTTGGGTTCTTGACGTTGAAAACAATATCTGCGAACCTGTAATTTGAGCTTAGCTCAGAGCTGAACGCCTCTTCGTTGTAAACTGAATAATTTGACAGCGCATAGGTCTTAAAGTCGGTCATTCCCATTGTCTTGAAAACATCGTCGTCATATCTTACCTTGCTCTTGTCGGTATCATTGAAAAAAAACGGCGGACAGAAGAACACCATAAGCACGATTATAACTATCGCAACGCATATCCACTTGACGATCTTGCCACGCTTGACGTAGGATTCGCCCACCTTTACGCCCTTGTTGAGGCCTGTTGCGGCCTGTGCAGGCATTGGCGCTGCGTCGGCGATGAAATCGTCCTCGGGGGCTTCCTCTTCCTTGTGGACTGTGGGGTCGTCGTAGACCTTTGTGGCTCTGTCGAACTCGCCCTGCTTGTTGAATTTCTCGCCGTTAAAGATCTGCTCGGCGGCGGCATTTATTCCGCTGCCTGTGAACTTTTTATCGGAGAGCTTTTTTATCTTGTCCACGTCGGGCACTTCAATGCTGTCCATTGAGGCTCTTTTATTATACTGCCTGTAATTTTTGTCCATATTCTATACTAACCCCTTGATAGTCTATTGATCTTCCTATTTTGTAAATCTACTGACAGGATTATTTCAGAAGCGGCTCAAGCGCCTTGAATATCCTGTCGTTGGTATCGGCAACGTGAAGCTTTGCGGCGTTTTCCGAACATTCACGAAGCTTGTTCGGGTCGTCGATGAAGCTTTTTACTGTGTCGATGAAAAGCTTGTCGGTAAGGTCTTTTTCCTCGATAACAACGCCTGCACCTGCGTTTTGCAGCACCATTCCGTTGTAATACTGGTGGTTTTCAGCGACCATTGGCGAAGGTATAAGCACGGAAGCTCTTCCCATTGCTTCAAGCTCCGCCAGCGAGGCCGCACCGCACCTTGATATAACAAGGTCAGCCGCCGCCATTGCAACTGGCATATTTATATAATCCTTTACGATAAGGTGCTTATTGCCCTCAAGGTCAACGCCCATTGCTTTCAGCTTTTCGGGATAGTCCTTATAGCCCTGATAAGTGCCGTAGGAATGGATATGGTTGACTTTTACGCCGTTGTCCTGATACCATTTCAGCAGCTTTGCGATATTCTCGTTGAGCACTCTTGCGCCAAGGCTTCCGCCTGTGGAGAGCACGCATATCTCGTCCTCCGCAAAGCCAAGCTGTGCTCTCGCCTCAGCCTTTGACATCGTGTTGAAAGCACCTCTGACAGGAAGTCCCGTCACGACTGTGTTCTTAGCGTCGGGAAGATATTTTTCAGCTTCCTTGACCGTGAGCATTACAACGTCTGCGGACTTTGATAGTATCTTGTTCGTTACACCCGGAAAAGCGTTCTGCTCGTGGACTGCGGTCTTTATTCCCATTTTCGCAGCCTTTCTCACGATAGGGCCGGAAACATATCCGCCTGTTCCGATAACAAGGTCGGGCTTGCAGTCCTTTATTATGTTCTTTGCCGTTCTGCCAGAAGCTGCAAGACAGCCTGCGGCGTGGATATTTCTCTTGAGATTTGTCCAGTTAGGCTTTCTCTGAAAACCCTCGATCTTGATAGGATAGAACTTGTATCCTGCCTTTGGCACAAGCCTTGCCTCAAGCTTTTCGGGATTGCCCGCAAAGCTTATGACAGCGTCGGGATAATGTTCCTTTATGATCTCCGCAATGGCAAGGGCAGGATTGACGTGTCCTGCTGTTCCGCCGCCTGCAAGTAAAACTCTTAACATAATATATCGACCTCTTTAAGTTATTTTTTTCGTGAGCATTGCCGTGAAATATTGAGAAGTATTCCCATTTCGGCAAGCTGAATAAGCAGCGCAGTTCCGCCGTAGCTGAAAAACGGCAGGGATATTCCCGTGTTCGGGAAAGCGTTGCAGGCAACCATTATATTGAAAAGCGCCTGCGAACCGATCTGGATAGTTATTCCTGCGCCGAGAAGCATTCCGAAGCGATCTTTGCTGTTTGAGGCGATATAAAAGCCTCTGATGATAAACAGCACGAACAGCAGAACCACCACCATTGCGCCGACGAAACCAAGCTCCTCGCAGATGATAGCGAAAACAAAGTCGTTCTGCGATTCAGGCAGGTAATACTTCTGTCTTGATTCGCCGAAGCCAAGTCCAAACCAGCCACCCGAACCGATAGAAAGCAGCGATTCATAGGTCTGGAAAGTTGCGTCGCTGGTGTCGGCCTCAGGGTTCTTCCAACTCTGTATTCTGTCGGAAATATAGGAAAAGCCCGAACCCGAAGTCATTTTGTAGATAAGATAAAGCACGCCGAACGCCACGCACACGCCGATAAATTTCCAAAAGGTCTTTCTCGGCATACCGCTTATGAACATCATCGAAACGCCGATTATTCCCACAAGCATTACCGCCGACATATGCCTTTGCAGCACCAGCACCACCGCAACAGCGCCCATTATGATCGCAAAAGGCACTATGCAATATTTCCAGTCCTTGAATTTCGGAAAGTTAACCGACATTATGTAGGCGAAAATGATTATAAACGCAACTTTCAAAAGCTCCGACGGCTGGAAGCTTTGTGAGCCTATCTGTATCCAACGCCGTGCGCCTGCAACGTCTATTCCGAAAAAGGCGGTATAAAGCGTCAATGCATATGTGGCAAAAAACGCCGCATAGGCGATCTTTGTGTTTTGGAAAAAGTGATAATCGAGATAGCTCATCGCAAACATCGCAACAAGTCCGATACCTGCCGCTATCATCTGATTTTTAACATAGTAATAGCCGTCGTTTTCCTCGCTGAGTCCCCAGGCGTAGCTTGCCGAGAACATCATTATGATACCAAATATGAGCAGCACCATTACTAATATGAACAACGGCTTATCTATCTCAGTCAGAATAAATCTGAATCGTAATTTCTTTCTTGCCTGCGCCACAGGTTGTTTAAGGGGAACGTGACTGTCATAAACTATGCTTCCGTCCCGTTCACGTCTTGGACCTCTTATAGCCAAACAAACAACCTCCTAACAAATAAATCGCACGATCGTTAAATCGTTACATTGAAATTTTTGAAGCGTAGACGATAAACATTATCGCCGCCGCTGAACCCAACGCCGAAACTGCGGCGTCAGCTCCTAATATCTTGAAAGCTCCCCAGCCCTTTTTCATAAGGTGCTCGTGGAGCGTATAGCCTTTAAAAAGCAGCTTTTTTCTAGTCTTGAAAGCTGCATACTGCAAAAGGGCACAAATGCCGTCGATAATGGCCGCCGCTCCTGCCAGAATAAAAACTAAATGAAGTCCCGAAAGCAGCACCGAAACAGTCATAAGACTTCCCAGCGCCAAAGCTCCCGACTCGCCGAGATAAAGCTTTGCAGGGTCGCAGCCCCAAAAGAGAAATCCTGCCGCCGCACCCATTGTCACAACGGCGAAAAGCTGTGCCGTATCTGCGCTTGAGGTCGCCGCAAAGCCGCTTGAAAGTCCTGCCGAAAACACCAGCGCCGTAACAGCGCACAGTCCGTCTACACCCGTGTCGGTTCTTCCTCCTGCACAGTCGTGAATCTTCACAGCGTTTATGCCAATGGTCATAAACAGCGGAAACAGCACATAAAAGCTCTTTCCGAACTCGATATAGCCAAGGTGAAATGGCATCAATACAGCCGTTGAAACGCCGCCGTATGGCTTTAAGCACACGCACAGCCCAAGGCATATGAGATATTCCATCAAAAGCTTATAGATCGGCTTCATTCCGATACCGAGCTTTTTCTCTTTGACATAATCTTCCGAAACGCCGATAGCCGTGAGCATTATCACCGCACCCAATGATATGAGCGCCATGCGCTTTGAATAGCCGGCGGAAAAGCTCAGCGTTTGCGTATCGCCGTCAAACATCAGCCCTATAACAATGCCGATGATAACGCACATCATTATAATAACGCCGCCGAATTTCGGCTCAGAGCCGTCTTTCGCAAATCTGTCGCCGATATAGATATCGAATTTGCCTGTTTTTGTCTTGCGGAAACAGGGTATCAAAACTCTGCCGAGAAAATATCCCAGCACCATTTCGCACACCATTATTACCGCCTGCACGCTCCAGCTCATTTTGCCTGCTTTCTTAATCAGCTGAACTTGTCAGAGCGTTGTAAACTTCTTCAAGTTTCATTCCTCTGCTGCCCTTGAAAAGCACGGCGTCGCCCTTTGCGATGACCTTACCAAGAGCTTCTGCAAGCTCTTCCCTGCTGTCGAAATGCCTGCAATTATCGGCGTTAAAGCCTTTCTTTACAGCGCCCTCAATGTACATCTGAGAGTTTTCGCCGAAGCAGTAAAGCAGATCGGCCTTTGAAGCCTGCACATATTCGCCAACATTTTTATGATAAGTCTTTGCGTTCTTGCCAAGCTCGAGCATATCCGCAAGCACGCAAATGCGCTTGCCCTCTGCCTGCGCCTGCGAAAGCACGGAAAGGCTCGCTTTCATCGAATCGGGGGCGGCGTTGTAGCAATCAACTATATATGTAACGCCGTCCTTGACAGTAATGTTCTGTCTAAGTCCCTCGGGCTTGAACTCGCCAATGCCCTTTACGATATCCTCGGGAGCGATATCAAGTGCCAAACCAACGCAGAACGCCGCCAAAGCGTTTTTAACGTTGTGTTCGCCAAGGCAGTTTATCCTTGCTGGTATCTTCCCACCCTCATAGTTTATAGTAAATGTTATGCCGTTGTCGGCGGTCTTAACACCGCTGGCATAAACATCGCAGTCCTTTTTTGATACTGAATAGTAGTAAATTTTCCTGTCGGAATGTATCTGCACCCCTGCCAACAGCTTATCATCACGGCTGAGAATGAGAGGAGCGCTGTATGAAGCGCCGTCAAGTATCTCAAGCTTTGCCTTGAGTATATTCTCCTGCGAACCAAGGTTTTCGATATGTGAAACGCCGATATTTGTGATAACGGCAACGTCTGGCTGACAGCACATCGACATTCTCGATATCTCGCCCTCGTGGGACATTCCCATTTCAATAACAGCTGCTTCATAGCTCTTATCAAGTCCGAAAAGGGTCAGCGGCATACCGATCTCATTATTGTGATTGCCCTGAGTTTTAAGCGTTTTGTACTTCTGCGAAACAACAAGGGCGATCATATCCTTTGTGGTGGTCTTGCCCACGCTTCCTGTTATGCCGACGACTTTTACGCCGAACTTTGATCTGTAATATCCTGCGCAGTCAAGAAGCGCCTTTGCGGTTGAATCAACGATAACGCACTTTGCGCCCTCAACAGGTCTTTCCGTCACGACCGCCTCTGCGCCAAGCTCCATAGCCTTTGCGGCGAAATTGTGTCCGTCAAAGTTCTCGCCCTTGAGGGCAATGAAAAGAGAACCGGGCTTGATAGTTCTTGTGTCTGTGGAGATATCGGAAATCTCAACGTCAGCAGGATAGCCGTAGCTTCCGTGAACCGCCGATATTATCTCCTGTAAGTTTAATTTTTCCATTTTAATTCTTATCCGCCAACATCTCGGCGGTATCTCCTTTCCCTTTTCTTGTGTATCTGAATATATATCTTTATATCATATCACGATAGCCGACCATTGCCAGCAATCTGTTTAAATAGCAGGTAATCAACGGGCGAACGCTGTTCGCCCCTACACCCAAATGCGTTTATCTTCCCTCAGCTTCAAGCTCTTTAAGAGCGTCAGCAACGACTTCTCTTTCATCGAAATGAATCTTTACGCCGCCTGCAAGTATCTGATAATCCTCGTGACCTTTACCTGCCAGCACGATTATATCGTCCTTTTCAGCGTGGTGGATAGCCCAATGGATAGCTTCACGCCTGTCAACGATGGTGATATAAGGCGTTGTCTTGCCTTCAAGTCCAACGAGAACATCGTCGATAATATCCTGTGGGTCTTCATTTCTCGGGTTATCGGAAGTCACAATAAGAAAATCTGCGTGGTCGGCAGCAGCCGCAGCCATAAGGCTTCGCTTTGAAGCGTCTCTGTTTCCACCGCAGCCGAAAAGGCACTTTACCTTGCCGCTTGCGCTGTTCTTGATAGCGGAAAGCACGTTTACAAGTGCGTCCGGCGTGTGAGCATAATCGCAGATGACGGTGAAATCTCTGCCTGTTGGCACGATCTCAGCTCTGCCTCTTACGCCCTGCATTGTGCCAAGGGCTTTGATGGTTTTCTCAACATTGAAGCCCAGCGTCTCGCAGCAGGCGATGACGGCAAGGGAGTTTGAAACGTTGAAAAGACCCGGCATATTGAATGAAACATTGTGCTTTGTGAAGCCGTCAGAGAAAACGTATTTTACACCGCTTGCTGAAAGCAGGATATCCTCCGCTCTGAAATCAGCCTTTGTGCAGCAGGAATATGTCTTGACAGGACAGCTTATCTCGCTTATGTATCTTCTGCCGTAATCGTCGTCTATATTGATGATAGCGTTATCGGAAATGGTGAAGAGGATCTTCTTTGCCTGATAATAATTCTCCATAGTTCCGTGAACGTCCAAATGATCTTGAGTGAGGTTTGTGAAAATGCCCACCTTATAATGGCAGCCCGAAAGTCTCTTCTGTTCAAGGCCCTGAGATGAAGCTTCCATTACAACATAGTCGCACTTTTCGTCGGCCATTTTTCTGAAAAGTTCATAAAGGTCGTAAGGCTCTGGAGTAGTTCTTGCAGTCGGATAAACCGTGTCGCCGATCTCGTTCTGACAAGTGCCGATAAGACCCACCTTGCAGCCGAAGGACGAAAGCACCTTCTTTATAACTGTTGTGATAGTTGTCTTGCCGTTCGTGCCCGTCACGCCGATAAGAGTGAGTTCCTTTTCCGGGTGGCCGAAAAATGCGGCGCAAAGCAGAGGAAAGGCTTCCCTTGTGTTGTCAACTATTATCTGACAGTCAAGTCCTAAGTCTCTTTCGCAGACCACAACTGTGCAGCCCTTTGCGATCATATCCTTAGCGGCGTCGTGTCCGTCAAAGGTGTTGCCCTTTATGCACACGAACATCGAGCCTGCCTTGACAGCCTTTCTTGTATCGCTTGTGATATCGCTTATTTCCATATCGGGCAGAGAGGTCTCTGCAATGCCCTTTATAATTTCATAAAGTTTCATAATCATCATTCCTTTTTGATCTCATACGAGCTATGTGTAGTTTCAAGCTGCGAGTTATCATTGCGAGCCGACTGTTGTTGTGGCGAACGTAACAGTAACAGCCGTTCCCATTGGAACGCTCTGTCCTGCGCTTATGCTTTGATCGCTCTGCGCAACAGCGCCCTCTTCCTCATAGCCCGAACCCTCTGCCGTCAGATTAAGTCCGTACATATCGAGAGTTGCCTTTGCCTGCTCCTTTGTAAGTCCTTGGAGAGACGGAACTGTAACAGTTTCTTCCTTTGTTTCGCTGTCTGTATAAAGCACAACAGAACCGCCCTGCTCTATCTTAACAGCGGAAGGCACCTGCTTGATAACAGTATCGCCCTCGCCCTTTATCTTGACCTCAAGTCCAAGATCCTCAAGGGTCTTTGTTGCTTCCTCAACTGTGTAATACTGAACGCTCGGAACAGATACCTGAAGATCCTGCAATTCGTCCTCGTCATACTCAGGGAAGATTCCCACATATGGCAAAACGTCTGTAAGCACGTTCACGCAGATAGGCGCTGCAACTTGGCTTCCGTAGAATTTCTCGCCTGTCGGGTGGTCTACCATTACAAGCATAACGATCTCAGGATCGTCAGCGGGAGCGAATGCGCAGTATGAAGAAACATAGGTCTGACCTGTGATATCCTCGTCCATTTTCTGAGAAGTACCCGATTTACCGCCTATCTTGTAGCCCTTGATATAGCAGTTTGAACCTGGCTGACCCTCAACATCGCCCTCCAAAATCTCTCTCATAGAAGCGGAGGTGTCCTCAGAGATCACCTGTCGTCTTATAACTGTGTCCAAATTTTTCACAACGTTGCCGTTAGGGTCTGTAATGCTGTCAACAACGTGGGGCGTAACAAGATATCCGCCGTTTATCGCTGCTGAATAAGCTGTTATCATCTGTATCGGCGTGACCTTATTGGTCTGACCGAATGAAGATGAAGCAAGCTGTACAGGACCCATATTGCTAAGCGGCATACTGATAGAATTTGATTCCGCCGGCAGGTCGATACCTGTAAGCTCGTTGAAGCCGAAAGCGTTGTAATACTTGCAGAACTCTTCCGAACCAAGCTTCATACCGATCTGAATGAAAACAGGGTTGCAGGAATTGAGCATTGCCTGCGCAAGGTTCTGCGAACCGTGGTCGTTTGTAGACCAGCAATGGAACGTGGTATCCTCAACTTGTATCTGCGTTCCGCAGCCGAAAGTATCGTCAAGTGTGATAGCCTTCTCTTCAAGTGCAGAAGCGCCTGTGATGACCTTGAATACCGAACCCGGGTTATATGTTTCGGAAACAGCCTTGTTTTTCCATTGGAGCGACCAAGCTTCAAGCTGTTTCTCCTTATATTCGTCTGAATTTTCGTCAAGGTTTGCAAGCTCTGCCGCAAGGGTCTCATCTGATATCGCCGCAGGCTCGTTAGGATCGTAAGGGTCAGAAGTCGCCATTGCGTATATCTGACCTGTTTTCGGGTTCATTATAATGCCGCAAGCTCTGTCTGTCGGCTTGTTCTCCTCAACGGCTTTCGCAAGCTCTTTCTCGAGGATATACTGGATATTTGCATCGATATTAAGGTTAAGATCGTCGCCGTCCTGAGCGTCATAGCTTTGCTTGTATCTGTAAGGTATCTCCGTGCCGTCGTTAGCCTTCGCAGTAATGATCCTTCCGTCGATACCGCTGAGATAATCGTCATAATATGCTTCAAGACCGTAAATGCCGTTGCCCTCATAATCGGTATGACCCAAAACAGTCGAAGCAAGGGTGTTTTGCGGATAAAGCCTCTTTGTGGTCGGGTCGCACCTTATGCCGTCGATACCAAGTTCTGTGAGCTTATCCTCGATCTTTGACGAAACAGTTTTCTCGACCTCTTTTTTCAGCACTATGTACTGAGTATCGGTCTTGGTGAGTTTTTCCCTCACAGTTGATGTATCTATCTCAAGGTTCAGCGCCAAAAACTCCACCAACTCGTCAAGGCACTCGTCCCCAGACTTTGTGTTGTCAAGTCTTGTCTGATAAGTAGCCTTTTTAGCTGCGTCGTCCTCTTTTGCGATATAGCCCTTGAGTTCTTCTATCTTTGCATCGTTCGCTTCAAGTCTTTCCTTGAGCATATGCGGATCGGCGTAAACCGTGTAAACAGTCGAGCTTTGCGAAAGCACCGTTCCGTTTGAATCATATATAGTGCCTCTTGAAGCCGAAACAGCCGTGCTTTTGAGCTGCTGGGCGTTGGCAAGAGACTGCCACTTTTTGCTGTCCTTCACCGACACGTTGAATATGTTGACTACCGTATACGCAAGTATAGCTGCGATAGGCACGCCGAGCCATATATTCAGACGTCTTTTCATTCGTGTGGTCGGTCTGTCGGTCATAAATATCTCCCTTCAATGATATTGCCGATATGCAAAATCTTCAACATTTTAGCACATTGCGGCAAAAATCATAAATTTACGAAAAATTACACATACAAATTAATAGAACAAGAAAGCTAAGCACAAATCTTGTCCCTAACTTTCCCCATAAATATTTTATTCACTAAGCGCCGATATATTCCAGCACGGAGCTGAACCAGCGCTTAATCTTAACGAACACATTGCTCTCCTCAGTCTTTACCACTTTGGCAACGGAGTCGGAGTCAACTGTTACATATTCGATCTGTGATTTGTCCAGTTTTTTCAGTCCCAGCTCGTTCTCTGCGTACTCTTCAACCTTTGACATATTAGTCTTTTGAGCCAGCTCAGACTGAAGGCTGACATTCTCGCCCTGAAGCTGTTCAAGCTGCTCGAGCTGCTTTGTCTGCTCTGAGCAAAGGCTCGATATCTCCACCTTGCCGAATATCATCGCACCGAATATCGCCAGCGCAAGCATACAGACCGCCATTATCTTCACAACAGAAGTCTTTTTCTGCTTCGCCGCAGGATTTTTCTTATATTTTATCTCTCTTACAGCCTGCTCTTCCGCATTATCGTAAATGCTGTAATCGTAAGCTAAATTATGTACCTTTGCCATTATAGGTAAACACCTCTCACATTTTTACACAGTCAGAAATTTTAAGACGTCGGTCTTTTATTCCTTGATCTTTTCGATGACCCTCAGCTTTGCGCTGTGGCTTCGCTTGTTCTGAGCAAGTTCGCTCTCCCCAGCCTCGATAGGCTTTCTGTTCGCAAGCTTTCCTCTCGGCGTTCTTCCGCATATACATTGCGGAAAGTCCGGCGGACAAATACAGCCCTTGCAGAAGCTTTGGAACCTCTGCTTAACGAGCCTGTCCTCAAGGGAATGGAAAGTGATGATACAAAGCCTGCCGCCAACGTTAAGGCAGTCAAACGCCTTGTCAAGAGCGATATTCAAATGCTCAAGCTCTTTGTTCACTTCTATCCTTATAGCTTGGAAAGTCTTTTTGCAGGGATTTTTCTCCCGTCTTGCTTTTTGCGGAACTGCACTTTTTATTATCTCGGCAAGCTCCAATGTTGTCTCTATCTGTTTTTGTTCTCTGTATTTGACTATTTTAGAAGCAATGCCCCTCGAAAACTTCTCTTCGCCGTATTCAAAGATTATCCTTGCAAGGCTCTGATAATCATATCCGTTCACAACATCCTTCGCAGAAAGCCCCTCGCCCGACATTCTCATATCAAGCGGTGCGTCATTGTGATAAGAAAAGCCTCTCTCTGCATTATCAAGCTGATAAGATGAAACGCCAAGGTCAAGCAAAATGCCGTCAACGCCGCTTATGCCCAGCCTTTCAAGTATCTCATCTATCTCAGAATAATTTCCTTTAACGACCTGCGCAGGATATCCTGCAAGCCTTTCAGTCGCAACTTTTACAGCCTCGGGGTCTCTGTCGATAGATATGAGCCTGCCACCCTTTTCGCCGTCAAGCCTTTTCGCTATCTCTCTCGAATGTCCTGCACCGCCTGCTGTTCCGTCGCAGTAAATGCCGTCGGGACGAATATTCAGCCCCTCAAGGCACTCGTTCAGAAGTACGGGAACGTGGTTGAATTCCATTAAAAATCAAGTCCCTCCAAAGCTTCCATAAGCTCTTCATCGTCAACGCTGTTATTGAAATCGTCCCAGCGCTGCTTATCCCATATCTCACATCTGTCGGAAACGCCTGCAACGACGATCTCCTTTTCAAGCCCTGCCACTTCTCTAAGGGACTGGGGCACAAGGATACGTCCCTGCTTGTCCGGCTCGACCTCGCACGCCCAAGCCATAAAGCTTCGCTGGAGTGCTCTCGCCTTCGCCATAGGCAGGCTTCTGATCTTCTCGGCCTTCTTTTCAAAATCCTCCATCGAGTAAACGAAAAGGCAGCCGTCTATACCTTTAGTAACAATGAACCGCTCGCCGATTATCTCTCTGAGCTTTGTTGGAAAAGTCATTCTTCCCTTTGCGTCCATCGTCTGGTTATAAGTACCTTTGAGCATACAAGTCAGCAAGCCGTTCACCTCCGTCAATAGCATAATCTAAATCCAGTTTTAAAAATGCACTTTCGTGACACTTGTCACCACTTTTTCGCACTTTTAACCACCATACATTAATTATACACTATATTATAGAAAATTGCAACAGTAATTTTTCCCAAAGTGAAACTTCGCAAGGGATTTTTCTTGGACACTTTACAATTTTCGAGGTGTTTTTATGGGATTTTTGTAACCTTGCCCGGATAATTTGTCACCGGTCTGTAATTTGTAACTTTTTTATTAACTTTTTCGAGCGCTATATATTGATATCAAAACCGCCTAGACCTCTGTATAATGACGACCTTGCGGCAGGTTCAAAAAGTCATTTTCAAGTACAATTAGTTCTTACAAAACTATTTTACCACAATATATAGTGTACGTCAATAGGGTATCGCAAAAAGTCTAACAATTTTCCATCACTTCTCTGTGAAAAATCACGATAAATGTCAGACCCCTTTGAACCCTGCCGAATAAAGGTTAAAAATCGGTAACAAAGTAATTTGTTTACTCAGTTAATTATTACATTATGCTTTAAGGCAATTTTAAAGCGCCGTGAAAGAAAATTTACATTTTGCAGTCCACAAGTCCGCAAAACCTCCTTACAAACCATTTTACAGGCAAAATAATAGTAAAATTGCACAAAACCGCAAAATCCTGTGGCCCTCCGCCCTCACAAGCCGCCGTTGATACAACATACAGTTGCAAAGCAAATACCTCAACAAAAAAATCGGACAGACCGCAAACGCAGTCCGCCCGATAAAAATTCTATGCAATTGTGCAATTGTAAAATTATTATCTGCAATAGCTTTCGATATATCTGTCGATGCACTTTGCGACGATCTCAACAGCCGCCTCGTGATCCTTAACGTCGTCGATAACGGTATCCTTGTGCTCGAGAGCCTTGTAAACGGAGAAGAAGTGCGACATTTCGTCAAAAATGTGCTTCGGAAGCTCTGAAATATCCTTATAAACGTTGTAAGTCGGATCGTTCTCAGGGATACAGATTATCTTCTCGTCAGCCGCACCGTTGTCAAGCATTGTGATAACGCCGATAGGATAGCAGTCCACCAGCGAAAGCGGCTCCAGCGTCTCAGAGCAGAGCACCAGCACGTCAAGCGGGTCGCCGTCCTCTGCGTAAGTTCTCGGGATAAATCCGTAGTTTGCAGGATAGTGGGTCGATGTATAAAGTATTCTGTCCATTCTCAGCAGACCCGTTGACTTGTCAAGCTCATACTTGACCTTTGAGCCTCTTGGTATCTCGATGACCGCTGTGAATTTTTCCTTTGAAATAGCCTTTGGTGAAATATCGTGCCATATGTTCATATAAATTTCCTCCTTGTGTATTTCTGATTTTATTTTATTATGTCAAAATAGTTCTTTCGCTTTACTCAGCCTCATACATACCCTCAGGCTTGAGGTTCTCGACGATATCGGCAACAGTTTCTCCGTCCGCCTCAACGCAGGAAAGGCAGCCAACATTGTCCTCTCTGATAAGATCCCACATTGTGACGATGTCGTCCTCTTGCACCTTTTCAACACCAAGCCTTGAGAATATCTTTGCGATCTTCTGAGGGTTCGGGGAATATATCTGAAATTCCTGATAGTCGGTGAAATATATCTCCTCGTCGTTTTTGTGAGAGCCGAAGCCGAATCTGGAAGTGCCGTCATTGACCAGCAAAGCGCCGTAGCGCTTCATTATCGCAAGGGCGACCTCTTTCGTGCAGTTGTCGAGATAATAAGTCTTAAAGCCCTCGCCCTCTGAAAGCTCGAGGAAGAAAAAGATAGGCTCGCCCAGCTTTTCGATAAATGCGCTGGCGGTCTTTGCGATAAGCTCGCAGCTCAGTATGCCGCTGATATTCTCGCCATTTCCGCACCAGCAGGAGCGCAGCTTGTCAGCGCCCTCAACCGAAACGCCTTGGCAGAGACTAAATTGCTTTTCCATATATAAAATATACCTCCGATAATAGATATCATAATATCGTAAATATCATAAACTTCATAAGCTTCATAAGCTTAGTATAACGCATTTTCTCCCACATTGCAAGACAAAAATACCAAATTGCAAAAAAAATGCACAAAAAGTTTACGGCGGTACAGCCTTTTGAGCCGTACCGCCGCATTGGAAAATTATTATGAAGAAAATCAAATAAGCAAATTTATATTTTTACCTTCTTACTCGTCCTTGTCAGACTTCTCAGCATTAGCGTTGTCATCGTCATTTTCGGACTTCTTTGAAACTGCGAGAACGCTTGCTGCTCCAAGAAGAACTGCTGCCGCTGTTGTAGCTGCCGCACCTGTCTTAGGGTTGGAGTTGTTAGCAGAATCAACTGCCTTTGAAGAAGCTGTTGTAGTCTTTGAATAAAGATCATAACCGATCGTAAAGCTCTTGCTGTCTGTATTTGTAAGATCAATTGTAACAGTCTGTGTGCTTACATCGTAATTGCTGTCGTCAAGCTTTGTGCCTGTCTTTGCGATCCAAGCCGACTCTTTTCTGATCTTCTCCATAGCCTCAGAAAAGTCGATATATGTATCATTCTCAATGAAATTGTCGCCGTTTACGTTGCTCTTTGATGTGCCGTAATAAACTGTATTGTTCTTGTGTGCCTCGTCTACCCATTGGCTGTTGCCGAATGAATTGTACTTGAGAACGTGGCCGTATGACGGAACGATCTGTCCATCACCGAAAGAACCAACGGAAAGTGTGCCGCCTGCTGCGATAGCGCCGACAATGTGGCTTGCGCTGTTGAAATCGCCCTCAACAAAGAATTCATAGTCTGACAGCACGTTTTTGATAGTATATGGCTTTGAATATTTATCGTTGTCTGCCGATACCGCTGCCAGACTTGTTGTTACTGCTACTGCCGCTGCTGTAACGCCTGCGGCTGTTCTGATGATCGCCTTCATAATCTAAACATCTCCTTGAAAGATCCCTTTTCACTTTTCAATTTTCCAGTTTTCCAATTTTCAATCCGCACGGTTTTTAACCACCGCTTTCGTTAAACTTAACTTAATAATTCGTTATATTTATTATACTATAAGTTAATAAATAATACAATTGTCAGATTAAATAAACTACATCAAAACTAAAAACGTTTAAGTATATAAATTATATAAAGCGGACAAACAAACCATAATATATTGACATTTACGCAGCAAAACGCCAAGTAAAAGTCAATATATTATGCAATTTCAATTTTGTGCCATAAATATTAGCAACAAATTTGCTTAATAATTCATCTTATATCAAATTAAATAAGCAAGGCGATACAGCAAGCTTGATCGCCGTATCGCCTATATATTACTACATATGCAAATTATTTGCCCCTTGCCTTGATAATGGATATCATCTCGCCAACGTCCTGCATACCTGATACCTCGCCCATTTTGAAACGCATACCAAATTCGTCCTCAACAGCGCCGATAAGGGTGATGTGCTCGATAGAGTCCCAGTCCTCGATATCGTCGGCGGTGGTGTTTTCGTCCACCACGATGTCATCATCATCAAAAACGTCTCTGAACACATCGTTCAGCCTTTCAAGCAATTCCTTGTCATTAAGCATAAAATTTCCTCCTTTATATAATGAAAATCAAACTTTTATTATCTTTCAGCCAGCTAATTAACGGGCGAACGTAAATTGTTGTGAGCTTTGTCGAACAACAATTTTCGCCCCTACACCACAAAAAAATTTTTTTGCGTCCTAAACGACCAACTTATTCTTGACTTTCTAATCAGTTACAATCTCTATGACCTTGTTTTTATTCACATAACCCTCAGTACAAAGCTTCCAAACCGTGCTTCCGTCCTCATTTTCGCTGACCTTTTCAAAGCCGAAACTCTCGTAAAGGCCTGCCACCATTTTATTTTTCGCCGTGGGATAGTAATAGCCGAATATCTCGCTGACCCCACGCTTTTTCGCCTCTTCCACCAGCCTGTCAAGCATTGCAAGCTCCATATCACGTTTGAGCACCCGACAGGACATAAGCCAAAGCTCGATATCAAGCGCCTTTGCGCCCTCTTTGACCTCACGCAGCTTTCCGATAGTCACCGCCACAACGCCGTTATCACCGAACTTATCGTAAAGCTTGCCGTAAAGCCGCACATACTCGTCGGAATCATAAACCGTTTCCATTTGCTCCACAGTATAGCGCTTTGTGGTGAGGTTGAACTGGTTGCTCTTGTTCGTCAGCTGGGTTATCCGCTGAATATACATCGGCGAAAAATCTGCGATCTTACCACGCATTTCAAGGCTCAGCAGATAGTCCTCATAGTTTTCAAACCTGCTCTGCGCCTTTGCACGCTCGGCATTTGCACGATACATTTCATTGCGTTTGAAATCGTCCTCAGAAAGTGATACAGTCTCAAAAAATCCCGACCGATCGAGCACCCTGACATAGTCCGTCACCTCGCCGATCTCAGGAACAGCCGTTCCTGCAAGCTGCTCTCTCACTATCTCACGCTCCGCAGGGTTATCGTCCACAAAGACGATAGACTCCGCAAGAATGTTGAGCTCCTGCGCAATATCCGCAATATTTTTGTCCTTTGGGAGCCAGTTTGCCTTGATATTCACAAAGTCCGCCGGCCTAAGCACGCCCTCGGGGTGAGAAAGCCCTGCAATAGCGTTCTCCTCCTCATTTTTCGAGCAAACAGTCAGCAGCACGCCGATATCCTTATGAGCCTTTACATACTTCTGAAACTCGTAATAAGCCATAGCCTCGGCGGTCTCTTTGCCGATCTCAAGGTTCTCCGCTCCGTCATCGCCGACAATACCGCCCCAAAGGGTGTTGTCAAGGTCAAGCGCCAGCGCCTTTTTATTCTTGCCAAATATCGCCTTTATGATATTGGCGATCTGAAAAGCCAGCTCTGGGATAGCGTTAATATCAAGCGCATACTTATAAAGATACCAGAACTTCGGGTCGCTCCATTTTTCCAGCCCATAAGCCGCCGACAGCCAGTTGATATCGTTGAGATAGATTTCCTTTCGCTCTGCTATCCTGTCATAAAGCTTCACATTCAGCCGTGTGACGAAATTCACCGCACCACGCCTGTCGGAAGCGTCCATATTTCCCATAAGCCGATAGGAAGGCAGCTCAAAATTATTTTGTATCACGGGGCAATTGAAATGCTCTTTCACTCCGTCCCAAGCCTGCGAAAGCTTGTCAAGCTCAGCGTTCAAAGCCTGCTCTATCTCCTGCTCAGTCGATCTCGGCGTCGGCAAAAAGCTGAGATTTCTAAGGCTGGTGTGGATATACACAAGGTCAGGCGCAAAGCTGTCAAGCTCCTCATTTGAGAACACGGCGTCCTGCCAAAACTGCCCGTACTCAGACTGATAAAATTTGCACTCAAAGCCCATATCCAGCAAAAACAGCTCCAGAACCGAAACGATATCGTCAGTAGTTGAGCCGCCCAGCACAGCGATCTTTTTCTTGACACGCACCGCCCCGTCGCCCAAAAGCTGCCTTTTCAGCGATCTTTTCTTTTTCATTATAAACCCATTGTCAAATGGATAATTAAGCTCTATCATATTGTCCTCTCTTTTTGTTTCCACAGATCACTCAACACAGATATCTGACTTTTGCACAAGCGCCCTCTGTATTTGTTCAAGGTCGTCAGCAAAGTAAATGCCTGACTGTCGTTCCTCAGAGGATAACCCTTTTTCTATCATATGCCCAAGCAAATTTTTAAGGTCATTGTAATATCCGTCCAAATTATAAAGAATACACGGAGCGTCAAGCTGCTTCAATGAAACCTTTGACATAACTTCCGCAATTTCTTCAAGCGTACCTGTGCCGCCCGGAAAAGCAATAAAAGCATCGCCAAGCTCTATCATCCTATTTTTACGTTCAGACATATCTTTAGTCACAATAAGTTCAGTCAGCCCGTTATGCTGAAACTCATTCAAAATAAAGAGCTGCAGCTCGATGCCAATAACTTTTCCGCCTGCATTGAGCACGCTGTCTGCTAACGCTCCCATTAATCCGCCTTTAGAGCCGCCATAAACAAGCACATTTCCGCTCTGCCCTATCCAAGTGCCCAGCTCTGTGACTGCTTTTCTCAAAGCAGGGTCGTTGCCATCACTTGCGCCCAAATATACCGTAATATTCATATCATCTTACACCTTACACCTATTTCCTAAACATATGAAAATCGCAGCAATCGCCGCCATAGCCAAGCGTTTTTGTCCTTGAAAATCCTATCTTTCTAAGTCCGCCGTATGTCACGTCGTCAACGTCGCAAAACAGTCTGCAAAGTTCCTCGCAGCCATTTTCCACGCAAGCCGTATGCCAAAGGCACTTTGTAATAGTGATATTATAGTAGTCCTTGCCCTGTTCCTGCGTGCTTTCCTGAAGGTCGGTGGTGCGCATTATTTTCAAAAACACCCTGCTGTATATTGCATAAAATCCCGGCACGATCTCCATTTTCGCCGTAGCAGCGTGCTTTTTCGCCGCAACTATCTCCAGCATATACTTGCGCATATGCTTATACACGTCATCTTCCGAAAGCCCTGCTTCCGTCAAGCTTTTATAAAGGGCAATCCTCGGCAAAATGGTCTGCACAAGGGTTTTCATCTGATTTTCCGTTTTGCCTTTGGTATTGCCGATGATAGCGCCAAGGGTCTTATCCTGCATTTCAAACAGTTCTCCGCCCCTTTCGCTTCCAAAACTTTCAACCAAAAATTCCTTGATCTGCTTCTGTTGTCTTATATCCATCTTCCTGATCACCTCATAGATCACTTACATTTACAAAAATATCCCCATTATGATCGGCGACGCCAGCAATATCAGCGCCGCCACCACAATAATAATGCTTATCCTCATTGGCACATATTTTTTATCATCATTACCCTTGTTTTTCCTATTCTTTTTCTTTATGTACCTCGCCACAAGTACTCCCAGCAAGATAATCACAACAGCGATGATAGCCCCGTACACATACATAAATATCGCTGCATCGCCAATTAATTTCCCCAGATTCTCATATTCCCCCATAACTATCCCCTTTGGTCAAAAATTACTGTATCCTAATATTATTCAAACAATCCACCTTAGTCGGCGTTGAACAGGATGTTATGGATATCGCAAACAGCAAGTCCGTGCAGCCCACCTGCTTGCAGAAATCTATGGCGTTGATATCGAAATATCTGAAATCGCACACATAAATTTTCGAGAAGCCGTGGGTAAAGAACGGGATAAGCGCATTGCCGAAGCTGTCCTTGAATACCACCAGCACTCTGCCATTATCCACCCCCGTGTCGATCTCTGCGATCTCTTGGTCAACGTTCAGAATAGCCGAATAGCAGTTCACGCCCTCAGCATAATCAAAGAACAGCGTTGACTGAACAGGGTTTTTAAATGACGTGTCGTAATATGTCACAGTAAGATCGTCATTGTTGTCGGGCTTGTAGTAAATAAACTTGTCGGGATATTTCTGAAGCTCGCTGTTATAATTGCTGTAAGCGTACATCGTGCCAACAAAGCCGTCTATCTCCCTCTTGTCGTAGGTGTCAAGGCTCGGGAAATCTATTCCCGACTGACCAGCAAAAACTTCCGCCGCATAATATGCGCCCAGCGGCTGCCAATGATGATCCGTCCTCGAGTAGATATATTCGTCCTTGTGCGCACCGATAGCGTCGTAAACATCGGTGTTGATTATTCCTTTAAGTCCTGCGGCAATGTTGTCGATATTGTCCTTCTGATCCGAAACAGCGTCCTTGAGGTTGTTCGGCATATAATAAGCCGCCGAAGTCGGGATAGACATATTGTATACGTTCACGCTGTCGCCAAGATCAGCCTTCCATTTGTTGATGGTCTCAGCGTACTTATCACCGTTCTCGAAAGTACCGTAATAAGCGCCCATTGCACGGACGTTTTCGCCCTTGCCCGATACGATAACATCACCTTCCCATTGACCGTCATCAAGGTTGTCGGGCACTTCCACCACCTTTTCAGTAGTTGTCTTTTTCTTTGTTGTGGTGGTATCAGCGCTAGTGGTATCACCCGAAGTCGTGGTCGTCCTCGAGCCTGTAAACGCCGTAACAGTCGTGGTTGTCGCAACCTTTTCTTGGTCAAGCTCTTCCTTCTGAACTGTCTTGAAATCCCCCGAAATGACAGTATCATTGAGCTTTATTCCCAGCATATTTGAAAACTCAGAGCAGAATTTCTTGAAAGTCTCCCTGTTCGGCACAGTATCGGTAAAATATTCCGCAATGCCGCTTGTGTATTCGCCCTTGAAATAGGAGGATACCGAGAATTTCGGGAAGGTCGCAAGGTTTCTGTTTTCCGACTGGATAAAGCCGCTTTCACGCTTCATCACAAGCAGCGCAATAAACACGCCGAAAACAATCACCAAGCAGACCACGACGTTTATCACATTGAATTCCAGTTCGTGGATATTATTTTTCTTTGCCTCTTCCCTTTCCGCCCTGCGCTTTGCCACACGCTCCAAGCTTTTCTTGTGGGCTTCCTCATATTGGTCAATGGTCTCGATCTTCTCAGCGCTTTCGGAATTTCCGCTCGCTGATTTCTGCAATGTTTCAGTATCATTATGTGAAACCTGTTTCACATTTTCGGCTGCCGGTTTCACATTTTCTGTCGGCAATTTTACATTTATCGTCGCCTCGACACGGCTTTCGGAAAGCCTCTTACCTTTTGGCTTATCGTCAACTTTATCAGAATTTTCAGCATTTGCAGAACTTTCCGACTTCTCAGTCGACATATTTCTCTTGTCGATTATCTCCACCTTTTTTCCGCCGATAACAGGCTGAGCCTTTTGATAGCCCTGATCGTATTCCCTGTAATAGCTGTCGGGTATCTTCAGCGTGAAGTTTTTCTTTGAAGGCTTTTTGCGCAGACTTCCGTCGGCAGCCACCTCCATTGTGATCTCTTTTTTCGCCCCGTCAATGTGGTTTTTCTCCAATGAAAACGGGATAATAACGTCATTATCCGCCTTATTTTCCTCTTTTGGAGCGGCATTTGTCTGATCTTTTACAGCCTTTGGAGCGTCAGCTTTAGCCTTGACATCAGCCTTAACATTAGAAGCGCTGTCGCTTTCATCGTCCAGCCAAACGCTTTTCTTTGGCTTCAAAACAGGCTCGTCCGTCCAAATACTCTGGCTTAAAATGCGGTTTTTCTCTTTTATTTTCTCAACTATCTCGTTGTGCTCTTTTGAATATTCCTCGTCCTGCTCTTCTATTTTATGAGCATTCTGAGCTTTGGACGTTTTCGGCTCTGAAAGGCTTTTTCCGCCGAAGGTCACGCTGTCAAGATAGTCTGTATAGGCTTCTGAAAGCGCCTTTGTATCGGGCAAAGAGAAGTCCTTATCAAATTTTTTATTGCTATTATTTGTATTATCCATAACTTCTCACCTGCCTAAAATCTGAAATACAAGAATGGGTTGTTTGTGGTATTGACAAGCAAAACGCTGCTCAAAAGAAGTATTGCGGCGTTGCAGACGATACCGAATGACTGTATCGCAAAAGCCGAACCCTTTGCGACAAGGGCTTTTTCCTTGATCTTTGGAACAACAGGCATTGTGAAAAGTATTGCAACGGCGAAAAGCCAAATGTTGTTCATAAGTAAGTGGTTCGTGACAGCGTCGGTAAGCTTGTTGCCGTTTGCGCCCACCAGTGCCTTGAAAAACGTTCCCAGCGAGCCCAAATTCTCGAAATAGAATATTCCGAAGCCCACAAATATCACAAACTTTGTGTAGATATGCGCCCAAAAAGCAGGCATTTTCTTCATACGCTTTTTGCCGATGAGCATTTCCATAAAAATGAAAAGACCGTAATAAAGTCCCCAGAAGATGAAGTTCCAGCTTGCGCCGTGCCAAAGTCCTGTGCAGAACCACACGAGGAACAGTCCGCCGTATTTTCTTCTTTTGCCAAAGATAGGCAGATAAAGCACATAGTCACGGAAGAACGAACTGAGGGAGATATGCCATCTCTGCCAAAATTCGGATATTGACTTGCATATGAAAGGATATTTGAAGTTCTCATCAAAGTGGAAGCCGAAAATTCGTCCCAAGCCGATTGCGATATCGGAATAGCCCGAAAAGTCAAAATAATACCAAAGTCCCACCAGTATCGCACCGACCCAAGCGCCTGTCACGGACTGTGTCTTGATATTCTCATAGCCGTTTGAAGCCGAGCCGAAAAGTGCTGTTACGATAGTGCTGAGATTATTTGCTATTATTACCTTTTTGCCAAGTCCGAGAATAATTCTTGAAAAGCCGTCGGAAAGGTCTTTTGCTGTGGTGTGGCGCTCGTTTATCTCATCGGCGATAACTGAATAGCGGACGATAGGTCCTGCCACAAGCTGTGGGAAGAGGGAAACGTACATCAAAAAGCGCCAAAAGCTTTTCTGCGGCGTGACCTTGCCCCAATAACAGTCCACAGTGTATGAAATAGTCTGAAATGTAAAGAATGATATGCCGATCGGCAGCACGATATTGGGCACGGGTATGCCCAGCCCGAACCAGTTGTTGAGGTTTTCAACAAAGAACGCCGTATACTTGAAGCCGAACAGCACGCCTAGATTGAATATCAACGACCAAGCCAAAGCGGCTTTTGCCTGCCAGCCCTCGGGGTGTTTTTCAATGACACGGCCGTTTATGTAGTCAACCAAGGACGAAACTATAAGAATGCTCACCCAAACAGGCTCGCCCCAAGCATAGAATATCAGCGAAAATACTATCAGCACGCCGTTTCTTATGGCAGGCTTTTTTGTTATAAAATAACATATCAAGCACACTGGCAGGAAAAAATAAAGGAAAAATAGATCAGCAAAAACCACAACAATGCTCCTAACGCAAAAAATAATAAAAATAAATAAAACTTAACATAGATCTGATCGCATCGCCAAATGACGACACATAATCAGTATATCACGCCGCCAAAAATAAGTCAATGCAAATCGGCTTTACGCCGCAATTTTTGATATCATACACAAAAAAAGCCGCACAAATTGTACGGCTAAAACTGTTGAAAAACTCCGAAACAAGCGGGACGTCGAGGACGCAAATTGTAATAAGCCTTGTCGAACAACAATTTTCCTCTACAATTGACGTAATTGCGTTGTTTTTTGTAGGGGCGACCTGTGGTCGCCCATTAGTTTCCCACTTTGCGGCATTTAATATATTGTTTCAAATCATCAATATTTGATCTTGAGGGTCTTGCCCGGAACGCTTACGCCGTCGGACAGGGTGATAGGCAGCTTTTGCTCCTCCGTGAAGCCGATAGTCTCGCCGTCCTTTAGCTCAACGCCCTCGGAGAGAACGTACTCTGAGATAGAAAGCAAAAAGCCCAGCAGATCGTTCGGCTGCTTCGGAGAATCAACGATCTCCATTTCCTCATATCCGAAAAATCTCATTCCCGATGTGAAAGCGCAAAGACCAGTTTTCGCAAGATACATACCTGTATAAATAAGGATAGGCATTGGATATTCGCCGTCCTTTATAGTCTCGGCAAAGTTCACATAGAAATTTTTCTCGTAAACTGTCGGGTCTTTGTAAATGCCGATAGCGTTGTCAAGCTTGAGCAAAGAGCTTGCGACCTTGGCAAAAAGGATAGCCTGATCGATAGCCTTTGTCTTGTTCATTACCGCCAGCATAATGTGCGCATTGTGCTTTGCGACCTCGCTTGCGCCCTCTTTCCAAAGGATATTGTACTTAGCCGCAGCCTCCGCCTCCTTGTTTGGAACAGGGTTAGGCATAAGGGAGCAAGCAACAACCATATCGCCGACTTTGAAAACCATAGCATTGTCCTTGACATCGTCCTGTGGGATAATGTTCCAGTCCTCTTTGAGATATTTTTTGAATCTCAGCCAGTCGATATTTGCGTCCGTGTAGAGCACAAAGCCTGCCAGCACATTGCCCTCTTTTTTATCATCTTTATTCTGCTCGTTCGTATTCTGAACGTTCTTGTTTTCCTCAGTCATTTTATACCTCCGCAATAAAATTCATAGTTCATATTTATTGTTTATTATAGCATACAAATGCGCAAATTGCAAGGAAAATAGCAAAAATAGCACAGAAACAGAGCATACAAACGTCACATACAAATAGCGCACAAAAAAGGGCGAACGAAGTTCGCAACAAAGATCATCGCCGTTAGGCGATACATTCATTCCTCACTCCTCATTCCTCACTAGAGGGAGCAAGCGGAAGCCTAACAGTTATCTCCGTTCCCTTGCCCGGCTCGCTCTTCATAGATATCTCGCCGTCGTGATAGGAAACAATGTGCTTTACTATCGAAAGCCCAAGTCCCGTTCCGCCGATTTTCTTTGAGCGGCTCTTGTCAACACGGTAAAAACGCTCGAATACTCGGCTCTGATCTTCGTCGGAAATGCCTATGCCGTTGTCCTTAAAGACCGCAACAGCCTTGTCGCCCTCTTTGCGAACGCTTACCCAAAGATCGCCGACTTCTTTGCTGTATTTGACAGCATTGTCCATAAGATTGAGGAAAAGCTCTGTTATATAGCTCTGATTGCCGTGGATAATGGCAGGCTCGCCGTCAATGTGTATCTCAACTTTGTGATTGTACGCCTTGTTCTGCAATATCTCTTCAACATCATGAGCAGTCTTTAACAGGTCGATAGTGTCGCTCAAAACGTGCTCCTGCTCCTCGATCTGCGAAAGTCTTATGATGTCGTTGATGAGATAAAGCAGGCGCTCGCTCTCACGATATATCATTCCGCCGTATTTCTTTACGTCCTCCTGCTTGGTGAAAAGTCCGTTTTCAAGAAGCTCGCCAAAGCCCTTTATAGTGGTCAGCGGCGTTTTCAGCTCGTGAGAAACATTGGCGGAGAAATCTCGCCTTATCTGCTCGCTCTGAATTTCTTCCGTTACGTCCACAAGGAACATTATAAGTCCGAAATCCATTGTGTTCTCGCTGTAAACCTTGTTGACAAAAGTGCGGTAAAATCTGCCCTTGACCGACACAATGCCGTTGGCAGCGCCGTTTTCCTTTGCCTCTTCAAGAAGCTCTATCACCTGCTGATCGTCAGTCAGCGCTCTTATCCTGCTGCGCTCTGATACGTCATAGCTGTCAGTAAGGGTGTGAAGTGCGCTCTTGTTGACGGAAAGCACCGTCATATCCTCGTCAAGAAGCACCATTCCCTCCACCATATTTTCGGTGATAAGAGAAATTTTCTCCTTTTCCGCCTTTATCTTGTTCATATTCTTGTGGATACGGCCCATAAGCACGTCGGCGTTTTTGATTATCGGCTCAAGCTCCTCATAAGGGGTCTCGAACTGACCGATGTTCTCGTTTCTCAGATCAAGCTGCTTCACAAGTGAATTTATCGGCTTTATCATACTTTCCGAAAGCTTGATAGAAATTACGGTCGTAACGAATATTATCGCACCGGCAAATACCACAAGCATTGGAAGCACAACAAGGAACACTCCTGCAAGGTTTTCCTTATCGGTGGAAAATCTCAGCACGCCGTCTTTGTACTGTATCGCATAATAATATGTCGAATAGCCCAAAGTCTCGGAAAAACGTGTCGCCTCGCCCTCGCCGTCAGCCATTGCCTTGACAAACTCGTCACGCTGAGAATGGTTCTCCATTTTTGCAGGGTCGGCAACGGAATCGAAAAGCACCTTGCCCGAAGCGTCGATATAAGTCACTCTGATATCATAATCAATGGACTTTTTGAGTATATCCGCCATTTCAGAAGGCTCATTATCTCCTGCCGCAACAAGCCTTGCAGCGGATTTCAGCCCCTCTTTGGTGAATCTCTGATAAGATGAATAACCAAGAGAACCTGTCACCAGCAGGAATATTACCACCGTGCAGGACACTAGCAAAGTCATAACCCTATATATTTTTTTCTGCACGATCATTCACCTTCTTTTGATTGGAATATAAATTTGCCGTGATCTGTCGAAACAAACGGCGAATAAACGGGCGAACAATGTTCGCCCCTACATATATCTACATATATATGCTTAAACCTTGTAGCCAACGCCTCTTACAGTCTTGATAAGATCTGTACAGCCTGCGGCTTCAAGCTTCTGACGCAGGGTCTTGATGTGCATATCGACAGTCCTCGTCTCTCCTGCGAACTCATAGCCCCAAACCATTTCCATAAGCTTGTCACGGCTGACGGCGATAGACTTGTGGCGCATCAGATACATAAGAAGCTCGAATTCCTTGTATGTGAGCACGACTTCCTGTCCGTTATAAGAGCATATACGCCTTGAAGCGTCAAGGGATACGCCGCCCTCTTCGATGACTTCCACCTCGCTGTTTTGCTTGTTGGCACGTCTCAGCACGGCTTTTATCCTCGAAAGCAGCTCCATTACGCCGAATGGCTTTGTGATATAATCGTCCGCACCCATTTCAAGACCCGATACCTTGTCGATCTCGCTTGCCTTTGCGGTGAGCATTATAACAGGGATATCCTGCGTTCTGCTGTCCTTTTTGAGCTTTGAGAGGATAGTGTAACCGTCCTCGTCAGGCAGCATAATGTCAAGCAGCACAAGTGCAGGCTGCTTGTTTTTTATCTCTTCATAGAGGGGCTTGGCTTTCGGAAAAGCCTTCACGTCATATCCGCCCGACTTGAGAGCGCAGGAAACAAGCTCTCTGATACCATCGTCGTCCTCTACACAATATATAAGTGACATCTAGTTTCCCCCTAAAGTTCTTTTGCAGGCAGAGCATATTTTTCGCAGTATCTCTTCACCTGTCCGTCAAAGCCCTCGCCCGAATTTTTGAGCATTTTAACATACTCGTGGGTGTCAAAGCTTTCATCGTCCGCCTGTATAAGACATACCGCTATATTTGAGCAATGGTCTGAAACTCTTTCAAGATTTGTCAAAAGGTCTGAGAAGATAAAGCCCATTTCGATCGTGCATTCACCTGACTGGAGCCTTCTGACGTGGCGGTTCTTTAGCCTTGTCCTCAGTCTGTCAACGACCTCTTCCAGCGGTTCAACTCTTGAAGCTGTGTCAAGATCGTGCTTTTCAAAGGCTTCAAGTGCCGTGTCAAGTATCTCCTTGACGGCGTTGCAGATAACAGTTATCTCCTCTGTCGCCTGAGCCGAGAACTCAACGTTCTTGCTGTGCTTTTCCTCCGCAACGGAAACAATGTTCATTGCGTGGTCTGATATCCTCTCGAAATCGCCGATAACGTGAAGAAGCGTTGAAACTGACTGCGAATCCCTCACCGACATATTTTGGCTTGAAAGCTTCACAAGATATGTTCCAAGCTTATCCTCATACATATCCACAGCAGATTCGTTTGCCTTGATCTGATCCGCCTTTGCCTGATCGAACTTGCCCGTTGCGATATCTATGGACATATTAATACTTTCCTTTGCGATCTCGCCCATTTTATAGGTAAGCTCTCTGCACTTTTCAACTGCGAATGTTGGCGACTGCAAAAATCTGTCGTCAAGCAGTCTGAACTGAGCTTCCATATCGTTGTTCTGTCCCTCGCCCTCGCCGTCTTTGATAGTGAGGTAAGCAAGCTTTTCCAGCACCTTTATGAAAGGCAGCAGCACGATAGTCGTTGAAAGGTTGAATATCGTATGGACAATTGCTATCTCCTTTGCCCCCACAACTCCGTCAATGAACGAAAAGCCGATAAGAGCATTTGCGATGTAGAATATCGTAAGGAAAAGGACCGTTCCGATGATGTTGAAATAAAGGTGGGCCACCGCAACTCTCTTTGCGTTCTTGCTTGTGCCGATAGATGAAAGCAGCGCAGTCACGCAAGTACCGATATTCTGTCCGAAAATAATTGGCAGCGCCGAACCGAATGTTATTGCGCCTGTTGCCGAAAGCGCCTGCAAGATTCCCACCGAAGCAGACGACGACTGGATTATCGCCGTAAGAAGCGCACCGGCAAGCACGCCCAGGATAGGATTTTTGAACCAAAGAAGTATCTCAGCAAACTCAGGCACGTCCTTTAGCGGCTCAACAGCTCCGCTCATCGTGTTCATTCCGAACATAAGCACAGCAAAGCCTATAAGGATAGTCGCAACGTCTTTTTTTCTGTCGCTCTTTGAGAATGTAAGTATCGCCACGCCGACTATTGCAAGGACAGGCGAAAATGCGGTCGGCTTTAACATCTGTATCAAAAAGCTGTCGCCGTCCAATCCCGAAAGAGAAAGCAGCCAAGCCGTCACCGTTGTGCCGATATTTGCGCCCATTATAACGCCGATAGCTGAATGAAGCTTCATAATGCCTGCATTAACAAAGCCCACCAGCATTACCGTTGTGGCTGAGGACGACTGTATAACAGCCGTCACAGAAAGACCAAGCAGCACCGCTTTGAGCGGGTTCGAGGTCAGTTTTTCAAAAATCTTCTCAAGCTTGCCGCCTGCAAGCTTTTCAAGACCGCCGCCCATTACGTTCATTCCGTAAAGGAACATCGCAAGGCCGCCGATAAGAGTCAACACGTTAAAAATACTCATACCATTTGCTCCTAAATACCATTTTACACTAATGTTACATACTTTACAATGAACATTATACAACACAATTGTAAAATAACAAATCAGGCAGAGTAAAATCTGAGTAAAATCTCTTTTTTTAGGCACCACCACACAAGGATTGTGCGTAAGATGCGCAGTCAGATTTTTCGTCAGATCGTATAGAAATTTTGCAGGCATACTGTCGTATGTCAAGAAATTTCTGTGCGATATGGCGGAAAATCTGCAAGCAGATTGCGTGCAAAGCCGCTAGGCGTGCCTTGTGCGGTGGTGCCTTAGCCTAAAAAACGACGTTGAACGCCGTTTTAGCTTGTCGAATAAGGTTCAAACAAGTGGGACGTCAATTTATCTGCGAACAACGTTGAACAGATAAATTTCGCCGTCCCATACAAATGGCGTAAATACGCTGTTTATATGTAGGGGCGAACATCGTTCGCCCGTTATTTGGGCGTTTTTCGACAGCCTGAAACGACGTATAACACCGTTTTTCATCAAATATTTACATTGAAAAGTTTTTTGTTCTTTTGCTGTATCTTACTGTATATTACATTATCCGTTCTGTCTTATGAACGCCTGTAATGGAGAATACCACCCATTCTGCAATGTTTACAGCGTGGTCGCCGATACGCTCGAAGTATTTTGCCACCATAAGTGTGTCGATAGCCTTTTCGCCGTTTGCCTTGTCGGCTGCGATCTCGTTTATTATCTTATCCTTTGTCTTTACAAACAGCTCGTCGATCTTGTCGTCAGACTTTATGACAGCTTTCGCAAGCTCTTCATCATTGTTTACATAAGCGTCGATGGCTTCCGTCACCATTGTTGTGGCAGCTCTTGCCATTTCGCTTATGTCCGAAAGCTCCCAGCGCTGCTTTTTCTTTATGAGCATAATGTTCAGCTCTGCGATATCCGCAGCCTGATCGCCCACACGCTCCATATCAGTTATCATCTTCAGCGCCGCCGAAACTCTTCTCAGATCATCGGCAAAAACAGGCTGATACTGCAAAAGCAGGTTAAGGCAGATACGCTCCACCTCACGCTCGGCTTCGTTGATCTTCTCATCAAATCCCACCGTCTCCTTTGCAAGCTTTTCGTCCTGCTTCTCAAGTGATTTTATCGACATTGCGATTATCTGTTCCACCATTGCCGCCATATCCAGCAGCTTTCTGTTGAGTTCATTAAGCTTGTTGTCAAAACTAGCACGCATTTTTAAGACCCATTCCTTTCCCTACTTTATCCACAAATATCCCATTAACCAAAACGTCCTGTGATATATTCAAGCGTTTTCTGTTCCTTAGGATTAGAGAATATACGCTGGGTCTTGTCGAACTCAACTATCTCTCCGTGGAGGAAAAACGCCGTCTTGTCAGATATACGGGTCGCCTGCTGCATATTGTGTGTTACGATAATGATAGTGTAATCCTTTTTAAGCTCCGTTGCAAGCTCCTCGATCTTGATAGTGGAGATAGGGTCAAGAGCGGACGTCGGCTCGTCCATAAGCAGCACCTCGGGCTTTACAGCCAAAGCTCTTGCGATACAAATTCTCTGCTGCTGACCGCCGGACATTCCAAGGGCGGATTTTTTTAGTCTGTCCTTTGTCTCGTCCCAAACGGAGGCCTGTCTGAGAGTGGTCTCCACGATCTCGTCAAGCTCCGCCTTTTTCTTTATGCCGTGTGTTCTCGGGCCGTATGCGATGTTGTCATATATGGACATCGGGAAAAGGTTAGGCTTTTGGAAAACCATTCCCACACGCTTTCTAAGCTCTGTTATCTCCATATCCTTGTAGATATTTTCGCCGTCAAGTGTAAATTCGCCTGTTATCTTGCAGCCCTCCACAAGATCGTTCATTCTGTTTAATGACTTGAGCAGGGTGGATTTTCCGCAGCCCGACGGGCCGATAAATGCGGTTATCTCCTTTTCCTGTATCTCAAGGTTTATATTTTTCAGCGCTTGAAAATCGCCGTAAAACAGGTCGCAGTTTTTGACCTGCAATTTTGGCTGATTTGTCTGAGTCTGAGTGCTCATTTATCAGTTTCCTCCTTTGGAAAGCTTTTTAGCAACAAGAGAAGCCAGTCCGTTAAGAAGCAGCACCACCGCCAGCAGTACGACTGCCGTTGCGCTTGCTTCATTCATATAAAGTCCCTCGTTTGAAAGCGAATACATATGTACAGAAAGTGTGCGTCCCGAATCGGTAAGGCCTGCATACTTTGCAATAGTTCCTGCGGTGTAGATAAGTGCGGCGGTCTCGCCGAAGATACGTCCCATTGCAAGGATAACGCCCGAGAGGATACCGCTTATTGCAGGAGGCAGAACGATAACGAAGATAGTTCTGAGCTTTCCTGCGCCAAGGCCGTAGCTGCCCTCACGGAAGCTGTCGTCAACAGACTTGAGCGCCTCTTCCGTCGAACGGATTATGAGCGGCAGAACCATTATCGCCAGCGTGCACGCACCCGAAAGCATTGAAAGCTTCCAGTTGAGCGCCAGCACAAAGAACATATTGCCGAAAAGTCCGTATACGATAGAAGGGATACCCGAAAGGGTCTCTGTCGTAAGTCTTATTATCCTAACGAATTTGTTGCCCTTTTTAGCATACTCAACAAGATATATTGCGCAGAATATGCCGAGAGGTGCAGCGATAGCAAGGGAAACAAGGAGCATTTCAAAGGTATTGATTATCGCAGGGAGCATTGAAACGTTCTCCGTGGTGTATTCTTTAGCGAAAAGCGAAGGTTTGAGATAAGGCACGCCCTTTATCACAACATAGCCTACTATCAAGATGAAAATGCCGATAGTCAGCGCCACAGCGATCTTTGTGAGGATATTGAACACAAGGGAAAGCGGGTGGGTCTTATAGGTTTTCATTCTGTCTGACATTATGTATCACCCCTTGTCCTTTCTGTTTGAGATAAGATTGAAGCAGAGGTTGAGGAGCAGAATGAATACGAAGAGCACAACGCCTGTTGCGATAAGTGCGTCATAGTGAAGTCCCTCTGCGTAGCTCATTTCAATTACGATATTGCCTGTAAGCGTTCTAACGCTGTCAAGGAGCGAATGTGGGATAATGGTCGAGTTGCCTGCGATCATAATTACAGCCATCGTCTCGCCGATAGCTCTGCCCACAGCGAGGATAACGCTTGCCAGCACGCCGGATCTAGCGGCTGGGAAAACTACTGTTGCAACTGCTCTCTCGTGTGTCGCACCAAGAGCGACTGCGCCCTCGTAATAGCTGTCGGGAACGGCCTGAAGTGCGCTAACGCTCATTCCAACGATAGTCGGAAGTATCATAATCCCAAGAATGATAGATACAGTCAAAACGCTGTTGCCTGTTCCGCCGAAAATGTTTCTGATGAGGGGCACGACAACTACCATTCCGAAGAAGCCGTATACGATAGACGGGATACCTGCCAGCAGATTGATAGGCGGCATAAGCCATTTGAAAAGCTTTTTCGGACAGAACTTAGCCATATAGATAGCCGTGAGAAGTCCTATGGGCACACCGATGACCATTGCACCGGCAGTGCAGTAAAGAGAGCCTACTATCATCGGGAAAATGCCGTATGAAGCAGGAACGTTTCTCGGGCTCCAGTCTGAGCCGAAGAGGAACTCGCCAACGCCTATCTTTGCGATAGCGGGGCAGCCCTTTGCGAACATAAATATACATATGACCACTACCGCCGCTACGGATACGCAGGCGCAGAGGAAGAAGAGCCCTTTCATTCCTTTTTCAAGAACCCTTGCTTTTCTGTTGATGTGGTGCTTTTTTGAAGTTGAATTTGTCTCGGCGATCGCCGTATTTTCCGTCAACGTATTTATCACCTCAGCGTGTTTTCTTTCGTTTTAGCATTTTGATAACGTATACAAAACGTATCAAAACGGGCGAACGCTGTTCGCCCCTACTTATTGTGGAAAATTATTATTTGCGAGCAAATTTACTTGCTTTCGTCGGACCAGTTTGTCTTTGAGCCTGTGTAGATAGCCTTGATCTCGTCCATTGTGATATCGTCAACTGTGTTGTCCTTGTTTACGATAACTGCGATAGCGTCCTGTGCGATAGTAACAGACTTGACACCCTGTGAAAGCTCGTCGTCGGAGATATCTCTTGAAGCCATACCGATATCAGATGTGCCGTTGATAGCGTCCTTGATACCTGTTGAAGAGTCTGACTGCTGAACGTCAACTGTTACGCCTGTGTTTACCTTCTGATAAGCTTCCGCAAGCTTTTCCATAACAGGCGTTACAGAAGATGAACCGCTGACTACCACCTTGCCGGAAGCGTTGTTTGAAGCATAAGCTGCTGCGCTCTTGTCGATCTTGATGTAGCCTGCCTTCTCGATGATGTCCTGACCTTCTGAGCTGAGGATATAGTTCTCAAAGTCCTGTGCTGCGTCTGAAAGGCCGTCCTTAACTGCGATGTTGAAAGGTCTTACGATCTTGTAATCGCCGCTCTCGATAGTTGCTGTTGAAGGTTCAACGCCCTCTACTTTAAGAGCCTTTACTGTATCGTTGAGTGAACCGAACGAGATGTAACCGATAGCGTTCTTATCGCCCGAAACCTGTGTGAGCACAACGTCTGTGGACTTGCAGATAAGTGCGTCCTTCTTCGTGTTATCGGTCTTGTTTCCGTCAGCGTCCTTCTCCTCGATACCTGTGAGCTCGATGAAAGCGCCTCTTGTGCCCGAACCGTCCTCACGGGAAATAACCGTAATCTTATCTGAGCTTCCGCCGCAGCCTGCAAGCATTGAAGCCGCAAGTGCCATTGACATAAAGATAGCTGCCAGTTTTGATGTTCTTGTTTTCATATAAAATATACCTCTTTCTTTAGCCGTTTTGGCTATGTAATTGCACCTTCTTAATTCGGCAACTTTATGCTGCCCTACACCACAGCCCGTCTGTGGTCTTTTTCTTAAATCTTATTCAGGTGATGTTATTATGATACATCACCAATGTAAAATCAATAACCGTGGGAGAGTAAAGTCATTGTAAGATGTTTGCAAAGAATTTTACTTTTACAGGCCGCAAAAAAGCGCACTTTACAAGAAAAAGCTTCTGTAAAATGCGCCGAAGCTGCCGCAAACAGGCAAAAAAAGGACGATCTGCCGAAGCAGGTCGCCCTTTGTAAAATCATATTGTAAAGTCACCAAACGCTATATTAATAGCATTAATAGCTCTGAACAAGAACTACCGAGCCGTCAGCCTTGTTGTAAGCTGCGCTGTAACCGTGGCCGTCAGTTGTGTATACATAATAGTAAATGTAGCCTGCGTCCTCGCTTCTGTAAGAATAGGACTCAACTGTGCCGCTTATCTGACCTGTGATAGCTGCGATAGCGTCGCTTGAATCACCGCCTGCTGCTGTCGTTGTGGTCGTCTCAGTGTCTTCCTTTTCCGACTTAGCTGTTGTAGTTGTGGTAGTTGAAGACGTTGTGGACGAAGCGGAAGTCGTAGTTGTCGTAGTTGTAGATGAAGCCGTTGTGGTAGTTGTAGTTGTTGCAGTATTAGTATCTGTCTCAGTATCAGAAACTTCATCGGAGCTTTCGTCCTTAGGCTCAGTAGTAGTTGTATCAGCCTTGCTGCTGTCATCTCCCTCAAGGGTATCGACATAAACGCCGCTCTTGCTGCTGTCGTCAACGGCTGCAACGGAATTGCTCTTCTTGGAATAGTTCAGCGAATCGTCATTGCTTCCGCCGAATATCTTATAACCTGCCACAATAGCGAGGATAATAACGAGCAGCACGCCGACTGTGATAACGGCTGTGATAGCGAAGAGCTTTTTCTTTGAGTCATCCTCAGTCTCTTCCTCATAATCAGCGTCATCGTCGTCATAATCATAATCGTCGCTGAAATCGTCATAGCTGCCTGAGCTATAATTGCCTTGATCGTTGAAATCGGGCTGATCGTTCACGCCGCCGAACTGGTCGTTATCGTCGAGAACAGGGGCAGCGTAGGCATTATCGGCAGGCTGGTCGTTATGTACAGGCTGTTTTGGAACAGAGAAAGCACGGGTCTTTTCCTCATAATCGGCAGCTTCCTGCTTAGTGAACACACGAGTTCTGTCTGCGTCGTCCTCCATATGCACGTTATTGTCAGCATTAACATTATCGCCGTTATCAGCGACAGTATCGTTTTCATCGATAAGCAAATTGTGACAATATTTACAGAGTATTGCTTCCTCGGAAATTTCCTTATGGCAATACGGACATTCTTTAGTTTTCATTATGATATCCTCCCAAAAAACAAAAAATACTATATTAAATATATAATAACACATCAGCTCTCAAAAATCAACCCCTTTTTTGCAGGGGCTTGCCGCCATCGGCAACAACCTATTCTAAGGCTCGGTAAAAGTAAATGCGGCTCATAACGCACTCTAAGATCAACAATAAAGCACAATTTTCTGTGCAATCTGCACATTTTATTTCAAAATAAAACACCGCAGCCCCAGCAACCCTACAAATCATCAAAATACCCCTTGACAAACCAAGCAAAGCATTGTATAATAATTAAGCTGTCTGATGACGCAGACAAACGTTTTGCGGAAACATTCGTAAAACTCAAGGCACACAAAGCTTGGATCTTTTCCGTGGCTGGAGATATTTCCCCACCGTGTGCAACGTCAACTACGAGGCGTAACTCAGTTTGGTAGAGTGCTTGGTTTGGGACCAAGATGCCGCAGGTTCAAGTCCT
>NZ_JAHZAX010000006.1 GCF_019423705.1 Ruminococcus sp. | reverse complement strand
AGACATTTCAGGAAAGCACCTTTGACGTTTATGCAGGAGATCCAAGCTATGAAATATTCGGCTGGGACGAAAAGCGGCAGTTCTGCAAAGGCGTTGCTGTTGACCTTATCATGCAGTAGGAGGCGGATATATGTATACAACAAGTACAACCGTCTCCTCACGCATCGAAAGCTACTGCCGCACATGGCGTATGTGGCTTGAAAACGACGAGAGCGTAATAATGGGGGACAACATAATGTCCGCTACCAGTGACGTGCAGTCAACGAGCCTCAGTGACGACATAGAGCTTGGTGCAGTGTGCTCACAGTCTTGGGCATTACAGATAAACGATGCTGAAACACGTTTCCTCGGCAAAGAGTATGACCTGTCCCTGTACCTTGCAGACCTCACAGGCGTGACCACCTACTCCACCCTAGAATCCTACACCTACGCAGAACTTTCAAAGCTTACAGTGGAGCAGATAAGCAAGCTTGGAGAGGTGCTTGACGGAGAGCGGATACCCCTTGGGCGGTTTACTTGTGTAAAGTCGAAAAAGTCTGGTGGAAATACTGAGATCACTCTTGCGGATAGGCTGTATTTTTCGGACAAGACCTATGTGCCAAAGGTCAAGCTACCTGCGTGGTCAAAAGCTGTTGAGGATGACATATGCAAGCAGCTTGGACTGCAAAACGGCAACGACTACACCATCCCTGCAAAGCTCCGTGTAAAGGGCGGTGCAAGGCTTTACGGCAAGGGTCACATAAGGCTGAAAACTGCAAACTTCGACTTCAAAATAAGCTCTATACCCAAAGACACCACAATGCGGCAGATGCTCAGTTACATAGCTTCGGCACAAGGCGAGTTCGGTTTTGTTGACCGATACGGCAGATACGTCCGCAAATGGTACGGCTCGAGCGTGAAGATACTGGACAACAACACTATCGACCTGCCAACACTGGGAGAACGTCCGAATATCCTCGCAGGCATTGTCTGCAAGGTCAGCGACAGCGAAACTCTGCGGCTGGGCAACACCACAGGCTCGGCAGGGCGTGTGTTGGAGTTTGAAAATCCATATATGACAATGTCGCTGCTGCGGTCATTGTGGCATAGGATAGGCGGCTTTTCGTGGTATACAACGGAGCTTTTTCACCGCCTTGGCGACCCCCGATTTGACGTTGGTGACGTGATAACATACGTCAGCGAAAGCGGCGAAAGCTACGATATACCAATAACTAACATAGGATTCAATTTTGACGGCGGACTTTCAGCCGATATTTCTGCGGTGGGTCTGAGCGTTGAAGAACAGCTTTAGGAGGAATACAATGGCAGACGATAACGAGATAATGACGGCTGATACGCAGGCGGAGAATACTGCCGATACAGCGGACACAGGTCAGACAGTTGAGGAACAGCTTGCGGCAATGGCTGAACGTATCACGGCACTTGAAAGCATTGTTGGCGAGGACGAATACGAGCTGAGATACTCAGGAGAGCAGGTGGACGAGCTTTTAGACGGCGCAAATTCTATCTTCAAAAGCAAAACTGTGTCGCAGATAATAGCGCTGATGTCAAGGACTTTTCCGCTTGTGATGAAATTCGGCAAGATAACGAAAAGTTTGCAGGTCAAGAACAACACCACCCATTGGTGGTGGAATGACGGTGTTTGTACTCTGCCGGCAATGACTTCACAGCCGTACATATTTGTGTGCTGTGATTGGGGTGGAGCGCATTATAAATCGGCGCAGGTACATTATGAGGTCATAGACAACAAGCTGAGGTTAGACCACCAGATAATCACCAAAGATGACAGCGCAGGTACAAAGACGTTCACAACATACTATTTAATAATAGGCAAGAACACAGGAGGCGGACAGATTGGCTGAGTATACAAAAAATCTTGGACTTAAAAAGCCCGACAGGTCGGACAGGTTCAGCATCGAGGACCTTAACGGCAATATGGATATTATTGACATTATACCTGATATGGCGAGCGGTACCACCGTCCCCGTCGGCACAGCCTACGCCTGGACAGAGGGTTCAGCGGTGAAGGCTGTGGTGGGTGTGGCAAGAACAGCCGCAGAAGGCGTTACCGTGCAGAGCGTGACAGGTGATATGGAATTGGAAGGAGAGGAGAACTAATGGGGATAGAGATAACAAAAACTAATGCATCAAAAAATGGAATGATCTCTGGTGAATCTAATTTTATTGAGTTTATAAAGGCGTTGATATCGGCATACGAATGGTATTCTGCTCCAACATCTGAATGCACCTCATCTGATGAAGATAAAGATTTTTATATTACTGAAAATCTTTATATACGAGTTCACGGAGGCCAATTAAGCGGAACTGGCGCAAATATAACTATTTCACTATGTGGCCCATTTGGAACAAAAAGAGCAATCAGCAGTATGCAGATCGTTGGTTCTAATGACGGACGCTATGTTTTTTTCAGTTGGGCGTTCGGCAAGACAGAGAATGGTTTTGCTTTTAAAGCTAAGTCACAGGATAACAGCTATGATACGACCTTAAATTTTAATTTTTATATTGGTGATTACTCATTCAACGGTCAAACGGCAAAGGGCTGTATATATTCAGACGACAGCGGAAATATCACCGTTGCCACCGCAAAAGGCACAGGCACGATGTCAGCACTTGGCACAACGATAAACGCAGACCGCAAGGCGGTTCTTTCACCTGTGGTGAACACGGCAACAGGCGAGACCTTCAACGACATTTTCATTATGCGCTATTCACCTGTGCAGTACGGCGCAATGGAAGTCGAAGGCAAGGGCGTTTTCCTTTGCGGCAAAACACTCTGTATCAAAGACACCGAGGGGGTGTAATTATGGCTATTGAACATACAACGTTTATTTATAAAACGTATCTGCTATCATCATCCCGCGATTCATTCGTAGCATATCTAAACGCTGTTTTGTCAGCTTATGCTTGGGAAGAAGCTTCAGCGGTCACTACCGGAAATAACCTGTATGAATGTTATGGGAAATACTATTTTACCGCTGACAGCTATGTGAAAATATCTTGTGAGGTTGGCGGCAGTAATTTTTATGTATCTCTTGATATAATTACGCCGACTAATGCAAAAAGAAATTTAACGTCAGGCAGCAGAGTAAATAACATCTTAGCATTGTCTGTTGGCAAAACAAGTAAAGGCGTTTGCCTTTGTGTATATTCAAACTCCGACACTAACGTAAAGAACCGTGACCCACATTTCTACAACCTTTACGTCGGCGATATCACCAAGCTTGACGGCAGCACGGCTAAGGGGTGCGTGTACGTTGCGGACGATAACAGCTATATGGTCGCCACAGACGATGGCATATCATCGGAGGCGACATTCACATCGACCATTGACGCCGCGAAAAAGGGTTATCTGATACCTGTTACCGACTCCACCACAGGGGCGGTGTTCAAGGACGTCTACATGATGGCCTGTGCGCCTGTTCAGTACAACAAAATGAAGATCGCCGACACAGGCACGAAGTACCTCTGCGGCAAGGCTATGTGCATAGCGGATTAGGAGGGATATCATGAAACAGAAATTTGCAAAGCTTATAGACGTCAAGTCTATTGTTACGATACTGCTCACGGCAGTATTTTGCGTGCTGGCACTTCGCCGCACGATCTCGGCGGAGCAGTTCATCACGGTGTTTACTGTGGTGATATCATTCTATTTTGGCACGCAGTCGGCAAAGAAAGGCGGTGACGGCCAGTGACAGAGGCAATAATCGTGGCGCTTATCACGGCGGCTTCGGCGGTAGTGTGTCAGCTTGTCATAGCATCTAACAGCCGTAAGACTATGCAACAGGCGCAATACGATAGTCAGAAGCTGCAATACGATAGTCAGAAGCTGATAGAGTACAAGATAGACAAGCTGTCTGAGCGTGTGGACAAGCACAATTCCGTTATTGCTCGGACTTACAAGCTGGAACAGGATTATGCTTTGATTGATGAGAAAATCAAGGTGGCTAATCACAGGATTGATGATTTAGAAAGGAAGTAATTTTATGGCAAAGACATTTAAGGGTATTGACGTTTCGCAGTATCAGCAGGGCGTTGACTTCAAGAAAGTAAAGGCTTCGGGGGTCAATTTCGTTATCATTCGTGCTGGCTTCGGCAAGTACGCTAATCAGAAAGACCCATATTTCGAGAGCCACTACAAGGCAGCTAAGGCGGCAGGGCTGAAGGTCGGTGCTTACTGGTATAGCTATGCGGCGAGTGTCGAGGACGCAAAGGCAGAGGCTCAGACTTGTATCAACGCTATCAAGGGCAAGACGTTTGAGTATCCGATATACTTCGACCTCGAGGAGCGTTCACAGTTCGCAAATGGCAGAGCATTTTGCAACAGCCTTGTCAAGACTTTCTGCAACGCTCTTGAAAGCGCAGGCTACTGGGCAGGACTGTACATCAGCCGCAGCCCATTGCAGCAATACATATCTGCCGACGTCGCTAAGAGATACGCTTTGTGGGTCGCTGAGTACGGCTCAAAGTGCAACTACGGCGGCACTTATGGTATGTGGCAGTACAGCTCCACAGGAAGAGTCAGCGGTATCAGCGGCAATGTTGATATGGATATCTGCTATGTGGACTATCCTGCGGCTATTAAAGCTAAGGGGCTGAATGGCTTTAAGAAAACCACCAGCTCAACCACAAAGCCGTCTACAAGCACCGCTAAGAAGGTAGTGACTTATACTGTAAAGCGTGGAGACACACTCTCCGCTATCGCACAGCGCTACAAGACTACTGTTGCTAAGCTTGTCAAGGATAATGGTATCAAGAACGCTGACCTCATTTATGTGGGGCAGAAAATTAAAATCAAGTAGGTAGTAAGACAGCCGACAGGGGTTATTCCTTGTCGGCTGTTTTTGTTTTATATAGTGTCAATTTAGTCGCTTTAAGTTGCAATGTTGCAATTGACATTTTGACATCAATCGTTTTTTTTCATAGTATATTAATAATTAATCTTGCTTTAAGTGCTATAGTGTGGATTGCGAAATTTGATCCAGAACTGCCAAAGGAAAGTCCTGATGATAAAGTCATTTCATCAATAGTTGAAAATGAATAGAGTTTTATTCAGCCGTCTCGGACTTTTATGGGTCTGAGGCGGCTGTTTTTGGGTTGGATATTATTTATGATATAATGCAAAACCATGTATAATTTTACTGCTTCTAGGCAAAATACAACTGAGCAAAGCTAAAAACTTGTGAAAAAATCTCAAAAATGCTTGACAAATCTCTAGAAAACGTGGTACAATTAGCTTTGAAAATGGGGGTTTTATTATGTTACTTGAATTCTCTTGCTCTAACCATAAATCATTTAAAGATAAGATAGTTTTTTCAACTGTTGCAGGCAAAGACAATGCATTTGAAGACCGTTTGATGAAGTGTGGCAAATATCGTGTTTCAAAAATTAGTGCAATATATGGTGCAAACGGCTCTGGAAAAAGTAATTTTATTGACGCAATCCAGTTTATGAAATTGTTGGTTATCAACAGTATTAATCATCAGCCTGGAGATGAAATCAGGCAGCAACCGCATAAATTATTAAGTTTTGATGTACCAAGTGAGTATAGTGTACAGTTTGTTGTGAATGGCATAATATACGCATATGGTTTTGCATTACAAAACAAGCTCGTTGTTGATGAATATTTATATTATTTTCCAAATGGTAGACAAAAGAAGATTTTTGAAAGAACTGCAGATGACTACATCCCTGGAGATTCGTTTAAAAATAAATTTGACTCTTGCAAAGATGTCATAAAACCGAATCGTCTATTTTTGTCCTGTGCCGCAAATTTTAGTGCTGTTCAGGAGATTGAAACGGTTTTTAACTTTTTTAAAGAAAAATTAGTTATATATCGAGGCTTTGGTCTTGATAATTGGAGGCAGTATTCTCTTAATAGGATTCATGATGATTCTAGAATAAAGGCTGCTGTACTAACATTTTTGAAAAGTTTGGATACTGGAATTAATGATATCGTTGTTGATATTCAAGAGACAAATATGTCAGTTGATGAAATTGACCCATATATGCCTAAAGAGTTGAAAGCTTTATTAGCAAATCATCCAATTTCAAAGATTGACACTTTTATCCATTATGACAAATTTAGTGTTCGTATTGAAGAAGAATCAACAGGAATTCAAAAATTAATTGAGTTTCTGTGTCCTCTGATAGATATACTTGTTAAAGGCAAGGTTTTATTATGTGATGAAATGGAAACAAGTTTTCATGAATCTGTTTTTGAAAATTTGATAGATATAATAAATTTACTAAAAACTGAAAATAAATCTCAGATAATTTTTACAACGCATGATACTAATATCTTAGATCTAAATATTTTTAGAAGAGATCAGATTTGGTTTACGGAACTAAAAAAAGAGTCACGTTCAACAGATATGTATTCACTTGTTGAGATGAAAAATGTGCGAAAGGATGAAAATATCGCAAAGGGTTATATTTCTGGAAAATATGGAGCCATTCCAATGTTAAATAAAGACATGGCAAGTTTCATTGATAAATTGCAGCAAGAGGAATAGATTATGGAAAGAAATATAGGTATAAGCGATAGAAAAGAAGATAACAGAGAAGTAAAAGTTGAGATAAAGCGTGCCACTAATTTCGATCTTTCAGCAATAATTAATCATTTTGATTTGAATGCAAAAAACGTAAGATCTCTTTCAAATTCTATTGAAGATGAAAATAGCGAGGACGCTAAGATTATTTATCGCTCTCAAATTGTCTTTTTTGGTAGTTTGTTGGATTTTTATATGCATGAGATATACAAGTATTTATTTTATCAAAAACTAAGCGGAGAAATTCCTGATAAAGGAATTGATAAAATAAAAATATCTATGAAGTACGTCGTTGCTGCGATTAACTCTACAGAATATAAGAATGTGTTATTGACTGGTTTTACTGAGGAAATATATCGGGATACCTATATGTCGCAACCGGCAATAAAAGAAATAATTACTTTTGGCGGACTGAGTTACAACAGCGTTACGGAGACTGCATTTAAAGATATAAAAAATTCGTCCGGAAGAACAGAGGTAATAAAAGCGTTATACAAACGAAGGAATAAAATTGCCCACCAGTTTGATCGTAGTCACTTTGACGCACAACAAATGGATATTACAAGAGGGGACGCAGAAGAATACATAGAGCGAGTGACAAGTCTAGTCTATGCAATTCAGGACGGCTTAAGAGAATTACAGGGCAACTAATCTTGAAAATCAATAAAGAGCGTAAAATGGCATTTTTAATATTGCCCTTTGCACTCTTTTTATGTACAACTTTTTAAAGTCCGCCCCACCCAACTGTGAAATGATAACCCTCGCTAGCGCAGGATTAGGGTTGCTTATCTTTACAGGATATTGCAGTTTTTTCTCATATTGCCACATCAGTCAGCGCTCCTTTCCCAGGGAAACGGCGCTTTTACCCATTCCCACTTCTTGTCTGAACTGTTCTGATCTATGGTTATCGGGCCGTATTTTTCAGCGTATTCTGCCAGCAAACGTTCCTTTTCAGCTTTGTGCTCAGCGAAATATCTCAGACCGTCACGGCAGGTCGGGTGGCTGTCAAGGTAAAGATTTGCTTCAACAACTGCAAAGCTGCACGCCTGTATACGGCGCATAAGCTTCTCACGCTCACTTAGTATCGGCATTTTTTACAGCCTCCTCTCCAATAAATGGTTTGTCAAGAGACGGGAACACAGTGCCCCTCGCAAGCCCAACGCTCACTTCGTATGGCTTTTCCCAGCTTTGATAGGGAATGTATGCCATTGCTATCGGCGTGTCCTCGGGAAACCGTCCCACGGGAAGATGACAGCGCTCTGTGCTGTCGTTCTCGTCAGCGGAAAGTATCTTTCCAAGGCTTATATTTCCTAACATATCCAAATAAGTTCACTCCTCATTGATCTGTCTTATTTTCAAAAGCCGCCTGTTTGCGGCTCATAAACAGTATATGAAAAGTGAGTGGTTATTGCTACTGTACGATTTGTTGGACTGTAAAATTGTGCTGTTACATAGGTAATAATGATAGATATTATCCTATATGTAGTTGACAAATTTACGGAAAGTGGTATAATATGAGCAATATAGTTTATTTGAGGTGGTAAATTTCGCGTCGACCACACGCCGCTGGTACTGACAAAGGAAAACCTTGAGAGATGCAGGAGGATGGCCCGCCTGCCAAATAACTGATGCTTTGAGAGCCGTCTTGAGAGATCAAGGCGGCTTTCTTCTATCTTATAAAATAAACACCGCCGCAGAGACCCTCTCCACGGCGGTAAAATCATCAATTATATAGTCCCAAATGCCAATTACGCAAGCTTGTCAGCAATAACTCTTGCAACATACACACCCGAAGCCGAAGCCTGTGAAAGTGAGTGCGTAACGCCCGAGCCGTCGCCGAGAACGTAAAGTCCCTTTACGCAGGTCTCAAGATGTTCGTCAACGTCAACTCTTGAGTTGTAGAACTTGACCTCAACGCCGTAAAGCAGCGTGTCGTCGTTGGCCATACCCGGGGCGATCTTGTCAAGTGCGTAGATCATTTCAATGATGTCGTCAAGCTGTCTCTTTGGTATTACAAGGCTCAGATCGCCTGGGGTAGCCTTGAGGGTCGGCGTAAGGAACGTCTGACCGAAACGGTGCTCGTTAGTTCTTCTGCCTGCAACAAGGTCGCCGAAACGCTGAACAAGTACGCCGCCGCCAAGCATATTTGACAGCCTTGCGATAGACTCGCCATATGCGTTGGAGTCCTTGAACGGCTCTGAGAATGTGTTGGATACCAGCAGAGCAAAGTTCGTGTTCTCTGTTCTGAGGGCTGGGTCAGCATAGCTGTGGCCGTTTACTGTAATAATGCCGTTGGTGTTTTCCGTTACGACTTCGCCGTATGGGTTCATACAGAATGTTCTTACAAGATCGCCGTATTTCTTTGTGCGGTAAACGATCTTGCTTTCGTATACCTTGCTTGTGATGTGCTCGAATACAGCAGCAGGTATCTCAACACGCACGCCGATGTCAACTCTGTTTGAACGTCTCTTTATGCCGAAATTGTCGCATATGCCCGATATCCACTTTGAACCGCTTCGGCCTGCCGCAACAACGGCGCTTGTGCAATGATATTCGTCCTTGTTGGTCACAACTGTGAAATCATTGTCGCTGCCTGTGATAGTTTCAACGCTTTCGTGGAACTTGATGTCGATCTTGTCCTTGACGAAATCGTAAATGTTTTGAAGTATCTGCATATTTCTGTCTGTGCCAAGATGTCTTACCTGTGCGTCTAGAAGGTGCAGATCGTACTTGAGAGCTTCCGCCTTGATGTCAGATGAAGCGGTGGAGTAAAGCTTTGCGTCCTGTCCGCCCATTTCAAGGTTGATCTTGTCAACATACTGCATAAGCTCGATAGCCTTTTCTCTGCCTGTGAAGGTGTAAAGGTCGCCGCCGAAATTGTTTGTGATATTATACTTGCCGTCGGACATTCCGCCTGCACCGCCGAAACCGTGCATAATTGAGCAGGTCTTGCAATGTACGCAGGATTTGATCTTAACGCTGTCGATAGGACACTTTCTTTCGCTTACAGGGCCGCCTTGGTCGATAACGCAGACCTTTATATCCTTGTCAAGTTTAACAAATTCGTAAGCCATAAATACGCCGGCAGCACCTGCGCCGACAACAACAATGTCATAATTCTGAGCCATATTTGATTTTCCTTTCATCTTTGATTTAATTAAAGCAGTTGTATCATAATGTATATGTTTCCATAAAAACAGGCGACTTTTATGAGAAACAGCAAACGCTGAAAACCAATCAAGCCGCCACAATGTCTTTCTTGTTTATATGTCAAAAACAATTGTTGCAAGGGTAAAGAATATTAATGTTGAGCAAGTGTCAACGATAGTTGTGATAAGCGGAGCCGCCATAATCGCAGGGTCAAGGTGCAGCTTCTTTGCCGCCATAGGCAGCATACAGGCGATGAGCTTTGAAAGCACAACTGTCGCCATAATCGCACCGCTGACTGTAAATGCAAGCTTGTAGCAGTCAACAGACGGGTCGCCGTGATAAACAAGAATGATTCGCAGGGCATTGACTATCGCAAGGATGATGCTGCACAACAGCGCAACACGAAATTCTTTCCACATAACCTTGAAAAAGTCCTTCATTCTTATCTCGCCCAGTGCCATACCTCTGATAACAAGGGTGGAGGTCTGCGAGCCGCAGTTTCCGCCAGTACCGCTGAGCATTGAAAGAAATGACACCAGCACAGGCACGGCAGCGAACGCCGCTTGATATTTGTTTACGATAGCGCCCGTAAGCGTCGCCGAAAGCATAAGGATCAGCAGCCAAGCAATTCTGTTCTTTGCGTGGGTGTATACCGACGTCTTGAAATAAGAATCGTCACTCGGCGCAACGGCAGCCATTTTCGAGAAGTCCTCCGTGGTCTCCTCTTCGATAACGTCCATAGCGTCGTCGAATGTTACGATACCAACCATTCTGTTCTCTTTATCCACAACAGGCAGAGAAAGAAAGTCATATTTCGAGAACATCGAAGCCACATACTCTTTATCCTCAAGGGTATCAACGGCGATAACATTATCCTCCATTATATCCTCGATCTTGTCGTCATCGTCCGCTGTAACTATATCCAGCAGGGAAAGCACGCCCACCAGCTTTCGGCTTTCGGTAACGTAAAGAGTATTAACAGTTTCCTTGACCATTCCGACGTGTCTTATCCATTCAAGAGCTTCCTTTGCGGTATAGCTCCTGTGGAGATAAACATACTCGGTGGTCATAATCGAGCCTGCGCTGTCCTTTGGATATTTCAGAATTTGATTGATCTGCTTTCTCGTCTCCGTGTCGGCAGATTTAATTATCCTCGCAACAACATTTGCAGGCATTTCCTCGATGATATCAACAGTATCATCAATATAAAGGTCATCGACAACTTCTTGAAGCTCTTTATCCGTAAAGGCGTTTATGAGCATCATCTGCATATCGCTGTCCATATAGGCAAAAACGTCCGCCGCCACGTCCTTGTTCAGCAATCTGAACAGCAGCGGAAGTTCGTATTTTTCGATCTCGTGATCGTCATAAAACTGCTGCAAGAGCGCTGCCACGTCGGCCTCGTTCATATCCATAAATATTTCACGGATAGCCTTGTAGTTCTTGTGCTCCAACAGCTCCAATACTGTGTTAAACATAAATATTTCCCCCTAACAGCAGCGGTAAAAAGCATAGCAGTACAAATAATCGTACTTTTACTTATATCCACTCTGTACAAATATAAGGATAAACTCTACCAAAACACAGATCGTCCTGATTTTTATTAATGGCTGCCGCAAACGGGCGAGCCGCTCTGCAATCGAGGGGCGATCGTATTCTGACTGGCGTCGTCCATTTGTACACACTCCTTAAAAATCATAATTTATGCACGTTTTTACTATTCGCACACACATTATAATTATACGCTTTGTTATGTTTTTTGTCAAGCAAGGCGCTTGGAGCATACAAAGCCGCAGGATAAATTTTTTATGAACTGGCTGTAAATTTGATAGGGTGAACAATTTAAGCGCCGTCCGTGTCAAAAAAAGCTTGACAAGGGGAGATTTATACTATATAATTATCTTATATGCAAAATGCTGTGACGGGATTATCCGTTTTGTTCGTCGGCAAAGAGAAAAGGCGGTTGGTGCGAGCCTTGCGGTGTGAACGGTGGCTACCTTGAGCGGCGCTGAAAACAGCGACGTAATCCCTGCGTTAAAGGGCTTCGAGTGGTCGGGCGATATCAGTAGTATGCTCGGCAATTTGGGTGGTAACACGGAACTGTCGGTTTCGTCCCATATGTGAGGGACGAGCCGTTTTTTATTTTGCGACAAATTATTATCTGGAAGGATCTGAAATTATGGAATGGACAGGACTTAACGAACTTCGTGAATCTTATCTGAAATTTTTTGAGGGAAAGGGCTGCCTTAGACACAAGAGCTACCCGCTGGTTCCTCAAAACGACAACAGCCTGCTGCTCATCGTTGCAGGTATGGCTCCGCTGAAGCCTTATTTTACAGGACAGGAGACCCCTCCGAGAACAAGAATGACCACCTGTCAGAAGTGTATCAGAACAGGCGATATCGAGAACGTTGGTAAGACCGCAAGACACGGCACATATTTTGAAATGCTTGGTAACTTCTCATTCGGCGATTACTTTAAAAAGGAAGCTATCGCTTGGGCTTGGGAATATGTTACACAGGTGCTCAAGCTGCCAAAGGACAGACTTTATATCTCAGTTTATGAGGACGACGACGAGGCTGAAAAGATCTGGCACGAGGACGCCGGCGTTCCAATGGATCATATCGTAAGAATGGGCAAGGAAGATAATTTCTGGGAGGCCGGAACTGACGGCCCTTGCGGCCCTTGCTCTGAGATCTATTTCGACAGAGGCGAAAAGTACGGATGCGGCAAGCCTGATTGCAAGGTCGGCTGCGACTGCGACAGATATATGGAATTTTGGAACCTTGTGTTCACACAGTTTGAAAGACACGAGGACGGCACTTATACACCGCTCAAGCAGAAGAATATCGACACAGGTATGGGTCTTGAAAGACTTGCGTCCATTATGCAAGACGTTGATTCTATCTTCGACGTTGACACAGTAAAGGCTATCAGAGATCACGTCTGCAAGATCGCAGGCTGCGAGTATGGCAAGGAATACAAGAAGGACGTTTCTATCAGAGTTATCACAGACCATATCCGCTCGGTAACATTTATGGCTTCCGACGGAATTTTGCCGTCAAACGAGGGCAGAGGTTATGTTATGAGACGTCTGCTCAGAAGAGCCGTTCGTCACGGTAAGCTTCTCGGTATCAATGGACTTTTCCTCAAAGACCTTGTAAAGACTGTTGTTGACTGCAACAAGTGCGAGTACAATGAGCTTGAAGAAAAGTATGATTATATCGTAAAGGTGCTCACAACTGAGGAGCAGAACTTCAACGCAACTATCGACAGAGGTATGAAGATACTTGACGACCTTATCGCACAAATGCAGAAGGACGGCAAGACGGAACTTGACGGCGAAAGCTGCTTTAAGCTTTCCGATACCTATGGTTTCCCTATCGACCTTACAAGAGAGATACTTGAAGAGAAGGGTATGACCTGCGATGAAGAGGGCTACGCTGAGTGCTATGCTAAGCAGAGAGAAACAGCTAAGAACGCTCACTCTGCAACAAAGTATATGGGCGCTGACGAGACTGTTTTCCATAAGATAGACAAGAATTTCCACACAGAGTTCATCGGCTATGACAAGCTTGAGGGCGACAGCGAGATATCATTCATCACAACAGATGACGAGCTTATAAACAGCGCAAAGGCTGGCGACGAAGTTTATATCGTATCGGCTCAGACGCCGTTCTATGCAGAAAGCGGTGGACAGGTGGGCGATATCGGTACTATCGTTACAGAAAGCGGCAAGTGCAGAGTTGTTGACACACAGAAGGTAGTTGCTGGCAAGTTCGCACACAAGGTCGTGGTTGAAGAGGGCGAGATCGCAGTTGGTCAGAAGGCTCATTTCACAGTTGACAGAAAGACACGTTACGCCATTATGAGAAACCACAGCTGCGCACACCTGCTTCAGGCTGCGCTGAGAAAAGTTCTCGGCGAGCACGTTCATCAGGCTGGTCAGCTCGTTGACGCTCACAGACTGAGATTTGACTTCTCTCATTTCAACGCAATGACAGCTGAGGAAAAAATCAAGGTAGAGGCGCTTGTAAACAAGTATATCCTCGAGGCTCTCGATATCAAAATGGAAGAAATGCCCATTGTAGAGGCTCAGAAGCTTGGCGCAATGGCACTCTTCGGCGAGAAGTACGGCGAGACTGTACGAGTTGTAACAATGGGCGAGGGAGACGAGACAGCTTCTATCGAGTTCTGCGGCGGTACACATCTTGACAATACTTCAAGGATCGGTCTGTTCAAGATCATTTCCGAAAGCTCAGTTGCTTCAGGTGTAAGACGTATCGAGGCTGTGACAGGCAGAGGCGTTCTTGAACTTGTGGAGGAAAGAGCCGCAACTATCCAGCAGGCAGCTGAAAGCCTCAAGCTTGCTAATCCGCTGGATATCGTAAAGAGATGTCACACTATTATGCAGGAAGTCAAGGATCTTGAAAAGGAAAGAGACGCTTTGCAGGCTGAGATCACAAACCTCAAGACAAAGTCTCTCTTTGATGACCCATATGAAGTCAACGGCGTAAAGGTCGTTACAGCAATGCTCACAAACACAAGACCTGATATGCTCAGAAAAATGGGCGACGAGCTCAAGGCAAGAGAAGCTGACGCAGTCGCAGTCGTTGCAGGCGTTGACGGCGAAAAGGCAAACCTTGTTGTTGTCTGCGGCAAGAACGCAGTCGCAAAGGGCGCACACGCAGGCAAGATCGCAGGCAAGGTAGCGGCGCTTACAGGCGGCAAGGGCGGCGGACGTCCTGATTCCGCTATGGCTGGTATCGGCGACAGATTCAAGATCGATGAAGCTCTTGACAAGGTAAATGAGATCGTTGGCGAATTTGTAAAGTAATAAATTGTTTAGAGAGATTGTCAACGAAAGTAGCAGTCCAACAGGCGACCACAAATTGTTCTGAGCATTGTCGAATAACAATTTTCGCCTCGATATACGAATAACGTATTAGACACATTGTAGGGGACGGCGTCCTCGACGTCCCACTTGTGTCGGACTTTTTCTACGAGTTGAACAAATGAATGACTTTTAAATAGTTAAACATCAAATAACAGAAAGGTGGATCATAAATGGAAGATTGTCTTTTTTGTAAAATTATTTCCGGGGAAATACCCTCTAAAAAGATATATGAGGACGAGCTGACATACGTTTTTGAAGATATCGCTCCAACAGCTCCTATCCATTATCTTGTTATCCCAAAGCAGCATATTTCAAAGCTTGACGAGATAACACCAGAAAACAGCGCAGTTATCGCTCACATCTATGAAGTTATCGCAAAGCTTGCGAAAGACCTTGACCTCAAGGACGGCTTTAGAGTTGTTTCCAACTGCGGCGAGCAGGCAGGACAGAGCGTGTTCCACATTCATTTTCATCTTCTTGCAGGCAGACCATTTACCTGGCCGGCTGGCTAAATGAACACATCGGGCGGGTAATGAACTTATCCGCCTGTATTTTTAAGATCTGTTAGATAAAGCGTAACGCTGGGAAAGGCTTGTGAAAATTATGGTGCGAAAGTCATTTTATGTGGGCTTGTCATATTTTGCAGGGCTTTTCCTTTGTACCATTGGCTGGGGACGAAATAACGAAGTATTCGCTCTTGCGGCGCTTTGCATAGGGGCGGCAGGGCTAGCTTTTCTAAAAAATATGCGCAGATATATCCTCGCCTGTCTGTTGGCGTTTGAAGCGGCCATAGCGGTCAACACGGTCTATACCGCCTGCGTTTACGACAAGCTTGCAGACCTTGACGGCAAGACAGTTTCTGTCAGCGGGTATATCCTCGACCAAAGCTACATAGGCTCTGACACCTGCCTTGTGACTGTTAAAGGCGATATTAGTGGCAGGGGCGGACAGCTGACATTTTACACCGACAACGCCGACTTTGATTATTATGATGAAGTCACCGCAAGGGTCAAAGTCAGTCTTATCAAGGACAGCATTACGTTCCAATTGGAGAAATATCAGCGACCCAAAGGGGTCTATCTCAAAGGCTCAAATGCTGAAAATTTTGACCTCACGGGGTACAATGTCAACCCCATATTCCGTGAGATAAAGCATTACAGAGACCGCCTTTTTGACAAGATAACCACCATTATAGGCGGCGACGAGGGCGGTTTTGCGGCTGCGATGCTCTGCGGCGATAAGTCGGAAATGTCAGCGCAGACCAAGACCCTTATCTATCGCAGCGGCATAGGCCATATCTTTTCGGTATCGGGCACACACGTCATCATTATAAGCGAAATGCTTGGCTGGATAATTTCAAGACTTTGCCGCAGGAACAAGACAAAGTTCGCTTTGCAAATGCTGGTTGTATGGAGTTTTGCGGTGTTCGCAGGTTTTTCCGTGCCTGTTGTCAGAGCGGCGGCAATGCTCACAGTCGTGAAAGCTGCACCGCTTTTTTATCGCCGACCCGACCCAGGAAACACGTTGGGACTTTGTGCCATAGTAATGCTGACGGCCTCGCCATATGCGGCGGCGGACTGTTCATTCCTGCTGTCCTTCGGCGCAGCCTTTGCCATAGGCGTTATCTGTCCGAAATGCAAAGCCCTTGTGAAGCGCAGGGGCAGAGCAGGCACGCTTTTGCGTTCAGCGGTAGAAGCCGTTGCCATACTTCTTTGCACAATGCCCATTCAGCTAATGTTCTTTAATGAGATATCACTTGTTGCACCGATATCTAACATTCTCCTTGTGCCTGTATGCACATTCGCACTTGGTCTGACTGTGCTCACGGCCATTACAGGCGGCGTTGATATCATTGCCATACCCGTACTGACAGCGGTGAAATGGCTGCTGAAAGCGGTCATCGCCATTGCGGAGATTTTCGTGAAAGTACCATTTGCCTATCTGCCGAGGGGCGTGAAACCCTTGGGCGCAGTTATGCTCATAAGCTGTCTGCTGCCCGTAGTCATAGCTTTGCATAGAAAGTCCGTCAAGCTTGGCGGTATATGCACGGCGTCAATGCTTATCTTCTGGTGCGGCGTTTATGATATCACTATGGCGATCAGTCGTGACGATATCAAAGTGCTTATTTTGCCGAAGGGCAAGGCAATGCAGGCCGTTATCTATCAGCAGGATAGCGGAGCGGTTTTCGATATCGGCAGCAAGGGCAAGCTCAACAGCTCTATGGAGCGGTTTCTTGAATGTTATGGCATAAATGATCTAAAATGCGCCTTTATAAATAAGGAGCGTTATTATACTATCACAAAATACAAGTCGCAAATGACGACCTTGCCTAACTATTTTTACGTCAATGGCGAGGGCGAAAGCGATGATGAATACACATTCTGCAATGGCTCAAAGCTTGAATGGCAGGGAGCGGAGATAACCGCACTTGCTGACGGCTATGAGATCGACTTTGCGGACAAAAAGCTTATCCTGCGCTCAGACGGGATAGAGCTTGACGGCAGGGTGCTTGACACCTCAAAAGAAGAATACCCTATAATGATAGACCTTGAAAACTCAGAGATAAGGAGGACGACATATGGCTTTGCTTACGGCTTCGGCTCTTGGTAAAAAAATAGCTTCGGGCGATATCGAAAGCCTGTATTATTTTTACGGCCACGATACAGCCGCACTTGAAAGCTTCACAAAAAGACTTGTGAACAAGCTTTGCCCCGGCGACGCACAGATGATGAATTTCCACAAGCTGGACGGCAAGAACCTTGATTTTCCGCAGCTTTCTGACGCCTGTCAGGCTTTGCCTTTTATAGCGCAGCGTGTTGTGGTGACTATAAACGATCTTAATATGGATAACGTCAACAAGGACGACGGCGATGATCTTAAAAAGATACTCGGCGACCTTGGCGAGACCACCACGGTCATAATCTATGCCACAGGCGTTGATCTTTTCAAGAACAAGAAATACCTCACAGATAAGAACCGCCGCTTTGCGGATTTCTGCGAAAAGCACGGCTCGGTGTGCAATTTTGAGTATAAAAGAGCCTCTGATCTCGGCAAGTCTATCGCCTCATATCTATCAAAAAGCAACTGCACGATAACAAAAAGCAATGCGGAATATCTCGCCAATCTTTGTCTTTGCGATACCGCATTTATCCAGCAGGAGCTTGAAAAGCTTTCGGCGTATGCACAGGGCAGGGAAGTCACCAGAGAGGATATCGACCTGCTTTGCATAAGGCGTATCGAATCGGACGGCTATTCGCTGGCGATAAACATTCTTCGTGGCAACGCCGGAATGGTCTTTACACGATTGCAGGAGCTTGATATGCAAAACTATGAAGCCTTTGAGATACTTGGCATAATAGGTTTTTCACTTACTGATATTTACAGGGCGAAGCTTGCAAGATCGTCGGGGCTTAGCTATTCAGACGTGGCAAAGGATTTCAAATATCCGAAAAACAGAGAGTTCGCCGTGAAAAATGCCTATTCAGAGTGTGGAAATATCTCGGCTGAGCGCATAAGGCAGACCTTGGAGATATTATCGCAGACTGACCTGCGGCTAAAAACACATTCACAGGGCAAGGACGGCGATATGCTGACCTTGGAGCAGGGCTTGGCAAGATCAATGGCATTAAGGTGTTAAATAATGGAGAAAATAAAGATTTCCCGAGCGGTGGTCGTTGAGGGGAAGTATGATAAAATAAAGCTCTCGTCGCTTATCGACGGGGTGATAATCGTCACAAACGGCTTTCGTATCTATAAGGACGCCGATACAGTTGCACTTATAAGGCATTACGCCGAGACCAGCGGCCTTGCGATCTTGACCGATTCGGACACGGCAGGCTTCCGCATAAGGGGGCATATCAAGAGCATTGTGCCCAAAGGCGATATCGTAAATGTGTATGTTCCCGAGATATTCGGAAAGGAAAAGCGCAAAGCCGCACCGTCAAAAGAGGGTCTGCTGGGCGTTGAGGGAGTTCCTGCGGATATAATAAGGCAGGCGTTCGAGAGAGCAGGCATTGTGGGGGAAAATGTTCCAGACAGAGAAAAGATAACGAAAATGGACTTTTATGAGCTGGGCATAAGCGGCGGACAAGGTTCAAGCGAGCGCAGAAAGCTTATCTGCCAAAGGCTTGGTCTGCCCTTAAAACTCACCGCCAACGCCTTGCTTGAGATAGTCAACACGATGTTTGACAGACAGCAGTTCGCTGAATTTATGAAAACTATGTAGAACTTGATAAGGAGCAATAAAATTGGTTAGCATTGAGTTTTTATATTTCTTTATCCCCGTTTTTATGGGACTATATGCGGCGGCAGGGGTAAAGCGCAGACGTGCGGCTTTCCTACTTGGAACTGTGGCGTTGCTGCTTTGGATATCGCCGCTGGGGCTTATACCGCTGACATTGTGTACGCTGTTTTCATATATTTTCGGCAGGCTCATAGGCTCGGCGGAGAAGAGCGGCGCAAAGAAGCTTTGGCTTTTTCTTGCTGTACTTGTGAACGCAGCGGCATTCCTGCTGTTTTTCCGCTCCAATTACATAAACGCCGATATAACCTCAGTCGTAACAGGGGGCAAGGGCGTGATAAAGCTCTTTGCGGCATATGGCGCAGGGGTATTCACCCTCCACGGCATATCCTATTGCACAGACGTTTATCGTGGGGATATAAAGGCTGAGAAAAACTTCCTTCTGACGGCTCAGTATATAAGCTTTTTCCCCTCCCTCGCCTGCGGACCTTTGCTGCGCTTTTGCGATATGAGCGAACAGCTCCGCAAGCCTGTAATAACGTCCGACAAGCTTGCCGAGGGCATAAAGATTATGCTTATCGGCTTTGTTGAAAAGCTTCTGCTTTCAAATTCGATGTTTCAGGTGTGGCAGCATATCAGGGCGGTGAACGTTCAAAACCTTTCGGCGGTGTGCGGCTGGCTTGGTATGATCGCATTCTCGTTCAGCTTTTACTATGAGTTTCGTGCCTATTCCCATATCGCAAAGGGCCTCGGACTTATGACGGGCTTTGATATCCCAGATAACTTCGATCAGCCCTTTATGTCAGCAGGCCTTAACGAGTTCATCAAGCGTTTTTGTATGACCCTTTACCAATGGCTCAAAGACTACATTTACAGACCTCTTAGCCGCAGAAGCGATAAGCTTTCTCTCCCTGTGATGTTCGTTGCGGTGATGATCGGTTCGATGTGGTTCGGCTTTGGCAGAAGAACACTCATATGGGCGGCGTTTATCTGCCTTGTGCTGGGAATAGAGTATATCCTCAAAAAGGTGCTTATCGTTATCCCCGGTGCGGTAAGGTGTGCGGTTATGAATATCGTTTATCTTATCGGACTGCCGTTTTTAGCCTTTGAAAATATCTCCGACGCCTGCGGCTATATCATCGCAATGTTCGGCGGCGGAAGCTTCGCAGGGGACGTGCTGGCGCTTTACGTCGTCAAGACCAGCGCCGTGATGTTTATTATCTGCGCATTTTTCGAAACAGGTATCTGCAGATCTCTCAAAAAGCGTATCGACGCTATGAGCTCAAATATCACGGTAATAATCCAGCCGCTTATAACCATAGGTTTCCTTCTGCTTTGCACGGCGTTCCTTGTTGGCGGCGGCAGACAGCTTACTAATTTTCTTTTCTAGGGGGTGGGAAGTTTGAAAAAGATAGCTGACTATATCGCAGCTTCGGCGTTTTTTATCATCATCGTGATGTTTGCAGTCTATACCATTATAATGAGCGGCAAAGATGAAAAGACCACAGGCAGCGATGTCAAGAATATCTCAGAAAATTACGTTGACGCAAACTTTCCGCTGACGGCGAACTGGAGATCTCTGCGCACCACAATGCTCGTCGCCACAGGCCGAAAGGACTTTGAAGACACTTTTATAATGAAGAACCGCCTTGTTGAAGTTTCTGACAGCTATGACAAAGAGCAGGTGACGGACAGCATTGCGCAGATAAACACCTTTGCCGAGGAAAATTCGCCGCAGGTCTTTGCGATGATCGCACCGACGGCTTCGGGCATCTATTCCGCACAGCTTCCAATATATGCCCAGACTAACGATCAACGTGGAATGATCGACAGCATTTATTACGACCTTGACGAGAAGATCAAAACGATCGACACATTCTATCCGCTTTATTCCGCAAAGAACAATTATATCTATTACCGCACCGACAGAAAGTGGACGTCCTTCGGCGCATATTACGCCTATGCAGATGGCATAAAGCAAATGGGCTTTGAGCCTGTCGCCCTGTCAAATTACGATCAGGAATATGCTTCCGATTCCTATTACGGCGAGCTTTATTCAAGACTCTGCTACAACAGGATAACCGCCGACAGGGTGAATATATTCCGCTCGAAATATCAAAGCACGGTGAAGTCGGTGGAACTTTACAGCAAAGAACAGGTGCTGACCTCAAAATCGGTCTACTTCCGCTCAGCGCTGAAAACCGCCGATAAGACGGCGATATACCTACAAGGGGATAACTTCACAAAGGCGACCGTCAAGACCACCCTCGAGGACGGTCCGAAGCTTCTTATCATAAAGGGCAGTTTTGCAAACACTATCCTGCCGTTCTTTACCCCACATTACAGCGAGATAACCCTTGTCGACCCCGACAAGCTCGCTGAAGAGGACAAAGTGCTCTCCGATGTGGTGGATACCGATGATTTTGACCAAGTGCTTTTTATGTATGACTGCGATCAGTTCTGCAATGAAAAGAATTTTGACAGGCTGAAATAGCTTAAATAATATGGGCTATGTACTTGAAAAAAGCAGAAAAATGTGATATAATGATTGAAACAATATAGTGATCGTCAAAAATGCCGTACAGGATTGTGCGGCATAACATATGTCTGAATATGCTGAAAGGGTGTTTGATGATGAATGAACAGTCAAAAAAGTTAAATCTTATCGACCTTAATGATTACCCCGTTTCCTGGTGGCTGCAATTGTTGGAGCTGGGTCATAAGATAGTTCAGAGTCCTGCGGATTACAGCGAGGCGTGCAAGGGCAAGATAATGGGCACGCTGTTCTATGAGCCTTCCACAAGAACGCAGATGTCCTTTCAGACGGCTATGCTGAGACTTGGCGGAACGATAATAGGCTTTGACAACCCTGCAACTTCTTCTGTAGCAAAGGGCGAGAATATCAAGGACACGACTAAGATCGTTTCGGGCTATGCCGATATTATGGTAATGCGTCACCCAACAGCCGGCTCTGTTAAGGCTGCGGCGCTCACCGCTGACTGTCCTGTTATAAACGCAGGCGACGGCGGACACCTTCACCCGACCCAGACCCTCACCGATCTGCTCACCCTCAAGGAAGAGAAGGGCACTCTCGAGGGCTTGACTATCGGCTTCTGCGGCGATCTTAAAAACGGCAGAACAGTTCATTCACTCATCAAGGCAATGACTTGCTTCCCAAACAACAAGTTCGTGCTGGTTTCAACACCGGAGCTTGCGCTGCCAGCATACATAAAGGACGTCCTTGAAGCAGGCGGACACGAATACAAGGAAGTTTCCGACCTTGAAAAGGCAATTGGCGAGCTTGACGTGCTTTATATGACGAGGATTCAGAAAGAGCGTTTCGCTTCCGAGGAAGAGTATGAAGCTCAGAGCGGAAATTATATCCTCACGTCAAAGAAGCTTTCCTTTGCAAAGCCCGATCTTATCGTCCTTCACCCTCTGCCAAGAGTTGACGAGATAGCGATCGAAGTCGACGACGACGAGCGAGCAATGTATTTCAAGCAGGCAAAGTATGGAATGTATATCAGAATGGCGCTGATACTGACAGTTCTGAGAGGCGAGGGCACGCCGCAGCCCCTTATGCACGGCAAAGTACACCCGCATATCGAGTGCTCGAACCCGAACTGCATAACACACCACGAAAAATATCTGCCGCATTGGTTCAAGGGCAATGGAACGACCCTTATCTGCGAATACTGCGACGAGAGAACACTTGTGGAATAATATGGCGATAAATGCGTGGGCTGACATATCGGCGCACGCATTTTTTGTATAAATTTGTGTTGTGCACATTGAATGGTTTGGATAAACTAATTTAAACATAGCTGTTAAAAATGATGAAATTATATGTTAAGTTTGTGCGCCAGCCTTGAAAATGGGGGCGTATTGTGCTATAATTTATGTTGTATAAATATTTTTTACAGGAGCTTTGATCTAATGAATTTAATGTCAGACGAAGAGTTTGAACAGATATGCGGCCGCAAGCCCGTGAGACGGACTGTGAAAAAGAAAAAGATATACTGGAACAGGATAATCATTGCGCTGGTTATTCTTGCGGCAATAGTTTTCGGTATCGTTCAGCTTATAAGTTTTGTAGCTTCAAAGATCAAGGGAGACAACACTCAGAATACAAACACAACAGTAAACAGCAATGCTGCCGCAAAGGCTGATAAGGACAGCTCTTCCGAAGCTGAGCCAAAGCCTGCAAAGTATTCAAATATGGACTTTACAGTTTGTATCGACGCAGGCCACGGCGATTATGACGGCGGAACTGCCAATGCAGACGGCACACGATACGAAAAGGACGATAACCTAAAAATTGCCCTTGAGGTGCAGAAATATCTCCAGTCATACGGTGTGAACGTCGTTATGATAAGAGACGATGACTCTTTCCTTGAACTTGGCGAACGCTGCGATAAGGCGAACAACACAAAATCGGATATGTATGTTTCACTTCATAGAAACAGCTATGACGGTGATATCTCGGGTGTTGAGGTGTGGGTCAACAATTCTGAACCTGCCTATGATACCCAGCTTGCCCAGAATATCCTTGACGGACTTAAAGGCGTTGGTGTTTCTGAGGACAGAGGCGTTCAGTACGGCTATGTTGGAAATCAGAGCGTGAACTATTACATAAACGCCGATACGGTTATGCCGAGCTGCCTTGTTGAGCTTGGATTTATCACAGACGATGAGGACAACAAGCTTTTTGACGAGCATTTGACCGAATACGGCGAAGCTATCGCTGATGGGATCGTCAAGACGGCAATAGACGTTGGTCTTGTGGACAAGGACGGCAAGCGCCTTATGGAAGGTCAGCTCCTTTCACCCGAAAAACCTATCAACAAGACTGATTCTTCATCATCGTCCCTGTCAGAAAGTATGACAGAGCCGACCCAGACGGGCACAAGCGATGAAGTTTACAACACACAAGAGAACGAGTATTACTGATAAAAATTATAAAAATGACCCCGAAGCGTAAAGCCTTGGGGCCTTGATCTTTTAGAACGTGTTCAAATTTCAGACTGCCTAAAGAGTGCGGCGTATCTTTTGGAACTTTTCAAATTCGTCGGTGAGATGTGCGAGAATTCTTTCAAGCCCCTCGTCAGAATAAGCCTCGTGGAACTCAGCCACAAAGTCTGACATCTGATCGACGCTTTTGAGACCGTACCATACTCTTGCATAAAGCTCTTTCTCATCGCCGAGAACAGGGTCTATGCGGTAGTTGAATTTTTCATAAAGGCTGCCCGACCAGGTGTTTTTCTCCTCAAAATAATGGAAGGTCGGAACGTCAAAATATCCGTGAAGCATTTGCTTTGTTTCCTTTCTTGATTTACTTGTCTTGCTGATATTATAACATATCTGCGGCGTTTTTTCAATAGTGTTTACAAAAGGGCAATCTTATTAAGTAAAAACGCTGAAAAATCGTTTACAAATTTGTAAGGAATGTATATTGGAGATTTGCTTAAAATATGTTATAATTAAATATTATAGGCAGACAGCTTCATAACGCTGTCGCCTGTGGGTACTATTCAGCGGTGGATGTGATTCCGTACGCCGCAGGAAAGGATAAGAATATGAGTGTTACTATAAAGGACGTTGCAAAAGAAGCAGGCGTCTCTGTGGCGACTGTTTCGAGAGTTCTTAACGGAAGCTGCAATGTATCGGATGAATCAACAAAGAAAGTAAACGAAACTATCGAAAGACTGAATTATTCGCCGAACTTTCTCGGAAGAAATTTGAGAAAGTGCGAAACGAATGTCATACTTGTAATAATGCCGACATCTGAACATTCCCTCTATTCAAAGATCGTTATGGGTATGCAGGATTATGCCGGCAAGGTGGGCTATGATATCATCACCGCTGTTTCTTATTCCACATCGGCAACGGAAACACGCCAGATGAATATGCTCTTCAACCGTACTGTTGACGGCGTTGTGCTGCTGGGAACGCAGTTCGACGCTGGATCGCTCGATAAGCTTGCGGCCAATTATAATGTTGCGCTTTGCTGCGAGGGCGTTGAGGGTGCGAACGTGCTGACCGTTGCCGTTGACGACGAGCAGGCAGCTTATGACGCTGTTACTACCCTTATCAAAAAGGGTCACAGAAAGATCGGCTTTATCGGAACAAATTCCACTGCGGTATCTTCCACCGCAAGAGAGAACGGCTATCTGAGAGCGCTGAAAAATCACGGTATTGAGGTCAACGACAAGTACATATATAAGGAAACTTATGATTATGACTGTGGAATGAGAGCTTTTGAAAGCTTTTATTCTCTCGATGATAAGCCTACGGCTATATTTGCCGTTTCCGATCTGCTGGCTATTTCTGCTATCCACAAGGCAACGGATATGGGCGTAAAGGTGGGCAGCGAGATCGCTATTATGGGCTTTGACAACATTTCAATGTGCGAATGGATGTTGCCGACTGTTTCAACAGTTGAACAGCCCTGCGCAAAAATGGGCGAGCTTGTTATCGCAAAGCTTATCGAGAATATGAATAAGACCACAAAGGATAATCATTATTACACAGTTGACTACAAGATAATACTCCGTGGCTCAACAGGGGACTAAGCCTTGTGATCGAAGGACTAATAAAGTTAAAGGCAATGCCGTAGGGTCTTGCGGCTTGCCTTTTTATTGTTTTTAACAGAAAGGATCTTGTCATAGAATGGAGAAATTTACGAAAATACTTGAAACTATCGACGGATATGTGTGGGGAATACCGCTTATCGTGCTTATAATGGCGGTGGGACTTTTCCTTACTATTCGCTTGAAACTTTTGCAGGTGCTTCACCTTCCGAAAGCGCTGAGATTTATGTTCCAAAACGAGGGCAACGGCAAAGGCGAGATATCAAGCTTTGCAGCACTCTGTACTGCGCTTTCCGCAACTATCGGAACAGGTAATATCGTCGGCGTCGCAACAGCCGTTGGTATTCTTGCCGGCGGACCGGGTGCACTGCTTTGGATGTGGATAGCCGCACTTCTCGGAATGGCGACAAAGTATTCTGAGGGCTTCCTCGCTATCAAATACCGAAAAATGGACGCTGACGGACACGTCTGCGGAGGACCTTTCTATTACATAGAATATGGTATGGGCAAAAGGTGGAAGTGGCTCGCAAAGGTGTTCGCATTCTTCGGCACCTGCGTTGGTATTTTCGGTATCGGTACATTTTCGCAGATAAACGGTATCTCTTCCGCAGTTCAGAACTTCTTTGACCCTAACAGAGCGCACACAGTAACTATCTTCGGCGCAAAGTACACTTGGGCTGTTATCATTTCAGGTCTTATCGTGACCATTTTTGCAGCTCTCGTTATAATCGGCGGAATACAGAGGATTTCTGGCGTTTCGCAGATAATCGTGCCGTTTATGGCTGTTATCTATATCATCGCCTGCCTGTCTCTTATCATTTTCAATATCGGCAAGCTCCCACACGCAATCGCAACAATCTTTGAGCAGGCATTCAGCTTCAAGGCTATCGCAGGCGGTTCAACGCCGACTATCTTTATGGCGATACAAAAGGGCGTTGCAAGAGGTATCTTCTCCAATGAGGCAGGCCTCGGCTCTGCACCTATCGCAGCCGCAGCCGCTCAGACAAAAGAGCCTGTAAGACAGGGTCTCGTTTCAATGTGCGGTACATTTATCGACACCATCGTTGTCTGCACAATGACAGGTCTTTCCATCGTTATGATGGACAGCTATGAAGCTATCAACCCTGCAACAGGCAAGCCTTTCGAGGGCGTTGAAGTAACGACACACGCTTTCCAAAACGGCTTCTCATTCCTGCCCTCGCAGATATCTGCGTTTATTATTATGGTATGTTTGGTGTTCTTTGCTTTCACAACTATCCTCGGCTGGAACTATTACGGCGAAAGATGTATGGAATATCTTGTGAACGGCAGAATGAAGATCGTTATGGTTTATAGATATCTCTATATCCTTGCTGTTTTCATCGGCCCATATATGACAGTTTCCGCTGTATGGACTATCGCTGATATCTTCAACGGACTTATGGCTCTGCCGAACCTTGTTGCATTGCTTGCGCTAAGCGGAGTTATCTCAAAGGATACACGGCGATATGTAGCGAAATATTCTCGTGCAAAGCGTATCAATAAGCTTGCAAGGGCGTAAAATGGCGCTTAACTTAATATAAAAAGTTTCGGAGATCGTAAAAATGCGGTCTCCGATTTTTTTGCCTTTTGTGTTTATCACTAAATCACCACATTGAAATTTGTTAAAATCACCAAAAATGCTTTTTGTGGCTCGTGAGACTTGTTTAGTTTATTGACAACGATTACATTCGGTGCTATAATATACGTATAAGATTTAAAGTTATCGTTTTCATAGATTAAACGATAGTATTCACGGAGGTTATATAAAATGAAAAAATCCAAGCGTGTTATCGCAGGTGCGATGGCTCTCTTGTCGGCTGTCAGCGTAGCTTCCTGCGGAAGTTCTTCAGCTTCAAGCAGCTCCAGCAGCTATGTCGATAAGGTCAAGGTAGCAAGCACCGACGATATTGCTACTATCCCTGATGGTTCGGAAAAGGAGTTAGAGTGGCTTTCTTATTTTGACATAAACCCAACTAAGAAAGAGCCGGAAAAGAGAACCGACCTTACTCTTTTTGAGGAAAAGGGCGGTAAGATCAAGTATTCTCAGACATCATCAATGAACAAGTATGATAAGCTCGCAGCAAGACTTATGTCTAACAATCCACCGGATATGTTCTGGTATGAGCAGTCTATGACATTCCCTGCAAACTGTATCAAGGAAATGTTCCAGCCTGTTGATGATATCGTTGATTTCGATAGTGCTATGTGGAGCGATGTCAAGGACGTTGCAGAGCAGTTCACTCTCAACGGTAAACACTTTGTTGCACCTATCAACTTCCTGCCAGGTTCTGTTATCACATATGATAAGTCTATGATAGACGCTGCTGGTCTTGATGATCCATACGAGCTTTATCAGAACGGCGAGTGGGATTGGAACGCATGGTATGACATGATGTCAGAATATGTTGAGGGCGCTGCTGCTGACGAGGAGAGATACGGCATAAACGGTTGGTTTGCTCCATTTATCTTCCAGTCAACAGGCAAGACTCTTATCACATATGACGCTGATAAGGACGAGTATGTTTCAAATCTTAACGACGCTGACTTTGTAAGAGCATCTGATATGCTTTATGATATCGCAAAGAATGGTATGTACTATCCTGATTGGGTAGGACAGGCAGGCGACGCATTCAAGAAGAATATCCTCTTCTATGCAATGGGTCCATGGGCTTCTACCGGTACACATTCACCAAAGGACGGCGACAATTGGGGCGTAGTTCCAATGCCAAAGGATCCTAACTCTGATACGCTTTATACAACTATAGATATGAATGCGTATATGTGGGTAAAGGGTTCGACAAAGAATGACGCTATGAAGTGCTGGCTCGAGTGTGCAAAGATAGTTTATACTCAGGATACATATAAGGATATCGAGAAGGAGAAGTTCTTTGTAAACAATCCTAACTGGACAGAAGATATGTATAACGTAGCTTATGTTGACCTTGTAACAGACAAGTTCACTAAGATATTTGACCCGGGTTATGGTATTTCCACAACTCTGTCAGATAACGACGCCGCTACAAACGATACTAAGGAAGCTGTTATCCCTTATCTCTACACTTCAGTTATGAAGACAGATGAGAATGGCTCACAGTATACTTGGACACAGCTTAAGGAATCTTATAAGGGCACAGTTGATTCTGAGCTCAAGACCCTCAATGAGCAGTATCACGCATATCTCGAAAAGAATAAATAAACAACTAAATATTACCTTCTATTTTCAGAAACGGACGGATCGCAAAATTCGTCCGTTTTTGTTGTATTCGGGAGGAAAGTGTGTTATAATTAATAAGCCGAGTGCAGCCTTGATAGCTTAAGATTTAATTAAGAAATACATTCGGCTGTTTTTAAAGAATATGGATTATAATATTGACTGTAAAAAGAGAAGGGGTCGTGCAAAAATGGATATAAAAAATCCAACGATTTTGGTCGTGGACGATGATAAAGATATAGTCGGAGCAATTGCGAAGCTGCTTGAAATGGAGGGCTATAAGGTAATAAAAGCCTATGACGGTCTTGACGCTTTGGAAAAGCTCACCGAAAACAGCATCCAGCTTATCCTCATCGACGTGATGATGCCGAAGCTGGACGGACTTTCCACGATGATGAAAATTAGAGCGACGGAGAATATCCCGATACTCGTGCTTTCTGCAAAATCTGAGGACACCGATAAGGTGCTGGGGCTTTCAATGGGTGCGGACGATTACATAACAAAGCCTTACAATCCAATGGAGCTGGTTGCGAGAGTTAGAAGCAATTTGAGAAGATATATGCAGCTTGGCGCTATCGACACGGCAAACAAAACGGATATAATAGAGATCGGCGGACTGGAGCTTGACACGCAGGCAAAAAGCCTAAAGGTTGACGGAGAACCTGTCAAGCTCACCGCCACAGAGCTCAAGATACTTGAGCTTCTTATGAAAAACGCCGGCAGGATATTTTCTGCCGAGGAAATTTATTCTAAAGTGTGGAATGAGGACGCCTATGCCGTTGAAAACACGGTAATGGTGCATATTCGTCACATCAGAGAGAAAATAGAGATAAATCCCAGAGAGCCGAAATACTTGAAGGTGGTGTGGGGAATTGGCTACAAAATCGAAAAAATTTGAGCAGACGAACTGGTTCAAGGTTTTTTCCTCAAAAAAGACAAGGACCATCGCCTTTGTGCTTGCCTGCCTTGTGGCAGGCGGCTGCTGCCTTTCGCTGGTGCTTTTTTCAAACAACAATGTTGACAGCAGCAGTAAGTCTTATCTGAAATCGGAAAGCTATAAGCTCGCTTCAAACGAAATGTATGAAGAACTGTGCGTGACAGCTTCGGCGTATCTTCGATATGTTGACGATAACTGGAATTACAAAGAATCAAAGCACCTGTTCAACGATTATCTAAACTATCTTGATTACAACAGATACAAATATAAAAAGACAGAAAATGGCATACAGCTTGTTAACAGCCAGTTCAATTATTACGTCGGCATAACGATAAACGGCAAGACAAGATTTCTCACAAACATAAAGAACGAGAAGAATTACAGCAATGAAGCGGATAAAATAAGGGAATATAAAGACACACATAAAAACTATATCCTTCGCCGCAATAACGAGGTTATGAGTGACAAGACCTCTTCGGGTCAGATAGTTGACTATTATTACAACACGGCTGATTATCTCGACAATTACACCGAAGAATTTTACGCCGATAACCTTATGCCTGTGGGCGGAAGTTATTACGATAATTTCGGAAGATATTTTTACAATTACGGCAATTATGATCCAATAGCTTTTTATAATGTTGACTCATCATACAATGCAAGAAAAGGTCTTGACCTTAGAAATGGTTTGAAATATTCAGAAAGACTGCAAGATGACGAAACAGACGGGAATTATTACAGCAGCGACGGTATTTACTATTATGATGAAGATTATGACTATGGCTTTTATGAGGACGATTACGGAAACGCATGGGCAAAATGTGAAAATCTTTACGACCTGTCTGACTATAAGGCAACAGATAATGACGACTCTGGCATAACCGTGTTCTTTGCGCCAAAGACTGAAAAGCTTACGGCGTTGGAACAGCATTATGCAAAAGCGCTGAGCAATATGAAGCTGGCAAGGCTTTTTGTCATAGGCTTTGGTGCGGCAGAACTGCTGCTGTCCTGCTATCTGCTCATCATCTGCGCATATAATACAAATGATGAAAGCGAAGAGCGCTGGCTGCAAAAGGGAATTTTGAAAAAGACCCCTATTGAAGTCTATGCGGTATTGTGGGCTGTTAGTTGTTTGTTCATTGTTCTTATGCTTGATTGCTGGAGATATATAACAAGTATCTTTTCACAGCTTTTTGATACAACATTTACTGCGCATATGTGGCGTAATATAGTTTGCACAGCTCTGTTTGCACTGCTATATTTTATCAGTCTTGGCTCGCTTATGCAGCTTGTGGGCAAGATAAAAACAAGGTGTTTCTTCAAAGAAAGCCTTATTTGCAGATTTTGCAAATTCATATGGCGCAAGTACAAAGAAACTTCCCTGTATCACTATTTCCACGGACTGACCCTTGGCACAAAGCTGACTGTAAGAACAGTTTTGATCGGCATTATACTGTTCCTTGAATACGATTATTATGCCGACGCAGAATTTGAGTTATTCTTGCTTTTTGTGGCATTCGTACTGATAATATTGGATATCCGTGACTTCTCACAGCTTTCAAAGCTTAGCAAACAGATAGACAGCCTTGGCGAAGAAAAGCCTTATGAGGGCAAGATAAAGAAGCGCTCCTGCGTTTATGCAGAGTCGCAAAAGCTCAATTCTATCCAAGACAAGGTAAGAGAGTCTGTTGAGCAGCAGATACAGTCAGAGCGCTTGAAGGTGGAGCTTGTTACGAACGTTTCCCACGATCTGAAAACGCCGCTGACCTCTATCATCAGCTATATCGACTTGCTCAAGAAAATGGAACTTGACGAAGAGGCTTCAAGCTATGTGCAGATATTGGATAAGAAAGCGCAGAAGCTCAAGGTCATTGTATATGACGTTTTCAGTATCGCAAAAGCCACCAGCGGCGTTGAAGTCAACCTTGCAAAGCTTGACTTTGTAATGCTTCTAAATCAATGTATCGCCGACGCTGAGGACAAGATAGCAAACAGCGGCAAGACCGTCAAGGTCAATATCAATGCCGACAGCGCAATGGTTATGGGCGATGGCGACAAGCTTTACAGAGTGTTCCAAAATATCGTTGACAATGCGCTGAATTATTCAATGGACGGCACAAGGATATTCCTTGATGTGTACAAAAAAGCGGACAGCATAATCTTCTCTGCAAAGAACGTTTCGGCAACGCCAATAAACTTTACAGAGGACGAGATAATAGAGCGTTTCGTCCGTGGCGATAAATCGAGAACTGACGGCGGCAGCGGACTTGGACTGTCGATAGCAAAGAGCTTCACAGAAGCTTGCGGCGGCATTTTCAGGGTAGAGCTTGACGGCGATATGTTCAAAGCGATCGTTGAAATGCCAACACTCACCGACGATAATAACAGCGGCGAGACAAATTAAACAGCAGCAAAAGAAAGATAAAAAATATAAGCAACAAAAAAAGCAGGTGCGGATAAATTCCCGTACCTGCTTTTGCGTTATGCCGATATTATTTTATGCCCTTTACCTTGTAGCCTGCGTCAGTAACAGCCTTTGAGAGCACATCGTCTGCAACGTCCTTGTCAAGTGTGATATAAGCGCACTTATCCTCGAGAGATACCTCAGCGGACACGCCGTCGATAGCGTTGAGCACCTTTGTAACTGTTCCTGTGCAATGTGAGCACATCATTCCGTCGATCTTCATTACCTTTTTCATTTTTCCGTCCTCCGTTAAATTTGTATTGGTAGTTTTATCGTTTACAGAATTTCTGTTTCTGCCGTCCTTGAAAAGATTAAGTCTCAGCGCATTTGTTACAACGCATACAGAGCTGAGGCTCATTGCCGCCGCACCGAACATCGGGTTGAGCTTCCAGCCAAGCAGACCATAGAACACGCCTGCCGCAAGAGGGATACCCAATGAGTTGTAAATAAGCGCCCAGAAGAGATTTTCCTTGATGTTTTTCATAACGCTCCTGCTGAGCTTAACAGCCGTGACAGCGTCGCCGAGATCGCTCTTCATAAGCACGATGTCAGCGGATTCGATAGCGATATCCTGTCCTGCACCGATAGCTATACCAACGTCTGCCGTGGTGAGGGCAGGGGCGTCGTTGATACCGTCGCCGATCATTGCCACCTTTTTGCCCTGCGACTGGAATTCCTTGATGATCTTCGCCTTGTCCTCAGGCATAAGCTGCGCCCTTACCTGTGAAATGCCAAGCTTCTGCTGGATAGCCTTTGCGGTCTTTACATTGTCGCCCGTGAGCATAACAGTCTCAATGCCCAGCTTCTTGAAGCCGCTGATAGCTTCTGCGCTGGTCTCCTTGATCTTGTCCGCAATGAAGAGTATTCCTGCAAGCTTGCCGTCAACAGCGGCGTAAAGTGGTATCTCGCCCTGCTCAGCGCCCTTGTGGGCAAGCTCTTCACCATTTGAGATGTCAACACCGCTCATATCCATAAGCCGCTTGTTGCCGATGAGAACTTTTCTGCCCGATACCTCAGCGGAAATTCCTCCGCCTGCCGTTTCTGTGTAGCTGTCAGTTGCCGCAAGCTCAATTCCATTCGCCTTGCAATGCTCAGTAACAGCCTTTGCAAGAGGGTGAGAAGAACCGCTTTCCGCCGAGCCGCAAAGTCTGAGAAGCTCATCGCTGTCAAAGCCGTTCATAGGCTGGGCTGTGATAAGCTGCGGCTTGCCCTCTGTGCAAGTGCCTGTCTTGTCAAGCACCACCGTGTCAATGCTGTGAGCAGTTTCAAGGCTCTCCGCCGATTTGATAAGGATACCGAACTGCGCAGCCTTGCCTGTGCCGACCATTATTGCCGTAGGCGTTGCAAGACCCAGCGAGCAAGGGCAGGATATAACAAGCACGGATATGGCCATATTAAGTGCGAATGCAAAGCTGTATCCAAGCAGCAGCCATACCACAAGGGATATGACGGCAATAGTTATAACAACAGGCACGAAAACTGCGCTTATCTTGTCCGCAAGTCTTGCCACAGGGGCTTTTGAAGCGGAAGCGTCCTCAACAAGTGCGATTATCTGCGAAAGAGTTGAATCCTTTGCTTGCTTTTCACATCTTACCTTTGCAAAGCCACCGGCCGATACGCTGGCGCTCATAACTCTGTCGCCGATAGCCTTGTCAACAGGTATGCTTTCACCTGTCAGCGCCGACTGATCCACCGTGCAGTTGCCTTCGATGATAACGCCGTCGCAAGGCACAGACCAGCCAGCCTTCAGCAGGAACACATCGCCAACAGCAACGCTTTCCGCCGGTATCTCCTCTTCCTTACCGTCACGAATGACCACCGCAGTTTTCGGCGCAAGGCTCACAAGCTTGTTCACAGCGTCAGCAGTCTTGCCCTTTGAACGTGCTTCAAGATACTTGCCCACAGTAATAAGCGTGAGTATCATTCCGCAGGATTCATAATAAAGGTTCATCATATATTCGTGAGCCGAGCTAAGATCGCCCCTGCCCATAAAATACGCCATTCTGTATGTTCCGTAAACGCTGTAAATAAAGGAAGCCACCGCACCGAGAGCGATAAGGCTGTCCATATTAGGGGAGCGGCGCACAAGATTCTTGAAGCCGTTTGAGAAGTAATGGAAATTTATTGCGATGATAGGCACAGTCAGCAACAGCTGGGTCAGCGCATATATCATCATATTGTGGTGGCCTGTGAATATAGGGGGGATAGGTATATTCGCCATATGTCCCATACAGATATAGAACAGCGGCACCAAAAATCCCACCGACCACCAAAGGCGCTTTTTCATTTTCTTGCTTTCGTCCTGCGCCGCCGCAACAGGTGAGCTGCCTTTGTCAGCCTCGTCCCCCACCTCGCTTGCGCCGTATCCTGCGTCCTGAACAGTCTTGATTATTGCCACAACGTCCGTGACATTCTCGTCAAATTCAGTCGTCATCTTGTTGGCGAGCAGATTGACATTAACGCTCTTTACGCCATCCGCTTTTGACACCGCCTTTTCGATACGGGCTTGGCAGGCCGCACAGCTCATTCCCGTTATATTGAATTTTGCATTTTTCATTTTCCCGACCATTCTTTCTATTGTGAGTTTTTGCCGTTATTTAAGCTTTTTCACAAGCTCCACCGCTTCATCTATCACGGCGGTATTGCCGTTTTTTATCTCTTCCGCCATACAGGTCTGCATATGCTCCTGCAAAATCAGATATCCAAAGCTCTGCATAGCACTTTCCACCGCCGCCACCTGTATCAAAATATCGCCGCAGTAGCGGTTGTCGTCAAGCATTTTCATTATGCCGTTTATCTGTCCCGAAACTCTGCTGAGCCTGTTTTTAAGCTGTTTTATCTCCTTTTCGTCACGGGGAGTGTGCTTGTGTCTGCAAGTATCGCAGCAGCCGCAGGATTTTTCATTAACGTTGCCGTCGCCCATTGTTTTTACCTCCTGTCTATGTTAAATACCCTCAAGGGGTATCTTTGTTGTGATTACATTATATACCCCTCGAGGGTATTTGTCAAGGCTTTTTCAAAAATATTTTTTCTCACAAGGCAAAAAAATGTCCGCCCCAAAAACTTCGGAAGCGGATAGATGATATTCTGTTTGTCAGTAGCCGTAATTATAATTATAATTGTAATTGTTATTGTAGTCGTAATTATAATTGTTGTTATAGTTCGTATCATACGCCGTGGCGTTTTCTTTTTGATACTCGGCGATAGCCTCGTCAACGTTCTTGCAGCTGCCGTAAACAATAGACTGGATGAACGCTGAGTTCGCCGTGAAGTCTGGATTGAGCACGTCCATACCGTAAATGACTTCATTTGTGAAATATCCGTCAGCAGGTATTCTAAGCTGCTGGATATCATAATCCATATAGTCGAAAGCGTTGAGCAGGAGATTTGCGATCTCGCCGTCTGTCAAGTCTGTGTTGACCTCGGGGAGCACTGTGCTGAGGAGCTTGTCAAGCTGAACAAGATTGAGCTTTTTTGCCTCTGTTATGATCTCTGAGATAACACGTCTCTGACGTTCAGTACGCTCATAGTCTGAGTTGCCGACATATCTAAGTCTTGCAAAAGCAAGTGCCTGATTGCCGTTAAGGTGAAGCTTGACCTTGTCAGTATCGCTCTTGCCCTTAAAGTTATCCATATCAATGTAGTCAGTACCCTTCTTGTTTTTAAGGTACTTGTTCTGCTCTCCCATAGGCGCCTTCATCCCCTCGGCTTCTTCCTTAGATACTTCCATATCTATTCCGCCGACTGTTTCAACTATATCTATAAAGGAGTAGAAATTAACTCTTGCGTATCTGTCGATCTCGATACCGAAATAATCCTCGATACATTGCTCGAGATATTCGCAGCCGCCGTGCCAGTAAGCGCTGTTAAGTCTGTTGCCCTCGTCAAACTGCGCCATATAAATGTACATATCACGCATAAGGGAGGTCATAGTCACCGTCTTGTTTTTGGTGTTGATAGAAATTATCATCATAACGTCGGTGTTGCCACGGCTTTCTTCCTCGGTGTCACGGATATCCTCGCCGATAAGCAGGATATTTGTAACGTCCTCGCTGGATATCTTTGAGGACTGCTTGTTGAGCTGAGCTCTCAGCTCTTCCTCTTTTTTCTTTGCGTCAAAAGTATCTGAATCGTCTGTGAGCTCACTGGAATTTACAGGGGCTTTGCCGTAATTGAGCTTGTTATCCTTGTTTCGGTCAAGCATTCCAGTATAGTGGAAGAATATTCCGACTATAAGTGCAATGAGAAGAACGAAAACGATGAATACGATACCAAGGGCAACGCCTGTTTTCTTTTTCTTGCTCCAGCTGTTTTTCTTTTTTGGTTTGTCGCTCTTGTCGCTGTCGGACTTTTTGTCAGAATTCTGCGGCTTTGTCGGGATAGGTATGTTAGCCGTCCTGCCGGGTGAATTTGACTCATCAAGTATTTTTTTATTCTCTATTGCATTTGAAATAAGCGATTTAAGATCGCTGTCACACTCGTTGTTATTAACGGGAGTCTTATTGTCATTATCCATTATAAAACCTCGTTTCCGAAGAATATGTGTACGGGCACATAGCCCGTGTAGGCAAATATATTATTATTATATACTACTTATCGATAAATTACAACATATATTTCATACGAAATTGACATTAAATTTACCTCAAAATTTATGTAATCGAATAATTGCGTAAAAATCATTATAATTTGAGCGGATAAAATCGCCCCTTTGCCGTACAATTTATAAAAAATTTATAGAAAACACGAAAAAACACTTGCGTTTTGGAGAAAAATTTGCTATTATATTATTAAGGCAACACCGCACAACTACCGTCTAGCGGCTTTGTGCACGTCTTGCTTGCATATTGTTCCGTCATATCGCACCAAAACTCCTAGGAAAGCGCCAGCTTGCCGTTGTCGTTTTGATACGATCTGACGAAAAATCTGACTGTGCAATACGCACACAATAGTTGTGCGGTGTTGCCTTAAAGAGCGAAATGAGGAGAATTATGTCCGAATGATTTCTCCTTAATTTTTTTGTGTTTAGATATTTTTATATATGGAGGAAAAAGATATGCCAACTAAATATGTCTTTGTCACAGGCGGTGTTGTTTCAGGTCTCGGCAAGGGTATTACTGCGGCTTCTCTGGGCAGACTGCTTAAAGCGAGAGGTTACAGCGTAACGATCCAGAAGTTTGACCCTTATATAAACGTTGACCCGGGCACGATGTCACCTTATCAGCACGGCGAGGTATTCGTTACCGACGACGGTGCGGAGACTGACCTTGACCTCGGTCACTATGAAAGATTCATTGATGAGAACCTTTCTATCAATTCAAATGTAACAACAGGAAAGATATACTGGACTGTTCTTAATAAGGAAAGAAGAGGCGACTATCTCGGCGGTACTGTACAGGTAGTTCCTCATATCACGAATGAGATAAAGGATCGTCTTTACAGAGTGGGCAAGGACTCAAATACAGATATCGTCATCACAGAGATCGGCGGTACTGTGGGCGATATCGAGTCAACTCCGTTCCTTGAAGCTATCAGACAGGCGTCTATCGAGCTTGGCAAGGAAAATTCCGTGTTTATCCACGTTACTCTCCTGCCGTATATCTCCGGCTCTAAGGAGCTTAAATCTAAGCCTACACAGCATTCCGTTAAGGAATTGCTTTCTATCGGTATCCAGCCTGATATCCTCGTTCTCCGTTCTGAAATGGAAGTACCAGAGGATATGAAGCAGAAGATCGGCCTTTTCTGCAACGTAAGAGGCGAGGACGTTATTCAAAACCTTACAGCACCTTCGCTTTATGAAGTTCCGATCTGGCTTGAAAAGGAAGGTCTTGCAGATGTTGTTTGCCATCACCTTAAGCTTGAGTGCAAGCAGCCTGACCTTAAAGACTGGGAAGAGATGATAAACAGAGTTCACGGCTGCACAAAGAAGGTAACTATCGGCCTTGTTGGTAAGTATGTTGAACTTGAGGACGCTTATCTTTCAGTAGCCGAAGCTCTCCGTCACGGCGGATTTGAGAACAGCGCAGAGGTAGATATCAAGTGGATACAGTCTGAGAACATCGACAGTGAAACAGTCGCTGAAATGCTCCACGGCTGCGACGGTATTATCGTTCCCGGCGGCTTTGGCGACAGAGGTATCGAGGGTATGATCGAGGCTATCAGATACGCAAGAGAGAACAAGATCCCAATGTTCGGTATCTGCCTTGGTATGCAGATGTCAGTTGTTGAGTTTGCAAGAAACGTTGCAGGTCTTGAGGGCGCAAATTCATCAGAGTTCGGCGACACCCCATATCCTGTTATCGACATTATGGATTCTCAGAAGGATATCACAGAAAAGGGCGGCACAATGCGTCTCGGTCTTTATCCTTGTAAGCTGACAGAGGGCTCGAGATGTAAGGATATCTACAATGCAGACCTTATTTATGAGCGTCACCGTCACCGTTGGGAATTCAATAACGCATACAGAAAGGAACTCACAGACAAGGGTCTTATCCTTGCAGGTCTTTCACCTGATGAAAAGCTGGTGGAGATCGTCGAGCTTCCTAAGAGCGTTCACCCTTGGTTCGTTGGCGTACAGTTCCACCCAGAGTTCAAGTCAAGACCAAACAGAGCTCAGCTCCTTTTCAAAGACTTTATCAGAGCCGCTGTTGAGTATTCCGAATTCGGCGACAAGAAGTAAAAAATTTGATAGTTCAGTAATTTCACAGGACGAGCGTAAAAAGCGTTTGTCCTGTTTTTTTGTCATTTGTTTGTTGATATTTACAAAAATACGGTTGACATTTGATTGTAATATGGTATAATATATATAAATGTATCGGACTTGATCGCATATAAAGATCAATATAAGTCGAAAAGGAGTAGATAAAAATGGCAGATCTGAAAGGTACAAAAACAGAAGCCAATCTTATGGCGGCATTTGCCGGCGAATCACAGGCAAGAAATAAGTATACATATTATGCCAGCAAAGCAAAGAAGGACGGCTATGTTCAGATAGCGAACATTTTCGAGGAAACAGCCGCAAATGAAAAGGAGCACGCAAAGATATGGTTCAAGCTGCTTCACGGCGGTATCCCTTCAACTATCGAGAACCTTAAGGACGCCGCAGCAGGCGAGAACTATGAGTGGACTGATATGTATGCAGGCTTTGCAAAGGACGCTCGTGAGGAAGGCTTTGAAGATATCGCTATCCTCTTTGAAAAGGTGGGCGAGATCGAGAAGGAGCACGAAGAAAGATATAAGAAGCTCCTCGCAAATATCGAGGGCGACCTTGTGTTCTCAAAGGACGGCGAGTGCGTATGGCAATGTATCAACTGCGGCCATATCGTTATCGGCAAGAAAGCGCCTGACGTATGTCCTGTTTGTGCACACCCACAGTCATATTTCCAGGTCAAGGCTGAAAACTATTGATAAGATATGTTCAAAGGCAGACTTTATCGGGTCTGCCTTTTGTGTTTTCTCTTGCAATAAAGAGGAAAATGTGTTATTATTAAACTATTAAAGGCCTGAACGAAAGGGGGCGGAAGCTTGATAAAAGAGCTTGAAAACTCAGTCGAATATCTCAAAGGCGTCGGCCCGAAAAGAGCAGAGTGCTATGAAAAGATGGGCGTGAAAACGGTCTATGACCTGCTGAACCATTTTCCGAAAAGCTATATAGACTATACCTCCCCCGTACCTATCGGCGAAGCACCCACGGACGAACCCTGCATAGTAAAGGGCAGGGTAGTAAAAAAGCTCCCCGAAGCGAGGATAAGAAAAGGCCTGTCCGTCTATAAAGTCATCTTCACCGACGATGTCACCGACCTTGTTATCGTTATTTACAACAGCGTATTTCTATATCGCCAGCTGGAGCTTGATAAAGAGTATTACCTCTGCGGCAGGATAACAGGAAATCTAGTCCGCAAAGAGATAAATTCGCCCATAATTTTGCCTGCCGATACCAACGAGAAAATTCAGCCCGTCTATGGCCTCACCGAAGGCATAAGTCAGTCAATGCTGCGGCAGACAATGCGCCTTGCGCTGAACGTGTTCAACCGCAATATCTATGAACCGTTGCCAAAGCCACTTATGCAGAAATACCAGCTTTGCTCTTTGGGCTATGCAATGGAGAATATCCACTTCCCAAAGGATATGCACACCTGCGAACTTGCCAAAAACAGGCTGGTCTTTGACGAGCTTCTTGTGCTCCAGCTCGGTATGCTTATGATGAAGAGCCGAAGCCGTGAAAAAAGCGGCTGTGTAATGAAAAACGCCGATATAAGCGATTTTTACGAAGCTCTGCCATTCACGCTGACCGACGGGCAGACCGCCGCTATTGATGACTGCATTAAGGATATGCAGAAAGACAGCCCGATGAATAGGCTCGTGCAGGGCGATGTTGGTTCGGGTAAAACCGCCGTTGCGGCTGGTGCGGCATATTTCGTCTATAAAAACGGCTGTCAGACCGCATTAATGGCGCCAACAGAAATTCTTGCCGACCAGCATTATGAAACGCTGAAAGCCTTTCTCGAACCCCTCGGCGTGAAAGTCGCTCTGCTGACGGGTTCAATGACCGCAAAGCAGAAAAAGCTTGTGAAAGCAGGCCTTGAAAGCGGCGAATATGCCGTCGCCGTGGGCACTCACGCACTTGTCCAGCAGACAACAAAGTTCAAGGACTTAGCACTTGTTATCACGGACGAACAGCACCGTTTCGGCGTTGAACAGCGTGCAGCCCTTGCATCTAAGGGCGCAAACCCACATAAGCTTGTAATGTCAGCCACGCCGATACCGAGAACTCTTGCGCTGATGATATACGGCGACCTTGATATCTCGGTGCTAAAAGAGCTTCCCAAAGGCAGACAGCCCGTTGAGACTTATGCGGTCACAGGAAAGCTCCGCCAGCGTGCTTTCGGCTATGTAAAAAAATACCTTGATGAGGGCAGACAGGGCTACATAGTCTGTCCGATGATAGAGGAAAGCGATATGGAGCTTCAGGACGTAAAGTCCTATGCGAAAAAGCTTTCTGAGGGCGCTTTCAAGGACTACAACGTGGGACTTCTCCACGGAAAAATGAGCGGCGCACAGAAAGAGCAGATTATGGCGGACTTCAAAGATCATAAAATAGACCTGCTTGTGTCGACCACAGTCGTTGAAGTGGGCGTCGATGTGCCCAACGCCGCAGTTATGGTCATAGAAAACGCCGATAGGTTCGGACTTTCACAGCTCCACCAGCTCCGTGGCCGTGTGGGAAGAGGGAAGTTCCAGTCAAGCTGTATCCTTATAACAGATAATGTCAATGAGGGCAGCGTAAAACGTCTGAAAATTCTCTCAAGCACCAATGACGGCTTCAAGATATCGGAAGAGGACTTGAAGCTGAGAGGCCCAGGCGACTTCTTTGGCAGCCGACAGCACGGACTGCCTGCGCTGAAAATTGCGGATATGTCACAAGATATGGATGTTCTCCGCAAAGCACAGAACGCCGCAAGGGATATCCTGTTGACCGATCCGCTTCTTGAACATACAGACAACGCTTATCTGCGTGAATTGGTAAATAAATTGTTCGACAAAACTATGTCAGATAACTGATTTTGTGACAAGCTAAAATGCTTGTCGACATGAAATAAGCGTAAAGTAAAACAACTTAACATAACAAAGAAAAAGGAGACTTTTATGAGTGCATCAAAATTTATTGGCTATATCGCATCAAGAATAGGCATAATGCTGGCTCTGACCATATTCGGAGCATTCGCAGGAATGATACTTTTCCCTGCCATCGTCACATTTTTTCCTTCGTCAATGAGCGGCTTCAAGACATTTATGATAAACACAACCACAGATTCCGTGATAGCCTTCATCATAATGCTGGCGTTCTTTTTGAGGGTATTCTATGACGACGGCAAGCGCCACGCCGCATATGAAAGCTGGAGCAGCGTGAACATCACTATCGTTTATCTTCTTATGCTTATGGTGTATTTTATCCCTGCCATTTTCCGTGAATCTTTCAGCGCCGAGGGCAAGGGCGACGTGTTCTATAAGGTGTTTTATTACCCCTGCCAATGGCTCATCAGCGGGTTTGGTATGGATTATATGGTAGGCGTGCTGGTGGGTATCGGCCTGCTGCTAGTGGCTTCATTTGCGATCTATCTGACAGCCTATAAGATTTATATACACAAGCACCCGGTTATCCTCAAAGCGCCAAAGCGTTTTGAAGAGCAGGAGCAGCAGTAAAGATTCTGTTGTGAATTTCAACATATTTTGCCTATTATAACGTGTGAGATATGTGTGAAACTATGTAAAAATATTAAGAAATATGAAAATTGTTAGTTCAATTATTCTATTTGTACAAAATTGATAAAAATAAAGTGATTATTTTGTGAATAAAATTCTTAACAAAAGTGACTCAATCTCTTGCTAAAAGATGAAAATAATGTTATAATTATAAAAATGCGTTTTGTAGGTCTATCGGATTTGTGCAGTTTTGTAGAAAACACCGAAGAAAAGCAAAATGTATAAAAAAGTGGAGGTGTATCTACATATTATGAAGAAGTTTTCCTATGTTGCTAAGGATACCTCGGGCAAGACCATAAAGGGTATCTATGAAGCTGAGGATGCACAGGAAGTTCTGGATAAGATCCACGAACAAGGGCTGTTCTGTATCAGTTACAGCGAAGCGCTGGGAAGTGCGGGAAAGCAGTCCGCTCACAAGTTCAATACTAAAGAGCTTGCATTCTGCTGCCGTCAGCTTGCGGCAATGATGTCGTCCGGACTTACTATCGTAAAGGCTCTCGATATCCTTTATAAAGAGGAAGAGAACAAGCAGGCGAAAGAAGTTTGGAGAAGCGTTTACGACGACGTTCAAAAAGGTCAGAGCTTTACTGAGGCCCTCGATACAAGAAGAGGTTGTTTTCCTGACTTCCTTATCTCAATGGTCGATGCCGGTGAGACTTCCGGTACGCTGGATGTAACGATGCAGCGACTGAGCGATTACTACGCTAACTCAAACAAGTTGAACAACAAGGTAAAGAGTGCGATGACATATCCTATTATCCTTGGCGTTCTCTGCGTTGTAATGGTAATCGGTATGTTCACGTTCATTATGCCTATCTTTAAGAACCTTATGACTGAGGATCAGATGCCTGCACTTTCAAAGGCGCTGTTCTCATTTAGTGACTTCCTTAAAGCTAAGTGGTATATCCTGCTTATTGTTTTGGCAGCTTTGATATTCGGTTGGATCTACGCTTTGAAAGTTCCTTCCGTAAGACTGAAATTTGACTATTTCAAGATCAAAATGCCGGCAGCAGGTAAGCTTATCGTAAAGATCTACGAAGGCCGTTTCGCAAGAACTCTTTCGTCTCTTTATTCCAGCGGTATCCCAATGGTAGAATGTCTCGAGCGTTCATCAAGGATCCTCGGCAACGCTTATGTTGATAAGATGTTCATTCAGGTAGTCGATGAAGTAAAGCAGGGCGCTCCGCTTTCAGTTTCTCTTGCAAAGACGGAGATATTCGAGGGAATGTTCACCTCGATCATCTACGTCGGCGAAGAGTCTGGCGCACTTGACGAGATCCTTGAAAAGACTGCTGACTACTATGAGGAAGAGGCAGACGCAGCCGTAACAAGACTGGTAGGACTTATGGAACCATTGCTCATCATCTTTATGGGTGTTGCTATCGGTCTCTGTCTTGCAGGTATCTACCCGATGCTTTACAGCTCGCTGTCAGGTCTGGAAGAATAATATACATTTATTATTTGGTTCGGAAATTTTTGTTATCCTCCCTCTCCGAGCAATATCGGAGAGAGCGGATATCAGTTTGAAAAATATATTAAGAGGTGAAGGATTAAATGCTATCATTTGATATTTCTGATAGACAAATCAACATTGTTAAAGGCGATAACTCCTCTAACAAGATCAGAATCGAAAGATCGTTGCAGGTAGACGTTCCTGAGGATATGATCCTTAATGGTGAGGTCATCAACTTGTCAGGTCTTGCAGATCTGCTTATGACTCAGATCAAGGCTGAAGATATGCTCGATAAGGACGCTATCGTAACGTTCTCTTCAAGCAACATCGTTTTCAAGGAGCTTGTTGTTCCAAAGGCAAAGGGTAATGAATTCCTCCTTATGGTACAGAACCATATGAGTCAGGAAATGGGTATTACAGATGAGTACTCAATTTCATATACTGTTGTAGGAGAGGCCGGAGAGGACAATCCTGGAGCAGTTAAGGTGCTCGCAACTGCCTGCCCAAGCTCAATAGTTGAGAGTTACAGAAAGCTCTTCAACATTATGAGTATGAACCTGAGATCAGTTAACATCGGCTGTAACTCAATCGCAAGAATCGTTCTTGCTGATAAGTCCAATATGGAAAAAATGCCGCTTCTGGTTTGCCAGATCGACAAGAACTTCCTCGGTCTTACACTTTTCGAGAACGGTCAGATGGCATTCGCTAGATACGTTCCGATCTCTGAGGAAGATTACGATTCAGACGATTATATCACAGAGGCTCTCAACGAGAACATCTTTAGAATGGAGCAGTTCAACAAGGCAAGAGGCGGCTCGGGTCTTGAGAACGTTATCCTCTATGGCTTTATCGAGGACTACATCAAGCTCGTTGACGCACTTGACGGACTTGACATCAAGGCTTCCGTTCTCGGCGTACCTGCTCAAATCACAGGTTTTGAGAACTTCGAATTCACAGTATTCGCAAACGCTATCGGTGCTCTTTATAAGAGAAACAAGGCAACAGAGAAGATCAACCTCCTCGAAGTTGACCAGTCAACAGGTAAGGGCAGCGGAAGCGGAATGGGTTCGCTCCTTATCACAGGCGGTGTGTTCGTAGCAGCGGCAGCTGTTATCATCGCAGGTGCAACACTTATCATCAATATCAGAAAGAATTCTATTCAGGACGATATCGACAAGACAAATCAAGAGATCGCGGTCTGCAACGAGAAGATCGCTCAGAACCAAGTTCTCCACAACAAGAAGCAGATTATGCAGGAGTATTCCGATTATGTAAACGCAGCGAATGCTTCACTCGAGACACTTCCTGTTGTGTCAAGTTCTTTGCTTGACACTATTGAAGAAGCACTTGGAAGCTTTGAATACAAGGGCTTTGCATTCGACCTTGACGCAGGAACGGTTACACTTTCACAGGTTACTCTCAACGAGCAGTCAGATGTAACCAAGGCTATCGAATCACTTGTAAATACTGGTCTGTTCCAGCCGGAAGTTGGCTACACAGGCTATTCTATCAACACAGAGGGCGGTTCTTCCGTCGTATTGGATTCTTTGGTACTTTATCTGAAAGATGTGGGTGAATAATTATGAAGTTGAATTATCGTGATAAAATAATTTTGATTGTAGTATTCGTGATACTTGTGCTGGTTGCAGGCTTTATGCTTTTCGTTAAACCTGCCATCGACGATTGCAGCGCAGCAAGCGACGAGCTGGAATCCGCTAAGGTAACGCTCAGCGACCTCCAAGATCAGATCGACAAGGATAAGAACTTGGCAGCAGAGATACAGACGCTTTACACAAGCACATCACAGGTCGCAGCTAACTTCTATGATTATCAGACAAGTTACAGAGCTACTGATAAGCTCCGTGAACTGTTCGATACAAAGAACGTTAATATCACAAACACAAGTATGAGCATTTCAGCATATTCAAGCACAGTTCTCCAGCCTTATACATATGCTTCTACTATTACATATACTGAATTTGACCAAAAGGTAGATCAGTATAACGGTGCTGATTCAAGCGCTGATTCTGCTGCTGACGCAAATGCTGCCGCAGCTTCAACAGACGCAAACGCTGTAACAGCAAGCGCACAGACGATCGGTTGCTACACACTTGACGTTTCGTTCAACAGCTCACTTGACGGTTTCAAGAACTTTGCAGATAACCTCTCAACAAACACAGAGAAGAGTATGGTCATCAAGACTATCTCTATCGACGATGTTAACGAGAGCGAGATCTCCGGTTCGATGACTCTTCAGATGATGGTAATGAAGAAGCTCTCAGATCCGTCTGCCAGCTAGTTGACAACTATTTGGTAGGAAATGGGTATATCCCTTTCCTGCCAATTAGTGCTATATATAATTAAAAATTTTATATAAGTAAACATTTAATAACGAGGAGGAAAGGTGGTAAATATGAAAAAGAATAGCAAAAAGAACCAAAAAGGTTCAGTTCTTTTTACTGTTATTTGCTTTGCGACGGTTCTCTTGATGTTATCAACAACGGCACTTTCATTAGCTAGCTATTCTGCTAAAGTGTCAAATACAAATGTAAGGGAGAGCCAGGCTGCTGTTCTTGCGGAAGATTATCTTGATGAGTACCTCAGAACCTTTGGTACAAATTATAAGGACCTGAAGGACATGGTCGGTAGTGCTACCGAGGCTGCCCCTGTAAAGTTTACAGTTTCCCTTAAAGACAGTTCAAATAATGATGTAAAGGTTCTGCCAAGCTCATCTGATACTGCTGTAATTTACGCATATAAGAGTGGTACAAGTATTATTGTTAAGTCAGAAGTTACTTACGCTGGCGAAACTGAATCCTGTAAAGCTGTATTTAACTCAACATCAGTTTCTCAGTATAAGTCAGTTGCCGCTCTCGAAACAACCGATGAATACGATATCGGTGAACTTAACACGCCGATCAGCGGTGATATGATAATTGAATCATACGATCCTGCAAGTGTTGTAAAATTCCACAATGGTAATTATAATTCGCCTTTTAAATCGAATATCTTTGCTCAATGTAATCTTATGATCGGCTCAGGTTCAACACCTGAGAATTTTGAAGATACCACTACTGGTTATGCACCGACTATCTCTGCTTTAGGTAATATAGGTTGGGTAAATGGCAAAATGAAAACTCAGGTGGGTAAAAATGATATAACTGGTAAAGATTCTAAAGACTACGGATATGACACATCTAACCTTGATAACAAAAATGGCTATATCAACACAGATAAGAAATTTATAGTTCTTACAAGTGCAGCTGCTCCAAATATTGGTGAAGCTAGTAAGCCTATCGACATTTATTGCAAAGGTTTTATAGCTGGTGAGTTGCCGAGTAGTTTGAACAACGAAGATGTAGCAAGTGGTAAAGTCGATATGTCAGCAAGCAAGACTGATATAGAGAATACTTTCGGCAGCACAGGTGGTAATAAGTCTATTACTACTACTGGTAATATTTATTGCTATAAGGGTACTTCACAGGATGGTAAGTCACAGGATGGTACATTCGTATTAAATATTGATCAGACATACACCATAAATGGTGACTTGGTGGTTGACGGTGATATTTACCTTGTTGGTATTTCAAAGATCAAGGCAAATAATATTTACTGTACAGGTAATATTTATGATGCTAGTGGTAATTCTTATTGGAAAAATGGAACAACTAATGCTGCTTATAGTTCCAACAATAGTATAGAAGTAGCGACTAGTGGCGTGATAGCACGTGGTTCTGCACCTGCTTCAAATCGTGCAACTGCGCCTACTATGGATTATGCTCCTGGTTTGTATGACAAGAATAACCCAACAGCTGATTGCAAGTTGGTTCTGCCTTCTAAGTCTATAAAGATCGCTACAACAAACAATATGTTTGTTGATGGTTTGAGCACAGCAAGTGATAAAGATAAGGCTGAAAAAGCTAAATTTATTCAGGATAAGTATAATGAGGCTTTAAAGCATCTTATTACAGATGAGTATGATGTTACAAATATGACGACCAAAACAAAGGCTGGCCCAGTTGCATACTTTGCAGATAAGCCAACAACACAGGTCAAATTTGATGACGGAAAGACTGATCTGACAAGTGATCAGCGTAAAAAGGGTATCATTATCCAGAGAAGTTGTAGATTGACAGAAGATGAGGTTGGTGACTATACTGACGGCAGCAGCATTAAGATCACAGTAGATCTCGACAAGGCTGAAAGTGATGTTGTTTTGCTGTTACCATTAGTAGAAAAAAGAAATGAAGAATGGTGGCCAGATCATAAGGTCTACTATACTCTCGGTTGTACATTTAACGGACAAATCAGGGTAAGTCGTTCAGATAATTGCAAGTATTTTTGTTATATAATGTTCTATGATCCATCTGATCTTGATAATAACTTCTATAATAAAGCTACAAGTGATCCTGACTATGCAACGCTTTTAGCAAGCAATCAGAATATAACAATTAATTTCTCTCAGAGAGATAGTCATATTCCTTTGTGTGATACTAATTTCGCAAGTATGGATGCTACAAAAATAAATACAAGTTTTGATCCTAATAGTACCAATGTGAACAATATGATACTTCTTCCTGACGGTGCAAAGTTAGAAACTGGTGATGGCGGTACAACTCTTGAAACAGTCATTTATGGCCCTGTTTCTAATATAAAAATGTTGGGCAATAACAACAAATTCTATGGTCAGGTAAAGGTAAAGTCGTTTACCAAGGCTAGCAATGGTGATTACTATAATATTGTTAGAACATTGCCGGATGATGAATCTGTACTTGATTATATCAATTCTGCATTGCCATCAAATGGCGAGACTAAACTTGCATATTACACTAACTAGCAAGAGGTGATACTATGAAATCAAATAAGCATAATAAACGTGGTATGACCCTTGTTGAGGTTATTATTGCTATGTCAATTTTTGCTATTGTTGCAGGCTGCGTGCTCACCGCTATTGCGGGGGCAATGCAGCAGACGACAAAGAACCGCAAGCGTGATATAGAATTGGGTGCACAGATGAATGCCGTTGGTAAATTTGATACAGCCAAGGGTAGCACAAATGGTGGTTATACTGTCAGCTTTAAGAGCGAAACTGTCGGTGTGTCTGACCGTAATCAGGATAGTGTGTCTTTGTATGTAGCAAATCAGGATGAATGGGGCAGCGATTTTGGTTTTACACTCAAGGGCGTAAACGGCGGTGCTACCTTTAATAACGTAACGATTGACCCTGACACGAGTAAACCTGAGTCCAAAGGTCAATACAAATTTGTTGTAGAGGCTGATCCTACATTAAATCTTGATGTTAAGGTCGTTGCAGAGTTGAACAACACATCTACAAGTATTGGCTATATTTATGAGGGTTCGACAACTACTGGTTATACGCATTCCTCTCACACATATACAAGGCTTATGCCAAGTTCGGGTAACATTCAGTTTGGTTACTTTAACGAAAGTCCTGAAAGTGATAGCATTCATATGAGAGTATACATTAATGGTAATGTAAAATATGACAAGAATGTTACATTGAAAAATCCAAATGATTTAACTCGAATTGCAACTTTTACGTGTTCAGAGACAGGCGTTAGTGAACCAGTATGGAGTTGATAAGGGGATTATATGATGAAAAAGAAAAATCAAAATGGTTTTACCCTTGTTGAGCTTGTGATCGTTGTTTGCCTTATGGGAATAATAATGGCAGCTGTAATGGGTCTTTTATCGCCTACCACCCGTTTTTACAACAAGGTTCAGAACACAAAAGATCAGGAAGCTGTGGCGATTTCGGTGGGAAAAGCCGTAGCAAATGAAATTCAGTATGCTAAGGCTGTTAAGATAGTTTCCAGCGATAGCGCAACTATCCCAAGCGTTGATAGCACTTATACCAAGTGCGTCATACTTGCAAACGCTGAAACAAAGCCAAAGAAAAATGCACCTGGAATTGTGTATAAGTGTGACGCTAACGGCTCAAATAAAAAAGCAGTAATGGGTGCTGATCTTTATGAAGGCGATTATTATAACGTTACTATTGGCGAAAATAGCGTAGGCTCTAATGATCCCAATAACAAGGATAACAATTCAAATTATCTTATGTTGAACTTTGAATGTTCTCCAATGAAGTATGAAAGTGGATCGTATGTTCAGAATAAGGACGTTGTTTATAACTACAAACAGTCTATAATGTTCAAAAATCTGAACATTTTGGATACGTCAAAATCAATAGATATGACTGGTTATAACGCTTCCAAGACTGATTACATCTACATCTTCTATCAGCCCGTTTCATAACGGCTCCGAGGGCTGCGAAAGCAGCCCTGCTGAAAAAATCCCCTTAACAGAAAAACTTCTATTAAGAGGATTTTTTGAGCAAAAAAATACCGCAGCCCCAAAGCTGCGATATCTCTCAATTAAAACCTTATGACCATCAGCGCTTCCTCAGCGATTTCGTTAAGACCCGTAAGGTTCATATACCATTCGCCGATGTTGTGTGCGTATAACGCCGATAGCGCTATTCCTATGGATAAGTACGGACCAAATGCAAATACCGAATCGCCGCTGGCTCTCTTCTGAATGAGCCCTCCGATCGAACCGGTTATAAGCCCGATCATAAGCGCCACAAGCGCTCCCTGCATTCCAAGGAACAGCCCGGCAGCAGCCATAAGATAAACGTCTCCCATTCCCATTGCTTTTTCGTGGCTGGCGAGACAAATTATCAGAAGCGGTACGCTCACAATGAAAAATCCAATGATGTGTGACTTCAACGTCAATCCTGTGTAATCCTTGCAGAATATGTATTCCGGTATCGCAAGCAGTCCTATGAATATCACCACATATGTGTTGATGAGCTGCGTGTCCCAGTCCATAAAGAATACTACCACAAGGGCTGAAAACAGCAGACAGACAAGTATCGCCTGGAGCGGTCTCATTATTCCGTCAAAATGGTGGAATACCCATAGATAAAGCAGAGCATTCAAAAGCTCGACTACCGTGTATCTCGGCGATATCTTCGCACCGCAGCTTCGGCACTTGCCCCTGAGCAGGCACCAGCTTATTATCGGTATAAGATCACGCCGCTTGATCGGTTCACCACAGGTCATACAATGCGAATTTCGCTTGATTAGACTTTCATTGTTCGGCAAACGATATATGCAAACGTTGAGAAAACTGCCTATGCACGCACCGAACAGGAACACAAATACATAAATGATTATGTATGATAATGTTAGCTGACTCAAGATTGATCCTCCTTTGGATAGCCAGAACCCTTTATAATAAGGTATGCCTGACTTCACTTTTGTTAATACTTTAATTTTATCATACTTTTCACAAGATTACAATAGCTAAAAACACTAATTTCAATTTTTTCTGTCCTGTCGGCTCTTTTGACAGTGCAGACTTCATTGACGGTTCCGCACGTCAGCAAACCCAGAATTTATGCGGAGGATTGGAGTAATATATATGAGAAACGGCCCTATCGGACAATATCTTGTACAAAAGGGACTCATCAACGAGGAGCAGCTTCAGCAGGTCCTCGCAAAGCAGAAAGAGCAGAAAGGTAAACTTTTCGGCGACGTTATCATTGATATGAAACTCGTTACCGACGTCCAGTTCTGTCAGGTTCTCGCCGAACGTCTTAACGTTCCTTACCTCGATCTGGATAATACAGAGCTTATCCCAGATATCGTCAAGAGGATACCAGAAGCAACTGCAAGAAAGTATAACGTAATCGCAGTAAGCAAGATCGGCAAGCGAATGACCGTCGCAACTAACGACCCGATCAACTTCTACATATTTGAAGACCTGAGAGTTATCACGGGCTGCAGCATAACCCCTGTCCTGTCAACCAAGGCGTCTATCAACCGTGCGATCGGTAAAATGTATTCCGAAGGACAGGTTAGCTCCGTTGTTGACGAAGCTACCAAGCAGAAGGAAGAGGAGCTCAACCTCGAAGAACTCAAGGATATCTCCGAGGAAAGAATCGAAAATGCGCCTATCGTTAAGCTTGCAACGGCTATCGTCGAGAACGCTCAGCGACAGGACGCAACGGATATCCATATTGAGCCGTTCAAGGACAAGACCGTCGTCCGTATCCGTGTAAACGGCGACCTTATCGAGCTTATGACCCTGTCCGCTGCGCTCCATACCTCACTTGTGACCCGTTTCAAAATTTTGAGCGGTATGAATATCGCCGAGAAGAGAGTACCGCAGGACGGCCGTATGTCACAGGTAGTTGACGGCACGACCCTTGACCTCCGTGTATCTAACCTGCCAATGGTCTACGGCGAAAAGGTCGTACTCCGTATCCTCGCAACGGGCGATATGTCCCTTAGAAAGATCACAGACCTCGGTATGACCGAGTATAACTATAAGAGATTTGAAGCCTGCCTTAAAGTGCCGCAGGGCGTTGTGCTGGTAACAGGCCCTACCGGTTCCGGTAAGTCTACAACTCTTTATGCCGCTTTGGGCGAGATCTCAAAGCCAAACAATAACGTTATCACAGTCGAAGACCCAGTCGAGAAGAAGATCGACGGCGTAAACCAATGCCAGATCAACGAAAAGGCCGGTATGACATTCGGCGCCGCCCTCCGTTCTATCCTCCGTCAGGACCCGGATATCATAATGGTCGGAGAAATGCGTGATACCGAAACAGCCGAGATCGCAATCCGTGCCGCTATCACAGGACACCTTGTGCTTTCGACACTTCATACGAACGACGCCGCTTCAACAGTAACAAGACTTGTGGATATGGGCGTTGAGGCCTACATGGTCGCAACATCGCTTATCGGTATCGTTGCGCAGAGACTTACAAAGGTGCTCTGCAATGAATGTAAAAAGCCTAGAATGTCAACTGAGGAAGAGAACGAGCTTATGGGTCTCGATCATTCCGTACAGGTCTATGACCCTTGCGGCTGTCCGAAGTGCAATGGCACAGGTTATAGGGGAAGAACAGCTATCCACGAAATTCTTCTTGCAACTCCTGCAATGCAGGCGCTTATCACAAGAGGCGCTAAAGCCGACGAGATACAGGAACTCGCCAAGAAGGAAGGCTGCCAGCTGCTTAGAGATAACGTTTCTCAGCTGGTCCAGCAGGGCAAAACGTCTATGGACGAACTTATCCGTGTAACATACGCTGTATAATAGATATAGAAATATTTGGAGGTAAATTGATATGGCAATCGACATTAACAAAATCCTTGACGAAGCTAGAGCCCTTGGCTGCTCCGACTTGCATTTCACAGTAGGTATCCCGCCTATCGTAAGGCAGGGTGGTAACTTGAGAAAGCTTTCATCATATCCTGATATGACTGAGATCGAAATACTCAAGATATGCGAAGATATGTGTACCGATAAGCAGCGTCAGTCTATCAAGGATCACATTGATACAGACTTTACTTACGTTTCTTCCAGAGGCTTCCGTCACCGTGTAAACGTGTATCGTCAGAGAGGCAATACAGCTATCGCCCTCCGTCTTTTGAGAAACGATATCCCAACGCTGACAGACCTCGATCTTCCGCCTATCCTTGCTGAATTTGCAATGAGACCTCGTGGACTTGTGCTTGTAACAGGCCCTACCGGTTCCGGTAAGTCAACAACTCTTGCCGCTATGATCGACCACGTCAATATACATAAATCAGCGCATATAATCACTATCGAAGACCCTATCGAGTATATGCACGCACATAAGAGATGTATGGTCAACCAAAGAGAGATCGGCCCGGACGTTCCGAGCTTCTCACTTGCCCTCCGTGCAGCTCTCCGTGAGGACCCGGACATTATCCTCGTAGGAGAAATGCGTGACTTCGAGACTATCGAAGCCGCCGTAACCGCCGCAGAAACAGGACACCTTGTTATGAGTACACTTCATACCACATCCGCTCCTTCAACTATCGACCGTATCATCGACGTATTCCCAGCTCACCAGCAGCACCAGATCAGAACTCAGCTTGCCTCAGTTCTCGTTGGTATCTGTACGCAGACACTTTGCCGTACATTCGACGGTACAAGCCGTGTTGCTTGCTGCGAGATACTCAATGCCACAGACTCTATCAAGGCAATGGTTCGTGACGACAAGGTACACCTTATCGGTTCAGCTATGCAGACAGGTAAGGCAGTCGGAATGCAGACAATGGATCAGGAGCTTGCTAAGCTCGTTCGTTCAAGAACTATCTCAATGGATGTTGCCCTTGAAAAGTGCGTAAATCCACAGGATCTCAAGAGATTTATCGCAGGCGGCAACTAATAAGCAACAGAATTTTATGCAATATAAAAGAGCACTTTTACATTTTCGTAAAAGCGCTCTTTTTTGTTATGTTTTAATTTTCATTCCATCAGCTTTGTGCTTCATCTTTGTGCCAAACGTTGTTATAAAGGAATACCAGCACAGCCATTGCGATGATGATGAAGTATCCAAGGAAACTCCAGCCGTCGGGCACGTCGCCGAAGAAGAAATAGCCAAGTATCGTCGTGAAAATAAGCTGGGAATAATCGTAGACCGATATCTCCCTCGCAGGTGAGTGGGTGTATGCCGCCGTGATAGCGAACTGTCCGCCAGCCGCACCGGCTCCAGCACCAAGAAGGCAAAGTATCTGCCCGATAGTCATAGGGTGGAAGTCGAAGATGAGAAATGGCAGCGTGAACAGGCAGGAAAAGCCCGAGAAATACGCCACGATAACAGCTCCGTTGACCCCGTGCTGACCCAAATACCGCACGCAGGTGTATGCAAGTCCTGCGCCCATTCCCCCAAGAAATCCCACAAGGGCAGGGAAGAAGTCAACATTTTCAAAGCTCGGCTTGATTATGAAAAGGCTTCCGATAAAAGCGAAAAGCACCGTCAAGCCTTGGAATATCGTCAGCCGCTCCTTTAGGAAAATAAAGGAGAAAATGATAACAAAAAACGGCGACATCTTGTTGAGCATTGAAGCGTCCGACAGCACAAGGTGGTCGATAGCGTAAAAGTTGCCGATCATTCCGATCGTGCCAGCAAAGGCTCTGATGAAAATGACAGCGTTGTTCTTTTTGCCCTCAATATGAAAGCGAACGTGGTTCTTTTTCAGCACGCCGATAGCGAAAAACAGCGCAACGAAGTTTCTGAAAAAGGTCTTTTGAATGGTCGGCAGATCGCCCGAAAGCCGCACAAATGCGAACATAAACGCAAATGAAAACGCCGACAGGATAATGTAGATTATTGCCTTGTATTTACTTTTCATCACCATCGCCCCCGTTCATATGCTGGTGCTCACGCCGCAGCTCTTTAACAAGCTCCGCCGCCGTCCAGCTCTGATTGAGCGCCGTCACAATGGCTTTAAGGTCGATCGACCCGACCTTTGCACGCAGCTTTTTGAGGATAGGGTCAAGGCTCCTGCCGTCAATGCCCGAAAATATCAAACACTCTTCCTCAATAGCTTCGCCCTCTTTGTCGGACTGCTCAAAGCCCTTGAAGCCGCAAAGCCAGCCAACTTGCTGGGCAGATACCTTGCCGCCAAAGAACACCGCCTCAGCGTTTTCGCTCTTTGCCACGTCCTCTATGATCTGCCTCTTGTCCTCAGATATATTTATCCCCACGATCTTTTTGGGGATAACGCTTCTAATTCTTGATCTCATATAAATTGCTCCTTAATCATTATAATTATATTATACCTTAATAATAGACATTCTTCAAGGGCAAATATACAGAATTTTTACACGTTTTTGCGAAATTTTTTTAGCATAAAAAATCGCCCCGATCTCTCGGAGCGACCTTTTATATGTGGGTGATGATTTTAAATTAAAGTTCGATGATGACCTTGCCGCCGAAGTTCGGAGTGATCTCAACAGACTTGTCTGTGTTTGCAACAGCGATCTTGAAGCTTGCCTTTGTGTCGCTGTATTCGCACTCGATCTTGTTGCCGTGTCTTGTAGCAGTCAGCTCGAATACCTTGTTTGCTTCTGTGTCGTAGATCGGGCAAACAGCGCTCTTGCCGTCCTCAAGCTCATAGATCGTGAATGTTGTGCCCTCGAGGTAATCATACTCGATCTGTCTCTCAAAGTTGCCGTATGCGATAATGCTGTTTGGCTTTGCGAGAGCTGGTATCTCAAAGTATGAGCACTTGTGCTTGTACCACTTGCCGCCCTCGAGAACCTTGCCTGTGATGATGTCAGTCCACTTGCCGGCAGGAACATAATATTCAGCGATACCCTCGTCGTTAAGGATAGGTGCAACAAGAATGTTGTCGCCGAACATATACTGTCTGTCAAGTGTAAGGCAGGTCGGGTCGTCAGCATAGTCGATTACCATTGCTCTCATAACAGGCACGCCGACTTCGTGTGTCTTGATAGCCTGTGCCCAAAGATAAGGCATAAGCTTGCCCTTGAGCTTTGTGAAGAAGCGGAGCACGTCGCAGGACTCTTCGTCAAAGAGCCAAGGCACTCTGTAAGACTGGTTGCCGTGGAGTCTTGAATGTGAAGAGAACATACCGAATGCAGCCCATCTCTTGTAGATGTCAGGAGTTGCAGTTGCCTCAAAGCCAGCCATATCGTGTGAAGTATAGCCGAAGCCTGAGATACAAAGTGACAGACAGCCTCTAACAACTTCAGCCATTGAGTTGTAGTTGCCCGAGCAGTCGCCGCCCCAATGAACAGGGAACTTCTGTCCGCCGGCCGTTGCAGAACGTGCAAACAGGCAAGCCTTGTTCTCGCCGTAATATTCCTTCAGCACGTTGAATACACACTCATTGTAAAGATATGTATAATAGTTGTGCATCTTGATCGGGTCAGAACCGTCAAAGTAAACAACGTCTCTTGTTGGTATTCTCTCACCGAAGTCAGTCTTGAATGTGTCAACGCCCATTTCGCAAAGCTTTCTGAGGTATCCAGCATACCACTTGCAAGCCTCAGGATTTGTGAAGTCAACGATAGCCATACCGGGCTGCCACTCGTCGCATTGGAATACAGAGCCGTCAGTTTTCTTGATGAAATAACCGTTTGCCATACCCTCGTCAAAGAGTTTTGAACGCTGTCCAACATATGGGTTTATCCAAACGCAGGTCTTGAGGCCCTTGTTCTCGTGAAGTCTCTTGAGCATTGCAGGTGGGTCAGGGAACTGTGACTTGTCCCACTCAAAGTTACACCACTCAAAGCCCTTCATCCAGAAGCAGTCAAAGTGGAATACCTGAAGCGGAATGTCTCTCTCAGCCATACCGTCGATAAATGAAGTGATAGTCTCTTCATCATAAGTTGTAGTAAATGAAGTTGTGAGCCAAAGACCGAATGAGAATGCAGGCGGCAATGAAGGCTTGCCTGTAAGATCAGTATAGCCCTTGAGCACGTCAGTAAGATTAGCTCCGCCGAATACGAAATACTCCATATTCTCGCCCGGAACAGTCATAGATACCTTAGAAACTGTGTCGGAGCAAACTTCATATGATACCTTGTCAGAGCTGTTTACGAATACGCCGTAGCCCTTTGAAGAAAGATAGAACGGGATAGACTTGTAAGACTGATCTGAGCAAGTGCCGCCGTCAGCGTTCCAGATCTCAACGTTCTGACCATTCTTTGTGAATGTTGTGAATTTCTCACCAAAGCCGTAGAAATATTCGCCGACAGATGTGTCAAACTGCTCTCTGATGTAAGTTTTGTGTGGGTCAGCAGGATAGCTCCAGAACGTGTCGTCAAGCTGTGTCTGAAGCTTAGCCTGATGCTTGTAAGCGCTCTCGAAAATAACGCCTGTTGATCTCCATCCGCCGCTTGTGAGCTTCTTGTCCTTATAATAATATGTAAAGCTCCAGTTCTCCTTAGAAACAACGAGCTTTGTGTCGCCTGTAACAAGAACAGCTTCCTTGTCTGTAACAGTTACCTGCGGCTTGTAGCCCTTGTCCTCAAGAACGAAATGCGGACCATTGTCAACATAGCCCTTGTGATGAGTGATGTTTACTCTCACGCAGTTCTCCTGAGTTGATGTGTAAGCGATCTCAAGGTTCGCACTTCCAAGCATCATCGCTCTGTTGTATACAACGAAAGGTGTTGCCACAACGAGGAAGCCGTTTTCGATCTCCTTGATCTCGAATGCCTGACTTGCATAGTTTACTTCGTAGCCTCTCTGGTTGAGCCAGAAACCGTCAGCAAATTTCATAAGTTTACCTCCTGTTTGAAAAAATAAAATATTCTCTTAGATTTAAAATATAAAAAAATGAAATTCTTTATCGGGAAATCTTTTTTCCCCTATATGTATATTTTATAGCATATTTGCCTAAATTGCAATAGTAAAAAAATAATCTTTGCAAGTATTTTAATGGATTGAGCACATTTTAATGTAAATATTTTTTGAATTGATATTATCATTATATAAGTTTATTAAGATATATGTAATCCTTTACATTATAACGCAAAAAAGCGGACGGCTTGATTTTCCGTCCGCAGAAATATTTGAATGATATTGATATTATCAATGCGCACCGCTATGATTATTCAATGCTCAAAAACTCGTTCGGCACATAAGATAAACATTCCTCAACGCTTTCACGGGTGAAGCCCTCGATAAAATTCTTTGCGAAAAGCTCGTCCGTGTATTCGGCATAAGGATATACCGTGCAGTTGAACCAGTCGCCGTCATATGAATAGGCCTCAAAGTGGGAAATGATCGGGATAGCCTTGACGTTTTCGAAAGAGATCTCACCGCTGGCAGGGTCTTTCACAACATTCAGTTTGCCGATAAGCCCTACAGGTGATTTGATATCGTACATCGTTGAGATAAAATTGCCCAGTCCGTAATAAACGAAGGCTTTGCCGCCGTCGGGCTTGTCAAGATATTCGCAAGTGCTTATCGTGTGCGCCTGCGTGCCGATAATAAGATCAGCGCCCCATTCCACCAGCTTGGGCGTTATCTCCTGCTGCTGTGCATTTAGCTCATTGCTGATCTCCGTGCCGTAATGGCAGGAAACGACCACCACGTCAGCCATCTTGTCCGCCTCTTCGATCTGCGCCTTGATCTTGTCCTCTTCGTCGAGGTATATGACCTGCGCACCCTCGCCGCTGAGATAATAGCCGTTTGTGTGCTCCATATATCCAAGAAAAGCAAACTTGATCCCGTTGACCTCCAGCGTCTTGATATCATCAGCGTCCTCCTGCGAACGATAAGCGCCGTAATGCACAACGTCTTTTGTGTCCCAGTAATCGAGTGAGCTTATAAGCCCCTCCTCACCCTGATCAAGAACGTGATTATTTGACATCGAGACCACATTGAACCCCATATCAACGACCTTGTCGCCCACAGCCGTTGGTGATGCAAAGTTTGGATAGCTGTGTGGCTCAACGCTGTCCGTCACAAGCGTCTCTTGATTGATTATAGCAACGTCCGTGCCCTCGATGTACTTTGTGACGTGCTCATAAGCCTGCGTAAAATCGTACTTTTCGCCGCCGCCAAGCTGGAGCGCCTCATTATAAATGTTGTCGTGAATAAGATTATCGCCAACGCACACCAGCGAACAAGTATAACTCGGCTGCTCCTCTTCTTTTTCCTCGGGAGCGGAGCTCTCCGCCTTGCTTTCATCAGTTATCTTGGTCTCAGCTTTCTGCGCCGTTGTTGTGGTGGTAGTCACTATCCCATTGTCAAGCGTCTGAGTATCCAATTTTCCGCAGCCGCTTGCTCCCAGCGCCATAACCGCCGTCAAAGCCAGCGCTGCCGCTTTTTTATAAAAAATGCTCTTCATATTTGTCCTTTCGTTATCTATGATCTAATACAAATTTACTTATAGTTCAATTTTACCACACTTTTAGCCGTTAGGCAAGAGAAAATTGAAATTTGTCGGCGGGAAAAGTATCGGCAGTATAAAGTTTTATAGTATTAAAAAAGAACGACAATGTTATTGTCAATTTGCCTAAATTCCCCCACCCCAATTTGTACAAACAACTGAAAAATAATTTAATTTGATAACATTTGAGCAATAGTTGCATTTTTAATGCAACAAAACGCCCCTTTTTCGGGATAAGTAGAAGGACATTTGTAGAGTGGCAAGGGAAACTTGTTGGACTGAGGTCTTAGGAAACCCGAAGGGAGGTTTTGTCCGGCGCATCTAAGGACTTGCACCCAAATGTTGAGACGAAACCGCAAACTTGCGTGTGCGCATAATTTATAAGCGTAGCTTTGCGACGTAGCCTCCGCACAGTACCTTGACAATTGAATATTTATACGGATAGCAGAAACTATACTTCCACACATACTGCTAAACCTAAAAGTTATAGCCGCTTTTGTTGACATTACCCACATAAAATGGTATACTTAATATAAAATTTATACATAATGAAAAGAGAATTATAATGAGTAAACATATCACAGTAAATAGATCAACAGGGGATAAGCATTGCGGCTGCTTTAAAAGGTGCGGCGGCTGCCAGCTGGATAAACCTTATGCCGAGCAGATCGAGTGGAAGCAGGCAAAAGCCGAAAGAATGTTAAGCCGATTTGCACACGTCCAGCCGATCATCGAAATGGACGAACCATATAATTACCGCAATAAAGTGCAGACCGTCTATCGTGTCAATGGCTCAAAGCGTATCGTCTCGGGCGTGTTCCAGTCGTCAACTCAGGGCATAACCCAAACAGACGATTGCTTCCTCGAGGATATCAGAGCGCAGAACGTCGTCGATACCCTCAAAGAGCTTATGACAGACTTCAAGATACTGCCATATAACCCCGAAAGCGGACAGGGCATTTTAAAGCATACCCTCATCAGAACAGCCTACGGCACAGGCGAGTTTATGCTCGTCCTCGTTACAACAACGCCGATCTTTCCTGCAAAGAAAAATTTCGTCCGTGCAATTACCGAAAAGCACCCGTATATCACAACGATCGTTCAGAATATCAATAAGGGAAGCGTTCCGCTGACTTTGGGCGATAGGGATATCGTGATGTACGGAAACGGCTATATAACCGACGAGCTTTGCGGCTGTAAATTCCGTGTGTCCCCCCACTCTTTTTATCAGGTCAACCCCATTCAAACGGAAAAGCTCTACTCAAAAGCTGTCGAGTTCGCTGATCTGAAAAAGGGCGATAAAGTCATCGACGCATATTGCGGCACGGGAACAATCGGTCTTATCGCTGCCAAAAGCGGCGCAGACGTCGCAGGCGTCGAGGTCAATTCCGCCGCCGTCAAGGACGCAGTCTCAAATGCAAAACTCAACGATATCAAAAATATCACATTTTATAATGAGGACGCAGGGGACTTTATGGTCAAGCTTGCACAAGCAGGCGAAAGCTGCGATGTGGTCTTTCTCGACCCGCCAAGAGCAGGCACAACGGAAGAGTTCGTGAACTCCCTCGATAAGCTGAAACCAAAGAAAATAGTCTACGTCTCCTGCAAGATAGAAACTCTCGAAAGAGATCTGAAGCTTCTTGCGAAGATCGGCTATAAAGCAAAGTCTATCCAGCCCGTGGATATGTTCCCACATACAACGGGCATTGAAAATGTGGTGCTCCTTGAGCAAAAGCCTGTCGATAAACCAAAGGCTATAAAGCCATTGCAGCCAAGAGCAAAAGGCGGCAAAAAATATAGCAAAAATAAAACCAGCGAAAGCTTCGTCAGACAAAATAATAAGCCGAACAGAAATTATAAGAATTCCAAGAATTATAAAAATTTTGAGGGGGACAAAAAATGAACGAAAAAGTAAAGCTCCTTGTGGATAATATCGAGAAAGTCATCGTCGGCAAAACAGACTCAGTTGTGAAAATAATCACAGCAATGCTTTGCGGCGGTCACGTCCTTATCGAGGACGTTCCGGGCGTCGGCAAGACCCAGCTTGTGTCTGCGCTGGCAAAATCGGTGGACGGAAAGTATAATCGTATCCAGCTCACCCCCGATATTATGCCGTCAGATATCGTGGGCTTTTCGATGATAAATCAAGATACCCACGAGCTTGAGTATAAAGAGGGCGCAGCAATGTGCAACTTCCTGCTGGCGGACGAGATAAACAGAGCTTCGCCGAAATCACAGTCCAGCCTTCTCGAGGTTATGGAAGAGCACCAAATTTCCATCGACGGAAATACCCACACCCTGCCAACGCCTTTTATGGTGCTGGCAACGCAGAATCCTGTGGAAACTTATGGCACTTATCATCTTCCCGAAGCGCAGATGGACAGATTTATTATGAAGATTTCAATGGGCTATCCTTCCTATGAGGACGAGCTTGATATTATGTCAAGGGCGGAAAAAACAAGCTTTGCAAAGAATATCAAACCCGTTATGACTCTCGAGGACGTCCGTGAGCTTATGGGCTATGTTGAAAACGTCACCGCTGAGCTTTCCGTGAGAAAGTATATCCTCAGCCTTGTTACAGCAACGAGAAATTCCGAATTTGTAAAGCTTGGTGTATCGCCGAGAGGAAGTATCGCCCTGCTCAAAGCCGCAAAGGCTTACGCTTTCGTTATGGGCAGGGGCTATGTTACTCCCGACGACGTGAAAACAGTTATGACAGACGTGCTTTCACATAGGCTTATGCTTTCGCCAAAGGGCAAATCTGCTTTTGCAAACGAAAGGGAAGTCCTCGAGAAAATTTCCCTCAGCGTTAAATCGCCCGATAAGATAGAGAGAGGTTAAGCGGCGGATAATGAAAAATCTTTTAGGATATCTGACCTGCGTCCTTATCTCGATACTGCTGACGGCGTATATAAACGGCAGCGGCGGACTTCTTGTGCTCTGCCTGCTGTTACTCGCCTTTCTGTTTTCGATGATATCCCTGCTTGTGACGAAAAACAAGCTTGAGGCGGCAATAAAGCTTTCAACTGATATCAGCGCAAAGGGCGAGGAGCTTGACGCCGAGATAATGCTTCTAAACGCCCTGCCACTTATGCCTTCCTGCATAATCGAGGTCACGGCGGAATGTTCAAAAAATATCGTGGGAAAGGACGCAATGTTTTTCAAAACTGTTGTCATCGGCGGCAGGCAGGAAAACGTAAAGCTCAGCCTTGAAACACGTTTCGCAGGAATGGGCCGGGTGAAAATAAAGTCAATAATGCTCCACGATTATCTCGGTATCGTAACGCTGAGGGTGGACGATGAAAAGTTCAGTTCGGCGATAAAGACCGTGAAGATTATGCCGAACATTCCAGATACAGGCACTCAAAGCGAAGTGCTCAGAGCCACTTCCGAAAACTCAGCCTTCGATGATAACGAAAGCGAATCGGACGAAAATGCGCTGGGTCTCACAGGAGTTCCGGGTTACGATCACCGACCTTATGAGATCGGCGATCCGCTGAAAAGAATAAACTGGAAGCTTTCTTCCAAAAAGGAAGAGCTTATGGTGCGCCTTGATGAAAAGGTAACGGCTTCCAGTCAGTCATTTTTCCTCGATATACCCGAGTGCAAAAATAACAACGCAATGTATGCGATGAATGTTGACAACATAATGGAAGCGAGCCTTGCAATGCTTTCAATACTAATTATGCAGGGCTTTGAGAGCGAATATAATTACTATCTCGGCGGCTGGAAGTCGATGAAGATCCGTTCGGCGGCGGATATCGCAGAGCTTCAAAACGAGCTTGCGGCGGTGTCCCCTTATCCGCAGGACAAGCGCCTTGAATTCTCAAAAGAGATCGGCAAGACTGCGCCTATCTGCTTTACTTCCTGCCTATCGTCAATGGCTGGGGACTTCGCCGTGCTGCTGGAAGAGTTTGGCGGCTCATTCGTTGTGACAAGGCTCAGCGGCATTGAAAAGCAGACCGAGAATATGTGGACAGTTGACGAAAACTTTGTGTTTCGCAAAATGACATAAGGGGGCGTGTTCAATGCAAAAAACTTTTGACTTAAAACAGCCCCTTGTGAAGATCCTTTCAAGATATGCGCTGCCACTTTTGCTTGCCGCAGTCGTGATGAACATTATTTTCAAGACCTATATGGGCGATGATGTTCGCATTTACAACTTAGGCTTCGGGGTTTATGAGTGCCTGCTGTTTGCGCTTTTTGAATGGCTAAAGCCGAAAAAAGTCATTCGTGGGCTTGTTTATACGGCGCTGACGGTGTGCATATTGTTTTTCAGTATGAACCTTTTGCGGTCTGGCTTTGCAAGTTCGGGCAAGACCTTTATCGACTGGTTTTATCTTAACAGCCAAGAAGTTGGCAGGATATATGATTACTTTTATTTCCTGTTTATAGGCCTTGGCTTTTTCATTGCTTCGGTGCTTTATTATTTCACGATAGTTCGGTACAGAAGCTTCGGCACGATGCTTGTGCTGCTTTTTCCATTTTTCATTTACGGAAAAAGGGCTGACAGTATGGCGACATTTGATATCACCCTTATGCTGACAGTTTTCCTTGCACTTATGGTGCATAGCAGGCTGGTTTCAGACGATAGCAATTCACGGCTTATCATCAATAAGTCCTATGCTGCGGCTGCGGCGATATTTGTCACTATTGTTGGAGCGATCGCAATGTTCGTGCCCCTGCCGAGCCACACATCTTATCTTGAAAACAACAAGAATTTCTTTGATCTGCAAATACAGACCCGTTCGGACTATGCCGATCTAAGCGAGCAATCCTCGCCGAGATTTGGAGCAGACACCACGGGTGAGATACTTTTCAACTTCACAACCACATCTGACGAGCAGGTCATTTATCTGCGCAGACAGAGCTTTGATAATTTCGTCGGCGAACGCTGGGTGACCGATTATAATTACTATGACAGCAGCTTTGATTTTGACAAGACCGTTCATCTTTATGGCGATAACGAGGTCAATTCCACAAGCTACACCTACGATATAATGAAAAAGCTGGCAGCCAGCGGTCAGTATGAATATTTCGGGTTTATGGGAAATGAATTCCCCGATGATCTTTTCTCGCAAAAGGCGGTTATGAACCAGTACAGCGACAGCTTTACGCCAAGCTATATCCCTGCGCCGCTGCTTATCACACCGGGGGAGAGCACGGTTTATTTCAAGACAGTTCACGGCGAGGTATACAGGCCTTATGACGCAGGCAACACAAGGCTTGGAATAAGCTTTGAATATTATCCCGAGACGGAAAAAGAGCGTGAATTTGCGAAAAATCTTAAAAACGTGTATGCACAGAGTTTTGAGGCGCTGATTAATGACGCAAAGACCAACGGCAGCGACGCCATTACGGATAAGCAGATCGACAACCTGCAAAAGCTTTACGAGCTTTACACGGACGTTTCGGATTATGACGACACGGACAGAAGAATGGCGCAGCTTGCGGAGGACATAACAAAGGACTGCAAGAACGATTACGAAACGGCTGAGGCGCTTGTGAATTATTTCGAGCAAAACGGCTATGTTTACGATAACGAATACGAGCCATCTGACGAATCTATCGCATATTTTCTTTTCACAAGCAAGCGTGGCAACTGCACAAGCTATGCCACCAGTATGACCCTTATGGCGAGAATGCTGGGCCTGCCTGCGAGATATGTTGAGGGCTTTGCGGCTTATGAGAAAAATGAGAACGGCGAGTTCGTTGTGAGAGACAGCCACGCCCACGCCTTTGTTGAGGTGTTTGTGGCAGGCGTTGGCTGGATGACCTTTGACCCCACCGTTGCAGGGTATCAGCAGGATCTCAGCGGACAGGGTGGCGGCTTTGATGTTTCCACATTTGTCAGCTGGTTCAGCAGGATAGCGCTTGTTATCGCCGTCATATTCGTGCTGATATTCTTTGTAATGCTTGACCGAATTATGGAGCTGTTTTTCAGGATATCGCTGAAATTCAGCAGCAATGTGAACAGGGTGCTGCGGCTTTACAGGCGTGTCATAAGGCTTCTTGAGATATCATCTCGTGACAGTCTTTCGGGTTACACCCCCGAAATGATCGGCGGATATGTTTCGCAGCGTGGTGGAGATATCGGCAGGCTGATAGAGCTTTTCCAGCGTGTATGCTTCGGCGGATATGAGCCGACGGCAGAGGACTGGGCGGCGGTTTACAGTCAGTACAAGTCACAATGGAAAGTCCTTGCGAAAAAGCAGAAGATGAAAATGGTAATTGACGAGGACAGATAAAAGAGCATAATAAAACAGGGCTATCGCAAAAGCGGTAGTCCTGTTTTTTGTACAGTTAGATATTAAAGTGAAGCGAGAAGATCGCTCATCGCATAAAGTCCTGCCGGCTTGCCGCAGAGGAAAATTCCTGCGTTTACTGCGCCAACAGCGAACACCTGCTTTGAATGAGCTTCGTGCTTGAGGGAGATAACTTCGTCTCTTCCTGCGAAAATTATCTCGTGCTCGCCAACGATAGTGCCGCCACGGATAGAGTGCATACCGATCTCGGTCTTTTCTCTCTTTGCTCTTACGGAATGGCGGTCGTAAACATAGTGGTACTTATTGTCAAGCTCTTCGTTGATAGCGTCGGCAAGCATAATGGCTGTGCCAGACGGAGCGTCGATCTTCTGATTATGGTGCTTTTCGATGATCTCGATATCATACTGTCCGCCGAGAACTTTCGCAGCGGTCTTTGCAAGGTTAGCAAGCAGATTGATACCCAAAGTCATATTGAATGTGAAGAAGATAGGTATCTGCTGGGCAGCCTTGTGTATCTTTGCTGTGTCCTCTTCGGTATAGCCTGTTGTTGCAATAACAAGAGCTGTGCCGTTTGCGAGGCAGTAATTGAGGAGATCGTCAAGGGCTGATGGGTGGGAAAAGTCGATGATAACGTCGGGCTTTTCCGGCAGGTCGGCAACTTCCTTTACAACAGGGAAGTCAGCATAAGCTTCGCCGAACTTGTCGATACCGGCGCTTACTTGGCAATCGTCTCTTTCAGAGATAACGTCGTTTATGAACCTGCCCATTTTGCCGCAGGCTCCGCATATTGCGATCTTTGTCATTTATATCATTCCTTTGCTTTTTAATAATACATAATACGCCTGTGTACAGGTCGGCAAACGGACAGCGTTCGGGCTGTCGGGGACGCCAGCCCCTACACTGGTATTTTTACACAACGATAAACATAAAGGGCGAATCGCTCCGCCCTTTAGATATTACTTTATTACTTGATAAGTCCAAGGCTTGTCATTGTTGCCTTGAGCTTTTCGATCTTGTCGTCGCTCATTCTTACGAGAGGCAGACGGCACTCGCCTGTTTCAAAGCCCATAAGGTTGAGGGCTTCCTTGACAGGGATAGGGTTGACGTCGCTGAAAAGTGCCTTTGTGAAATCAAGTACTTTGAATGCCTTTTCTCTTGCTTCCTCATACTTGCCGTCAAGACAGAGCTGAGTGATCTCGTGAGTTTCAAATGGCATACAGTTGGAAAGAACTGAGATAACGCCCTTTCCGCCGAGAGCCATAATAGGCACGATCTGATCGTCATTGCCCGAATAGATATCGAGGTTATTGCCGCAGAGGGCAGCCACCTGTGTGATCTGGCTGATATTGCCGCTTGCTTCCTTGACAGCGACGATATTGTCGATCTTGGAAAGCTCGAGACAAGTTTCAGGGAGAATGTTCACGCCTGTTCTTGACGGAACATTGTAAAGGATAATCGGCAGGGTGACAGCTTCGGCGATAGCCTTGAAGTGTGCGATAAGTCCTGCCTGTGAGGTCTTATTGTAATAAGGCGTTACGCAGAGAAGGGCGTCAGCGCCAAGCTCTTCGGCCTTCTTTGAAAGGTTCACGGCATACTCGGTATGGTTTGAACCTGTGCCTGCGATAACAGGAATCCTGTGGTTTGTTTTTTCAACGGCATAGCGAATGCACTCGATATGCTCCTCATCGGTCATAGTTGCACTTTCGCCTGTTGTTCCGCAGATTATGATAGCGTCTGTGCCGTTGTCAATGTTGAAGTCAATAAGCTCTCCCAGCTTGTCAAAGTTGATAGAGCCGTCGGCGTTCATTGGTGTTACGATAGCAACGCCTGCGCCTGTAAAGATCGTCTTTTTCATAAACAGCACTCCTTTCGTGCATTTATATATGTTTGATTAGTCAAAATAGCCCTTTGCTGCAAGAAGTTCTGCCAACAGAACAGCGCCGCCTGCTGCACCTCTGAGAGTATTGTGTGAGAGGCAAACGAACTTATAGTCATACTGAGAATCTTCTCTAAGTCTGCCGATAGAAACGGCCATACCGCCCTCGAGGTTTCTGTCCAGCTTAGCCTGTGGACGATCATCCTCTGTGAAGTAGTTGAGGAACTGCTTTGGAGCGCTTGGAAGCTGGAGCTCCTGCGGAACGCCGCTGAAATCTTTCCAAGCCTTAAGGATATCTTCCTTAGAAGGCTTATTCTCGAATGAAACGAAAACTGCTGCTGTATGTCCGTCAGAAACAGGAACTCTGAGGCACTGTGTTGTGATAGCAGGAGCAGTTGCGTCTACGATAACTTCGCCCTCGATATGACCCCAAATTTTGAGAGGTTCTTTCTCAGACTTCTCTTCCTCGCCGCCGATATAAGGGATAACGTTGTCGAGAATTTCAGGGAAGCTTTCAAATGTCTTGCCTGCGCCTGAGATCGCCTGATATGTGCAGGCGAGAGCCTTTGTTACCTTATACTTATCCATAAGAGGAGCAAGAGCAGGTACATAAGACTGGAGGGAGCAGTTAGACTTAACTGCGATGAAGCCTCTCTTAGTGCCGAGTCTCTTTCTCTGTGAAGCGATGATCTCGATATGCTCAGGGTTTACCTCCGGGATCACCATTGGAACGTCAGGAGTATGTCTGTGAGCGGAGTTGTTTGAAACTACTGGGCATTCAGCCTTTGCATACTTTTCCTCGAGCGCTCTGATCTCGTCCTTCTTCATATCAACAGCGCAGAACACGAAATCTACCATTGAAGCGATCTTCTCAACGTCTTCCTCGGCGTTCAGAACTGTGAGTTCGCCGATAGCTTCCGGCAGAGGCTCAGAAAGCTTCCACTTGCCCGCAACTGCGTCCTTGAGCTTTTTGCCAGCGGAACGTGGGGAAGCGGCAACGCAAACAACGTTGAACCAAGGGTGTTTGTCGAGGAGGAGAGAAAATCTCTGTCCTACCATTCCTGTTGCGCCGATTATACCGACATTGTACTTTTTCATATAAAAACTCCTTTTCCCGTGCAATTGCAATAAATTTCTTTGGCATAATAAACTAAAATACGCAGCGGCAGAAATATTATTTTGCACAAAACATAAAAAATAAACAAATAATAAAAAAACTGGTTGAAAACCAGTTCATCATACAATATAATAAGAATGTTGACATAAACAAATTTATGCCGATAGCACTCCATCACCTGTAATGATGACAACTGATAGTCTATTAAACTAACAGTCAGCAGGGGCGTTCCCAATGCTCCGCTTCGGCAGTCTTACCTTTCACGCTTTTTATAGGCTTTGGGAAGCTGCCGTCAGGGTGTCAATTCACGCTGACGAAAAAGCGATACTCATTTCGACTGCACCTCTATCTGTTCTGTTTAATGATAACAAATATTTTGCCGTCTGTCAATACATATAGACGAAATTCTATTAATTTTTTGTAAATTAATAAGTTTAGTTTGAATTAAATTGGCTGGCAGGGCGGATATTCGGGATTGCGAGTGCGATCAATGTATGACAAAACATTATTTATATAAATAGGAGATATTGAAAATGCTTGATATCAGCAATATGAAAAAATCGGATTTTTATTATGATCTGCCGCAGGAGCTTATTGCGCAGACCCCTGTTGAGCCGAGAAACTCATCTCGAATGATGAGGGTCGACCGCAAGACGGGAGAGGTGGTTCACGACCATTTCTATAATCTATGCAACTACCTTAAAAAAGGTGATCTGCTTGTGCTCAATGATTCAAAGGTTTTGCCTGCGAGAATTTACGGCGAGCGTGAGGACACGGGTTCTCTCATTGAATTTTTGCTTGTGGAGCAGAAAGAGAATATGGTATGGGAGATTCTTTGCAGGCCAGGCAAGAAGGCGAAGATCGGAACGAGGTTCGTGTTTGGCGGCGGAAAGCTCAAGGCGGAGATAACGGACGTACTTGAGGACGGAAACCGCATTGCGAGATTTGAGTGCGAGGAGAATTTCTTTGCGACACTTGATGAGATCGGACAGATGCCATTGCCGCCATACATTACGGAAAAGCTCAAGGACAAGGACAGGTATCAGACGGTTTATGCACACGAGCTGGGTTCATCTGCTGCGCCGACGGCTGGTTTGCATTTTACTGAGCAGCAGCTTGAGGACTTGAAGGCGATGGGTGTGAACATTGCGTATGTAACTTTGCACGTTGGTCTTGGAACGTTCAGGCCAGTTAAAGAGGACAAGGTGCTGGATCACAAAATGCACAGGGAGCATTACGAGCTTGGTGCAGAGACGGCTAAGATGATAAACGAGACAAAGGCCAACGGCGGACGTGTTATCGCAGTCGGAACGACTTCTTGCAGGACGCTGGAGAGCGTTGCGGCGTTCAATGGGGGAAAGATCGTGCCTTGCGACGGATACACGGAGATATTCATTTACCCCGGTTTTGAGTTCAAGGTACTTGACGGATTGGTGACGAATTTTCACCTGCCCGAGAGCACGCTCATTATGCTTGTATCGGCGTTTATGGGATACGAGAACACTATGAATGCTTACAAGATCGCTGTGGAGGAGAAGTACAGGTTCTTTAGTTTTGGTGACTGTATGCTCATTTTGTAGTGAGGAATGAAGAGTGAGGAATGAGGAATTAAGGTATCGCCTGCGGCGGTGTTATTTTGGTTGCGAACTTCGTTCGCTTGATTCTGCTTGCTCTTCTTGCTTTTTTTGGAGGTTAATATTTTTATGGTTGACAGGACGTCTGGGGAGAGGTCAAGGCTATATTTATATGATAATTTAAAGTTTCTGCTTATTTTTCTTGTGGTGCTGGGGCATTTTACTGACGGCTGTACAATTGATCTTTTCGGTACGGGGGCAAGTGATCCACAGCTTCCGCAGACGATGTATTTAAACAAGATATTCATTTTCATATATGGCTTTCATATGCCTTTGTTTATGTTTATCTCGGGGTTGTTTCATCGGCGGAGGAAGGACGAGAAGTTCAATGGGCAAAAGGTACTCGTTTTCTTTGTGCTGGGGCTTACGCTGAAATTTCTGCTATATGCTTCGAGGGTCATTTTTCAGACAAAGATCGACAGGGAAGAGGTTGGAGACCTTTTCTTCAACTTCTCGGGCGGAGACGGAACGTTTTGGTATTTATTTGCGCTGGCGGCTTACATTGCCATATGCTATGTTTGCAGAAATTCAAAGCCTTGGTTCGTTTTAGCATTCAGCATTGTGCTGGCGCTTTTTGTGGGATATGACAATGCTATCGGTGATGATTACTCGTTATCGAGGATAATCGTATTTTTCCCGTTTTATTACGGCGGCTATCTTATCGACCCGAAGAAGCTTATGGAGCTTGTGAACAGGTGGTATATAAGGCTAGTTTCGCTGGCTACCGTGGCTATATGGGCGTATTTTTCATTTGCAAAGACGGAGCTTGTTTATCCGCTGAGAATGCTATTCACGGGAAAGAACTCTTATCTTGATGTGGAGACTGTTACGCTTATGGACTGCACATTTTGGCACAGGCTGCTGGCTATGGCAATATCGGCGGTGCTTTGTTTTGCCTTTATCGGCATAAGCGTTAATGTGCGGATACCTTTTATAAGCACGGGGGGAACGAGGACTTTGCAGATATATTTCTGGCACAGGACTGTTATTTATGCGCTGACGTATTACGGCTTTCAGCAGGCTTTGGCGCAGATGTTCCCCAACAACTGGTGGATATATTATTCGCTGACGGCGCTTGTTGTCACGGCGGTGCTCAGTTTGAAGATATTCGGAAAGCCGCTTGACGGCATAATGAACTGCGTCAAGGGCGTTGACAGGAAAATCATAAAGGAGAAAGACAATGGAAAATAACTTTTTCAAGAGCGTTATCGACGCTGACGAGGCGGCTGTTGTTATATGCGATCTTGAGCACACGATCGTTTATATGAACCCTGCGGCGGTGAAGAGATACGAAAAGCGTGGGGGTGCGGCGCTGGTCGGCAGGTCCATAAAGGGCTGTCACAACGGGGATTCTAATGACAAGATAGAGCAGGTCATTGCATGGTTCAAAAAGGATAAGGGCAACAACAAGGTGTATACTTTCCGCAACGAAAAGGAAAATAAGGACGTTTACATGATAGCTCTCAGAAATGATGAGGGAGAGCTTATTGGGTATTATGAGAAGCACGAGTACAGAACAAGAGAAAGTATGGCTATGTACGATATTGAAAATGGGGAGAAATAATGGACAAGATCATTGAGCTTTCGCTGCCCGAAAAATGCAGGATACTTGCTGTCAGCGATATCCATACCCATTGGCAGCTTTTTGACAGACTGCTGAAAAGGGCAAAATATGATCCTCGAAATGACTATCTTGTGATCGTTGGCGACATACTTGAACACGGCAGCGACAATATAAAAACTCTTGAATATGTTAAGGCTCTTTGTGATAAAAGCGACAAGGCGATATTGTTAATGGGCAACAACGATATAATGTGTTCAAGAATGGCTTATCACTATGAGTTCAAGCGGTTTCAGCAGCAGTTTTACCGCAATGAGCATAACACGTTCAGGCAAATGGCTAATACGCTGGGATATGTTGACTGCTGGGAGGGCAACTGGCTTGAGATAAGAGAAAAAGTTGTAGAGAAGTATGGTGAGCTGTTATCTTTTATCAGAGAGCTTCCAACGTGCCTTGAAACAGATGAATATGTTTTTGTTCACGCAGGACTTGAAGATCGTCCCGACTGGAGAAATACAGATGATATTTATGCTATAACTGTTCCGTGGTTTTTGCGGAAAGAAAATCCAACAGGAAAGCAGCTTGTATTCGGGCATTATCCCACATACAATTACAGACGTTCAAATGTGACTAATCTTCCTATAATCGACAGCAAAAAGAAAATGATATGTATTGACGGCGGAATGACTATCAAGAAGGCTTGTCAGATGAATTTGCTTATCATTGATAAGTGCGGTGAGGATTATTCTCATAAAATAATGTGGGATACAGACGCACTTAAAAAAACTGTCATAAAAGATCATTCAAGTGATCTGAAGCCTGTATATATTGATTTTGATTGGGAAAGGCAGGATATCACGATAGTCGAGAAAAATGGATATCTGACAAAGGTCAGAGATGAATATTCAGGGGGCGAGGGATATATACCTGACCGTGAGATATTCTATTTTGATGAAACGCCTCACGTTTATCAATGTCTGTCATCTTTCCCTACTGTTAAAAAAGGCGAGAAGGTATCGGTCTTTGACGAAGATGAAACAATGTCTTTTGTAATTACGGAAAATGCAACAGTCGGCTGGCTGCCGTCTGATATAATAGAATGATAAAGGAGAATTTATGTTTACATTACTTAAACAAGAGGGTGCTGCACGAAGGGGGCAGTTTGAGACTGTTCACGGCACGATACAGACCCCTGTATTTATGAACGTGGGTACGTCGGCGGCGATAAAGGGCGGCGTTTCGTCCCTTGATCTGAAAAATGAGCTCAAGACCCAGGTGGAGCTTTGCAACACTTATCATCTGCACGTCAGACCGGGTGATGACGTTATTTACAAAATGGGCGGACTTCACAAGTTTATGAACTGGGACAAGCCTATTCTTACAGACAGCGGCGGATTTCAGGTATTTTCTCTTGCAAAGCTGCGTAGGATAAAAGAAGAGGGCGTGTACTTCAATTCTCACGTTGACGGACGCAAGATATTTATGGGTCCTGAGGAGAGTATGCAGATACAGTCCCACCTTGCTTCTACTATTGCAATGGCTTTTGACGAGTGCGTTGAGAACCCTGCGGAGCACAGCTATTCAAAGGCAAGCTGTGAGAGAACGGCTAGGTGGCTGGAGAGATGTATCGTTGAGCAGAAGAGGCTCAACGGGCTTGAGAGCACAATAAACAGGCACCAGATGCTTTTCGGTATCAATCAGGGCTGCACATATGCCGATCTGCGTATCGAGCATATGAAGCGCATAAGAGAAATGGAATACTGCTCGGGCTTTGCTATCGGCGGACTTGCTGTGGGCGAGCCTACTGAAGTTATGTATGATATCATCGAGAAGGTCGAGCCTTTTATGCCGAAGGATAAGCCGAGGTATCTTATGGGCGTTGGCACGCCTTCAAACATTATCGAGGCGGTATATAGAGGCGTGGACTTCTTTGACTGCGTAATGCCGAGCCGAAACGCAAGACACGGCACGCTTTTCACTTGGAACGGTATCTTGCACATAACAAACAAGAGATACGAGACTGACCCGAGACCTATCGACGAGCATTGCGATTGTCCTGCGTGCAGAAATCATAGCAGGGCGTATGTGCGCCACCTGTTCAAGTCTGAGGAGCAGCTTGGCGGCAGGCTTGCGGTTATGCACAATCTGTATTTCTACAACACTCTTACGGAGAAGATAAGGGAAGCACTTGACGAGGGAAGATACGAGCAGTTCAGAAACCAATACAGCTCATTGCTTGCTTCAAAGTGCGAGGACTGATAAGAAAGCGGAATTTAAGGCAGCACCGCACAAGGCACGCCTAGCGGCTTTGCACGCAATCTGCTTGCAGATTTTCCGCCATATTGCACAGAAATTTCTTGACATACGACAGTATGCCTGCAAAATTTCTATACAATCTGACGAAAAATCTGACTGCGCATCTTACGCACAATCCTTGTGCGGTGCTGCCTTAAAAATATAACGGCGGACGCTGTTTTCGGAAAATGCAAAGATATATTTATCATTTTTGTGTTTTTCGGAGACGGCGTTTTTTTGTTGGCGTTTGGACGTGGGCGGTATTAGGACGAAAATAGACTATCGAAAAAGGTGGCAAACCAGCGGGCGACCGCAGGTCGCCCTTACAAGTTACGGGGGGATATTATGAGTATTTTTGAGCTTTTATTGACGGCGTGCGCTTTGGCTGCGGACGCTTTTGCGGTGGCAATGACGAACGGGTTATGCGTTAAGCACAAGAGGTTGAGGGCGACTGTTATGGGCGCTGTTATTTTTGGGCTGTTTCAAGGGCTAATGCCTACTATCGGCTATGGGCTGGGAATGAATTTTGCGAGGTATATCGAGCGGTACGATCATTGGGTGGCGCTTATTTTGCTGGGGTTTATCGGGTTGAATATGATATGCGGTGCCGGCAAGGGCGATGGTGTGGCGGATATCCAAGTGCTGACTTTCGGGGCTGTGCTGGTGCAGGGCTTTGCAACCTCTGTGGACGCTTTGGCGGTGGGGGTGAGCTTTGCGGCGCTTGATGTGAACATTGTTTATGCGGCGGCGTTTATCTGCGCTGTTACGGCGTTGATAGCTTTTGGCGGCTTTGTTATCGGGCACAAATTCAGCGGCAGGCTCGGAAGCAAGGCGCAGATCGTGGGCGGTGTGGCGCTTATTATGATCGGTTTCAAGATATTTGCGCAGCACGTTTTTTGATGATTATTTATGCAAAGGCGACCGTTTTGCTAGGGAATTGTGCGGTATGTATAAATGAAAACAGGGTGATTTGTGCAATATTTGTTTAAATGATTTGTTTGATTAATATAAATGTGTATGGTATCTGCGATTTTATGAACTTTAAATTAACAAATAGCGGTTATAATGTTCATAAACAAGCCATAAAATAAGTGTATAATAAATCACGTGAATTTTTAGACAGGTGTATAAAATCACGATTAATGTATAAACTTGCGATAAGTGTAAAAACTTATGATAGGTGTAAAAAGCAGGTGGTAAAATGAAAAAGCTTTATATTTTTGACCTTGACGGAACTCTTGTGAACTCTATCTTCGACCTTGGGGACGCTATGAACGCTGTACTTGAAAAGTACGGTTATCCAACGTTCGGGTATGACAGCTACAAGCATTTTGTGGGCAACGGCACGCTGAAGCTTGTTGAAAGGGCTTTGCCTGAGGACAAGAGGACGGAGGAGAACATCAAGGCGTATCACGCTGAGTTTTCTGAGGAATACAACAAGCGCTGCGTCAGCCGCACGAGGCCTTACGAGGGCATTGGGGAAGTTATCGAGGCGCTGAGGGCAGAGGGAAAGCTCACGGCGGTGGCTTCTAACAAGCCCGACAAGTTCGTCAAGTACATCGTTGGGGAGATATTCAAAAACGGTGAGTTCGATATGGTGGCAGGAAAGAAGGACGGCGTTCCGACAAAGCCTGCGCCGGACATAATCTATAATATTCTGGAGACGCTGGGCGTTAAGGCGCAGGAGGCTGTTATCATCGGCGATTCGGACGTTGACGTTATGACGGCGAAAAATTCGGGGCTTCAATGTATCGGCTGCCAATGGGGATTCAGAGGCCGTGAGGAGCTTGAAAGAGCTGGGGCTGACTTTATTGCGGCAAAGCCTGCGGACATTTTGAAAGCGAATATTTGATAGGAAATACCTTATATAACATAAGGCAACACCGCACAAGGCACGCCTAGCGGCTTTGCACGCAATCTGCTTGCAGATTTTCCGCCATATTGCACAGAAATTTCTTGACATACGACAGTATGCCTGCAAAATTTCTATACAATCTGACGAAAAATCTGACTGCGCATCTTACGCACAATCCTTGTGCGGTGTTGCCTTAAATGAATAATAAAAACGGAGGAACATCAATGAGTTTTGTAATGAATGATTTTTACAAGAGATTTGTAGACGAAGAGCTTGACAGCGAAGGCGGACTCAAGAGCTTTAAGCTCAAGCTGGCTGACAATTTCAACTTTTCTTATGACGTTATAGACGAGCTTGCAAAGAACGTGCCTGACAAGGTGGCAATGCAATGGGTCAACGAAGAGGGCGAGGAGCACCTTTTCACTTACAAGGATCTTTCTGAGAAGAGCAGTCAGGTGGCTAATATGATGCTGGCGCACGGCGTAAAGAAAGGCGACTTCGTTATGGCTGTCCTCAAGCGTCATTATGAGTTCTGGTTCTTGGCTTACGGTCTTATGAAGATCGGCGCTATTCTTGTGCCTGCTACTTGCCAGCTCAAGAAGAAGGACTATGTTTACCGCTTTGACGCAGCTTCTATCTCTTACATCGTTGCAACGGCTGAGGACGATGTTCCGAATCAGGTGGACGGCGCTCTTGAGCAGTATGACGGTATGAAGCAGAAGTTCATCACACACGGCGCAAAGGAAGGCTGGATAGACTTCCTCAGCGAGATGGACAAGTTTCCTAAGACTTTCGACAGGATAGAGACACACGTTACAGAATCAATGCTGATGTATTTCAGCTCGGGCACGACAGGTTATCCTAAGATGGTGCTTCACAAGTATTCACTTGCTGCGGCTCATATCATCACGGCTAAGCATTGGCACCACCTTGACGAGAATTCTCTGCACCTTACTGTTTCTGAGACAGGTTGGGCAAAGTGCGCTTGGGGCAAGATGTACGGACAGTTTATCTGCGGTGCGACAACTTTTGTTTATGACTTTGACAGATTTATCCCTGCAAACGTGCTGAAGATCATTCAGGATTACAAGCTCACATCATTCTGCGCACCTCCGACAATGTACAGATTCTTCATCAAGGAAGGTATCGAGAATTACGATCTTTCTTCACTCAAGTACAGCTGTATCGCAGGCGAGGCGCTTAACCCTGAGGTATTCAACAGATGGTATGAATATACAGGTCTCAAGCTTATGGAAGGCTTCGGACAGACTGAGGGCGCTGTGCTCATCGGCAACCTTTACGGAATGGAGCCAAAGCCGGGTTCAATGGGCAAGCCAACACCGCTTTACAACATCGGTATAGTTGACAGCGAGGGCAAGCCTGTTAAGGTCGGCGAGACAGGTGAGATCGTTGTTTACGCTGAGAGAGGCGAGAACCCAGCGCTCTTCAAGGAATATTACAGAAACCCTGAGGCAACGGACAACGCTTGGAGATTTGGTATGTATCACACAGGCGATACTGCATATATGGACGAGGACGGTTATTACTGGTACGTCGGCAGAACGGACGACCTTATCAAGGCTTCGGGCTATCGTATCGGACCTTTCGAGATCGAGAGCATCCTTATGGAGCACCCTTCTGTACTCGAGTGCGCTGTTACTGCCGCTGACGACGCTATCAGAGGCAAGGTAGTAAAGGCGACGATCGTTCTTGCAAAGGGCTACACAGGCACACCAGAGCTTGCAAAGGAGCTTCAGAACTACGTTAAGCAGTCTACTGCTCCTTACAAGTATCCAAGAATAGTTGAGTTCGTTGACGAGCTGCCTAAGACTATCAGCGGCAAGATACGCCGTGTTGAGATCAGAGAAAATGACAGCAAGAAGAACGGATAAGATCTGAATATCAATGCGCAATGCCTTGGGTGTTGCGCATTTTTTGTTTGGTATAATAATTTGTGGAATATGGCATATGGTTTGTTGCTTCGACGGGCGAACGATGTTCGCCCCTACTGGTAGGCAGGGTGAAAAAACTTAGGCATGTAAAAAAATGGGCTGTCGGGGACGCCAGCCCCTACATTTTATTGACTTGATGGCTTAAATTGTGGTATAATAGCATTGTATTTTATCAAAGTTGTTGTATAAGACTTTATGCGCACTCTGTACGGTTTAATGCTATGTATGGTTTAAAGTCTGTCTGCTCTTCGGGCTACTATGAGGGTCGCCCGAAGTACAGCGTATGCGAATTAAAAAAGGAGAGTTTAATACAATGCAGGCTGTTTATGAGTATCCGCCGAAGTTGTCCAGGTCGGAGAGAATGGTCAAGGCGGCGCACGATCTTGAGGAACATAAGAAAATGCAGCGGAATATGTACAAGAACCTTGCGCTGGGGGCGGTGATAATCGCTATCGGCATTGTGTTCGTTAAGGTCACGGCGGTGAAGATACTGCTTGTGTTGCTGGGGCTTTGCAACTGTTCTGTGGGGGGGCTTATGTACTGGTATTATGCGCTTTCACGGGACGCTGAGGTGTACACTCGCATTTATGACGATCACATCGAACATTCTCAGCGGCAGGGGCTTTCTAAAAGCTATCTGCATATCTGCCTTTATTATGACGAGGTGGAGCGGTCTTATCAGACCAACAAGGGCAGGCTTGTTTGCGTGCTTAAAAGTGTTGAGCGGTCGAGCTTCAAGCTTATGGACAAGGCAGGCGTTGAGAAGGTTTTTGTGCCCAAGGAGGGAAGCATTGCGCTGAGCTTTCAGGACACAAAGGGCAAGCTTGTGCTTATAAATGATTTTTACGAGCAGATAGGCTATCCCCACAAGGAATATAACAAGATCGAAGATGACGACGATTATTATTCTGAGGAGGATATGAAGTGGGATAAGCTTCATAAACACGGATTGTAAGGCGGATATTACACATTTTGGTCGTGCGGTCGATAGTCAAAATAGATGTTGAATAACGGGCGACCACAGGTCGCCCCTACATTTATGACACGCAATCTGCAAATAAGATATTTATGCAGATATGTTTAATTGTAAAATTTTTATTAAACCGCTTGAAATTACGGCGGTGATATGATATCATCATACTATATACTATAAGTAAACACTATGACCGAGAGAGTAGTTTTGCTATGGGGTCTTCAGAGAGAAACGGCGGCGCTTGGGCGTTTCCTGAAAGCTGTTTTATATCCCTGCAAGGTGAAGTTCACTTGCGAGTGGTTGTGCCGAATGAAATTTTTCTAGTAAGCGCAAACGCAGCGTCTGCGTTAAAGACGGGGGAGTGTTGGCTCTTTTAACTAATAGGTGGTTCAAACAAGCTTTTTATGTCTTGTCCTGTTTAGTCGGGGCAGGGCTTATTTTTTTACAGGAGGAAAAGCAATGAAGGAACAGTTGAAAAGCATTGACGAACGTGCAAAAGAAGAACTTTCGCATATTGACGACGCCAAGCTGCTGGAGGATTTCAGAGTAAGATTTCTCGGCAAAAAGGGCGAGATCACGGCTATTTTGAAGCAGATGGGCAAGCTTTCCGCAGAGGAGAGACCTGTTATCGGTCAGCTTGCTAATAAGGTAAGGGCTGATATCGAGACGGCGCTCACAAAGCGTAAGGAAGAGCTCAAGACCAAGATGGAGCAGGTAAGGCTCACAGAGGAAGCTATCGACGTTACTCTGCCGGGCAAGAAGGCCAAGATCGGCAGACCGCATCCGCTGAACGCTACTCTTGAAGAGGTCGAGGAAGTGTTCCTCGGAATGGGATTTGATATCGTTGACGGTCCTGAGGTAGAGACAGATCATTACTGTTTTGAGGCGCTCAATATGCCAAAGTCTCACCCTGCAAGAGATACACAGGATACATTCTATATAAACGAAAATGTGGTTTTGAGAACGCAGACTTCTTCCGTTCAGATAAGAACGATGGAGAAGAGAAAGCCGCCGATCAGGATCATCTCTCCTGGAAGAGTTTACCGTTCTGACACAGTGGACGCTACACATTCACCGCTGTTCCACCAGATAGAGGGTCTTGTTGTTGACAAGGGCATCACTATGGCTGACCTTAAGGGTACGCTGGAGCTTCTTATGAAGCGTCTTTACAGCGAGGATACTCAGATAAGACTTCGTCCGCACCATTTCCCATACACAGAGCCTTCTGCTGAGGTCGATCTTATGTGCTTCAACTGTCACGGCGAGGGCTGTTCAATGTGCAAGCAGGATGGCTGGGTAGAGCTTCTCGGCGCAGGTATGATACACCCTAAGGTGCTTGAGGGCTGCGGAATTGACCCTGAGGTTTACAGCGGTTTTGCATTCGGTATCGGTCTTGAAAGAATTACTATGGGCAGATACAACATCAATGATATGAGACTTCTCTATGAGAATGATATGAGATTCTTAGAGCAGTTCTGATGAATGAAGATTTAAAGAGCAGCTTGCTTTATAAAAAGCTACTGCCGTCGAAATTCGGTTTTGCTTCAACGGGTATGTGGATAGTTTTTCTTATACTTATGGGGCTTTTGATAGGCTTTTGCGGAGGTTCTGCCTGCGTGGGAGCTTATGAGGACGAGGGCGAGACTTCGGCGCTGCTGCTGGGCGTGATATTTGCGGTGCTGTACGGCGCAATGGTGGCTGTCGGTATCAGAAGCATTAAAAAGCGCAAGGAACGTGACTATGGCAACGCAAGGCGTTTGGAGCAGTTTGACCGTGTGATCCTTGACAGGCTCGAGGGTCAGATAAGTGTTGCACCGATGAGGTACAAGACGCTGTATCTGCTGGACGGATATATGTATGTGCCAAAGGCTAAGCTTCTTATAAGATACTGCGATATCAGAGAGCTTAAAACTGTTTTGCACAGCACCAACGGCACTAACGACGGTATGAGGTTCGAACTTGTGGATAATTACGGCTGCAAGTATTACATAAGAATAAAGCAATGGAAGCAGTTCTACCTTGAGCGGCCGATGTTTTTGGCGGAGCTTGAGGAGAGGACTAAGGCTGCTTATCAGATATGAATAAGATTGATACGGAGGAATATATAAATGGATCTTTCAATGAAATGGCTGGCAGACTATGTTGACTGCGATATGCCGATCAAGGATTTTGTTTCCGCTCTGACACTTTCCGGCTCTAAGGTAGAGTGCTATGAGCAGGAGGGCGAAGCTATATCCAACGTTGTTGTGGGCAAGGTGGTATCTATCGAGCGTCACCCTGACTCTGACCATATGTTTATCACAATGGTTGACGTTGGGGAGGAAGAGCCTGTTCAGATCGTTACAGGCGCACAGAACGTTCACGAGGGCGATTATGTGCCTGTTGCAAAGCACAAGTCGTCTGTTCTTCACGACGGCAAGCAGGTCAAGATCACAAAGGGCAAGCTTAGAGGCGTGGCTTCAAACGGTATGCTCTGTTCACTTGGTGAGCTGGGACTTTCTGTTCACGATTTCCCATATGCTACCGAGGACGGCATTTTTATCCTTGGGGACGACTGCGACAAGACTGTCGGCAAGGATATCCACGAGGCTATCGGATATAACGACACGACAGTTGAATTTGAGATAACATCAAACAGACCTGACTGCCTTTCTGTTATCGGTCTCGCAAGAGAGACCGCCGCTACATTCGGCACAGAGCTCAAGGTAAAGAAGCCTGAGTTCAAGGGCATTGACGGCGATATCAACGATATGCTCAAGGTAAAGATACACAATACTGATCTTTGCAAGAGATATATGGCAGGTATCGTTAAGAACGTTAAGATCGGTCCTTCGCCACGCTGGATGAGAGAGAGACTTAGAGGCTGCGGCGTTAGACCTATCAACAACTTTGTCGATATCACAAACTATGTTATGCTTGAATATGGCAGACCAATGCACGCATTTGATCTGAGATATGTCAAGGACGCATCAATAAACATCAGAAACGCAAAGGCTGGGGAGACTATCACCACCCTTGACGGCGAGGTAAGAGACCTTTCTGAAGAAATGCTCGTTATCGCTGACGCTGAGAAGCCTGTTGCAGTTGCAGGCGTTATGGGCGGCGAATACAGCGGAATTATGGACGACACAACTACTGTTGTATTTGAGTCGGCTTGCTTTGACGGTGCAAGCGTTAGAACCACGGCTAAGAAGCTTGGTATGAGAACAGACGCTTCCGCAAGATATGAAAAGGGTCTTGACCCACACGAGTGCTATGAGGCTCTTATGAGAGCGTTCCAGCTTGTTGAAGAGCTTGGCGCAGGCGAGGTCGTTAAGACTTATATTGATGAAAATTACGAGGACGAGACGCCAAAGACTGTTGACTTTGACCCAGCTTGGATAAACAGATTCCTCGGTACTGAGATACCTGAGAGCGAAATGGTGGAATATCTCACAAGACTTGGTTTTGAGATCAAGGACGGCAAGGTAGTTTCACCTTGGTACAGAGTTGACATTGCCTGCAAGGCTGACGTTGCAGAGGAAGTTGCAAGACTTTACGGCTACAACAAGATACCGAACACTATCGTTAGAGGCGTTGCGCAGGCTCAGCTTACAGCAGCGCAGAAGTTCGACAGACAGCTTCAGAGATCAATGCTTGCAATGGGTCTTAACGAGATATCAACATTCTCATTCATTTCGCCAAAGTATTTTGACAAGATAAATCTTCCTGCTGATTCTGACCTCAGAAAGACAGTTGTTATCACGAACCCACTTGGCGAGGACACAAGCGTTATGAGAACGACTATTATCCCGTCAGTCTGCGAAGTGCTTGCAAGAAATTACAGCTATCGTAATCCTGAGTGCTATATTTTCGAGAGAGGCAACGAGTATATCCCTGTTGAGGGCGAGGTGCTTCCTAACGAGCCTGAGAGACTTGGCTTTGGCTTCTATGATACTGAGACAAAGGCTGATTTCTATGATATGAAGGGCGTTGTCGAGGGTCTGCTTTCAAAGGTCGGCGCTCAGAAGGTAGAGTTCGAGAAGGCAACAAAGGACTGCAAGTTCGACGAGTTCTATGCTTTCCACCCAGGCAGAGTTGCAGTTGTTAAGGTAAACGGCGAAGAGGTCGGCATTTTCGGCGAGCTTCACCCGAGAGTTCTTGAGAACTATGACATCGACGTGAGAGCATATACAGGAAAGATCAATGTTCCTGAGCTTATGGCAAGCTGCGTTGCACAGAAAACTTATAAGCCGCTGCCTAAGTATCCGGCAACAACGAGAGACCTTTCTATCGTTTGCGACGACAGTATCCCTGCTGCACAGCTTGAAAAGGCTATAAGCAAGGCTGTTGGTTCGATACTTGAGAAGATCACGCTCTTTGACGTTTACAAGGGCGAGCAGATCGAAAAGGGCAAGAAGTCTGTTTCATATTCTATCTCAATGCGTTCACACGACGGCACGCTCACGGACGAGCAGGCTGACAAGGCTATGAAGAAAGTTCTTGAAGCACTCAAGGAAATGGGCGCAGAGCTTAGAATGTAAAATTATTATCAACAACTTTGTACAATGTGCATAAATTTTTAGTTAGCACTTGTTATTTGAGTACAAATGGAGTATAATAATAACAGGCGATCGCCAAAGATACATTAGCAAAGGGGCTGAGCAGAATGCTTGAACATACGATGGAATTCTCAGTACAGCACGACAAGGAAGCTGAACTGAAAAAGACGCTTACAATAATCTATGACGCTCTGAAGGAGAAGGGCTATAATCCTATCAATCAGATAGTTGGTTATATTCTTTCCGAAGACCCGACATACATAACCACATACAACAATGCAAGAAGCCTTATCCGTCATATCGACAGGGATGAGCTGCTTCAGGCTTTGGTGAAGTCTTATCTTGAGTCATAAATTGTGGAATTGTTAAGTTGATATATTTGAAAGGCGGTAGATATTACCGCCTTTTTTATTTTGTAACCCTCATTTTTCTGAACATACTATTAGCAGAAAAGGAGGTACGGACATATGAAGCTTAAAACTATCGGGGCGCTTGCCCTTAGCGTGGCAATGCTCAGCGCTTGCGGTCGGACTGTTATCGTCAAGGATGGAGGCTCTTCTGAGGGCAGCTCGGCTATTGTGGAGCCTGTTATCGTTGGCAAAAAGGACGTTAAAAAGCTCGATCTTTCGGGGCTTTCTCACGATAAGGTGGGCTACGGACAGGGCGTTCAGGTGGACGATCAGAACAGGACGACTGGAGCCCTTGATTTCAATGCAAAGTACGGAGAACTAAACGCAAAAGCTATCAATGAGGACGGAAAGATATATCTCACATTCGATCAGGGGTATGAGAACGGGTATACTGAAAAGATACTTGACGTACTGAAAGAGAAGGACGTCAAGGCAACGTTCTTTCTTTTGCAGGATTATGCAGAGAAAAATCCCGAACTTGTTCAGCGAATGATCGACGAGGGGCATATTGTGGGCAACCATTCTGTACACCATTATTCTATGCCCACACTTGGGCAGGCGGAATGTGAAAGTGAGATAATGGACTTTCACAGGTATATGAAGGAAAATTACGATTACAATATGACGGTGTTCCGTCCGCCGATGGGTGAGTTCTCGGAATTTTCGCTGGGCGTGACAGCGAACTGCGGTTATGAGACGGAGCTTTGGAGCTTTGCTTATGCTGACTGGGACGTTAATAATCAGCCCGACGAAGGGGAAGCGCTTCAAAAGCTTGTTAAGGCGGCGCACCCGGGGGCGATCTATCTTTTGCACTCGGTATCTAAGACAAACACCGATATTCTTGCGGACTTTATTGACGGCGTGAGGAAACAGGGCTTTGAGTTCGGTTAAGGTGTTGTTAACAGAATTTGTATTTATTCTGGGCGGTTTGATATCGCCCATACATATTTTTGCAGATATTGCCTAAAAGGCGGGTATATTGTAGCTGATTTGTAATAGGTTTTTGTATTGACTTTTTGTTAAAAGTGTGTTATATTTTAAATACAGATAAGATTTATTGGGGGTAGTGTACCCATAGAGACAAAAGTTTATGCTTTTGGTTATTTCTAAGGAGGAAATGAAATGGTAAAAAATAAAGTGCTCACACCTGTGCTTGCAGGCGTTCTTGGACTTAGCATCGTAGGTTCGGGCGTTGGCTATTATTTCGTAAACAAAAACAGCGATAATGGCAATACTGAGGGCGGCAAGGCAAAGCTCACGCAGGTGGCTGACAATATAAACAACACTCTTGACAAGGCTGAAAAAGCTGTCAAGGGCAAGCTCGATTTTGCTTACAACGCAAACGCTACTATCTCTTTCGGCGAGGGCTTCACTAAGGCGGCAGGTCTTGAGGTAGCGCCTATTTCCGTTACAACTGTAACAAAGCAGAAGGGCAACAACACGGGCGTTGATCTCGCAGTTTCATATAACAGCAAGAACCTTGTTTCGGCTAACGCTGTTTATGGCAGAGACGATAACAAGGCTTATGTTCAGGTGCCTGAGCTTTCTGACGGCTATCTTATGCTGGACGTTTCAAAGGTAGAGGACGAGCTGAAGTCTCAGCTTGCTGGACAGGGCATTGATCTTGACAGCCTGCTCAAGGACAACGGTTCTGACGACACGGCTGTTGATTTTGATACAGACGCATTTGAGAAAGACCTTGACGAGTATGAGAAGCTTATAAAGGACACGCTTCCGCAGCCAACAGAGGGCGACAAGCTTGAGGGCGATATTGACGGAAACAAATACAGCTACACAACAAAGGAATATGAGATCAGCGGACAGGACGCTCTCAACGTGATAAACGCAGTTCTTGACAAGGCTAAGACTGACGAGAACATCAAGAAGCTTTTTGATCAGTCGGGCATTGGCGACGCTGCAAGCACTACATATGAGGAGATCATTGAAGAAATGAGATCATCTATGGATTTTTCTGACGATGACCTCAAGGAGACTGTAAAGGTCGATGTTTACTACAACGGCGAGGATTTCGCAGGCTTTGCTGTTGATCAGGACGATGCAAGTGTTCATCTTTACACTATTTCTACTGACGATGTTCTGGCAGTAGATCTGGTTTATGACCTTGGTTCTGACGGCAAGATGTCAGTAAACGGTGCTCTCAAGACTGACGGCGACACGACCAACGGTAAGTTCACTGTCAACACAAGCGGCGCTGTTGCTTCGCCTATCGACATTGAAGAAAGCGGCTACATTGAGCCAACGATGGTGACAGGCGGACTTTCAGCTTCAAATGTTGAGGCTGAGATCACATTCAAGGATATCAAGACTGTTGAGGATACATTCACAGGCGTTATCAGAACTGACGTAAATGTTACAGACGACGGCGAAGCACAGTCGGGCTGGCTGGAGATCGCTTCCGCTTCGACTGCTGATAAGCTCGATCTTTCATTTGAGCTTGGCGTAAACGGTGAAAAGATGATGAACATTTCCGTTACAGGCAACGAGACAGAGGCTTCTGACGTTACTATGCCGACCAGCGACAAGATCTATGACGTTATGGACGACACACAGATGGACAATTATCTTTCAAGCTGCGACACAGACAAGTTCACAGCAAACTTAAAGGCTGCTCTTGGCGATGAGCTTTACAATTTGCTGACAGGCGCTGAGACTGACGCTTCATCGCTTATCGGCGGTGATTATGATTACGATGATGATTATGATTATGACGACAGCGATTTCAGCTATTTCGATGAGGACTATGATCTGAGCGACCTTGATCTCAAGACTGAGGATAACGCTTAAAACTATTAAGGCAAAAATATAAGAGAGACTGCAAATAATGCGGTCTCTCTTTTTTGTTGATTATTCAACTACACGGTAATTTTCAGCGGCTTCTTCTTTCTTGACATACTCGGTGACGTTGAGGACTTCAACCTTGACAGGCTTCTGTCCCATATTTATGGTGATAATGTCGCCGACCTTTACGTCATATGAAGCTCTTGCAATCTTGTCGTTCACAAGCACCTTGCCGGCGTCGCAGGCTTCGTTTGCAACTGTGCGGCGCTTGATAAGGCGTGTGACCTTTAAATATTTATCAAGTCTCATTTTATTCTCCTTCTAAATTTGTAATGTTTAATAAAAAAGACCTAACCGAAAAGGCTAGGTCTGAGCTGTGCTCTATGATTACTTGTTAACAGCGTCCTTAAGAGCCTTGCCTGCCTTGAATGCAGGGACCTTCTTAGCTGGAACCTTGATCTGCTCCTTTGTACGAGGATTGATAGCTGTCTTTTCAGCTCTCTCTCTAACCTCGAATGTACCGAAACCTACGAGGGAGATCTTATCGCCCTTTGCAAGTGTATCAGATACAGCGTCAATAACTGCTGCAAGTGCCTTTTCTGCGTCCTTCTTAGAATATTCGCCCTTTTCTGCGATCAAATTGATAAGTTCTGCTTTTGTCATTGTTTAATACCTCCAAATTATTTTTAACGAACAAAAAATTATTCATTGTTTTTAGCCTTCTGCCAATAAGCTTCAAGCTCATCTATGCTCAGAGCCGTCATATCAGACTCTTTTTGCCTTGCCATTTGCTCAGTTCTCTCAAAACGCTCAATAAAACGCTCGTTGACGTCCGTCAGCACTTCTTCTGCGTCAAGACCCATTTTTCTTGCGATATTCACGCAGGAGAACATTATCTCGCCAAGCTGTCTTGCGGCCTGGGTCTTATTATTCTCAAGGAGAGCCACCTCAAGCTGAGAGACTTCGCTTTCCATTGCGCCGTAAGCGTCCTTAGCGTCCTCATAATCGAGACCCGCTCTTGAAGCCCTTTTGCCGAGCTTCTGCGCTCTCATCAGAGCAGGGAAGTTCTTTGGCACGCTTTTAAGGGTATCGGTATAAGTTTCCTGTCCCTTGGTCTCTTTCTTGATATTATCCCAATTTTTCAGGACAGTATCCACATTATCGGCATTAACATCGCCAAAAACGTGAGGATGTCTGATGATAAGCTTCTGACAGATATCTGTGATAACTTCGTCAAGACCGAAATGGTTCTCCTCCGTTTCCAAAACAGTATGGAAAACCACCTGAAGCAGAACATCGCCCAGCTCTTCCCTCATCATTTCGGGAGAGTCGCAGTCGATAGCTTCCATAACTTCGTAGACTTCCTCAAGAAAGTCTTTTTTGATAGTTTTATGGGTCTGCACCTTATCCCAAGGGCAGCCGTTTTCGCTTCTCAGAATGACCACGATATCCACAAGATCGTTGATATCAAAGGCCGTTTTACCAAGCAATTCCTTAATTTTATCTTCCAAAAAACCAAGACCTTTCTAAAAGGGTGCTTATTAATAATAACCCATTTCGCTGAAAATTTCAAGGGTTTTACTGAATTTTTTTTGAAAATACTGATTTTACTATATTTTTCGGCGTTTCGCACAATAAATACAAACAAAAAGCGTACATTATGCTACCAAATAATATGCAAAAAAGGGTGGATAACCTTTGGTATTGCTGAAAAAACGGGGCTTTGGACATAACATCATATGAAAGCAGAGCTGTGACGGCGCACATTACGGCGGCGTAGAATGGTTTGAGGTAGAGCTCCGTCCAGCGGCACTTTGCGCTTGCAAGGGAATAAATGGTTTTGACTGAGCATATGCAGATAAAAATATTTGAAACTAAAGTTGACAATGCGGCACCGCTGATATTCACCATTGGCAGGGGGATAAGGACGATGTTCAGCGCAAGCTTTATTATGCCGCCGAAGAGCATTATGAGCACGGCGGTCTTTGGTCTGCCGAGGGTCTGCAATATTGCGAAGCAGGGGGTTGAAATGCCGAGGAAGATAACTGCTATGCCCAGTATCGCCATTGGCTGGGCGCAGACTGATATCTCCGTGGGGCGGCTGCCGAAAAGAAAGCAGAGAATGGGCTTTGCCAGCACAGCGATACCGAGGCCTGCGGGTATCGCGATGACGCTTGTTATCATCATCATTTTGTTGAGGTTCTCCTGCATTTGGGCTTTGTTGCATTTGGTGTAACATTCAGTCAGGGAGGGGAGAATGCTTTTGCCGAACATTGCGGTGAGCGTTGGCACAAGTCCGAAAACTGTTATGGCAAGTCCTGTATATGAGCCGTAAATAAAGTTCGGGAGCATTGAAAGGTCGAGACTTTGAGAAGTGAAGCGTGAAAAGCTTTCGGGGCTTTGGGCGATGGCTTTTGAAATGCAGGGATTTATGGTGAGCATATCTATCATATTTGCGAAGGTCGTGATAACGGAGATTAAGGCAATAGGTGCGCAGAATTTGCACAAGCGCTTTGCGGTATGGCTCAGAGGGTCGGTGAGTTTGTCGGCGGCGAGCATTTGCTTTGTTACGCCGTCGCCGTGGACACGGGCGCTTATGAAGATATAAAGGCAGGCAATGCCCGAGGCAAGGGACGAGCCTAAGATCGCTGCGGCAGAGATATAAGGCAGGGCGGCGGAAGCGGCTTGTTCGGCGGTGGGGTATGCTTTGCCGAAAAGCTCTCCCGTGCGCTCAAAATCGTCGGATATTTTATAGGTCAGGCCATAGGAAAAGCCGAGGCCTAAGAGCAGCTTGAAAAGGGTCTCGATTATCTCCGAGACGGCTGTGGGGGTCATATTCTGCAAGCCCTCGAAATAGCCACGCTCGACTGACATAAGGGTGCAGAATATCATCGAGGGGGCGACGCTTATTAGGGCGTACTTTGTGCTGGGCTCGCCGATGACTTTATCGGAGAGAAAGCCTGCGGAGAGTATCATAAGCAGGGCGGCGATAGTGCTTATGACGCCGAAAACAAGATATGCCGCACGTCTTGTTTTGCGCAGGTTTGAAAAGCGTTCGAGGGCGTAATTTTCGGCGGTGAGCCTTGCCATTGTTGATGGTATGCCCGAGACCACCACGGCGAATATTGGCGTAAAAACTGAAAACGCCGCCGAGAAATAGCCCATTCCTGTGCCGCCTAATAGATTTGTCAGCGGAATCTTATACATAAGCCCGAGGATCTTCGTTATGAGCACCATTGAAAGAAGTATGGCAGAGCCTTTTAAAAAGCTTTGTTTTTTCATTTTTAGTCTCGCTTTCTGTGTATTTTTCAATAGATTTTATGCGATGTTGGGGGCTTATAGTACAAGTCTTGGCGGCAGGCGGACAGGATAATGCACATATTTTGAAAAAAGTTTGCCAAAGCCCTTTATTTTTTGCGGCGGATATGTTATAATTGTCTATGTATCTATTATAGAAATTATAGAAAGAAAAAGAGGTAAAAAACTATGACTTATAATTTTTCAGAAAAGGTCTCACATTTGCAGGCTTCTGCTATCAGAGAGATACTCAAATTCACTTCTGATCCTGAGGTTATCTCATTCGCAGCAGGCAATCCATCTCCAGAGGCTTTCCCTGTGGCTGAGCTCAACAGGATATCGGAAGATATATTTAAGGAAAATCCTATCGGTGCGCTCCAGTACAGCCTTACAGAGGGTTACACTCCGCTGAGAGACCTTCTTAAAAAGGAACTTGAGAAAAAGGGCGAGTTCGACCCTGAGAGAGACGATCTTATCATCACAAGCGGCGCTCAGCAGGCAAACGAGCTTGCTTGTAAGGTTCTTTGCGATCCATGCGATATTCTTTGCTGTGAAGCGCCAAGCTTTATCGGTTCGCTGAACGCATTCAAGTCTTACAACGTTGAGCTGAGAGGTATCACACTTGAGGACGACGGCGTTAATATCGAAGAGCTTGAGGCGGCTTTCGCAACAGGCAAGGTAAAGGTATTCTACATCATCGCAAACTTCCAGAACCCGACTGGTCTTACAACTTCTCTTGAGAAGAGAAAGGCTATCTATGAGCTGGCTAAGAAATACAGCGTTATGATACTTGAGGACAACCCATACGGCGATCTGAGAATAAAGGGCGAGGCTATCCCTTCTATCAAGAGTATGGACAAGGACGGACTTGTTATGTATTCAAGAACGTTCTCAAAGATACTTGCACCGGGTCTCAGAGTTGGCTATATCGCAGCGCCAAAGGAGATCATCAGCAAGATCGTTGTCTGCAAGCAGGTTTCGGACGTTCACACAAATATTTGGGCGCAGATGCTGGCTTACAACTTTATGAAGGACAATGACATCAACGAGCACCTTGCAAAGCTCAGAGTTATTTACAAGCACAAGATCGAACTTATGGAAAGCGAGATCGAAAAGAACTTCTCATCAAAGATCACATTCACAAGACCTGAGGGCGGACTGTTCATTTGGTGCACACTTCCTGCCGGCAGCGATATGACGAGCTTCTGCAAGAGAGCTGTTGCTGAATACAAGGTAGCTGTCGTTCCGGGCAACGCATTTATGATAAGCGAATCTGACGAGACAACGTCATTCAGAATGAACTTCTCGACGCCTTCCGACGAGCAGATCGTTGCAGGCTGTGAGAAGCTTGGAAAGCTTTCAAAGGAAATGTTTGGTGATTAATAAATGAAAGCGCCTTTTACGCCCTTTCAGCTTGTAATGACGGTGGTCGATACGGCGGCGTTCATATTCTGTATGGGCTGTGACGGTTTTATGCTCATGGTCGGTGCAGAGGGGGCAGGCAAGCCTTTTGTGGTGAATATGATATTCTGCGGACTGTCGGCGGTGCTGTTTCTTGTGCTGGCGATGAACACGGGAATGGTCAATGTTTTCGGCGACAAGTTTGACGCTTCCGCCGACCCTGCGCCTGCGCTTTCTGCGGCGAGGACTTATTTCTGCCTGCTGTTTTTCGACCTTGCAGGAGTGCTTGCACTTATGCTGGCAGGTGCTCTTGGAGCGAGCTGGGCAAAAGCGGCGATACTTATTTTCGCACCTGTGGTATTTATCATTTCGGCGATAGTCTATTTCGTGCTTTCGGGCAGGATAGGGCTTGACGATTTTGCGGACGATGATACCGATGAACAGGACGGAGATACGCAATAACAATAAAAAGATAACTTATCGAAGGGAGGTCTGCTATGAAAAATGCTTTAAAAAAGGATACTTTGCGTGAGATAAAACATTCCTTTGGCAGATTTCTCTCGATATTTCTCATCGTAATGCTGGGCTGTGGATTTTTCGCAGGAATAAAGGCGACAATGCCCGATATGGTGGACACCGCCGGGGAATATTTCATCAACAACAGGCTTATGGATATGAAGCTTATGTCCTCTATCGGCGTGAAGTCGGAGGACGTTGAGGCGGTCAAGGCGGCAGACAACGTCAAGGGCGCAATGGCAGGCTATTCAAAGGACGTGTTCTATTATCACGATAATCAGAACCTTGTGCTCAAGTTTATGTCCTTTAACGATATCATTGACGACGACAGCGATAACAGGCTCAACACGCCTGTGCTTTTGGAGGGCAGACTTCCGAAAGAAAAGGGCGAATGTGCTGTTGAAGTTAAAATGAGCTCTCCCGATACTTTCAAGGTGGGCGGAGAGATAAAGATAAGCGAGCCCGATTCTTCAAAGGCCATAACTGACACCCTTGCCTGCGATACTTATAAGATAGTGGGCATTGTGGCTTCACCGCTGTATATAGGTTATGAGCGTGACGCAACGACTGTTGGCAACGGAACTGTTGTCAGCAATGTTTTCGTGACGGAGCGTGAATTTGTCTGCGATTATTATACTGAGCTTTATGTGAAGTTTGATGGCACGGAGGGGCTTGACCCATTTTCTGACGAATATAAGAATGCAGTTGAGGACAAGAGCAAGTCTGCCCAGCAGGCTTTTAAGGACAGCGTGAATGCACGGTTTGACAAGCTTTCCGCTGACGCTCAGGACGAGATAACCTCGGCGGAGGAAAAGGCGCAGCTTCTTGAGCAGGCTTTGGCTTGCGATGACAAACAGCTTGCAGGGCTGAAAGAGCAGACCCAGCAGAGCATTGAAGAAGCGCAGGCGGCTTACGACAAGGCTGAGGCTGACGGCTCGAGTTCAAAGTATCTTGCACGTTCACAGCTTTTGAAAGCGCAGCAGCTTATGGAGATAATCAACGGGCTGCTTGCGGACAAGACGGGCGGAACGACTGCGGCTTATGACGAATATTCTGCACAGCTTGAGGCGGCAAAGACTGAGATAGCAAGCGCAAAGGCGCAGCTTGAGGACACGAAAGATCCTGCTTTTTATCATTATGACAGGTTTGAAGCAAGCTCTGATTACAGTTCCTTTTATGGGGACGCACAGAAAGTTGATTCTATCGCAAAGGTGTTCCCTGTATTCTTTATACTTGTGGCGGCGCTCGTGTGCCTTACCACTATGACACGAATGGTTGAAGAGCAAAGGACGCAGATAGGCACTTACAAGGCACTTGGTTACAGCGCCGGAAAGATAGCAGGAAAGTATCTTTTCTATGCGGCGGTGGCTGCGGCGGCAGGAAGCTGTCTTGGCGTTGCGGTGGGATTGCAGCTTTTCCCGAAGATAATTTACAGCTGCTACAACATACTTTACAATATCCCGAATATCGACACGCCATTCAAGCCGATGTATATGCTGCTTTGTCTGTTGGTGTCGGTGATATGCACCTGCTCGGCGGTGCTTTATGCTTGCGTGAAAGAGCTGAGATCACAGCCTTCACAGCTTATGAGGCCAAAGCCACCACAGAGCGGCAGGCGTGTGCTTCTTGAGCGGATAGGCTTTATATGGAACAGAATGGATTTTCTTGCAAAGGTAACTGTAAGAAATCTGCTGAGATACAAAAAGCGTTTCTTTATGACGATCGTCGGCGTGGCAGGCTGCACGGCGCTTATCGTGACGGGTTTTGGACTGAAATATTCTATCAAGACCATTGCGGAAAAGCAGTTCAACGATGTGCTGCTTTATGACGGCGTTGTGGTGCTCAACACAACGGACTTTGACGAGGAACAGCTTGAAGATAAGATATCGGAAATAAGCGAGATAGACAAGTCGATGCTGGTGCAGTCAACAGAGGGCGTTGCGGAAAAAGGCAGTCAGTCCCAGACTGTTTCGATGATCGTGCCGCAGAGGGCTGAGGATATCGGCGATTACGTTGCTTTGCGTGATTCTGACAGCGGTGAGCTTCAGGACATAAAGGACGGCGAGGTCGTTATAACGCAAAAGCTTGCGACCCTTCTTGACCTTAAAGCAGGGGACGAGATAAACGTAAAGCTCAGCGGTCACGAGGACAAGAGTTTTAAGATAAGCGCAGTTATGAAAAACTATGCGCTGCATTATATTTACATCTCGCCAAAGACTTATGAAGATGTTTACGGCGAAAAGCCTGTTTACAACCTTTCTTTCGTTGATCTGAAAAAGGGCATTGACGAGAGCAATTTCAAGGAACAGCTTATCGCCAATGATGAGTTTTACGGAATGTCGTACAAGTCTGATTCGAGCAGGGGCTTTTTGAACTCTGTTGACAGCCTTGACGCTATCGTGGTGCTGCTTATCGTCTGCGCAGGCGGACTGGCATTCGTTGTGCTTTATAACCTTGCCAACATAAACATCACCGAGCGTGTTCGTGAGATAGCGACCATCAAGGTGCTGGGCTTCTATGACAACGAGACTTCGGCTTACATCTACCGTGAGAACATTATTTCAACGCTGCTTGGAATACTTGTGGGGCTTGTTGCAGGAAAGGTACTTCACCATTTTGTGGTGATAACCGCCGAGGTGGATATAGTGCTCTTTAACAGAGAGCTTGTGTGGTGGGCGTATGCGCTGGGTGCGTTGCTCACGATGGCGTTTGCTTTTATTGTAAATTTGGTTCTGCATTTCAAACTTAAAAAGATAGATATGGTAGAATCTTTAAAATCAGTTGAATAGACGGAGGTATTTGTAATGGATATTTTTGAGGAAACAAGCGGTACTGAGAATGTATGCACCGTAAGTTATTTTTGGAAAGGTCTTGCGCTTTTTCTGCTTGGCGTGATAATCGGTTTGTTTGTTTCGCCTATCAAGAATGGCGTCACTATTGGCAGCAACAATAATATCCGCAAGGGTGGCTGCGACGATCATTTTGACCCTGACGATTATGATGATTTTGATTATGATGACGATGATGACGGCTATGAAGATGAAGGCGTAAAATTTTAACGAAAGGCGAAAATTGATATGAAACTTGGTATGGTAGGACTTCCTAACGTAGGAAAATCAACACTTTTTAATGCGCTTACAAATGCAGGCGCTGAATCGGCAAACTATCCTTTCTGCACTATCGAGCCGAATGTGGGAATTGTTTCTGTTCCCGATGAGAGGCTTGACAAGCTTGCAGAAATGTATCACCCTGTAAAGTTTACCCCTGCGACCCTTGAATTTGTGGATATCGCCGGACTTGTAAAGGGCGCTTCAAAGGGCGAAGGACTTGGCAACAAGTTCCTTTCAAACATCAGAGAGGTGGACGCTATCGTTCACGTTGTAAGATGTTTTGACGACCCTAACATCATTCACGTTGACGGTTCGATCAATCCACGCAGAGATATCGAAACTATCGACCTTGAGCTTATCTTCTCTGACGTTGAGCTTATCGAGAGAAAGCTTGACAGGACAAAGAAGGCGATGAAGGGCGACAAGTCGCTGGCTGCGGCTGTTGAATTTCTCGAGAAGCTGAAAGAGCACCTCGAGAGCGGCAAGCCTGCACGTTCATTCGATATGACAGAGGACGAGCTCGAGATACTCAAGGAAACTCCGCTGCTTTCATTGAAGCCTGTTATCTATGCGGCAAACCTTTGCGAGGAAGATTTCAGAAACAACATCGACAGCAACGAGCATTACAAGACAGTTTGCGAGATCGCAAAGAACGAGGGTTCGGCTGTGTTCCCTATCTGTGCGCAGATCGAGGCTGAGATATCTGATATGGACGACGAGGACAAGGAAATGTTCCTTGCCGATCTTGGACTTGAAACATCGGGTCTTAACAGAATAATCAAGGAAGGCTATTCGCTGCTTGGTCTTATCTCATATCTGACGGCAGGCGAGCCGGAAGTCAGAGCTTGGACGATCACAAAGGGCACGAAAGCTCCGCAGGCGGCAGGCAAGATACACACCGACTTTGAGAAGGGCTTTATCAGAGCCGAGGTCGTTTCATTCGACGATCTTATGAGCTGCGGTTCAATGGCTGCGGCAAAGGAAAAGGGTCTTGTTCGTCTCGAGGGCAAGGACTATGTTATGCAGGACGGCGATATCGTGCTGTTTAGATTCAACGTTTAATTTTTGCGATAAAAGGGCGGTAATTACCGCTCTTTTTTTGTGCCTTTTGTATGTGCAGAGTGCAATAAAATGGTGCGGTGGATTTGTGCAACTTTGCTTAATAAAATTCAATTTCTGTTGTAGAATAGTTCACATATTGATGTTATACTAATCTTCGGTCAAAAATAAGACACTTGGTTTTTACTGCGTTTTTACGCATTTTACGCAATTTGTGACAGGGAGGAAGTTTATGACAAAGAGTATGACGCAAGGCAATCCGCTGAAGCTTATTCTCAGCTTTGCGCTGCCGCTGCTTATCGGAAATCTTTTGCAGCAGACTTATAATATAATCGACGCCGCTATTGTCGGACGTTTTCTCGGTTCGGACGCTCTTGCGGCGGTGGGCGCTTCAAGCAGCGTGCAGTTTCTTGTGCTGGGATTTTGTATCGGCACGACGCTGGGCTTTGGCGTGCCTATCGCAAGGCATTTCGGTGCGGGAGACTTAAAAAAGCTAAAGGAATGTTTTTACAATTCTATCCTTCTGACGGCAGCATTTGCGGCGCTTTTGACAACAGTTTGCGCATTGCTTTGCAACGTGATACTTAAAGCACTTTCAACGCCTGCAAATATCCACGCCGACGCTTATAAATATCTGCTGGTGATATTCCTTGGGATACCTTTCACTCTGCTTTATAATTTGCTTTCGAGCGTGCTGAGATCGGTGGGGGACAGCAAAACGCCCTTTGTTTTTCTTGCCATATCCACGGTGCTGAACATCGGGCTTGACCTGCTTTTCGTTGTGGCGTTCAGATGGGGCTGTTCGGGTGCGGCTATCGCAACGGTGCTTGCGCAGGCAATCAGCGGAATACTCTGCGCAATTTTCATCACACGGAAAGTCAAAGTTCTCCAGCTCAGCAGAGAGGACAGGAACATTCACGGCAACACGATGCTCAATCTTATCATAATGGGCGTGCCGATGGGTCTGCAATATTCTATCACGGCTATCGGCTCGATGGTAATGCAGTCGGCAAACAACAAGCTTGGCAGCATTTACGTTTCGGGCTTCACGGCGGCTTCGAGGATAAAGCAGTTTACGATGTGCCCATATGACGCATTCGCAACGGGCGCTTCGGTATTCGCAAGCCAGAACCTTGGCGCAGGCAATCTCGACAGGATAAAGAAGGGCATACGCATTGGCGTTGCTGTCGGCGTGCTTTACGGACTGTTTGCAGGACTTGTGCTCATATTCTTCGGCAGAGAGCTTTCGATGATCTTTGTCAGCAAGGCGGACGTTGCGGTGCTGGACGCTTCGGCAAAATTCCTTTTCTGCGCAGGCTTTTTCTACTGGACGCTGGGAATACTCAACACTTGCAGAATGTGTACGCAGGGTCTTGGCTATTCGGGACTTGCGGTGTTCTCGGGCGTGACGGAAATGATCGCACGAATTGCCGTAAGTATGACGTTTGTAGGCAAATTCGGCTTTACGGCTATCTGCTTCACCGATCAGGCGGCTTGGGTATCGGCTTGTATCTACATAGTGCCGATATGTATTTCCTGCGTGAACAAGGCAGGACGTTCCATTAAAGGCGATCACGGTCAGCCTAAGCTTATTGAAAAATAGATTTGTGAAAGAGGCGGGGAACTGCCTCTTTTTTTGTGTGGAAATGAGCGTACACGGCTTGATTATTTTGCTGAAATATTATATAATGGTATAAGTATCACCAACGATCGGAGGATAAAATGGATATAAATATAAATGAGGGCGTGCAGGTCAGTTCAAATTCTGCTAAGGCGCAGAAGCTCAACAACGGGCTTATTTGGTTCATCTGCTTTTTGCCCCTTATAGGGCTTTTCTTTGAAAATTATGCCGACTCAAAGACCGCAGGCATTGTGCTTTGGGTGCTTGTGCCGCTGATGATGATCGGCTCTTCGCTGGCGGATATTGGGCAGCTTAGACGGCAGGGCATTGAGACGGACAGGCTCATCAAGTGGGTGTGGCTCACGCCGGTGTATGTTTATAAACGTGAGAAGCTTTGCGGAAGAGAGCTTTACAAGGCCATAATTTGCGGTTTTTTCGTGATAGCGGCGCTTTTTATGAACAGCTTCACGCAGAGCATAAAGATCGACACAGATTATATGACAATCTCGGCGCAGAACAGCTATGTGCAGAGCCTTGACAACTTTTCGGGCAGCTCTGCAAAGGTAATAGGCGACTGCATTACGGCTTATCTCGGCGAGGACGCTGAGTGGGGCTGCACAAAGGACGGGGATAATTACACCGTCACCGCTGAGGGCAGCCACGGCTCGGACAGCTACAAGATCACATTCGTGATAGTCTACGACGGCTTCACATATCGCAGCTTCAAGATATCGGACGTTGTGAAAAACGGCGTATCTCTCAGAGACGATGATTTCAGCGCCGCTTGCAAGGCGATATTCATTGACGGCGATGAAAGCTCAGAAAGCGATAGTAATGACAGCGATACTACGGATTCAAGTTCTGAGGCTTAATAACAAAAGGGCGGCTTGACCGCTCTTTTTTGTGCCTTAGTGATGATTTTCGCCATTGTGCCTTATATGTACAGGATAGGGAGGGCTTATTTGTGCATTGTACCAAAAGTGATAAATTTGTCACTTTATCTATTGACTTTGCAGGATAAAAGTGATATTATTGTCACACAAGGTGATAAATAAGTCACTTTAGATATACAGCTGTGTAAATCACAAATGAAAGAAGATGTAAAAATGAACGACAAAACGGAGACAAAGACAGACAAGATTTCATATAAAAAATATTACAGACAAATGGGTATTTTGGGCACGCTTGGCGGAGCGATGTGGATATTCTATTGGGTTATGGAAAAGGTGCTGCCGGCAATAAAGAAAGGGCACACACTTACCAATGTGATAAATCTGATAGTGTCGCTGGGAACGCTTGCGCTTATCGCTGTGTGCATAACTAAGATAATATCCACGGTCGGCAAAAGAGATACGGACGATGAGCTTGCTCAGCAGACGACGGCGAAGATCAATCAAACTTTTATAACGTTCCTGTTCACGATCGCCTGCCTGTTTATTTCGGTTATGACTTTGTTTTCCGATATTTTAGGAAGATTTAAGGTCACACTAAACGAATATGTTATAACGGGCTTGATATGGTTCTGCTATGCGGTGTACAATTTTATAGGACTGTATTTTGAAAGCAAGTTCGATGATGTAGACAATGACGAGGAATAGGACGAGAAGGGATAAAAATGAAATTGAGAAAAAAGAAAAATATCACCCTGAGAGAATATCACAAAAAGCGTATGTTTACTGGTATCGGAATACTTGTTACAGAGATATTTGAAAACACGGTAGAGCATTATGGGCTTGACGATACGGCTTGGGCGACGGCGATATTCGTTGTGCTGACAGCGTTTACAGTTATATTTGCGGCAATATGGCTGTATGCAAGCTTCCAAAATGTTGACAAAGAGGACGAAATGGCAAAAGAAAATATGCTCAAAGCGCATCAAAGCATCACAAACGTGTTTTTGATAATATTAGCAGTAGCGATCTTTATATCAATATTCTGGAACGGAAGCATAACCATTAAGATAAACAGCGACAGATTGTACCAAGTGTGGATGATATTCTGGTTCAGCTATATGACTCTTGAAAGCGGATTTTTCCTTCGTCAAGAGGGCAAGCTCAGCACCGATGAGGAGGACGAGTAATGCCGGAGCTTAAAACGAAACTCAAAGAATACCGTGCAAAGCTTGATATGAAGCAGGGCGATCTTGCGGAGCAAGTCGGCGTGCGGCGTGAGACTATCATACGTCTTGAAAAGGGGCAGTATAACCCTTCTTTGAAGCTTGCAATGGATATCGCAAAGGTTTTTGGCGTATCTGTGGAGGATATTTTCTCGTTTGAAGATGAGTAAATTCGGGCGTTTCGGTTTATATTTGATGATAGAGAGATAAATATTGAATATAAGTTGCAAATGCTTTTAATAGCTTTGGATATCGTCGAAATGCTATGTGTATTGATGCAAAGAACAAAAGTGAAATGAATTAAGAGAAATCGAGAGAAACGGAGTAAAACGGAGAGAATTAAAGAGAATAGGGGATATAAATTAAAAATTTGGCGTTTTGGCTATTGACAAGTCGGGAATGATGTTGTATAATAGACAACGTTGTGAGTTCACAGGACTGCTATGCGGCTGTGAACAGACTTTTTAAATTCTGAATGGAGGAAATAATATGTCAACTTATATGCCAAAAGCAGGCGACATTTCTCGCACGTGGTATATTCTCGACGCTGAAGGTCAGTCACTCGGTAGAGTTGCTGCAAAGGCTGCTCACATTCTTCGTGGCAAGCACAAGCCAACTTATGCACCTCACGCTGACTGCGGCGACCACGTAATCATCATCAACACAGATAAGGCTGTTCTTACAGGCAAGAAGCTTGATCAGAAGTCTTACAAGTGGCACACAGGCTGGATCGGCGGTCTCAAGGAGATCAAGTATTCAGATATGATGGCTAACCAGTCAGACAGAGCTATGACAATTGCTGTTGAGGGTATGCTCCCTAACAACACACTTGGCAGAGCTGCTGCAAAGAGACTCAGAGTATACAAGGGCGCAGAGCACAACAACGCTGCTCAGAAGCCTGTTAAATACGAACTGTAAGGAAGGAGCAATTTAGATGTACGAATCAAAGCAGCCATATTTCTATGGCACAGGTAGAAGAAAACATTCTGTTGCCCGTGTTCGTGTTTACGAGGGTACAGGTAAGATAACAATCAACGGCAGAGACATTGACGATTACTTTGGTCTTGAGACACTCAAGCTCATCGTTCGTCAGCCATTTGCTGTAACAGATACAATGGACAAGTACGACATCGTTTGCACAGTTGCAGGCGGCGGCGTTACAGGTCAGGCTGGTGCAATCAGACACGGTCTTTCAAGAGCTCTTCTTCAGGCTAGCGATGAGTTCAGACCTCTCCTCAAGAAGGAAGGCTTCCTCACTCGTGACCCAAGAATGAAGGAAAGAAAGAAGTACGGTCTCAAAGCCGCAAGACGTGCTCCACAGTTCTCAAAGAGATAATCGTACGCTTCATACAAAATCACAGGTACGCTCGTTTCGGGCGTGCCTTTTTTGTTGCCTTAAAATCTTTGGTTAAAAAATATTGAAATTTGCCCTTTACAAATTGAGATCGCTTGTGTTATAATAATATTTGTATGCAAAATTTTTTTACTATGATAGAGAATTTTTTCCTAATATAAAGAAAGGAAATGAGAAATGGCAAATAAAAAGGAATATACAAATGAAGATATAGTATCCCTTAAAGGCGAGGACAGGGTCAGAAAGCGCCCTGCGGTAATTTTCGGCTCGGACGGCCTTGAGGGCTGCAAACATTCGGTTTTCGAGATACTTTCAAACTCTATCGACGAAGCCCGTGACGGCCACGGAAACAAGATAATCGTCACGAAATATAACGACGATTCGATCGAGGTGGAGGACTTCGGACGTGGCTGTCCTGTTGACTACAACCAGCGTGAGAAAAAATACAATTGGGAGCTTGTTTACTGCGAGCTTTACGCAGGCGGTAAATATAACAACAACGGCGGCGATAACTACGAGTATTCGCTGGGTCTGAACGGACTGGGCGCTTGCGCTACTCAGTATTCGTCGGAGTTTATGGACGTTGAGGTTTTCCGTGACGGCTATAAATACGATCTGCACTTTGAAAAAGGCCGCAATGTCGGCGGACTGAAAAAAGAAGAGACCAAGCAGAAAAAGACCGGCACAAAGACCCATTGGCGCCCCGACCTTGAAGTCTTTACCGATATCAAGATCGAGAACGAGTATTTTGAGGACGTGCTTAAAAAGCAGGCTGTTGTGAACCCGAACATTACGTTTATTCTCCGTATCCAGCGTGAAAATAACTCTTTTGAAGAGAAAACTTTCTACTATGAAAACGGCATTGCCGATTATGTTGCCGAGATAGCAGGGGAGAAGCCGCTGACTTCGGTGCAGTATTTTACAGGCGATCGCAAGGGTCGTGACCGTGAGGACAAGGACGATTACAAGGTAAAGCTTTCGGTGGCTTTCACTTTCTCAAATCAGATAAAGTGTCTTGAATATTACCACAATTCAAGCTTTCTTGAGCACGGCGGCTCGCCGGAGGACGCTGTAAAAAGCGCTTTCACTTCGCAGATAAACGCCTACCTCAAGAGCAACAACAAGTATCTGAAAAACGAAAAGCCTATCACATTCCAAGATATCGAGGACTGCCTTGTGCTTGTTTCAAGCTCATTCTCGACCCAGACCTCTTATGCAAACCAGACCAAAAAGGCAATCACAAACAAGTTTATCAAGGAGTGTATGACTGAATTTTTGAAGCACAATCTTGAGATATATTTCATCGAGAACCCCGACGAGGCTGTAAAGATAGCCGAGCAGGTGCTTGTCAACAAGAGAAGCCGTGAGAAGGCAGAGAAGTCGAGGATCGACCTCAAGAAAAAGCTTGCTGGCTCTATCGACCTTTCAAATCAGGTGCAGAAATTCGTTGACTGCCGTTCAAAAGACCTTTCTCAGCGTGAGCTTTACATCGTGGAGGGTGACTCGGCGCTTGGTTCTGTTAAAATGGCAAGAAATGCCGAATTCCAGGCTGTTATCCCTGTAAGAGGTAAAATTCTCAACTGCTTAAAGGCCGATTATGACAAGATATTCAAGAACGAGATCATTACAGACCTTATCAAGGTCATCGGCTGCGGCGTTGAGGTCAAGACAGGCAAGAACAAGGAAATTTCTATGTTCAATCTCGATAATCTCCGCTGGAACAAAATAGTTATCTGTACCGATGCGGACGTGGACGGCTTCCACATCAGAACCCTTATCCTCACAATGCTTTACAGGCTTGTTCCTACTCTTATTGAAAAAGGATATGTTTATATTGCGGAATCACCGCTCTTTGAGATAACGACTTCCGACAAGACTTATTTTGCGTATGACGAAAATGAAAAAACAAAGATACTCAAAATGATAGGCGACAAGAAATTCGATATCCAGCGTTCAAAAGGTCTTGGCGAGAACGAGGCGGAGATGATGAGCCTTACAACAATGGACCCTGCCACAAGACGTCTTATAAAGATAGAGCCTGACGATATCGAGCAGACACAATGGATGTTTGATATGCTCTTGGGTGACGACTTGCAGGGCAGAAAAGATTTCATCACCAATAATGGTGTTGATTATCTGGATATGGCAGATATTTCATAAGCTGTTTGAGGGGAGAGCATTATGGACGCAATTTTTATATGGTCGTCTGCGCTTGTGATATGTGTTGGACTTCCATTGTTTTTCACAGTAATAAATGTTATAAGGCTTTTTGAGAATGCACCTAAAGAATTGGACAGACCGCTGTTTGATGTGCTGACGGTGGTAATCGGTTCGCTGCTGTCTGTTTTTGACCTTGACGGGTTAGGTCTTGGCGTTGAATATGATGTTCCTCTAACTGTTCATAGGGAATTTCATACACCCATAGCAGGGGAGTATAGGTTTAGTTTTTTCTTCCTGTTTTTTATAGCTATGGTGTGCATTGTACTGTTGAGTGTTATAACAAAGAGAAAACCGCCGTTGTTTGCGGCTATGCTCATTGCAGGGGTGTATATGGGCAATGTGCTTGATATACTGCTGGTGATACAGCTTTTGAAGAATATGGATAACTTTTTCACGGTGATGATGTTGGTTTTTCCAATGAATTATATGCTTATGTCCGTAAGGCTCATTCGCCGTGAAATAAAGGCGCAGACGGGATATCTCAGCAATTCGGCGGAGAAAAGCGGCTTTATGGGCTGGCTTAATAAGCTTCTCACAAAAAGCCTTGGTTGGTATCTTATCAGCTTTGTGGCAATGATACCGCTCCTTGCGGTGATGCTTTTGATACTTGTTTTATTTGGACAGCGCCCTGACAGCATAGTAAAGGTTTTCACGGAAACAGCCGATTGGACGTTTTCTCAGCAGATACCTCCGCCGCCTGATTACTCACAAGGGCATTATCTTTGCACAGTTGCGGCAGGGGGTCACGCTAAGCTCGTCAAACCTCAGCGAATGGGTCTGCGGCGTGGGGATAAGATAGTTGTGAACAGACAGCTTTGTGTTGCAAACGCATTTGAAGAGCTTATACAGGATAAGCTTCCACGTTTTCACAAATGTGTGAGAAGCTTTTACGATAAACACGGATATCCCATTTCACAGCATATATCGACGAAATTGCGTGCTGATGTGGTCTATATCCTTATGAAACCACTTGAATTTATTTTTATTGCGGTGCTGTATATGTTTGACGCCGATCCCGAAAGCAGGATCGCTATGCAGTATACAGGCAAAAAGTGCACCGACCTTACGAACTTTATGAAAGGATAGATTTTATGGCAAGAAAAAAGGCAGAGCCTAAAAAGACTGCTAAACCAAATAACAACGCATATATCGAGGGTGCAGGACTTGTTGCAGATGAAAAGATAACAATGTCTCTTGAAAAGAACTATATGCCATATGCCATGAGCGTTTTGGTATCAAGAGCGTTCCCTGAGATAGACGGCTTTAAGCCCTCACACAGAAAACTGCTTTATACCATGTATAAAATGGGACTTTTGAACGGCAAGCTTACAAAGTCTGCAAATATTGTTGGTTCGACGATGAGGCTCAACCCTCACGGCGACAGCGCAATTTATGAAACTATGGTGCGACTTTCACAGGGCAATGAAGCCCTTTTGCATCCATATGTAATGAGCAAGGGAAACTTTGGTAAAGCCTATTCGAGAGATATGGCATACGCCGCTTCACGATACACCGAAGCAAAGCTTATGCCTATCTGTCAAGAGCTTTTCGGCGATATCGACAAGGACACAGTTGACTTTGTGCCAAACTATGATAACACCACGAAAGAGCCGACCCTGCTGCCTGCGACTTTTCCGTCAATACTTGTAAACGCAAATGTCGGTATCGGCGTATCAATGGCTTCATCGGTTTGCCCGTTCAATCTCACGGAAGTCTGCGAGACCACTATCGGGCTTATGAAAGACCCCGACTTCAACGTGCTGGAGACCCTTAAAGGTCCAGACTTCCCGGGCGGAGCTTCTTTGCTTTACGACGAAGAGGAGCTTGACCGCATTTACCGCACGGGCAAAGGCTCAGTCAAGCTGAGGGCGAAGTATCAGTACGACAAGGATTCGAGATGTCTTGAGATCGTTGAGATACCGGCGACCACAACAGTTGAAGCAATAATCGAGAAGATAATCGCACTTGTGAAGGCTGGCAAGATAAGGGAGATATCATATATCCGTGACGAGACCGACATCAACGGCTTGAAGATCGGTATCGACATCAAAAAGGGCGTTGACCCCGACAAGCTTATGCAGAAGCTTTATAAGCTCACGCCGCTGCAAGATTCTTATTCCTGCAATTTCCATATACTTGTACACGGCTATCCGAAGATAATGGGCGTTTACGATATCCTCAAAGAGTGGGTAGCGTTCAGAATGGAATGTGTTCGCCGCAGGACGAGTTTTGATCTGCAAAAGAAAAAGGAAAAGCTGCACCTGCTGAAAGGTCTCGGAAAGATACTCCTAGACATCGACAAGGCGATAAAGATAATCAGAGAGACAGACGAAGAGACGGAAGTTGTGCCGAACCTTATGCTTGGCTTTGGCATTGACGAGGTGCAGGCGGAATATGTAGCAGAGATCAAGCTGAGACATCTCAACCGTGAGTACATCCTCAAAAAGACCGCCGAGACCTCAGACCTTGAAAAGGCTATCGCAGAGCTGGAAGACATTCTTGGCAGCGACAGGAAGATCAAGGCGATAATCACATCGGAGCTTAAGGACGTTGTGAAGAAATACGGTCAGCCGAGGAGGACGCAGTTCTATTATAAGACTGACATTGAGGAGATCGACGAAGAGGACGACATCCCTGACTATTCCTGCAAGCTGTTCTTGTCCCAGAGCGGCTATTTCAAGAAGTGCACGCCGCAGTCATTGAGAATGGCAAGCGAGCAGAAATACAAAGAGGGCGACGGCCCATTGCAGGAGATCGAGACAACCAACAAGTCAGAGCTTCTGTTCTTCTCGGACAAGTCCTCGGTCTACAAGACGAAGGTATCGCAATTTGGCGACACAAAGGCCAGCGCTTTGGGCGATTACATTCCTGCGAAGCTTGGATTTGACGAGGGCGAGGGTGTGACGTCGATGGTGAACACGGCTGATTACTCGGGCTATATGATCTTCTGTTTTGAAAACGGCAAGGTAGCGAAAGTGCCTTTGAACGCATACGAGACAAGGACCAACCGAAAGAAGCTTGCCAACGCATACTCTTCAAAGGCGAAGCTGATAGCGATGTTCTTTGTACAGGACAACGCAGAGATAATGCTGCGGACGACCAACGGCAGGGCGATGATATTTGACACGGCTTTGCTTATGCCGAAGTCCACGAGAGACACCATAGGCGTACAGGTTATGACCCTGAAGGCGAAGAATGCACTTGTAGAAAAGGCGTTCATAGTTGATGAGGATACGGCTGCTGATCTATCCAAATACCGCAGCAAGACCATTCCTGTGGCTGGTTGTTTTGCAAAGGACATTGAAGATCCGGATCAGATGCACTTATGATTTTGTTTTTTTATTTTAGGGAGAGACCTCTTTGTGGGGTCTCTTTTTGCGGTTAGATGCAAGTACAAACGTTCTATGTGGAACATTTAGGTATGTTGAAAAACAGCAAGTCAGCGGACGACCAAAGGTCGCCCCTACAAAAATACATCGCCGCTAGGCGATACCTTCATTCCTCATTCCTCACTCCTCGCTAAATTTGACACACTTCGGCATTTATGCTATAATTACAGTATATAGCTTTCAGGGGAGTGCTGATCTATGGATTGTCCAAAATGTAGAAAACCTATTGACGAAAATGACGTTGTTTGCCCTAACTGCGGCACTCAGCTCAGACCCGATAAGGATACTTCTATTATCAAAAAGTTTCGCAAAAATGATGATAAATACTCGAAAAAACACCAAAATACAGGCCTCGGCAAGCTTGCTGAACAAAAACGCAAGCTCTCAGGCGGCAATCTCAAAATCGTGCTTTTTGCTATCGCCCTCATCCTGCTGGTCGTCCTCGTGGTGCTTATAGTCGTCAATGTCGTCAAGTCCAAAGGCGAAAGCACAGCTGAGAAGATCTCTCAGTACATCGGTGCGGACGTCGGTAAGGCGCAGAAGTCTCTCGATATGCACTTCAAGGACGAGTCGGTCTATCAAGGCGTTAACAATGCGCTGAATTTCGATTACATCGTCGAGGCTGATGACAGCATTAAGGTGGACGGCATTTCCTACCCCGAGTGGGCGGCTCTTGTGACTGTTGACGATAAGGAGCGCATTGAAAGTGTCAAGTATGCCGATTTCAGCACGCTGAAAAAGGATTCAGACGGCGAAGGAAAGAACAAGGCCATAAATCTTGACAAGTTTGAAAAGGGCGCAAAGTGGAGCGATCTTTCTAGTGCGGTCGATCTTGATTATTATAGCATTATATGGAACAAAGATACAAAAACATACGTTTATCGCTATTGGTATGAGAACGATGCAGGGGACAGACAGCCTGTCGTGCTCAATGCCGTGTTCGATACTGACAATAAGTACCTTTATTATACATCGACCCCTGTCTATCCGCAGAATTTGTGATGATCGCAGGCTTTTAGGGCTGTCGGCGATAAACCCTTGACTGTTATCAGATGTTACAGAATAAATACAAATTATTGCGCAAAGTCTACAATTCGGCAATTTTCCTTGACTTTGTAATAGGTCATAATGTATAATCTATAATTGGTGGTTAATATCGGATAGCCACCTAAAACTAAAAGGAGGTGTCATAGGTATGGAGGATCTTAGCAGAAAATTGTGTATGGGCTGTATGAATGAGCTCGACGCAGACGGACGCTGTCATCATTGCAGCTATACCGACGATATCCCACATCTTCAGTCATATCTTGCACCAAGAACGGTGCTCGACAATAGATATATAATCGGCAAAATGCTTTCTTATAACGGCGAGGGTGCTTCCTATATCTGTTATGATATGGTAGGAAAGTGCAAGTGCGTTGCAAGAGAGTATATGCCCGATACACTTTGCGAACGTGACCGTGACAGCCAGTCGTTGGTTGTCAACCCCGATTGCCTTGCAAAGTATAAGACCTTTATGTCCGAGTTTGCGGATATGAATAAGGTGCTTTCACGAATGAGAAATCTCCAGCATATCGCCACCGCAAAGGATATGTTCTGTGAGAATAATACGACTTATGTTATCCTCGAGTACGTCGAGGGCGTTTCGCTCAAAAAGTTTTTGCAGTCGAACACGGGCTTCCTTACTTGGGAGCAGGTCAAAAAGCTGTTCGTGCCGCTGTTCACAACGCTGAGTATCGTCCACAATGCGGGCATTATCCATAGGGGTATCTCACCAGAGAATATCATCGTTACAACTGATTGCGAGCTAAAGCTCACGGGCTTTTCTATAAGCTCTATCAGAACTTCAAATACAGGGCTTTCGCCTGAATTCTATTCGGGCTATACCGCACCTGAGCAGTATTCATCGCTTGAGTGGCAGGGCACTTGGACGGACGTTTATGCCGTTGCCGCCGTGCTTTATAGGATACTCACGGGCTGTATGCCGCTTGACGCTTATACTCGAACACGCAATGACACAATGGTCGAGGCCTGCCGTGTCAACCCGAGGATTCCTCAGCATATCTCACGAGTGCTCGCCAGAGCGATGAGAGTGCGTGGCGAGGAGAGGATACAGACTATCACAGAGCTGGTGGCTGCGCTTTTTGAACAGCATACTACTCATATGGAGCACCCGAAGGGCTCAACGCAGACCATTCCTATCCAGCACGTCCCGAAAAAGAGACCTGTTCAGCAGCCTGCTGAGGAGGAGAAGAAAAAGAACAAGACCGCCGTTATTATCGGCTGGGTGGTGCTTGTTATCGTGCTGATGTTGTCGGTGTTCCTGCTTTATGAGCTGTTTTCGGGACCGTCAGAGTATGACGACGCTTCATCGGTGAACAAGGTCGTGTCCGAGGATGATTATGAACAGCCCGACAGCGAGGTATATGTTTACAGCACGACTGTTGCGACACCTGCGACCACCGCCGCTGAAAGCCAGTCTGAATACGGCTATGGCTCGATTATGCCGAACGTTGTGGGACTTGAATATAATACGGTAGTTAAACAGCTTGGCGAGGATTTCACTATCAAGACGGATTATTTCTATTCGGATATAGATGATAAGGGCGTGGTCTATGAGCAGAGTATCCCTGAGGGTACTGACTTTGACCCGAACCTTAAAAACGAGCTGACCCTTAAAGTTTGCGCAGGCCCCGAGAACGTGCCTGTTCCTGACTATTCGGGTCTCAGCAAGAAGTCTTATCTCGAGCTGCTTGACAGTTTTAACATCAAGTATAAGATCATTACAGACTTCTCAAGCTCTGTTTCCGCAGGATATGTTATGGGCACAAGCGTGGCTGTGGGCAATACTGTCAATGTTAAAAATGGCGATGTTCTTACTGTCACAGTATCCGCCGGCATCGTTACGACCACCACAACAACTGCCGCTTCTACGACGGAAAATAAGACCACGACGACCACTCAGAGCTCCGCTGAACCGGCTGTCACCGAAGCTCCGCAAGAGTAGCGAAAACGTTTTATAATGTGTTTAATAAAATGTTAAAAAATAAACAAAGCCCTTGACAATTCAGGGGCTTTGTGTTATGCTTGATAAGGATAATTAGGAAAGTAACAAGAATTTGTTTCTTGATTTGGAGGTATTTTAAATGGCTAAGAAAATCGGCGTATTGACCAGCGGAGGAGACGCTCCGGGAATGAACGCTGCTGTAAGAGCAGTTTGCAGAGCAGCACTTCAGAAGGGTATGGAGGTCGTTGGTATCCAGAGAGGATATAACGGTCTGCTTAACGGCGAAGTTATTGAAATGAATGCAAGATCAGTTTCGGGCATTATCCAGAGAGGCGGTACTTGTCTTTATACTGCAAGATGTCCTGAATTCAGAGATATCGAAGGCGTTAAGAAGGGCAGAGACAAGTGTCTCGAAATGGGTCTCGATGGTATCGTTGTCATCGGCGGCGACGGCTCGTTCAGAGGTGCGGCTGACCTTTCAGCACAGGGTATACCTTGTATCGGCCTCCCAGGCACTATTGATAATGATATCGCTTGCACAGAGTATACGATCGGTTACGATACAGCTATGAATACAGCTATGGAAATGATCGACAAGATCAGAGACACAGCACAGTCACACGACAGATGTTCTGTTGTTGAGGTAATGGGCAGAAACGCAGGCTACATCGCTATCAACGTTGGCGTTGCAGTTGGCGCTGAGGCAGTTATCACTCCTGAAAAGCCTTTCGATCTTAATCAGATCGCTAAGAATATGGAGCAGACTAAGAAGTCTGGCAAGACACACTTCATCATCGTTGTTGCTGAGGGTGTCGGCAAGACTGAATACATCACAAGAACACTTCAGGATCTTACAGGCATCGAGTCAAGAGCAACAGTTCTCGGCCACGTTCAGAGAGGCGGCTCTCCAACAGTAAGAGACAGAGTCGTTGCAACACAGATGGGTTACCACGCTGTTGAGCTGCTCGAGCAGGGCATCGGCAATAGAGTTGTTGGTATGAAGGATAACAAGATCTATGATGTTGATATCCAGGAAGCTCTTTCTATGAAGAAGCCTTTCGAGGACGAGCTTTACGATATTCTTAATAAGACAGCATTCTAATTCACTTTTTAGTGATGTTTTGTCCCATTGTGGACTTGACATATTACAGAGTAGAAAACTGAGCGTTAAGTGTCCGTCGGACGGGGAGTTGCCGTCGGAACGAAAAAGGCAGAACCTTTGCGGTTCGGTTTTCGCATCCCGCTGAATGTGTAATTGAAGCTTTTCTATGGCAGCTTCTGCACATACCATACGGGTATAGTGCAGGGCTGCTTTTTTGCTCCCGTTATGCACAAGGCGATAAGCTCGCATTGAATAAAAGGAGGTAAAATTATGAAGAGCTTTGGAAAAATGTTCTATGATTCTTTCAAATCGCTGAAAGACCTTAGAACTCTCACAACAACAGGAATACTGATCGCTCTGGCATTTGCGATCAGGTCGTTCTCGATCGAGGTAACGCCCGATCTGAGGATAGGCTTAACGTTCCTTGCAACTTGCACTATCGGTATGCTTTACGGCCCCGTGGTATGCGGTGCGTCAACGTTTTTGCTTGACTTTATCGGCTATATCGTGCAGAACAAGTCGCCGAGAGCTTACAGCCCGCAGCTTGCGCTGGTGGTAATAATTTCGGGTATAATTTACGGCTGCCTGCTCTATAAGTGCGATTTTAACAACAAAAAGGTGCAGAGCTTTGTAAGAATAGCCATTGCAAGAACGGCTGTTATACTGTTTTGCAATATCGGCCTTAATTCCTATTTCCTGTACACACTTTATGTGAACAAAACTTTCGGTATCACCAATTTCACCCGTGAAGGTCTCAGCGGTTTCCTTACATACTGCACGCCAAGAGTTATCAAGAACCTCGTTCAGCTCCCTGTCGATCTTGTGCTGCTTATGGTGTTCCTGCCTGCGGTGAAGTTTGCCTATGAAAAGGTTAGAAATCAGTTCGGACATAGTGTTAAAACTTCTGTTTGATTAAATTTGATATTGATGATTGCGGCGGTCTGAAAGGGTCGCCGCTTATTTGTGCGATTTTGTATGAAAAGTGAATTTGCACAATGGGTCGGGGGAAAGCTTTGTGAAATTTAGGTGAAACACTTGAAATCAAGGGCAAAATAGTGTATAATTAAAATTAAGTTATTTTTAAGGCAAAATGCTATTGAAAGGTCTTGTTTTATATGATAAATGTTGGTTTTATAGGCGCAGGCAATATGGGCTACGCCATTATGAAGGGCATTGCAGGAAGCGAAATGGGCAAGGATATCCAGCTTCACGCTTTCGACAAATATGCACCCATACTTGAAAGGCTCGACGAGCTTGGAACGATCAAGTGCGGAAATTGCGCTGAGGTCGTTGAAAAGTGTCAGTACGTTTTTCTCGCTATCAAGCCCCAGCAGCTTGACGAGGTGCTTGACGAGATAGCAAATGCTGTCACGAAAGATACAGTTATCGTGTCGATCTGCGCTGGTATAACGGACGATTACATCGCTTCAAAGACTGTCGCTGGCGCAAAAGTCGTGCTGGTTATGCCGAATACTCCGCTGCTTCTCGGCGAGGGCGCAACGGCGCTTTCACGTTCTGACAGCGTTTCAGATGACGAGTTCGCACTTGTGTGCAAGATTTTCGGAAGCTGCGGAATGTACGCTGTTATCTCAAAGGACAAGATGAAGGAGATAATCGCAATAAACGGCTCTTCACCTGCGTTTATCTATCTTTATGCGCAGGCTTTCGTTGAGTACGCAAAGAGCGTTGACATTGACGAGACCGTTGCGAGAGACCTCTTTGCAAAATCGCTTATCGGCTCGGCAAAGATGATAACAGACAGCGGAAAGAGCCTTGACGAGCTTATCGAAATGGTATCCTCAAAGGGCGGCACAACTATCGCAGGACTTGAAAAGCTCCGTGAGGGCGGTCTTGCAAAGGCTGTTGAGGAGTGCTGCAAGGCCTGCACAAAGCGTGCTTACGAGCTTTCAAAGTAATTAAAAATACAGCGGGCGCATATACATTACTCAAAGGAGTGATGTATAATGGTCGGACGGACAAATGCCGTGACGTATAAGCCCGGATTTTTCGCATTTCTTATGGGTGCGGTGCTGCTTGGTGCGCTTATGGGCACGCTGACGTTCTGCTTTATGGACGGAGCGGTGCTTTCAAGGCTGGCTGTGTTTCAGAGCGGATTTTTAAGCCTGCGGCAGTCGGGGGAGCTTGGCAGCATTATGGTGAAAGCTTTTGCCGGCTCAACTGTGTATATGCTGGCGGTGTTCCTGCTGGGCTTTTCGGCGGTGGGACAGCCTTTCGCCGTGGGCGTGCTCGTTTTAAAGGGAATGGGCTGCGGCGTGGCGATGTGTCAGCTTTATGCGGATATGGGCAGGCAGGGGATAGCTTACTCGGCGGCGCTTATTCTTCCGTCGGCGGTGATAACTTCGGCGGCGCTGGCTTTCGGGGCAAGAGAAGCTGTGGTTATGTCTGATATGCTGCTTCGGGTCACTCTTTCTGACAGGCAGGAAAGCGGTCTGCGTGAAGCCCTGCGGCTTTATCTTGCGAAATTTCTCACGCTTGAAGCTGTGTTAGCTGTGGCGGCGGCTGTGGAATGTCTCAGCACGCTGCTTGTATCGGAATTTTTCTAAAAAATATTAGGGTAGCCGAAAGGCATTTCTTGGGGATAATAAAGACTGGCTTGGTCTTAAAATTAAGGAGCATTATAATGGCGTTATTTGGAAACTATAATACACCCGGCAGGGGCGTACTTAAAGCCCCCCAGGAGAAAAAGGGCATTTTCAAGTTCTTTGAGATATACGGCAGGCATATGTGGAAGCTTATGGAACTCAACCTGCTTTATGTGGTCTTTTGTATCCCTGTGATAACATTCGGACCTGCAACGGCGGCGATGACAAAGGTCTGCCGCAATTATTCTCAAGAGCGAAATGCTTTTCTGCTGCACGATTTCTTGGATTCATTCAAGAAAAATTTCAAGCAGGGCCTCGGAATGGGCATTGTGGATATTATTTTCGCCGCAGGATTTATCGTGGGCATACCGATGTACAAATACTGGGCTGAACAGAATTCGATGATCTACATTCCCTTCGTGCTGTGCATAAGCTGTCTTATCGTGTTCTTTATGATGCATTTTTACATCTACATTATGATAAGCTCCACCAATCTGAAAATGAAGCAGATCATCAAGAACTCGTTTTATCTTGTGAGCCTTGGGCTTAAACAGTCATTGTGGACGCTGCTGGTGTCCCTTATCGTGCTGGTGCTGGTATATCTGTTCCTACCTTATTCGCTGTTTATCCTGCCGATCTGGCCGCTTTCCTTCATCTGTTTCGTGACCTGCTTTAACTGCTATCCTGTTATCAGAAAGCACGTTATCCAGCCATACTACGATCAGAGGGGCGAGGAGAACCCTGAGTTCGCATACAAGAACGCCGACCCTGACGAGCAGCTTTTCGAGGACAAGGCTGCCGAGGAGACCCCTGTTCAGAACAAGCAGAGCAGGAAAAAGGGCAAGACTATATCGTGATGCAACGTCGCTGCGGCATAATGCTGCGGCGGCTTTTTTGTATTTGCAGACGTGCAAATTGTACGATTTTTTCAGCAGTCTGTCATAAAACTGTCACATAGGTCGGGTAATATATAATCAAAGGTAAGGGAACAAAAAGAGTTTCCGAGAATGAATACTACATATACTTTTTTCTCCATATATACTTCATATACTTCTGAGGAACGCAGGCTTTCGGGTCTGCGTTCTTTTTTGGCTGATTATTTGTATAGTTGGACAAGAAATACTAGGTTTTGCGGCAGTTTGTTAATTAGCTGTCCCTTTTTTGGTATTATTAATACAAGTTTTAATAAATTTGTTCAAAGTGCAAAGAAATCGCCGCCATTTTTGTGGATACTGCAATCAAAATGTACAGGTGATGTAACCTAGTGTTCATAAACAGTACACAAACGGCAACGAAAACGTGTTCAAAATTACAATTTGATTACACGCAGCCTTGACATTTGTAATAGAATTGTTTATAATGTTAGATAGTTTATTATGAATAAATGTAACTTTAGGAATATACGAAATACACGAAAGGAGCGTTTTGAAATTGGGTTATCTTAGATCTGGGATCTCACGATCGATGGCTGTGCTTTCTGCCTGCGGCGTTATCGCTGTGTCGGCTGTGAGCTTTGCGGCTATCGACAAGACCGTTATTAAGCCCTGCGACGTGCTTCCGCCCGACAATGCGAAAGTTGTAACAGAGGATAATGTTGTTACTGCCGCTGTTATGGGCGATGTGACTTCTGCTGAGATCACGGCGACGGAGACATCTAAAGATTCAAAAACTGAGGCGGCAAAGGCTGTTAAGACTGAGACCGCCACAAAGAAGTCAAAAACTGAGGCGACAACTTCGACGGCTGCCGAGGCCGTTCCTGCGGTGACGACAACTATACCTGTTTCAGAGCTTCCTGCTTCTGTGACAGCTTCTCAGAGCGCTTCCGAGATCGTGACGACTGCTCCTGCTGTGCTGACTGGAACAAAAATGTCTGTCAGCAACATAAACAAGGCAAACGTTGGCGAGACAAAGCGTACAAGCCTTACGACTTCCGCCGAGACGACCCCTTCGGAGACTGAGCCGGAGACAACTACGACTTCTGCTCCTGCAACAAGCGAGACTGCTGCGGAGACGACCTCGCAGACTGTTTCAACATCTGCTGAGACCACCACAACTACTAAGACGACCACCACAACAAAGGCTTCGGCTTCGGAGACGACTTCTGCCACAACTACAACAGTCAAGACTTCTGTGACCACAACTACAACGCCAAAGCAGACAACGACTTCTGCTCCAACAACTACCACAAAGAAGCCGACAACTACGACTGTTAAGCCTGTTGACAATGGCAAGACCCCTGAGTCAAGACTTAATTCAGCGGCGCTTGTCCCAAATGCCACACTCAATGGCAATGAGGACAAGATCTTGAGAAAGTACCTTGCAAAGATCGTCACGGACGATATGACGGGCTATCAGAAGGCGCTGGCTTGCTATGATTATCTTATAAAGAACACTTATTATGCTTACGGCGGCTGGTCAAAGCCTGTTCAAGCTGTCCTTGAAGAGGGCTACGGCACTTGCACGGAGTATTCTTACGTTTATGCCGCAATGCTCAATTACATCGGTTACAGCGCAAAGACTGTTGACGGTATGACCGCAATGGCTGCCGGTGGATACGGTTATCATATGTGGGTGGAAGTAACGATAAACGGACAGGTCTATGTTATGGATCCACAGGTCGATGACAATATGAGCTGGGGCGGAAACATTTCTCACGACCGCTTCTGTAAGACTTATGATGAGGTAAAGGGCAAGTACATTAAGGGTGTATAAGCTCTGCATTTGACCTCACTACAATACTGATTTATGAAGATCGCTTCGGCGGTCTTCTTTTTTTGTCTATTTACATATATTATGCACGCAAATTTGTTCGATTTTCCTGTTGACAGAACGCTTGTTTTGTGATACAATTGTTCCATAAGATGCAAAACAGATGTTCGGAGGGATAAAAATGGACAGGAGCGTGCTTCACGTTGACATAAACAATTGTTATGCGTCTATCGAGTGTCGGATAAACCCTGCGCTAAAGGGCAAGTGCGTTGCGGTGACGGGAAATGAGGAAGAGCGCCACGGCATAATCCTTGCGAAAAATGAGGCTGCAAAGGCTATGGGCGTCAAGACGGGAGAAACCATTTGGCAGGCAAAGCTGAAATGTCCCGAGCTTGTGACAGTTCCGCCACATTATGACATTTACTTGCAGTATTCAAAGGCGGCGCACGATATCTATGACAGATACACCGACCGCATTGAGCCTTTTGGCATTGACGAATGTTGGCTTGACGTGACTTGCACTCGCCGTGATATCAAGGAAGTCGCCGACGAGATAAGGGAGACGGTGAAAAAAGAGCTGGGCATAACTGTGTCCGTTGGGGCAAGCTTCAACAAGATTTTCGCAAAGCTGGGTTCGGATATGAAAAAGCCCGACGGCACGACTGTTATTTTGCGTGAGGACTTTCGTGAGAAGATATGGGGGCTGCCTGCCGCCGACCTGCTTTATGTTGGGCAGGCGACGGCGAAAAAGCTTGCTTCAAAGGGCGTAAAGACTATCGGGCAGCTGGCGCAAACTCCGCCGCAGTATCTCGAGACTTGGCTTGGCAAATGGGGCGTGTATCTTTATCGCTATGCAAACGGTCTTGACGAGACACCAGTGCAGTATCAGAATGAGGAGCGTGCGATAAAGTCAATATCCAACGGAACCACATCTTATCGTGACCTTATGAATGACGGCGACGTGAAGATACTCACCTTTGCGCTGGCGGAAAGCGTGGCTTCACGGCTGAGAAAGCACGGCTTCAAGGCAATGGGGGTATCGGTGGGCATAAGAGACAGCAAGCTCAGGCGATTTACACGGCAATGCAAACTTTCATCGCCCACAAGCGACGGCGTAAAGATCGCACAAACGGCTTTCAAGCTTTACAAAGAGTCTTACGACTGGTCGCAGGATATACCTATCCGCTCAATAACTATCGGCACTTACGAGCTTTGCGACGCTGACACCGCCTGTCAGCTTGATCTTTTCACCTCGCCGAAAAAGCTTGAAAAGCGTGAGCGCATTGACAAGGCTGTTGACAGGATAAGGGAGCGTTACGGCTATAACGCCATAAATCGTGCGGTGGTGGCGACGGATAAGGAATTTTTCCGCTTTGACGCACGTCTGCAAAACGAGATACACCCTGTTGGCTTTACGGGATAACTTGGCGATTTTGGGCGACTTGGGTACAAAAAAAGCGCAATAAGCCGATAAACGACTTAAAGCGCCTTTGCTTTTTTGAAATGACCGATTTTCATACTCTCAGTATAAAGCATTCGGGAGCGTTTGTCAATAGGCAAATTGTGAAAAGTATGTTATATTGCACAAAAGATCCGTCCGAAACAGGCACTATTAATAAATATATATAAGCTGGGGGAGGGTGACGAAATTTTTGAGACGTGGCGAAATTTTTGTTGACATTTTCGGAAAGTGCGTGATATAATTTTGGCGTAATAATGCGTTTATGTGGGGATTTATCCACAAATGCGGAAAGGCGGACAAAATTATGGACTATCTATCTAAAAATATCTCGATCAATCTCAAAAAGCTCCGTCTGGGAAAGAAAATGTCGCTTGACGATGTGGCGGAACAGACAGGCGTCAGCAAATCAATGCTGGGGCAGATCGAAAGGGGCGATTCAAACCCCACTATCAGCACTATCGGCAAGATCGTCAGCGGACTGCGTGTTACTGTGGACGATCTTATCGCTTCGCCCTCTCACGAAACCTATCTTGTGAGAAAGGAAAAGCTCACCCCTGCAAAGGAGATCACGGGGCAGTATACAATATACAACTATTTTCCATTTGACAAGAACAGGGAGTTTGAGATATACAACATCACCATCGAGCCCGACGGCATTTATCAGAGCGGCTCTCACGGGGAGCGGACTATGGAATATCTCATTGTGACAAAGGGTGTTCTGACCCTCAAAGTCGGCGACGATTTTTACGAGGTCTGCCAAGGGGATGCGATCCGCTTTGAGTCGGACAAGGAACACAGCTATATGAACAACGGCAAGGAGCAGCTTTGCTTTGAATGTTATTTTGTATTCAAGCAGAAGTTTTAAGCCGTTGTGTACAATATCGTGCGGTATATCGGACAATAGGACAGCAGAGTTTGTATAGTTTGCTCAAAATGCAGGGCGGATTATGCCTTTGCAGCGGTAAAGTATACAAATCTCGGCAAAAGTGCTTGACAATATAGCGCACAAGGAGTATACTTAAATACAGATAAAAGCATATTAGAAACAAGGTCGTTTCATTGATAGTTCACACTATCAGTGGCGGCTTTTTGCTTTTTTATTGACTTTTGTCAAAGCTGTACGGATATTTGTACATTTAAGTGCGCAAAGGGGCTTGCTTTTTGTGACATATTTTTCTCCTGTTGGACTAGACAAACGGCTTCAATCGTGTTATAATTATTTGTATATCGAATGATTTTTATGAGAGAAGTTAAGGCAAATCGCCGGTGTCATTATAAACAGGAGGACTATTAATGGCGGTCAAAACCACGGGTACAAGTACACGTACGAAAACAGGAAATACAGCAAGAAAAAGCACAAGCTCAAAAGGCTCGGCTTCTTCAAAGAAGAGAAAAAAGAAAAAGCGCAATAATGTGGGTATTATCTGCGGCTCGGTGGCGGCGGCAATGGTGCTGGTCATCGGCGGCGGTTATTTTGCAGGACGTGCCTATTATAACGGCAAGTTTCTGAACAACACCTTCATCAACGGCGTTGACGTCAGCGGAAAGACCTTTGAACAGGCCTGCGATCTGCTGGGGGCTGGGGATAATCCTTATCAGCTTACGGTCAAGACTATCGACGGAACTGACGTTGTTTTTCAGACTTCCGACTTTGATTATAAGCTCAGCGGCAAGGACGAGGTGCAGAAGCTTTTTGAAAGCGTTGACCGTGGAAGCTGGTTTATGTCGCTGGCTCATCAGACCAATTACAGCTATGACGAGGGCATAAGCTTTGACTCAAAGAAGCTTAACAAGCTCATCGAAAAGACTGGCTGGGGCGATGTTGAAACGACTGACGCTAAGCTTGGTCTCAACGAGGACAAGACCGCTTATGTGATAACCAAGGAAGTCCAGGGCAATAAGATCACGGATATGAAAAAGCTGGAGAGTTTTATTACCGACGGACTTGCGCAGGGCAAGTTAAGTCTTGAGCTGGATGCCGATACAGGTTGCTACACGCTGCCGGAGGTAAAGTCTGCCGACCTTGAGGACGAATGTGAAAAGCGCAACAAGGTCTTTCAGATGTCGATAACTTACGATTTTGACTACACCACCGAGACGCTTACAGGCGAAGAGCTTATGAAGATCATCAACTTGAAGGACGATGGCAGCTATACTGTTGACGCCGACAAGGCGATGAAGTATGTTGAAAAGCTTGCTAAAAAGTACGATACATACAACACAAAGAGAAAGTTCCACGCAACTTTGCAGGGCGATATAGTCGTTCCGACGAGCGATGACGCAAAGTACGGCTGGTGGATAGATCAGCAGCTTACTTGCGATGCTCTTGTGGAAATGCTGGAGGAAGGTTCCAGCGTTTCAAAGGTCGATCCGATATACGTCAGCACAGGTTATTACGACTTCACAGGCGTTGAATCGGCGAGAACAAAGGACGACGATATCGGCGATACTTATATTGAGATAGACCTTACAGATCAGCACCTTTGGTATTACGAGAAGGGCAAGAAAAAGCTTGACACTTACATCGTTTCGGGTCAGACCACATCACTTGCGAGGACAACTTTGCCGGGCGTTTACAAGCTTTGGTCGAAGGAGACTAACAAGCGTATGAAGGATACAAACGCTGACGGCGATGAGTGGGATACAAAGTGCAACTTCTGGAACAACGTTTCACTCTGCGGTATCGGACTTCACGATTCAACTTGGAGAAACGGCTATTTCGGCGGAGAGATATACAAGTACAACGGCTCTCACGGCTGCATAAATATGTCTTATGATGACGCTAAATATGTTTACGACAATGTTCCTTACGGCACACCTGTTGTTATGTATTACCAGTCTGCGGAATAAGGGACTGTTAAGACAATCAAATAAATGATGATCAAGGACGATCAAGGCTGTATATTATGAAAATGTATACGGTCTTTTCGTCCTTTATTTTTTTATAATATATAATTTATAATTTTGAAAGTGGGAATTTAGCACAAAGGGGGATTTTGTTTGGAGAAAATTCTTTACAGAGACGGCTTCACCGCCGAGGATATCCCCGATAACATCGTTAAGATAATTTCGGGGGCGTCTTACAAGGAAAACAACAAGGTGAAGCTCAGCGACCTTGCTTATTTGCAGGTGAGGTATTACGACTTTGAGCACAAAGTTCAAAACGGCGAGCTTATCGTGGCGAGGAAGCTTGCGGAGGAAGTGCTTGATATCTTCTATGAGCTTTTTGAGGCGGAATATGAGATTGAAAAGATTCGTCTTGTGGACTATTATGACGCCGATGATGAACGCTCGATGACGGATAACAACTCCTCAGCCTTCAATTTCAGAGTTGTGGCGGATACAAATACGCTGTCGGCACACAGCTTCGGAAGGGCTATCGACATCAATCCGCTCATCAATCCTTACATCGTCGGCGACAAGGTAATGCCTGCAAAGGGTGTGCAATATGCTGACCGTGATAAGGACTTTGACCACAAAATTGACAGAACAGACCTTTGTTATTGCATTTTCAAACGGCACGGCTGGAAATGGGGCGGCGAATGGCAAAATTCAAAGGACTATCAGCACTTTTACAAGGAGCGAAAAACGCCTTTGAAAACGGCGGTCAAACGGCTTAAAAAGGCGCTTGACGGCTGAGTATGTCAGAGAACTAAGTGCAGTATAACGCACAAGTTGATATAAAAATGTTAGCAGAATTAATAAAAAGTTAATAATTAATTTATGCAGGATTTAATAAACCATCTTGCATTTCAATTTAATGTATGTTATAATTATAAAGCTGTCGGAATAGTAGGATATTTCGTGAAGCGAACAAGGTTTGCGAAATGCTGTGACGGATAGCAGAAAAGTATGAAAAATGCAGGATTGGAAAACAAAACTTGCTTTTTGACGCAGACTTAAAAGCTGCGTTGATTCATAAAATAAAACGATTTGCCGAGCGTGATACCGCTTTGGCAGGAAAGGGTGATAATTAATGGAACGCACGGAGAATATGACAAATGTTAAGAGCCTGTATTCCCCTAAGTTTGAGCACGATAACTGCGGTATAGGTGCAGTTGTAAATATCAAGGGCGTGAAAACTCACGCAACTGTTGCAAATGCGCTGACTATCGTCGAGACGCTCGAACATCGTGCAGGTAAGGACGCAGAGGGTAAAACAGGAGACGGAGTAGGTATCCTGCTTCAGATATCTCATAAATTCTTCAAGAAAATTGCCGCTTCCGAACTTGGTATCACACTTGGCGGAGAAAGAGATTATGCCGTTGGTATGTTCTTCTTCCCGCAGAACGAGCTTGCAAGAAATCAGGCAAAGAAAATGTTCGAGATCATTGCCGAAAAGGAAGGCCTCGAGGTGCTGGGCTGGAGAGTTGTTCCTGCAAAGCCTGAGGTGCTTGGCAAGAGAGCTGTCGAGTGTATGCCTGCGATCATGCAATGCTTCATCAAGCGTCCAAAGGGCGTAAAGAAAGGCCTTGACTTTGACCGCAAGCTTTACGTTGCAAGACGTGTGTTCGAGCAGTCAAACGAGGATACTTATGTTGTATCCCTCTCAAGCAGAACTATCGTATATAAGGGAATGTTCCTTGTACAAGATCTGAGAAAGTTCTTCCCAGACCTTCAGGATAAGGACTATGAGTCCGCTATCGCAATGGTCCACTCAAGATTTTCTACCAACACAAATCCAAGCTGGCAGAGGGCGCATCCAAACAGAATGATCGTCCACAACGGCGAGATCAACACTATCAGAGGCAACGCTGATAAAATGCTTGCTCGTGAAGAGACGATGAAGTCTGAGCACCTCAAGGGCGATCTTGACAAAGTTATCCCTGTTGTTAATACTGAGGGCTCTGACTCTGCAATGCTTGATAACACGCTGGAATTTCTTGTTATGAGCGGTATGGATCTTCCACTTGCCGTTATGATAACAATTCCTGAGCCTTGGGACAACAACGGCACGATGAGCCAAGCTAAGAAGGACTTTTATCAGTATTATGCAACGATGATGGAGCCTTGGGACGGCCCTGCTTCTATCCTGTTCTCAGACGGTGATATGATGGGCGCTGTTCTCGATAGAAACGGCCTGCGTCCTTCAAGATATTACATCACAAAGGACGGCAATCTTATCCTTTCATCTGAGGTGGGCGCACTTCCTGTTCCTGCTGAGGATATCATCGAAAAGGAAAGACTTCGTCCGGGCAAGATGCTTCTTGTTGATACTGTTCAGGGCAGAGTTATCGACGATGACGAGCTTAAAGAATACTATGCTTCAAAGCAGCCTTACGGCGAGTGGCTTGACAGCAACCTCGTTAGACTCAAAGACCTCAAGATACCTAACATCAAGGTCGAGGAGCACGGTTATGAGGAGAGACAGAGACTTCAGAAAGCCTTCGGTTATACATACGAGGACGTTATGACCTCTATCCTGCCAATGGCAAAGAACGGCGCAGAGTCTATCGCCGCAATGGGTACTGACAGTCCGCTGGCCGTGCTTTCAAAAGAGCCACAGCCTTTGTTCAATTACTTCAAGCAGCTCTTTGCGCAGGTAACAAATCCGCCTATCGACGCTATCAGAGAAGAGATCGTTACATCGACTACTATTTATATAGGCGAGGACGGAAACATTCTTGAAGAGAAGCCTGAAAATTGCAAGGTTATGAAGATACACAATCCTATCCTTACATCGACGGATATCCTCAAGATCAAGAATATGCACATCCCAGGCTTTAAGGTAGCCGTTATCCCTATACTTTATTATAAGAACACAAGGCTTGAAAAGGCCATAAACAGACTTTATATCGAGGCTGACAAGGCGTTCAGCGAGGGTGCGAACATTCTTATCCTCTCCGACAGAGGCGTTGACGAGAACCACCTTGCTATCCCTTCGCTGCTGGCTGTATCGGCTCTTCATCAGCACCTTGTTGTTACAAAGAAGAGAACATCACTTGCAGTTATCCTCGAGAGCGGCGAGCCGAGAGAAGTTCATCACTTTGCAACTCTCCTTGGTTACGGTGCTTCCGCTATCAACCCATATCTTGCGCAGGAGACTATCCACGAGCTTATCGCTGACGATCTTCTCGACAAGGATTACTATGCAGCCGTTGACGATTATAACTCTGCTGTACTCCACGGCATTGTAAAGATCGCTTCAAAAATGGGTATCTCAACTATCCAGTCATATCAAGGCTCACAGATATTCGAGGCTATCGGTATCGGCGAGGACGTTATAAACAAGTATTTCACAGGCACAGTCAGCAGGATCGGCGGTATCACTATCTCAGATATCGAGAAGAATGTTGACAGACTTCATACATCAGCCTTTGATCCACTTGACCTTGGCACAAATGCCGAGCTTGAGTCAAGAGGCAGCCACAAGTTTAGAAGCGGCAAGGAGGAGCACCTTTACAATCCTCAGTCTATCTATCTGCTCCAGCAGGCCGCAAGAACAGGCGATTACGAAACATATAAGAAGTATTCAAAGCTTATCTCAGAGGAAATGGACCCTGTAAACATCAGAGGTCTTATGGACTTCAACTTTGCTGAAAACCCTGTTCCGCTGGAAGAGGTGGAGAGCGTTGAGTCTATCGTAAGAAGATTTAAGACGGGCGCAATGTCCTACGGCTCTATCTCACAGGAAGCACACGAGGCGCTTGCCATCGCAATGAACAGACTGCACGGCAAGTCAAACTCGGGCGAGGGCGGCGAGAGCCTTGACAGACTGCTCACAAAGGGCACGGCAGAGGACAGATGCTCCGCTATCAAGCAGGTGGCTTCGGGACGTTTCGGCGTAACTTCAAGATACCTCACATCTGCTGACGAGATACAGATCAAAATGGCACAGGGTGCAAAGCCTGGCGAGGGCGGACACCTTCCGGGCAAGAAGGTTTATCCTTGGATAGCTAAGACAAGACATTCAACACCGGGCGTATCCCTTATCTCACCACCGCCACATCACGATATCTATTCTATCGAGGACTTGGCACAGCTTATTTACGACCTCAAGAACGCTAACAAGAACGCAAGAATTTCTGTAAAGCTTGTTTCCGAATGCGGCGTTGGTACGGTCGCTGCCGGTGTTGCAAAGGCCGGCGCAGGCGTTATCCTTATCTCGGGTTATGACGGCGGTACTGGCGCTGCTCCGAGAAACTCTATCTACAACGCAGGTCTCCCTTGGGAGCTTGGACTTGCTGAGGCTCATCAGACCCTTATCAAGAACGGCTTGAGAAACAAGGTCGTTATCGAGACAGACGGAAAGCTTATGACTGGCCGTGACGTTGTTATCGCAGCTATCCTCGGCGCAGAGGAATTTGGCTTTGCAACCGCTCCGCTGATAACACTTGGCTGCGCAATGATGAGAGTGTGCAACCTTGATACCTGCCCGTTCGGCGTTGCAACACAGAACCCTGAGCTTAGAAAGAAGTTCCCAGGCAAGCCTGAATATGTAATGAACTTTATGCTCTTTGTGGCTGCCGAGCTGAGAGAGTATATGTCAAGACTGGGCGTAAGAACAGTTGACGAGCTGGTGGGCAGGATCGACCTTATCAAGCCAAAGGCAGGTATCACAGGCACAGCGGCAGAGGTCGACCTTTCTAACATCATCAATTCAGATTACGTTTCCGAAAAGATCGAATACAACAAGAAATCTAAGTACGACTTCAAGCTCGAGAGCACACTTGACGAAAAGATACTTATGAAGGAGTTCGACAAGAACTTAAAGAGCGGCGAGAAGAAGTCTATCACAGTAAATGTCAAGAACACAGACCGTTCATTCGGTACTATCTTCGGTTCAGAGATCACAAGAAAGTATTACAACACACTTGCTGACGACACATTCAAGATCGTCTGCAACGGTTCCGGCGGACAGAGCTTCGGTGCGTTTATCCCGAACGGCTTGACCCTTGAACTTGTTGGCGATTCAAACGACTACTTCGGCAAGGGACTTTCGGGCGGTAAGCTTGTGGTTTATCCGCCAAAGGAATCGACCTTTAAGGCTGAGGACAACATCATCATCGGCAACGTTGCACTTTACGGCGCAACAAGCGGTAAGGCATTCATCAACGGTGTTGCAGGCGAGCGTTTCTGCGTAAGAAACTCTGGTGCAGTTGCAGTTGTCGAGGGTGTTGGCGATCACGGCTGCGAGTATATGACAGGCGGACGTGTTGTAGTTATCGGCAAGACAGGCAAAAACTTTGCGGCAGGTATGTCCGGCGGTGTTGCTTATGTTCTTGATGAGGACAGACACCTTTACACAAGACTTAACAAAGAAATGGTGCTCTTCTCCGAGGTCAAGGAGAAGTACGATATAATCGAACTGAAAGACCTTATCCAGCAGCACGTTGACGCAACGGGTTCTGCAAAGGGCAAGGAGATACTTGATAACTTTGACGAGTATCTGCCTAAGTTCAAGAAGATAATCCCTCACGATTACCAGAAGATGATGTCGGCGATCGTATCAATGGAAGAAAAGGGTCTCAGCAGCGACCAAGCTCAGATCGAGGCATTCTATCAGATCATCAACGGCAAGCAGTAAGTAATTAAGGAGGTTCAGAGAAATGGGAAAGCCAACAGGTTTTATGGACTATAAGCGAGAGGACGCACCGGCGTTCTCCGTTGAGGAACGTATAAAGAATTTTAACGAGTTTCACACCCCTCTTTCAAAAGAGGAGCAGCAGAAGCAGGGCGCAAGATGTATGGAATGCGGCGTGCCATTCTGTCAGTCAGGAATGAAGATCGGCAACGCATTTTCGGGTTGTCCGCTGAACAATCTTATCCCTGAGTGGAACGATCTTATCTGCAAGGGCAACTGGGAACAGGCTTATTACAGACTGCATATGACGAACAATTTCCCCGAGTTCACATCGAGAGTTTGTCCTGCCCTTTGTGAAAAGGCCTGCACTTGCGGAGCTAACGGCGACGCTGTCACCACAAAGGCCAACGAGTACGGCATAATCGAGAACGCATACGATCACGGCTATGCTGCCGCAAGAGTGCCTCAGGTGAGAACGGGCAAGAAGATCGCAGTTATCGGCTCGGGTCCTTCGGGACTTGCCGCTGCCGATCAGCTCAATCAGAGAGGTCACAGCGTAACAGTTTTCGAGCGTGAGGATAGAGTTGGCGGACTGCTTATGTACGGCATTCCGAATATGAAGCTTGAAAAGCAGATAATCGACCGCAAGGTCAACATTATGAAAGAGGAGGGCATTGAGTTCCGCACGGGGGTCAATGTTGGCAAGGACGTGAAGGCGGCTGAGCTGCTCAAAGAGTTTGACAGAGTTATCCTTTGCTGCGGCGCTTCAAATCCAAGAGATATCAAGGCAGAGGGCAGAGACGCAAACGGCATTTACTTTGCGGTGGATTTCCTCAAGTCAACCACAAAGGCGCTTCTTAATGGCGGCCTGACGGACAAAAACCACATTTCCGCAAAGGGCAAGAACGTTATGGTCATCGGCGGCGGTGACACAGGCAATGACTGCGTTGGTACAAGCATAAGACACGGCGCAAAGAGCGTTTTGCAGCTTGAAATGATGCCAAAGCTCCCCGACACAAGGGCGGCTAACAATCCGTGGCCGCAATGGCCAATGGTCTGCAAGACAGACTACGGTCAGGAAGAGGCTATCGGCGTATTCGGTCACGACCCGAGAGTTTATCAGACGACTGTCAAGGAATTTCTCAAGGACAAGAAGGGCAACCTCAAGGGCGCTGTGCTTGTAAAGCTCAGCCCAGAGAAAGACCCTAAGACAGGCAGGACGATTATGAAGCCAGTTGAGGGCAGCGAATACAAGGTCGAGGCTGAACTTGTGCTTATTGCGGCAGGCTTCCTTGGCTCTGAGAGCTATCTCACAAAGGCGTTCGGCGTTGAAGTGGACGGCAGGACGAACATTGCCACGGCTGAGGGCACCCACAAGACCAATGTTGAGAACGTATTTGCGGCAGGCGACGTTCGCAGAGGTCAGTCGCTGGTGGTATGGGCTATCAGAGAGGGCAGAGATGTTGCCCGTGAGGTGGATAAGAGCCTTATGGGGTATACCAATCTTTAATTGGATAATAACACGATATAAAGAAAAGCGGACGGTTTTTGATCGTCCGCTTTTTTGTGTGCGGTAGGGGCTGACGTTGTGATTTCATCAATTGACAAGACGAATGACGTTGTTGATATTTTCGAACGTGCAGAATAATTAAGACGTTCGTGCCTTGAGCGGGACGTCAATTTATCTGCGAGTAACGGTGAGCAGATAAATTTCGCCGTCCCCTACACACATATTATTTTAGCGTTGTGATTAACAAAAAAACGGACGATATTGAACCGCCCGTTTTGTGGTATATTCTGTTTTGTTTTATTCGATCGTTGTGATATCGCTGCCGAACCAGTTTGTTGATATCTCAGCGAGCTTGCCGTCAGCCTTCATTTCGTGGAGGATCTCCTCGATCTTGTCGCAGAGAGCCTGATCGCCAAGTCTGAAACCGATCGCATATTCCTCTGGATCAAGTCCGTCAGGGAGAACCTTGTAATCCTTGCCCGATGTGGATATCTCATAGTTTGCAACAACTGAATCAAGGAATGCAGCGTCCACCATATTGAGTTCAAGCTGCTGGAGAGCCTCAACGTTTGTTGCAAGCTCAGTCGTTGTTGCGCCGTTTACTGTTACAACGTCGGAAGCAAGGAGAGTTTCCTGTGCTGTTGAACCGTTCTGAACGGCGATATTCTTGCCTGCGAGGTCAGTCTGTGAAGCGATATCGCTTGAACCATTGACAACGAAAACCATTTCGTTCTTCATATAAGGCTCGCTCATAAGCATAACTTTCTTTCTCTCGTCGCTGACTGAAAGGCCGTTCCAAATGCAGTCGATAGTGCCAGCGTTAAGGTCCTGCTCCTTAGTATCCCAGTTTACGGAATAAGTTTCCAGCTCGATGCCGAGACGTGAGCAAACTTCCTTAGCGACGTCGATGTCGAAGCCGACGATGTTGTCGTTCTCGTCAGTATAGCCCATTGGCTTGAAAGTAGGGTCAAGGCCGAGGACGAGCTTGCCGGAATCGAGAACTTTCTGAAGCGAATTATCCTCACCGCTTGCTGTGCTTGTGTTATTTGCGCCTGCTGTTGTTGACGATGAGTCAGAAGTGCTTCCGCAGCCAACTGCGAGAAGCATCATAGCGGCAGCTGAAAGTGATGCGATCGTTTTAAAGATAGATTTTTTCATTTTAAACTTCCTTTCGGGTATCCATAGCGACACCATATTAATACTTTACTATAATAACACATAAAATCATCTTTGTCAATACGAGCTTGTGAACCAACAACGAACATAATTTGAAAACTTAGCGCATTTGTAAAAAAAGACAGCGCTTCAAACGCTGTCTTACTTCAACCATTTTGTTCTTTAGCCCTTTGCATAAATCTTGCGTACTTGCCGGTAACAGGCTCGTCAGAGGGCTCAATGCCAGCCTTTGCGAGGATATCCAGCGCTTCTTGGGGATAATCGCCCGTATATTCAAGCTCCAGCTCAAAGTCGGTCTTGCCGAGATATTCGCTCTTGTCGAGACAAATTTCGGTCTGAGCAAAAGTCCTGCAAAGCCTGCGCTGAGTGTGTAGCGCACCTGCAAGGTCGGCGGTAGGGAAGTCCATTCCCGTGAGCGCTGATAACTCCTCAGCCGAAAGCCTGTCGGGCAGCGCCGTGAGCTCCTGCTCGAACTCTTTTTTGATATGCAGCGCACCGTCCTCAGAAACGGGCACTTTCATTTGCAGAAACAGCCTTTCGCCGATCTGCCGCACACGGATACTTGTCATACCCGTATCGCCGCAGGGAATATAGTAAAAATTGGTCTGCTCGATAGTCTCCGCCCATTCAAAAAGTTTTTCGGCGGTGTCGTACTGGGCCTCGGTGAGGGGTATCTTTATTTCTTTTTCGATGTTTGGGGTCATAGTTTAGGTCTCCGATCGTATGTTATTTTTTATATTATACCACGCAGGCGGCATTTGTCAAGCGGCGAAATTGTTGTCTTTTTGTTGCACTTTTTTCGTTGTTGCTCAAACTAATAAACATCACACAAAACAAAAAAGCCCTTAAACACGCAGTTTAAAGGCTTTCCTGTGGAGCTGCTAACCGGGCTTGAACCGGTGACCTCGTCCTTACCAAGGACGTGCTCTACCTACTGAGCCATAGCAGCGAACCAACTAATCACAGTTATTTATTATACACTATGTCAGTCGGTTTGTCAACCCCTTTCGGGGACTTTTTTCAAACTTTTTGTGCCGCCTTAGCTACTCTATCTCGTCAATGTCGTCGTCCGATGATAGGTCAGTCGGGTCATAATCATCATAAGCGTCCATAAAATTGTACTTCTTGCCCTTGTATTCGTACTGTATCACCGTGCGGAGATTGACGTTGTAAACGCTCTTGAAAATGTTGTTTTCGATGTTCGGGTTGGTGGCACGGAACTTTGCGATAAGCTCCTTCATCTCCTGCCGCTTGGAGACCTCGCCCTTCTTTTCAAGCCCCTCGTAACTCTCCGTAAATCGGCAGGCGCAGCGGATAAAGTGCAGATCATTGTAGTTCACCCAGTCCACAATGTCTGCCTCTTTTACCATATAAAGGGGTCTGATAAGCTCCATACCCTTGTAATTTCTCGAGTGCAGTTTCGGCATCATCGTCTGAATTTGTCCGCCGTAAACCATACTCATAAGTATCGTCTCGATGATGTCGTCAAAATGATGACCCAGTGCGATCTTGTTGTAGCCCAAGTCTTGCGCAAATTTGTAAAGCCAGCCACGGCGCATTCGTGCGCAGAGATAGCAGGGGTTGCGCTTCTGATTGTAGGCGATGTCAAAGACCTTTGTCTCGAACATTTTTATGGGTATTCCCATAAGCTGGGCGTTGTCGATTATCCGCTGACGATTGGCGTCGCTGTAACCGGGGTTCATCACGATGAATTCCAGCCCGATATCCATTCCTTGGTACTTTTGCAGGTGCTGCATACACTTCGCAAGCAGCATTGAATCCTTGCCCCCCGATATGCACACGGCGATCTTGTCCCCAGGCTTTATCATATCGTAGCGTTCATAGCCCATTACAAATTTGTTCCATATATTTCTGCGGAAGTCGGTGACGATACTGCGCTCGATCTTCTGCTGAGGCGTTAGAGTTCTTGACATAATTTACGTTTCCTTTTTGTTATAAGTTTACAAAGCTGACAGAAATACCTGTTTCCCGTGGAGCAGAGGATCATTATCACAGGGATAAAAGTGACGATATATCTTGGTGGATTTTCCCATATGAGGAAAAACATTATCACACCTGCAAGGGTGACAAGACAGAGGAAAAAGGTTGGTCTGCGGTGCTTTCCTGCGGCGTATAGCGCACCTAACGCCATACCAATGAGCATTGCGCTGTGGGAGCCGTCAACAAAAAATCTCAGCTGCCAGCTTTTTAGTATTGCACAAAGCTGACCTGTTGGCTCTGAACGTGATATGTACTTGCGGTATGAGAATCCGCCGCCGCTCCAAGTTATCGCTATCTTGTGATAGACCTTTTTGCAAAGCTTTTGCGGCGTGTTTATCTTGCCAAGCCTTGCCTTTATCTCACGGATATTCGCTTGTTTTTTCTCATCATATGTCTTAAATGACATTGTGAAGTCAACGTCCTCGTCAACGTGGGTCTTGTCCTTTTCGTTAAGGCTCATCATGATCCAGTGGGTGACAGGAAAGCGGTAGCGGTCGATCATTTCTTTGTTGGATATGCCCATTGCGATACCGCCGTAATAGGCGCATTTTGATACACCTATGAACAGCATTACTGCTGTAAGACTGAGGATAAGCCCTCTTTTGACGCCGATCTTCAGTATGAAAAATATCACCGCCGCCACAAGCATTAACGCAATGCTGCCCTTGACCGTGTTGCCAACTGCGATGAATAGACTTGCGATAAGACCGAAAATAATGCATTTGCGTAGGCTTTTTGCCTTGACCGCAAGGGTGAGAAAATACAGCGCACAGCTCACAAATATCATTCCTGCGGTATCGGAATGAAAAAACGGCGTGTATAGCAGCATAACGGGCAGCGTTGTGGTGATAATGCCGCAGAAAAGCTGCTGGCTGTGGCTTGCAAATATCTTTTCGCCTGTGAGAAATGTGAGTATGGCGCTCAGCTGGATAAGAATTATGTTCAGCGTTTCGCCTGCATAAATGCTCACACCGCCTGTAAAAAGCTTCCAAACAGCGTAAAATGGTATCTGTAAGTATATCATACCCCAAGCATTTGGATATTTTGCGGCGTAAATGCGATAGCTTTCTTTGACCTTGCTAAGGTCGTCACCCATAACAAAGCTTTTGGCGAATTCGCCTGTTATTTTCGGATCGACCATTTCATAGTTGTAATTTATATACCGCACAAGAAATATCTGCTCCACAAGCAAAATTCCGCAGAAAATGGCAAAGATGATCCGCACACGCTTCTTTGTCAGCTTGCCTTCAAATTTTTTCAGCAGCAGCCAAATCACTGTGAAAATGCCAAATACTAAAAGCCCCAGCACGATCATTCCGAACTTTCGCCGATTGAGATAAGCCCCGAACACAGTTGCGGAGCACATCAAACACACCAATGCGCAGATGATCGCACACAGGCGGCTTAATTTTCCAAGTTTCATTGTTGTCACCTTATTCTGTTGTAAAGTCGTTCGTTTGTTCTGTTCGTTTTTTATGTTTTTTTCTACAATGAATTATAGCATTGACTTAAAATAGTGTCAATGTGTTTATCAGCGAAATTAACATAAGTATTTTTTGTAATTTTAGTGAAAAAAACAACAGTTAGGGCGGCATTTGACGGTTTGTATATTGACAATGGCGCAGATAGGTGTTATAATAAAATCAAACAATAGTTCATATTGAAAGGCGATAATTATGACACGCTGTAAATGGTGCAATGAGAATAATCCGGCATATGTAAAATATCACGACGAGGAGTGGGGCGCACCAAACTTTGACGAGGGCTACCTCTTTGAAATGCTGGTGCTGGAGTCCTTTCAGGCAGGGCTTAGCTGGGAGTGTATCCTCAACAAGCGTGAAAGCTTTCGGGCGGCATTTGACGGTTTTGACCCTGAAAAAGTCTGCGCCTATGACGGGGCAAAGCAAGCCCAGCTTGCACAAAACAAGGGGATAGTCCGCAATCGGCTGAAAATCAAAGCCAGCGTGACCAATGCCCGAATTTTCCGTGACATCGCCGCAGAGTTCGGCACTTTCGGCAAATATCTTGAAACTTTCACAGGCGGCAAGACCTATTTTGAGGTCGGCAAGACCACCAGCCCCCTGTCCGACCGCCTTTCCGCCGACCTTAAAAAGCGTGGAATGAAATTCGTGGGCAGCACCATAATTTACTCATATTTGCAGGCCATAGGCGTGATAAATTCCCACGATGAGGGGTGCTTTTTGCACGTTGGAGAATAATAAAAACGAGCAGAAAATTCTCTGCTCGCTTTTTATGCCTATTTTTATTCATCCCCTATGGAACAACCTCTTCAACCAAGCGAAAAAGCCCTTTTTCTTAGGCGGTTCAGCCTTTGGTTCAGCCGATGTCTCCGCAGCAGTTTCCGCCGTATCTGCCTTGACCGCTGGGGTATCTTGCGCAGGGGTCGGCTCTGGCTTTGGAGCTTCCGTGATCGGTGCGCTGGCGGCTTGGGCTGGCTGGGCTGGCTGGACTGGCTTTGGTGCTGAATGGGTGTTGGCGTAGGCTTCATTGAAAAACCTGTTCTGAGCGTCGCAAGGCACGTCGCCTATCTCCGCACGGGCGTATTTGCCGTCGGGCTGCATGATCCTTGCTTTCACGTTGTCCTGCATTTGGGTGGCGAAAATGTCGAGCACTCGCTTTTTAACGTCCTCGTCAAGTATTGGCGCTGCCACCTCAACTCGCCTTGTGGTGTTTCGGGTCATATAATCTGCGCTGGAAATATACACCTTTTTGCGCACTCCCGAACCGAATATGTATATCCTTGCGTGCTCGAGATATCTGCCCACTATGGAGCGTATATGCACGTTTTCAGTCACTCCTGGAACGCCTGCGACTAGGCAGGAAATACCTCTTATAACAAGCTCGACCTTAACGCCTGCCTGTGAACACTCGATAATTTTATCCATAAGTACTTTGTCGGTGAGGGAATTGAGCTTTGCGGCAACATAGCCCTCGCCGCCTGCCATTGCAACCTTTATTTCGTCCTCCATAAGCTCAAGCACATTGTTTTGCAGGCAATGTGGTGCGACCATTAGGGCTTTGGAATTTTCCACAAGCTCGCCCATAGAAAGCGTTCTGAAAACCTCGCAAGCGTCCTCGGCGATAGTGCGGTCGGCGGTCATAAGGCAGAGATCTGTGTAAAGTCCTGCGGTCTTTTCGTTATAATTGCCTGTTCCGACCTGCACGGTATACTTCACCTGCTTATCCACCTTTCGTGTGATAAGGCAAAGCTTTGAATGGACTTTCAGACCTTGCGGACCATACATAACGTGGCAGCCCGACTCTTCCAGCAGCTTTGACCAGCCAATGTTGTTTTCCTCGTCAAAACGTGCTCTAAGCTCCACCAGCACAAGGACTTCCTTGCCATTTTCTGCGGCATTGCAGAGGGCTTTTATGACCTTTGAATTTTTCGCAACTCTGTAAAGTGTCATCTTTATTGACGTGACGGTCTCGTCCTTTGCCGCCTCGTCCAGCAGTCTCAAAAACGGCTTTATGGACTCATATGGATAATGCAGGAAACGGTCTTTCTCGTCAATCTGCTCAATCATCGGGCGGTTTGGGTCGATACTTGCAGAGGGCTGCGGCTCTTGCTTCGGGAAAAACATTAACTTTCTGTCCTTGGCCTTGTCAAAAACTGCGAACACATAGGACATATCCAGCGGCGCTTTTTCAACGAACACCTGCTTTGAAGAAAGTTCCAGCCGTGAAAGCAGCTCGTCAAGGACAAGCTCTGAGAACTGTTTTGAAAGCTGAAGTCTGACAGGGCAAAGGCGCTTGCGCTTGCTGATGAGGACGGACATATTCTGCCTTGCGTCAAGCTCGTCGTCAAAGCCCTCGTCCACGTCGATATCGGCGTTTCGTGTCACACGGATAAGGGAGCGCTCCTCAATTTTATAGCCCGAGAAAACGCTTTCGGCATAGTGGAGGATAACGTCCTCGACGAGGGTATAGCAAAGCTCGCCGTCCGCAGATGGCAGGATTATGACACGCTGAAATTTCTCGCTGCAACCAACGATACCAAGCATAACCCCAGCCTTTGAGCTAAGCTTAGCGACCGCATAGATCGCCCCATTTGCGAGGAAAGGGAAGGGGTGGCGCTTGTCAATGATGAAGGCGTTGAGGAACGGTTTTATCTCGTATGCGTAATATGCGTCGAGAAATTCCCTCTGCTTTTCGTCGAGATTTTTCACGGAGATATGCGAAATTTTCGCAAGCTCCAGCTCCTTTGAAATGGCACGGAAGGTCTTATCTTTCAGCGGCACAAGCTCGTGAACTCTCGAAAAGATAGCGTTGAGCTGCTCCGACGGGCGCATTTTGGACTTATTGTCCTTATGGCTGTCGTCCACCAATGAAGCGTCATAAAGCGAGCCCACACGCACTCTGAAAAACTCGTCCAGATTGCTTGCGAATATGGACTGGAACAGCAGCCTTTCAAGCAGCGGCGTGCGGCTATCCCGTGCCTCTTCAAGCACTCTTTCATTAAATTTAAGCCAGGATAACTCTCTGTTATCATAGACTTTCAAACTCATATTCTTTCTCCTTGATTGTTATATAGATTGAAATTATTTGTGTTTTCTCTCGTCACAATACATCTATTATATTATACCTGTAAATCCTTTCAATGTCAACGCCGCCAGCGTAAAACCCAAGTAAAATAAATAAGGACAGGCAAGAAATTTATCTCACCTGTCCTCATATGTGTATTTTATATCGTCCTGTAATTATTTGTCTGCAAAAGCATTATTGATAGCCGAAACCAGCGCTTTGATAGACGATACGATGATATCGGAATGTCTGCCAACGCCCCAGTATGTGTGCTCGCCATAGGAAATGCCGACGTATGAAACGGCTTCTGAGGTGGACTTTCTTTCGAGAGCGTGCTCTGTGTAAGTCTCTACTGTGAAGTTCTTGCCCAGCGCTGTCTTGATAGCGTTTGCTACTGCGTCAAGACGGCCGTTGCCCTCTGCTGTGTAATCGGCGGTTTCGCCGTTGATAGTCGCTGTGATAGCAGCGCAGATAGTGCCGTTCTTCTTCTGAACGTAATGTGCCTCTGGGATATCAACAGGGTCGCACTTGTTGAGGTATTCGTCCTTGAATATCTTGTAGACCTCGTCAGGCATAAGCTCTTTGTGCTTGTGGTCGGAAACAGCCTTTACCTTGTAGCCGAAGTTCTCTCTCATCTTCTTTGGCAGGTCGTAGCCGAACTGGTTCTGAAGAATGAAGCCGATACCGCCCTTGCCCGACTGTGAGTTTATTCTGATAACGTCGCCGTCATACTCTCTGCCGACGTCGTGTGGGTCGATAGGCAGATATGGAACTGTCCACTTGTCGCAGTTCTTTTCTTTTCTCCAGTTCATACCCTTTGCGATAGCGTCCTGATGTGAGCCTGAGAATGCGGCGAATACCAGCGAACCGGAATATGGGCTTCTTTCATAGACCTTCATTCTTGTAACTCTCTCATAGAGCTCAACCAGGGCTGGCATATTGGAGAAGTCCAGCTTAGGGTCAACGCCGTGGGTGTACATATTCATTGCTACTGTAACGATATCGGCGTTGCCTGTTCTTTCGCCGTTGCCGAAGCAAGTGCCTTCAATTCTGTCGGCGCCTGCAAGCAGACCCATTTCGCAGTCTGCAACTGCACAACCTCTGTCATTATGTGGGTGGAGGGAAACTATAACGTTCTCTCTGTTGTGGAGAGTATCGCACATATACTCTATCTGTTGAGCGTAAACGTGGGGCATTGACATCTCCACAGTTACAGGCAGATTGATGATGACCTTGTTGTCAGGTGTTGGCTGCCAAATGTCGATAACGGCGTTGCAGATATCTCTTGCGAACTCCGGCTCTGTGCCTGTGAAGCTCTCAGGAGAATACTCGAATGTGATGTGTCCCTTAGCCTGCTTCTTGTACTCGTTGCAGAGTGTAGCGCCGTCTGTTGCGATCTTGATTATCTCTTCCTTTGACTTGCGGAATACCTGTTCTCTTTGTGCAACGGAAGTTGAGTTATAGAGGTGAACGACTGCGTGCTTAGCGCCGTCGATAGCCTCGAATGTTTTCTTGATGATATGCTCTCTTGACTGAGTGAGCACCTGTATAGTAACGTCGTCAGGTATCATATTCTTTTCGATAAGTGTGCGGCAGAACTCATACTCTGTCTCGGAAGCGGCAGGGAAGCCTATCTCTATCTCCTTAAAGCCGATCTCCACCAGCTTTGTGAAGAATTCCAGCTTTTCTTCAAGGCTCATAGGGATAATGAGCGCTTGATTGCCGTCTCTCAGGTCAACCGAACACCAAGCAGGTGCGTGGTCAACATATTCCTTTTCAGCCCACTTCATACATTTTACAGGTGGCATATAATAGCCTCTCTGATACTTTTCAACATTTTTCATCTGGGTTTCCTCCTTATAATATTATATCAACTGCGATTTACGATAGTCAAGGCGATAAGCGCAGGCATAAAAAAATCGCCGCTCCTAAACTTAGGAGAGACGAGCATTAGCCGTGTTACCACTCTCATTCACATACGGCTCACACCGCATATCTCAGCCGCATCTATCAATGCGTATCTCTATAACGGGAGACACCCGTGAGCGGCTAATATGATTTCACCGCACAGGCTCGGGGACGAGTTATTACAAAACCGAAATACCGCCTCGCACCGACCGACGGCTCTCTGAAAAATTCTGCGCTTTGCTTTTGTTCCTGTCAAAGCCTTTTCTATATTGATTTTATTATACTCACACTTCCCACATTTGTCAATAGGGGTCAAGGCGATTTAACAATTTGTTAATATTACTATCCCGTACAAAAATCTTAAAATATTCTTATTTCCCATTTCAAATGCTTAAAAGTCTCTTAAACAGGGGGGCGTTTGGTTGACATTGTGGGCGTGATGTAATATAATAAATATGTCGACAGGAAATTATTAAAGTAGTGTCTAGTGATAAGGCGCTGCAACTTTTGTACAAAAGGGGATCATTATAATGATATTTGACAGTATAAAAAAGCTTGTGACCTATGGTCTTGAGAGCGGACTTATCAAGGAGAGCGACAGGGTCTATGCCACAAACAGGCTTCTTGAAGCCCTTGGTCTTGAGGAGTATGAAGAGCCTAGCGAAGAGTTCAAGGACGTTGACCTTGAGAGCACGCTGAAAGAGCTGCTTGATTATGCGGTGGAGAAAGGGCTCACGGAAAATTCTGTGGTTTACAGAGACCTTTTCGACACAAAGCTTATGGGTCTGCTCACGCCGAGACCTTCCGAGGTGGACACGATGTTCTGGGGGCTTTACGATCACCAGTCACCAAAGGCGGCAACGGAATATTTCTACAAGCTTTCGCAGGATACAGATTACATAAGACGTTACAGGGTAAAGAAAGATATGCGCTGGATAGCTCCAACAGAGTACGGCGACCTTGACATCACCATCAATCTTTCAAAGCCGGAGAAAGACCCTAAGGCCATTGCGGCGGCTAAGCTTGCAAAACAATCGGGCTATCCAAAGTGTTTGCTTTGTTATGAGAACGTTGGATATGCAGGCAGAGTAAATTCTCCTGCAAGACAGAACCACCGTGTTATCTCGCTGAAGATAAACGGCGGCGATTGGGGACTTCAGTATTCGCCGTATGTTTATTATAATGAGCATTGTATCCTTTTCAACAAGAAGCATACGCCTATGGTCATTGACCGTTCGGCTTTTGAGAAGCTTTTTGACTTTGTGGGACAGTTCCCTCATTACTTCATCGGTTCAAATGCTGACCTGCCTATCGTTGGCGGTTCGATACTTTCTCACGAGCATTTCCAGGGCGGACATTACACATTCGCTATGGAGAAAGCACCTGTTGAAGAGAAGATAGTTTTCAAGGGCTATGAGAACGTTGAGGCAGGCATTGTAAAGTGGCCTATGTCTGTTATCAGGATAAACAGCGAGGACAAGGACGCTCTTGTTGATTTGGCTGACAAGATACTAAAGGCTTGGAGAGGCTACACCGATGAGGTGGCATTTATCTTCGCCGAGACTGAGGGTGAGCCGCACAACACTATCACCCCTATCGCACGAATGAGAGAGGGCAGATTTGAGCTTGACCTTGTGCTTAGAAACAACATCACAACGGAAGAATATCCTTTGGGCGTTTATCACCCACATCAGGAGCTTCATCATATAAAGAAAGAAAACATCGGTCTTATCGAGGTTATGGGACTTGCAGTTCTGCCTTCAAGACTTAAAGGTGAAATGGAACAGCTTTCAAAGGTGCTAGTCACAGCAGGCGTTGAGGGCGTTAGAGCAGATCCTGTTATCGAGAAGCACGCCGACTGGGCTGAGGAGATATCACAGAGGAACAACATCACAGCCGAGAACGTTGACGATATCATAAAGAAAGAAATAGGTATCGTATTTGCAAAGGTGCTTGAGCACGCAGGCGTTTATAAGAGAAATAAAGACGGAAAGGCTGCATTTGAAAGGTTCATTGCCTACGTTAATGGCATTTAAAGACTATGTGAACGATATATAGAAAGCAGGTGAACGCCCGTATTCCAATGGGGTGCGGGCTATTTTTATGCTTAGTTTTGCTAAGAGACATTTGAGAGAGATAACGATATTTATTATAGCGGCGGTGCTTATTGCGGCGCTGTCGGTGTTTGGTTATAGGTGGCACGTCCGCAATGTGGTGAACCAAGCTTATGCGGTGAACCCTATTTCTACGGCACAGCTCCAGCAGGCGGCGGCTTCATCGGCGGATAAGCTTATGATAGTCGCTCACCCTGATGATGAAGTGCTTTGGGGCGGCGGACATCTTTATGAGAAAGGCTATCTTGTTGTATGTGTGACGAATGGCAGGAACGAGGTGCGCTCGAAAGAGTTCAAGGACGTTGTGAAGGCTTCGGGCAACGACTGCATTATGCTTGAATATCCCGACAAGGTAAGGGGTCAACGTGATGATTGGCAGCTTGTGGAAAATGGTATCAAGTCAGACCTTGAGAAGATCATGACCTGCAAGAAGTGGAAGCTCATCGCTGTTCACAACAAGAAGGGCGAGTATGGTCACATTCATCACATCAACGTGCATAGATACGTTACGGACGTTTATGACAGCGAGGATATCGACTGCGACCTTTACTGCTTCGGCAAGTATTACAAGAAGTCGCAGATAGACGCTGTTAAGGACAGCATACCGAAGATATCGCAGGAGCAGTATGACTTTAAGAAGAAGCTTGCGGATATGTACACCTCACAGAAAAAGACCGTTGACAAGCTTTGGCATATGGCTTGGTTCGAGGACTGGACCCTTTACAAGCGTTACAGCGAAAACCCCGAATACGACCCTGCTGACAAGGCTGACAATAACACAATAGGAGCGGCTATAAATGAAGCAAAGACCATCACAAACAGTACAAAGAAAGACAAAGCTTAATAAAAAGAACGCCATACACCTCTGTATACTTATAGGGGTGTATCTGTTGTTGGTGCTGGCGCTGACGAGGTTCAAGTATGCTTACGGCTCTGAGCTTGACTGGGGCGGACAGCATTACGCCATTCCCGATTATTTCAGAAAGCTTTTTTACAAGACAGGGGACTTTTTCCCTTCATTTGCGCCAAACATCGGCGGCGGTGAGAACATTTACAATCTGTCCTATTATGGGCTTTATTCGCCTATAATACTGTTCTCCTATCTTCTGCCGTTTGTTAAGATGTCAACATACATTCAGATAGTTTCCATAGCAGGCGTTATGGCGAGCGTGGTGATATTTTACATTTGGATGAAAGGCAAGTTCACGGACAATGCGGCATTTGCGCTGAGTATCGTGTTCTTATTTTCTGCGCCCCTTATTTTCCACAGCCACAGGCACATTATGTTTGTGAATTATATGCCCTTTTTGCTGCTGGGATTTATCGCTATCGAGGGATATTTCGAGGGCAGGCACAAGTCTTTGGTGACATTTTGGGCGTTTATGATGATACTGACAAGCTATTTCTTTGCGGTATCGGGGCTTGCGGCAATGGCTGTTTATGGCGTTTATCGCTGGCTGAGGATAACGGAGAAGCCCACATTCAAGCAGTTTGTGAAGGACGGCGCAGGCTTCGGAGCAAGGCTGATACTTGCGGCGCTTATGGCTTGCGTGCTCATACTGCCGACCTTGAGCTGTATGCTTTCGGGCAGAGACAAGGGAACAAGCGACATAAGCCTGACCTCGTTTATCCCCGGTGTGAACCTCAAGTTCCTGCTTTATTATCACTACTCAATGGGCTTGTGCCTGTTTACTGTGATGAGCATTGTGTCGGCGTTCTTTTCAAAGCAGCGTTGCAGGCGCTTTCTCGGCATTACAATGGCTGTGATAGCAACTTGCCCTATCATCGTTTATCTGCTCAACGGCACGCTTTATATCGACGCAAAGGTGCTTATACCGTTCCTGCCGCTGGGTATGCTGCTGTTCGGACACACATATTTCGACATTATCAGAGACAAGCTTAGGTTAAAGCCTTTGATGATACTGACGACTATCGTTGCCGTTGCTGGGCTTTTGTATTTCAACACCACAAAGAAGATAGAGATATACGTCATTGCGGACTTTATCGTGCTGATGAGCTGTTTGTTTGCATACAAGAAATGGAAGAAAGAATATCTTGTCAACATCGGAATGTCGCTGTGCTTGGTGGTATCGACTGTGCTTGTCAATTTCGGCGACCAGCTTGTGCCGCTTAGTGAGCTTGAAAAAGACGGCGGTAAGGATATAAACGCTTTGGCGGACTATATCGCAAAGCAGGACGACACGGTGAGGACGTCGAACTTTGTTGATGAAGTGAACACGGTGAATATGATCTACAACGCTGATTATTACACCAACACAATATATTCGTCCCTCCACAACAAGAGTTACAACCACTTTTATTTCAACGAGATATACAACGAGAACGCTTACCGCAATCCTGCGCTGACAACTCAGTCACACAACATCATAAGCAATATGTATTTTTCTAACAGGTATCTTATTACAGATGATGACAGCAATGCGCTGACGGGTTACAGCAAGATTAGTGAGAGCGGAGGCTTATCGCTTTTTGAGAACAAGAATGTTCTGCCGCTGGGGTATGCGACGGACAATGTTATGTCGCTGGAAGAGTACAAGGGGCTGAGTTATCCTTACTCTATCGAGGCGCTGTTCAATAACATCATCGTTGAGGGCGACAGTGAAAAGACATTCTCATCGGATATCGAGCGGATAAAGAGCATACAGTTCAAAGAGAGCGACCGCATTACCAACATTGGCGGAAAGTACACTATCGACAGCGACAAGGTGATAAAACAGCAGATAGCTCTGCCAGAGACCTTGACCCAAGACCGGCTTATGTTCATATCCTTTAACGTAAATAATGACATCAAGGGCGGCAAAAAGGACGCTTGGGTGAAGATAAACGGGGACAAGAACAAGCTCACCGCACCGGGCTGGAAATATTACAACAATAACCGCACCTTTGAATACGTTCTGACCCCGAGACAGGGTTACAGCACGGACTATCTGACGGTGGAATTTTCCGCAGGCAAGTACGAGATAACCAACGTGCGCTGCTATATGGTGGACAGGAGCGAGCTTATAAGCGATGTTGACCCATTGCAGATAGACAAGTCGAAAACTGGCGGAGATGTAATAGTTGGTGAGATAGATGTAACAAATGACGGCTATTTCACTATGTCGATACCATACGCTGAGGGCTTCAAGGCATACGTTGACGGCTCAGAGGCAGAGGTAGAAAAGACGGACACGGCGTTCATCGGCTTCAAGATATCAAAGGGCGAGCACGAGATAAAGATAGTTTACACGGCGCCTAGGCTGCATTTAGGCATTGTTTTGTCGGGGGTCGGGGTTATGCTGTTTGTTATCTTGTTGGGGGTCGATTTGGTGAAGAAGAGACGTGCTGATAGACAATGAGGTCGAACCTACAAACATCGTATACCAACGGGCGAACGCAAATTGTTGTGAGCCTTGTCGAACAACAATTTTCCCCTACACATTGGCAGGTTCAAAAACAAAATAAAACAAAGGCTATGGTTTTTATCCCATAGCCTTTGTTGTTTCCTCAATTTCTCAATTAATCCGACATAAATCAACATTTGTCGTAAAACCCGACTGTTGCTTGCTGTTGTCTGTTTACTTTTTCAATAAAATATGATAAAATAATTATGTGATTTTTGTCAAAGATACTATTATAGGTTCTGACGGAAGCCTTCGCCGATGTTGACGTTCTCAAGCGCCAAGTCTTTCATTTGGAGCATTACGTCGTGTGGGGAATCCTTCATTCCGCTGGTCGCCCAGTCGATGATGATACCGCAGAAGCCGTGTGAATAGAAATCGGCAAAGAATTTCGCCTTGTCGCTGCGCTTGCGTGTGGTGGCGACGGCGTGATAGAAAAAGCGTATGAACAGCTTGTGCATACTCTTGAAGAGGTAGTTCTCGAATATCTTTTCGCTGCATTTCAAGGTGTTTGAATAGAACTTTTTGTCCTGCTGCATATGGTCGAGAAAGCCCTCGAGCCTTTCGTACCAGTTGTCATAATTCACGCCCTTGGTGATGTTTATGAACAGGTCGTTGAAATAGATGTATGCCAGCAGTTCATATTTATCCTGAAAATGGTAATAGAAAGACTGTCGGTTAAGACCGCACTCGCCTGTGATGTCTGAAATTGATATCTTATCAAAAGGCTTCTGCTCGCAGAGCTTTTTCAGAGCGTCGCATAGTGCGCCTTTGGTGATAGCAGAACTTGACATTTTGTTACTTCCTTTCGCTGACAAAAAGTCAGACTATTCGTATGTTTTGCCATAAATTCAGACAATTCTTTCTTTTTGCCGAAATTTCAGACAAAGTCCACTAACTTCTATTATAACACATTGATTTTATTTTGCAAGGGATAATCGCCAATTATTTTATGATTATTTATATTATTTATACAATTATCAATATTTTTGATTGATTTTGCGCATTTTTTGACAGGGTTATGTACGTTGTGCAAATATATAAATACACAAACATTAAGGAGAGATAGATAATGGGTACACTTGAGAACATCGCCGATTTTATAAACGGCCAGAGCTGTAAAGCTTATGAAACAATGGGTGCGAACTTCACAGATGAGGGCGTTCGCTTCGTTACATATGCCCCCCACGCACGCCAAGTGGAGCTTTTTCTTGATGGGGAGTATTACCCTATGGAGCGTGATGAGCAGGGCGTGTGGAGCACTGTGAAGCCTGCAAACGAGGGGGATATATACCAGTTCGTCATTACTACGCCCACCTTTGAAAAGCACTATCGTTCCGACCCATTCGCCTTTTACAGCGAGGTCAGACCTAAAAATGCTTCGAGGGTCTATGATATGTCCGCCTATGAATGGAGCGATGAGAAGTGGCTCGGGGAGCGTGACAAGTGCTATGAGAAGCCTATGAACATCTACGAGGTGCATTTTGGCTCTTGGCGTGTCAAAGAGGGCAAGGAGGAGACCGAGCGCTTCTATGATTACGAGGAAATGGCGCAGCTTTTGATACCATATGTCAAGGAAATGGGTTATACCCATATCGAGCTTTTGCCTCTGACGGAGTATCCATATGACGGAAGCTGGGGATATCAGGTGTCGGGATATTATTCCGCTACCAGCCGATACGGCGAACCTAGACAGCTTATGCACTTTATCGACCTGTGCCACCAAAACGGCATTGGGGTGATACTTGACTTTGTGCCTGTGCATTTCGTCCGTGATTTCTATGCTTTGCACATCTATGACGGCGGATTTCTTTTCGAGAGCGATGACGAGAGCCAGCGCTATTCCGAATGGGGCACGGCGCTTTTTGACTACTCAAAGCCCCACGTCCTCAGCTTTGTTAAGTCCTCTGTAAACTTTTGGATTGAGAAATACCACGTTGACGGCTTGCGATATGACGCAGTTGCCAACCTTATCTATCGCCACGGACATACTGACGACGCTATCAATGACAGCGGCATTTGGTTCTTGAAGAATACAAATTATGCCATTCAGAAAATGCACCCCGATGTAATGCTCTTTGCCGAGGATTCCACCAACTACACAAAGGTGACTGCCCCTGTTGAGTTCGGCGGACTTGGCTTTGACTATAAATGGGATTTGGGCTTTATGAACGATACCATAAATTACATAAAAACACCTCCTTACGAGCGTGGGGGACATCACAACAAGATGACTTTTTCGATGAGTTATTTTTATAACGACCTGTTTATCCTGCCATACAGCCACGATGAGGTGGTACACGGCAAGAAAACGATGGTCAACAAAGTCTTTGGCAGCCAGCAGGAGCAAATGGCGACTATCCGTGCGCTTTACACTTTCCAGTTCACTCACCCCGGCAAGAAGCTTAATTTTATGGGCAACGAGCTTGGTGAATATCTCGAGTGGCGTGATGACAAAGAGCTTGGCTGGAATCTGCTCACATACCCGATACACGATTCTTTGCACGAGTATTTGAAGGCGCTCCACAAGCTTTATCTTGAAGAGCCAGCGCTGTATAAATACGACTACAACTCGGCTTCATTCCATTGGATAGACGCCGACAACAAGGGTCAGAGCATATACGCATACAGCCGAAACGATCTCGGCGGACGTGTGCTTTACATCGTGTTCAACTTCTCGGGAACCTATCAGAACTACTCGCTGAAAGTCGAGAAAAACGGCGTATACAGGGAGCTTTTGAACTCAGACCGAGACATATACAGCGGCTCGAACTGCCTAAACGACGGCATTTACACCACCAACTACCGCCTGCCATTGAGACTTGCTCCGCTGTCGGCGGCCATCTTTGTTAGTGAGGAGTGAGGAATGGCTGACGGGGAACCGCACTTTCTTGTTCTGATTTGATTTTGGTGATGAACCTGTCAATTGTAGGGGAGACCTTTGGTCTCCCTTTTTGTTTACCGCAACGTTTGATGGAATGTAAAAGTGTTCTAATTTCACAAAGTCGTCCATAAACTTGTACAAACCGAAAAAGGGGCTGGAAAAAATGAGAATACTTAGAAAAATATGTTCTGCCGTGCTTTGCGGAGCGGTGGCGGTGTTTGTGATATGTTCTGCGGCGGAAAATCTGTCCTCTGCGCAGGAGAGCGAGGCTGCCTTGTATGCCGAAAACGGCGAAACTACGGCGGTTAAGGACGTCCTCGATGAGTTGTCCGCCCAGTCTGTCGCAGTGGTGGAGACCACTACAGGGCGTGTACTTTTCGAGAAATCACCCGACGAGATCGCACAAAGCGGACACTTCACAAAGCTTATGACCCTGCTCCTTGCGGCGGAGAAAATAGACTGCGGAGAGCTTGAACTGGGCGATGTCACAACAGTCTCCGACCTCGCAAATGCCCAGCAGGGAAGCCAGATCTGGCTTGATAAAGGGGAGAAAATAACTATTGAGGAGCTCGTCAAGTCCGTCTCTATCGGCAACGCAAACGACGGCTGCGTCGCCCTTGCCGAGGCTGTCTGCGGCTCTGAGGATAAAGCCCTCTCCGCTATGAACGCACGTGCCAAAGCCCTTAAAATGGGCGATACACACTACTCAGACCTCACGGGAACTTCCCCCGATAACACCACCACAGCCGCCGATACCGCAAAGCTTTGTGCTGAACTTGCCAAGTATAAAAACTTTACACCATACCTCACCTGCTGGCTGGATACAGTCCGTCAGGGCAGGGCGGAGCTTGTCAACCTCAATCGGCTGGTGCGCAGTTATAAAGGGGTCACTGGTATGAAAGCTTGGGGCTCGCAGGATAGCGGCGGCTGTATCGCTGCCTCGGCTGAGCGTGGGGAAATGTCCGTCTGCGTGGTGCTCTTCGGCTGTTCGGACGTTGAGTCCGCCTGCCTTGAAGCCAAAAAGCTCCTAGATATGAGCTTTCAAAGCTACGAGCTATATACCCCCGAGCTCCCCGAGGATTTGACCCTCGAATGTGCCGTCAAAGGCGGCGAAAGCCTCTCCGTCAAGCTGAAAACTGTCGGCCTTCACCCCGTTATCATCCCCCATGGCGCTTATCGTTCTGTTTCCTGCGATTTCCAAGTCGCCGAGGAGCTGCAAGCACCCTTCAACACCAAAACCAAGGCAGGAAGCCTTATATATAAAATAGGTGACGAAGTTATCCTCGAAGGGGATATCTGCCCCGAAAACGCCGTAAATAAGATGAATTTTTATTGCGCAGTCAAAAAGCTTCTGTATAATCTGCTGGAAATTTAACAACAACTTTGTGAGAAATGTACAAAAGATGATTTCGGACAATAAAACTCTTGAAATGTTCATAAAAATATAGTATAATTTAGCTATACGTAACGGCAGCGGCCTTTAAATACATTTAGGGCTAAAATTGTATTTTCTTCTAAGGGGATTGTTACTGCTGCTGCCGTCTGCGTATCTTGTATGGTAATGGTAAGGAAAGGAAATGATAGTATGTCATTAAAACTTAACACAAAGTATCTTGAAGGTTTTGTGAGCGAACACGAGTTTGAGGCTATGGCGCCACAGGTAACTGCTGCGCACAATACCCTCGTCAATAAGACTGGCCTTGGAAACGATTTTCTCGGCTGGGTAGACCTTCCTGAGAATTATGATAAGGAAGAGTTCGCAAGAATTAAGGCTGCCGCTGCTAGAATTAAGGAAAAGTGCGATGTTCTCATCGTTATCGGTATCGGCGGTTCATACCTTGGCGCAAGAGCTGCTATCGAGCTGCTCAAATCGCCTTTCTACAACAACCTCAAAAAGGATACTCCCGACATCTATTTTGTCGGCAATAACATCAGCTCAGCTTATCTGAACGAAGTCCTCTCAATCTGCGAGGGCAAGGATATCTGCGTCAACGTTATCTCAAAGTCGGGCACAACTACTGAGCCTGCTCTTGCTTTCAGAATTTTCAAGAAGCTCCTTGAAGATAAGTACGGCAAGGAAGAAGCTAAGACGAGGATTTTCGCTACAACAGATAAGGCTAAGGGCACTCTCAAGCAGCTTTCTGACGAGGAAGGCTATGAGACATTCGTTGTTCCTGACGACGTTGGCGGAAGATTTTCCGTACTGACAGCCGTTGGACTTCTGCCAATTGCTGCCGCAGGCTGCGATATCGACAAGCTTATGGCAGGCGCTAGAGAGGGTATGAAGAAGTATTCTGCTGATGATGATAATGACTGCTATAAATATGCCGCTGTAAGAAATATTCTTTACAGAAAGGGCAAGAGCGTTGAAATGCTGGTATCTTATGACCCTGCCTTCACAATGATGGGCGAGTGGTTCAAGCAGCTTTTCGGAGAGAGCGAAGGCAAGGACGATAAGGGTATTTTCCCATCTGCTGCAACATTCTCAACTGACCTTCATTCACTCGGTCAGTTCATTCAGGACGGCTCAAAGCTTATGTTCGAGACTGTTATGCACATCAAGACACCAAAGAGCGACCTGTTCTTGGAGCCTGATAAGGACAACCTTGACGGACTTAACTTCCTCACAGATCAGAATATGTCCGTAGTAAACGAAAAGGCTTATGAGGGAACAATACTTGCACATACAGAGGGCGGCGTTCCTAACATCGTTATCGACGTTGACAAGCTTGACGAAGAGAACCTCGGTGAGATGATCTACTTCTTTGAGAAGGCTTGTGCGATCTCGGGATATATGCTCGGCGTAAATCCATTCAACCAGCCTGGCGTTGAGAGCTATAAGAAGAATATGTTCGCTCTTCTCGGCAAGCCGGGTTATGAGTCTCAGAAGGCTGCTCTTGAAGCAAAGCTGGGCTAAGACCACGTTTTAAGCGGAACAAAAGGAAATTTTGAGTGCGGGCGGAAAGCTTTCGCCGAAGCCCCTGCTCTTAAAATAAATGCTTTTATAAGCGGAACGGAGAGTTTATATGATTAATTTGATTCCAGGTAAAAAGGGTACAGGCAAGACTAAGATACTTGTTGATTCTATCAAGAAGGCTGCCGAAAATGCAACAGGAAACGTTGTTTGCATCGAAAGAGGTATGCAGCTTACCTATGACCTTCCACATAATGTAAGACTTGCTGACGCAGAAGAGTACGGCATCAACAGCTTTGACAGCTTCTATGGCTTTGTTGCAGGACTTATGGCTGGCAACTACGATATTCAGGAAGTATTCGTTGACGGTATCCTCAAGATGGGCGGCAGAGATTATGACGCACTCGGCAATATGCTCGAGAAGCTTGCTATCCTCACAAAGGACGTAAATGTAACATTTACAGTATCAGCTGATCCTGATGAGCTTCCTGTTAAGGTAAAGGCTTTTATTAAGTAAGAGACAGGGCAGAACAAAAAATTTGAAAAAAACTATTGACAAATCACTCATTTCAAGTTATAATGGAGTTTGTGATGTTTGAGGTGCAAGTATGAATGTACAGTTGAAAGAGCTTTTCGACATTGTCGGAGAGCGCAAAGACATTGATTATTCCATAACAGCGGACGAGCTGGGGGAGTATGAAGGATATTCTTTTGCATCAGATGTTGCGGTAAAGGGCGTTATCGAGAACCGTGCCGGCGTTGTTACGCTTAAATTCAGCACAGTTTTCACGATGTCACACACCTGCGACAGATGTCTCAAAGAGTTTGAGCGTGAGTATAAGTATGACTTTGAGCACACACTTGTGCGGAGTATGCAGAGCGAGCGTGACGATTATATCGTCTGCGAGAACAATACTCTCGACTTGAATGAACTGGCTATTTCGGATCTGCTGTTACAGCTCCCTACAAAAATACTTTGCAGGGAAGACTGCAAGGGTCTGTGTTACGTTTGCGGACAAGATCTGAACGAGGGCGAATGTAACTGCTCTTGACGGGAATAGCTGAACAGACTATTAAGATATTACTTAATGAGGAGGTGCCAAAATGGCAGTACCAAAGAGAAAAGTTTCCAAGGCAAGACGTGACAAGAGACGTTCAGCTGTATGGAAGCTCAATGCACCTGCGCTGTGTAAATGTTCCAACTGCGGTGAGCTCACTTCACCACACAAGGTTTGCAAGAATTGCGGATATTATAAGGGCGTAGAGGTTATCAAGAAGGAAGCATAATTTTTGATAAGCAAAATAAAAGCAGAATGGCTTAGGTCGTTCTGCTTTTTTTGTTTTCTCTCCACGGTTGACAAAAACACAAAAATTGTGTTATACTATACAACGTATTAATGTGCAAATTTGAATTTAAAAAGAAATGAGGTCGATATATATGTCTCTGCCGATCGTTGCGATCGTGGGTCGTCCGAATGTGGGAAAATCCACGCTGTTCAATAAGCTTATCGGTCAAAGGCTTTCAATAGTCGAGGATACCCCCGGCGTTACACGAGATAGAATCTATGCCAAGTGCGAGTGGCTCGGCCACGAATTTATGCTGGTGGATACAGGCGGAATCGAGCCCGAATCTGACGATGTTATCCTCGCCCAGATGAGAAGACAGGCTGAACTTGCTATCCTCAAGGCTGACGTGACTATCCTTGTGACTGATCTGAAAAGCGGCGTTACCGCTACCGATTACGAGGTCGCTCAAATGCTGCTCAAGTCGGGTAAGCCTATCGTCCTTTGCGTGAATAAGGTGGATAATGTGGGCGAACCGCCTATGGAACTGTATGAATTCTATAATTTGGGTCTTGGCGAGCCGTACCCTGTTTCATCTGTACACGGCCACGGAACTGGCGACCTCCTTGATGAAGTCCTCAAGTATCTCCCCGAGGAGAACGAGCAGAACGATGATGACGACGCTATCAAAGTCGCTGTTATCGGCAAACCTAATGTTGGTAAATCTTCCATAATAAATAATATATGCGGCGAGGATAGAGTTATCGTATCCAATATCGCTGGCACGACCCGTGACGCTACCGATTCAGTCGTTGAGAATGAAAAGGGCAAGTTCGTCTTTATCGACACCGCTGGTATCAGAAGAAAGTCCAAAGTGCTGGAAGCTATCGAGAAATATTCCGTCCTCAGAGCCTATATGGCGGTGGACAGAGCCGACGTGGCAGTTATCGTTATCGACGCAACAGTCGGCTTCACGGAACAGGATTCAAAGGTGGCTGGATATGCCCACGAAAAGGGCAAAGCCTGCGTTGTTGCTGTCAATAAGTGGGACGCTATCGAAAAGGACACCAACACGATGAACGAGTTTCAGAAAAAGCTTGAGGAAGATTTCAGCTTTATGAGCTATGTTCCATTTGTGTTCATCTCCGCAAAAACAGGCCTCAGAATGGACAAGCTGTTCGATACTATCAAGTTCGTTGCCGAGCAGAATGCGATCAGAATACCAACAGGCAGACTTAACGACGTCCTCGCATATGCAACTCAAAGGGTTCAGCCGCCGTCTGATAAGGGCCGAAGGCTGAAAATCTACTATATGACCCAAGTTTCCACAAAGCCGCCTACATTCGTATCTTTCGTCAATAGGGCGGAGCTTTACCATTTCTCCTATCAGCGCTATATCGAAAATCAGATAAGAGAGACCTTCGGACTTGAAGGCACGCCGATCGTTTTCAAAATAAGAGAGCGTGACAAGGACGATGTTAAATAAAGGCAATCAAGCGTAATTATTGTGCTAAGTAAATTTAAGAACACTCGTAAGGGAAAATTGTTGTTCGACAACGCTCACAACAATTTATTGTTCGCCCGCTGTTCAACGCAGTTCGTTGTGTATGACGGCATATCGCACAATAGAATAAATATTGCACATACAAATTTTTGGAGGTTATTTTGTGGACATATTTCTAAGTCTGGCATTTACTGTTATTTTTTCATATCTATTCGGCAGCTTAAATTCGCCGATAATCGTATGCAAGCTTTGGAAGCATAAGGATATCAGAGATTACGGCAGCAACAACGCAGGCCTCACAAACGTCCTGCGAGTATTCGGCAAAGGCCCTGCCGCAGCAACATTGCTCTGCGACCTTGCAAAAGGCGTTCTCGCCGTTGTTATCTGCCGCCTTGTTGTCACCCACGGCTTCGGTGTGACATTCTTCCACGATGATAAATTCATCGGCTATCTTGCAGGCTTCTTCGTTATGCTGGGACACATTTTCCCTGTATTTTACGGCTTCCACGGCGGAAAGGGCGTGCTCATCGCAGCCACCACCCTTATCGCTATCGACCCGCTGACCTGCTTCTTCTCCGTTGCAGTCTTTGCGATAGTCCTTGCGGCGACAAAGTACGTTTCCGTCGGCTCTATCTGCGCAGCCGTTGCGTACCCAGCATTCACCCCGATAGTCCAGCACTTTATCCTCAAGTGCGACGGCGTTCTCGCAAACACCATAATGGCGGCGGCTATCGGCATACTTATAATCTATATGCACAGACCGAATATCAAAAGACTTATGAACGGAACTGAAAACAAGTTCGGCAGCAAGAAAAAGGCTTAAAGTCTGAAAGGAGGACAATTTTATGGCAGATATCACCATATTAGGCTCGGGCGGATTTGGACTTGCAATTGCGATCATGTGCGATAATGCAGGTCATAACGTAACAGTTTGGTCAAAATTTCAAGACGAGATCGACGCAATAAAGCGCACAGGCGAGCTAAAAGCAAAGCTCCCCGGGGTACAGGTCAACAAAACTATCACCCTGTCAACGGATATATCCTGCGTAAGCGGCAAAGACTTGGTAATTTTGGGCATACCTTCGCCATTTCTCAGAGAGGTCTGCGAAAGCGCAGCGCCGTTCATCGACGAAAAGACCATAATCGTCAACACAGCCAAAGGTCTTGAGGGCACAAGTCTTAAAACGATGTGCTGCGTTGCAAAGGAATGTTTCCCAAACAATCACGTTGCAGTCCTCACAGGCCCTTCCCACGCAGAGGAAGTGGCAAGGGGTATCCCCACCACGGTCGTTACGGCTTCGGACGATAGAGAGGTTTCTTATTATATCCAAAACACCCTGTCCAACGACACATTCAGAGTGTATGTGAACGACGACGTTATGGGCTGCGAGATAGGCGGTTCGCTCAAAAACGTTATCGCCCTAGCGGCAGGCGTGTGCGACGGACTTGGCCTTGGGGACAACACAAAGGCAGCGCTTATGACAAGAGGTATCCGAGAGATATCCCGACTTGGCGTGGCAATGGGCGCAAAGATAGACACATTCGGCGGACTTAGCGGCATAGGCGATCTGATCGTGACCTGCTGTTCAATGCACAGCCGCAACCGCCGTGCAGGAATACTTATCGGACAGGGCGTTTCCCCAGAAGAGGCAGTAAGGCGTGTGGGCACAGTCGAGGGCTATGTTTGCACAAAGAACGCTTGGGCGCTTTCAAAGAAAATGGGCATAGAAATGCCGATAACGGAGCAGCTTGCAAAGGTGCTTTTCGAGGGTGCTCCGGCTGCCAGCGCCATTAAAAATCTTATGGGCAGACCAAGCAGGAATGAGACTGAATCGGGATTTTTGTCGTAATTGACCGCAACGTATGATAGAATGACAATTGTAGGAAATGACGAAATTTAATTATGTTCGTTCTGTTGGACGGCGACAATTGTGACAATTATTTATAAAATTTCTCTTTACAATTTGCTGAAAATATTGTATAATTAATATGAAAATATGTACATAAGGAGTGCTTTGAAATATGGAACCAAAATATAAAAGAATATTGCTCAAATTAAGCGGCGAGGCTCTCGCTGGCGACAAGAAAATGGGTCTCGATTATGACGTTATCACTTCTTTTGGCAGGAGTATCAAGAAGTGCGTTGACGCAGGCGTTGAGGTCGGTATCGTTGTTGGCGGCGGCAATTTCTGGAGAGGCAGATCAAGCGGCGCTATGGACAGAACTAGAGCCGACCATATCGGTATGCTGGCAACTGCTATGAACGCTCTCGCTGTTGCTGACGGCCTTGAGAACTGCGGTCTTGAAGTCCGTGTTCAGACGGCTATCTCTATGCCACAGGTGGCTGAGCCTTATATCAGAAACAAGGCTATGCGCCACTTTGAAAAGGGCAGAGTCGTTATCTTCGGCTGCGGCACAGGCAACCCATTCTTCTCCACAGATACAGCAGCAGCTCTCAGAGCTGCCGAGATCGAGGCTGATATCTTCTTCAAGGCTACAATGGTAGACGGCGTTTATGATAAGGACCCTCATAAGTTCCCTGACGCTGTCAAGTACGATACGCTCACATTCGGCGATATCCTCGCAAAGGGTCTCCAGGTTATGGATTCTACAGCTGCCGCAATGTGCAAGGATAACAATATCCCTATCTTGGTGTTCGACCTTGCCAGACCTGACAATATCTATGACGCTTGTATGGGCGAAAATATAGGCACTCTCGTTAAATAAATTACTGATTACTGAAAGGACTTTTGTGATATGAAACAGATAAAAGAAAACGCTAAATCAAAGATGGAAAAATCCGTTAACGTTATGCTTTCCGATTTCGGAGGTATCAGAGCAGGCAGAGCTAACCCTTCCGTGCTCAACAAGGTTCAAGTAGAGTATTACGGCGCAATGACACCTGTTACACAGATGGCTGCCGTTTCCGTTGCAGAAGCAAGAGTGCTCGTTATCCAGCCTTGGGATAAGTCAACTCTCAAGCCTATCGAGAAAGCGATCCAAGCTTCCGATATCGGTATCAACCCACAGAACGACGGCACAGTTATCAGACTGACTTTCCCACAGCTCACAGAGGACAGACGTAAGGAGCTTGTTAAGGAGATCAAGAAGATGGGCGAAGAGTGCAAGGTAGCAATCCGTTCTATAAGACGTGACGCAATGGAGAAGTTCAAGGCTCTCAAGAAGAACAACGAGATCACAGAGGACGACCTCAAGGACTGCGAGGACGATATCCAGAAGATGACAGATAAGTTTGTCAAGGAGATCGACGGCCACGTTGCAGACAAGGAGAAGGAGATCCTTTCTATCTAAGTCTATGGCAGAAAAGAAAACTATCAGCTTGGGCGAAAATGTGTCCGTGCCTGTACACGTTGGCGTGATAATGGACGGCAACGGCAGGTGGGCGAAGAAAAGGGGAATGCCCCGAAAGTTCGGCCATAGGGAGGGCGCAAAGACCTTCCGTGCTATCACGAGACACGCAAAAGCTCTTGGCATACAGTATATAACCTACTATGCGTTCTCGACGGAGAACTGGAGAAGACCAAAGGACGAAGTCGACGCCATAATGGATCTCTTTGAGAAATATCTCGACGAGGTGCGTGACTTTATCGAGGAGAATATCAGAGTGCGCTTTATCGGCGACAGGTCAAGGCTCAGCGAGAATTTGCAGAAGAAAATGGCTTCCGTCGAGGAGGATTCAAAGGACTTTGATTCGATGACCCTTGTGCTCGCTATCAATTACGGCGGCAGGGACGAGATATGCCACGCCGCAAAAACGCTGGCACAGCAGGTCAAAGAGGGCAAACTTGAACCTGAGGATATCACAATGGATATGATCGAGAGAAATCTCTATACCGAAGAGATACCCCCTGTTGACCTTGTTATAAGACCGAGCGGCGAGCAGCGGCTCTCGAACTTTATGATATGGCAGGCAGCTTATGCCGAGTTCTATTATACCAATATTCTTTGGCCTGACTTCAAGGGAGCTGACCTTGAAAAAGCTGTACTTGCATACAGCGAAAGAAATAGAAGATTCGGAGGGGTGTAAATGTCGACCCGTATTAAATCTGCGGCAGTCGCTATCGTAATTGCGGTGGTGCTGCTTATCGCACACAGCACATTCCTTTTCAATATCGCAATCGGCTTTATCTCAGCTTTGGCAATTTATGAGATACTCAGAGCCACAAAAATGACCGAGCACAAGTATGAAACTATCGCCTGCTGCGCTTTCGCAGCCGTTGACGCACTTATGCCGGTGTTCCACAGACACGGCTGGCTCTATTTCGTAAGCTATAAGTTCTATATGGGACTTTTTGTCATCGCAATGTGCCTGCTTTATCTGAAAGAGCACACGAAATTCAATTATATGGATTTCTTCTTTATGCTTGGCGTGGGAATACTTATCCCATATTCATTCTCGACTATCCTGTCAATGTCGGCTATCGGATCACAGGGCGTGTTTATGATCGTGCTGTCCTTGGCAGCAGCTTGGCTTGCAGACAGCGGCGCATATTTTGCAGGAACATTTTTCGGTAAGACGCCACTTTGTCCCGAGATAAGCCCTAAGAAAACAGTCGAAGGACTGGTTGGCGGCGTTATCTCAAACGGCGTGCTTATGCTTATAATCAGCCTGTTCTATCAGTTCGTGCTCAAGGGCGCACCTGTACATTATCTTGGCGTGCTGGTGGCAGGAATGCTCAGCGCATTGATCGGACTTGTGGGCGACCTTACCGCCTCGATCATAAAGAGACAGACAGGCATAAAGGATTACGGCAAAATAATGCCGGGTCACGGCGGAATAATGGATCGCTTTGACAGCGTTCTGCTTGTTGCACCGTTTATGTACTATATGTTCTCACAGGGACTTATACTTAAATAAGAATATATCGACTTTTAGGGGCAGGCTTAGGCTTACCCCTTTTAAGCGTTATAATGGCGGCTTAAAAAAGCTGCCCAAATGGAAGGGACGCTTTGCAAATGAAAACAATGACAATTCTCGGCTCGACCGGCTCTATCGGCACACAGGCATTAGAGGTCGCAGCCAAGCATAATATAAAAGTGAAAGCCCTTGCGGCAAATTCTGACGTTGAAAAGCTTGCGGCGCAGGCGAGGGAGCTTTCCACCGATTGCGTTTGTATCTATCGTGAGGACAAAAAGGCGGCGCTTGAAAAGCTTCTTGACGGCACGGGAATAAAGATATTCACAGGAATGGACGGACTTAAAGCCATTGCGCAAATGGACGGCGTTGACATTATGCTCAATTCCGTTGTGGGAATGGTGGGTCTTGTGCCAACATTGACGGCTATTGAAAAGGGCACGGACATTGCCCTTGCCAACAAAGAGACCCTAGTTGCAGGCGGCGAGCTGGTCATAAAGGCTGCTGCTGAAAAGGGCGTGAAGATATATCCTGTTGACAGCGAACATTCCGCAATTTTCCAATGCCTCCAAGGCAACGAGGGAAACAAGCTCAAAGGCATAATCCTCACAGCCTCGGGCGGGCCATTTTTCGGCAAGACCAAGGCCGACCTCGAAGGCGTAACAGTCCAGCAGGCGCTCAATCACCCAAACTGGTCAATGGGCAGAAAAATAACGATAGATTCGGCAACGCTGATGAACAAAGGCCTTGAATTTATCGAAGCGATGTGGCTTTTCAAGCTCAGCCCCGAGCAGATCGAGATAGTCGTTCACAGGCAGAGCGTAGTTCATTCCGCTGTCGAATACGAGGACAATTCCGTCATCGCACAGCTTGGCGTGCCGGATATGAAAATACCCATACAGTATGCGCTGCTTTACCCTCAGAGGGTTGAGTGCGATGTGAAAAAGTTATCATTAACAGATTACGGCAAGCTGACCTTTGAAAAGCCCGATTACGACACTTTCGACTGTCTTAGAGCCTGCATAAAGGCGGTGACTATCGGCGGAAATCTTCCTGCGGCGGTCAACGGCGCCAACGAAGAAGCCGTTGCGGCATTTCTTGACGGCAGGATTAATTTCCTTGATATTGGTAAACTTGTAATGGAGATATGCGACACCACCCCACGCCAAGACATCACCTGCGTTGAGGACGTTCTAGAAGCAGACCGCCTTGCTCGTGCGAAGGTCAAAGCGCTCATTGCTGAATGAGGAATGAGGAATGTTTGGCAGGGCGCTGGACGTTTCTATTCTGTTTTCACTTTGTTGCTGACCCTGCGCATTTGTAGGGGCGAACAGCGTTTGCCCGTTGGGTTGAAAACATTGCGCTGGCGAATGTCAAATGTAGGGGAGACCTTTGGTCTCCCGTTGGGTTACGACTGCGCTTGATTGTGGCACGTTATCCGTTTGATATCAAGTGTTTGCGACCCAACCAAAAAATAGAAAAATAAATTGGGCTGTTGAAAAAAAACAAAAAATAACGGGCGAACGCTGTTCGCCCCTACAATAAACGATGTATTTACGTTATTTGTAGGGGACGGCGTCTTCGACGTCCCATTTGTTTGTGGCTTTTTTTACTAGCCGATAAATCTCTCTTTGTGTTTGAAAGGAAAGAAATGAGTATACTATTTGCTATCATAATTTTTGAAGTGATAATCATTATCCACGAGCTGGGGCACTTTATCGCTGCGAAATCCTGCGGCGTTAAGGTCAACGAGTTCGCTATCGGTATGGGGCCTGCTATCCTCAAAAAGCAAAAGGGCGAGACCCTGTATGCTTGGCGGCTTTTCCCTATCGGCGGCTACTGCGCTATGGAGGGTGAGGATAACGGCAGCGAGGACAACAAGGCTTTTTGTAACAAGAGCCTGCCACGGCGTATGATAATCGTGATCGCTGGCGTTATAATGAACCTTATCCTCGGCTATGTTATCCTCTGCATTTGTAACGCCACTTCTGACGCTATCGCCACGACGAAAATCTCTTGGTTTGAGGACAACGCCCAGTCGCAGGCAACAGGTCTTGAGATAGGCGACGAGATAGTTGAAATAAATGGTATGAGAATTTTCACCACAATGGATATGTCCTATCAGTTCGGCAACGATGAGGACGGCACTTTCGATATGGTGGTAAAGCGTAACGGCGAAAAGGTGGAGCTAAAGGACGTTTCATTCGCCACAACGGATAAGACTATGCACATCGACTTCAAGGTGGAGCCGCAGGCGATAACCGTTGGTTCTGTTCTGAGCCAGTCATTCAAGCAGACCTGCACCGACGGCAGACTTATCTATATATCGTTCTTTGACCTTATCAGAGGCAAGTATTCGCTGAAAGACCTCAGCGGCCCTGTGGGCATTGTTGACACTATCGACAACGTTATCGACAGCGAGCGTGACGAAGCTTCCGGCAAGATAGACTGGGCGTCACTTGCGGACACGATGATGACCCTTGCGGCGTTCATCACAATAAATATCGGAATTTTCAACCTCCTGCCCCTGCCTGCACTTGACGGCGGCCGACTTATCTTCCTTATTATCGAAGCTATCCGCCGCAAACCTGTCAAGCCCGAGCACGAGGGTATGGTGCACGCTATCGGACTTGCCGCACTTCTGCTTCTTATGGTGGTCGTGACGGTCAGCGATATCATCAAGCTTGTTTAAATGCGTAAATTTCGTAAGGAGATAATTGTAAATTATGAGAAATGTAAGACCCGTTAAAGTCGGCGATCTCACGCTGGACGGAAATAAAATATACATTCAGTCAATGCTCAACGTGCCCTCAACAGATATCGAAGGCTCAGTCAAGCAGGCGGTGGAGCTTGAAAAGGCTGGCTGCGAAATAGTCAGAGCCGCTATCCCGAATATGGAAGCCGTCAAGCTTATCCCTGCCATAAAGGAAAAGATATCCATACCTCTTGTGGCTGATATCCATTTCGATTATCGACTTGCACTTGCCGCCGTTGAGGCTGGCATTGACAAGATAAGGATAAACCCGGGCAACATCGGCTCAATGGATAAGGTCAAGGCCGTCGTAAAGGCCTGCCGTGAAAGAAATATCCCTATCAGAATTGGCGTGAACGGCGGCTCGCTGGAGAAAGAACTTCTTGCAAAATACGGCTCGCCGACTGCGGAAGCCCTTGTTGAAAGCGCAATGGGTCACGTTAGGATATTGGAGCAATGCGACTTTGAGGACATCGTGATCTCCATAAAATCTTCGGACGTTCCCACGATGATAAAGGCATATAGGCTTTGTGCCGAGACTTGCAATTATCCCCTGCACCTTGGGGTGACGGAAGCAGGAACAGAGCGAATGGGTCTTATAAAATCCTCTATCGGTATAGGTTCGCTGCTGTGTGACGGCATTGGCGAGACCATTAGAGTATCGCTGACGGACGAACCTGTGAAGGAGATCGCCGCCGCAAAGGATATCTTGAAAGCTATCGGCAAAAGCAGGGGTGTTAGGATAGTTTCCTGCCCGACTTGCGGCAGAACGAGGATAGACCTTATCGGCCTTGCCAAAAAGGTGGAAGAAGCCACAAAGGATATCGACAAGGATATCAAGATCGCCGTAATGGGCTGCGTTGTCAACGGGATCGGCGAATCGGGCGAGGCTGATATCGGTATCGCAGGCGGAGACGGCTGTGCGGTCATCTTCAAAAATGGCGAAAAGCTGAGAAAAGTCTCTGAGGAAGAGGCGCTGCCAGCGCTCCTTGCGGAAATAGAAAAACTTTAAAAGGATAAACCATAAATGAATACATACACCATTGAAAGCTTCTTTGAAGATTATAAGGAGCTTATCCCACGGGCGATCGAAAAGGGAAAAATACTGCGGCTGGGTTTTAGCGAGGATAACCGCTCGCTGACCTGTCAGGCTGCTTTTGAGAACCTTGTGCCCTTTGACAGCGTGACGGAGTTTGAGCTGAAAATGAAAGCCGCCCTTAGTGCGGACAAGTTCGTTTTGCAGCCAAAGTATACCCCCGATATGCTGTGCGCTGAATATTTTCCCGAACTGTGCAAGTTTCTCAAAAGCAGATTTCCGCTTGTGAACGGATTTTTTGACAATGCGGAAGCTGTGCTGGAAAACGGCGTTTTCACCGTTGATATCAAGCACGGCGGCGAAGCTCTGCTCAAAAAGGCAGGGATAGAGACCGCATTCCCAGCCCTTGTTATGGAGCTTTTCTCCACCAAGGCTAAGATAAAGCTCACGGGTGTTCTTGAAACTGATATGCAGCAGCACCAGCGCGAACAGGAAGAGTTTTTGAGGACACTCCCTGCGGCGCAGATAAACCCTGCCTCATTGCAGAAAAAGCCAACAGTCACCACCAATGCACCAAGCGGAGCGGCTGTTGAGTTTCGCACCGCAAATGTCGATTTCACAAGGCTTTCGCTGCTTTGTGACGACGCTCTCGTGCTCCTCGGTTCGCCAATAAGCTCTGAGGAAAGAGTAACGAAGCTTGCCGATATCGAGCCCGATTTCAGAGGTCGAGTTGTTGTTTGGGGCGATATTTTCGGCCCTGTTGAGACCAAAGAAACAAAGTCGGGTATGCTTATCGCACACCTTAATTTTACAGATTATACTTCGTCAATGTCTATCAAGATGATAGGCTCAAACAAGCAGTTTAGAAACTTCAAAGGTCTGCGCAGACCTGTCCTCGAGGCTATGCTTGAGCATATGAAGGCAGGCAAGACAATTCTTGTGTCAGGCGAAGTTGAAGAGGACGATTTCGACCACACAGTCAACCTCAAGCCCGAAAGCATTATGCTTGTAAAGCGTGAGCAGGAAAAGGATACCTGCGAACACAAGCGTGTCGAGCTTCATTGCCATACGAATATGTCTATGATGGACGCATTGACGCCGGCAGGCAAGCTTGTTGAAAAGGCTTTCTCTTGGGGACACAAAGCGCTTGCTATCACAGACCACGGCGTCGTTCAAGGCTATCCTGACGCTGGCGGCGCTTGCCAAGGCATTCGCAAGGGCGGCGGAGATTTCAAGGTGCTCTATGGTATCGAGTCATATGAAGTCAACAACGATGAAAAGATATTCCGTGGCGTTGACCACAGAGAGCTCCGTGAAGAGATAATCTGTTTCGACCTTGAGACCACGGGCACGAACCCTAACGAGGACAGGATAATCGAGATAGGCGCAGTAAAGCTCCGTGACCTTGAGATCGTGGAGAAGTTCGACCTGTTCGTTGACCCAGAAAGACCTATCCCCGAGTTCATCTCAAATCTTACCAATATCACAGACGATATGGTCAAGGGCGCAGCCAGCGAAAGGGAAGCGCTGCTGAAATTCAAAGAGTTCATCGGGGACAATCCTGTCCTCGTTGCACACAATTCACAGTTTGATACAGGCTTTATCGCCGCCTGCGCAAAAAGACAGGGTATCGAGCTTAAATATTCTTCTATCGACACAGTACCGATGTCGCAGATTATGCTGCCCGACCTAGAAAAGCACAAGCTCAATTTCGTGGCGGAGCATTTCGGTCTTGGCGATTTCCACCACCACCGTGGCTGCGATGACGCCGAAGTCCTTGGCGGCATATTTATAAATCTTTGCAAAATGCTGGAAGAACAGTTCCCTCTGCTCCTGCTGAGGGTGGATATGCTCAACAGCCTCCTTGCTAACGACAGCCAAGTGCTTGCAAAGCCCACCTATCACCAAATAATACTTGTGAGAAATAATACGGGACTTAAAAATCTCTATAAGCTCATTTCATATTCAAACCTCAAATACTTCAAGCGCCGTCCGAGAGTGCCGAAATCTGAGCTGGTGAAGCACAGAGAGGGTCTTATTTTGGGAAGCGCCTGCGAGCGTGGCGAGGTAATTCAAGCGTACCTCGAGGGCAGAAGCTATGAGGATATCAAGCAGATCGCAAGCTTTTACGACTATCTCGAGATCCAGCCCGACGGCAACAACAAGTTTATGCTCACCGCCGAAAAGCCGCCATATGACAGGATACACACCGCCGAGGATATCAAGGATATCAACCGCTTTATTGTGAAGCTTGGCCAAGACCTTGGCATACCTGTCTGCGCAACGGGCGACGTGCATTTTATGAACAAGAGCGACGCAAAGTTCCGTTCCATAATACAGGCGTCAATGGGCTTCCCAGACGCTGATAATCAGCCGCCGCTTTACTTAAAGACCACCAACCAAATGCTTGACGAACTTAGCTATCTCGGCGAGGAAAAGGCCTTTGAGGTCGTTGTGACGAATACAAATAACGTCGCCGATATGGTCGACCCCGATTTGAAGGCGTTCCCTAACGGCACTTATACGCCGTTCATCGAAGGCTCAGTTTATCAGCTCCAGTATATATGCTGGAAAAAATGCTGCTCGATCTATGGCGACTGCGACCCCGAGACAATAGAAGTCCCCGAGGGCGAGGACGTTGACGTTTCAAAATACTTTGAAGGCCATATCCCAGACCTTGTTTTCAAACGACTGAAAAGAGAGCTTGACTCTATCATCAAGCACGGATTTGCGGTGCTTTATATGATCTCTCAGAAGCTTGTTGCAAACTCCAACGAGAACGGCTATCAGGTAGGTTCGAGAGGTTCTGTTGGTTCGTCCTTCGTGGCGTCGATGTCGGGTATCTCAGAGGTAAACCCTCTTGTGCCCCATTATGTTTGCCTTAATTGTCACCACAGCGAATTTATCACAGACGGTTCGGTAGGTTCGGGATTTGACCTGCCGCCAAAGAAGTGTCCTAACTGTGGCAAGGAAATGCACCGTGACGGACACGATATCCCATTTGAAACGTTCCTTGGCTTTGACGGCGATAAAGCGCCTGATATCGACCTTAACTTCTCGGGCGATTATCAGTCAAAAGCCCATAAATATACAGAAGTGCTCTTCGGTGAAGATCACGTTTTCAAGGCGGGCACTATCGGTATGATACAGGAAAAGACCGCTTTCGGCTACGTTATGAAATATCTTGACGAGCGTGGCAAGACTGTTCCGAAAGCCGAGATCGAGCGATTGAAACTTGGCTGCTGCGGTATAAAGAGGACGACCTCTCAGCACCCTGGCGGAATGGTCGTTATCCCCAGCGATTACGAGGTTTACGACTTCACCCCTGTTCAGCACCCTGCGGAGAAAGTGGATTCTGATATGGTCACCACCCACTTCGACTTCCATTCACTCCACGATACTATCTTGAAGCTTGACGAGCTGGGTCACGATAACCCGACGATGTATAAATATCTGGAAATGTTCACGGGACGAGATATCCTCGAGTGCCCGATGTCAGACCCTGCTGTTTATTCGCTTTTCACCTCTCCCGAAGCCCTCGGCGTAACGGAGGAGGACATAATGTGTCAGACGGGAACACTTGGTATCCCAGAAATGGGCACGCCGTTCGTTAGACAAATGCTTCTTGACTGTCAGCCGAAAAACTTCTCCGACCTCTTGCAGATATCGGGACTTTCACACGGAACTGACGTATGGCTTGGCAATGCGCAGGAGCTTATCAAAAATGGCACTTGCGATATCTCCAACGTTATCGGAACTCGTGACAGTATTATGACCTATCTGCTTTATCACGGCGTTGCGCCAAAGCTGTCGTTCAAGATAATGGAGATAACCCGTAAGGGCAAAGCGCCAAAACTTCTCACCGAAGAAATGAAGCAGGATATGCGAGATCACGATGTGCCTGAATGGTATATCGACAGCTGCTTGAAGATCAAGTATATGTTCCCGAAAGCCCACGCAGCCGCATACGTTACAGCGGCGATCAGACTTTGCTGGTTCAAGGTACACGAACCGCTGGCTTTCTATGCAACATATTTCACAGTTAAGGGCGAGGACTTTGACGCAGAAATTGCGCTCAAGGGCAAATATATGGTAAGAAACAAGATCGAAGAGATCAAGAACAAGCCGAAGGACGAAGTTACGGGCAAGGACAGCGGCGTACTTGAAATACTTATGCTGGTCAATGAAATGCTTTGCCGTGGATTTGAGTTTCTGCCTGTCAACATCAAAAAGTCCCACGCAACGATCTATCAGATCGAGGACGGCAAGATAAGACTGCCTTTCTGTTCGCTTAACGGCGTCGGCGAGTCTGCGGCTATCAACATCTATGAAAAGGCGCAGAACGGCGAGTTTATCTCTATCGAAGAGTTCCAGCAGCAGAGCGGCGTTTCAAAGTCCGTTATCGAGACTCTTGAAAAGAATGGCGCTTTCGGCGATATGCCTAAATCTAATCAGATATCGCTGTTCTGATAGTTATAATGTACAATTTCACACTCCGCCCCTGCGGCACTATTGACAAACAGGGGCAGGTGTGATAAACTTATTTATGTTGATACTATGCTATCACTTTACTATGATGAAGCGAGTATGACGCTGCCAAGCGACACAGAATGTTGCTGCTGACTGTCGCAAAAGCAACATTCAATGGGCGAACGATGTTCGCCCCTACAAAAAACAACGCAATTACGTCATTTGTAGGGGAAAATTGTTGTTCGACAAGGTTCACAACAATTTGCGTCCTCGACGTCCCACTTGTTTGAGCATTCTTAAACAATATATAAAATGTTGCAATTTCAGCGTTAGCATTAAAAACGTAAATCTATAATTTATATACAGGAAGGGAAAAAGTATATGAAAAGATACGACCTTATAACCCCTGAGGGAACAAGAGACCTGCTGTTTGAGGGCTGTCTTGCAAGACGAATGGTCGAGGACAGGCTTGCAAAGCTTTTTGAAGGCTTTGGTTACAGCGAGGTAGTTACACCGGGAATAGAGTTTTACGATCTGTTTATGGGAAGCTCGAGAAACTTCCAGCAGGAGAGCCTTTATAAGCTCACCGATTCAAAGGGCAGACTTATCGTTATGCGCCCCGATTCAACTATACCTATCGCAAGACTTGCTTCAACTAGACTTAAGTCCGCAACTCTGCCCCTGAGACTTTATTATAATCAGAGCATTTTTGAGAACAATTCGCTTCTCAAAGGCCGTTCTGACGAAGTCGTGCAGGCAGGTATCGAGCTTATCGGCGGAACAAATTCAAAGAGAGCGGATTACGAAGTGCTCTGCACAGCCGTTGAAGCTCTTTCAAGTTTTGATAAGGAGAATTTCAGACTTGAGATAGGCCACATCGGCTATTTCAAAGAGCTTGTTGCAAAGCTTGACGTTGATGAAGCTGTCAGGGAAGAGATAAGACTTCTTATTTCCGCAAAGAACTATCCTGCGCTCAACGACCTGCTGGACGAAGTCGGCGACAATCAAGTTACAACGGCTCTCAAGCAGCTGCCTAGACTTTTCGGCGGCGTCGAGGTGTTCGACAAGGCTGCTGATATCTACACGGACGATAAGATAACAGGCATTCTTTACAACCTCAAGGAAGTCTACACAAGACTTTCAAGCCTTGGCTATGAGAACAATATCTCCGTTGACCTTGGTATCGTGAGCCACGCCGACTATTACACAGGTATCGTGTTCAAGGGCTATCTTTCAGAAGTCGGTCAGTCGGTGCTCAAGGGCGGACGTTATGACAAGCTTCTTGGCGAATTCGATAACGATTGTCCGGCAGTCGGCTTCGGCGTGAACGTTGATTCTGTTGCAAAGCATATCGAAAAGCTTGGCGGCGCACCAAAGCTCAAAACTGCGGACGCTGTTGTGTTCGGCGAAAAGGGCTTTGTCGTTGAAGCAATGGCTTATGCGCAGCAGCTTGTAAGAGAGGGTCTCACGGTGGAGAACTCACTCTTCAATACCGAAGAAGAAACAAAGGCCTATGCGAAAGCAAAGGGCATAAAGAAGCTCATCGTTGTGGGCAGTGAGATAAACGAGCAGGATATATAAAGCGGGAGGATAAGTGAAAATGAACAAACCCCTTAGAATAGCTCTCACAAAGGGCAGACTTGAAAAGGATACAGTAGGGCTTCTTGAAAAGATAGGCTTTGACTGTACAGCTATCAGAGAAAAGGGAAGAAAGCTTATTCTTCCTGTTCCCGACGGAAATCTTGAAGTCGTTTTGGCAAAGGCCAACGACGTTATCACATATGTTGAGCACGGCGTCTGCGATATGGGCGTTGTGGGCAAGGACACCATTATGGAAATGCAGGGCAAGTTCTTTGAGCTGGTGGATATCGGCTTCGGAAGATGTAAATTCGCCCTTGCAACAAAGAAAGGCTCAAAGTTCTATGGCGGTTATGACGTCAAGACAGTTGCGACAAAGTACCCGAACATCACAAGAAAGTTCTTTGAAGCAAAGGGTATGGACGTTGATATCATCAAGATAGAAGGCTCTGTCGAGCTTGCACCGCTCCTTGAACTTGCTGACGGAATCGTTGATATAGTTGAGACGGGCACCACCCTTAAAGAGAACGGCCTTGAAGTCATCGAGGACGTTTGCCCTATCTCTGCAAGACTTATCGTAAATATGGTAAGTATGAAAATGCGTCAGCAGGAGATCGAGAATTTTGTAAAGCTTGTTGAAGAGAATATCGACAAGTAGTTTGTATATACGGAAAGGACAGTTTTGAAAATGGCAGATATCAAGAAAATTTTCGTCAACGGCAAGGACGAAGTTGAGTTTTTCAAGCAGCTTGAAAAGAGAAGCGGCGAAACCAACAAGAAGGTAACAGCCGTTGTTAATGAGATAATAGAGACCGTCAGAGAGGGCGGCGACAATGCAGTCAAGGCTTATACAGAAAAGTTTGACGGCAAGCTCCCCGAGTATTACGAAGTTCCGAGAGACGTTATAAACGACGCACTCACGGAAGCAGATCAGGACTTTGTTGACGCTATGCTCAATGCGATCGCAAACATTACTGACTTTCATCAGAGACAGAAGTCTCAGAGCTTTATAAACGCAAAGGAAAACGGCTGTATCCTTGGTCAGAAGGTAAGAGGTCTTAACAGAGTCGGTCTTTACGTTCCGGGCGGCACAGCAGCTTATCCTTCAAGCGTGCTTATGAACGCCGTTCCTGCAAAAATCGCTGGCGTTAAGGAGATAATTATGGTAACGCCACCTCTCAAGGACGGCACGCCTAACAAAGATATCCTTGTTGCGGCTGCTCTTTGCGGCGTTGACAGAGTGTTTATGAGCGGCGGAGCACAGGCTATTGCAGCCCTTGCATACGGCACGGAAGAAATTCCAAAGGTGGACAAGATAGTAGGCCCCGGCAATATTTATGTTGCAACTGCAAAGAAGCTTCTTTACGGCGTTGTAGATATTGATATGGTTGCAGGTCCTAGCGAGATACTTGTTATGGCTGACGAAAAGGCTAACCCGAAGTTCATTGCCGCTGACCTTATGTCACAGGCTGAGCACGACAAGCTTGCTTCCGCAATCCTCGTTACGACCAGCGAGAGCATTGCCGACAGAACTATCGAAGAGATAAACAGACAGGTGCAGAGCCTTTCAAGAAAAGAGATCATCGAAAGCTCTCTTGAAAATTACGGTGCTATCCTCATCTGCAACACAAAGGACGAAGCCTGCGACCTTGCAAACAGATTTGCCCCTGAGCACCTTGAAGTGCTGTTCGAGAACCCAATGGAATACGTTGGCAGACTTGACAACGCCGGTTCTATCTTCCTCGGTCAGTATGCTTCCGAACCTCTCGGCGATTACTATGCAGGCCCTAACCACGTTCTGCCGACAAGCGGCACAGCAAGATTTTTCTCGCCGCTTTCAGTAAACAGCTTTGAGAAGCGTTCAAGCTTTACATATTATACTGAGGACGCACTCAGAGAAGCAAAGGACGATATCGTGCTCATCGCTGAAAAGGAAGGACTTACAGCTCACGCAAACGCTATCAAGGTAAGATTTTAAGCAATTTGATAAGGGTGATAAAAATGCGCACAGCGGAGATAAAAAGAAAAACTAAAGAGACCGATATTGAGGTCTTTGTTAAGCTTGACGGCGAGGGCAAGGTCAGCGTTGACACGGGCATTGGCTTTTTTGACCATATGCTCACAGCTCTCGGCGTGCACAGCGGAATAGATATGGAAGTGGAATGTACGGGAGACCTTTATGTTGACGGACATCACACAGTCGAGGACGTGGGAATTTGTCTCGGCAAGGCTTTCGCACAGGCTTTGGGCGATAAGGCAGGCATTGCAAGATACGGCTCGGCTTTCGTGCCAATGGACGAAGCGCTGGCTTTCTGCTCGCTGGATATAAGCGGCAGACCGTTCCTTGCTTTCAACGGCGAGTTCCACGACGACAGGATTGGTCAGTATGATACCTGCCTTACAGAGGAATTTTTCAGAGCCTTTGCTTTCAACGCAGGCATTACCCTGCATATCCGTGAGGAGTACGGCAAGAACGACCACCACATCGCAGAAGCAATGTACAAGGCCGTTGCACACGCCCTCAAGGACGCTGTTAAAATAACGGGAACAGGGGTATTATCGACTAAAGGAGTGCTTTAAATGATAGCAATAATCGACTACGGCGCAGGCAATATTTTTTCCGTAAAAAACGCTCTCGACTATCTCGGTTTTGAAAACAAGCTGACGGATAAGAAAGAGGATATCGAAAAAGCCGACGCCATTATCCTGCCGGGTGTGGGTGCGTTTCCTTGGGCAATGAATATGCTTAGCCTCAGCGGCCTTATCGACACTATCAAGGAGCAGGCGAAGATAAAGCCTTTCCTCGGCATATGCCTTGGAATGCAGCTGCTTTTTGACAAGAGCTATGAGTTTGAAGAGTGCAAAGGTCTCGGCCTTATCGGCGGCTATGTTGATAAGATAAACGAGCCGCAGCTTGTTATCCCGCATATGGGTTGGAACAAGCTCGTGTATAATCACGACTGTCCGCTTTTCAATGGGCTTGGCGATGATGAATATGTTTATTTCGTGCATTCATACAAGGCTTTTTGCGATAACAAAAATCTTTATGCCTACTGCGAGTATGGCTCGAAAGTTCCTGCGGTGGTATCGGACGGAAAGTACATTTTCGGCTGCCAGTTCCACCCCGAGAAGAGCGGAAAGACGGGTCTTAAAATACTTGAAAACTTTGCTAAAATGTCACAGGAGGTAGAATGATATGCTTGCAAAAAGAATAATCCCCTGCCTTGATGTTCGTGACGGCAAGGTAGTAAAAGGCGTGAATTTTGAGGGTATCAAAGAAGTCGGCGACCCTGTTGAATGTGCATATGAATACAATCTTCAAGGTGCGGACGAGATAGTTTTTTATGATATCACAGCTTCCCACGAGGGCAGAGGCGTTATGCTTGACGTTGTCCGTGAGACTGCAAAAAAGGTCTTTGTGCCTTTGACCGTCGGCGGCGGAATAAAGACTGTTGACGATATCAGAGACACTCTCCGTGCAGGAGCAGACAAGGTATCAGTCAATTCGCAGGCTGTTCAGAACCCACAGCTTATAAAGGACGGCGCTGATATTTTCGGCTGCCAATGTATTTGCGTGGGCGTTGACGCTAAAAAAGTCGGCGACAACAAGTGGACAGTTTACATAAACGGCGGCAGAGTTGATATGCGCATTGATCTTATCGACTGGGTTAAAAAGTGCGAACAGCTTGGCGCAGGGGAGATATGCCTTAACTCTATCGACACAGACGGCGTAAGAGGCGGCTTTGACCTGCCTATGCTGAAAGCCGTGTGCAGTGCAGTGAAGATACCTGTTATCGCCAGCGGCGGAGCAGGAAAGCTTTCAGACTTTGCGGAAGCCTTTCTTGAAACGGACTGTTCGGCAGCTCTTGCGGCAAGCCTTTTCCACTTCAAAGAGCTGACAGTACAGCAGGTAAAGGACGATTGCAGGAGCAAGGGTATCATTGTGAGGTGAGCATAATGCTTGTGTTCAATATCGTGTTTACGTTATTTATACCCGTGCTTATGATATTGTGCGGCTATCTGATGTATAAGCATACACCGAAAGATATCAACGGCTTGGTGGGTTACCGTACTGCTATGTCGATGAAAAATCAGGAAACATGGGATTACGCACACAATTATTGCGGACGTCTGTGGGTCAAAGTCGGAGCGGTCATGACGATAATTTCGGCATTGGTCTGTATTCCGTATTTCTTTATGGGCAGCGGCAAGGCGACTGTAATAATGTGCATAGTTGAAGTGATACAAGCAGTAATTTTGTGCTGGACGATAGTACCAACAGAACGAGCACTCAAAGATAATTTCGACCAAGACGGCAACAGAAAGGACAAATAATGAACCCAATAAAAGTTGACATAAACGATCTCGACAAGTATTTCGTAAAAAGCGAGCTCACCCCTGCGATAGCCTTTGACGTTGACACAAAGACTGTGCTTATGCTTGCTTATATGAATAAGGAAAGCCTCAAGAAAACACTTGAAACAGGCTACACTTGGTATTGGAGCAGATCGAGACAGGAATATTGGAACAAGGGTGCGACAAGCGGTCATCTGCAAAAGGTAGTTTCTATCTATGCAGACTGCGATAACGACACCCTGCTCCTTAACGTAAAGCAGACGGGAGCTGCCTGCCATACAGGCTCTTACAGCTGCTTTTTCAATGAGATATATAACACGGAGGAAGAATAAAAATGACAGTTTATCAGGAAATTTTCGAGGTAATAAAACAGCGCAAGGCTGACTATGAAGCAGGTCAGGCGCAGGAAAACAGCTATACAGCTTATCTTTTTGATAAGGGCGTTGACAAGATATGCAAGAAGGTGGGTGAGGAAGCCACCGAAACAGTTATCGCTGCAAAGAACGGCGATAATGACGAGCTGAAAAACGAGATCAACGACCTGCTCTATCACGTTATGGTGCTTGCGGCTAATCAAGGTCTCGAGTGGTCTGATGTTGAAAAGGTGCTTGATGAAAGAAACGAGAAGATAGGAAATCTCAAGAAATTCCATCAGGTAGATAAGAATACCTGATATGATAATTGCTGATTAAGCGCAACGATCAATGGGACGTCGAGGACGCCGTCCCCTACAAATCACGTTAATTTGTTATCTAAGTGGATTGTGACTACCTCAAAGCTCTGCGTTCTGCGCAGGGCTTTTTTGCTGCACGGTGAGGATTTTCACAAATTTGCGCACACAAAAGGCCATTGCTGAATAGAATATAGCGAAGTAAAAAAACTTCCGTATGAAATGATTTTATAGGAGGAACTACTATGAGCGATTTTAACAGCAAACCTTTCAAGGAAGCAATGTGTATCGAAGCAATGCGTGTGTTCGATTCCTGCTCGTCGCAGGATTGTCTTGAGGACCTTGAATTTACCTTTGAAGAAGCCGATCAGACGACGATCAATAATGCGGCGTATATCAAGAGCACCTGTATCGACGTGACGGACGTTAGCTTTGCCATATCACCTGTGGCATTCAATCACGGCTTTTATGCGGTGGACGTTACTTATACTTTCAGAGCGCAGATAGAAGCTTATGAAGCCGCAGGGGCAGCGCCGACAGTATTGTACGGCACGGCTACTTTCACAAAGAAAGTCATTCTTTTCGGCAGCGACGGCGGAACCCAGAGATTTTCCACCTGCGATGGCAATCAGACTGTCACCACATCACCCACAAGCGGCTGCTCCTGCTGTTGCTGCACGGCGGCAATGCCTTGCGCTTCCGTAAGCGTTGCAGCGCCGATGTGTCTTGACGCAAAACTTGTCGCCGAGCCTTTGCCGAGCGAGGACAAAAACGTGCTCATCACTATCGGACTTTTCGCAATTATCCAGCTTTCAAGACCTGTGCCCATTATGGTGCCTGTTTATGATTACTGCGTGCCGGGCAAGGAATGTTCAACAAACAGCGGAAGCCCCTGCGAAATGTTCGAGAAGATCGCATTCCCGACTGTGGAATTTTTCCCGAGAGGCCTTGAAGAACCTTGCGGACAGGAAGAGGTCAAGGAAAACGAAGAATAAGCGTGCCGATATATGGAGACCTTCGGGTCTCCTTTCTTTTTCCCATAACCGACAGCCTTATGCAAAATTAACAAAATAACGGTTGACAATATTAGCGAAAAGCTTTATAATTAAAAAGAATGTTTGATGTGAAATGAGGATTTTGATGACAGATAAAATTTCTGAAATGATAAGCAATGAAGAGATCACCCAAAGGCTCTGCGGCTGGTCGGAAGAGTATGAAAAGACCTGCGGTCACAAGCCGTTGGCGCTTGTCCATTCCTATGGCTGCCAGCAGAATGTCAGCGACGGCGAGAAGATAAAGGGTATGCTTTCAAAGGTGGGCTATGGGTTCACCACGGACGTGAACGAGGCTCAGTTTATCCTTTACAACACCTGCGCCGTCAGAGAAAACGCCGAGGACAAAGTTTTCGGCAGGATAGGCGATCTAAAACACCTTAAAGAGAATAACCCCGAGCTTATTATCGGTATCTGCGGCTGTATGGCTCAGCAGAAGCACGTTGCCGAGAAGATAAAAAAGACCTATCGACAGGTAGACCTTGTTTTTGGCACGTTCGCTTATAACGATATGTACAGAATGTTGTGGGATATAATCTCGAAGCACGACAGAATATTCAATCTGTCAGAAAACCACGTTGATATAAATGAGGATTTCCTCCAGCTCCGTGACGATAAGATAAGAGCTTTCGTGCCGATAATGTATGGCTGCAACAACTTCTGCACATACTGTATCGTGCCTTATGTTCGTGGCAGAGAAAGAAGCAGAAAGCCCGAATCGGTCATCGCAGAAGTTTCGGCACTTGTGAAAAACGGCTATAAGGAAATAACTCTGCTGGGTCAGAACGTCAATTCGTATAGCTATGGCTTTCCGCAGCTTTTGAGAGAGATTGACAAGATCGACGGGGATTTCCGCATTAGGTTTATGTCCAGCCACCCCAAGGACGCAAGTCACGAGCTTATTGACGCAATACTCGAGTGCAAAAAGGTCTGCAAGCATTTGCATTTGCCTGTTCAGGCTGGTTCGGACAGGATACTCAAAGCAATGAACCGCCGCTATACCGCAGAGGATTATCTCAAAATAATCGACTATGCAAGAGCGAAAGACCCCGAGTTCTCATTCACGACTGACCTGATCGTGGGCTTCCCCGGTGAGACTTATGAGGAGTTCTGCGAGACTAAAGAGCTTATCAAAAAGGTCAAGTACGATAACATCTATTCATTCGTTTATTCAAGAAGAAGCGGCACAAAGGCTGCCGAAATGGAGGATAATATCTCAGATAAGCAAAAAGGCTTGTGGCTTAGAGAGCTGCTGCTTGAGCAGAGAGAAGTGTCCTCAGAATGGCTCTCGAGATTTGTGGGCAGAGTGGTGACGGTTTTGCCGACAGGCGAGGGCAGAACTGGCTCTGACCATCTTACAGGAAAGAACGATGAGGATATCATCGTTGAGGTCAAAGCCGACAAAAAATACATTGGTCAATTCATACAAGTCCGCATTACAAAGGCAATGAACTGGGCGCTTATGGGCGAACTTGTTGAAGATAAATAAATCAAAGGAGAATTACTATGACTGTAATTGAAATGACAAGACAGCTTGGAAAAGCTATCCAGGAAGACGAAAGATACAAGGCTTATATGGAAGCCTGCACAATGAACGATACTGACGTTGAGATCCAGAACAAGATCGGCGAGTTCAATCAGCTCAGATCGCAGCTCAGCGTTGAAATGCAGAAGCCTGATAAGGACGGCGAGAAGATGAAGGAGCTGGACGATCAGATCAGAGGCCTTTATGACGAGATCATGGCAATGCCTAAGATGATCGCATTCAACGAGGCAAAGGAAGTTATGGATAAGCTTCTCGGCTCTGTAAACTATATCATCTCAATGGCTGCAAACGGCGAAGACCCGATGACTTGCCCAGAGGAAGCACCACATAGCTGCTCAGGAAGCTGTTCATCTTGCGGCGGCTGCCACTAATTTAAGGCAATATTAGGCAGGGGAACGTCTATCCCCCGTCTGCCCGAATCTGTAAGGAAAAGCTTGCGGGTTGGGGCAGATCGTTTTTATCATATCAAGACGTTAAGGCGAACACCCACAATTAATTTTAGATCGGAGTGAGTTCAAGTGGAAACCAAAGATATAGATTTTTCAAAACTGTCACCGATGATGAAGCAGTATTTTGAGGTCAAAAATAGATATAAAAATCACATACTTTTTTACAGGCTGGGCGACTTTTACGAAATGTTTTTTGACGACGCTATCACAGCTTCGAGAGAGCTTGAGCTGACCCTGACAGGCCGTGACTGCGGACTTGAGGAGAGAGCGCCGATGTGCGGCGTGCCTCATCACGCCTGCGACGTTTATCTGAAAAAGCTTATCGAAAAAGGCTATAACGTCGCTATCTGCGAGCAGACGATGGACCCTGCTTCCTGCAAGGGCATTGTGCCGAGAGAGGTAATAAGAGTTGTCACACCGGGTACGCTTATTGAAAGCAGTATGCTCGACGAGACCACCAATAACTACATCTGCGCATTTTATATGAGGGCAAAGGAAAGCGCCCTTTGTCTTGCGGATATCTCAACGGGCGAGGTACACCTGTTCGAATTTGCAGGCAAGGAAATGACCAACGCCGCTATCAACGAGCTTTCAAGATTTTCTCCATCTGAGATACTTATAAACGACGCATTTTTGTCATATAAAGAGCTTTCAAGTTTTATAAGAGAAAAGCTCAAGACCAGCGTCCAGCTTCTTGAAGAGAACGACTTTTCGCCGCTTATACATACAGAAGAGGTGTTAAAGCAGTTTTCTACCAACAGCCTTGAATCAATCGGCGTAAAGCCCGACAGCGTTTCGGCATTTGCTGTCTGCGGTCTGTTTGCATATATCCACGATACGCAGAAAGCTCTCGTGGGCAGATTTTCCGAGATAATAAGACACGACGCCGACCCTATTATGACTATCGGTTTCACAGCAAGGCGCAACCTTGAGCTTACGGAAACGCTTAGGAATAAAGAGAAAAAAGGCTCGCTGCTTTGGGTGCTCGACCACACTAAAACTTCAATGGGCAAGCGTATGCTCAAATCATTCCTCGAGCAGCCGCTTGTTAATCCTACAAAGATAATCGATAGGCTCAATGCAGTCGAACAGCTCACAAAAGACCCTGTTGCGCTGGGCGAGCTTAAAGAAATTCTTGGCGGTGTTTATGACCTTGAAAGACTTATGACAAGGGTAATGTATAAGACCGCCAGCCCGAGAGACTTGAAGTCACTTTCGCTGACAGCATTGAAGCTGCCGCAGGTGAAGGAGATACTCAAAGGCTTTGATTCAAAGCTTATCTGCGCCTGCAACTCGAAGATATCCACACTTGAAGCAATATCAAACCTTGTTGAAAACGCAATTGTGGACGAACCGCCTGTCAATGTCAAGGACGGCAATGTTATCAAGGACGGCTTCAACGAGCAGCTTGACGGATTGAGAAATATAATCTCAGGCGGCAAAGGCATAATCGACGATATCGCCGAGCGTGAAAGAGAAAAGACGGGCATAAAGAACCTTAAAATAGGCTATAACCGAGTTTTCGGATATTATATCGAGGTAACAAGATCATATTATGACCTTGTGCCGGATAATTACATAAGAAAGCAGACCCTTGCAAATTGCGAGCGTTTTATTACCGACGAGCTGAAAGTCGCTGAGAACACTATTTTGGGCGCAAGCGATAAGATAGTAACGCTGGAGCAGGAGATTTTTGCGGAAATAAGAGACTTTGCTGCAACTCAACTGCGACTTGTGCAGGAAACTGCAACGGCTGTGGCGCAGATAGACGTGCTGTGCTCATTTGCAACGGCGGCTGTGAACAATAACTACACAAAGCCTGAGATCGCTATCGACGGCGTTATAGATATCAAAAACGGCAGACACCCTGTTGTTGAGCTTATGCAAAAAGATGAGGTTTTTGTGCCCAACGACACATACCTTGATCTGACAAACAACAGAATGGCTGTAATTACAGGCCCGAATATGTCGGGTAAATCGACTTATATGCGACAGGTGGCGCTTATCACACTTATGGCGCAGATAGGCTGCTTTGTTCCTGCCGACTATGCTAAGATCTCCGTTGTGGATCAGATATTCACAAGAATCGGCGCTTCTGACGATCTCACCGCAGGCCAGTCTACCTTTATGGTGGAGATGAGCGAAGTTGCGGATATCGTCAAGCACGCAACGAAAAACAGCCTTGTTATCCTTGACGAAGTGGGCAGAGGTACCTCCACATTTGACGGTATCTCCATTGCAAGAGCTGTTTCGGAATATATCTCCACAAACAGATCAATGGGCTGCAAGACCCTTTTTGCAACACATTATCACGAGCTTATAAGCCTTGAAAAAGAACTTGACGGCGTGAGAAATTTCTCCGTTGCAGTTAAAAGACAGGGCGACAGCATTAAGTTTTTGCGTAAAATCGTTCCTGGCGGAGTTGATGAAAGCTATGGTATTGAAGTTGCCAAGCTTGCAGGACTGCCGAACAAGATAATAAACAGAGCAAAGGAGCTGCTTGAACAGCTTGAAGCCGAGAACAAAAAGGCAAGACTTGCCGCACAGCAGCTTGAAACAGATCAGATATCCTTTGACAAGATAAGCGACAGTATCGTCACCGACAGGCTGAGAAAAACTAATGTCGACGAAATGACCAACAGCGAGCTACGTGACTTTGTAAAGGACTTGCTGAGATACGTTTAGGTGAACGCAATGAAAAAGTGGTATGACGAAGAGTACGAATTTGAGATAGAGGTCACGGGCTTTCTCCGTGGCGATCATACTGAAAACTATTGCCGCAACGGCGAAGAGATAGGCGATAAATATTTCTGCACCTATGGCTGTCCTGTCAATAAGGACGGCTATGGGATATGCAGCAAAACAATGATGATGTTGTATCCAATAATGGAAGCTGTCCGCAGCGGCGGTGATCTGACCAAGATCGGCGGCGACAGCAAGTATTAAAGACTATCGTCTGTCCCGATGGCTGCGTGATATTTCGCATAACGGCAACGCCAACGGGCAAAGAGAATTTTCATACAGGCGGCTTCTGGAAATAGTAAGCCATAGAAAAGGATAGAAAAATGTCAGAAATAAAAGTTCTGAGCAAGGAAGTCTCCGAGCTTATCGCAGCAGGCGAAGTCATCGACAGACCTGCTTCAATAATCAAAGAGCTTCTTGAAAATGCAATTGATGCAGGTGCGAACGTTATAACCGTTGAGATAAAAAACGGCGGTCGTACCTATATAAGAGTGACGGATAACGGCAAGGGTATCTCAAAGGACGACCTGCCAACAGCATTTCTCCGCCACGCAACAAGTAAGATATCGGTAAAGCGTGACCTTGACAGCATTATGACATTGGGCTTCCGTGGCGAAGCGCTGGCGTCCATATGCGCAGTCGCAAAGGTGGACGTCCTCACAAAGCGTCCCGAGGAAGATTACGGCACGCACTATGTCATAGAGGGAACAGTCGAGAAAGCCTGCGAAGAGTGCGGCTGTCCCGATGGCACAACATTTGTTGTAAGGGATATTTTCTACAACGTTCCAGCGAGACTAAAATTTCTCAAAAAGGACGTTTCAGAGGGCAATTTTGCCGCCGACCTTGTGACAAAGCTGACCCTTTCACACCCCGAGATATCTTTCAAATTTATAAGAGATAATAAAGTCGAGATTTTGACCGCAGGAGACGGCAAGACCTATTCTGCGGTGTATTCGGTTTATGGCAGAGATTTTGCAAATTCAATGCTTGAAGTAGATTACACTTGGAAAGGTATGCACATTTCGGGCTATACAGTCAAGCCCCTCTGCGCAAAGCCCAACAGGCGCTTTCAGAATTTCTTTGTGAATAAAAGATACGTCAAGTCAAGAGCCTGCGCCGCCGCAATCGAAGAGGCGTACAGAAATCTGCTTATGACGGGCAAGTTCCCCGCTTGCGTGCTTTATATCGACATTCCGCCCAACACGATAGATGTGAACGTCCACCCCACAAAGATAGAAGTGCGATTTTCTGACGAGAAGCTTATGCACGAAGCGGTGTTCTTTGCGGTGAAAAATTCGCTGATGAAAAACGACAAGCCAAATGAAATGAAGCTTGAAAGCAAGCACAATTTCACACCAAGCGAGCTTTTCGGCGTTACAAAGGATAAGGGCGTTCAGCTGAAATTCGGCGTTGAGGATAACGAAAAACCGCAGAGCGTTCAGCCTGTTCAAAGGGCTGAGAATAATGCTCCTGTTAATTACCCAACGCAGCCGAAGCCTGCACAAAGCAATTTTGCTCAGCCTGCACCGAGGGAGGAGACAAAGGCTGTTCAGCCTCAACAAACGCTTAAAACTGTTGAGGAGCGAAGTATCCCACAGCAGGAAAAAGACCAGCTCAGCGGCAGTGATGATATGTTCCTTGCAAGCCTTGAAAAAGCGCAGGAGAGCAAAGCACCTGCGATGAATGAGATATCCTGCCCCAACCCTAAGCCTCACAAAATAACAGTCGAGGAGATAAACAGGGCGGTCAGCGAGATACCGCTCCCAGACGACCCCGAAGAGGAAAAGCCCGAGGCTTTCAAGTTCATCGACTCTGAAAGCTTCACAAAGAAGCGCACAGTCATTGTTGAGGAGAAAGAGCCCGAAAAGCCGAAGCCTGTTGTTATCGGCGAGCTTTTTAAGACATACGTTGTGGCACAGGTGGGCGATGAAATGATACTTATGGACAAGCACGCCGCCCACGAAAGATATATTTTCGAGAAGATAAAAAACGACGCAAACCAGCTTGAAACGCAGATGTTTTTGGAGCCCTTTATGGTTCTGCTTTCCTATGATGAGTATGACGCTCTGACCGCAAATCTTGATAAGGTCTCTCAGCTTGGTTTTGAGATAGAAGCGGACGTTGCGCCGACAGTCGCCGTCAAGGGCGTGCCAATAATCTTAGGCGATGATAACCCTGCGGATATCGTCAGCGACCTTGCTAAGAATTTTATCGAAAACAAGCTCAATCCGCAGGTTGAGATATTTGACGACCTTTATCATTCCGTTGCCTGCAAGGCGGCAATAAAGGCCAACGACACAAACAGCGGTATAGAGCTTCAAGCCCTTGTGAACGCAGTTTACGGGCAGGAAAATATTAGGTATTGCCCCCACGGCAGACCTGTTATGATAACCCTTACAAAACGTGATATAGAAAAACAGTTCAGACG
>NZ_JAHZAX010000005.1:155419-214565 GCF_019423705.1 Ruminococcus sp. | reverse complement strand
ACAAAAGAAAAAAGATACATAAACCCTGACTATTATAAGTCCTTGAAAGCAGCCGTAAGTGCTGCGGATATAGATAAGCTCAATGACATAAAAAATAGTATTATGCAAATGAGAAGTCAGACTGTACTGACTGTAAGTAAATCAGATATACCGGAAGTTAAAAAGATACACAAAGACGTTGTTCAAAAGCGTAATGACTTTGTTAAACACCAAGAGCATACTTATGCAGGGCAAGCTTAATACTCTTTATGATAACTTCTATAACAAATACGGGCTGCTTCACAGCCAAAGTAATAAGCGTTATTTCAGAGATGATATATCGTATAATCTGGTAGCCACGCTTGAAAAATCTTATGATAAAGACAAGCTGCTTGAAAAGTCAGATATATTCACAAAGCGCACTATAAAGCCAGCGATAGCAGCAAATCACGTTGATACAGCGATTGAGGCACTCACTTTGTCGATTGCAGAAAAGGCAAAAATTGATTTTGACTATATGCAGGCGCTACTATAATAAATTTAGACGTTAAATCCACAACGAACCAGCTATGGTTTACACGTACTTGTTACATAAGCTATAATGAAAGCAGTGAACGGACTAACGTTCAACTCCTTGGGATACCACGCCCATGTAAAAGACAGTTATCCATGCTTTCATTACAGCATTCGTTTTTGCAGGTAGAGCCAACCTCTGTGCGCTCGCATCACTCAGTAGACAGAATAGGTAATGAGTAAAGCGTGGAGCTATCGTCACTAATTCTATCATTAGGAGAGATATTTATGAACGCAGTAGGTATCGACGTTTCCAAAGGCAAAAACACTGTTGTTGTCATACAGCCATTTGGAGTTGTCATAGCTGAACCATTTGATGTGTCACACACAGAAAGTGATTTGATAAGCTTGTGAAGCTCATCAAATCACTTTCAGGTGAAACAAAAGTTGTTATGGAATACACAGGTGCATATTATGAACCCATCGCCAATGCACTCCACAACCAGGGTATATTTGTATCCGTAGTCAATCCTTTGTTGATCGATGACTATGGCACAAATCGTGTTAGAAAGGTCAAGACCGATAAGAAGGATTCTCTAAAAATAGCTTCGTTTGCTATCGATAAATGGTTTGACCTTCGTGAGTACATACCTGCTAATGATATTCGCAAAACGCTTAAGATCCTTAACAGGCAGTATTGACAGTTTTGACCTACTGTGATATAATCAATAGCGTCATTGTTTTACGACTTGTAGAAATAAAAAAATATGAGGTGATTTAATGTATACAGTCCGCTGTAAGAATTGTGGCAATTACTATGAAAGTGCTGTTAATCGGTCCGGTGTTTGCGATGACTGCAAGCAAACAGTCAGATCAAGGACAAATACAAAATACCGTGACAAAAATTATGATCGTGTTACCCTTTATGTCCCCAAAGGCAAACGTGAAGAACTTAAAGAATATGTTGCAAAACAAAATATGAGTATGAATGAATTTATCAATAACGCTATCGAATGCTATATGGCTGAAATTGAAGCCAATGACGAGTATGTAAGAAATAATTCAGAAGAAACATCAGATGATGAAACACCATTCTGAAACTCACGTAAGATACCAAATATTATAAATAAACATATAATATTGCACAATAAACCCCACCAAAATTTAAAACAAATGTAGAATATATCGCCATATGTCAGCAAATGTCGTATAAACTATTGACAATTCGGGCGGTCAATGATACAATTTTTGTATATAAATACTAAAAATCGTATTGGAGGTATGGTTATGAAGAAAATTTTAGCCCTTGCTGCCGCTTTGGTGTTCACGTTCTCGGCTATTAGCGTTTCAGCGGCTGGAAACCCACCAGAGAATATAATCATTAATGTTGATGGCTATGGACAAACACCTTTTGTTGACGTAGGAAATGATATTGTAGAGTATGGTAATATCAAATATGTTGCTAGTGATGAAACACTTTATCTAAATAGCGCAAATATTAACGAAGCGAGCGATGTAGAAACTATACGCTGCGGTATTGGTATCACAAGCACTACGGAATCTGAGTTAACAATAAATCTTACTGGTGATAACTTCATATCTGCCGACGCTGCAGCTGATTTCGGTATATATTCCAACAATACTAACATAACATTCGTAGGTACAGGAACTTTACAAATCGAAGTGCCAACTGACAAGCAATTGTTCTCACTTCAAAACTGTTCAATTCTTGCCGGCAAAGATATGGTAATACGCTATGGCGCAGATCGTAAGAACACATCTGAATTGGCAGTAAAAAGTGAAAACAGTATGCCGATCGCAGCACTCTCAAGCGCTAAATATATGCTTATGACTTTCAACAACGACAGTGAAACTGACACAAGCGGAAAGGCAGTTAAAACAGACAGCAAAGCCGTAAGCGCAACCTATGTTTCCGCAGACGACGCCGCAACCGTTTACTCTGTTGATATCTCTTGGGGCTCACTTGAATACACTTATAAGGAAGGTTCAAAAGGCACGTGGAATCCAACAATACAAAAGTATGAAGGTGCGGTCGAAGGTGGTTGGAGTTGTGCAAATGGCGCAGATACCATTACAATAACAAACCATTCAAATGCAGCAATAACAGCTTCGCTTGGTTTTACCGCAAACACTGGATATTCGGACATAGCAGGCACATTTTACAACAATAATACCGTAATAACAAGCTTGTCACTTAAATCGGCAGAAGGTCTCGCAACTGATAGCGCACCGACTGCAAGTGCTAAACTAAAAATCTCAGGTAAATTGAGCGAAAGCTCTGAAAAGCAGAATGTTGGCAGCGTAACAGTCAGCATTGCCGCAAAGTAATTTTTGTTATTGCAAGGCTTAATTGTAAAAAAAATATTAAGTGCTTGACAAGCGTATTATACAATGGTATAATAATAAAGCTGGTTTGTATAGCAAAACAAAAATTACTGCATAGAACTACTGTCTAAACTGAAATGATGGGCTTCTATGAGTCATAATTTTAGTTTGGAAGGAGGATGTCAAAGTGAGAGAAGGTATTCACCCAAAGTACGAGGAGACTACAATTACTTGCGCTTGCGGTAATGTTATCCACACTCGTTCTACAAAGAAGGATATCAAGGTTGAAATTTGTTCAAAGTGCCACCCATTCTACACAGGTAAGCAGAAGCTCGTAGATACAGGCGGACGTGTTGACAGATTCAAGAAGAGATTTAATCTTGACTAATTTTCAGAAGGAACGGATAATTTCCGTTCCTTTTTTCTTTGCCATAACAGCAGCTTTCGGAGGTGTACAAAATGGGATATACGACCATATATGAAGAGGCACAGGATAGCTTTATCGAAAAGAAGTCTGAGTTTATCGGACACATTGCCCCTGTAAAAACCGCCGACGAGGCTGTTGAATTTATAAATCGTATCAAATCTGAAAACCGCAAGGCTCGGCACAATGTTTACGCCTATGTTGTCCGTGACGGCAATGTTTCAAGATATAGCGATGACGGCGAACCCCAAGGCACAGGCGGAGTCCCTGTCCTTGATGTCATAAACAAGTCGGGGCTGACGGACGTCTGCGTTGTTGTGACGAGGTATTTCGGCGGCATATTGCTTGGCGCAAGCGGCCTTACAAGAGCTTACGCTCAAGGTTGCACGATTGCAATAAACGCCGCACGAAAAATGGAAATGTGTGAGTGCTCACGAATATCTTTTTCCTGCGATTATACTCTTTACGGCAAGGTCAGCTATGCCCTGCCCGATTATGGCGTTATTATGGAAAAAGAGGACTTTGCCGACACCGTGGACCTTGCTTTTCTTGTCAGATCAGAACTTGCCGATAAGCTTAAAAAGCAGCTTACGGATATATCCTGCGGCAAGCTCGAGATAGCAGAAGAAACAGATTTGCTTGCTGATTTCGCTTGATAATTGTGCAATAAAACAAAATTTCTTAGCCTTTATGTAAAAATAAAGGCTTTTTTGAACTAATATAGTATATATTAAATAGGGTGTGTTATGCGCTTATAACAGGAGGTATTTTTACATTTAGAGGGAGGATCATTATGCTGCCCAGAGAACAAACAGAGCTTTTTGAAAAAGAGTATCTTTGCAAATATGCCTTTCTGTCCACGCAGACAAAAGGCAGAGTTAAAGAGGAAGAACCCTGTCCGCTGAGGACTGATTTTCAGCGTGATCGTGACAGGATACTTCATTGCAATTCATTTCGACGTCTCAAGCATAAAACTCAGGTCTATCTCTCCCCTGCCGGCGATCATTACAGAACACGACTGACCCATACCCTTGAAGTCAGTCAGATCGCACGGACTGTTACAAGAGCGCTGCGGCTCAATGAAGACCTTACCGAAGCTATCGCTTTGGGCCACGATCTTGGTCACACGCCATTCGGTCACGCTGGCGAACGTGCTCTCAATGAGCTCAATCCCGACGGCTTTCATCATTATGAGCAAAGCCTCAGAGTTGTGGAAAGTCTCGAAAAAGACGGCAAAGGCCTTAACCTTACCGCCGAAGTTCGTGACGGAATTTTGAAACATACAAATCAGATCGCCGACACGAAAGAGGGCTATGTTGTGCGCTTTGCGGACGTTATCGCCTACATAAATCACGATATCGACGACTCTGTCCGTGCAGGCATTATGACTGAGGACGATATCCCGAAGAATATCAGAAAAGTTCTCGGCTCGTCAAAATCCCAGCGTATCACCACGCTGGTAACTTCCCTTGTAAAAGGCGGTGCAGAAGAGCTGCATATGGACGAGGAAGTTGACGCCGCTTACAAAGCCCTGCACAGATTTATGTTTGAATTTGTTTACACCAATCCTAAGTGCAAATCCGAAGAGGTGAAAGCGCAGGATATGATCGCAAAGCTTTACGATTATTATGTCCACCATATCGAAAAGCTTCCTGCGATGTATATGAACCTTGCGTATCAATGCGGCATCGACCGTGCCATATGCGACTATATTTCTGGAATGACCGACGGTTTCGCAATCGAAACTTTCAAAAATCTCTTCATTCCTCTCGGGTGGACAAAATACTAGATTTTTTTGAGAAAGTGAGGGAAATAAATTGGCATTGCCTGTTGAATTTATCGAAAGATTAAAAGCTGCAAACCCTATCGCCGAAGTAATGGGCAGCTATGTTTCCCTTAAAAGAACAGGTCGAGATTATATTTGTCTCTGCCCTTTCCATAATGAGAAAACGCCCTCCTGCCACGTTCACCCAGACAAGGAATATTTTCATTGTTTCGGCTGCGGCGCCGGCGGAGATGTTATAACCTTCACAATGAAGTACAATAATTTGGACTATTGGGAAGCCGTAAAGCTCCTTGCAGAGCGTGGCGGAGTACCGCTCCCCGAAGATAACGGCTACAATAGCCAGCGTTCAGATACCCGAAAGCGTTTTTACGAAATGAATAAAGTCGCCGCAAGGTTTTTCTATCATCAGCTTAAAACGCCGCAGGGCAAAGAGTGCCTTGACTATCTGCTCAACAAGCGAAAGCTCAGCATTGATACTATAAAAAAGTACGGTATGGGCTTTGCGCCAAACAGTTGGTCGGCGCTTAAAATGTATATGCTTAGTGAGGGCTTTACTGAGCAGGAGCTTGAAGCAGGGTCGCTTATCTCACGTTCACAGAGAAACACAAAAAACACTTTTGACTTCTTTGTAAACCGTGCGATGTTCCCGTTTATCGACCTAGCAGGCCATATCGTTGGCTTTGGCGGACGAGCACTTTCGGCGGACGATAAGAGAAAATATCTTAACTCGAAAGATACCCTTGTTTATTCAAAAAACAGGTTTCTCTTCTCGATGAATTTTGCAAAAAATGCCGCTGTCAAGGACAAAACTGTTCTGCTCTGCGAGGGAAATCTTGACGTTATATCCCTTAACCAAGCTGGTTTTGAGAACGCAGTTGCTTCCTGCGGAACGGCGCTGACCCCCGAACAGGCAAAGATAATCTCGAATTATGCCGACACAGTCGTTATCTGCTATGATGCCGACGGCGCAGGTCAGAAAGCGACTTCAAGAGCGATAAAAATTCTCGGCGACACAGGTCTTAAAACCACGGTCATTAAAATGAACGGTGCAAAAGACCCCGACGAATACATAAATAAATTCGGAGCAGACCATTTCCGTCATCTGCTAAACAATTCTGACGGAGCGATAAATTTTGAACTTAGCAAGTGCAAAGACGGCATTGACACCGACTCTGAGCTTGGTAAGATAGATTATTTGAAAAAGACCTACAAAGTTTTGGCGGAGATCGGCTCGCCTGTTGAACGTGATATCTACATCAACAAAGTCGCAACTGAACAGAACGTCAGCCGTGAAGCTATAACCGCAGAGGTCAACGCATTGATACGAAAAGAACGTTATCAGTACAGCAAAAGAGAATGGACACGGACGATCACCTTTGCAGACAAGCGTGACGATATCAACCCCGAAGCCTTCGATCACAAAAAGGAAGCGGCGGCGGAAAGCGGTATCATATACTATTTGTATAATAATCACGACGCCTGCAATGAGCTTCTGAGCAAGCTGCCTCCCGAAAAGTTCGTTACGGCTTTTAACAGACGAGTGTATTCAAGCCTTGCCGAAAAGATCAAAAATCTTGAAGATTGCTCTATATCCTCCTTTAACGGCGAATTTTCGCCCGAGGAAGTGGGCAAAATAACCGAGATAATTGATAAATATGACGAGCTTGGCGTTGATACGTCGGTGGTCGACGACTATGTCAGAACTCTTTTGGATTATAGGCCTAAAAATGCCGACGATGACGGCATTTCTGATGACGATTTTATCAGAAAAATGCAGGAATTAAGACAAAATAAGAAATAACATAAAGATGTAAAAATTAAGAATGGAGTGCTTGAAATGACAGACAAGAAATCTATTATGGACAACCTTATGGCTCACGGAAAAGAGACCGGCAAGCTGACAACAAAGGAGATCACCGACGCTCTTGAAAAGCTTGACTATGACGTTGAGCAGATGGACAGCTTCTATGACGCTTGCGCCGCAAACAACATTGAGATCATTGACGATATTATCCCAGACGACACCCTTGACCTTGTAAACCCTGAGGAAGAGCTTGATCAGGACGGCGTTGACATTTCCCTTTCAACTGACGGTATCGCTATCGACGACCCTGTTAAGATATATCTCAAGGAGATCGGAAGAGTGCCTCTTCTGACTTCTGAGGAAGAGATACAGCTTGCTGAGAAGATGTCAAGCGGCAATGAAAAGGACGCAAAGAAAGCAAGAAAGAGACTTGCAGAAGCTAACCTCAGACTTGTTGTATCTATCGCAAAGAGATATGTTGGCAGAGGTATGAGCTTCCTCGATCTTATACAGGAAGGCAATATGGGTCTTATCAAGGCCGTTGAAAAGTTCGACTATACAAAGGGCTTCAAGTTCTCCACATACGCTACTTGGTGGATAAGACAGGCTATCACAAGAGCTATCGCAGACCAAGCAAGAACTATCAGAATACCAGTTCATATGGTGGAGACTATCACAAAGGTAAAGAAAGTTTCCTCACAGCTTCTACACAAAAACGGTCACGATCCTTCACCTGAGGAGATTGCTAAGGAGCTTGATATGAGCGTTGAGAGAGTAAGAGAGATTATGCGAATCGCACAAGACCCTGTTTCTCTTGAAACACCTATCGGCGAAGAGGAAGATTCTCACCTTGGCGACTTTATCCCTGACGATGACGCTCCCGCTCCGGCTGAGGCAGCTTCACTTGTGCTTCTTAAAGAGCAGATCAATCAGGTGCTTTCAACTCTTACAGAGAGAGAAGAAAAGGTGCTTAGACTGCGTTTCGGTCTTGAGGACGGACGTTCAAGAACACTTGAAGAAGTTGGTCAGCAGTTCAATGTCACTCGTGAGAGAATAAGACAGATCGAAGCAAAGGCGCTTAGAAAGCTCCGTCACCCTAACAGAAGCAACAAGGTAAGAGATTACCTCGATTGATCGTGAGGGAGTAAGTTAAAATGTTTATTACCTTAGAAGCGGATTATGCAGTAAGGATAGTTTCCGTGCTGTGCCGCACACGCAATAAAATGGACGCAAAGACCATTTCCAACGATGCAACAGTTACGCTTAGATTTGCGCTGAAAATTCTCAGAAAGCTGGTGGCTTCCGGTCTTGTAAAATCCTTCAAGGGCACTCAGGGCGGATATATAATCGCAAAAGAACCCTCTGAGATAACCCTCAGAATGGTCATCGAGTGTATCGAAGGTACATACTATTTTTCAAGGTGTCTCTCCCCTGACGGCATTTGCAATAGGGGGCTTTCGGGGGCGTGCTGTTATCAGCGTGCTTTCAACGAGATATCTCAGACTGTAAGGGACAAGCTTGAAGAATACACCTTCGCCGACCTTATCGGCAATTCTGAAAAGTTCAAACCAAAGGAAACCACCAATGAAACGCAGCAGGAAGTTCAAGCTTGATAAAGAAGCTGTCAAAAAGATAAACAGCGAATTTGACGACAAAGACCTTTCGGACTACACCAATTATGACGTATATGAAGAAGAAAAGCCAAAGCACAGGTTTCTGAAAAAGCTTATCATACGGTTGGTGATACTCTGCGTTATCGTGATGATCGTGAACATTGCTATCCTGCTTTACACAGGCAGGCTTTGGTTCAACGAACCGAAAAAGCGTGATTATCCAATAAGAGGGCCTGTTGTGACCGAAGAAATGGGCAAGATAAGTTGGAAAAGCTTCGGCTCTCAGAACATTCAAATGGCGTATATACGAGCCACAAAAGGCACAAGCTTTGAGGACGCAAACTTCCGTGATAACTGGAACGATTCAGAAAATAGCGAGCTTTATGTTGGCGCATACCACGTTCTCGTGCTGGATTCAGACGGAGAAAAGCAGGCTGAGCACTTTATCGAAACAGTCGGCGACGATCTTAACGGCAGGCTTATCCCTGCGGTAGAAATTCGTCTCCGTGGGCTTTATAAGCTGCTGCCGCCCGATTTTTACGAAGCCTCCGATAATCTTTCTGCCTACTGCGACAAGATATACGAACAATATGGCGTCAAGCCTGTTATCTACTGCACCAGCAGGACATACAGCAAGATGATCGAGGGCGACAAGCGCTTTGACGACTGCCCTATTTGGTACGAAAGCCTCTATTCAAAGCCTGATGAGAATATCAACTGGCAGTTTTGGAGCTACACCGACCGCATAAAGTTTTCCTATTACGAAAGCGGCGGATACCTTGAAATGGCTGTATTTAACGGCAGCGAGGACGATATAAAAAAGTTTATAATGTAAAAAAGAGAGTGTGTGATAAAAAATCATACGCTCTCTTTTTCATAAAATAAAAATCCTATCATAAAATGAAAACAGGACAAACCTTAGTCTGTCCTGTTGCTTTCAATATGTAATTACTTGTTTTCACCCTTGAGTTCTGCCATACAAGCTGCGCAAATTGTCTTGCCCTTGTATTCAACACACTCTTCGCCGCTTCCGCAAAAGATACAAGTTCTCTGGAACTTCTTAAGGATAATCTTATCGTCATCTGTATAGATCTCGATAGCGTCCTTAACAGCGAGGTCATAGGTTCTTCTGAGCTCGATCGGCAATACGATTCTTCCGAGCTCGTCAACTTTTCTTACAATTCCTGTAGATTTCATAAAATCAATCCCCTTTAAATCAAATTGAAACGCATTTTTGCATTTCTTTTAACATAAATCTTATGATATACACATTATAACAAATATTAATTCATTTGTCAAGCACATACACCAAAATTTCACACTTATTGTCAAAGTTTTTTATATATGAAATTACTATGAATACTGAGGGTTAGGAGCACAAATTATGCTGGGTCTTGTTATCACTTTTTTGATAGTCGTATCGTTGGTTTGCGGCGTATTTACGGGGAAAATCGCTGATGTCAGTTCATCGTCGCTGAGCGCCTGCGGCAAGGCTGTGGAGCTTGTGATATACCTTTGCGGCTCAATGGCATTGTGGGGCGGACTTATCAGAATTTGTGAAAAGTCGGGATTAACTGGCAAGATCGCACGATTGCTCTCCCCTGTCACAAAACTTCTTTTCAAGGACGCCGCAGCAAATAAAAAGGCAATGTCTGCCATAACTATGAACATCACCGCCAACCTGTTAGGACTTGGCAACGCAGCAACTCCAACAGGCATTGCCGCCGCCAAAGAGCTTGACAAGCTTCCCCACGGCCGAAAGCGCTGCATTTCAATGCTCGTGGTGCTCAACACCGCCTCGATACAGCTTATCCCCTCCACTATCGCCGCAATGCGCCTTGAACACGGCGCCGCCGAACCTTTCGATATTTCCCCGGCAATAATTTTCTCGTCCCTCATATCCGTGACTATCGGCTGCGCTGTGGTCTATGCCCTGAACCTCAGAAAGGGTGATCGCCGTGAGCTTTAGCAGCCTTTTCGCTCCGCTGCTCATAGTTTTTATACTTGTGTACGGGCTTTTAAAAAAAGTTGATATCGTTGCGACATTTTGCGAGGGCGCTGCTGAAAACCTCAAAACGGCGGTGGAACTTCTGCCTATGCTTATCCTGCTTATGACGGCTGTCGGAATGTTCACAAACTCTGGAGCCTGCGAGATCATTGCAAAAGTGTTTTCGCCAATAACAAGCTTTCTCGGCTTCCCCGACGAGTGCATTTCATTGGCGCTCATAAGACCAATCTCGGGCAGCGGAGCTCTCGCCTGCCTTGAAACTATCCTTTCAAACGTCTCACCAGACAGCTATACAGGCAGGGTCGCAAGCGTTTTAATTGGCTCAACGGAGACCACATTTTACACTATCGCCGTGTATTTTTCCGCCATAAAGAAAAAAGCCTACCCCTCAGTTTTCATAGCGGCAGGCTTTTCGGATATTGCAGGTTTTGTGTTTTCGGCCTTAGCTGTCAGACTGTTCTTCTAAAGCCTTCTGCGCCTTTTCGTGCTCTTTCAGCTCGGCAAACTTATCACGCATTGTGGGACTATTCTTTGTCAGCTTCTTGATCGTCAGCTGGTCAGCCTTGTCATTTGCAAGCCGCAGGTTACGCTCAGACGAAAGCAAAGCGTCCTTTGTCTTTTTCAAATGTTCGATAGTCTTGTCGATCTCGTCAATAGCAGTTTGGAACTTTCGGCTGGCAAGGTCAAAATTCCTTGCAAAGCCCTCTTTGAAGGTGTTGATATTGTCCTCAAAATTGGAAATATCAATGTTCTCGCTTCTCACCCTCGCAAGCTCCGCCTTATAGGACATTGTGTTAAGTGCGGCGTTGCGCAAGATCGTGATTATCGGGATAAAGCATTGCGGCCTTACAACATACATTTTTTCATAGGCATAAGAAACGTCCACGATACCCGAATTGTAAAGCTCACTTTCCGGCTCGAGGAGCGACACGAGCACCGCATATTCGCAGCCCTTTTCACGCCTGTCTTTGTCAAGCTCTTTAAAGAAATGCTCGTTGCGCTTTTTGGTCGTGGTGGTCTCGTTCTCGTTTTTCATCTCGAACATTATTGAGATAAGCTCGTTGCCCTCTTCGTCCGTCTCACGGTAGATGAAATCGCCCTTGCTGCCCGTTCGTGCGTCGTTATCTTTATCAAAATATGCGCTTCTGAACGCCGTTGCACGGATCTTATTGAACTCGGTAAGGCAATATTGCTCAAGGCTCTCGCCCACCATTTTTGTTGAAAGCTGAAGCTTGAAATCCTTGTAATAGTCGATAAGCTCGTCCTTTCCTTTTATCTGCGCATTAAGGTCGGCGATGAGAGAATTTTTCTCATTCTCCACAACGGCAACAGCGTTTTGCACCTCGAGTTTTTTCTCGGTGTCCTTCGCCTTGATATCAGCTTCAAGCTTCGTTATCTCCGCTTTGTAAGCGCTTTCGGACTGCTGGAGCTCAAGCTTGTGCTCGGAATTGAGCTGAGATATCTTCATATCTCGCTCTGAAAGCTGCTGTTTGAGTTTGTCCTTTTCGTCCTCAAAATCAGCCTTCGCCTTAACAAGCGCTTGAGATACCGCAAGGTCTTTCTCAGTCTCCTTGGACTTTGACTGCGCTGTCAGCTCAGCGATAAGCTTTTCATTGTCGCTGAGACGCTTTTTCAGCTCTTCGACCATTGCTTCATACTCGCTGCGTGTTTTCTGCTGAGCCTCAGTCACAGCGAGATTTTTCTCATTCTCGCCATTGTCAGCCGCCGCTTTGAGCTTTTGTATCTCCATATCCTTTTCGCTCATCGCCTTGCTGTAACGGCTGTCAAAATCCAGCTGTGCAAGCTGCAAAGCTTTCTCTTTCTCGTCCTTGACACGCTTGTCAACTTCGTCATTGAACTGCTCGTTGCGCACCTGTGAAACGATGGCAGCATAGCCCTGTTCATCTACTTTAAAGACCTCACCGCAATGAGGGCATTTTATCTCAGACATATTTTGTTACCTCCGTCCATAATAACTTCGTCACAAATCGCTATCATAATTAAATTATAGCATATTTTTTCAAATAAAACAAGGCTCAGAATTTCTCCGAGCCTTGTTTTATCAGCCAAGTATTTTCTTGATATCCTCCTCAGGCGTGCTAATTGGCATAAGCTGGAATTTGTCCACCAGCACGTTCAGCACACCGCTCGACACGAACGCAGGTATGGTCGGGCCAAGGTAGATGTTCTTGATACCGAGATACAAAAGCGTCAGCAGGATACAGACTGCCTTTTGCTCATACCAAGAAAGCACCAGCGTCAGCGGCAGATCGTTGACGCCGCAGTCAAAAGCCTCAGCCAATGCAAGTGCGATCTTTATTGCCGAGTAAGCGTCGTTGCATTGACCGCAGTCGAGTATCCTCGGGATACCCTCGATGTTGCCCAGGTCAAGATCGTTGATACGGTATTTTCCGCAGGCAAGTGTGAGAATAATGCTGTCCTTTGGCGTAAGTTTTGCAAAATCCGTGTAATAGCTTCTGCTTGGTGAAGCGCCGTCGCAGCCGCCGATAAGGAAGAAATGGCTTATCTTTCCTACTTTCACGAGCTCCACGATCTTTCCAGCGTTTTCAAGAACAGAATTGTGGGCAAAACCAGTCGTGACAACGTGTCCGCCGTTCATTCCCGTCATTTCCTTGTCCTCATCATAACCGCCGCACTCGATAGCCTTTTCGATAACAGGCGTAAAGTCCTTGTCATCGCCGATGTGGACAAGCTCAGGATAGGACACAACAGAGGTGGTGAAAACTCTGTCGCAATAGCTTTGTCTCACGGGCATAATGCAGTTTGTGGTGAAGAGAATCGGCGCAGGGATATTGTGAAACTCTGACTGCTGGTTCTGCCAGCCCGTGCCGAAATTGCCTTTGAGGTGCGGGTACGCCTTTAGCTTCGGATATCCGTGAGCAGGCAGCATTTCGCTGTGGGTGTAGATATTTATGCCTTTGCCCTTTGTCTGCTCCAGCAGAAGCTTCATATCGTGCAGATCGTGACCGCTGACAACGATAAATGGACCTTTCTCGATAGTGAGAGGAACTTTCGTTGGCACAGGGTCGCCGTAAGCTTCCGTGTTGGCGGCGTCAAGCATTGCCATACATTTGAAATTCACTTTGCCCGTTTCAAGCACCAATGCAAGAAGCTTGTCGGCGTCCTTTTCGTCGGCGATAGCACGCAGAGCCTTATAGAAAAAGCCGTTGACCTCATCATCTTTCTTGCCCAGAGCAAGGGCGTGATAAGCATAAGCCGCCATACCCTTGATACCAAAGAGGATAAGGGATTTCAGCGAGCGGATATCCTCGTGCTCTTTCCAAAGCTCTTTCATATCGTGGTCTTCAAACCTGTTGCTGTTTATCCTGCCCTTTTCTTCTCTGACAGCGGTGGTCATTTGCTTGATCGTGACGTCATTGAAATTCACATTTGTTATCGTTGTGAACAGGCCTTTCAGCATAAGTTCGTCAGTTTTTTCTGCTGGCGAACCGTTTTCAGCCGCTTTTGACATTGCTATCAGCGCACCGATGAGCTCGTCCTGCAAATTGGCGGTATCAGCCTTTTTACCGCATACGCCCACCTTGCCGTCACAGCCCTTGTTGTGGGCAGTTTGCTGACATTGAAAGCAAAACATTTCGTTCATTATAATAGCCTCCGTGTAAAATTTTATGGTATTATTTTGGTCAAAATGCTGTATAATATACACAGGGCGATTTATTGAAATCAAGCCGATTTTATGATATAATGAGCGTAAGAAATAAAAAACACAATTGCAAAATTTGCGGGAGAACATAAATGAAAACAGATATCAAAAAGGACATATTCACACTTCTATCGGTGACAGCCGCCGCATTTTTAATGGCGCTCAACACCAAAACTTTCGTAAACACAGGAGGACTTTATCCGGGCGGCATAACGGGAATGACTATCCTTATCCAGCGTGCATTCAAGCAGCTTGCAGATATCAGCCTGCCATTCAGCTTGATTAACATTATCCTCAACATCTTCCCTGCCTATATCGGATTTCGGTTTATCGGCAAGAAATTCACCGCCTATTCCTGCGTGATGATACTTCTAAACAGCTTTTTCACCGATATCATACCCGATCATATCGTCACAGAGGACGTTTTGCTTATAAGCATTTTCGGCGGAATGATAAACGGCGTTGCCATAAGCCTTTGCCTAAATCGTGGGGCGACCTCGGGGGGAACGGACTTTATTTCCATATATCTTTCCGAAAAAAGCAATATGGACTCCTTCAACATTATCCTCGGCTTCAATGCCGTTATCCTCTGCGTGGCAGGCTTTATTTTCGGCTGGGATAAGGCTCTGTATTCGATAATCTTCCAGTACGCTTCAACAGCGGTGCTCCATATGCTCTACAAAAAGTTCCAGCAAAGCACTTTTCTCATCGTCACCAATAAGCCTAAAGAGGTCTCAGAGGTCATTTACTCCGTCAGCCAGCACGGCGCAACGATCCTTGAAGGAGAAGGCTCATATGAGCATTGCGAGCGAAACGTTGTTTATTCGGTTGTCTCCGCCGCACAAAGCAAGAAAGTTATCCACGCAATCAAAGAGACCGACCCGAAGGCTTTCATCAACGAGGTCAAGACCCAAAAGCTATCGGGAAGATTTTATCTGCCAAAAGAAAAATAACAAAAGCGCACAAAGTCAATGATTGGCTTTGTGCGCTTTTTATTCACAGAAATTTATTTGACAAATGTCGTGATGTATGTTAAAATATTGACTGAAAACTTGTAGTGGATTTTTCCGGGCAATACAGTCACCTTTTCGCCACACAGCTAAATTTGGCTGGGTGGTATTTTTATGCCCAGCAGATCAAGGAGAAATATATGGATAACAATTTTATGAAAACAAAGCCTGTTTTCCCGCTGCTATTGTCAATGTCTTTGCCAATGGTAATATCAATGCTGGTGAACTCGCTTTACAACATAATCGACAGCTTTTTTGTCGCAAAGATAAGTGAAGACGCAATGACAGCACTTTCACTTGTGTTCCCTGTTCAGAACTTCATCAGCGCAACAGCTATCGGCTTTGGTATCGGCATCAACGCCGTTATCGCAATATATCTCGGCGCAGGAAAAAGCGAAAAGGCAGACCTTGCCGCTACACAGGGGTTAGCCCTGTCCTTCATTCACGGCATAATACTTATGGTCATAAGCATTATCGCAATGCCGTGGTTCTTGGGAATATTCACAAAGCAACAGAACGTTATCGACCTCGGCGTGCAGTATTCGCAGATAGCGTTTTCGTTCTCCACAATAATAATGCTTGGGATATCATTTGAAAAGATATTCCAGTCAGTCGGCAGAATGAAGATCACGATGATGAGTATGATGTGCGGCTGTATCGCAAACATTATCCTTGACCCGATGCTGATCTTCGGTATCGGCTTTTTCCCGAAAATGGGCATTAAAGGCGCCGCCCTCGCAACGGGTATCGGGCAGACACTCACCCTTGTTATTTACATCGTGGCTTACAAGCTCACCAACATTCCCGTTGAGATCAGCCTTAAACATATTCGACCCGACGGCAGGATAATCGGCAAAATGTACGCTATCGGCATTCCTGCCACGCTTAATCTTGCTCTGCCGTCCATACTCATTTCAGCCCTTAATGCGATACTTGCGGCATTTTCACAAAGCTATGTGCTGGTTCTGGGCATTTATTACAAGCTGCAAACGTTCCTTTATCTGCCTGCAAACGGCGTTATACAGGGAATGCGCCCTGTTATCGGCTTCAATTACGGCGCAGGGGAAAAGCAGCGTGTTAAGGAGATATACAAAGTTGTGCTGTGTATGACGGGAATTATTATGGCTATCGGCACGGCGATATGCTTTGCGCTTCCAGCACAGCTTATGGGGCTTTTCACATCAACCCCCGAAACTATCAAGATCGGCGAAACAGCTCTGCGATACATCTGCATAGGCTTCATAATCTCTGCCGTTTCGGTGACTTCATCGGGTGCGCTTGAGGGTCTCGGGAAAGGTCTGCCCTCACTTGTAATATCCCTGCTAAGATTTATCGTACTGATACTCCCGATAGCCTTTATCATCAGCAGATCTATTGGCGCAGTCGGCGTATGGCACGCATTCTGGATAACGGAAGTTCTGACGGCTGTCGCTTCGGTATTCATTTATCGCAAGGCTTCAAAAATGTAGGCAAAAATAGGCACAAAAAAACGAGCTCATAAGAACTCGTTTTTCTGGTGCCGCTAACCGGACTTGAACCGGTACGGGTTTTACCCCGAGGGATTTTAAGTCCCTTGTGTCTGCCTATTCCACCACAGCGGCATTATTCAAATATCAAACATTGATATTATACCATATCTCAGATGTAATGTCAAGTTATGCAGGGAGAAAAATTAGCTTTATGATAATAAATGTTGATGATCTTATACAGCCACTTTTCACTATAACTTCCAGTTATAGCGTTATGAAAAATCGGCATTGTACAATCGCCGCATTTTGTGGTAAAATATGATCAGAAAATAAAAAAGGAGTGTTTTTTATGAGCAGAAAGAATTTAGGCGCAAAGCCATATTTGTTCCCACAGCCTGTTATGATGATAGGCACATACGATAAGGACGGCAATCCTAACGTTATGAATGCAGCTTGGGGCGGCATTGTTGGCGCTGATAAGATCATTGTTGACCTCGGCAGCCACAAGACAACCGACAACATTATGCTCAAAAAGGCTTTCACTATAAGCATTGCTGACGTGGATCACGTTATTGCCTGCGATTATGTTGGTATCGTTTCGGCAAACAGCGATCCCGACAAGTTCAAGAAGACTGGTTTCACCGCTGAAAAGAGCGAATTTGTTGACGCTCCGATCATAAAGGAACTGCCTTTGGCTCTCGAGTGCGAGCTCGTAACAGTTTATGAGGGCGGCAAATATCTCGGCACGATCAAAAACGTAAGCGCAGATGAAAGCATTCTCGAAAACGGAAACGTATCCCTTGAAAAGTTCTTCCCTATCACATTCGATATGGCAGGAAACAATTATTACAGACTTGGCGAAAAGGTCGGAAATGCTTTCAAGGACGGCGCAGCACTTAAATAAGGAGGTCACTCTATTGAATTTGTAAAGCTTAACAACGGCGTTGAAATGCCTATCGAGGGATAAGCACACTTAAAGTGCACGACTAAAATATACAAAGCCGCTTGGAAACAGGCGGCTTTTCTTTTATTATAAAAGTTAGCGGCACTTAAAACATTACTAAAGGGTAAACATTTAGATAAATATGTTTAAAACTGTTGACAAATGCAGATGGGTGTAGTATAATATAGTTTGTTAAAATTAAATAGCCTTATCAAGAGTGGTGGAGGAAACAGGTCCTTTGAAGCCCGGCAACCTAGCTTTCAGCTAAGGTGCTAAATCCTGCGGTTATTTCCGAAAGATGAGGAAATTGAGAATTTTCAAGCGTTTCGGAATGAAGCGCTTTTTTTGCGGCTGTTTATAAATTAACAAAATTTAAGAAAAGAGGTAATTTTATGTCAAAGTACTTGTTCACTTCAGAATCAGTTACTGAAGGACACCCAGATAAGATATGCGATCAGATATCTGACGCTATACTTGACGCTCTTCTTGAGCAGGATCCAATGTCAAGAGTTGCCTGCGAGACTGTTACAACAACAGGAGTTGTAATGTGTATGGGCGAGATCACAACTAAGGCTGTAATTGATATCCCACAGATCGTTCGTGATACTGTTATCGAGATCGGTTATGACAGAGCTAAGTACGGCTTTGACGGACACACTTGCTCAGTTCTCACAACTATCGACAAGCAGTCCCCTGATATCGCAATGGGCGTTGACAATGCACTTGAAGGCAGAGCTGAAAACGCATTCGACACAGGCGCAGGCGATCAGGGCATGATGTTCGGCTTTGCTTGCGATGAGACACCTGAGCTTATGCCAATGCCTATCTCACTTGCTCACAAGCTTGCCCTCAAGCTCACAGAAGTAAGAAAGAACGGCACTCTGCCATATCTTAGACCGGACGGCAAGACACAGGTAACAGTTGAATATGACGACGGCAAGCCAACAAGAGTTGACGCTGTTGTAGTTTCATCACAGCACGATGACGCTGTTACACTTGAGCAGATCAGAGCGGATGTCATCGAAAAGGTAATAAAGCCAGTTATCCCCGCTGAGCTTCTTGACGACAACACAACATATTTTGTAAACCCAACAGGCAGATTTGTTGTAGGCGGCCCACAGGGCGACAGCGGTCTGACAGGCAGAAAGATCATCGTTGATACTTACGGCGGATACGCTCGTCACGGCGGCGGAGCATTCTCGGGCAAGGATCCTACAAAGGTTGATAGAAGCGCAACATACGCTGCAAGATACGTTGCAAAGAACATTGTTGCAGCAGGTCTTGCTAAGAAGTGCGAAGTTGAGCTTGCTTACGCTATCGGCGTTGCACACCCTGTATCTATTATGGTCGACACATACGGCACAGGTAAGGTTTCAGATGAAAAGATCGAAGCAGCAGTTGAAAAGGTATTCGACCTCAGACCTGCGGCTATCATCAAGACACTTGACTTGAGAAAGCCACAGTACAAGAAGCTTGCAGCTTACGGACACATCGGCCGTGAAGATCTTGATGTTGCTTGGGAAAAGACAGACAGGATCGACCAGCTTCTTGAAGCAGTTAAGTAAGATATAAATAGCAATAATGATACACTTCTGAAAGGGGTGTATCATTATTATAATTGCAGCATATATAAATTATAGAGGCAGAAAAATGAATAAGAACAATGATAAAATATGGCTTATAATCGGGATAATTTTAATAGGGGTAGGTGCATTGTTTGTTGCGTTTAGCATTATAACAATAAGCAAATGTGACAAAACTGAAGCACTTATTAGCATAGAAGTACATCAAAGAAGCTCTGGGAAAAAAAAATAAACAGGCATATTTGACTTATACATATAATGGCAAGATATATTCTGATGTGCATATCAACACTTACAATGGCTTTACAATGAAAGACGGCAAGAATATTACGATCTACATTGATCCAAACAAGCCCGAAAAACCTAAAACAACAGATTTTTTATGGACGTTCATATGTTGCTTGATAGGTGCCGCAAGTTTATTTGCATACTTTAAAGGCAAACGAAAATTACAATAAGAAAAAGAGCTGGGACAATAAAATGTCTCAGCTCTTTTTTTGTGTTCAGCTAAAATAAAAATCAGTTACAACCCTTTAATACGGGCGAAAGCGGCTTGTATATGAGAATAGTGACAAGCGCACACACGATACCCTTCACAAAGGTAAACGGCAGATTAAAAATGCACAGCGCTGAGAAAATGTTCTTCACGCCAGGCATAATCTCTTTGTACATTCCAAGGATAGCAGCCTCGCCGCCGAAAGCCTTGAAGTAGATCGGGTAAACGATGAAGTAATTAAGCGGCAGGCTTATTACTGTAAACACCAGCGTGCCGATCAGGCAGCCGATAACGGCGGCCTTTTTCGTCTTGTGCTTTACATAGATAAGCGAAGCCGTCAGCACGAAAGCTGCGCTTGTTACAAAGTCGAAAATGTTGCCGATACCCATTGTTGTGCCAAGACCTTTTATAATGAGCTGGATAACGTTCTTGATAAGGCAAACGATCACGCCTGCTATAGGACCCATTGAGAATCCTGCCAGCAGGGATATAACGTTTGAAAGGTCAAGCTTGATAAATCCTGGCATAAGCGGCACAGGAAAATCAAGGTAATATATCACAGTAGCGATGGCGCTGAGCATAGCCACCGTCACCATTTTTCTTGTTGTAAAAGCCTTTTTAACAGGCATTGTGTTTTCACTTGTCATTGTTAATTCCTCCAAATAAATAAAATTATCGGGAGAAACAGCAGCAAATAGCGCAAAAACGCCCTGAAAATCTTTTCAGGGCGCCTAAGTATGCAAAATTGATCTGTCGTTTCTTCCATCCGGACTTTGACCGTCGGTTTCGGAATCTCACCGAATCAGCGCATTTCTGCGGTCGAGGACTTACGAATAAATTCGATCACCTCCGGTGTGGAATTTCACCACCCCTGAAACACATTATTAAATTTTAGCTGAACACTTATAAGAAATTAATCCTCGTCTTCCTCATCGTCAATCTCTGAGAAATCGAATTCGAGGCTCTCTCCGCAATTAGGACAGTCAATGGAGCCTTCTGCAATGATGTTCTCGCCAAGCATAATCGTATCGCCGCAGTTAGGGCAAACGCACTCGTACATAGCGTCGTCATCATCTTCATAGTCTTCATCGTCATCGTCGCAGCAGCAATCGTCATCACAATCGCAGTCGTCATCGTCACAATAGAAGTCATCTTCAAGCTCGCCAAGATCTTCATCTAGTGTATCGAGAAGCTCAACAGCCTCGTCAACTTCATCAGCAACGTCCTCAACAGTAGCAGCCATTTCATCAAGAATATCTGCCATTGCGTAAAGAATCTTACCCTCGTTTGTTGAATCGTCTATCTTGAGACCGTCCATAAGTCCCTTTAAATATGCAACCTTCTTTGACAGCTCCATAATATTCCCTCCGTTTCTGAATATCCGTTAGCTTTAATTGCTATTGCTTATTATGCACGCTCCATATACTCGCAAGTACGAGTATCGATCCTGATCCTGTCGCCTGTGTTGATGAACAGAGGAACTCTGATCTCAGCGCCAGTCTCAACAGTTGCAGGCTTAGTAGCGTTTGTAGCTGTGTCGCCCTTGATACCAGGCTCAGTCTCAGTTACTTCGAGATCTACAAAGTAAGGAGGCTCAACGCCGAATACTGTGCCCTTGTATGAAAGGATCTTACATACCATATTTTCCTTTACGAACTTAAAGTTGTCGGAAAGCTCAGCCTTGTTTACAGGAACGAGCTCATAGCTCTCTGGATCCATAAAGTAATAAAGATCGCCGTCGTTGTAAGAATACTCCATATCCTTTCTCTCAACATAAGCTGTTGGGAATTTTGCAGTTGGGTTGTAAGTCTTTTCAACTACGGAACCGGAAATTACATTTCTAACCTTGGCTCTTACGAAAGCAGCGCCCTTACCAGGCTTAACGTGCTGAAACTCCACGATCTGCATTACGTTGCCGTCCTCTTCAAAAGTTACGCCGTTTCTAAAATCTCCAGCAGTTACCATTATTTAGTACCTCCATAAACATTCTTGATTATCTGTATGAACAACAAAAACAGTCAAACATACTCATATAATTATTTTACCATATTTATTTGTTTATTGCAAGGGCTTTTTAAAACTTTTTTATATAAAAGATAAAAAAGTTACAAACAAATAAGCTTTTTCGGGGCTTTTGTCATATTAATGCAGCCCTCTTTTGTGACAATAACGAAATCCTCTATCCTTACGCCAAATTCGTCCTCAAGGTAAATTCCCGGCTCGACAGTCACGATAGAATTTTCGGGCAAGATATCTTCCCTGCTTGGAGAAGCATAAGGACTTTCGTGAATTTCCATACCAACGCCGTGACCAAGGGAATGGCCGAAATTGTCACCATAACCGGCGGCGGAAATGATATCTCTCGCCACCTTGTCAAGCTCTCTTCCGCTCATTCCGGCTTTGACAGCTTCTAGACCTGCAAGCTGCGCTTTCAGAACGGTCTCATAAACGTAGCGCATTTTGTCTGTTGGCTCGCCAACGCAGACAGTTCTTGTCATATCGCTGTGCCAGCCCTCATAAACTGCGCCGAAATCCATAAGCACAAAGTCGCCCTTTTCGACCTTCTTATCAGAAGGAACGCCGTGGGGCAGCGATGTGTTTTTTCCCGAAAGCGCAATGGTATCAAATGACAGCGCCTCTGCACCGTTGCTGAGCATAAAGTAATCAAGCTCAAGCTGAATTTCTTTCTCAGTCCTGCCAATCTTGATAAAGTCAAGCATATGCTCAAAGCCCTTCTCGGCAATGCGCTGCGCCTTTATTATCTTGTCGATATCTGCCTGCGATTTAACAGTTCTGATATCACGGATAATCTCCGCAAGCTTGCCGTCAGCCTTGATATCAGCGTTTATCCTCTGCTGATAGCCTATAAGCTCAGCAACCGTGCAGGTGTCCGCATTTATGGCGGCGGTCTTTGCGCCGTGTCTTTCCATAAGCTCGTTTATCTGCTCATAAAGCCTGCCCTGCAAAATGACTTCGCAGGCTGTGACAGACTTTCTCGCCTTTTCGATATATCGGAAATCAATGATGAAATAGGACTTCTCAGGGAAAACCACAAGAGTTCCTGCGCTTGACTTCATTGAAGTGAAATAGCGCCTGTTCACATCGTCGGTGATGATCGCACAATCTGCAGTTTCTTTGACCCTTGACTGTAGCTTTTCAAAATCAGACATTTGCCTCACCGCTTTCCTCTGACAGCTTGTAATGGAGGGCGTCTATACCCATATAATATGAATACTTGCCGAAGCCGCTTATCTGACCCATACAAACCGGTGCGATAACAGACGTGTGTCTAAACTCATCACGGGCGTGGATATTGCTAAGGTGAACTTCGATAACAGGCACTTTGATAGCTGCAATAGCGTCTCTGATAGCATAGCTGTAATGTGTATATGCGCCAGCATTGAGCACAATGCCGTCATACTCAATTCTTGCAGCGTGGAGCTCGTCGATTATCTCACCCTCGTGGTTCGATTGGAAAACGTCGCACTCAAAATCATATTTCTTTGCGTGCTCAACGATCTCCTTGTTGATGCTCTCATAAGTATCCGTGCCGTAAACTCCCGGCTCACGCTCGCCCAAAAGGTTGAGGTTAGGGCCGTGTATAACTAAAATTCTCTTCATAATTTATCCTCTCAAATCTATTTGACTGACATATAATATTGCTTCATTGTCAAGGCGTCCTTATCCTGAGTGCCTGCGCTTTCGCAGACAAATGTTGGCGAAAGGCCTTTCTTTGCAACGATCTCCATAAGTGGCTCATAATCTGGACCAAAACCTTGGTTATCATCAAAGGTCAAATGCTTCTTTTCTCCGCCAGGGTTTGTGAACATTATCTTTGAAAAATGACTGTGGAAAATTTTCAGCCTGTCGTGGCCGATAGCATTTTCCACCTCGTCAAGCATTTTTTCGTACTCAGCCTTGCCCTTTATATATCCGAACTCTCTTGCATTAAGGTGTCCGAAATCTATTGTGGGCAGGAATGTGTCGTCAAGCTTGCAAAGCTCAAGTACTTCCGTCAGATTGCCAAGCTGGTTCACCTTGCCCATTGTTTCGGGACAGAAAACGATATGCTCAAAGCCCTGTTCAACGGCGGTCTTTCTCGCCCTTGTGAGTGTGTCCTTAGCAAGCTCAAGAGCATCCTCACGGCTTATCTTTGCGCAGCTTCCCGAATGGATAACGATACGCTCAGCGCCCATTCTGCTTGCGGCGTCGCAGGACTGCAAGATGTAGTTTATGCTGTTGTCACGCTTCTCGGCTTCAAGGCTTGAAAGCGAAATAAAATAAGGTGCGTGGAGCGAAAGTGTGATGTTATGCTCCTTAGCCTTATCTTTAAGAGCAAAGGCGATCTTGTCCGACACCTTAACTCCCCTGCCGCATTGATATTCGTAATGGTCAAGTCCCATTGCTTCGAGATAGCCGGGGGCTTGCAATGTTGTTTTATATCTAGCAGAAAACGCTTCGCTGTTTCCCGCAGGTCCAAATCGTGCAGACATTGTCAGCGCTCCTTTCTAAGTTTCGGCAAAAATGGTTTTTCGCAGGCTCTTTTAAATCTAAATGGCAGGCTTGTTTCTGGCTCTATTGGAAAAACGAATATAGAGCGAATGCCTTTCAGATTCGAACCCAGCACGTCAGTAAATATCTGATCGCCCACAGCCGCAACATTTTTCTTTTCAAGTCCCAGCTTTGCGATAGCCTTTGTATAGCCGAACGTCAGCGGCTTTTTGCCCTCGGGCACAAAGTCAAGGTCAAGCTGTTTTGCAAAGGGTTCCACCCTTGGTGCGTGGTTATTTGAAACGATCATAAGCTTTATCCCTGCGGCTTTCATCTCAGCCAGCCAGTCAAGGCTCGACTGGGGCGGCACGGGATTATTATGTGTCGTCAGCGTATTATCAAGATCGAGGAGCAGCCCCTTGATATGCTTTTTAGCAAGAAAATCGGGGGTTATCTCTCCTACCTTGTCAAAAACATAAGTTGGTTTAAACATAAAAAACTCCTGTATTATAAAAACAAAAAGCGGACATAAAAATGCCCGCCTTTAATTACATATTAGTATTTACGCTTACGAGCAGCTTCGGACTTCTTCTTACGCTTTACCGAAGGCTTTTCGTAGTGTTCTCTTTTACGAACCTCAGCGATAACGCCGTCTCTAGCGCAAGATCTCTTGAAACGCTTAAGCGCTGTATCCAAAGTTTCGTTCTTTCCAACACGGATTTCTGCCAAAATTATTCCCTCCCTTTGCCACCTGTGACAGAGGCAATCGTATCGGTATTTCCGAAAATCAACGGTGATAGTGAAGGCGTCTGCATACGCAAACCTGAAACGCTTTACGTTCCCCCAGTCCTGCTTTCGGACCGCTCTGTCTTTAATCTGCGGAATTTATATGACCGATATAATTACAAATTTAATTATACTATATTTTGAACAAAAAGTCAATAGCTTTTTCCCATTTTTCTTAAAAATAAGAAGAATTTTTTCGGCTTATTTTACTACAAGATTTACAAGCTTTCCGGGAACGTAGATCTCCTTGACGATGTTCTTTCCGTCAACTGCCTTAACGATAGCTTCGTCAGCCTTTGCCTGTGCAATAACGTCGTCCTTTGCAGCGTCAGCGGCGATGGTGAGCTTAGCCTTTACCTTGCCGTTTATCTGACAAACGATCTCGATAGTATCGTCCTTGCAGAGTGCTTCATCATAAGATACCCACTCCTGCTCGTCAAGAACGCCCTTGCAGCCGATGAGCTGGTAAAGCTCCTCAGTAACGTGCGGTGCGAATGGATTGAGGATAATGAGGAAGTCTCTGAATTCCTTCTTTGTGATAGAGCCAACGTTGTAGATCTCATTGAGCAGAGACATCATTGCGGCGATAGCTGTGTTGAACTTCATTGCCTCGATATCTTCCGATACCTTCTTGATAGTCTTGTGCATTGCGGACTTGAGCTTGTCGCTGTATTCATTGCTGTCAACGACCTTATCCTGCAAAGCCCATACTCTGTCAACAAATCTCTTGCAGCCCTTAACGCTGCTCTCGCTCCAAGGTGCGGCCTTTTCATAGTCGCCCATAAACAGAACGTAAAGTCTGAGGACGTCAGCGCCGTACTCGTCAACAACGTCGTTAGGGTCAACGACATTGCCTCTTGACTTACTCATCTTCTCGCCGTCAGGGCCAAGGATAAGACCCTGTGCTGTTCTCTTTGCATAAGGCTCAGAAGTCGGAACAAGGCCGAGATCATAGAGGAACTTATGCCAGAAACGTGAGTAGATCATATGACGTGTAACGTGCTCCATACCTCCGTTATACCAGTCAACAGGCATCCAGTATTTCAAAGCTTCCCGTGAAGCAAATTCCTTGTCGTTCTTAGGGTCGCAATAGCGGAGGAAGTACCAAGAAGAACCTGCCCATTGCGGCATTGTGTCTGTTTCTCTCTTAGCGTCGCAGCCGCACTTAGGGCACTTGCAGTTTACGAATGACTCGATCTTAGCAAGCGGGCTCTCGCCATCTGTACCAGGCTCAAAGTTCTTTACCGGTGGCAGCTTGAGCGGAAGCTCGTCATATGGAACCGGTACCATTCCGCAATGAGGGCAATGAACGATCGGGATAGGCTCGCCCCAATATCTCTGACGGTTGAACGCCCAGTCCTTCATCTTATACTGTACGCCCTTTTCGCCGCAGCCCAGCTTGTCAAGAACAGTAAGCATTTTTTCTATAGCTTCCTTCTTGTTCGTAATGCCGTTGAGCTCGCCCGAATTTACCATTTCGCCGTCGCCTGTATAAGCTTCCTCAGAAATGTCGCCGCCCTTGATAACTTCGATTATATCAATGCCGAATTTCTTTGCGAAATCATAGTCTCTTGTATCGTGAGCAGGTACGGCCATAATTGCGCCTGTGCCGTAACCCATCATAACATAGTCTGAAATGTAGATAGGGATCTCCTTGCCTGTGATAGGATTTATAGCTGTCAGGCCGTCGATCTTAACGCCTGTCTTGTCCTTCACAAGCTGTGTTCTTTCAAATTCGCTCTTCTTTGCGCACTCTGTCTTATAAGCGTCAAGGTCAGCGATATTTGCAATGCTGTCTCTGTACTTCTGAATGATAGGGTGCTCAGGAGCGATGACCATAAATGTAACGCCGTAAAGTGTGTCAGGACGTGTGGTATAGATTCTCAGCTGCTCGTCCTGCTCCTTGATCTTGAAGTTTACGAAAGCGCCTGTTGACTTGCCTATCCAGTTCTGCTGCTGGAGCTTGATATTTGGCAGATAGTCAACTTCTTCAAGTCCCTGAAGGAGCTTGTCGGCATACTCTGTTATCCTAAGATACCAAACTTCCTTTGTTTTCTGAACGATCTCGCTGTGACAAACGTCGCAATGGCCGCCCTGTGAGTCCTCGTTTGAAAGAACTACCTTACAGCTTGGGCAATAGTTTACAAGGGTCTTGTCTCTGAAAACAAGGCCGTTCTCGAACATTTTGAGGAATATCCATTGCGTCCACTTATAATATCCTTCGTCTGTTGTGTCGATAACTCTCGACCAGTCGAAAGAAAAACCAACTCTCTTGAGCTGACCTGTGAACTTCTTGATGTTCTCATCTGTTACCTGTCTTGGGTGAACGCCGGTCTTGATAGCTGTGTTCTCAGTCGGCAGACCATAAGCGTCAAAGCCTATCGGGAACAAAACGTTGTAGCCCTGCATACGTCTCTTACGGCTTACGACCTCAAGGCCGGAATAAGCCTTGATATGACCAACGTGCATACCGTGGCCGGAAGGATATGGGAACTCTACAAGACCATAGAACTTCTTCTTTGAATAGTCATCGCTGGCTTTAAAAGTTCCGTGCTCGTCCCAATACTTCTGCCATTTGCTTTCAATGGCGGAAAAATCATAGTTCTTCATTTTTATCAATCCTTTGTTAAATTATAATTGTCAAAATCAGTCCTGAGTCTCTTCAGGCAAAAACTGTTTTACGTCGATATTTTTGCCGTCAGACCAAAGTCTTTCAAGATTATAGTAGTTTCTTGTTTCGCTGTAAAAAACGTGAACGATTATATCGCCGTAATCCAGTACCACCCAAGTCGCACCCTGATAGCCCTCAGTTCTGTTCGGTTCGATGCCCTGCTGGCTCATCTTGAACTCAACTTCTTCTGCAAGCGCCTTTGTCTGAGTGCTGGAAGTACCGTTTGCGATGACAAAATAGTCCGCAACGATAGTAAGATCGCCGATCTCGATGATCTGTATATCCTCAGCTCTCTTGGAATCAAGAGCCTTTACTATTGTAGCAAGCTTTTCATTCTGAGAAATGTTACTCATAAAAATCTCCTTTATTTTGAAATTAAAGCAAAATCATTATATGCCTCAAGGGTCGACACGGGAATGGTATTGCCCTTGTCGACTGAGTCCTTTATGGAAAATCTAAGGGCTTCGAGCATTGCTTTTTCAAGGCTCTGCTCGGCATATTTTCTCATTCTCTTTACATCCTTATAATCTCTGTCCTCAGATATAAGGTCGGCAAGATACACGATCTGGCTAAGCTTCGGCATATTTCCGCAGGCAACTGTATGATATCTTATTGCGGAAATTATCTCGGGGTCGTGAATATCAAAAAGCGTCTGCACAAGCTCAGCCCCTGCAATGCCGTGAAAAAGCGGCATTGCTTTCTTTTCGATCTCGCAAACGTCAAGGCTTGATTTCTCGACGATTTTTGCAAGCTCCACCGCCGGTATCTCCTTGGCAACGTCGTGAAGCAGTCCTGCAACATATGCCTTATCCTCGTCTGCGCCGTATCTTTTTGCCAGCGTCACCGCCGCATTTGCCACATTCACCGAATGTGTATATCTTTTCTTTGATAGATGTTCTTTTAAATAAGCCTTATAAGCTCCGATAGTTTTTTTATCTGCCACTTGGAAAACCTCTGTTATACAAATTTTTGTCCACTATATATTGTACAACATTTTTATTCAAATAGCAAGAGCAATCAAGATTTTTTTTCAGTCTGTCCCTTATCTCGCTGGAAGATATCTCAAAAGGCTCGGTCTGCACGATGATTATATCACCGCCGATAGCCCTTAGCTCCTCAGCTTTCTGCTCTATCGCCATAATATCTTCCCTTGAACGTGCCACGCACACAAGTGCCGCAAGGGTCAGTATCTCACGGTAGTTATACCACGCCTCAAATGAAAGCAGCATATCGCCTCCCATAATAAAGAACAGCTTATCCTCTGGATACTGCGCTTTCAAATGCCTTAGCGTTATGACAGAATAGCTCTTGCCCTCCTGCCTCAGCTCCCAGTCTGATATCTCAGTGCCCTTTATATCTGAAAACGCAAGTCTGCACATATTGAGCCTGTCCTCAGATGAAGCAAGGTCGGGGGCTTCTTTGTGGGGCGGTATCCTGTCGGGCATAATAATTACTCTGTCAAGTCCTGCCTGCGCCATAACGCTCACAAGACAATTTTCGTGACCCTTATGGACAGGATTGAACGTTCCACCAAAAATGCCGATATTCATTACTTGGACTTGAGCTTTATAACAGGCTCTTTCTCATTGCGCTTATAAAGCACAGCCTTTGATCCGATTACCTGTACCACTTCGGCGTTTATCTTTTCGGATATCTCCTCTGCTGCTTCTCTTGCAGTGTACATCGAGTTATCAAGCACCTTTATCTTAACGAGCTCGTGCACTCTGAGATAATCGTCTATCTGAGCCACCTGTGCGTCGTTCACTCCGCCCTTGCCTATCTGAAATGCAGGCTGAATAAGTGAAGCCATACCTTTGAGTTCCGCTCTCTGCTTAGTTGTTATCATATTCTAATTCCTTTCGGTTTATTTTGTAAGTTCCTTTAGCAAGGCTTTCAAAGCATTTGCCCTGTGTGAAACGGCGTTCTTTGTCTCGGCGTCCACCTGCGCAAAGCTTTTGCCATCATACATAAATATAGGGTCATAGCCAAAGCCGTTTTCGCCAACAGGCTCATAGCCTATCTTTCCGAACACTTTGCCCTCAACGGCGATCTCCTCGCCGTCTGCCTTGATGAAATGTATGGTGCAGGTAAAGTGCGCACCACGCTTATCATCGGCAACGTCTTTGAGCTTTTCAAGCACAAGAGCTGTACGCTCCTCATCAGAGCTAAGTCCGCCGTATCTTGCGGAATAAACGCCCGGTTCGCCGTTCAAAGCGTCTATCTCAAGACCGCTGTCATCTGCAAGAACTGCACAGCCGCAAAGCTTATAAGCGGCTCTTGCCTTAAGTGCTGAATTCTCCGCAAAGGTAGTTCCCGTCTCTTCAACGTCAAGATCAATGCCCGCCTCAGACTGGGACATAACCTCATAGCCAAGCGGCTCCAAAAGCTGCTTGTATTCTCTTATCTTGCCTTTATTATTGCTTGCAATAACAAGTTTCATAAATTCTCCTTAACTGTGTATATATGACACTCTGTTTTTTCTGAATTTCTCACGGCATTTCATTGCCTTATCCTTGAAAATAGTACCGATACAATCTTCGTTGAATATGACCCTCATATCGCAGTCCATTGCACCGATAGCCGTGTTTCCGATAGACACGCCGCCGTCAACGCCTACAAACTCTATCTCTTTGACGTTTCTCGCTCTCATAAAGTCCTCGAGAGCATTGTTTGTGAAAGCATCTGGTTTATTTTTTGCATAAATATTTTTGGAAACGACTTTGAGTTTTGCCGGAAAGCTTGCCGCAGGAGTTCCCTCTTTCGGCATTGAACCGCCAAGCAGACCCTTTTTATAGCTGACTATATAAAAGACTTCCTCGGGCTTATATGCCGCTATCCTTTTATTTATATTTTCGATAAGCGCCTCAGCGTCATAGGGATAAGCCGACTTATCTCTGCCCCTGCCAACATACATCTCCTGCATATCAACAACAAACAAAACCTTATCCATTTTTTGATTTCCCCCTACTATACTTTATTAATTGCTTTCTTCTAATCAAATATTTTTTATACAAATTATTCAAACAGCGCTTCTACAAAATCTCTTGAAGAGAACGGCTGTATATCGTCTATTTTTTCGCCGACTGTAACAAGCTTAACAGGCACTTTAAGATCATCTGTGATACTGATTATTATTCCGCCCTTTGCTGTTCCGTCAAGCTTTGTGAGGATTATGCCTGTGATATCTGCAACCTCATTGAACTGTCTCGCCTGATTGACTGCGTTCTGTCCTGTTGTGGCGTCAAGGGCAAGCAGTACCTCAAGGGCACATCCCTCTGCCTGCTGGTGAACGATCCTAGATATCTTTTTCAGCTCGTCCATAAGATTTTTTTTATTGTGTAGACGTCCTGCCGTATCGCAGATAACAACATCTGCCTGTCTTGCCTTTGCGGCAGAAAGTGCGTCATATACAACAGACGCAGGGTCAGAACCCTCGTTGTGCTTGATGATATCGACCCCTGCACGCTTTGTCCAAACTTCAAGCTGGTCGATAGCTGCCGCTCTGAAAGTATCAGCCGCCGCAACGATGACCTTTTTGCCCTGATTATGGAGCTGATAAGCAAGCTTGCCGATAGTTGTCGTCTTGCCAACGCCGTTTACGCCGATAACAAGAATGACTGACGGCGTCGTGGACATATCAAGGGGCTGTGGCTCTCCCAGCATTTCTGTGATGATATCCTTTAGCATATCCTTGATCTTCTCGGGTTCTTTAACGCTCTCCTGCTTAACACGCTGCCTCAGCGTATCGCATATTTTTTCAGAAGTGGTAACGCCTATATCGCAAAGGATCAAAGTCTCTTCAAGCTCTTCAAAAAGATCTTCGTCGATCTTGCTGAATGAGCTGAGCAGGCTCTCGATCCTGCCCATCATCGAGTCTTTGGTCTTTTTAAGTCCGTTTTTCAGTTTTTCAAAAAATCCCATTCTATCACTCCTATTCAAGTTCCATTTGATGCGTCTGTGAAACGTCCATTTTCAGAAGCTTTGAAACGCCCTTTTCCTGCATCGTTACACCGTAAAGCACGTCGGCTTCTTCCATTGTGCCACGTCTGTGGGTGATGGTAATAAACTGTGTTTTATCTGTAAGGTGATGAAGATACTGCGCATATTTTGAAACGTTCACATCATCGAGCGCCGCCTCGATCTCGTCCAAAAGGCAAAACGGCGACGGCGATATCTTGAGTATCGCAAAGTATATTGCGATCGCCACAAGCGCCTGCTCGCCGCCCGAAAGCGACATAAGGTTCGTTATTACCTTGCCCGGCGGCTGAACGTTTATCTCTATGCCGCAGGTGAGCACGTTATTCATATCTGTGAGTATGAGCTCGCATTGGCCGCCGCCAAAAAGCTCGGTGAATATCTTCTTGAAATTGCTGTTTATCTTCTCGAAGGTGTCGATAAACATATTTTTCATATTCTCAGTCAGGTCTTCGATAAGCTCTTCAAGCTTCAATTTGGAGACGTTGACGTCATAGAGCTGGCCTGTTATGAGCTCATATCGCTGTGAGACCTCTGCATACTCTTCGATAGCGCCAAGATTGACGTGACCGAGAGCCTTTATCTTGCTGCGCAGCTCATTGAGTCGCTTATTTGCCGCCGTCAAGTCCTCGATCTCCTCTGCGATCTCCGCAGCGTCGCTTCTTGTGAGCTCGTAATCGTCCCACAACTGCGCAACCAGCTTGTCAAAACCTGCGGTGACAGACTTTTTCTGCTCCTCAGTTCTTGAAAGCTGACCCGAGAGAGTTTCCTTCTCGTCCATTTTTATTTTCTGCTTTGAACGCAGCTTGTTTGCGGCGTTGTCAAGCTCCAAATGCTCCTGCTGAGCCGCCTCAACAGACTTGTTTATGGAAGCAATTATCTCGTCAGCGCCCCCAAGCTTTTTACGGGTATCCTCGATAAGCTTGTTTTTCTCAGCGATAGTTTTTTCACAATCGGCAATGTTCTGTGTCAGCCTGCCGCTGTCGTCGTCGCTTCCGCTGATAGTCTCTTCAAGCTGCTGGATAGAGAGCCTGCACGCTTCGCAGTCCTTGACTATCTCAGCGGCGCTTATCTTCATTTCAGACAGCTCCTGACTAATTGCTTCACGCTTCTGTCTGAGCTGTGCCTGCTCGTTTTGCGAATCTGCAAGCTTGCCCTCGTTATCAGCTATCTCAGTTTCGATGGCCGCAAGATCAGTCTGCGCCTTGTCAAGGTCGCTTTCAGCGGCAACAAGCTTTTTCTTCAACCTTTCGATAAGCATATCATTTTCATCGAGCTTGCTCTCATAATCGCTGTAATACTCGCTGACACGCTTTATCTCCATTTCAAACCGCAAGCAATCGCCGCTGACCTGTGAAAGCTGCTCTTTATAGCCCTCGATATCGGCATTGAACTTTGCCACTTCTTGGCTGAGCTTTTCACGCTTTTCACGAAGCTCGCCAAAGCTTTGTTCAAGGTTTGCCTTTTTCTTGTTCAGCGCTTCGATCTCGTTCTTACGGGTCAAAAGTCCAGTTTTCTTTGAAACGCTACCACCCGTGAACGAACCGCCTGCATTTATGACCTGTCCGTCAAGGGTGACGATACGGAATTTATAGCCGTATTTTTTGGCAATGTTCGTTGCATAGTCGATATCCTCGGCAATACATATCCTGCCAAGAAGACTGTCGATTATGCCCCTATATTTCCCGTCAAATTTTACAAGTTCGCATCCGAGAGCAACAAATCCGTCCTCGTTATCGAGCTGCGGCATATTTAGCCTTGTGCCCTTTACCGAAGTTATTGGCAAGAACGTAGCTCTGCCCGCCTTGTCGTCTTTGAGCAGTCTCATGCAGCGCTTTGCTGAGTCCTCATTCTCAACGACAATGTTCTGCAAGGCTCCGCCCAAAGCCGTCTCGATAGCCACAGAATACTTTGATTCAACGCTGATAAGCTGTGCGACCGAGCCGCATATTCCGCTTATCCTGCCCTGCTTTGAAGCTTTCATAACGTGCTTTACGCTATAAACGAAGCCCTCCATTGAGTTTTCAAGATCATTCAAAATGCCTATCTTGGAATTTACTTCACGAAGCGCAACGTCCGTATCTGCGAACTTTGCGCTGCAGTCTTTCAGCTTTGTGCTTCTCGATTCAAGAAGCTTGTTAAGTCCGCCGAGCTGATTTGTAAGCTCTTCTTTTCTGTCGTCAGCCTTTGATTTTGACTCACGCAGTTCTCTCAGCTCTTTGGAAGAAAGCTTTGAATGTTCCTCAAGCTGGCTCTGATAATCGAGAGCTTTTTCAGTCTGCTCCTCGATATCAGCAATGTTATTTTTAGCATTTTCAAGTCTGAAAGAAGTCTCAGACTTTTTCATATAAAGACCGTTTATAAAGCTGCCTGCATCGCTAACTGTCTTGTCAGACTGTTCGGTTTTTGAAAGCAGCTCCGCAAGCTCGTTTTCCTTGTCATTAACAGCCTTATCCTGCTGTGCGCTTTTTTCATTCAAGCTTTCAAGGTCTTCACGCCTTTTTTTCAACTCAGCCTCAAGATAGTATTTTGAAGCCTTTGACTGCTCGATCTGATCTTTGAGCTGCAAAATATTATCTTCAAGGTGCGAAATATCATTTTCAAGTACCTTTATATCGGCAAGCGCTTGCGAATTCTCAAGCTCCACCTGATGTATTTTATTCTTGAGTTCGTCAGCCTCTTCAGCCTTTTCGGCGCTCTTTGCAAAGCTGTCGTCGATCTCATTTTCAATTGTCTCAAGCTCGCCCGTCAGCTCGTCATACTGCTTCTTCATAGCCTTGAGCTTTTCAGTATAGCCCGAGATCTGCGCCATATAATCGTTGAGCTTATACACCCAAACCGACACTTCAAGCTGTCTTTTTTCAGTATCCAGCACACGGAATTTTTCCGCCTTTTCAGACTGAGCTTTCAGCGGCCCAACACGGCTTTCAAGCTCGCCGATTATATCGTTGAGCCTTGAAATATTATCCTCTGCAGCAACAAGCTTTCGCTCTGCTTCCTCTTTCTTGAAACGGAATTTCGAGATACCAGCAGCTTCTTCAAATATCTCACGGCGATCGTTTGACTTACCGTTGACGATATCAGCTATCCTGCCCTGTCCGATTATGGAATATCCGTCACGGCCAAGACCTGTGTCCATAAACAGCTCCACGACGTCTTTAAGTCTAACGCCCTTGCCGTTTATCATATATTCGCTGTCGCCATTGCGGTAAAGCTTTCTTGAAACGGAAACTGTGTCGCTGTCGTACTCCAGCGCCCCGTCCTCGTTATCAATGGTGATAGTCACCTGTGCAAAAGGCGCTTTAGGGCGTGTTTGCGTTCCGTGAAAAATAACGCCCGACATCTTTTCGCCACGGAGAGTTTTTGAGGACTGCTCGCCCATTACCCAACGCATAGCGTCGCCGATATTGCTCTTGCCGGAGCCATTCGGTCCTACAACTGCGGTGATACCTTTATTGAATTTAAGCTCTATCTTATCGGGAAATGACTTGAAGCCTTGAAGCTCCAACGATCTCAGATACATTATTTCTCACCGCCTTTATATTTGATCTCCTCTATTTTCAAGCCCTCAGCACCGCTTTTCTGCACGATCTTCAGCTCGATACCTTTGTTTTTGAAATGCTCTATATTGCACTTTTTCTGTCCGATAGCCTTGCTTAGCTCCTTTGGTGATACCGACATCACCGCAGACTTGATGTTTTCATCATCGAGCATTCGCTCCAGCTTTTTCAGGTAATTCCTGCCCTCGCAAAGTTCTCTGAACGCAGGGTGATAAAATCCGCCAAGCATTTGCGCTTCAACGACCTCGCTTGCGTGAAGTCCCAGCTTTATAACGTTTATGCCACGCTTTTCTGCGTCCTCAAGAAAATCAGAACACAGGCTGACAACATCATCAAAAGCCATCGGCTTGAACTCACCGCTTCCATAAAGCTCGCCAAGCTTCGTTCCTGCAAGTATCACAACAGGATAAATGCGAACTGTTCTCGGCTCGAGCGCCGATATCCGCCGCCAAGTCTCAAGCTCGTCAGCCTTTGTGCTTTGATAAAGCCCCACCATCATTTGCAGCCCAAGTTCAAAGCAGCCATAGCTTTTTATAAGCTTTGAAGCGTTCTCGATATCCGCCGCCGAGTGCCCACGCTCATTGGCTTCAAGCACTCTGTCCACCATTGACTGTGCCCCGAGCTCAATTGCCGTTACGCCGTGGGTTTTGAGTATGTCAAGTATTTCGCTGTCGATATAATCGGGGCGTGTAGATATTCTTATGCCGCTGAATTTTCCCTCGCCAACAAACTCGTCAGCCGCTTCAAGCAGTTCCAGCATATAATCTCTCGGCACGGCTGTAAAGCTTCCGCCGAAAAACGCTATCTCCGTCTGTGACGGGTCTTTGACCTCACCCATTGCCTGGGAGCAAATGCGCCGCACATCATCTGCGTGGGGAATCTTTTCCGTGCCTGTGATAGTCCGCTGATTGCAGAATGCGCACATATGCGGACAGCCGATATGGGGCACGAAAATCGAAATATTACTGTGCGCCATAGCCCATTAATTCCAATGCTTCCTTTGCGGCGAACTGCTCCGCAGACTTCTTTGATCTGCCTGTGCCCTCGCCAATAACGTTGCTGTTAAGAAGCACCTGAACAGTAAATTTCTTGTTGTGATCGGGACCCGATTCGCTCTTGAGGTGATACTCAATGCGCTCCTCGGGATTTTTCTGTATAACTTCCTGCAAGATCGTCTTGTAATCGTGGAATGCTGAGCCGTCAGGCGTGATATTCTCGGGGATAAACGAGAGGATATACTTGCTTACAGGCTTGATACCGCCGTCAAGATATATTGCTGCGATAACAGCTTCAAAGGCGTCGGAGATTATTGAAGGTCTCTCACGACCGCCTGTAAGCTCTTCACCCTTGCCGAGGAAGATATACTTGCCAAGCTCTATCTTCTTTGAGAACTCAAACAGCGCCTTTTCACATACCAGCGACGCTCTCATTTTTGTGAGCTCGCCCTCGGGCAGGTGCTTGTAATGCTCAAAAATATGGTCTGAAACGACTATCGAAAGCACGGAGTCGCCCAAAAATTCAAGTCTCTCGTTGCTGTTTCTTGCTTTTTTATTTTCATTAGCAAAGGACGAATGCGAAAGCGCTTCATAAAGCAGCTTTTCGTCCTTGAAAGTATAGCCGATCCTTTTCTGAAACTCTTTAAGAGCCGTCAGTTCGTCCATTATAACATCTCCTGTTTGCTTTTCATCTGTTCAATGGCAGAAGTTATCTCGTCAATGACCTTTGTTTCTGTGAACTGTTTTGCCTGTCTGATCGCATTGTAGAATGCTCTGGCATTTGATGAGCCGTGAGCCTTGATAACAGGCTTTGCTGTACCGAGGAGCGGTGCTCCGCCGTATTCGGAATAGTCTACCTTTTTCTTGAATTCCTTTACGTTCTTCATTACCATAAGTGCTGCGATCTTTGACTTTGTGTCCTTTGTAAGAAGTGTCTTAAGCTCGCCTGAGAAGAACTTTGCCATACCCTCGTAAAGCTTGAGCATAAGGTTTCCGCAGAAGCCGTCTGCAACGCAAACGTCGCAATCGCCCATTGGAAGCTGTCTTGCTTCGATATTGCCAACAAAGTTTACAGGTGCGTTCTTGAGCTGCTTGTATGTTTCAAGCTCCAGCTCTCTTCCCTTTGACTCCTCAGCGCCGATATTCGCAAGGCCAACTCTCGGCGACTCAACTCCAAGTATCTTGTTCATATAAGCCGCACCCATTATACCGAACTGTGTTAGCATTTCAGGACGGCAGTCTGCATTTGCGCCGCTGTCAAGAAGCATTGTGGGTGTTGAAGCTGTCGGCAGGATAGTTGCAAGAGCTGGTCTCTTGATACCCTTTATTCTCTTAACGATGAAAGTTGCGCCAACTACAAGCGCACCTGTTGAGCCTGCGGAAACAAAGGCGTCACCCTCGCCGTCAGCAAGCATTCTCATACCGACTGCCATTGAGCAATCTTTCTTGCCCTTGATGACTTCGGTAGGCTCTTCGCATATCTCGATAACTGTGTTAGCGTGCCTGATATGTAAAGCTGTGATATCGAGACCATTTTCCTGTGCACATTTCTTTATCTTTGCTTCATCTCCGACAAGAGTAACGTCAACGCCGAAATCTTTCTGAGCGTCTATTGAGCCCTTGATGACTTCGAGAGGTGCGTTATCTCCGCCGAATGCGTCAATTACTATGTTCATATACAAACTCCTTAAAATTCAGCTATGGCCTTATCAAGATCAGCAAGACCTCTTTCGGCTATCACTTTGTACTTCAATTTTTTATCTCTTATACGCTCGGGCAATTCGGGAAGTATGCCCATATTACAGCCCATTGGCTGGAATTTTTCAACAGTCGGGTCGCTTATATACTTTGAAAGCGCACCCAGCATTGTGGTATCAGGCAGCGTCACCGCAGTCTTGCCCTGCAAACGTCTTGCCATACTCAGTCCTGCAAAAATTCCGCTTGCCGCCGATTCGATGTAACCCTCAACGCCTGTCATCTGACCTGCAAAATAAAGGTTCTCTCTGTCACGCATATTGAACTGCGCATTCAAAAGCCTCGGCGAATTTATGAAAGTGTTCCTGTGCATAACGCCATAGCGCATAAATTCAGCGTTTTCAAGACCTGTTATCAACGAGAAAACTCGCTTCTGCTCGCCGAATTTCAGATTTGTCTGAAATCCCACAAGGTTATAAAGGCTGCCCTCGGCGTTCTCCGCTCTGAGCTGTACAACCGCATAAGGTCTGCTGCCCGTTCTCGGGTCAGTAAGTCCAACGGGCTTTAATGGGCCAAAACGCATTGTGTCCTCGCCACGCTTTGCAAGCACTTCAACAGGCATACAGCCCTCGTAGACCTTAAAACCATCCTTTGAGAAATGCTCCTTATCAAAGTCGTGGAGCGGTGCCGACTCAGCATTTATAAGCTCGTTATAAAATCTCAGATACTCTTCCTTGTTCATCGGGCAATTGATATAATCAGCCTCGCCCTTGCCATAACGTGAGGCAAAGAAAACCTTGTCCTTGTCAAGGCTCTCATAAGTCACGATCGGCGCTGCGGCGTCGTGAAAATAGAGATAATCGCCGCAGATCTTGCCAATGCTCTCGGCAAGTCCGTCGCTTGTAAGAGGGCCTGTTGCTATTATAACGTCCCCCTCTGGGATCTCAGTCAGTTCTTCCTCGATGACCTTTATGTGTTCGTTATTTCTTATGTTTTCCGTTACCATATCGGAAAACTTTTCCCTGTCAACAGCCAACGCACCGCCTGCAGAGACCTTTGTCTCGGCGGCACAAGCCATTGTAAGCGAGCCAAGCCTTCTCATTTCCTCTTTTAACATTCCTGCGGCAGAATCTATCCTGTCCGCCTTCAAGGAATTTGAGCAAACGAGCTCGGCAAAGCCCTTGTATTTATGAGCAGGGGTGAACTTTTTCGGCTTCATTTCATAAAGCTCAACGTCTATCCCTGCGTTCGCAAGCTGCCAAGCCGCTTCACAGCCCGCAAGTCCTGCGCCTATAACCTTAACCGCCATTGGACAAATTCCTTTCATATCCGCAATCGGGTTTATGACAAATAAGCATTCCGTTCTTGCCGCCCTTTTGGAACAAGGTGCTTCCGCACTTCGGGCATTTTTCTTCTGTCGGAACGTCCCAAGTCATAAACTTGCACTCGGGGTTATCCTCGCAGCCGTAATACTTCTTGCCCTTTTTGGACTTTTTGAGCAGCACCTTTTTGCCGCAATATGGGCAGAAGCCGCCTGTTTCCTGAACGATCTTCTTAGTGTTGGTACACTCAGGGAAGCCCGAACAGGCCATAAACTTGCCGTATCTGCCTATCTTTATTACCATAGGCTTTCCGCAGACCTCACAGACCTGGTCGGTCTCCTCGTCGGGAACTTTGATACGCTTGCCGTCCATTGCCTCTTCCGCCTTTGTGAGCTCGTCGTCAAACTCGCCGTAAAAGTCCTGCAAAGTCTTTACCCAGCTCTTCTTGCCGCTTTCGACTTCATCAAGCGAGTGCTCCATATTCGCCGTGAACTTCACGTCAACTATCTTGTCAAAATGCTCGCTCATAAGCTGGTTCGTCACCTCGCCGAGAGCTGTTGGCTTGAGCTGCTTTCCGTCACGCTCAACATAATTTCTGTTGACGATAGTTGTGATAGTCGGCACATATGTTGACGGTCTGCCTATTCCCGTTTCTTCAAAAGCCTTTACAAGTGTGGCTTCGGTGTATCTTGCTGGCGGCTGAGTGAAATGCTGATTGCCCTCAAGTGAGCGAACTTTCAGCGTGTCCCCAGCCTTTATTGGCGGCAGAACGTTTTTCTTCTCGCCCTCTTCGTCCTTTGCTTCCTCATAAAGCACGGTAAAACCGTCGAACTTAACGGAATAACCTGTTGCCTTGAAATTGCAGCCGTTGGCAAGAATATCAACGGAAACTGTATCCATAAGGCAGTTTGACATCTGTGAAGCGATAAATCTTTCCCAAATGAGCTTGTAAAGCTTGTACTGGTCGTTGGTCACGCCGCTGGCCTTTACGATATCTGGGGTGACTTCTGGGTGCGTCGGTCTGATAGCTTCGTGACCGTCCTGCGCATTGCCCTTGGTCTTATATTTTTTCGGGGTATCGGGGATATACTTATCACCGTATTTATTTCTGATAAAGTCATAAGCCGCAGCCCTTGCTTCGTCGGAAATTCTCAAGCTGTCGGTACGCATATATGTGATAAGACCCGTCTGACCCATATCCTTTATCTCAACACCTTCATAAAGTTCCTGAGCGGTTTTCATCGTTCTTCTCGCTTGGAAGCTGAGACGTCTTGAAGCTTCCTGCTGGAGGGTCGAGGTAGTGAATGGAGCTGCCGGTGACTTTCTGTGGACGCTCTTTTTCACCTTGTCGATAACAAAGTCAGCATCCTCGAGCCTTTTAAGTATCTCGTCAGCTTCTTCTTTGGTCTTTATCTCGACCTTATTGCCGTCAACAGTATTGAGCTTTGCCGCAAATGTCTTTCTTTCGCCGTTTGCAGAAAACTTTCCGTCGATAGACCAATATTCCTGCGACACGAATGAACGTATCTCGTTCTCTCTGTCGCAAATCATCTTAACCGCAACAGACTGAACTCTGCCTGCGGAAAGGCCTTTTCTTATCTTTCTCCAAAGGAAAGGCGAAAGCTTATAGCCCACAAGTCTGTCAAGGATACGCCTTGCCTGCTGGGCATTGACAAGATTGATGTCAATAGAACGTGGGTGGCTCATTCCAGCTTTGATACCCGTTTCGGTGAGCTCATTAAAAGTCACTCTGTTCTTGTCGTTAAGATCAAGGCCCAGCAAAAGCGCCAAATGCCAAGAAATGGCCTCTCCCTCACGATCTGGGTCTCCTGCGAGATAGACGTGATCGCTTTTCTTTGCAAGCTTCTTTATATCCTTGATAAGGCCTTCCTTATCCTTTATATTCACATATTTAGGTTCAAAATCGTGCTCTATATCAACACCGAGCTTTGACTTAGGCAGGTCTCTGACGTGACCCTTTGAAGCGACAACTTCATAGTCTCCGCTGAGATATCTCTTTATCGTCTTTATTTTAGTCGGTGACTCTACTATTATCAAATTAGACAAATAAATTCTCCATTCCAATTAAATTACAAACCAAACATTTTGCCCGGAAATGATCTGACAACGCCGTACATTTCCAGTTCAGTCAGCACAGCAAGAACGTCTGAAATATCCCATTCAAGCTTCTGCGCAAGCTCGTCCGCAAGCATATTGCCGCCCTCGAGCACTCTGCACAACTTCTGCTGCTGTTCATCTAAAGATGAATAATCTATCTGTGGTTTTATCGCCGTTTCTTTTGTTTGCTCTTTACTTTTCTTTTCAGCCTTTTGTCTGCGGCGCTTCTTAGGCTTTGTGTTTTCAGCCTTAACTCCGTCGCTGAATATCGCCGAGTCCTCTGACGGCAAAGTAAATTCGCCGAGGCTCTTCACCATTTTTATGAACTCGAACCTTTCGCATCCGAGAGAATAAACTATATCCTCCGCACCGAAAACAGGCTGGCATTCGTTTCTTATAAGATCACGCTGCCCGAAATATCTGCTGTCATAAATATCGTGGGGCGGGATAACAAATATCTGTTTTCCTTGTGACAAAGCGTGGTCGAAATTGTCCAGTCCGTGACTCTGCTGGCTACATTCCGCAAACAGCACAGCGTCCGAAATGCCCACAAGTATGCGGTTTCTGTTCACGAAAGCATTTCCATAAGCACGGCAGCCGGGGAAAAGTTCTGATATCATAACGCCCTTTTGCGCAATAATATTTTTAAGCTCTCCGCTGCCCTTGGGATAATCGCTGTCAAGAGCCGCACCACTCACCGCAATTGGAAAGCTTCCGCACTCGATAGACACGTTGTTTGCGATCTGATCTATTCCCCCAGCAAAGCCAGAGGCAAGCAGGATATTCCTTCCGATAAGGTCTTTACATATTCGTCCAGTCGTGGCGATGGAATATTCAGACGGCTTTCGTGCGCCGACCACCGATATAACGCATTTATCGTTTAAAAAGTCAAGGTTACCATATGCAAACAGCACAGCAGGCGGATCAGCAATGCCCTTCAGCCTTTTGGGATAGCCCTCACTTTCGTAACAATAAACTTTCATACCGAGATCGTCACAGCGCTCAAGAATTTCATCAACGTCTCTGTCGGTTATCTTCTCTGCCCTCTCGATCTCTTTCTCAGTCAGCCCCGATATCTCACCGCTTTTTATGGCAGACGTGAACTCGAAAATATCATCATAATTCGCCGACAGCTGCCACAGCCTTTTGCTTCCGGGTGTAAACACCAGCACCGACCACAGCCACAATTTAAGCGTCCTGTTATCCACGGCTTTCACCTCTGAACATTTCCCACAGGATAATAGTTCCTGCGCAGGCTGCATTCAGCGATTCGATATTTCCGTGCATCGTGATAGTGATTTTCCTGTCGCAAAGCTCAACGTGCTCGTTCGGCAGACCTTTTCCCTCGTTGCCTATTACCACAGCGCAAGGCTTTGAAAAATCAAAGTCCGTAATGCTTTCGCCGTCTCTAACAACAGCCGCAGCCGTTAGTATGCCGACTTTTCCGAAAAGCTCAGCCGCTTCCTCAAACCGTTTAACAACGAAAATCTTCAATCGTGAAATGCTTCCCATTGCCGATCTTACGACCTTTGGATTGTAAAGATCAACGCAGTTATCCGTCATAACAGCGCCGCTTACGCCGACAGCGTCAGCCGTACGCAGCAGCGTGCCAAGATTGCCCGGATCCTGCAAGCCGTCAAGGACAAGATATTTGCCGCCTTTGTCGATATTATCCTCGCAAAAGGGTATATCAAGCTTTTTCGCAATCATAAAAATGCCCTGCGAGCTTCCCTCGTCGGTCATTTTGTCAGCCAATTCCTGCGATATCTCGAATATCTTATCATCATCCACGCAGCGAAAAATATCGTCCACCGAAAGATTATTTTTATACTTTTCAAGAGCCTGAGCAGTATAAAAAACAGCTTCGATGGTTATATTTCCGCAGAGCGCTTCATAAGCGGTGTCAACGCAGTTTCTTGCACCTTCGATCGTAAAAAGTCCCTGCTCGTCACGATATTTCTTGTTTGAAGCAAGCTTTTTATACAGCTTGATCTTAGGATTATCTTTACTATTGATATGCAAACTGCGTCACCTCTTATTCCTGATATTATTGCCTTAATATACAACAAAACACGCAGGTTACAAGAACGTGCGTGTTTTTTACTATTAAAGGGCTGCCTTAGCCTTCTCAGCGATAGCTGTGAAACCAGCTGGATCGTTGATCGCAATTTCGGAAAGCATCTTTCTGTTAAGCGTGATGCCTGCCTTGTTTACGCCGTTCATAAACGTCGAATAGTTCATACCGTTGAGCTTTGCAGCAGCAGAGATTCTTGTGATCCAGAGCTTTCTGAAATCTCTCTTCTTCTGCTTTCTGCCGATGTATGCGTACTGACCAGACTTCATCACAGCCTGCTTAGCCATCTTAAAGTGCTTGCTCTTAGCGCCAAAATATCCCTTAGCCAGCTTAAGAGTCTTGTTTCTTCTCTTACGAGTCATCATTGCTCCCTTTACACGAGCCATAGTTATTACCTCCTGAAATTTTTAATGTTTGATTTTCCCTACAACTCGTTTATTTGTAAGGGATAAGAGCCTTTACGTTCTTGATGTTGGTATCGTCTGCATAAGCTGCGCCACGCAGGATTCTCTTACGCTTGTGATCCTTCTGAGTAAGTCTGTGTCTCTTGTTTGTGTGCTGGAACTTTACCTTACCGCTTCCGGTTACGCTGAAACGCTTCTTTGCGCCGGAATGTGTCTTAATCTTTGGCATTTGATTTATCCTCCTTAATTATTTTACTTGTTAACCTTCGGAGAAACGAACATTACAAGGTTACGCCCCTCCATTTTGGATGGCTTGTCAACAACGCCGACGTCGGAGATAGCGTCCTTAAACTTCACCAGCAGCTCTTCTGCGAACTGTGGGTGAGCGAAGGTTCTCTTCTTGAACCTTACAGAAACCTTTAACTTATCTCCTCCGCTAAGGAATTTAACAGCCTGATTGACCTTTACATTAAAATCGTGAGTGTCGATAGTTGAGAACATTCTGATCTCCTTGATCTCGATCACTTTCTGATTTTTTCTTGCTTCCTTCGCACGCTTTGCCTGCTCGAAGCAGAACTTACCGTAATCCATTATACGGCAAACCGGCGGTGTAGCCTGTGGCGCGATCTTAACAAGATCCAGATCCTTTTCCATTGCAATTTTAAGAGCCTCGTCAGCGCTTAAAATACCAAGCTGATTTCCGTCAACATCAATGACCCTGAGCTCTTTGTCTCGGATCTCTTCGTTGATCTGATGTTCCCTGTTGCTAATGACGCAGCACCTCCAAAATAAAATAAAACGGGTACAGACAAAATCCGTACCCGCATAATAAACTTTATAAGCTCATTAAAATGCACATTGTTGACCTTTTTACATCAGAATAATTCTGCGCTTAAGGTGAGAACGGATCAAGTTCTGCTTTGTTTACCTAAATATTATACTACATTCATACTCCATTGTCAACAGCATAATAACAAATACTGTTGTAAATTTTTTATGAACACACATATAACAACCCTCTACAAAACATTATAGCACATTTATAAAGGTATTTCAACCCCTTTTCTGAGCCAGAAAGAATAAATATAGCTGCTTTTTATTTTTTCGCCAAGTATGAGCTCAAAAGCCGCCTTGTAAAGGGCAAGCTGTGTCTTATAACCCATAAGTTCGCTGATATCTCCGAACCTGTCGGTCTTATAGTCCACCAGCACATAGCCGTCAGGCTCTTTGAAAATGCAGTCGGCGATACCCTGTATCATTCCGCCCTGTCCGCTGATATCGGGCAGGCTGTCTTTAAGGTCGAGGTCGGCGATAGACACAAGAAACTTTTTCTCTCGCATTATTTTCTCTGAACTGTTCATTCGCCCAAAGAAGTCGGAAGCAAAGAAAGCTTTCAGCGCTTCAAGATACACTCCGTCCGCTTCTTTCTGCGTGAAAAAGCCTTTTTCCACAAGTCTCGCAAGTTCGCTCTCGGTATCAGCCTTTGCCTTTTCGTAGTCGGCAAGCTCCATAAACTTGTGGGTGAAAGTTCCACGCTCCGCCGCCGTGAGCTTGTCCAGTTCATCGTCAAGCCTTGGCAGATTTGGATAGAACTCGGGATTTTTCTCGCCGTATTCTTTTTCCTTTTCCGCCGCCGTTATCTCAGTGACTGTCATTTTTGCCGGGGTCTCGCTGCCTTTCATATCATACTTGCTGTCAAACTTTTCAAGAAGCTCACGCACCAGCTGATTGTTGACAGCCGCAAAACTTATCTGCTGCTCTTCTGCCTGATCGTCCTGTTTGGTGTCAACGCTATACTCATTATATACAAGCTCCGGCTGGATATAGTCGCAGGTCTCCATAACGCTCGTATCTCCGCCCAGCCAGTCAAGAAGCTCCCCTTTCTGCTTATGAAGCGACAGCGCCAGCATTACCCAATCAAGCATAGTATTCGCTTCTATTGCCGTCTTTTCCAAAGTGTCCCCAGCCTTTGTGCTGAGATTTGCCGCATTCTCTATGTATTGGACTTTCTTCTCAATATAACTATCGTAAGTCGTATTGCTTTTGCTGTGCTGAGGTGCGCAGCAAATAAACAGCCTCTCCTTTGCTCTCGTGCAGGCAACATACAGAAGCCTCAGCTTTTCGCTTTTCTCTTCATTATCGCATATCATTCTGAGATTTTCATAATAGACCGACGTCTTTTCGATAAGCTTTTCTTTGTCTTTGAACTTAAAAGCAAAGCCGTATTCATTGTGTGATTTAAAGCTGTTCTGATTTTTAACAAGCGGTATATCAAGCTGACAAAGGAATACAAAAGGATACTCGAGACCCTTTGAAGCGTGGAACGTTTTTATGTAAACCGAATCGCTGCCCTCTGTTATGGTCATTGCCTGCTTGAAAGCCTTTTCGTTGGTCTCCACCGATTTGATATAGCGCAGGAGGCCTGTTACGCCCTCTTGGCTGTTTTCCTCATATGCGGCGGCGTATTCAAGCAAAAGCCGCAGATTTGCACGCTTTTTGTCCGAATCAAGATAAAGCGACACAACGCCCATAAGGTCGGTCATATCGTAGATCTTTCTTATAAACCGCTCGAGCCCCATACTCATCGAAAGATATCGCAGCTCGCCAAGAAATTTGTTCAGCTTTATGCACTTTTGCTGGAGCTTTTCATTGCCAAGCTCCATATGTTCTGCTTCTTTTTCGTGACCGTTTTCCGCCGAGCCTGCCGCTGCCACAACTTGATAAATATGGTTTCTAAGCCTGCTGCCTTCTATCTTCGTGCGCTGAGATATCGCCGCCATTTCATCTGGTGAAAACTCAAATACAGGCGACATCATCACCGCCGCCATTGCAACATCATTCATCGGATTGTCGATTATTTTAAGCATACTGAGCACAAGGGATATCTCTCTTGACTTCAGATAGCCGTCCGTGTCCTCTGAATACGCTTTCAGACCAACGGCTTCAAGGGCTTTTGCCGCCTGCGCAGCACCCTTGTTTGTTTGCGTAAGTATACAGAAATCTCCAGGACGGCAGTTTCTCAGCGTGCCGTGATCGTCCACCTTTTCACCGCTTGCGATCATCGACTTTATCTTCTGCGCAACGGCATAATTCTCAGTCGAATAGCCATTGAGCTTTGAATACTGCCTGTCGTCCTTGATAAGAATGATCTCCGTCGGCTTGTCCTCGCCTACATAGCCTGCGCCAAGTCTCAGCTCTTCGTCCTCAGTATAATCGACATCGCCGTTATCCTGCGTCATAAGATTGTGGAAAAGGTAATTTACAAAGTCGATAACGCAACGCCTGCTTCGGAAATTCTTGCTAAGCTTTATTGATATAAGCTGATCTTTGTTGGCTTCATTCTGAGCGTCACGCTTGGTCTTGTTGAAAAGTTCTGGGTTTGAAAGTCTGAAACGATATATCGCCTGCTTGATATCACCAACGACAAACACGTTTTTGCCCATTATCTCAATGTTATCGGTATCGGAAAGCAGTCTGAAAACAAGTTCCTGCAAATTGTTTACATCTTGGAACTCATCAATGAAAATGACTTCGTAAAGCCTGTTGTTTCTTATCTCTTCGCAAAGCTCCGTTCGCTTTATGCCGTCCTCGCCGTCGATCACAAGCAAGTCTCTTGCCATTATCTCAACGTCAGAGAATGTCAATCCGTTGCGCTCAAGCTTCTCCTCGTGTGAAAACTCTTCGATATAGTCACAGACATTGCAAAGTATAGTAAATATCCTGTCAGAGAAAAGCATATTCTCTTTCATCATATCTTCTGTGACATTGAATGTTACGAATATCTCCGCCAATATGCTCTTATAGCTGTCTCTGCAAGCTTTAGCCGTTTCATAGCTGTCTGATAACATCATCTTGATATCATCTTCCAGCGATTTGTAAACCTTGCTTGTTTTTGAAAGTGGCTTTATCCTTGCAAGGTTATCGTTTTTAGGATATTTCGCAAAGAAGTCGATATCTCTCGCTTCTATCTTCTTTCTTATCTCGCCGATAGACTCACCGTCATCAAGAACTGTTTCAAGTATCTTTGAATAGTCAGACAGCTTGAAAAAATCATTTTCATATCTAGCCAGCGCTTCAAACTTCTCATAAAGCACCTGTGCTTTGTCAAGCTTGCGCTTCATCTGTTCAAAGAGATTATCCACAAAGCCTTCAAATACAGCGTCGTCGGTGAAATTCCTGTGTGTATAATTTATCCAGCGCTTCGGGAATGGCAGCGAACGCAGAAAGTCATAAAGCCCTTTTATAATGTTGCCATTCACGTCAACAGCGTTGTTAAGCAGCTTATAGCTTTCGTAATCCTCTTGGCAGAGCCTTTCAAGTGCTGCTGTTTGCGCCTGATCGTAGATCATATTCTGTATGCTTTCATCTAAGATAGATATTCCGCCTTGAAAATCAAATTCCTGCAAGTTGCTTTTTACAAGGTCAAGGCAGAAAGAGTCTATGGTGCAGACCTTTGCAAGCTGCAAAAGGTTCTGCTGACTGAGCAGCCATTTGTTATCGGGCTCACGTCTTAGTTTTTCTTCAAAAGCCTGCGCAAGCTTGTCTCTCATCTGCGCCGCAGCTTCGTTTGTGAATGTTACCGCAAGCAGTCTGTCCGCAGGTATCTTGTTTTTCTCGTCAGACAAAAGGTCTATCATTCGCTGTATGAGCACGGCGGTCTTGCCGCTTCCTGCCGCCGCCGAAACGATTATGCCCTTGCCACGCTCTTCTATCGCCTGCCGCTGTTCATCTGTCCACTTAACATCAGCCATTTACTCTTCCTCCTTTCCCTCAGACAATTCCTGCTCAAGCATTTCCCCATAGACCTTATCGTCGATATTGATAACGTCCTCTTGGTTGAGCCTGCCGCATATCTCTCTGTAATCGCAGTATCCACAAGCGCCGCCAACGGGACGTGCTTCTATCCTGCCTTTGCAAAGGTCTTTGCCGAACTCTGTAACTTTCTTTGTGGCAAAGTCTCTCAGCTTTGTGAAATACGAACTTGTCACGATGTCATTGTTCTTTGCGTTAAAAGGCGCATAGGCATAGCTCTCTTCGGTGTTGTAAGCTTCAAGCACTTCCTTATCGTCAACAGTCCTGCCCACAGGCTTGAAGGCCTTGAGGCGTGCCTTGTGTTCGTCCTCTTCGATATCAGCGTCGAAAGTTTCCGCTTTAAACTTTGCGCTTTCGCCGACCTTGTAATAGATAATGCCGGCCTGTTTAAGTCCGCCATCGATATTGACAGGATTTTTGCTTTCAAGCAAAGCCGTCAGATACACGAACATCTGCAAGTTTAGACCATTATAAAGCCAAGAATATTTCAGCTCCATTTTTCCCGTCTTGTAGTCGATTATGCGGACGTATTTTTCGCCGTTCTCGTCCTCAAAAATGTCAACACGATCTATGGTTCCTGTGAGAATTATCTTGTCTCTGCCGTTGACGTCAAGGATAAGCCTGTCCTCATTTTCCGTTCTTTCTATCTTGTATTCGAGCAGCGCAGGTCTGAACTTTGAATGATAAAGCTCATTCTGCATAAATTTTACTATATGAAAAGCGTTGCTTTCAAGCCTTTCCTGCAAATACACGAAGGACGGCGATTTGCCGAAGGTTCCGCCCAGATAGTCTTTTATATATGCCGAAATGTTATCGTGAATGAAATCTCTGATATCATCATCGCTCATTTTCAGAAAAGCTTCATTATATACAGTATCGCCGTTTTCATTTTTGCAGCCGATAATGCTTTCAAGCAGCTGGTGGATAATAAGTCCGTTATTGACCTTGTTTATCTGAATTGACTGCACGACCCTAAGACCCAGCCCCGATTTGCAGAAAAACTTGAATGGACACTTGTAGTAATCGTCAAGTGCAGTCGGTGAGACCTTTTTCGGCTCTTCACTAAAGAAAAGCTGGTGGGCTGTCTCTTCCGACAGACTGTAATCGCCGTTTTCACGAAGCTTTCTTGAACGTCCCAGCTTCTCGGCATATTCATCGCTGAGGGCAAGCGCCGCCTTGACAGAAGCCGTCTGAGTGGTGTTGTCTCTTGAATGTTCCATATATTTGTAGTATGCCGTTCTGAACGACGTGCAGTAAAAATCAAGGCTCTCGTTCTGCGCCTTTGTGACGATATCGCCAAACATTGCCGTCAGCTCGCCAACCAGCGACGACGGCCGCTTGACCTTGCCCACAAGGTCTGACTCTGAATAGAGCACATATACCCTTTCGTCCGCAAGGGTCAAGGCATTATAGCACACAAGCTTTTCGCTCTGAAAAGCCTTTCGTGCGCTTTGATTTATGGTTATATCGCTGTCCTGCAAAAGCTGTTTTTCGCTTTCGGTGATAAGTCCCGAACTGCTTACAGTCGCAGGAAAAATGCCGTCGTTGACCTCAACGGCAAACACAGCCTTTACGCCGTCAAGCCTTGAATGGCTGGGGTCGCATACTCTCACGCTGTCAAGCTTCTGCGGCGGTCTTGAAACGCTCATCTGCGCCAGCATAAGCTTGAAAAGCTCGTAAAACTGTCTTAGAGATATGACTTCATCGCCCATACGATCGTATATTGACTTTATCGCCGACAAAACTGAGTTCCAAAGCTGTTTGAGGCCTCTCGACATTTCAAGCTGGGTCTCGTTGCTTGAAGCGCCGGCTTTTTTCACAACTGAATACATCTGTTGGGAAAGCTTGACCTTTGAAAGCAGGTCGTAAAGAGCCCGACAGATATCCCGTGCGGCAGCCTTGCCGCCTACCTTGTGCTTGAACGCCTCGAAAGGCTCGATAATGAAACGTCTTGACTGATTTATCGCCGCAAGCTGCTTCTCGCTCAAGCCATTTGATACCGTGAAATCTTCGAGCCATATATCCCCGTCAACGTTCCACATAACGCAGTAATCTTCAAGGTTAGATATCTGAATGTTTATCATCTCGCACAGTGGCGATTTTATGTATTTGAGAATATTGTCGGTGGAATAGGTCTTTGAGAGCAGGCACTTGAATATTGCGTTCATATAGCGCACCAGCGACGAAGCCGAAACGCTGTCGCTGCTATCCACAAAGCAGGGTATCTCATAGCGCTCAAAAGTGCCCTCAAATACAGAAGCACATTGCTTTATATCACGGACAAGAACGGCTATCTCATTATAATGGTAGCCCTTTTCACGCACCAGCTCGCATATCTTTGCGCTGGCATATTCGCTCTCTTCATAGATATCTGTCGCCGACACAACACTTACAGTCTTGCATTCGCCTTCATAAGGCTTTTTGCAGGTATTGAAAAGATTTTTGCTGAGATAAACGAGCTCGCCTCTCTGCCTGCCGTCATTCTTCGCGCTTATGAGCTGCGCCTTGTAATTGTGATCTGCCGCAAGTTCGATGATCTGTTGTCTTGTTCTGATAGTATCCGCAAAGGGGTGATTGCCGTACTGATCGACACATTCATCATCAATGATAAGGGAGGCCGTCAGCTCTTTGCATTGAGCAATCGCAACATCAAGCATTTTAAGCTCATCATATGTAAAATCGTTGAAAGCGTCCACGAACACTGACATTCCGCAGAAATAGCCGTTGTTCTTGACCTGTCTTACGCTTCTCGCAATAGCCGAAAGCGTATCCTGCATTCCTGCCTTTTCAAGTTCCTCCATATAAAAGCCGTAAAGCCTTGACAGATCGTAAAGCTTCATCGCCAGCGAACCGCCCTGCTTTTCCGCCGCAATCTGCAACGCTTCGGGGGTGACGCCGCTTTCTCTGAACTGGCTTATAAGCTTGTTGACTTCGGCAATAAAGCTGCCCTTGTCGAGACTTCTCTTGTAAAAACGCACGTCCCTTGTCTCTTTCAGCCGCCTTACCGCTTTATACATAAGTATAGTCTTTACATTTTCATCAGCATTTTCCTTTGATGAGCCTCCATAAAGCTTCTCGGTCAGATCTGAAAGCCTGTTGAAGCCTGCTGTCTGAATGGAATTGAAAAGCTTTGCACCCATTGCTTCATAAAGCTTCTTGTCATATTCAAATGAAAACTGATCGGGTATCAGCACCAGCACTTGTTCGCCGCTTTCCGCCGCAGCTTTTATCCTGTCGATAAAAAGCTTGTCACGCTGGCTATGAGAACCGCCGCTTATAATTGTTACCAAACCTTTGCACTCCCTCCGTGTAAATTTTGATCGTTCTCAACAATTTTACCACGACAAGGCAGAAAAGTCAACAAAGAAATTCTGATATATGTCCGAATATTTGGACAGCAATGCAGTATTCAGCTTTTTAGTCGAACAGGCTTCTTATTATCTCCGCAAGCTTGAAAGAAAACTTTATATCACTCTTGTCGCCGTCAATGACCTTGATATCCTCGCTTTCATCGTTATCGCAGACAGCGTCCTGCAAGATAAAAAGCGCACCTATCCCCGAAGCTGTACAGCTTGCCTGAACAGTCGGTGTGCTTGCCGATACGATAAATGCGCAGATGATTGCGATCGTGAATTTTCTCATAAAAAAAGACCTCCCGTCTGATATTTCCGTTCGATCAGATTATGGGAGGTCTTAAAACGATTTATTCAGTTTTTGGATATTTTTTAGTTGCCGAAAAATTTTCTTGCAATATCAACGGATTCCTTTGCGTCCTTCGCATAATAATCCGCACCGATCTGCTCGGCATAATCAGGGGTAACAACAGCGCCGCCCACGATTATCTTGCAGTCAACATTGTTTTCACGGAGAAGCTTTACTGTGTTCTCCATACTTACAAGGGTGGTGGTCATAAGGGCTGAAAGTCCGATAAGGTGAACGTCGTTTTCGATAGCGCAGTCAACGACAGTCTGATAATCAACATCCTTGCCAAGGTCGATAACGTCATAGCCATAGTTTTCAAGGAGCACCTTTACGATGTTCTTGCCAATATCGTGGATATCGCCCTTAACCGTGGCAAGGATAATCTTGCCCTTTGAAACGCTCTTCTCGCCTGTTGAAAGGATATGGTTCTTTATTACCTCAAAGCAGGACTGCGCCGTGCCTGCGGTCTGGATAAGCTGGGGCAGGAAAAGCTTGCCCTTTTCAAATTCAGCGCCCGCCTTGTCAAGTGCAGGTATGAGCATATCGTTGACGATATTCATAGCGTCGGTCTCTTTCAGCAGCTTTGCCGTAAGGTCGGCAGCTTCCTTTTTAAGGCCATTCTCGATAGCGTAAGTAAGGTCGATATCAGCCTTTTCGCCTGACGGAGCAGCAGCCTGCGGCTTCTTGTCTCCGCCGTAATGTGCAATGAAGTCAACAGAGTTCTTGTCTATATTCGTAAGCAGCTTATAAGAGCGCACAGTTGCGGTCATAGAGTCGATATTCGGGTTCATAATCGGCAGATCAAGACCCTTTGTCAGCGCCATCATAAGGAAGTTGTGATTAACGATCTCTCTGCTTGGCAGACCGAAGCTTATGTTTGAAACGCCGAGAACTGTTTTAAGTCCAAGCTCGTTTTTAACACGCTCGACTGCATTTACAGTCTGCATAACGTTTTCCTGCTCAGCGGAAGCCGTCAGCGTCAGACAGTCGATATAAACGTCCTCTTTTCTAATGCCACATTCAAGCGCTCTGTCAAGTATTTTCTTTGCAAGCTCGAAACGCTTGTCAGCGGTCTTTGGTATGCCGTTTTCGTCAAGGGTCAGACCAACGACAGCAGCGCCGTATTTCTTTACCAGCGGCAAAACGTTCTGCAATGAGCTTTCCTCAGCGTTTACTGAGTTGACGATAGGCTTGCCGTTGTAAACTCTCAGCGCAGCTTCAAGGACTTCGGGGATAGTCGAATCCACCTGCAAAGGCACGTCAACAACGCCCTGCAAAGCCTTGACGGCTCTAACCATCATCGCCTTTTCGTCGATACCCGGGAGACCAACGTTTACGTCAAGGATATCAGCGCCTGCGTGTATCTGCTCGATAGCCTGTCCCAAGATATAGTCGATATCGCCTGCAAGAAGAGCTTCCTTGAAACGCTTTTTGCCTGTCGGGTTGATACGCTCGCCGATTATTCTTGGCTGGTCTATAACGACTGTGCTGGTTGCCGAACAGCACGCCGCAGGGATATCGTGGTGTATCTTGACGTGCTTCTTGCCCTCAAGCATTTCGCTGAGCTTTTTGATATACTGAGGATCAGTTCCGCAGCAGCCGCCAAGGACTTTCACGCCAAGTGGTATAAGCTTTTCAGCGAACTCAGCAAACTCCTCAGGCGAGCAGTTATATTCATTTGTAACAGGGTCAGGGAGACCGGCGTTAGGCTTTACCACAACAGGAAGATTTGTCCACTTGCAAAGCTCCTCAACAACAGGATAAAGCTCCTTCGGCCCGAGGGAACAGTTCACGCCGATAGCGTCAACGCCCAAACCCTCGAGGGTAAGCGCCATTGAGCTTATGGAAACGCCCGTGAATGTTCGCATATTCTCTTCAAATGTCATCGTGCATATTATCGGCAGATCGCTGTTTTCCTTTGCCGCAAGGACAGCGGCTTTCAGCTCGTAAAGGTCTGTCATCGTCTCGAATACGATGAGGTCAGCGCCCTTTCCTGCGATTATCTGCTCTTTGTATACGTCATAAGCTTCTTCAAAGGTCAGCGTGCCTGTCGGCTCGAGAAGCTGTCCGATAGGGCCGATATCAAGCGCCACAAGTGTGTCCGTACCCTCACAGGCCTTTCTTGCGTTCTCGATAGCCGCAGGGATAGCCTGCTGAACTGTATAGCCGCACTTGGCAAGCTTGTGTCTGTTTGCACCGAATGTGTTGGCATAAACGACGTCCGAACCAGCCTCAACATACTGCTTGTGGATATCCACCAGCCAGTCGGGCTTTTCGATATTGAGAGCCTCAGGCGTTGCGCCCATTTCAAGACCCTTCGCTTGGAGCATAGTGCCCATTGCGCCGTCAAGTATGATAAATTCCTTTGTTTTCAGTAATGTTCTAAGATCCACAATGATCCCCCTTTTGTCTGAATTGGCAGACTTCACGCATATTGCAGCAGGCACAGCCTCGTCTGCCCCTTGATATCTCATTTTCCGACAGCCCGATAACAGCCGTGACCGACTTTCTCGGAGTCAGAATATTATTTTCCGTTGCATTTAGTCCGATAAGCTTCTGAGCGTTCAGCACGTCAAGAAAAGTCCTCTGCACGCTTATGGGCAGATCGCCATAGCCTGGCGAAAAGCGCCAAGTCTGATTATAGCCCGACAGCCGCTCTTTGACTTCGCCGTCAACGTGATCGCACACCTGCTCGATAGCGGCGCTTGCAAGACAGTCAGCCACCACGGCTTTCGTCATATCCTCCGCCTCAAAGGCACGCAGCCGCATATCCACCCCCGACGAAACAGTCGCCGCAAAGAGCACGCATTTTGTGCAACCGTCAAGGTGCCGTCTTATATCCTTGCCGCCAAGAAAAAGCGGCGTTCCAATGACTTTCACGCCGTCCTCAAGCAACCCGATATCGAACACCCTGTAAACGTATTTTGGATTTATAACGTCAAGCAGAGCTTTTTCACATTCATCTATAATAGCATTTGTCCTGTCATCAGGTTTGTTTGCGCCGAAGCCCATATATCTTGCGGCTTCCCTGCGGTTAATGCTTTCAAGCTTCAAATTATCACCTACTCGGGATTTATTATATCACAATACTATGAAATTTACAACACCTAAAAATAAACAGCCTATGATTTAGTATAAAACCGCATAAAAATTCGGCAGAACACCGTCTGCCGAAAACATTATAAACTATGACAAAACGCCGATAATTTCCAACAAGGACATCACGATCATCACAAGTGACATTCCGCTGAGCATAAAGCCAAGCAGCGTACAGCACAGAGCATTTGCGTCATAGACAGCGCCGTGCTTTTTATCCAGCCGAAGCCTTACCACCTTGTCGGTGCGATAAAGCTTTGCTCTGAAGATTATCTCGCAGGGAAAAACGTTTGGATATTCCTCGCCGTCGATCATATAAAAAGCCGTATCAAAGCGGTTCTTGCCGCTTCTGCCTATCCTTGTAAAATTGCCCTTAGCAAGCTTTGTGCCGATGAGCCGCACGAGACTGAACACAAAGAACCCGAATATAAACACCAGCGCCGCCGCTATCATCACCAGCAGCATTATTGGCACGATAGCGATATCAGCCCCAAGACACAGGGCGAGGACTATCACCACAGCCGCTATAACAAGATATTCCATTTACTTCTTTCTCCTTATCGAAGCAGGCTCTTGTAATAGTCGCTGAGCTTCTGAGCATTGGCTTTAAGAAGCTGCTGTGCGGTATCGGCGACGGCTTTGTTTGCAAATATCCCCGTCTTTGAAAGCTCCTCCGCCTTTTTGGCAAGGTCAACAGCTTTTTGAAGCTGGGAGATATCATCGCTCTGCGAACTTTCCTCCGCAAGCCTGCAATATGCGGCTGCTTTAAGGGCGGCGGTCTCGTCCTTGAAGTTCTCAGGTATATCGGCTTGCGTTACCTCTTTATAGTTCTTTTGCTCAAAAGCCTTTCGTATATTGATATAGTCGTCAGCACTGTAAGCCGAGCGGCAGTCGTTTTCGTCCGGCATAAGTGCGTTAGGCTCGATCTCAAGCACTCTGCACAGATACTCCAGCGTTTTTATTGAGGGCGCAGCCGCACCGCTCTCTATCTGCGACAGCATATTTCTTGTTATGAAATCGCCAACGACTTCGCTTTGCGTCATTTTCTTCGCAAGCCTTGCTTCCTTTATGCGCTTGCCCAAAGTTACGCTGTCCATATATCGCACCTCTCTTTACTATGTAAATATCATTTACATACATAATAACAGATTTGAGAGCCGATTGCAAGCGTTTCACAAAAAATTAACATATGTATTTTTTGTTAGGCTATACCTAACATTGTAACAACTTGACCCACCAAAATATTTTTTTAGGTTTTACTAAAAAACCTATTGACAAACGACAAAAAACGTTATATAATAAGCGTAAATAATATTTACATAAGGAGGTGCTTATCTTTATGAGTGAGTGGTGGGAAGGTTTATCACTTATATTGAAAGTTCTGTACTGCATTGCATTTCCGTCAACGATGATACTGCTTATACAAACGCTGTTCTCGATGTTCGGAATGCACGACGGCGGCGGAGGGCACGATCTCAGCGACACTTCGGGGCTTGACCTTAACACGTCGGTGGATATCGACACGGACATAAGCGTTCACGGTGATATCTGCCCTGTTCACGGCATTCACCACGTTGGCGGCGATCACGATATCGACGGCGGAAATCCTGCTGACTTTACGACAATGAGAATGTTCACCCTGCAAACTATCGTAACATTTCTGACTGTATTCAGCTGGTCGTCTATCGTGCTGGTAAATTCGGGCATCCTGCCTATTGTGTCAACAGTTATCGGCTTTGTGCTGGGACTTGCGACAATGCTTCTTGTGGCAAAGATCGTTCAGCTGTCGGCAAGGCTTACAGAAAACGGCACGGCCGATTACAAAAACGCTATCGGTGAAGCCGCAACAGTATATATCCCCTGTCCGCCGAAAAATCAAGGTCTTGGCAAGGTAAACGTCATCGTGAACGGACAGCTTACCGAGCTTACGGCGATAAATAACGGCGACGAGCTTATAAAAACAGGTGCGCAGGTGCGTGTTATCGACTTGCAAGGCGACACGGTCGTTGTAGAAAAAGAATAGAATATACATTATTATAGTATAATAAAAATTAGAACAAAACGGACAAGATCAAATAGTTTATATTCCCATTGGGGTCATATGGGTTATAAAAATAAATTTACGGAGGAAAAATTATGCCACCTATCATTATTGTTTGCGTGATAGTTGCCGTGCTCTTTGCAGCATTGATCGCAATTCTGTCACGTTACAGAAAATGCCCTTCCGACAAGGTGCTGGTCATTTACGGTAAAGTCGGAACAGACAAGAACGGACAGGCAAGAAGCGCAAGATGTATCCACGGCGGTGCGGCTTTCATCGTGCCGATAATCCATTCATACGAGTATATGGATCTTACGCCTATCTCGATCAATGTGGATCTTAAAAACGCTCTGTCAAAGCAGAACATCAGGATCGACGTACCTTCAAGATTTACTGTTGGTATCTCAACAGAGCCTGGCGTTATGCAAAACGCCGCTGAGAGACTTCTCGGCTTGAAGCTCATCGAGATACAGGAGCTTGCAAAAGATATCATCTTTGGTCAGCTGAGACTTATCATCGCAACAATGGATATCGAGGAGATCAACTCCGACAGAGATAAATTCCTGCTTGCGGTATCAAACAACGTTGAGATCGAGCTGAAAAAGATCGGTCTTAAACTCATCAACGTAAACGTAACGGACATCACGGACGAGTCCGGATATCTTGAAGCCCTCGGTAAAGAGGCCGCTGCAAAGGCTATCAACGACGCTAAGAAGTCCGTTGCCGAAAAGCACAGAGACGGTGAGATCGGTCAGGCAAACGCTCAGAAGGATCAGCGTATCCAAGTGGCTGCCGCAAACGCTTCCGCTATCGACGGTGAGAACCAAGCGAAGATCGAAGTTGCACAGTCAGAAGCCCTCAGACGTGAACGTGAGGCGGAAGCTCTCAGACAAGCTACCGCTGCCGAAGCCGTTCAGGCCGCAAAGGCAAAACAGGAAGCTTACATCGCTCAGCAGTCAGCCGAGCAGACAAGAGCAGAGCTTGAAAAAGCAACACAGACGGCTGACGTTATCGTAAAGGCGCAGATATCCAAGCAGCAGGCTGAGATCGAAGCCGAAGCACAGGCCGAAGTCGTAAGACGCAAGGCAAAGGGTGAAGCTGACGCTATATTCGCAAAAATGGAAGCTGAGGCTAAAGGTAATCAAGAGATACTTACAAAGCAGGCAGAAGGTATGAGAAAGCTTGTTGAAGCAGCAGGCGGAGACGCAAACGCCGCCGTTAAGCTCATCGTTGCCGACAAGCTTGAAGAGCTCATCTCTATTCAGGTAGAAGCTATCAAGAACATCAAGATCGACAAGATCACAGTGTGGGACACAGGCGCAGGCGCTGACGGAAAAGGCTCAACAGCTAACTTTCTCAGCGGACTTATGCAGTCAGTTCCTCCTCTGAACGATCTGTTCAAGCAGGCAGGAATGTCGCTCCCCGACTTTCTCGGTGAGGATATCCAAGGCGCTTTGAAAAAGTCACAGGAAGAGGCGGTAAAAAGAGCCGCCGAAGCTGACGAAGCAGAGACCCTTGACCCGAAAGACGTTGAAGTTATAGAACCTGCTGACAAATAAAATCGACCTCCGCAGTCTAATGATTGCGGAGGCTTTTTATGCAAAATGCTGTAAATAGCCTGTCAAATTTGTCAGACTTGCCATTGACAGAATATCTCAGCCACATTATAATGTAGTTAGTAGAACAACGGACATTTAAGCATTTCGCAAAGGAGGCACTATTATGGAAAGACAAAATAGACGTAT
>NZ_JAHZAX010000005.1:0-155319 GCF_019423705.1 Ruminococcus sp. | reverse complement strand
TATTATGGAAAGACAAAATAGACGTATGATACATACCATAAAATACCTTGTTATCGCCGCAGCAATAGTCGGCTGCACCTCGCTTTCGGGGGTTGCGGCAGAGGTTGAAAAGAGCGACAACAATGTCAATGGCAGCGATATCAAGAGCGAGCAGACAGTCACAAAAGCTAAGACCGACAGCCCGAAGTTGAAGCTTGAAAACCCTGTTTTCATAGAATCCGACGACGCTGACACGACTATAAGCCAAGAGGCTGAGCGCGTTTACGGCGACGAGAGCGTGTTTGAGCTGCTGGGCAATTAAAAAGCAATAGCAATAAATATTAAAAGCGAGTTTCGTAAGATCGAAGCTCGCTTTTTTGTTTTCTATTAATATGGTGTGATAGCCACCGCTCTGCCCTCTTTTAGCGACCGCTGAACGTCAATGAAGCGCTGATTTTTGCTGCCCATAAATTTCAGTTCAAGGCTCCTCTGCGCCAGTATGAACCGCCCATCAACAAGATAGTCAAGTTCTTTGAGAAGCTCCATATAGCCGTTTTCAGCGTTGGCATTTGCTGTCAGATATTCAAAAGTATAACCCGTGAAAGAAATGATATTCAGCGGAAAGCCCTCAAATGCTTTCACCTTTCGGGCAAGCTCCGCCAGCGGCTTGCATTGACAAAAAGGTTCGCCGCCGCTGAAAGTCACGCCGTCAAGAAGGGGGTCTTTTATTATCTCGCTGTAAAGCTGGTCGGTGTCAACGATCATACCGCCGTTAAAATCGTGGGTCTGAGGATTGTGACAGCCTTCACAGCCGTGAGGACAGCCTTGGGTGAATATGGTGTACCTAAAGCCCGACCCGTCAACGATAGACTCCCCCACAGTTCCTGCGATACGAAGTTTCATAGCTTACCTGTCGCCCTCGCAGGAGACCTTTGCACGAGGTATCCTTTCGTGAATGACCTTGCTGTGCTCCGCCTCAGAACGTCCGCACTTAGGGCACTTGTCGCCGATAATGCCTGTGTATCCGCAAACAGGGTCACGGTCAACAGGATGATTTATAGAGCCGTAGCCTATGCCCACCTCTTTCATATATCTTACGACCTTTTCAAATGCCGAAAGATTGTTCAGCGGGTCGCCGTCAAGCTCAATATAGCTTATATGGCCTGCATTTGTCAAGGCGTGATAAGGCGCTTCTATCTTGAGCTTTTCAAAGGCTGTTATCGGATAATAAACAGGAACGTGGAAAGAGTTGGTATAATATTCCCTGTCCGTCACGCCTGTTATCTCGCCGAAACGTTCCTTATCCATTCGCACAAATCTGCCCGAAAGTCCCTCGGCAGGTGTTGCAAGGAGAGAGAAATTAAGCCCTGTGCGCTTTGTTTCCTCGTCCATACGATCTCTCATTCGTGTGATTATCTCAAGTCCAAGGTCTCTTGCTTCTTCCGACTCGCCGTGATGTTTGCCAGTCAGCGCCACAAGACACTCAGCCAAGCCGATAAATCCCACCGACAGCGTGCCGTGCTTGAGCACTTCCTCAAGAGTATCATCAGCGGTGAGCTTTTCAGAATCAAGCCATATGCCCTGCCCCATAAGGAAAGGATAATTTCTCACCTTCTTTGAGCATTGTATCTTAAATCTGTGCATAAGCTGGTCTATACAGAGATCCATAAGTTCGTCAAGGCTGTCGAAAAATGCGCCGATATTACGCTGAGCCTTAATGCCAAGACGTGGCAGATTTATCGTCGTAAATGAAAGATTGCCTCTGCCCGTCACGATCTCACGGGTCGGGTCATAAGCATTGCCGATAACTCTTGTGCGGCAGCCCATATAAGCGATCTCAGTATCCGGCTCACCCGGCTTATAGTATTGCAAATTGAATGGTGCGTCAATAAACGAAAAGTTCGGGAAAAGACGCTTTGCTGAAACACGGCAGGCAAGCTTGAAAAGATCATAGTTCGGGTCGGTAGGGTTAAAATTCACGCCCTCTTTGACCTTGAAAATATGTATCGGGAAAATAGGCGTTTCGCCGTTACCAAGACCGGCCTCTTCCGCCAGCAGGATATTCTTGATAACAAGTCTGCCCTCGATAGAGGTGTCAGTACCATAATTTATAGAGCTGAAAGGCGTCTGAGCACCAGCTCTTGAATTCATCGTATTAAGGTTGTGGATAAGGGCTTCCATAGCTTGATAGGTTGCCTTATCAGTCTCTTTAAGCGCATTTTTATATGCAAAGCTCTGAATCTTCTTAACAACTCTCGGCTCGGCAAAGTTCACAAGAAATTGCGCTTCCGCCTCTTGATAGCCATTATCATTGGAAAGGGTCGCCACAAGACCCTGCTCGTCCAGCATTTCCGTTACCTTTTTCGCAACGCTCTGAGCGTCGGCAACGTCCGCCAACAGCGCAAGACCCCTGCCGATATTGTCACGATAACGGTGCTTGAAAGTTTTTTTCACGCCCTCAGCCATATCGTAATCGAACTTAGGGATAGACTGTCCGCCGTGCTGGTCATTCTGATTTGACTGTATAGCAATGCAGGCAAGTGCCGAATAGCTCAAGATCTCATTAGGCGTTCTGAGATAGCCGTGACCCGTGGAAAAGCCCTTATCAAAAAGCTTTGTAAGGTCGATCTGTGTGCAGGTGGTGGTCAGCGTGTAGAAATCCAGATCGTGGATATGGATATCGCCCTCTTGGTGCGCCTTGGAATGTTCAGGCGCAAGAACGTACATTTCGTTGAACTCCTTAGCACCCACGGAGCCGTACTTGAGCATTGTGCCCATTGCCGTGTCGCCGTCGATATTGGCGTTCTCACGCTTGAGGTCATTATCCTTCGCCGATTGGAAGGTCAAGTCCTCATAGACCTTCATAAGGCGTGTGTTCATATCTCTCGCCCTAGTCCTGTTGGAGCGGTAAAGAATATAACTCTTAGCGGTGTCCGCCATACCCTCCTCGATGAGCACACGCTCAACGCAGTCCTGTATCTCCTCAACAGTAGGCAGCGCAAGATTTTTCGCCATAAGCATATCAACAACCTTGCCCGAAAGCTCCAGCGCCTCCTCATAGTTATCCTTGCCCACCGACTCGGCAGCTTTATAGATAGCATTAGCAATCTTCTCTATATTAAATGTTACAGTTCGACCGTCACGCTTTTTAATTTTGATAATCACAAAACCGCCTCCGTTATAATTTGATAATTTTTATGTTTTTTAGTTTTCGTCAAAGTTAAATCACAATATATAGTATGAACATAGCCATACAATACAAGTATATAGTATAATCAGTATAAAGTCAAGTGACTTTATGACAAATTGCGACCTGCTCTTTTGTTATAAGTGCACAAGCTAAAATTTTCAACATTCATCATCAAAAAATGCAATACAATTAAATAAAGCAGTAACGCTTTACACAATGTTTTCAATAAATCCGAACAATTGTACATGTAAAGTAATTGCGCTTAACACATAAAGTGCAAATTTACGCCGTTTTACGACTATTTGCACAACATAAATTCCTAACGTTTCGATATAAAATACGCCATATTTGGATACCACTTTTAATAGCAATATTAGCTACGACTTGGCAAGTTATTAAACTTTACATACACACATCAAGAAAACAAGCTGCATAATTTGAACTATGCAGCTTAAAAATATAATCAACTTTCAGATGAACTCTCATAAGTGTAATCGTGGGTGATAACAGGCTTGCCTGTCTCCTCTTTCACAACGTCTTCAAGAGTGGTGTTCATCATATAAGCGCAGAAAGATATGAGCAGCACAAAGAAGCTCACGATCAGCACTAAGTCTATCCTAAAACCCTTTTTCTTTTTGTTATCTTTATTTTCTTCCATAAAGCATTTCTCCAAAATTCAATTTCTATAACAATTATACTATACTTTTTCTCATTTTTCAACAGCTTTGTGAAAAATATTCTGCTGACAATTTCTGCCGCCGACCCTGTTTATATGCACAAAGTCAGACTGATTTTTTTGTTTAATTTTCGTGTTTACCCCTTGCAAAAAATGCTCATATAGTGTATAATAATTAAGGCAACACCGCACAAGGATTGTGCGTAAGATGCGCCGTCAGATTTTTTGTCAGATCATCTAAAAACGGTGCAGGCTAACTAGCGTTAGTCAAAACGTTTTTGGGTGATATGACGAAAAATCTGCAAGCAGATTGCGTGCAAAGCCGTTAGGCGTTCCTTGTGCGGCGTTGCCTTTTATATGTTTGTGTAGCTGAGACGCTTGTTTCAGAGACCACGCAGACCCAATTTAACAGAAATGAGGCTTTTATATGTGCGGTTTTGTTGGATTTACTAATAAAATAAACGACGCTTCCATCGTTCTCGGAAAAATGATGGATAGAATAAAACACAGAGGTCCTGACTCGGACGGCAAGTATGTTGACGAGCAGATCGCAATGGGCTTCCGCAGACTTTCGATCATCGACCTTTCTGACCAAGGCAGCCAGCCTATCTTCAATGAAGATAAGTCCCTTGTGCTCACCTTCAACGGCGAGATATACAATTATAAAGACCTGCGTGAAGAGCTTGTTGCCGCAGGACACAGCTTCTATACTCAGACTGACTCTGAGGTGCTTATCCACGGCTATGAACAATGGGGCGAGGATATGCTCGACAAGCTTAGAGGTATGTTCGCTTTCGTTATCTTCAACAAGAACACCAACGAGGTTTTCGGCGCAAGAGATTTCTTCGGCATTAAGCCTCTTTACTATGCAAAAATGGGCGAGACTCTTATGTGGGGCTCTGAGATCAAGAGTTTCCTCGATCACCCACACTTCAAGAAAGAGCTGAATACTGACGTGCTGGAGACTTATCTCACATTCCAGTATTCACCAACAACTGAGACTTTCTTCAAGAACGTTTACAAGCTCCCTGCCGCTCATTGCTTTACATACAAAAACGGCGAGCTGAACGTTAGAAGATACTGGGAAGTCAAGTTCCACGCTGATAACGGCCCAGCCCTTGAGGATTGGGTAAACAGGATTTCTGACACATTCAAGGACTCTGTGAACGTCCACAAGTTTGCCGACGTTGAGGTCGGTTCATTCCTTTCAAGCGGCGTTGACTCAAGCTATGTTGCCGCTGTTGCTGACGTTGATAAGACATTTACAGTCGGCTTTGGCGAGGATGAAAAGTACAACGAGATCGGCTATGCAAAAGAATTTTCAAAATATATCCACAAGGAGAATTTCTCAAAGGTCATCAGTCCGGAAGAATACTGGAACAGTCTTGCAAAGATTCAGTATCATATGGACGAACCTCTTGCCGACCCTGCCGCTGTTGCGCTGTTCTTTGTATGCCAGATAGCTTCCGAAAAGGTCAAGGCTGTGCTTTCGGGCGAGGGTGCTGACGAGATATTCGGCGGATACAACATTTACCATAATCCAGCCGATATGGCAAGCTATTTCAAGATTCCAAGACCCATAAGAAAGGCTGTCGGCGCAGTTGCGGAAAAGCTGCCCCACAAGCACGGTATCAACTATCTTATCAGAGGTTCAAAGGACCTTGACGAGAGATTTATCGGCAACGCTTACATCTTCTCTGAGAAGGAGCGCAAAGAGCTTCTCAGCATTAAGACGAACGCTCCCGACGCAATGGCTATCACAAAGCCTTTCTATGATAAGGTAAGAGATCAGGATCAGGTAACGCAAATGCAGTATATCGACCTGCACCTTTGGATGACAGGCGATATCCTTCTCAAGGCTGACAAGATGAGTATGGCACACTCCCTTGAGCTTCGTGTACCGTTCCTCGACAGAAAGGTTATGGAGCTTGCTGAGCAGATACCGGTCAAGGACAGAGTTACCGAGACTGAGACAAAGTACGCAATGAGACTTGCAGCTCTCCGTGCCTGCCCGCCTCAGACCGCAAAGAAGAAGAAGCTCGGCTTCCCTGTTCCGATCAGAGTATGGCTCAAGGAAGACAAGTATTACAACATAGTAAAGGGTAAGTTCACCTCAGTTGAGTCCGCTCAGTTCTTCCACACCGACAAGCTCGTTCAGCTTCTTGACGATCACCGTGCAGGCAAGTACGATTATTCAAGAAAGATCTGGACAGTATTCTCATTCCTGGTTTGGTATGATGTTTATTTTAAGGAGAATTGATACAATATAAAAGTAATAGAAAGGGTGAGCCGCAATGCCCCAGAGCCAAAACACTAACGCCGACAAGGATAACGAGCGCAAATACAAGATAATAATAGTTATCCTGCTTATCGTGACGGCTGTTTCGATACTTATCGCTGCTGCGGCTCTACACGGACGTGAAAGGGCTGTCAAAACTGCCGACAGCTCATCGACCCTTGATTATGCGCCCGTGCCTATTGCGGATAACGCCCTGCCTATTGCTGAAAAATCTGACGATAGCGATAAAGATGAAACAGGCGGCAGCAAGGTCTCGCTGGTATATTCTGATGTTGTCGAGCTCTCCCTTGAAAGCAAGACCGCCGATATTATGTTTCAAAACCCCGACAAGTCGAACCAAGATATACTGCTGGATTTGACTATCGACGGCAAAGTCATCGCCAGCAGCGGACGTATCCCTGTGGGATATCAGATTGACAAACTTGAAAATGTTGACACCGACAAGCTTGTTCAAGGCACTTACGAGGGCAAATTTCAGCTGACTTATTATGATAGCTCCACAGCTGAAAAATCAGTAGTCGGCAGCGAGATACCCGTCAAGATCGTGGTGAAGTGAGGTATCGAATGCTGAAAAAGTTGATCTTGCCATTGACCTTGGTGTGTGCGGCGGCGATAGGCTTTATGCTTTGGGCACTTTTGGGCTGCAATTCGGATAACCAAATAAGCCACGAAACGCCTACTTATGTGCCCCCTGCTTTTGACAGTTCGGCGGAAAAAGGCGTTCCGAAGCTTGATGACGTTACAGATTATAAAGATTTCGACGCAAAGAATTACAGATTTTCGCTGTGCGCAAAACCTGTGCTAAGCGATGATAAGCTTGAGGTTTATCTGACCGACCCAGACGACAGCGGAGTGCTTTTGAAAATTCGTGTGCTTGGTGAAAACGGCGATATCATCGGCGAAAGCGGACTGATAAGTCAAGGCGAATACCTGCCGACAGTCACGATCAAAAGGCAAGTCAGTATGGCAAAACTTAAAATTATGGCGTATGAGCCCGAGACATTTTACAGCGCAGGCAGCGTTGTCATAAATATCGAAACAAAGAGCTGAAAGATCAAAGGTCTTTCAGCTCTTCTTTTAATGCGTTTGCGTATTTTCGGTTCAGCTCAACATAAGCCTTGCGCTCTTCCTCCGTCCAACTAAGATATATCCGATTCTCAGCGGCAACGATGCGCTCGACTGTGTCGTGAAGATACTCCTCGCCCTTTTCGGTGAGATATAATTTCGTGTTGCGCCCCTCGCCTTGACGGAGATAAAGCAAGCCGTTCTTTTCCATTTTGCGCAGAGCGGAATTGATCGTTGATCGTGATAGCCCCGAAAATCGGTAGACTTCGCTTTGATTGCAGCCCACTCCCTTATAGCAGATCGTATACAGAATGTTGAATTCGCTATCAGATATGCCAAGCTTTACGTTGGCATCGTGGTAAAGGCTCTCAATGGTCGCAAGTATATTGTTAAATTCTTTCAGTTCGACTTTTAACATAATATCCTCCTATGCGTAATGATATCTGTGGCGAAGCTTGACAAAGCAGGTCACAGAAAGCACAAGTGCTAAAGTTTCCGCAACGATAATCGACGACCAAATGCCGTTGAGACCAAAGATCAAAGGAAGTATCAGCACGCTGAGTATCTGAAACACAAGTGTTCTGCCGAAGGATATCAGCGCCGAGATAAAGCCGTTGTTGAGGGCTGTGAAGAATGACGAAGCGTAAATGTTGAAACCAGCCAGCAGAAACGATATGGCATAAATTCTGAAGCCGTTTTCCGTCATTTTATATAGTGCGTCATCATAGCCAACGAAAAGTCCCGAAAGTATCGGCGCAAGTATCTGAGCTAAGGCGGTTATGATTATTGCCGCACCGCCGATTATGCGAAGGCTCTTTTTGAAAAGCCCCTTGAGCTCGTTGGTATTGTCTGCACCGTAATGATAGCCAACGATCGGCGCTGTGCCGATGGAATAGCCAAGATATATCGCAACGAAGAACATATTTACATACATTATAACGCCGTAAGCCGATACGCCGTTTTCGCCAGCTATCTTCATAAGCTGGAAATTATAAAGCATATTGACGATAGACATTGAAATATTTGTCATAAATTCAGAAGCGCCGTTGGTGCAGGCTTTGAGTATTGCCTTGCCGTCAAAATGGGTCTTGCAAAGGCGCAAAGGCGTTTTGTTTGGCAGGATAAAGTAAACAAGTGGGATAAGTCCGCCGATTGCCTGGCTGAGAGCCGTGGCTGTGGCCGCACCCATAATGCTCCACTTAAAAACGCCGATAAAAAGTCCGTCAAGCACCATATTTGTGACGCCTGCGGCAATGGTGATGTAAAGTCCGAGATTAGGTCTTTCAGCGGTAACAAGAAAGCTTTGGAACACGTTTTGCAGCATAAATGGCACAAGTGCTAACATTATTATCCTGCCATAAGTCGTGCAGTAATCGAGCATATCGCCCTCAGCGCCAAGAAGGCTTGCAACAGGGCGGACAAGTATGATACCCGAAATGGTAAAAACGATTCCCACGCCTATGAGCACATATATAAGCAAAGAAAATATCTCATTTGCCTTTTTATCTTCTTTCTGACCCAGCTTCATTGAAACAAGGGCGCTTCCGCCTGTGCCGATCATAAATCCCACGGCGCCGAATATCATAAGAAATGGCATAATAAGATTGACCGCCGCAAACTGGGTCGAGCCTGCAAAATTTGAAACGAAATAGCCGTCAACAACGCCGTAAATAGATGTGAATATCATCATAACGATAGACGGCAGGGTGAATTTCAGCAGCTTTTTATAGCCGAAATGTTCTGATAATTTGATGTTCATTTTGTACCTCCCAAAAACAATGTACGAAATCGTACATCAGATATTGTAACACAATAAAAAATTTAAGTCAATGGCAATAGTTGATATTAACTGAATGTTTACAAAGCCTGCAAAATTTTTGGCGGTATGCTGACACTTTTTGCTATATACTTTATAAAAAATAAGTAAAGTGTGAAATTTATTGCGGCAAACTATTGTAAAGATAAAAATAATATGTTATAATATATAATATCGTACAGAAAAGCTGTGCGGTGTTGCGCTGTGTGCGCAAATATGTGTGGATTGGAGGTTTGAATATGGCAATGGCTACGTTTCTTATCGTTTTCTGGGCGGTGGCTTTCGTATTTTTCGTGATCTGCGAAGTGGCAACTGGTACGGCGCTGGTATCTATATGGCTTGCGATCGCAGCATTGGCTTCAATGTTCTGCGCAATCGGCAAGACTTCTTTCCTTGTGCAATGTATCGTTTTTGTTGCAGGCTCGATAGTTCTGCTGATATTGACGAGACCTGCCGTTAAAAAACTTCAGAAAAAGACTGTCGCAACAAATTATGAGCTGGACGTTGGAAAGACCGCTATCGTGACGGAAAAGATAAACAACGAGATCAGCAAGGGCAGAGTTAAGCTTGATGGCACGAACTGGGCGGCGGTATCCGCTGACGGTTCTGTTATCGAACAGGGCACGCCCGTGACAGTCGAACAGGTGGACGGAGCTAAGCTTATCGTTTCATTGAAAAGATAACTTGCATAATATGTAACATTTAGGAGGTCAATTATGGAACCGGGAATTTATATTGCGCTGGCGGTGATCGTATTCCTTATAATCGTTGTAATAAGCAACATCAAGGTAGTACCGCAGGCATATGTTTATGTAGTTGAGAGACTGGGCGCCTTCCACGCTGCTTGGGGCACGGGACTTCACGTTAAAGTGCCTTTTATTGACAGAGTGGCAAAGAGAGTTTCCATCAAGGAACAGGTGGTAGACTTCAAGCCGCAGTCAGTTATCACAAAGGATAACGTAACAATGCAGATCGACACGGTCGTATTTTTCCAGATCACAAACGCTATGCAGTTTACATACGGCGTTGAGAGACCTATCTCAGCTATCGAAAATCTCACAGCAACGACTCTGAGAAACATCGTCGGCGACCTTGATCTTGAAGCAACGCTCACATCTCGTGACATTATTAACACTAGGATAACAGCTATCCTTGATGAAGCCACAGACCGCTGGGGCATCAAGGTGCAGAGAGTTGAGCTCAAGAACATTCTGCCGCCAAGAGAGATTCAGGACGCAATGGAAAAGCAGATGAAGGCTGACCGTGAGAGACGTGAAAAGGTAATTCAGGCTGAGGCTGAAAAGAAGTCACAGGTTCTTGTTGCAGAGGGTGAAAAGGAGTCAAAGATACTCAGAGCGCAGGCTGACAAGGAGTCACAGATACTTGCGGCTGAGGCTGAGAAACAGTCGATGATCCTTCGTGCAGACGCTGTCAAGGAGCAGAAGATCCGTGAGGCAGAGGGTGAAGCGCAGGCTATTGATATGGTACAGAAGGCATTGGCTGACAGTATCGTAAAGCTGAACAACGCAAATCCTAATGAGCAGGTGATCCAGCTCAAGAGCCTTGAAGCATTTGCAAAGGCTGCTGACGGCAAGGCAACAAAGATCATCATTCCAAGCGAGATACAGAGCCTTGCAGGTCTTGCAACAGGTCTCAAGGAAGTTATTGCGGAGAACAAGAAGCCGCAGTAATCGCTTGTCTGTAAATAAAAATATTAAGCACGCTCGGGTTCGGGCGTGCTTTTTTGTGCGAATGGGTCAAAAATGTGCTTTAGAAATTCCGGACTCATTCCTCTGCCCGTGTCAGATATCATCCAGCGATAAACGCACACGCCGTTGCTGTCGTCCCAGCCCTCAACAACGGTGGTTATCATTCCGCCGAGCCTGTTGTACTTTATGCAGTTGCCGTAAATGCACAGGGCTGCCGTAAATATATGGATATGGAATTTTGGATTTGCCACGCTCGTAATTCATATAATGCCCGATTCCATTGCCCTGTCAACGATTATGGTCACGATGTTCTGGGTCAATTCCGCAAGGTTGATAAATTCGTGAGTGAGCACAGTCGTGCCGTCATTTTCGGGAGCATAGCCCGACACAAGTGTCTGAATGGCATTTTTTACAATATTCGCATACTCGGCAAAGGTATAAGAATAGCCGATCACCACACATTGCCCGTCAACACGACAAACGGCTGATATATCAATATGTGACTCATCATCATTTGTAAGGCGGATAGCATAAGTCTTTTCAGGAAAAGTCACAGTATCAAGCACAGGGTCAAGGTCGATACGGCTCATTATCTCATCACAGCCCAACCCCGAGCCGTCATATTCGGCAACGATATTACAAATGCACAAACGCTGCAAATCACGATACTCCCGGTAATAAGCGTGCCTTATTGTTTTTTTCTTATTTTCCTCAATGATTTTTTGTCTGTCGCATTGCTTATAATTCTGTGTTGCGTCTACTACAAGTTTAACTTCATCTTTTATTCCTGCCAACAAAATGTTACCATATGGTTTACTTTTAATAAACTCTATTGTATGACGCACTAACTCAACTAGACTATTATCATATGAAAATTCTCGCTGACTGTAAGCGATATTGCCTATAAACGGAGTATTTTTTTCAATATGTCTTGCAACATCTATAACGCCCTTAACATTTCCGTCATTATATCTACGACATATGTATTCATTATATAGCCCTTTTCTTAAGGCATTCTTGACGTAGTATGGAAACAAAAATATCAAAAAGCTGAACAAATGATTTCCCTTATTGGAATCAGTTTGAAGATTCATTATATTAGGAAAGCCAACTACTTTTTTCAGAAGATACTGTAAAAAATAGTCTTTATCATCATTTGTGAACCGTGAACTTATTATCAATCTTTCTCTGCCGTAACCAATGAATCCCATTACATTGCTTGTATAAAAGTCGTTGTTTAGCCTTTTCAAAATGAATTGATCCTCGGTTATGTCCTCAGCAACAACGTATTTCAGTGGATATATAAATTTAGGAAACATCAATAAACAACATTGCAATGTATCTTCCAACGACCTAAAAGTTATAGATGTTTCAGATACCATGTAAATATTTAATACGCTTAATCTGGGCTGAAATTTAAGAATGAGAAGAATGACCAAAACGCTCCTCAACACTGGATCAGAACCGGTGATGAGGAGCGTTTTTGGTTATTACTATTTACTTCATATGAAATTTGCTGATTGCTTATAAATACACTATTATATTGAAGGAACTGTCCGTTAATATGTTATTTTTCCTTGAAATACTCATTTATATTGTAAGCGATCGCTTTATTTTTATTTTCATCCCATATAAGTATACGATTGTCTGCATAAGTAATTACATCTGGTTTTATTTTATAATATTCACTTAATCTTACATTATTATGATCTAGTACATTCTTAATATCGCTGATTTTTTTGACTTTCCATTCTTCTTGATCAGTATTTAAAATATTTTTGACCGCACTAAACCGATTATGGTTAGTATCAGTAAAACATAATGACGAGTATTCTTTACCACTATACTTTATTGGACAAGAGCCTATAATAGAATCAATATTTAAAGTCTTAAATAATTCTTTTCCACAGAGATCAATTACTCTTAGTTGCAATATTGCATTATAGTCATCACTTGTATATCCAAAGTCTCCCATTTGAAATTCATAATCATTTCGACCTACATACTTAAAATCATCTATTTCTGTAACAAATAATAACTCACCCACAGATAAAAGATTTATTATTCTATTGCCTTTACCTATCTTATATGACTTTTCTTCAATAATATCATATAGATAAATTACGTCGTCCACTGCACAAACCAAGTATTGATAATTCAAATACTTACCATTATCAAAACTGGAATACTCAAAGAAAGTATATGCATTCACTTTACCGATCTTTGGGATCTCATAAACAGGGATAGAATCTTTAATAAGCTGCTCTTTACCTTTTGGAGTTCTATGTTCTCCAAGAACCCAATCACCAAGATTGTCATGAACTATCCCACAAGAGTGGATCCCGGCATAATTTAAATCCTTAACTTTTCCAAAAATATTGCTTATTCTATAATCAGCATAATGTTTAGAGTAATATGATATCCCTTTAGTTTTTGGATTTCTCATGTCATTCTGGATAGTAATCGCTTTAAAAGCAATCATAATAGACCCTAATATCTGTTCTTGCTTTTCATCATCAGTTTTATCGTGACATATTGCCTTTTGTTCAAAAAAGTGTTCCGACTTCTTTTCAGAAACAGCAGATGGTACACCACCCGAACCAATTTCTTCTGTGACAAAAACAAGTTCAGTATCATCAAAAGAATATATATCGGATGATACATATTCTTTTTTATCATTATCATGTTTGGGTGTTTCGACCATTCTATGATCATCATCGCAAAGTCCAATGTCATTTAAATTAACATTTTCCACAGAAAAACTTATACCCGCAAGCAAACAAATCTTTTCAATACCCTTAATTTTATCTTTGGTAGAAAATCCAGTCTTAATATAAACAGGTCTGCCACTAATAAGCACATTGCGTGTAGTACCAGTATAGCTGTCAGCACGTGATTTATCACAAGTGAAGTGAGTTTCCTTTTGGCCGATTATTTCTGGATGCGATCTCAAAATAAGACTCATAACATTAACATAAAGTTCTGTCGGCTTTTTTGCTATTATTCTTTCTCCAAAAACCACCGCTGAGCTTCCATCTGGATTTATAATTATTTCATTCATATATACCGCCTTTCTGCAAAAATAATTTTACAATTTTTTATTCTATTATAAGATTATAAAACTTCTGCTCCGCATTAGTCTTCCAATTAGATGTATATCCACTTATACTCTCTAAATTCTATGTTCATTTTAGTGATCTCCCAGTAGCATTTCTTTTATAAACTATAATCCTATTAATATTACATTGGTCTAATGAAAAATCTATCTATCGCAAATAATATTCGATAGCTTTCTGAACCGAAACTCTAAGCTGTTATTTTCGTCTTATGTAAAATAGGCGTTTTTCGTCAACAACACGCACTCTACATAGTTCGTCCAACGAAAGCACACACGATCTCTATTCCCTAAGTCCCAATATACTCCATTTCATTCTTCATTTGCACAAATCCAAACTTTTCATATAAAGGTCTGCCCTCTTCTGTCGCTTCAAGAGAAATAGCATTGATACCTCTTCTCTTTGCATCTTCAACTAGTAATGTCAGCGTCTTTGTGGCAATACCATTTCTGCGATATGAAGGACTAGTATATATATTCATAATATATGCTTTCTTTCCACTTGGATTATGATAGGTAGGCATAACTTGGTAATAACTAACTCCACCTGCACCAACAAATTTATTGCCATCAAAAACCAAATAAGCGGTGTGAGAGTCATAAAGAAAGGCTTGTCTATAATACTCATAAGAAAACCTTTCTACTTCATACATATCAATATCAGACGATAGTTTATTAGCTGCCCGCAAAACTTCTATTCTTGTTTTGGTCAGTAGATCTATATCTTCTATCGTTCCTTTTTTATATATAAGATCCAAACGAATCATCCTCTCAATTAAGCAAAATACAGGTATATGTTTATTTCAAAAAACGCTGGCACGCATAGGATCAAGATCCCTTTGTCAACATTACTACGCACTCAACGTGGCTCGTTCTCCCGAACAGATCCACCCCTCTGACCCTGTCCGTCCTGTAACCAAGCTCGCCAAGTATCGCACAGTCTCTCGCCGCCGTGGCGTGGTTGCAGGATATCATCACGATCCTGTCCGGAGCCATTTTCGCCATATATTCAAGTGCGTCCCTCGTGCAGCCCTTTCTCGCAGGATCGGCAATGATAACGTCAGGCCGCTCGCCTCGCTGATAAAGTATCTCAGCGATCTTTCCTGCGTCGCCGCAAATAAATTCAGCGTTGCCAACGCCGTTGGCCGCAGCATTCCGCTTTGCATTGTCGATAGCCGCCTGAATGATCTCAACACCGATAAGCTTCTTCACCTTTCCGCTCATCGAAAGCCCGATAGTCCCTGCACCGCAGTAAAGATCAAGCAACGTCTCCTTGCCCGTCAACCCAGCAAGCTCCGCCGCAATGCCGTAAAGCCGCTCCGCCTGTATGGTGTTCACCTGGTAAAATGAAAGCGGCGATATCTCAATGTCGTTGCCGCACATAATGTCGTGAATAGTGTCGCTGCCATAAATAGTCACAAGCTTCTGTCCGAGAATACAGTTGGTCTTTTTGCTGTTCTCGTTGATCACAATGCTCTTTATGTCAGCGTATTTTTTCACCAGCAGACCGACAAGCTCCTCAAAAAGCCCCCTCTGCTTCACATCAGTCACCACAAGACAGACCATTATCTCACCCGAGTGCTCACCTCTGCGCAAATATATGTGCCGAAGCAGCCCCCTGCCCGTCTCCTCGTTATATGCCTTTATCCTGCGATCGTTCACATAACCCATTATGTCTCCGACGATCTCGCTGAATATCACGGGCTGTAATGCGCATTCTCTGTGATCGCATACCCTGTGGGAACGCCTCGAGTAAAATCCACAAACCGCTCTGCCCTCCTGCTCAGCCACAGGATACTGCGCCTTGTTGCGATAACCCTCAAGCTCCTCGCAGCCCATAAACTCGTCATATTCGGGATAAAGCTTGCCGATGCGCTCAAAAGAATCTCTGATAAACTTGTCCTTTACCCTGCATTCTTCCTCGTATGTCATATGCCTGAAACAACAGCCGCCGCACTTAGAGTAAACAGGACAGTCGTCCTCCACCCTGTTTTCCGAAGCCTCAACGATCTCTTCAATAATGCCGTAGCAGTATGTCTTGCACACCTTCACGATCCTGCAATCAATTACGTCGCCGATAACGGTCATAGGCACGAACACCGCAATGCCCTCGTGCCGACCAACGCCGTTGCCCTCGTTTGTCATACCGCTTATCTCAAGTCTGATTATCTCATTCTTTTTCAGCATAAAATTCCTCTATCTCATTCTTTCTTTTCAGCATAAGCTCAAAATGCTTGTTGTATTCCAGCGGAAATTTGTAATTGAATACCCTCTGCAACCTTCCGCCCTCAAGGTCAACAAGCTTTGTCGAGCCACCGGCGCCCATTGCAAGAATGGTCTGCACCTCTTCCATTATGTAAATGTTGTAAAGGCTTTCGTGCCCTGCCTTTGTCCAACCAATATTCTCAAGGTTTTCCAGCATATTTTTCTGCCGGTAAAGATAATAAGGCAGATAGCCGCTTTCAAGCAAACGCTCCGTTGCATATTCCACCATTTTGTCCGCAGGATTTTTAAGCACTTCCCTGTTGCCGCTATGATTGAGCCTTGCCGCCCTCTTTATTGAAAGGGTGTGAACAGTTATGTTCTCAGGCGCAAGATCAATAAGACTGTCAATGGTATTCTTGAAACTTTCCACAGTATCCGTGGGCAGTCCTGCAATGATATCCGTATTTATCGAATCAAAGCCCACCTTTCTCGCAAGGGCAAAGCTGTCAAGAAACTGCGCCGTGTTGTGCTTTCGTCCAATAGCTTCAAGCACACTGTCATTCATCGTCTGCGGATTTATCGAAACACGTCCACAGCCGTTTTCTTTCAGTACCCTAAGCTTGTCCTCTGTAATAGTATCAGGTCTGCCTGCCTCAACGGTGTATTCCCTCACCGCAGACATATCAAAGCTTGCCGCAATTGTTTTCATAACCCTGTCAAGCTGCGCCGCCGTCAAGGTAGTAGGCGTTCCGCCGCCAAAGTATACAGTATCAAGCTTCAATCCCAATTTTTTTGTTATGCCAGCCGTGTAAACTATCTCCTCGCAAAGCTTGTTCACATACTCTGGGATAAGCTTCATACACCCCTCGATAGACTGCGAAACGAATGAACAGTACGAACATCTCGTCGGACAAAATGGCACAGAGATATACAAGCTGAAACTCTCCCTGTCAAGAGCGTCCAGCGCAGGCTTCTGCGTCACCGCCGTCTTGTATGCGATATCGCACTTCTCCTCACAACAAAGATATTTCTGCTCCATCGTCTTGTATATCTCGTCACGGCTCATTCCCTCGCCGAGCATATCGTTGACACGCTTGACAGGGCGTATTCCCGTTATAACGCCCCATTTCGGCTTTATTCCCGTCAACTCGCTCATCGCATTGTAAAGCAGCCTTGAAAGGGTCAGCTCCATATCGCAGTCGTCCGACACCTTTTCTTCCTTTCGACAGACCTTTCCATTAAGGCTCACGATAACGTAAAGCAGCGTTGCCTGTGTGGTATCGGTTTCACATTTGTTGCAGTCATTTTCACATATAGGCTCTTTCGCCGCAAAAACATAATCGTCCTCAGTTTCGATCTTGTCCGAATAAATATGCGTAAAAAGAGTGGCGGGGATAAAAAGCTTCATTACCCCCTCCAACTCGTATTTATAATCATTTCCGCTGAATATTAAGGTCATTTCAGAGCCTCCGCCGCCTGTCTCAGATATGGATTATACTTTCTCTCTGCATCAAGTGTGGTCACGTTCATATGACCCGGATAAACAGTCAGATTGCCCCCAAGGTCGGCTATCTTTCCAAGGGATTTCATAAGCGCTGTAGTGCTTCCATCAGGCATATCAGTTCTGCCAACGCTTCTTGCAAAAAGCGTGTCTCCCGTGAAAATATCCGTGCCGCAGATATAGCATACCGAACCGCTGGTGTGGCCTGGGGTCTCCAGCACGTCAAACTCCAGCTCGTCAAGCTTGAGCACGTCGTCCTCAGCGATAACCTGCACCTCGCCCTCATAATTTCTATGACCCCTCACTCTGAAAAGGCTTGCAAGCATTCCGGCGTCGTCGGTGAGCTTCGGCCTGTCCATAATGGAAATATAGACCTCGCAGCCCGTGCGGTCAACAAGGTCAGCCACAGCGCCGATATGATCGAAATGGCCGTGTGTCAGAAATATTTTTTTGAGAGTGAGACCGTTTTTTTCGATCTCACCCAGTATATAATCGGGGTCTGCCGGTGCGTCGATAAGCACGCAGTTGTTTTCATTGCTTGCAACGATATAGCTGTTCGTCTCGCAAATGCTCAGAGGCTTTAGCCTGATAATTCTCATAAGCTTTCCTTTCCTGCCAATTTATTTACCGCTTCTTTCAACGGAAATAACGTTTTTGATCTTCTGAAGCTTGTTCATAACGTTGTTGAGCTGTTCCATTCCTGCAATGCTTACTGTTACCGTCAGCATTGCGTTGCCGTTTTTCAGCTCTCTTGATGATGATTCATAAATGTAAATATTTATCATAGCCAGCGCCGATGAAACGTCCGCCAGCAGACCTATTCTGTCAACAGCGATGATATCGAGCGTACATTTGAAGTAGCCCGTCGGCTTCTCCGTGTTCTCCCACTTGACGTTTACCCAGCGCTCAGCGTTTGAAGGGTCGTCCTTCTGGGAAAGATAATTCACGCAGTCCTTTTTGTGAACGGAAATTCCGTGACCTCTCGTGATAAAGCCCACGATCTCGTCCCCCGGCAGAGGATTACAGCATTGCGCAAACTTAATTGCACAGTTGTCAATACCGTCCACGATAACGCCTGTTGAGTTCTTTGAGGACTTCTTCGTCGCCTCAAGCTCGCCTATATCCGTCTGAGGCTTCTCGCCGTACTTCTTGTTATACTCCGACTTGAGCCTTTGCATAACCTTTGAAAGCTGAACGCCGCCGTAACCGATAGCCGCAAAGAAATCGTCCAGCGTTTCACAGCTGTGCCTGTGCATATCCATTTTAAGGAAGTCCTCAAGTTCTTCCTCAGGTACTCTGATATTATTTCTGCGAAACTCTCTTTCAAGGGCGTTTCGTCCCTCAAAAATGTTCTCCTCACGTCTTTCCTTTTTAAACCAAGAGCGTATCTTTGACTTCGCCTCGTTGGTCTTGCATATATTCAGCCACGAACGGCTAGGTCCGTGACCCTCAACATTGGTGGTAAGTATCTCGATTATCTCGCCTGTCTTTATCTGGTAATCATAAGATACCATTTTCTTATCCACCTTAGCGCCGCACATTTTGTGACCCACCTGCGTGTGGATAGCATAAGCAAAGTCGATAACAGTCGAACCAACAGGCAGCGTTATCATATCGCCCTTTGGCGTGAATGCGAAAACGTCCTCGGGGGCAAGGTCGTTTTTGATAGCCCTTACTATCTCTTCAACGTCGTTTGACTCCTGCTGTGACTCGATGATCTGTCTTATCCAAGCAAGTCTCTGATCGTCCTTTGAACTGCCCTTAACGCCTTCCTTGTATTTCCAATGGGCGGCGATACCATATTCAGCAGTCCTGTGCATTTCCCAAGTTCTTATCTGCACCTCGAAAGGTATGCCCTCACGTCCGATAACAGTCGTGTGCAAAGACTGATACATATTAGCTTTCGGCGTAGAGATATAGTCCTTGAACCTATTCGGGATAGGTCTGAACATATCGTGGATAATGCCCAGCACGTTGTAACACTCCGTCACCGTGTTGACGATTATTCTCACGGCATATCTGTCGTATATCTGATCTATCTCCTTGCCGTCACGGTAGACCTTTTTGTAAATTCCGTAATTGCTCTTTACACGACCCTCGATCTGCGGAACAGGGTCAAAATCCTTTGCGAGCCTGTCGTGTATCTTGTGCTTTATGCTTTCAACAAGCTCCTCACGGCTGCCCTTTCTGAGCGCCATTTGCTGGTCGATCTCCGCATAAGCGTATGGGTCGAGATAATAGAACGCCAAGTCCTCGAACTCGTCCTTGATAGAACGTATTCCAAGGCGGTGGGCTATCGGCGCATAAATGTTCATCGTCTCGTGGGCGATTGTGCGGCGCTTTGAGTCCTTGCAGAAATTGAGTGTCCGCATATTGTGAAGCCTGTCCGCCAGCTTGATTATGATAACACGGATATCCTCGCTCATCGCAAGAAGTATCTTTCTGATGTTCTCAGCCTTCTGCTCGTCCTTTGTGAAGGTCTCCACTTTTTTCAGCTTTGTTACGCCGTTTACAAGCATTGCAACGTCCGTGCCGAACTGCTTTTGAAGCTCTTCAAGAGTGCAAGGCGTGTCCTCAACAACGTCGTGGAGCAGCGCCGCACAAATGGTGTCTGTATCCATTCCAAGCTCGAGAAGTATATATGCGACTGCAAGAGGGTGGGTGATATAAGGCTCCCCCGACTCTCTCTTCTGATCGTGGTGATATTTCTCCGCAAGCTCATAAGCCGAAACTATCTTTGAAAGGTCATACTGACGCTCGCCGTCAAGTATCTTCTGAATGAGGGTATCTATGGAGCAGACAGACTTTTCGCCGATATGCTCAGGCCGTGACGATACAGGCACGGGGCTGTTGGCATTGTCTGCGACCTGCTCTTCGGTTTTAACTGCCGGAAGCTCTGTGGCTTCCACGGTCTTGATCTCGATATCCTGCGGCTTTTCCTCTGTCTTGACCTCAGTTTTCTCAGCTGTGTTATCAATAACTTTGTTTTCTTCGGACATTTTTCACTTACCTGCCTTTCAGCATAGAATGCAGCCTTACAAGGGTATCTGACTCTTCAAGATTTACCCTGTGCTGTGTTGGGAGAATTTTTATTTTCATCGTCGCAGGCTTGAACTCAACAAGCTCCTTGTCGCTGAAAATATCTATACAAATATGAAGCTTGCAGTAATTCATACTGTCGCTTGAAAGCTTCATAAATAAATTATCGAGAGTGGTGTTTTTGACGGCGTTTATGTGCTTGTAAACGTCCACAAGCTCCTGCCTTGTGGGGATTATCTTTCGGATAAAGTTTGCAGGAAGCTCTTCCCCACGCATAAGTTTTTCATAACAATCCTTTGCGGCAAAATATCTGTCCTGCTTAACGCCGCTCAATCTGTGGTCGATGACCTTTATTGCCGCCGACTCTCTGCCGTTGAACACATTGACTTCAAGGTTCACAAGCATATCTATCTTGTCGCCAACTGCAAAGCAAGCTTTTTCGGGGGCAAGTGAGAATATAAGCGCCTGTCCGTGATAACCTCCGTATGTAAATTCTATCTTCGTGTGCTTGCCCTGCGAAAGTGGTATTATCTTATCCACCCGTGCGCCAAGTATTGCAAAAACTGGCTGAGGGTTTTCCGCACCGAACGGCTCCATACTATTAAGCCCTTTTATACTGTCAACTGAGATATCCTCCGGCATAAGAAGCTTGTCGGCAACAAATTCCAACGCCGGAAAACTTTCCATTGCCTCGCTGTATTCGTAGACCAGCTTTGTGAAGTCCTCAATCCTGTCCGCCGCAAGAGAAAGTCCCCCTGCGCACTCGTGTCCTCCGAACTTTTCGAGAACGTCGCCGCAATGCTGGAAACATTTGAAGATGTTGAAGCCTTTTACGCTTCGTGCCGAACCTCGTGCGTTGCCATTATCATCAATGGAGATTATGATATTTGGCTTGCCGTAAAATTCGAGTATCCTCGACGACACAATGCCGATAACGCCGTGGTGCCAGCCCTTGCCCGAAAGCACCAGCACCCTATGATCGAGCACCTGCGGATCAGCGTTGATGTAATTGACTATCTCCGTCATTATCTCCGTCTCGGTCTGCTTGCGCATTGTGTTAAGGGTCATAAGTGTCTCGGAATAGCTGTCAGAGTCTTCGGGGTCTTCGCAAAGGAGGGTCTTAACAGCGGTCAGCGGAGAACCAAATCTTCCCGACGCATTTATGACAGGTGCGATCCTGAAAGCAATGCCCGTGGAATTTATATTGTTTCGATCTATCTTCGTTTTATCAAGGAGACTGTTCAGACCCAGCACTTCGGTGTTTTTAAGAAATTCAAGTCCACGCTTTACTATCGTTCGGTTCTCCCCCGTCAGCGGCACAACGTCCGCAACTGTTCCGATAGCGCAGATATCGGCGTACTGCTCCATAACCGACTCATAGCTTCCGCCGTCAAGGGCTGCGCAAAGCTTCAGCGCAACGCCAACGCCTGCAAGGTCTTTGTAGGTCGAGGGACAATCCACCTGATGAGGGTCAACTATCGCCCTTGCTCTCGGGAGCTTCTCGGGGGGCTGGTGGTGGTCAGTTATAACAAGCTCCATATCCAGCTCTGCGATACGCTCCGCTTCCTCCACCGCTGAAATGCCGTTATCGACTGTTACGATAAGCTTTACACCTTTCTCAGCCAGCGCTTCGATGGCCTTTACGTTCATACCATATCCGTCCTCACGCTCGGGGATATAGTACATAACATTTGCGCCCATACTTTCGAGATAGTTGTAAAGTATGGTGGTCGAGGTCACGCCGTCGCAGTCGTAATCGCCGTAAATGCAGATAAGGTCATAAGCGTCCACAGCATTATTTATAACATCGGCGGCAAGCTCCATATCCTTTATGGTGAAAGGGTCGCTTAGCTCTTCGCCGTTAAAGAATTCCACCAAGCTGTCAAAATCCGTGAAGCCCCTTGCGGTCATAACGTCAAGGGTCAGCTTATTAAGATCGCACTTTGACCTGAATTCGGCAGTTTTCTTTTCATCAGGTCTTTTTATTCTCCATTTTTTCATACCAAACTGTTCCTTTACACGAGTTTACATTCTATGCTATTATAGCACATAATTAAAGTTTTTTCAAGTAGTTAAGCGTTTTATCAACGTCGTTTAAATACAATGCTCGACTTTAAAACAAATGTTCCACGTGGAACATTTTAAAAATCTGTGTGGAACAGGTAAAACAAAAAGAGAGGCAGTCATAAAAACTGTCTCTCTTTTTCCATAATTCTATAATAGTATTACGTTTTGCGCTTTTGAATTATCCCCAATAAGTTCTCCAAACGTTGAAGTAGCCCCAAGGAATCTTGAATGTGTATGCGATCTTGCTGCTGTTTGTCTTGTAGCTTCTGTTGCACCAGAAGTATACGTTGTAGTCGTTTGCAATGCCGTTGTAATGGGTCTTGCCGTAAACTGCACCGAAAACAGCCTGCTTTACTCTTCTTGAAACGTTCGAGTAATTTGCGCCGTCTCTTGAAAGCTGAGCTGAGGACATAAATCCGCCGCTCTTGTAGATGATATCCTGAACGCTCTTATATCTTGCGTAATATGCTCTCCACATTGCGTTGTTTGTGTACTTCGCTGCAACATACTGGTTTGCTACACAGTCTGCAACATAAACAATAGGCTTATCCCACATTGAGCCAGCCATTTTGCCGACCTCGTGATAAACTATACGGCACATTGCTTCCCAGCCAGCCTTGTCAAAATCCATTCTTGCGGTCTTGATAGTCTGAGTTTTTGAATAGCTTGAAGCCTTTTTACCGTTTAAAGCCTTTACCTTGAACTGATATGTTGTCGCTCTTGAAAGCTTGGAAACTGTTGCGCTTGTTGTCTTAACAGTAGCGTACTTTGTCCATTTCTTGTAATTGCCGCCCTTGATATAAAGCTTATAGCTTGCGGCGCCGCTTACAGCACTCCAATGTACCTTGATTGTGTTTGTCTGCTTCTTGTATGGGTGGGTGAATTCGCTGCCGTAATTGATCTGCTCGATCATCTTAGGAGCTGAAAGTCCTGCTGAAGCAGCTTCTGCGCTCACGCCCTCCGTCATCACAAGAAATGTCATAAGAACTGCAACAAACATAACAAAGATCTTCATTGCCTTGCTTGTTTCCTGCTTAAAAGAATTTGCTGAATAATTCATTAGTAATATGGTCTGTTCGCTCGGCGCAAGCTGCGCTTTCTGCAAAACTAACCTTTCACACCCTTTCGTTTAATTAGCGCACATTAGTCTTTGCGCTGCGCTATTTAATGTTTATTACAGTCTAGTAAAAATATGTATCAATTTGTAACGATAACGCTTTAGAAAGTTACAGATCGATTACAAATTACTACACTATTGTAACACGTCAATTAACGTTTGTCAAGCTTTTTTCTTTATTTTTCGTATATTGTTTAAAAAACGGGCTGAAAATTGTACTGATTGTACTAAATATTCGTCACATTGAATATTAATCTATTGTGATAATAAAGCAAATTGCACATAACGACCAACGCAAATATGTGCAAAATATTAAGAAATATCAGCAAAAAACAGGGATCAACCACGGCGATCCTGTCAGAATTACGAAAATGCTGTGGGGAAAGAGGCACAAAAATGAAAAAGTATTTACCCGAAGGCAAGGTCTTTAATTCAAATGAAAACAGATATTATCTCCAAAACGAGCACACGATGTCAGAAGCTATGGCGCAGGGACTCATTTTAGAGGGACACGCAATTCTTTGCACCAGCGAGCACGATCTTATCGTTGAGCTGCCATTCGGTAAGGGTGTCATTCCAAGGATCGAGGGTGCGATCGGAATTCGTGAGGGCACGACCAAAGACATCGCTCTGCTTTCCCGTGTGAACAAGACGGTGTGCTTCAAGGTCACGGACATTGCGAGGGTGGGCGGCGAAATCGTCTGCACGCTGTCTAGGCGGCTCGCTCAGGAGGAATGCCTTGAAAGATACATATCCGGTCTGACCTCGGGGGACGTTATCCCTGCAAAAGTGACCCACCTTGAGCCATTTGGCTGCTTTGTGGATATCGGCTGCGGACTTCCATCTCTCATTCCTATCGACGCAATTTCCGTTTCGAGGATATCCCACCCTAATGACAGATTTTTCAACGGGCAGGATATTTACGCCGTTGTGAAATCCAACGAGGGCGATCGTGTTTGCCTTTCCCACAAGGAGCTGCTGGGCACTTGGGAGGAGAACGCCGCTTTGTTTTCGGCTGGGGAAACTGTGGGCGGGATTGTCCGCTCAGTTGAGCCATACGGCATTTTTATCGAGCTTGCGCCAAACCTTGCAGGGCTTGCCGAACCAAGGGAAAATGTGTTCGTTGGGCAGGCGGCAAGCGTTTACATAAAGGCACTAATACCCGAAAAAATGAAAGTGAAACTTATTATTGTTGACGTTTTTGAAAACAGCGTATTTCCCTCAAAGATAAACTACTTCATTACGGGTGGAAAGCTCACAAAATGGGTATATTCCACCAACGAATGTGAAAAGAACATTTACTCAGATTTCTGACATAAAGAAAAGCTGCTGTACATTTAATCGTACAACAGCTTTTTTATATAACAATATTAAATCTACCTTCTGCCCTTTATCTTATCCCAATAAAGCTTTGCAGTCTGCTCGGTCTTATTCTCGCCGTAATTGTAATAGACCCTGCCAACCAGCTTATCGGGGAGATATTGCTGCTCCACCCAATGGTTCGGATAGTCGTGTGGATAGAGGTAATGCTGACCCTTGACCGCTGCGCCCTCGCCGTCAAAATGCTTATTCTGCAAGTGGCGTGGATAATCGCCCCCGTCGCCGTTACGCACGTCCGCAAGTGCTGCGTCGATAGCGGCTTCGGCTGAGTTAGATTTCGGCGCTGTGGCAAGAAGGATTATGGCTTCCGCAAGGGGTATCCTCGCTTCGGGGAGGCCAAGTTGCAGCGCAGAATCTACGCAATTTTTCGTCACAACAGCGGCAAGTGGATAGGCAAGGCCGATATCCTCGCTGGCGATAACGAGAAGCCGCCTGCAAAGGGAGATTATATCCCCAGCTTCGATGAGCCGTGCGGCATAATGAAGTGCGGCGTTTTCGTCCGAACCTCTGATAGATTTTTGCAGGGCGGACAAGATATCATAATGCTGGTCGCCGTCACGATCGTAACGCATATTGCTGCGCTGAGTGAGCAGCTTGACGTTATCAAGCTTGACTGTCAGCTTTTCGCCGTCATTATCGGCGGAGAGGATACAAAGCTCAACGGTGTTGATAGACTTTCGCACATCGCCGCCGCAGCCCCTTGCAATATACTCAAGAACGCCGTTTTCAAGGCGCAGTTTCAGCCCCAGTTCGTCCGCCATAAGCTGAAACGCACGCTTTATGGCAGGCATTATCTCCTCGGCGGTCATCGGTTTGAACTCAAAGACAGTCGAGCGGCTTATTATTGCGTTATAGACGTAAAAATACGGATTTTCCGTCGTGGAGGCGATAAGTGTTATCTTGCCGTTTTCGATATACTCGAGCAGCGATTGCTGCTGTTTTTTGTTAAGATACTGTATCTCGTCGAGGTAAAGCAAAATGCCGTTTATGCCGCTGAGAGTCTCGGTCTCGGCGACTATCTGCTTGATATCGGCGATAGAGGCGCTTGTGCCGTTGAGCTTGTGCATTGTCATATGGGCGTTGTTTGCGATCATTCTCGCAACGGTGGTCTTGCCGATACCCGACGGGCCATAGAATATCATATTTGGTATTTTTCCGCTCTCGATGATACGTCTTAACGGCTTGTCCTTGCCCAGCAGGTGGGACTGTCCGACTATATCGTCAAGGGTCTTTGGTCTTATTCTTTCCGCCAATGGCACAGTCATTTCAAAATCTCCTTACAAATTGCCTAGCGCTTAGTGCTTAATATGCTTAAAAATCAGTCGAGAATGTTCTGTATATCCTCGAGCTGGAGCTGATAAGCACGGCTGTTTATCTTTTTCAGCAGATAGTTTTTCGCAACAAGCACCGCTTCTTGGTACTTTGTATTTTCCATACCCAGACACACACGATAGATAACGAACTGCGTGGAGGATATTTTCATCACGATATGGTTATTGCCCTCAAATGTGCCCCTGCAAATGGAATTCGAGCTGACGAAATTCCACAGGTCGCTATAAGTCACCGCCGTGACCTCGTCGTTTATAAACTGCTGGATAAGCTCGTTCACAGCCATTCCCCCTATATATATGATAGTACATACATTATAGCACATTCTTTCGCATATTTCAACATTTCGTGACGATTTTGCGCAAAAAAAGGGACGAACATTGTCCGTCCCTTTGATATACTATCTTAAATTACTCGTAAAGTGGATATTTCTTGCAGATAGCGTTTACCTTTGCTCTGATCTCGTCAGCCTTATTGTCGAAATCTGTTGCTGTAAGGTACATACACTCAGCGATAACGTCCATATCCTCTTCAACAAGACCTCTTGTTGTTACGGCTGCTGTACCAACTCTTACGCCGCTTGTTACAAATGGCTTCTCAGGGTCGTTAGGGATTGCGTTCTTGTTTACTGTGATGAAAACTTCGTCAAGCTTCTTCTCAAATTCCTTGCCTGTTAGGTGGAATGGTCTGAGGTCAACAAGCATAAGGTGGTTGTCTGTGCCGCCGGAAACGAGGTTGAAACCTCTGTCAAGAAGTCCCTTTGCAAGAGCCTGTGCGTTCTTTACGATCTGCTCGCCATAAGCCTTGAACTCAGGCTTGAGAGCCTCGCCGAAGCAAACAGCCTTTGCAGCGATAACGTGCATAAGAGGGCCGCCCTGTGTGCCCGGGAAGATAGCGGAATTGATCTTCTTTGCGATATACTCGTTATTTGTGAGGATAAGGCCGCCTCTTGGACCTCTGAGGGTCTTATGAGTTGTTGTTGTAACGATATCGGCATATGGAACAGGAGACTGGTGGCAGCCTGCGGCAACAAGGCCTGCGATATGCGCCATATCTACCATAAGATAAGCGCCGACAGCCTTTGCGATCTCAGAAAGCTTTGCAAAGTCGATAGCTCTTGGATAAGCGCTTGCGCCTGCAACGATAAGTCTTGGTCTGCACTTATTTGCCTGCTTATAGAGAGCCTCATAATCGATATAGCCCTCATCGTTTACGCCGTAAGGAACGAAGTTGAAATACTTACCAGAAAGGTTTACAGGTGAGCCGTGTGTAAGGTGTCCGCCTGCGTCAAGGCTCATACCCATTACTGTATCGCCCGGCTTGAGGAGAGCGAAGTAAACGGCCGTATTAGCCTGTGCGCCGGAATGAGGCTGAACGTTTGCATACTTTGCGCCGAATAGCTTGCAGGCTCTCTGAACAGCGATATCCTCAACAACGTCAACACATTGGCAGCCGCCGTAATATCTCTTACCAGAATAACCCTCAGCATATTTATTCGTAAGTACTGAACCCATAGCTGCCATAACAGCAGGTGAAACTATGTTTTCGCTGGCGATGAGCTCAAGATTTCTTCTCTGTCTTGCAAGCTCTGCATTCATTGCTTCGCCGACTTCTTTATCAACATTTTCTACAAAGCCGATAGTATCAAGCATTTTCATAAAATAAAAACTCCAATCGTCTAAATTTTTACGGACGAACCGTTCCTTTTTATTATAGCGCATTTTCCCGATTTTTGCAATAGATTTTTTGAAATTCTTTTTGACTTGACAATTCTCTTTAAATATGGTATCATAGCATAGGCGGAAACCATTGGGCGTGGTTTTTGACGGAAGAGGACAATTTATAGGATACGAGGGTCGCTGCGTGGTGACCCTCTTTCCTTTTATAAACTTATATAACGAAATTAAAATAAATGTGAATATATTTTGTATTTCATTGATTTAAGTCAGTTATTATGGTATAATAAGATTTTAGAGTATACAAATAAAAAAGGTGGGATATACTTTGCCTATTAAGATACCAAATGATCTTCCTGCGTTTCACACGCTGGAAAAAGAGAATATATTTGTAATTCCCGACGACAGGGCTGCGCACCAGGATATCCGTGCGCTGAAGATCGCAATTGTGAACCTTATGCCCGACAAGATCGCAACAGAGACGCAGCTTCTAAGGCTTCTCAGCAACACGCCGCTCCACGTTGATATCGACCTTGTTCAGATGAGCAGCCATATGTCAAAAAACACGCCGCAGGAGCATATGCTGGCGTTTTACAAGAGCTTTGACGAGGTTTGTCACAACCGCTATGACGGACTTATCATAACGGGTGCGCCTGTTGAGCAGCTCGATTATGAGGACGTTGACTATTGGGAAGAGCTTTGCAGGGTCTTTGAATGGTCAAAGACAAACGTTTTCTCGACGATACACATTTGCTGGGGAGCGCAGGCAGGGCTTTATTATCATTACGGTGTGCCAAAGCACCCTCTTGAAAAGAAGATGTTCGGCAATTTCAAGCACCACATTGAGTTCCCAGAGAGCATTATACTCAAGGGCTTTGGCGATGTTTTCCATTGCCCACACTCAAGGCACACGGAAGTTCGCCGTGAGGACATTGAAAAGTGCGACAAGCTCATAGTTGTGGCTGAATCAAACGAGGCTGGCGTTCATCTTGTTTCCGACAAGACCCAGCGGCAGTTTTTCCTGTTTGGTCATTGGGAATACGATCGTGAGACACTTGCGAAAGAGTATTTCAGAGACAAGGAAAAGGGTCTGCCGATAGACATTCCGTACAGCTACTTCCCTGAGGACGACCCGAACAACAAGCCTATTTTCAATTGGAGCTGTTCGGCAAATCTGCTTTATTCAAACTGGCTCAATTACTGCATTTATCAGAAAACTCCGTATGATCTTAACGAGCTTGTGGCGGTCGGTGATGAGCAATGAAAAACGGCAGACACATTGCTGAATTTTACGGCGTCGGCGTAATGCTGGCGATAGTTGGCGGATTTCTTGACGCATACACATACATTTCCCGTGACGGAGTTTTCGCAAATGCGCAGACGGGAAATATGGTGCTTCTTGCGATCAATGTGAGAAACGGCAACTGGCTGAAAGTTTTTCTGTATTTAATGCCGATACTTTCATTTATGCTGGGTGTTTTGATAGTGGAGTTTATAAAATCGAAATTCAACGAGCACCCGACCATTCATTGGCACAGGATAATAATCGGCGCTGAGATAATCGTGCTGACGGCGGTGGGATTCATACCTTCGGGCAATCTCAACACGCTGGCGAACATTCTTGTATCCTTCACTTGCGCAATGCAGGTCGAGGGCTTCAGAAAAATGGACGGCAAGCCTTTTGCCACGACGATGTGCACCGGCAATCTCCGCAGCGGCACGGACAATCTTTTCCAATATCTCAAGACAAAGAACCGAGACAAGCTCAGCAACGCATTTCAATATTACGGCATAATTCTATGCTTCATCGGTGGTGCGGCGCTCGGTGCGCTGGTGACAGATCAGCTATCGACGAAAGCTGTATTTGTTGCGCTAGCAGGGCTTGTGATAGCGCTTTGCATACTGAGGACAGATGATGACAAGCTTGCGGCGGAAAAGGTGAAAAAGTAAATAAGTAGATAGGATTTAGGACAGTATTTTTGGTACTGTCCTTTTTTGTGCGCAAAAAAACAGGCAATGCAAAAACGCACCACCTGTTTTGAAATATTAAGCTTTTCTTGGGGAACTTACCGCTCTTGTGATCTCGGGCTCTGCTTCGCCTCTTACGCACTCAGCCGTGATCTTGATACCTACGATCTCATCGTCTGACGGAGCGTCAAACATAAGCTTTGTGAGTATCTTCTCAACGATCGCTCTCAGACCTCTTGCGCCTGTTTTCTGTGCGATAGTCTCCTTTGCGATCTCCTTCTTTGCGTCCTCTGTTACCTCAAAGTCGATATTGTCAAGCTTGAACAACTTTGTATACTGCTTGAGGAGCGAGTTCTTTGGCTCTGTGAGTATTCTGCAAAGTGCGTCCTCGTCAAGCTCGTCAAGAACTGTGATAACAGGAAGTCTGCCAACCAGCTCAGGCACAATGCCGAACTTTACAAGGTCGTGAGGAAGAACTTTCTTCATCACGTTGTTCTCTTCCTTTTTGCTCTTTACCGAGCCGCCGAAGCCTAGTGATGATGACTCTGTTCTCTTCTTGATAACGGACTCAAGACCTTCAAAAGCGCCGCCGCAGATAAACAGGATATTCTTCGTGTCGATCTGAATGAATTCCTGATGTGGATGCTTTCTTCCGCCCTGTGGAGGAACGTTTGAAACGCAGCCTTCAACGATCTTGAGGAGCGCCTGCTGAACGCCCTCGCCGCTTACGTCTCTTGTGATAGAAACGTTCTCGGACTTTCTTGCAATCTTGTCGATCTCGTCGATATAGATGATACCGTTCTGAGCTGCTTCAACATTGTAATCAGCGGCTTGGATAAGTCTTGTGAGCACGTTCTCAACGTCGTCGCCAACATAGCCTGCCTCTGTCAGAGTGGTAGCGTCAGCGATAGCGAAAGGAACATTGAGCAGTCTTGCAAGGGTCTGTGCAAGAAGGGTCTTGCCCGTACCTGTTGGACCGAGAAGCAGGACGTTGCTCTTCTGTATCTCAACATCATCGTCATCGTTAAGGGAAAGTATTCTCTTATAATGGTTATACACCGCAACTGAAAGCGCAACTTTAGCGTCGTCCTGTCCGATAACATACTCGTCAAGGACTGACTTGATCTCCGCAGGCTTTTTAAGGGTGATACCGCTTTCGTCAGACTTTGGCTTAGCCTTTGATCTGCCTGCCTTAGCTGTTGGCAGACCTGTCTCATCGGCAAGAACATTATAGCAATAAAGCACGCACTCGTCGCAGATATGACTTGTGCCTGCTGAGAACAAAGTTCTTACTTTATCCTCGGGCTTGCCGCAGAACGAGCATCTTCTGATTGTTTCATTAGCCATTTATTTTTTCACCGAACCTATCTGTTAGTAATTACCTTATCAATAAGACCGTACTCAACAGCCTCCTGAGCGGTCATATAGTTGTCACGCTCAGTATCGATATTGATCTGCTCGATAGACTTGCCTGTATTCTGAGCAAGTATCCTATTGAGCTTTTCTCTTGTCTTGACCATATGGTCAGAGTGTATCTTTATATCTGTGCATTGACCCGAAAGTCCGCCGCCGGAAATAAGTGGCTGGTGAATGAGTATCTCGCTGTTTGGAAGAGCAAATCTCTTGCCCTTTGTTCCGCTTGAAAGCAGGAACGAACCCATTGAAGCAGCCATACCCATACAGATAGTAGATACGTCGCACTTGATATACTGGATAGTATCGTAAATTGCCATACCTGCGGTGATAACTCCTCCGGGGCTGTTGATATAAAGGTCGATATCCTTTTCAGGATCCTGACCCTCAAGATAAAGAAGCTGCGCCACTACGACGCTTGCAACTGCGTCGTCGATCTGATCGCAGAGCATTATAATTCTGTCATTGAGCAAACGGGAATAGATATCGTAACTTCTTTCTCCCCTGCTTGTCTGTTCTACTACATAAGGTACCAATGCCATAAAATTGCCTCCTTAATCTATTTTCGCCCGCATAGAGCTTATGCGGGCGAAAGCATAAAATATCTTACTTGATTACAGCTGCATCCTTGATGAGATCAACTGCCTTGCCAACGGCGATATCCTTCTTGAGGTCGTCGTCGTGGATAAACTGCTTGATCTGGTCAACTGTGAGCTTGTAGTTCTCTGCAAGCTTGTCAAACTCAGCCTTGAGCTCATCGTCAGAAACTTCAACGTTCTCGAGCTCAACGATCTTCTCAAGTGCAAGACGGAGCTTTACCTGCTTCTCAGCCTGCTCAGCATATGCCTTCTTGACTGTGTCGATCGTCTGACCTGTGTACTGCATATAAAGATCGAGGGAAATGCCCTGTGGAGCAAGTCTCTGCTCAAGCTCGCCTACCATTTCGTTAACTCTGTTATCGAACATTACCTGTGGGATCTCAGCTGTCATATTGTCGATGACCTTATCGAAGATCTTAGCCTCGACCTCAGCGTCAGCGTGCTTCTCGTTAGCTTCCTCGAGCTTCTTCTTAACGTCAGCCTTGTACTCGTCAACAGTATCGAACTCTGTTGAATCCTTTACCATTTCGTCGTCCAGCTCAGGCATAACCTTCTTTGAAATGCTCTTGAGCTTGATCTTGAATACTGCAGGAGCGCCAGCGAGTTCCTTTACCTGATACTCGTCTGGGAATGTTACGTTGATATCGAACTCTTCACCAGCGTTGTGACCAACGATCTGATCCTCAAAGCCAGGAATGAACTGACCGCTGCCGAGTGAAAGTGTGAAGTCTTCAGCCTTGCCGCCCTCAAAAGCAACATCGTCCTTGAAGCCCTCGAAGTCGATAACAACATCGTCGCCGTTTTCAGCAGCTCTGTCGTCAACTGTCTCAACAGTAACGTTCTTCTCTCTGAGAGCGTTTACCTGCTTGTCGATATCCTCATCAGTTACAGGATTGACAACTTTTTCAACTTCTATACCCTTATAGTCCTTAACTTCAACTTCAGGCTTTGTGATGCAAGTAGCCTTGAGCTTTACGCCGTTTTCCTTGCTGATCTCAGTTACTTCTACCTCTGGGCGAGTAACGAGCTCGAGACCTGACTCTTCAACAGCGCCGTTAACAACAGGAGCATAAAGAAGGTTTACAGCGTCCTCAAAGAATACCTGCTCGCCATACTCCTTCTCGATAAGCTTTCTTGGAGCCTTGCCCTTACGGAAGCCAGGAAGAGCAATGTTCTTTCTAGCCTTGAGATAAGCCTTCTGTATAGCAGCCTCAAAATCTTCGGCAGAAATTTCGATCTCCAATTCGAACTTATTAGTTTCAACATTGTTTGTAGCTTTTAAACTCATTTATTATTCCTCCATTATATAAATGTATCTTATACATTATAGCACAAATAAAATGTCATTTCCAGCATTTTTTTATAAATTGTCACTTTGCACAATTTTCGTTATATCAAGTGGGTCAAAATGCAAGAAATCGCTGGCTATAAGCCGATAATCAATGCCATCACGGGTGCCGTTTATGGCATAAGCGTGGGCTCTTCCGTGAAGATGTCCGTAAAAGCAATGCTTTATGTCATATTTATGCAGCACATCCAGCATATCGTAATTATAGCTGTTGCCGAAAATCGGGGGATAGTGCAAAAACACCACGGGCGTCAGATCGTCCTTGATCGCCGACTCGATAGACATAGCAAGTCTGCCTGACTCTCTCGCCAGCACCTTTTGATCGGCCGGTTCGCCGTTATCGCTTATCCAGCCTCGGCTGCCGCATATTCCGATATTACCATATTTATAATGATTATTATGCAGAATATTGATGGTGTCAAAACCATTTTCAGCAAAAAATTTATCCATTTTGTTCTTTGTCGTCCACCAGTAATCGTGGTTGCCTTTGGAAATTATCTTTGTGCCGTTAAGTCTGTTTATAAACTCAAAATCTTTTTTCGACTGTTCAAAATTCATTCCCCAAGAGATATCGCCTGGAATTACGACAGTATCTTCGGACTTAACTTTGCTCTGCCAGTTTTCTTCAAGCTTTGAGACGTGATCCGACCAGCCGCCGAAAATATCCATAGGTTTATGAACGCCGAATGACAAATGCAGATCGGCAATAGCGAACAGACTCAAATAATTTCCTCCTAAAATTTTATTTGCCACCGTATTATTCTTTCTCCTTTGCACATAATACTCTTGCAACGAACTGTTGCGGAAGGAGTGAAACACAATGGAGAAGGAAAGAATTTACGGTATTCATTGCAACGTAGACAACTGTGTTTACAACAAGGACAACTGCGAATGTACCGCAGGCAAGATCGACGTAGGCTGCACCTGCACCGACCCTAACTGCTGCGATGAAACTGAATGCAAGACATTCAAGGCAAGAAGCTAAAACTTCCCGCCTGTCGGTCAGTAAACATACGCTGTTTTCTGACATCCGCCCGACAATAGTCGGACGGGTACATAAAAAAGCAAGATACTTGCTTAAATTCCGAGAGACTCGAAAACGTAATCCTTCATTTCAGTCTTGTCGATGACCTTTGAGAATCTTACGTCCTTATCCTTGAGGGCTGCAAGTGAAGCAGGTACAGGAATATTTGAAACTTCTGCAAGTTCGTCAACGAGGCCGAACTCGTCGCAGTCTGTGTTCTTGCCGATAGCGCTGAGAACTGAGCCCGAGAACTTATATGGGCTTGCTGTGGAAGCGATAACAGTCTTTGTCTTATCACCTGTTGCCTTTGCATAATCCTTATATACCTTGACTGCAACGGCTGTGTGAGTATCGCAAGTATATGAATACTCGTCATAGATCTCCTTGATACAAGCCTTTGTCTCATCGTCATTACAGCAGCCTGCGTAGAACTCGTCGGCAAGTGCTTTCTTGACAGCGTCTGTAACCTCATATCTGCCTGTGCTTGCAAGGCTGCCGAACCACTCTCTGATTTGAGCGTCGTCAGAACCGCTGAGGTGATAGAGAAGTCTCTCAAGGTTTGAAGATATAAGGATATCCATTGAAGGAGAGATAGTTGTATGGAACGGACGGTTTCTGTCGTAGATACCTGTCTTGATGAAGTCTGTGAGGACGTTATTTGCGTTTGAAGCGCAGATAAGATTGTTTACAGGCACGCCCATATGCTTTGCATAGTAGCCTGCAAGGATATTACCGAAGTTGCCTGTTGGAACAACGATGTTGATCTTGTCGCCAAGCTCTATCTCGCCGTCAGCCACCAGCTGAGCGTATGAAGATACATAGTAAATGATCTGCGGAGCAAGACGACCCCAGTTGATAGAGTTCGCGGAAGAGAACATCATTCCGTTATCTGAAAGCTTGTCAGCGATCTCCTTATTTGTGAAGATAGCCTTTACGCCGTTCTGTGCGTCGTCAAAGTTGCCCTTGATTGCACAAACGCCCACGTTCTTGCCTTCCTGTGTTGTCATCTGCTTCTTCTGCATTGCAGACACGCCGTCCTCTGGATAGAACACAAGTATCTCTGTGCCCTCAACGTCCTTGAAGCCTTCGAGAGCTGCCTTACCTGTATCGCCAGATGTTGCAACGAGGATAACCACCTTCTTGTCGAGATTTATCTTCTTTGTTGCAGTTGTAAGGAGATATGGGAGTATCTGGAGCGCCATATCCTTGAATGCGCAAGTCGGACCGTGCCACAGTTCAAGCATATATGTGCCGTCGAAAAGATGAGCGAGCTCAGCAATGTTCTCTGTGTCAAAATTCTTTGTATTATAAGCGCCGTCAACGCAATAGCGTATCTCAGCCTCAGTATAATCTGTGAGGAACTTTGAGAAAACAAAGAATGCTCTTTCGGCATAGCTCTTTTCACCGAGAGCCTTGATCTCATCAAGAGTTACCGCAGGTATCTCGGAAGGAACAAAAAGTCCGCCCTCTTCTGAAATTCCCTGTGCGATCGCCTGTGCAGACGAAACTTTTACTTCGCTGTTTCTTGTACTTTTGTAAAACATAAACAACAACCCTTCTGTGTAATTGTCCGACAGGTGCGTCGGCTGTATTAATTTAAGGACAAAAGTCCGTTCTTACCAAAATTATTTGTGGCTTGCGTCAAAAGCGCTGACGTAATATTTAAGATGCGTCACCTTTGCACCCTCAAGCTCCACCACAGCCACGTCAAAACGACAGTCGCAGGGCTCACGAAGCTTTTGAAAATACCGCTCCGCCGCCGTTATGATATGCCTGCGCTTGCCCTCGGTGACAGCCTCCTCTCCCGTTGTGAGAGAGCCTTTTTTACGGCTTTTCACCTCGACAAAAGCGATCATATCCGCTTTCTTCGCAATAATATCTATCTCACCGCCTCTGACGGTAAAATTCCTGTTCAGTATCTCATAGCCGTGACGAAGCAGAAAAGCGCAGACGGCGTCCTCGCCGATATTGCCCGTTTTTCTGAGCTGGCTGTGATCTACATTACTTCTGTTTGTTTGCATAATACTTTTTCAGAAAACTCATTCTGTGTATCTCGCAGGGACCGTACTCGTCAAGCATTTGATAATGCAGCTTTGTGCCGTAGCCCTTGTGCTTTTCAAACTTATACTTAGGATACTCCTCAGCCATTTTTTCCATATATCTGTCTCGTGCGACTTTTGCAAGTATGGACGCCGCCGCAATGGCTTGGCTTTTAGCGTCGCCCTTTACAACTGCTATGGCAGGACACTCCAGCCCCTCAGGGGTCTTATTGCCGTCGATGAGACAAACATCAGGCTTTGTATCCATATCTTCGACTGCTCTTTTCATTGCAAGCATTGCGCAGTTTAAGATATTGTACTCCTCGATCTCCGCAACAGTTGCAGTCTGAATGGAGAAATCAAGCGCCTTATCCATAATCTCGTCAAAAAGCATATCACGCTTCTTCGGCGTGAGCTTTTTGCTGTCGTTAATGCCCTCGATGACTGTATCCTTATCAAAGATGACAGCCGCCGCAAAGACATCGCCTGCCAGCGGACCTCTGCCAGCTTCATCGCAGCCGCAGACTATATCGTAATCTTTTCTATACTCATTGTCAAACTCGTGAAGCGTCATATCAATACCCCTTTGGCTTTTCAAGGGTCAGCCTGCCGATAGTGCCGTTTCTGAACTCGTCCATAACAGTGATAGCCGCACGCTCAGTATTGATCTCGCCCCCGGAAATAAGAAAGCCACGCTTTCTGCCGATACGCTCGAGTATCTCATAGCCCACAACGCAGCCGATAGTCTCTTCGTCCGCAGGCTCGATATCGTCGGTCTTGATGTTATAACGCTTTTCGATAAGCTCAGGATAATTGTCATTGAGAAATTCCAGCAGACGGCAGGCAAGGTACTCGATATCCATAATCTCGTCCTTGACAGCACCCGTAAAAGCCAGTCTTTCGCCCACAAGCTTATCCTCAAACTTCGGCCACAACACGCCCGGCATATCAAGAAGCTCAAAGCCCTCTTCAAGCTTGACCCATTGCTTGCCTCTTGTAACGCCGGGGCGATCTTCGACCTTTGCAAGTCTTGAACCTGCAAGCCTATTGATAAATGATGATTTACCAACATTAGGTATGCCCACGATCATAATTCTGATAGGTCTTCCAGACATTCCTCTTGTGTTCCATTTTTCGATATCATCGGCCAAAAGCTCTTTTAGCTTGCCGTAAAACTTATTGACGTTCTTACCGCTTCGGCAATCTGTCGCCAGCGCCGAAATGCCCTGCTTTGCGTAATAGTCGAGCCACATAGCCGTTATTGCAGGGTCAGCAGAATCCGCCTTATTGAGAAGCACCAGCCTTGGCTTTGAGCCAACAATGCGCTTCATTTCGGGGTTTCTGCTTGAATATGGAATACGAGCGTCAGTGATCTCCACAACAGCGTCAACAAGCTTGAGGTTTGAAGCCATTATACGACGTGTTTTCGCCATATGGCCAGGAAACCATTGAACGTGAGAAGCTTCGCTCATATTTATCACTCCAATCATTGATTACTTTTATTTAATGGTGCCGATCTTTCCGTCGTTAGCTGAATAAAAACGGAACACGGCTCTGCCTAAAATCTCGTCCTGCGGCACGCAGCCGATAACACGGCTGTCCGTCGAATGATTTCGGTTATCCCCCATTACGAGGACATACCCTTTAGGCACGTTATATACATAGGTGTCATTTTCGCTGTTATAATAGCTTTCAGAAAAATAGCTTCGCTCAAAAGCATTTTTGCTCTTGATATAAGGCTCGTCAAGGATTTCTCCGTCAACTTTCACGACGGCGTTTTTATAGTCCACCTCGACGGTCTGATCTGAAACTGCAATAATGCGCTTTATGATAGTCTCTTTCAGAGCTGACGACTCTATCACCACGATATCGCCCTGCTTCGGGGTATAAAACAGGTGAGATATCACCAGCCTGTCGCCCTCATAGAGGGTATCCTGCATTGATTGCCCCACGACATTTGCTATCCTAAACACAAATGTGAAGATAAAGGCCACAAGGAATATGGAAAACACAATGGTCTCAAGCCAGTCAAAAATGCTGTCAACAGCCGAGCTGCGTTTTTTTGTTGCTGCTGTCATTGAACTTTTCCGAATGAGTCAAAGGGATACATTCTGAAAACAGCTTTACCGAGAACGTCCCCCGTGCTGACAAAGCCAATTCGTCTGCCGTCGGTGGAATTGTTTCGGTTATCGCCCATAACGAATATATCGCCGTCGGGAACATCGTATTCATAGACGTTATCGCTGACCATATACTGGCTGTCGAACATACCCGAATTATACATAGGCTCTTTGATATTGTCATTTGAAATGACCTTGCCGTTGACCGTCACGGTATTGTTATTATAATCCACGACCACCTTATCGCCGGCTGTGCCGATAACACGCTTTATGATAGTCTTATGGAGCACATCGCTGTTTATTACGACGATATCGCCTTTTTCCGGGGTATAGTTTATATGGGTGATTATAAGTCTGTCGCCGTTTTGCAAGGTATCGCACATCGAACTGCCCTGCACAAGGACTATCCTAAACAGGAATGTAAAAATGAGGATAACGATGAACATTGCAAACACAAAGGACTCTATCCACTCAAGAAATTCGTCCTTCATATCAACGGGAGGTTTCTCTTTCAAGTCCTCGGGAGCTGCGGCGCTTGCCAGCTTGATCTCGCTTTCGCTGACTTCACCGAACTTTTTATTCTCGTCCATAACTATGCCTCGATTCTATAATAAACGCCGCTTAATGCAGCCGTCAAACACTCATATAGATTTATTATAACAAATATTAAAACAAATTACAAGGGGTTTTGCTGAAAAAATCCTGCCATAAATAAAAAAAGAGCCGAATAAACCGACTCTCTTTTTATGATAGAATTATCTGATTGCTTCCTTGACCTTAGCTGCCTTACCAACTCTGTCACGAAGATAATAGAGCTTAGCACGGCGAACCTTACCGGAACGAACAACCTCGACCTTTTCAACAACAGGTGAGTGAACAGGGAAAACTCTCTCAATTCCGCAACCGTGAGCTACTCTACGAACTGTGAAAGTCTCGTTGATACCGCCGTGCTTCTTAGCGATAACAGTACCCTCGAATACCTGGATTCTGGACTTGTCGCCCTCTGTAATTCTAACGTGTACCTTTACTGTATCACCGATGTTGATAACAGGTGCCTCGGATTTAAGGCTTGAATCTGAAATAAGTTTTAAAGCGTCCACTTTAAATACCTCCTTGTATTTTCAGACATTCATACGCTTTATGGCAGCTATCGCTGCAAAGCCAGAGGACTGTCCGCTTTAATGTCATATCCTGCTCGGATATAGGGCATTAACTCTCGTCGGAATACACCGACGGTAATTCAAATGCTTTAATATTATACCACATATGCTTATCTTTTGCAAGAAATTCTATGTAAAACTTTCGCCGCTTTCCATAAGTATTTTTGTGCGTTCTGTATAAATATCCACGATTTCAAGTCCGTACATATCGCAGAATGTATCTATCACCACATTTATATTAAGATTGAAAGAACTTCCGCAGGGCAGAATAAACTTGAACTCCGTCTCCCCGTCCTTTGCTTCACAGCTCAAGGCGTTGATATGCGGCTTTATATCCACAAGATTGATAGTCTTTTTCTTTGTGCGCTTTTCGATCTCGATCTTGTCTCTCGATATGAACTCGTCAAAAAGCTTGGCGGTCTCTTCCGCTGTCTTGTCAGTTTTAAGGCGGACAAAATATTCAGCCGCCGTTATCGCCGTATGCTTATGAACAGGGCGTGCAATGCTGATTATATCCAGCCCCACAGGGGTCTGCTCGCCGAGACGCTTTTTGACCTCTTCGCAGTCAAGATCTTCCGTCAGCGCAAAGTCCATTATCTCAACTCTGCTGTCCGTTCCCAGCGGCAGCGCCAAAGGGAACATTATATAAACGTGAGGATTGAAGCCTTGTGTATACCAGATCGGCAGATGAGCTCTTTTGAAAGCACGCTGAAAGGCTCTCATAAGATCGAGGTGAGAAATATACTTGGCTCTTCCCGTCTTTGAAAACACCGCACGATATTCAAAACGCTCTATTATCAGATTGACATTTTTCGGTTCAGGACTTCTTGCCACAGTAAACACCTCCGTATTCGCACTTTATTCCGCAGCCCGAGCAGCCCTCTTTGCAGTTTCTTGTGGTCTGCGCCATATGGGCTTTCTTGTTCTCTCTTACGAAAAATTCGTGGGACACAAGATAGTCGATATGTGACCAAGGGGCAACTTCGTCATATGGACGGCGGCGGTTGGCATAGAATTTCGTATCAAGTCCGCACTCGTCAAAGGCTTCCATCCACTTGTCGAATTTGAAATGCTCGTCCCAGCCGTCAAGATAGCAGCCTTTTTTCCAAGCTGTATAGATAACGTCGCAGATACGTCTGTCGCCCTTTGCAAGCACGGCTTCCAGTATGGACGTATTTGACTGGTGGGTGCTGAGCCTAATTTTTCTGCTTGTAAGGCTCTTGAACAGGTGCTCCTGCTTTTCCTTTATCTCCTCAGGTGTGGCCTGCGGCTCGAACTCGAATGGAGTGAAAGGCTTCGGCACGAATGTTGCCGTTGAGACAGATACCTGCACGCCGCCTCTGCCTCTAAGCTCCTTTGGCGTCTCATAATAAAGGTCTACGACCTTCTGCGCAAGCCTTGCAATGCCTGCAACGTCGTCGAGAGTTTCCTCCGGCAGGCCAAGCATAAAGTACAGCTTGACCGTTGTGTAACCGCCCTCAAATGCCGTGCGGCAGGTGCGCATAATCTCCTCTTCGGTTATGTTCTTGTTGATAACGTCACGGAGCTTTTGTGTGCCTGCTTCGGGGGCAAAGGTCAGTCCGCTCTTTCTGACGGACTTTATCTTTTCAAGAAGCTCCTCGCTGAAATTATCTATTCGCAACGACGGCAGAGCAAGGTTCACCTGCTCCTTATCGGTATATTCCACAAGGCTTTCAAGAAGCTTGTTAATCTTGGTATAGTCGCTTGTTGAAAGCGACGAAAGTGAAACTTCCTCATAGCCTGTCTGCTCGCAAAGGCACTTTGTTTCCTGCTTGATCGTGTCTATGCTCTTCTCTCTGAACGGGCGATAAATAAATCCCGCTTGACAGAATCGACAGCCTCTTATACAGCCACGGAGCACTTCAACAACGGCTCTGTCGTGGACTATCTGCGTGAACGGCACGACAAAGCTGTCGGGATAATAGACCTTGTCAAAGTCCTTGATAACACGCTTTCTCACCCTTGCAGGGGCTTCGGGAACGTTCGTGGCGATAGATTTCACCGTGCCGTCCTCGTTGTATTCAACATCATAAAACGATGGCACATAAACGCCCTCAAGCTTTGCAGCCTCACGGAGAAACTGCTCTTTTGTGGGGTTTGAGGGCTTCATACGCTCGTAAAGCTCCAGCAGCTCAACGTTGACTTCTTCGCCCTCGCCGAGAATGAACAGGTCAAAGAAAGCCGACATCGGCTCGGGGTTGCAGGCGCAAGGACCTCCGGCGATAACCAGAGGTGTAAGCTCTTTTCTGTCCTTCGCAAGAACAGGCACGCCTGCCAAGTCAAGCATTTCAAGGACGTTGTTATAAGAAAGCTCATACATCAGCGTAAAGCCGATAAAGTCAAAATCCTTGATAGGGTCAAGGCTCTCGAGAGCGTAAAGTGGAATATCGTTCTCACGCATAAGCTTGTTATAATCTTCCTCGGGCATAAAGACACGCTCGCACCACCAGTTTTCACGGGCGTTTTTCAAGCCGTAAAGTATCTTCATTCCAAGATGTGACATTCCAACGTCATAGGTATCGGGAAAGCAGAAGGCAAAGCGCACGTCCACCTTGTCCTTATCCTTGACGACGCTGCCGATCTCTCCGCCGATATATCTTGCAGGCTTCTGAGTTTTCAAAAGCAGCTTTTCTATCTTCTTTTTTAATTCTTCCAATCTATTTTCCTCCGATATCAAAAGGTTTACCTTTATTAATTATATCAGAGTTTATGTGCAATTGCAATAAGCAAACTGTTAATATATGATCTCCGAAAGGACGATAAAGCAAAACGTTGCGGCAAAGGATATGCTAACAGAGCCGTTTAGAATCATCTGTATCATTGCGATAGCTGACAGGAAGATGAACAGGGCTCTGAGCAGGTCGCAGGCTCTTCCCTCTTTTAGCAGCAGAGTGAGAACTCTTCCGCCGTCAAAATATCGAAATGGCAGCATATTCATTATGCCAAGCATAAAATTCACTTGGCTGAAAAATGTGCAGCCCTGTGCAAGATATGCAACTGTGCCGAGAATGAAATTCACCGCCGCCCCTGCAAGCAGCACAGCAAGCTCACGGTTTCGGTCAAGAAGCCTGCTGTCGGGGGTTATCCTTATGCCGCCGCCATAGACTACGATTTCTTTCGGCGATGTGCCGAATATTGTCATCATAAGCAAGTGCCCCATTTCGTGGAATGCGCAGCACACAAGGGTCACAAGTATCTTGTCCGTCTGCGCCGCCGTGCATAACATTGTCAGCGCTATCACTAGGAAAAAGCTGAACGATATGCCGTAAAATGTATTTTTTATCCTTATCTTAAACAAAATCATCACCGCTCAAGTATATTCCAAAGCGATGATGATAATTACTTTTGTTGATATTTTACAGCATTTTTTTGAGATACTGACCTGTGTATGACTTATCACAGGCGGCAATATCTTCGGGGGTGCCTGTGCAGACGGTAGTTCCGCCGCCGTCACCACCCTCGGGGCCAAGGTCGATTATATAGTCCGCAGTCTTGATAACGTCAAGGTTGTGCTCGATAACCAAAACTGTGTTGCCTGCGTCGGCAAGCTTTTGAAGAACTTCGATAAGCTTGTGAACATCGGCTGTATGAAGTCCTGTTGTTGGCTCATCAAGGATATAGATAGTCTTGCCTGTGGCTCTCTTAGAAAGCTCTGTGGCAAGCTTTACACGCTGAGCTTCGCCGCCCGAAAGCGTGGTCGCCGCCTGTCCGATCTTAACATAGCCGAGACCAACTTCATAAAGGGTCTCAAGCTTGCGGCTTATCTTCGGGATAGCGTTGAAGAACTCAACGCCCTCTTCAACGGTCATTTCAAGAACGTCATAGATATTCTTGCCCTTGTATCTGACTTCCAGCGTTTCACGATTATATCTCATTCCACCGCAGACCTCGCAAGGAACGTAAACGTCCGGCAGGAAGTGCATTTCTATCTTGATTATGCCGTCGCCCTCGCAGGCTTCACATCTTCCGCCCTTGACATTGAACGAAAAACGTCCTGCGTTATAGCCTTTCATCTTTGCGTCAGCGGTCTGAGAGAACAGCTCTCTGATATCCGTGAAAACGCCTGTATATGTGGCAGGGTTGGATCTCGGTGTCCTGCCTATCGGCGACTGGTCGATATCAATGACCTTGTCTAGGAACTCAACGCCCTGCATTTCCTTGAAATCCCCCGAACGTATCCTTGCACGGTTAAGTCTGCCTGCAAGCTCCTTATAGATTATCTCATTGACCAGCGAGGACTTGCCCGAACCCGAAACGCCTGTCACGCAGGTGAACGTGCCGAGAGGTATCTCAACGTCGATATTTTTCAGATTGTTCTGCTTTGCGCCGATAACTTTGAGGAATTTGCCATTGCCCTGTCGGCGTGTTTCTGGAACGGGTATCTTCTTTTCGCCGCTGAGGTACTGACCTGTTATCGAGCGCTTGCACTTCATAATATCGTCAACTGTGCCAGCGCAGACTATCTCGCCGCCGTGTATGCCTGCTCCGGGGCCAACGTCAACAACAAAGTCCGCCGCTCTCATCGTGTCCTCATCATGCTCGACTACTATAAGCGTATTGCCAAGGTCACGAAGCCTTTTCAGCGTTGCGATAAGCTTGTCGTTATCACGCTGGTGAAGTCCAATAGACGGCTCGTCAAGGATATACAGCACGCCGACCAGCGACGAACCTATCTGCGTTGCAAGCCTTATACGCTGGCTCTCGCCGCCTGAAAGTGTGCCTGCGGAACGTGAAAGGGTGAGATATTCAAGGCCAACGCTTTTAAGGAAGCCGAGACGTGACTTTATCTCCTTTATTATCTGTTCGCCGATAAGCTTGTCACGATCGCTTATTTCAAGGTTGTCGAAAAAGTCCAGCGCCTTTGCAACTGATTTATGGCAAAGCTCTGCGATATTAAGTCCACCGACTGTAACGCTCAAACTTTCCTTTTTAAGTCTTTCGCCGTGGCAGGCTGGGCACTTTTCATCGCTCATATAAGCTTCGATATCCGCCTTCGCCCAATCGCTCGTTGATTCTTTATAGCGCCTTTCAAGGTTAGGGATAACGCCCTCGAACTCGGCTTGATAATCAGCCTTATAAAACTTATTGCCACGCTTTAAGTGGAGCTTCTGACCCTGTGTGCCGTAGAGGAAAATGTCAAGTGCGTCCTTATCGAGGTTTTTTACAGGCTCGTCAAGGGATATGCCGTAGGTCTCGGAAATGGCGTTGAAGTACATCATTGCGATAGAGCCTTCATCAAGGCTGTTCCAGCCGCTGGCTTTGATAGCACCCTGTCTTATGGACAAGTCCTTATTGGGGATAATAAGCGACGGGTCGATCTTCTTGAACACGCCCAGACCAGTACACTTTTCGCAAGCACCAAATGGATTGTTGAAAGAGAACATTCTCGGTGTCAGCTCGTCAATAGAAACGCCGTGCTCGGGGCAGGCATAATTCTGCGAGAACATCATTTCTTCGCCGCCGATAACGTCAACTGTGAGAAGTCCGCCTGTCAGCGTTGAAACTGTCTCGATACTGTCGGTGAGACGGGACTTTATGCCCTCTTTGATAACAAGTCTATCCACGACTATTTCGATAGTGTGCTTTTTATTCTTTTCAATTTTTATTTCTTCCGAAAGGTCATATGTTATGCCGTCGATACGAACTCTTACATAGCCCGATTTTCTTGCACGGTCAAGCTCTTTAGTATGCTCGCCCTTACGGCCTCTGACGATAGGCGCTAAGAGCTGTATCTTTGTGCCCTCTTCAAGCTCCATAATCTTATCCACGATCTGATCGACAGTCTGCTGGCGTATTTCTCTTCCGCAGACGGGGCAATGTGGCACGCCGATACGGGCGTAAAGAAGTCTGAGGTAATCGTATATCTCGGTGACTGTTCCCACAGTCGAACGTGGGTTTTTGGAAGTCGTTTTCTGATCTATGGATATTGCAGGCGAAAGCCCCTCTATGCTGTCAACATCAGGCTTATCCATTTGACCCAAAAACATTCTCGCATAAGATGACAGCGACTCAACATAACGTCTTTGTCCGTCAGCATATATGGTATCAAAGGCAAGAGAAGATTTTCCCGAACCCGAAAGACCCGTCATAACAACAAGCTTATCTCTCGGTATGGTAACATCAACATTTTTCAGATTATGCTCTCTTGCACCTTTTATAACTATCTCGTTAATTGGCATTGGTATTCTTTACTCTCCTTTTTGTATTTCCTGTCTTATCTTTTTATACTCTTTGTTTTCAATATCGTATATTTCAGTGTAAGGCAGACCGTTTTCATATATCCACAGCTTTATGAGTTTTGGGGTGACCTCAAAGACCACCTCATTTTTTAACTCTGAATAAGCTTTATATGAGCCTTCAAAATGCTTTTTGTAAAGGCGGCGGAATTTCTCATTTTCCACAGGTCTGCCGATTTCTTCAGCCGTACCCTCAACAGAAATGTTCTCACAGCACAGAGCGGCATTTTTATTCATCATAAGCTGTCTGTATTTCATGAAAGTGCGGTCAGTCTGAAAACAGAACTTATTGTCATATATAACTACGCTCATTGAACGTGCAGATATCCTGCTGCCGTCGCCTGTGGCAAGCACCATTATCCTGCTTTCGCCCAATCTGTCAAAAAACTCACGGAGCTTAACTTCAAATATTTCTGTCATTTCTTCTCACCCTTTAACTCCGCAATTTTATCACGCAAAAATGCGGCGTGCTCAAATTCAAGCAGCTTTGCCGCTTCTTTCATTTCCTTTGTGAGCTTTTCTACAAGCTTTGCAGTTTCCTGCTTTGAAAGCTTGGTTTTCTGACGTGCCTCGTATTCCACTTCTTCCTTGGTGGATATCTCGATAACATCTCTTATATCCTTGACGATAGTTTTCGGAACTATGCCGTGTTCTTCGTTGAATTTCATCTGTATCGCACGACGGCGCTCCGTTTCGGTGATGGCCTTTTCCATTGAGCGTGTGACTGTGTCGGCATACATTATTACCTTGCCCTCGGCGTTTCGTGCGGCTCTGCCTATGGTCTGTATAAGTGCGCTTTCAGATCGCAGGAAGCCCTCTTTATCGGCGTCAAGTATTGCCACAAGTGTTACCTCAGGCAGGTCAAGACCCTCTCTCAGCAGGTTGATACCAACAAGCACGTCGAACTCGCCGAGACGCAGGTCACGGATTATCTCCATACGCTCGATAGTGTCGATATCGTGGTGCATATACCGCACCTTGACGTCAAAGCTCTTTAGATAGTTTGTGAGATCCTCCGCCATTTTCTTTGTGAGGGTCGTGACCAGCACACGCTGATTTTTTGCGGTGCGCATATTGATCTCGCTGAGCAGATCCTCGATCTGACCCTCTGTGGGCTTGACTGTTATCTCTGGGTCAAGAAGTCCTGTTGGTCTTATTACCTGCTCCACTATCTGCTGCGATTTTTCCTGCTCGATAGGGCCTGGGGTGGCGGACACGAACACAGCTTGATTTATGTGGGAATAGAACTCATCAAAGGTCAGCGGTCTGTTATCCAGCGCTGAGGGCAGGCGGAAGCCATAGTCAACAAGGGTCTGCTTTCTCGCTCTGTCTCCAGCATACATTCCTCTTACCTGCGGCAGAGAAACGTGTGATTCGTCCACGAACAGCACAAAATCATCGGGCAAAAAGTCCAGCAGCGTAAACGGCGTTGAGCCTGCTGGGCGCCTTGCAAGAACTCTTGAATAGTTTTCAATTCCGCTGCAAAAGCCTATCTCTTCCAACATTTCGATATCGTAATTTGTTCGCTGGGCGATACGCTGGGCTTCGATAAGCATATCGTTGTCCTTGAAATACTTAATACGCTCATCAAGCTCCTGTTTTATCTCCTCGATAGCGTCGTGCATTTTGTCACGGCTTACGATATAATGCGAAGCAGGGAAAATTGCGGCGTGTGCAAGTGAGCAAAGCACCTCGCCCGTAACAACGTTTATCTCTGTGATACGGTCGATCTCATCGCCGAAAAATTCAACTCTTATGGCTGTGTCTGTGGAATTTGCAGGGAATATCTCAACAACGTCTCCACGGACACGGAACTTGTTTCTCACAAAGTTTATGTCGTTGCGCTCATACTGTATGCCCACAAGGTCGGCGATGAGCCTGTCACGGGATTTTTCCATTCCACGGCGGATAGACACCACCATAGATTTATACTCTTCTGGGTCGCCGAGAGAGTAAATGCAGGAAACGCTGGCGACGATTATAACGTCACGGCGCTCAGCGATAGCAGAGGTGGCGGAGTGGCGGAGCTTGTCTATCTCGTCATTGACGGAGCTGTCCTTTTCGATGTAAACGTCCTTGCTTGGCACATAAGCCTCAGGCTGGTAATAGTCATAATAGGACACGAAATATTCAACGGCGTTGTTCGGGAAAAATTCCTTGAACTCTGAGCAGAGCTGCGCCGCAAGTATCTTATTGTGGGCAAGCACAAGGGTCGGACGGTTTATCCTTGCGATAACGTTTGCCATTGTAAAGGTCTTGCCCGAACCTGTTACGCCGAGGAGCGTTTGCTCACGCATTCCGCTTTCTATTCCTTTTACAAGGGCGTCAACAGCTTCCGGCTGGTCGCCCGAGAGTTTATAATCCGATACTAACTGAAATTTATCCATAAACGCCTCCATTAATCGAACAGTTGTTTTTTATTATACTACAAATATTTTTAATTGTAAAGACCTTTTTCTCAATATTTTCTGAATTTAGAACAAATGCCGAAAAACAGCCCCTTTGTCCTGTATTTTATTTGCTGTCGGACTTGCAAAAAATCGGCGATTAGGTTATAATAACACTATGACTACTAAAATAGGAGGAACGCATATGAACAGACTGTATGACGAATATAATTACACCCTTTCAAGGCGTGAGCTTGAAGAGCTTAAGTTTATTTTTATTTCTGATGATGTTGATTACAACGAAACGGACAGCAACGGGCTGACTTTCCTGCTGACGGCTATCGAATCGGCGGATTTTATCGAGAAGGACGGCGCATTTGTGCCAGATGAGCGCAGCGTTAAGTTTATTGAATGGCTTATCGACCAAGGTTCGGACGTTAATCTCCCTGCGGACAAGAAGCCGCTTGAATACGCTATCAAGTGCGAGGAAGAGTTATCACGCCGCAAGGGCAAGGCTTACGATATGACGGAGATACTCAAGCTTTTGCGCAGCAAAGGTGCTGACAGCGCTGACTTTGACGAGCTTATCGACGGCGGTTTTGCGGCTCGTGTGAAGTTCTGATCGGAGCGAAAATGAAAGAATTTATCATCAATCAAAACGACGCAGGACAGCGTGTTGACAAGTTTCTCACCAAGGCTGTTCCAAAGCTGCCGAAAAATCTGCTTTACAAATATATCCGATTGAAGCGCATAAAGGTCAACGGCAAGCGTTGCGAGATATCCACAAGGCTTGCGCAGGGAGACGTTATGCAGCTTTACATCAACGACGAATTTTTTGAAGCCGAAAGCGACCACCGCCCTGCTTTTTTGAGCGCACCCACATCACTTAATATTATTTACGAGGACGAAAATATTATCCTCTGCGACAAGAAAAGCGGACTTGTTGTTCACGAGGACGAAAGCGGTTCGGCGGACACGCTTATAAACAGGATACAGCACTATCTTTATGACAAGTGCGAATATCGCCCGCAGGACGAACTTTCCTTTGCTCCAGCACTTTGCAACAGGATAGACCGCAACACGGGCGGTATCGTCATTTGCGCAAAGAACGCTGAAAGCCTGCGTATACTCAATCAAAAGATCAAGGACAGAGAGCTTGAAAAGCTTTATCTTTGCGTGACTGTTGGAATTCCGCAGCAGAAAAAGGCGGAGCTTGTGGCTTATCACAAAAAGGACGAGAGCAGCAAAACTGTTTACGTTTCCGACAGGAAGTTTGAGGGCTGCCGCACGATGATAACGAAGTATCGTGTGGTTGCAGAAAACAAGGCTGAAAACCTTGCACTTGTGGAAGTTGACCTTATCACGGGCAGGACACATCAGATAAGGGCGCATATGGCACACATCGGCTATCCCCTGCTGGGTGACGGCAAGTACGGCATAAATAAAGTGAACCGTGCATACAATGTTAAAACACAGGCGCTTTATTCGTACAAGCTTACATTCAAGTTCACCACAGACGCAGGAATACTGGAATATCTGAACGGAAAGTCTTTTAAGGCCGATGATATTTGGTTCTGCGACAAGTATTTTGGCTACAAGCCATAAAAATCGTGGTGGAATTGCACTATTTTTCGACTTTTTATTTGTGGATTACGACAAATAAATATATTATCCGAGCAAAATTTGTGTAAATTGTTCAAAAGTGCTTGCAAATGTATATAAAATATGTTATAATTATTTAGTCAAAATTTTGTATGAAATTACGACTGCTGATATTTTATAGATTTGGAGGAACACAGATATGATCGGAGATCTACATTGTCACACAACCCTTTCAGACGGTTCACTTGGTATCGAGGAAGTTATCATGCAGGCGAAGAGAATGGGTCTCGATTTTCTTGCAATAACCGATCACGACACCCTTTCATCTTCGAGCCGTGCGCAGATATTGGGCGACAGATACGGCGTAAAAGTTATCCCTGCGGTAGAGCTTTCCGCTTGGGACAAGAAGCGCAATTCAAAGGTACATATCTTGTGTTACGCTCCGCAGAAGCCTGACAGACTTGAAGGCCTTTGCCTTAAATCCTGTCAGATCAGAAAAGACTGCGCAAAGGATATGATTGAAAAGGTAACGGCGATGTATCCTATCCCGAAGGACGCTGTGCTGCATTACACAAAGGGCTCAAAGAGCATTTTCAAGCAGCATATTATGCGTGCGCTGGTAAATTACGGCTATGCAACAGAGCTTTACGGCTCGGTTAACGACAAGCTGTTTTCTTATCCAAACGGCGAATGTCTTGTTACCCGTGAATATCCCGACGTGAACTTTGTGCTCGATCTGATACATTCGTCAAAGGGCGTTGCGGTTATGGCGCACCCTGTAATGTTCAATAATACTGAGCTGTTGCTTGAGCTTATCGAGGCAGGCAAGCTTGACGGCATTGAGGCTTATCATCATTCCGCAACGCCAACACAGCAGAAAAAGCTTGTTGAGATCGCAAAGGAACACGATCTTATCGTGACAGGCGGTTCGGATTTCCACGGACTTTACAACGAGACGATGACACACATCGGCAGTATGACCACAGATCAGGAAAATCTTGATAAGCTCTTTAAGCTTATTCATATAAATTCACAAAAAGCTAACAAAGCCGTTGTGAAAAGTGACAAATAGTATGATATAATCAAAGGAACACTATTCTCGGATAGTGTTCCTTTAATGCGTAAAAAATGCTTTGATCTGCAATGGCTTATATCGTTAAAAGAATGAACGAATGGGACGTCGAGGACGCCGTCCCCTACTTTAATGTTTGATAGATGATTAATGTAGGGGCGACCTGTGGTCGCCCGTTGTACTGCACATTTAGCGATGAACTTTAGCTTCATTCGGCAAAGCCTATTATAGAGAGGAATGTTAAAAATGAACGTAATGGAAGAATCTCTTCAGAAGCACAGAGAATGGAAAGGCAAGATCGAGGTCTGTTCAAGGGCAAAGGTAAACAATGCCAAGGACTTGACTTTGGCGTACACCCCAGGCGTTGCGCAGCCTTGCCTTGAGATACAGAAAGACCCGGATCTTTCATATGAGCTGACAAGACGTGCGAACCTTGTGGCTGTTATAACCGACGGCTCGGCTGTGCTGGGTCTTGGCAACATCGGCGGACTGGCAGGTATGCCTGTTATGGAGGGCAAGTGTGCGCTTTTCAAGGAATTTGCAGACGTTGACGCTTTTCCGCTTTGCATTAAGTCTAACGACGTTGACGAGATAGTCAACACTATTGCGATGATATCAGACAGCTTTGGCGGAATAAATCTTGAGGATATTTCTGCACCGAGATGTTTTGAGATCGAGGCTAAGCTTAAAGAAAAGGTTGATATCCCTGTTTTCCACGATGACCAGCACGGAACGGCTATCGTTGTTGGTGCGGCGCTTATGAACGCTTGCAAGGTGGCAAACAAGAAAATCGAGGATATCACGCTTGTTATAAACGGCGCCGGTGCAGCTGGCTGCGCAATCGGCAAGCTGCTGCTCTCCCTTGGAATCGGCAACCTTATTCTTGTTGACAGAGAGGGTATTATTTGCGAGGGCGACAGTTATCTTAACGAGGCTCACGCTGAAATGGCTAAGGTAACGAACAAGAACAAGCTGCACGGCTCGCTTGCTGACGCACTCAAGGGTGCGGACGCATTTGTTGGCGTATCGAAGCCGGGACTTGTTACTGCTGAAATGGTCAAGTCGATGAACGACAAGGCGATACTTTTCGCAATGGCTAACCCAACGCCTGAGATTATGCCGGACGAGGCAAAGGCGGCAGGCGCATTCATCGTTGGCACGGGACGTTCGGACTTCCCTAACCAGATAAACAACGTTGTTGCGTTCCCGGGAATTTTCAAGGGTGCGCTGGCTGTAAGGGCTTCCGACATAAACGAAGAAATGAAAATGGCGGCAGCAAAGGCTATTGCAAACTGCGTTCCAGAGGACAAGCTCAGCGCAGATTTCATTCTGCCGAACTCATTTGACAGAGCTGTTCCGACAGCAGTCGCAGAGGCAGTTGCTCAGGCGGCAAGAGACACAGGCGTAGCAAGGATCTAGGAGGAAAATATTATGGCAAATATAAGCTACACTCCAAAGGGAGTATGTTCAAGAAAGATAGATATCGAGGTCGAGGACGGAATTGTGAAGAAGGTTCACTTCACAGGCGGCTGCAACGGCAACACTCAGGGCGTATCAAAGCTTGTTGAGGGTATGAAGATTCAGGACGTTATCGACAGACTTGAGGGCATTGACTGCAACGGACGTGGAACTTCCTGTCCTGCACAGCTTGCTGAGGCGCTTAAAAAGGTGCTTTAAGATCAAGAATTTACATTGTACGAATATAAACGGGCGAACGATGTTCGCCCCTACGATATTAAAAGGCTGCCGCTCATATGAGTGACAGCCTTTATTTTATTCGGTGGCTTCATCTGCTTTAAATTCACAAGTAGTGATTGCTGTAATATCTCCGATAGATATACTTTCATTATTTGTCGTCCAGCTTTCATTAGCTGAAATGCCATTCACACGATAAAATTGTATATCATATTGGTTTTGTTTTGAAGAATCAACTGTTAGCGTTATCGTCTTTATGCCGTTACTATCTGCGGCTGGATCGTCTAAATTATTCTCCTTCAAAAACCACTTGCTTATTTCGATGTACTTTGTGTTCCAACTCAATGTTATTGTGCCAGAACCGCTGCCAGACAGACGGTAATTGAAGCCGTCGAGATCAGATGGTTTGTCTGCGCTGTCGGTGAATTGTCCCGACCAGCTTGCGGAATATGGCTTGACATATGAAACGCCGATCATTGCTGAAAGCGTTGGCAGGCCGCTTGATGAACTTGGTTTTGCCTCAAGCTTCATAAAAACGTTTTGTGTTGTGAGCTGGGAACTATCAAATGTTAGTGTGAAGTCGTTATATGAAAAGTCAGAGGCAGAAAGCGTTTGATTTTCATACCTGATCTCTTTTTTCTCAGACGAGAAAGCAATTGGGGTATTATTATACGAAACCGAATAATTACCGATATTCTCTATGTCGCCAACTTCTTTTCCACCACTATCCACAAGAGTGATCGTAAGCGTATAGGTTATATCCGCATCGCTGTGCTTGATCTTTGTCTGCGGAAAATTGCAGACATTTACTGTTACGGTCGGTGCGATTTTGTCGCTGCTAAAAGTTACATTCTTTAGTGGGAAACTACTGCCCTCCTCAAGATAGTTGGACGAGAACAGATTGCCAACGCCTTTCTGAGTGGATACCACACGCTTGACACTGGAAATGCTGGTATAAGCTGCCATACCGCCGATAGTGCTGAGAGCGGCCACAGCTGCGACTATCCATATGGTAAGCCAAGATTTTTTTAGCCTTTTTATAAACTTGTTTTTCACAGCTGCTGCCTCCATTCTATCATTTTTATTGTGTCACACGCTGAACGGTCAAATAGACCATATCGGTCTCTTTGTCGTTTTCAACTTTGTCGTCCCAGCTTACTCTTATTATAAAATAATCTACAAAGTCATTGCTGTCCTTCGATTTATTCTCAACATCTAATTTAGTTGATTGCCAATAAAGCGCTTCTGCGTGTTGTTGAACGTTTTCTTTACTGTATTCATCATATGATTTGTCGTGTAAAGAATCGTTGGCTATCTTCGTTGTCGAATCTTGATTAATATAATCACCTTGGACTTCTTCACCCTTTTGATAATAGTGTTTACTACTATCTTCGGAAACATATTCAACAGTATCAGCGCCAGCATTTTCAACCGAACTTGCACGATAGATCTTATAAGTAAACGGGATATTTGTGGTGTGGGCAAGCTGTATCTGATATTTTGATACATATTTTCCACTGATACCGAATACAAAATCTTTGTACCCGGTTTCAGACTCAACGTCTATATTGCCCATTTCAAGATTTGCAACTGATTCCTTATTTCCAGCCGTTATGTAAAGCTGGGTCGGAGCGTTGATCTTGGTCTTCATTGCGATAGACCTTGTGTGCGTAAACCAAGCATACAGAGGGAGAGCCACAAGCAGCGCCGCAGTCAGCGCTGTTGCAGCGACAAGCTGAATTTTCTTTTTCTTATTCAATTTTTTGAACCTTTCAAGAATTCTTTTTGCCATTTTATTCTCCCATTATGCCTTGTATTTTGCGCTAACTAGCGTTGATAAAGCTTGTGTTTATCCTTGCGTTGGTGTAGATTATATAGTCGCTGACGGTGGTTCCTGCTATGGGATCGTCCTTTTTATCCAGCAACTCTGCCGTTAGCTGGACTTTATAATTTGCGTAAAGCTGTTTTCTGCCCTCAAAAGCCTCGCCTGTGATGACATTGAACTTTGTTGTTACATCGTAAGTTTCATCACCTTCATAGCCCGAAACAATGAAAGTATAACTATTATTGTCATTAGGCGATGGAACTACAACATCATTTTTATACGTCATTGATATGTCACAGAGATAGTTGTCGATATTACCGACCTGTTCATAAGTATCATCAACATTTTTCTGATACAAAGTCATTGTAAACTTGATCTGCTCGCCCTGACTTCTTATGTTCTCAGTAAGTTCGGTCAGATCATAATGTCCCTTTGCGGTTATCAGCATTTGCTCAGAGCTCATATCGTTAGGGTTTACGCCGAGCTGTGAATAAGGCGAATCCTTAACATCAATGACTGTTGACTCAACAACATCATAGCTAAGATCTGCAGCGGACATTGCATAGCGATAGTAATATGAACCTGTACTTACAGATTTATAGACCTGACTGTGCTCAACGCTGTCCTCGCTATATGCGATATTTGAACTTGCGTTTACAGCGATACCAGTTTTAGTGTCGCCGTCCTTGCGCTCCGGGAACTGTTCGATCATCCCTGATGTTGAATAGGTGATCTTGACATCGGCCGTTATTTTGACTTCGTTGTTGCCTGTGTCTTTTAAGTTATCCCAAATTGATTTTGGATATTGCAGGAACCAATTATCTTTTGCTTCAGTCAGAGTAAAGCCGTTTATCGGACTTTTAGTTTCACCGATTGAGAACTCTCCTTCGACCGTACTTCCTCCGACAATTTGCGTAGCAGTACCATTTTCACCATTTTCAAATTTCGTCAAAGATATATTGAAGCCTTGATGCATTTTAAAGTCATTACCCAAAACATAATTTCTGAAAGTATTTGCTAAATCCTTATTAAGTGTGATCTTAGAAGTCATAGTCACATTGATCAAATCGTTAGCTGTATTTATCTCTGCAGAATTTTTCGCCTGTACAGTAACTTCCTGCGTTAAGAAATTCGCAATGATATAAGTTGATTTATCACTATTTAGCTCATAAGTCGGCAGAGACTTGTTCTCCGGACAATCGAGCTTACTATTGACTTTAGAATAATATCCTACAAAATTCTTTATCAAGCTTTTTGCAGCTGTATCATCAGCAGCCGGCGTCTGAATAGTAAGATAATAATTCTCGCTGAGCATTATTCTTTTCTCTGAATCAACATTGTTTTCATATTTATTCACAACAGATACAGAATATTTAGTCGAATCGCTATCAGTATCATCAGCCAATTTGAAATAAGTCAGCTTATCACCAAGCATAGCCATTGCTGTGGCTTTTGTTTTATCTTCAGTCACAACAAGTGTACCATTCGCAATATCCTCTTTAGCAATTACTGTTGCATAATTCATCAACAGGCCATTCAGCGTTATCAGATCATCGCCAAACTTTGATAGATCAAGTACGCCGTCACTAAAACCAACTTCATTTGCCGTTTTTTGATAAGCCTTGTCGCTTTGGTTTACATCGATCAGCGTTAGCTTTGTTTCAGCAGGCAAAAAGCCGCTTGCTTTACCACCACCTTCGCCCTTGAGTTCCAACTTTTTGTCAAAATTCCAAAGGAGATCGTCGCCATTGTTTATTGCATCCTGCCACTCCTGTGCAGTTCTATAATAGGTGTAAGTGAAGTAGGTCGTTATCGGCGAACCAAAGCTTTCAAAAGCGAACTTCTTGTCTGTATAATCTAAGTGGTTGTAATCAGTACCAGTCAGCACACGAGATGTGAAGCTGAAATCGAGCACTTTCTTTACGAAGACCGGAATGTGTATTCTCAGCGCTGTGTTGCCGTTTGTCGTTGTCGGGTCCGCATAGTCAAGAGTTATCAGCGTAAACCTTGCCGAGCCGTCGTTATCGTACACGCCATTTACAGTTTTGAAACGATGTTTGGATTCGTCATAAGTCAAGCTTTTATTGCCTGCGGCAGTCCAAGCATTATTACTATATGTATAACTCTGCGTACTTACTGACAGCAAATCTGACAAATCAGTATTCAGATCAGTCTCGTGATTCGTGAGAACAGATACATAATCTGACAGCATTTTTGTTATATTCGCTGAGCTGTTGTCGTCGATCAGCAGGATAGGCATATTATTCGTAGCATCAATTTTCTGATCTGCAACCTCGCTGAATGTTTTGAGCTTGGTTTGATCAATATTATCTGCTCGAGCATTAACACCTGTGTTCTGATACTTATTTGAAGATTCGCTGCCGGTCTTTGCGGCAGCTATTATCGCTCCCATATTTTCTGCGGCAAAGTCGCCTGTCAAGTCTAGTCCAGCGTATGTTTTTGCCGGATTTACGTTGACGTATGGGGAATTTGCGGCGACAGTTGACGCTTCATTAGCATTTTGGCTGAATTCAGTTACTTTATTATCTGCTGTGCACGAGCCGTTGTAATCGGTGTGGATCGCTGTGAAAGAATCTGCGCCATACGTGCTGTAATAATCAGGCAAATATTCAGTATTATTGATTTGTGTAACGCCTACAAGTTTGATTTTTTTTATAGTTTTATTTTTCTCTGGATTATAACCGATAATATTAGCTTTCTGTATTGTTTTTTGTGTACCGGTACTTTTATAGCTAACACTGTTCATCATAATATTGTAACCATTGATCCCTTGATTGTAACTATCGCCAATTGACCCGATCATACCGCCAAGATTGATGCTCCACCACACATTGCCATTAAATGATAACGCTGCATTAGAAATCTCTAAGTTTTTGACCGTAACGTTACCGCCACTTATTACGCCAACTGAACCGCCAACGTGGACATCGTGCGAGTTGTTGTAATAACTTGAAGTACTATCATATAATGCATTAATATCTGCACTTTTTACAACAGAATCGCTTATGCTTAAATCACTATTAGATTTACCAATTAAGCCGCCAGCATATGTAATAGCATTTATATTGATTTTGTTTTCATCGCCATTATAGGCACAAGATTCCAATGTCATATTTGACTTGTAGTTTATACCAACAATGCCGCCAACTAACCATCCATACAAATCGATATCAACTGTAGCTTGTTCTATCTTAGAGGTAATAGCAGTATTATCGCCAACTGAGCCAACTATTCCACCAACATTTTCCGAAACAGTTGCCTTTTTTGCACCATTACTAACAGTTCCGATGTAACTATTTGTATCCTTGCCCTTAACTTGAGCGCCTACTATTGATAAATCACCTGCTGCAAATCCGACGATACCACCTACTCCATACGAATGCATTGTGGCATCAGTAGTATTTTCTTTTTCTTGTGTCCTAGCAGAGCTAATGTTATTTACGATAACATCAAAGGTGCTGCCGTCACTACCAATTGTCAGACTGCCAGTGCTGTATCCGACCAAGCCTCCAACTTGACTATCACCTGTTACAGTAATACCGTTATCTGTTGTTTTAACACCACTTATCGTTACGGCATTGACTGATGTGCCTATCAAACCTCCAGATACCTTTACGCCATTAACACTCAATCCATCCAAAGTTATATTTGTGAAATTAGCAGCATTTATCACCCTGCCGACAACACCACCAACAGAACTTCCATAAGTATAAATCTCTTTGTCATTAGAAATTGAAGCAAATGAAACACTGCCCTTGAAAGTGGCATCTTTTATTGTTGACGAATTATTGCTAGACAAATAATTAACAAATCCGACACCATATGTATTCTTTGAATCCACAGGATAATTGTCGTTATCATAACATCTTATCTTTATTTGTTCGGTAATTGCTTTAGATTTTCCATCAAAAGAAGCTATAGGAACAACGTTAGTATTTCCCTGGCTGTAAATTGCGCTAATTCCTCTAAAACCTGTGCCGGATAGATCATAGTCTCCTGTACCTGTGAGTGTGATCTCATTTTGGTGCAAACACAACCACTTTAGCTCATAAAATTCAACTTCCTGTGTATAGGCCATTATGATGTGAGGCGTTTTGATACCTTGTTTTGTATCAATTCCATCTATTGATAAATCACCATTATGACCATTGACTATTACTTTTGAATAATCGGTATCAATTGAAGTCAATCCACTCTTTCCAACATTCGAATACTCAGCGTTTCTGATCATATAATAATCTTCATATCCGCAAGTAGAATCGTATATCTTGGTACGACAATAGCCTGCACCACTTGAACCGATCAAAGAAAAAATGAACAATGATTGTGCATCTGGAATCTCAACCTTACTTCCTGTTCCTTTTATCTTTTGAGTAGAATCTTTATTGACCTCAGTTATAATATAGTTTTTACCGGAATTTTCAAGATTCTCCGATCCATTAAAAGAATCACCCTCTTCAATAGCAAAACCATTGAGTACCCTGCCTATGTAAGGGTTTCTATATAGATAGCTACTGTTGGATCCAACACCCTCCAGCTTAGCAGTTGTAATACCCTGTGCACCACTCATATTACGGAAATATACACCGCCATTTATAATAACGCCAATATATCCGCCAACCGGTATCAAATTGTTATAAGTACCATTATTATCAAAAGTGATTGTAGGATAGGCAGTAACCTTTACATTATCGATAATATTGTCACCGCCGTGAACAATGCCAAAAACAGCACCATAGTATTCACTTGTTTGGGTTGTATAAGAAAACGAACTATTTTTACTTTCAGACAGATCTATCTTTGTATCCTGTTTAATTTGGATATCTTTTACGACACTGCCATTGCTGTTTCTTATAAGCGGATTACCACTATTATTTGTTATTGTCGGTGGCTTGACACTATCACCAACAATAACACCACGGAAAGCTGTTCCTACTGTGGAGCCTCCCAAACCGATAAAATCAGAACCAAGAATGATATCATCATTGATCTTGTAATATGCTTCGCATAGATAGCTTAACATAGCATCTTTACTAACATCTTCCACATTTGATTCAATACCTTTATATTTAAAGGCAGTTCCATCATAAACGTAAGTTTTGTGATTATTACCGCCGTTACAAATTGATGAATCAGTATATTTTGTATAGTATTTAGAAGAATCCGAATTTTTATTTACAACATCTTTATTATAGTTCACTTCCCAGTTTTTAGAAGGTGCACCATTAATGATCCTAGCAACTTCCTGCAATTTTGAACCATCAACGATATACGGATCAGAATAAGTTCCACAGCCCTCATTCAAGTATGGCCTTTCGATATTTACGTCGATCTCATCATAAGTCAAATCAGTAGTTCCTGTTACTGATGTTTTTGCCACATATGGCAGATAGCCAGTAAACGAATACTGACTCGATTGTGTACCACTATCAGGCGATGTATATCTATCTCTCTGCCAATCACCATAATATTTATTCTGTTTGCTCTCATTTTTATGTGTATCTGAGACCTCTCTACCATATGTAACATTACGATTGCCGGTTCCCCAGTCCTCATTCCAAGTATAATTATAAGAAGCTGTCGAACCCTCGCCGTCGTTATGCTGGAAGCTTTCAAGCAATGTAGCATTTTTGAAAATAGAATTGCCGGTATGTGCAGAAAGCTTGATATTTGAAAAAGTCAAAGCTATGTTTGTACCTGTCGCACTACCAACATCACCAATAAGGCTTGTTGCGGCATATGGCTGGTTGGCCATATCATAATTACTCCTATCAGCACTTTCTGAAATATTGCTTATAGTAATATCAGTCATATTTCCGATCTTATTGATAAGCAATGGGGCATAGTTATCAGTTTTTATATCAGTATTAACATAAATTTTATCCAGCACGATACTACCCGTAACAGACAACTTATTCTTGCTGTTTCCGCCGTCCGATACCTTTCCGCACACCAGCGCACCCGAACCATTATCAGTTTTACCAATGCTTCCATTGAGATCAAGCTTAGCGCTTACTGTCAGATTCGTAACATTTCTGAACAGTCCATGGTGCATCATATAATGCTGGGTGTGGCTGCCGTCTGAGCCGGTTGTATTTCTTATTAAAGTGTCACCATTGGTCAAAGCCTCTGCTGTTTCGATCTCCTTATTATAGAACGTAAATGTTCCACCAACATAAGCTCCGGTAACGTCAATAGGATAATATGAGTAACCTTTGAGATCGTAATTCTTAGCACCATCAAAAGAAAAGTTGCTTCCGTCCGCAAAATACTGTTTTATATTGCCAGCAGCGTAAGTATAAACGCTCCACAACATCAAATCATCTGTATCAGTTTTGCTAGTATTCGACCTGATCGTATCCATGTTGTAGTAATATCTTGTACTGATATTCGGTGTCCAATCGGTATTAACGTCCTTCTTAGTCTGATTCTGATAAGTGTTACAGCTTTTGCCGTCCATTATAACAGTTCTGAGGTCTCCATTAACCGCAGGAATGGAAACAACAGATTGTCCGTTTGAACCAGCACCATTATCATTTGTACTAAAGGCTACGATCTCGTCGTACCTCTCCAACTTATTTGGCAAAGTTATAGTACATTCTGTAACTTTGTAGCCTCCAGCCTTTATAAATTCAATATATGATCCGTCCAATGTACAATTATAATTTTTCAAGCTTGAATATGGATCGGCGTCTCTTCCGAATGTTGAGTCGATAAGCAAGCCAAAATACGTTGCATTACTTCCTTCTATGTTATTACTATCAAGTGAAATCGTGCCGATTTTCCAATACCCCGTAGTAGCCGTCACCAATCCGCCGAACTCCGTGCACGCTGTTTTCAAAGTAGAGTTTGAAACTGTCGCACTATCAAGAGTTACATTCGTCCTGTACCAGTTATGACCAAAGAAACCGCCGCTGGTGCTTGTAGCTTTTGTCTCAATAGTCAAGGCATTGATCTTGACATCTGTGATAGCTACATTATTATATGTACCACTTGCAGCGTCCTCTGCCCTTATCTCAGCGATAAGTCCGCCGACACGGGCATTTGTTACAGATTTATTGCTCTGTTTAATAGTGCCGCTGACACTCACATTATTAAAACTGATCTTTCTCTCAGCGCTGGCATATCCAACTGCGCCAATAACGCCACCAACACAAACGCTCTCGTCTGTACCGGTATAATCAAAATCGGGTTTCGCAATACAAGTATCAAATGACACATTGTTAGCGTCATTAGAGACATAACCAACAATTCCGCCTGCATAAATAGTATTATTCTTATTTGTTGACCAAGTGATCTCTGATGTTTTTGTTGACCAAGTGATCTCTGATGTTACGTTATTCAATGATAATGTACCTTCACTTTGCGCAACAACACCACCTATCTTGCAGATCTTATCATAATCTGTTTCGCCAGTATTGGTGCTATCCGCTCCAAGTACTTTGAGATCACCTTGTACCGTTAAATTGTTGATATTTGCACCTTTTGTTTTTGCAAAAAGTCCATTATATGTATGCTTTACTATCTGACCATTGGATTTACTATTAGACTGATTATCACCATACGCTTCGCCGACAGCCAAAGTTATAGTTTTACTATCGCCATTAAGAGTTCCAGAAAAAGCATATCCCGCACCGTTATCACGCATAAATCCCGTAATGCCTGTGCCTGACAATTTTATATTTTCTTTTATATTTATAGTAGCCGAGAGCATAGCATTTCTATCAACGCTTGTACTATATTTTACAAAAATATTTGATGACTGCTGCATTATCAAAGCTGCCCTTGCAAAATCAGCTTTATTTGAAATTACAACATTAGTTTTATCAGCAAAGCTTTTGATAGTTACTGTATGTGCACTACTATCAAAATACAAAACATCAGTATCTTTGCTTTGAGTTTCGTCCGTACTTTCAGTAAGATTTGTTCCGTCAAGTCGCAGAACTTCGCCCCAGTCCATATCATCGACATCATATGTAATTTTAGAATTTCTCTTTAGTGTCCAGTCAACAGCGTATACAAGAAAATCTCCACGATTGCCTATAAGCTGATTACAAGTTCTCTCTTTACTTGGATAATTTGTGACTTTGTAGCGCGAAATGTCAGTACTACCATACAAACGAACAACACCAGCATTATTATTTTTGGTTTCACAAATGCCAATAAGTGAACCACTAGCAGATACGCTTGGTATACCCTTTTGATGAGTAACACTGCTGCTATTTACCTTAACCGAACCACCAATATCAACGAAAGCAGACTTGACCGCACCAAACAGACCGCCGCTACATGTTGCTTTTTGTTGAGTTAATGTAACCTCAACGTCTTTTACATTTATATAAGCGTTATAATTATAATCATTTGTGGCATTGCCAATCAATCCACCCAATATTGCAATTCTATTACAATTCGTCTCTATCTCTAAATTTGTCTTGATATCGTGAATAAATAATTCAGTATTTTCTTTATTCTGAGGGTAATAAGCACCAATAACACCGCCTACATTCAATGTATTCTTAGATGTTAGATTAACGTTGATTTTTTTATCATCACTATTAGTACTATCATTGATATCGATTTTTCCACTATAATTGTTTATTTTACCAAAAGCACCGCCAACATGAAAATTAGTTGCAATACTGCTATTATCGAATTTAGCTTCTAGAGTATACTTATCAAAATCAAATGAATGATCATTATTATTGTTATACTCACCATATACTCCGCCTACGCCACCTGTCTTATCACCTGACGTTACAGTACTATTCGTCGCAAACGTTCCTTTTATCGAAACCGACCCACCATCAGAAATACTAACTTCTCCGTCAGTAGAACTGCCAACCATTCCGCCAGCGTTTTTGCCCGTGACTTTGCCTGTAAAGCTATAGGCCTTGTCAATTATCAACTTAGCTCCGCTGCCCATTTCGCCGACAAGCGAACCAGCATTACCGCTTGCTGCTGTAACACTAAAACCAGAAGCCGTAGTGTTTACAGTCAACTGAGCGCCATTATCCATCGTTCCGCAGGCAAGACCAGCGTTGCCGGAAGCATTAGCGACAACAGTATCCTCACCGCAATTGATAGTAAGACCAACTATACTGCCTTCAGCCATTTCACCGATAACTGAGGTGAATGAGTAATTGACGGGTTTGCCATCGTCATCGTTAGTCGTGTTTTTTGTGATTTTCCAGCCTTTAGCCGATGTTGTAGCATCCGAATGTGTAACGTGTTCGGCAAGCAGAGCCGTGTTTTGCTTATCATTGGGACGTTTAAGAGTGATATCGCAAAGTTCTGCCGAATCGTCAAGATAATCAAATAACGCAAAGTCAATTGGAAGATCAACAGAAGAACCATCAGTTGCTTCAAACTTTCCGCTAAATGGATCAGACTTATTTCCCAAACCTTTGGTGATACCATTAAAATCACTTGCATTAAAATCGCCATCTGTTTTTGCAAAAAGGATAGTAACTTTTTGGTATACACTAGGATCTGCCTTAAAAAGCATTTGCAAGTCTTCAGTACTATTTATAGTGTATTGCCCATTAATAATTTGACTTTCCACTTTTGTAGTAGCCGCACTTGCCCCCGAATCCTCCGCCATAGCCGTAATAGCATTAGAAAGCTTTGAAACCATTTTAGCCACAACGCTTGAAGCCTCTGACAATGGCATACTTGTAAACAGCAGCACCGCAGCGGTCACTAAAGAAATAACATTCTTACGATACTTGCTGTAAAGCTTATAACATATTCTGTTTATTTTACAATTTCTTATAGTTTTCACTTTAGACTGCCTCCGTGCAGGGTGTTATTCTGACTGCGCTGTAAGCTCCACAAGCAGATCATTAACGCTTGTGCCGATCGCCTCATCTGCATTGTTATACAAAGAACTTAAAGCCGCAAGCTGTGAAGCGTTATAGCTTTTGCCTGTCAGCATATTTCTAATAGCGGTTTTATTATCCTCGCTAATATGGTCATCTGATTTAAAGAATTTACTAGCATTGTCTATGATATATTTAGCAAAATCAGTTCTCTTATCACTATTATCATCAAACAGCACATTGTTTTCACTTAAATTACTGTCCGAACTTTTAAGAAGTATCTGTCCCAGCGTATTAGGCCATACCCAATAGATATCAACTGCGATAGGCTCATCAACTTTACAATCATCAAAAGTCCTTTCAAATGTTTCATTATGCAGAAACTTAGAATAAGTCTTTTTAGTCTCATAATAATTCTCAAAGAACATTATATGTCCGTTGACATAGTTGTTTATATCTTCATCTTTGACAGGCGCATAAGTCGTATTATCGCCTGTGCCGCTTTCTGTATACCCCGTAATATTCAGCTTAAACTTTATATCAAGCTTACCAGACTGCTTTGGAACAACATAAAATGTCAGCTTTCCGCTTGTGCCGGGGTTGATACCTGCCGAATCAGCCGACTGATTTTTCATATTGCTTTCGTCATTCATCAGCCAGTATATCTTGCTGTACTTTTCAGAAGTCACATTTGAGTCTTCGTTAACCGTCGAATTGCTGTATTCTTTGCTGTCAAGTATTTTATCTTGTAAGCCATCTTGACTTCCCTCAGTCATCAATTCAAATGGAGAATCAACGCTTGTCATGCCAAACGAGTCAAGGTCAAGTGCTTTATCCAGCGTGAACCAAGCCAAACTGACCGCTATCAGTATAAACGCCAGCACAGCAACAGGAACTATTTTGAGAATGAGCGCCTTTTTTCTGTTCTTCTTCTCTTCCTCGCTCAGCTCTTTTTCATTTCCGCCTTTAATACGCTCAGACACCTAACCCTACCTCCGAATTATGCCATTGAATCAAGCTTTTTTTGCAGCTCGATCATATGATTACGGCAAGCTGTGATCTCGCCTGTGTATTTGTTGAACCACTCAACGTCCATTTCATTCGGCTCTTCCTGCAAAAGAATAGCCTGCACCAGCGCCGACTGCGAACGTGATCTCTTTCTCTCGATCTCTTCGATGGTCAGCCTGCATTTCTTTATCTCACGCTTTAACTTTCTCTTGTCATTCATCTCTTACCAGCTCCTCACTTTAGTTGCCCATTTTATCCAACGAATCAACTATCTCGTTTACTTCGTCATAGCCTTTGTCAAGATTTTCTGTTATATGGTCTATCGCCTTTTTGACGTCCTCAAACTTGCCCTTCATCTGCTCGGGATATTTCACAAAGCAGTAATGCAGCTCGTTTATCGCCTTTTGCTCGTCAGTATACCCGTCGATAATAAACACCAGCGTCCTCGCCGAACCTAAGTCAGACAGCACCATATTATACCTGATGTCGTAATCTTTCCCACTTTCAAGATACGTCCCCAGCTCTTCGGAAGCCGCCCCAAGGCTCTCGATATACTTCGCCTTGTAGGTCTTTTGCACCTCCTGCGACTTGTCCATATACAGTCCCACGAAAACAAACAGTCCAGCCAGCGCCGCAATGCAAATGACTATCGCCGTTATCATTTTGGCTTTCATTATTTTTTCCTGGTTCAAGACTGTTCACCTCGGCTTTCTTCTTTATTTTTTTCTTTATCTTCATCTTCTTTGCGCAACCTCTCGATCTCTTTGTCGATAGCCTCACGCAAAAGCTTTTCTTTTTCCTGCTCTGCCTGCTTCTGAGCCTCCGCCATTTTGCCGTCAACTTTGATCGCCGCAATGGTCTTGACCTCGTAGATCGCCGCAAGCAGCGTCGGGATCACGACAAGCAGCATAAGCAGCTTTTTCACGGAAGCGAATGAGTTGAGCCAGCGGAAAAATCTCAGCTTGCCCGTGTAAATGCCTATGACCTTGTCGCCGCTGACTAAAACGCTGTCCTCCGACTTGTTTGCGTCGCCCCTAGTGACAAATGTGTTGTTGGCATTTTTCTTTACTATCCTGTGGGTGTTTATCCTGCCCTCAATGTCTTTATCATCTGAATAAAATGAAATAATGTCGCCGACTTTCAGCTCGTCCGTGCTTATCGCCTTAACCGAAATGTAATCGCCCTCGTGGATAGAAGGCTCCATACTCCCGCTTATGATCTTTATTACAGTCGTTCCAAAAACGCTTGCCGCCTTTCCATTGCAGCCGCAAACCATTATGTAGACCACCAGCGCCAGCAATACAGCAAAAACAGCCACGCCAAATATTCTCAAAGCTTTCTTTACCCCTGCGAATACTCTGCTGATAATTGCCACGACCTCCCTTATTTCATCTTATAACGTTCTTTTCTCTCTTTAACGAACCGCTTTAGCTTCTCAACAGCCGAAACGTGATATTCCCTGTACAAACGCTTCATCTCTGCGTCGATAGCCTTTTGCTCCTCCTCAGTTCTCTGCGGCGGAGTGTACGGTCTAGGCGGCTGATTTTTCTTCGCAAGCCGCTTCTTACGCTTGAATTTCGCATTGTTGATACGTCTCTTCACATCGTACTTGAAGTCGGGGGCGTACTTCTCGTAAAGCACTTCCATTTCCCGCTCGACCTGCTTCTTTTCAAGCTCTTCCTGCTCCTTGGCCTTTTTATCAGCCAGCTTTTTTATATAGTCCGGATTGTCCGTACCCTCTGGTATAACGCCGAATACATTGGCAAGCACATTTCTTATGCCACGTTTTGCAATATAGTACGGATTTTTTGAATACTCTCGGAAAATTTCCTTGACGTCTTTCTGCTCAAGCCTTGCACGTTCCGCCTTGAGCCTTTCGGCACGGTCACGTTCCTTTCGCTCAAGCTCACGCTGCTGCTGGGCTTCCTTTGCCTTTCTTGCTGCAACTTCGGGAGACTCATACTCAACAAATCTGTTGTCGGCGATATCTTCCGTATCGTCAAAGTCGATATCCTCGCCCATTGCAGAACCAAGGCTGCTGCGGACAAGCCGCTTCTCTTCTCTGATCCTTGCACGCTCGGCACGGACACGCTCCTCTTCCTCTCGGCGAAGGCGTTCTTCCTTTTGACGTTTGCGCCTTGCTTCAAGCTTGATCTGCTCTTCTTTCTCACGGCGCTCACGCTCTTCTTCCTCTGCCTTTTTGCGAGCCTCTTCATCTGCACGCTGTCTTTCAAGGATAGCCTGCTGCCTGCGCTCCTCCTCTTCTTTTTCAAGGCGGATACGCTCTTCCTCTTCACGTCTTGCACGCTCGATCTTTTCCTGCTCGATACGCTTTTTCTCCGCTTCGGCGGCAGCCTGTTCGGCTTCGATCTTGCGCTGCTCCTCGTCGGCAAGGAACTGCTTTTCAATGTCGATTATCTTATTAAGTTCCGCAGCGATCGACCCAGCCTCTTTCGGCGTAATGAGTATTTCGGGGGCATTGCTCTTCTTAGCAGCTTCGCCATCGCCAACGAGCACGTCGTACTTATTGGAAGTCTGCTTCTCGAACCGCTTAACGACTTTCGGCGCAAGGGTCTTGCTCTTTTGCGTTTTCAACTCAACAGGGTCAACGCCGCTGTGAGTATATGAGCGAAACAGCATATAGTTGAAAGCCGTCAACTGCTGCATATCCTCAATGTAATTCTGATCGGGCTTCTGCGCCGTATCGGAAACATTGACCTCATATCCAGCCTTGTCATAGCTTTCAATAAACTGCCAAAGTGTCAAACAAGCATTAAGATCAACGTTTTTGGTGATAGCGTTCGTCCTCATAACAGGCGGTCTGATAAAAAGATTGCCAAGCGTTGTGCAAAGCACCGAACCCTTGTAGCCGTCGATAGCCGTCTTGACCTTTTCAAGCCGCTTCCAGACGTCAGTATCTTTCGAGCCGCCCTCGCTGAGGCTGTCGATAGTTTCTATCTTAAAGCTGATGTTGACCTTTCGTCCGTCACCGCTGTCGGAAGCTGTGTCGTATGACAGGGTGTAGGCTTCCTGCGCCTCGGCGGTCTGCACCAACTTCTGATATCTAATGCTTATAAAAATAAAAAGTCGGTCGATGAGTGTGTTCACGAACCTGTTTTCATAAGTGTCATAAGTTTCCTCTTTGTGGATATTTAGTATCTTTGAAGGCGTTATCCTGCCCGTTTTTTTGTCAACGTCCTGAATGAAGTCAGTGTGCTGTCCCAAATGCTTGATAGACTCCACCGTGATCTTCTTTGACATTGCGATAGGCACGACCTCTTCAACTTCCTTGATCGTGTTTCTCGGGTTTCTTATGACATTGTCAATATGCGGAAGCGCTTTTTCTATCTCCGTGAGCCAAGAAGTGTCAATATTTTTTTCAATGACCTTGCGGTTCATAGAGACGGTCTTGCTTCCCGAAAGCAGAAGAGACTGTGCCGCCATAAACTGCTCATCGCCGCTGAACTCATTAATAGCATTCATAAAAGTTCTGCGCTGATCCTTATAGTCGCTCAATCTCTTCCCTCCTCTGTTAAATTTTATCTATATTAATTCTGTAAAAAGCTAAAATAGTCTATTAATAAAGCTTCTGCAATCTTTCAAGATATGCGATAGACTCTTTCATAGAATTTCTTCCGAAAAGCTTCTGCATATAAGTGCAAAGCTCCTTGAGTTCTTCTCTGAGCATTGCAAGGTTCAGAGACTCGAACTTTCTGAATATCTTTGTGGCAAGCACATAGTCGATACCGTCAAGCTCCTCGCCGCCGCAAGCAACGTAAACAGGGACGAACAGGTTCATCTGCTTGAGAATACGGTTACCGAAAGCCACACGCAGCTTTTCGATGACCCAAAGGTCAAGCTGCTGTATCTTCTTCAAACTGTCCTGCGAAACAGGATAAGCCTTGAATGCCTCGTTGAACAGAGCGTCCAAATGGCTAAAACTCAAATTCATCGGCGGCGTGTCAGGTGCGTCAAAAGCAACGCCCTTAGAATCAAGGTTGATAGGCTGCGCACGGTCGTAGACCTTATCGGAAATTGTGAACGTGGAGTCATCGTTGTTGGCCGTACCGATATACCAAATGTTCTGTGAAATACGCAGTTTGCCATTATCAAGCATAACAGGGTCGGTGCTCCAAACATTCGGCACAAGGTCAAGCTCCCACTCGGCAGGGTCAGGCATTTCCAAAATGGAAAGCATTTCTGCAAAGTAATACTCAACTCTCGCAATGTTCATCTCATCGAGGAGCACGAAGTTTACGTCGTCGTTATATCCCGAAGAGTAAATTCTCTTGAGCACTTCTGTTTCGTTGAAGTTCTTAGTAAATTCATTGAAGTAACCGAAAAGCTCGGTACGATCACGCCAAGAAGGCTGCACCGAAGCGATAGTTGTGTCTATCTGCAGGAACTTTCCGAAAGAGTATGGCAGCGAAGTTTTACCTGTACCGGAAATACCTTGAAGGATAATAAGCTTTGTGGAAGCCATACCTGCAATGAACAGTCTGATAGTTTTTATGTCATAGTAAAGGTGCATTCTCGAGCAGGCGAAATTTCTGTAAGCCTCGCATATGCCGCTGAGCGTTATGTCATTGTCATAAGCAGGCGGAGTGTAATCCTTGTAGAAATTGTCCACCTCGATAAGCTTTGAAAATCTGTAATCGGTGGTCTGCACAACGCCGTCAACTGTGGTCTGAACTTCCGCCTGTGCAGGCACGGCAGCTTCACCCTCGGCAAGCTTAGCCTCGCCCTCAGCAAGTGCGGTATTGTCATAAACGCCAAGCTGTGCGACCTTCATCGCCATGATCTCGTCCTTCTCTTTGGTCATCTTGACAACCTGTCGCTGGAGGTCTGATATCTCCTCGATAAGGTCTTCATTGCTGACGATCGAGTGTCTGAATCTGACATATTTTCTCACCGCAAGGACGATCATAAATATGATGAGCAGGAATATCGCCGCAATGATCACCACCGCAAGCACCGACAAGACCCAGCCCAGAACGCCAAAGTCTGTGGAATAGGTCTTGAATATTTTTATGTATTCTTTTATGTTGAATATCTGCTTTATACCGTTCCACAAACCTTTGAAGATCTGCGCAAAGCCCGAAAGCATTGCCGATATAAACACAAAAAACCATTTCAGAAATCCATTCATAGCATTTCTCCTGAATACAAAGCGCAGAGACTATTCTTTCTTTTCAGTCTCCTGCTGAGCTTTTTCTTCTTCCTCTTTCTTCTGATGTGCCAAATATTCTTCAACGGCACGTCTCTTAATTTCTTCCTCGTCGGATTCTGTGATCGCAGGCTTTTTGATCTCGACGATTGTGGCAATGAGCTTGTAGACTTCAAACAGGAAGAACAGGGCTATTGGCAAAAGTATGCAGACAAAGAAGCCCGTCTTTGTTCTCAGATAGTCCATTACCTTGCCGAAGCCGCCGATCTTAACGTTCGTCCACTCGCCGACGATATCGCCTGCATAAACTGTATAGCTATCGTCCGAATCGTTAGCGTCGCCTCGAGTTATAAAGCCTATCGAGCCGTTTTCGTCAAGCACCTGCTCGATACGGTGGGTATTTTTTACTTTCTGTCCGTCGATGATAGTCCAAAAAGTGATAACATCGCCCTTTTTAAGGCTCTTGACGTCGTCGATCTCCTTTGAGATGATGAGGTCGTCTTTCTTGAATGTGGGCTTCATCGAGTCGGACTCAACGGTCAGCGGAATGTAGCCGAAGAGGCTTGCTGTGCCGTTGTTCTTATCGGAAGAGAACACCAGTATTGTGATGATAAGTGCGAATATAAGCACTATCCAGGCGATCACGTCAAATACGATCTTGATTGCTTTTTTCATAAAGTCAAAACCTCGGAAAGCCCGAGGCTTCCTCCCTCCATATTATTTTTTGCCTTACGTTGTCTCGACGATCTTGAAGTTCATTCCGAGTTTCATTGTTCCGCCGATTATGTCGTCTGTGCAGTCGGGGTCGTTGCCCTCGAGCCATATAACGACGGTGTACTTGTCTTTCTCGCCGGGTTTAAGCTTTTCACGTCTGTCCTTGAGGACGTCTGTTGAGGAGGCAAACTCCTTATCGCAGTCGCTTTCCTTTCCGCTTCCGTCAGACTTTGTTTTGCCGTAAACCGTCTTTTCACCATTCATATACACCGCTACTCTGATCGCTTCATCAACGTGATTCGTCACGTTTTCGATAGTCAGCTCGCTGTCATAGCTTAGTGTATCCTTACCCGAATTGATAAGATAGAAAGTATAAGCGATATAGCTTTCGCCATTGTGGCTTCCATTGACCTTGTCGATATTATTGGGCAAGTCCTCGCCGCTTATGTTCGTCATATCGTAGACTATATCAGCACCCAGCCGTGAATTTGACTTATCATAGTCGGGTGTCTCAGAAAGCGTCAGGCCCTGATTTATCATATCATATTTATTGATCTTGACCGTAAAGCTTCCGTACTTGTCATAAAAGTAAGATACCGCATAAGCGGCGGCAACGATAGCCACAAGAATAATGGCAAGTATTTTCAGCATTCGCATAACTACTGCATAGCGCTTAGCTTCTTTAGCAGTTCTGCGGAGGGCAAGGGTATCGACCACCCTTGTGTTATTATCCTGTTTTTTACCGTCCAAAACTGTATCTCCCGTTTATCAGAATTATCAGAAAATTTTATTCGTTTCTCTTTCTCACATATCTTTCGGCGATATATTTTCCAGCCTTTTCGCCGACATAATAAAGGCATTGCATACTTTCCAGCTTTTTCATCTCCGCCTCGTTCTTGACATCTGCGGCGATAGCTTCCGCATTAAGATCAAAAACAAAGCCCAGCAGAGAATTCACGCAAGTCTCATAGCGGTCGCCCTTGCTCAAAGCCTCCGTCATCGAGCCGTCGAGCATAATAAGATCGACCTTGAACTCGGCTGTTTTCAGCAGAGAGAAGCCCTCTGCGGCGAAGCCCGTCAGCATAAAGTGAAAGCCCTGCCGCCGCATAATTGCGATATTATCCGCCGCCGACTTATCCTCCTCGGCAAGTATCCTCGGGGAAAGCTCAAAGCAGACGTTCTCATACTTCACGCCGAACTTGTCGCAATACTCAGCGGCGATCTGCGGAGCGTTGGTGTCACGCAGAAAGCGCACGGGGGTGTAAAGGGATATCCAGCCGAAGTTTATCTCTCTTACGTTAAATTTTTCCACCGCCTGCAAAAGCTGAACAAGGCTCAGCTTGAAGATATTCACAGAGAGGTCGGAAAGCTCCGCCACAGGCAGATAATCCGCAGGCATAAGCGTGCCGAGGTTCGGGCCGTTTAGCCTTGTCTGCGATTGCAGAAAGACCGTTCGATCGCTGTCAGTATTTTTCACAGGACGATAAAACAGCTCAACAGCACGCACCCCGTCAACAGTTGAACCGTTATCCATACACATCGCCCTCCAATCGTCATCACTTTATTATACCATAAAACCGCACAAAAGTAAAGGAAAATCGACCTTTTTCCCACCTTTGCGGCACATTTTTTGAAATACTCTCATCTACTAAAAAACGCCGAATTTCTTCGGCGTCTTTTTTGTTTTATTGTTTATTGATTAGTTGCCTGTAGAAGTTGTTGGTAATGCTGTAGGAAGGCTACCCTTCTCCAATGAAAAAGCAAAATCAATATTCCAATTCTGAGCTGAATTTGCGTCAAAACATGACGTACTCTCACCCTCAAGCCATACATAGACCATAAAATCGGAATGACCATACTCTCCAGATTTTGTTGGAAGACTGATAGGCACTTTAGTATCGAATTTTGCCAATGAATCATCATCGCCAACTGTTTTTTGTACTGAAACAGCTCCACGACTATTTTGTGAATTAACTGCTTGACCTGTAGTATAATAATTTGTATCTGCGCCCATTATAATGCTCGCCTTTGCAGCCTCTGAAGCAACATTATTGCCACTTCCTGCATATGTAATTGGAACAAACGCAACTCTTACAGCTTTATAGAGTTCTCCATCTGGCGTATTTTTCTCACTGTCATCTGGATCTGTTATGCTCATAGTACAATAAACTGTAGCAGTTGAATTACCTGTTGACGCTAACTTAGATGTTCTCAGATGAACTGGGAACTTGACATAATTATCACTGCTTGTAGCGGTGTCTGTCTTATCAACATTTGAAAGATTACCAGAAATTTCGAGATTCTTTCTTGCTGTAAGTGCCGTATCACTTTGAGTTGACTCTACAAATTTTGTCGCAGTTTTACCACCATTGGTAGCGTCTGTAGCTTCCCAGAAATTAACACCATCGACAGAAGAAGAAGGTTTAATAAATTTAACCTTTTCGTAATACTCTCCAACATTTATTATGTTAGTCCAGCTTACATCATCTGTATCACTTGGGCGAGCAACCAAATTACTTGCAATAGCACCGCCATCACGAGTTGTGCCATTTTCAGTCTTTGTTACACCACCAAGAGAAATTTCAAGAGCATCCGCAGTTGTAGCAGTCATCTGTAGTCCGTCAACCTCAACAGTTTTATTGAGCGTAAACCAAGCATAAGTAGCCGTAGAAAGCATAATAGCCGATGTTGTGAGCATTGCTACCGCCGGTATAAGTTTTTTCTTTGCGGAAGTATTTTTCTTATCATTCGTTCTCATATTTTTTCATCCTTTTCATAATATTTTCGGGCACGCCGCCCATACAAATTATCCCTTTATCAGCGCAAAATAGCGCCCGCAAATAAAGCACCGCCGATGTCGTTTTTCGCCGCTTATTTACGTCTTTATTGTATTAATTATAATAAAATCACTCCGAAAAGTCAAGGCGATTTTTTCCACTCTTTTCATAAAATTTAACATTATACATATTCACATTAGTGCAACACTTAGTTTAAAATGCCACAATTTTCGGAAAATTTCTGTAATATTTTCGCTTTTTGGGCAGATTTTCACCAATAAAAATAGCATAAAACAGGAACTTGTCCCATTTTATGCTATTGCTTTTATCACACTATTTGCACAGCATTTTTCCGAAAACGGTTTATGTGAAAATCATTTAACTTGTTTACAAATTTTCGACGGTCATAAAATTTACGGAATATTAACTTATTCAGCCGTCTCCAGCATTTTTACAGCCCTCATAAGTATCGCACATTCAAGTCTCTTCTTCTGAATCTGACAGGAAAGTTTGTGAGCGTTGTGGATATCTCCGGCATAAATGTAATTATTTGCATTGCAACCGCCGCTGCAATAGAATTTCGCCCAGCACTTCTTGCACTCAGGCTTGTTGTAAACGTGTGCGTGTGCGAACATATCTTTCATTTCCTCGTTGAATGTGCCATCGTAAAGATTGCCCATTTTGAACTCGGTGATACCAACGAACTGGTGGCAAGGATAAATATCGCCGTCCGGTGTAACGGAAACGTACTCGTTGCCGCTTCCGCAGCCTCTCAGCCTCTTGATAGCGCAAGGGCCTTGGTCAAGGTCGATCATAAAATGGAAGAAGTTTATGAACTTGCCCTCGTCTCTGATCTTCTTGATCTTCTCGGAAAGCACTTCATATTCCTTGAATATCTTAGGCAGATCAGCCTCCGTGATAGCGTAAGGCTCGCTAGGGTCAGCCATAACAGGCTCAACAGATATCTGATCGAATCCCAGATCATAAAGGTGCATTACATCATTTGAGAAGTCAAGATTATACTTTGTGTATGTACCTCTTACATACCAGTCCTTGTTCTTGTCACGCTTGTCCACAAGGCGCTTGAAGTTCGGGATGATTTTGTCATAGCTTCCCGTTCCGTCAACACGAACTCTCATTCTGTCGTTGACTTCCTTTCTGCCGTCGATAGACAGAACCACATTGTACATTTCCTTGTTGATGAAGTCGATCATATCGTCAGTAAGGTGTACGCCGTTTGTGGTGATAGTAAATCTGAACTTCTTGTTAAATTCCTCTTCCTTTGAGCGAGCATACTCCACCACCTGCTTAACAACGCCGAAGTTAAGGCTAGGCTCGCCGCCGAAGAAGTCGACCTCCAAAAACTTTCTGTCGCCCGATCTTTCCAGCAGGAAATCGATGGCACGCTTGCCAGTCTCGAAATCCATAAGCATTCTGCCCTGTCCGAAATCGCCCGTGGAAGCGAAGCAGTATTTACATCTCAGATTGCAGTCGTGTGCAATGTGCAGACACATCGCCTTGATAGGAGAAGCCACAGCCGAAAGGGCGAACTTCTCGTAATCGTCCTCGCTGAACAGTATCTTGTCATTGTAAAGCGATACGATCTCCTCATAGCACTCCTCGATATCCTCCGCAGGATAAGCCTTTGTGAGCTTCTTCATCACGTTCTCAGGACACTTCTCCGCAAACGGCGGCTCAACATTGTCCAGCAGATCGTAAGTCAGATCGTCAACGATATGCACTCCGCCGCTGTTCACGTCCAGCAGCACATTAAATCCTGCAAGCTTAAACTTGTGTATCATTCAAATCAACCTTTCACACAGATAATACATCAACAATAGTAACATAAAAAATAAAGGGACATAAAAATGCCCCTTTAAAAGAGGTGATACCGAAGCTGTTCAAGCGGCACCACCGAAGAAGATCCGAAGATTAAGCTTCTCTCTCGCACTTCTGGTTAGCAACTGTGCAGGAAGTCTTGCAAGCAGACTGGCAAGAAGCCTGGCACTTACCGCAGCCGCCCTTAGCAGCAGTCTTTTTAAGATTAGCCTTATTGATCGTCTTGATATGTTTCATCAGATATTCCTCCAATAATTATTTTAAATTAATTATACCACATTATGCCCCTATGAATATGAACACACGATTAATGCAGTATAAATATTTATACCAAGGCTAATATCTGCTGTTTTTCGTATTCACCCCCACAATGCCGCCAACTCCTGCGCACACAAGGGTCAAAACAAGCTTTGTGGTGACGGAAAAGCTCTCCACCGCCTTAGAAAACAAAGCGCTGAGCACCACTATCGCAAGAAAAATGAACACTCCGCAAAGCACCCCGGAAAGCAGACCGCTGCGCCGCTGCCTTTTTCCGCTTACATATCCCCCGACGTATGCCCCCACGCAAAGCGCCACCGTTGACATCACCGAAAGCATAAAATCCGTTGCGTCGATCTTTGTGATGGCAAACGCAAACAGCAGTATCACCAAGAACACCGCCCCCAGCCCCAACAGCGCCGATATCACAGGCGTCGTAATGGCCGAAAGCTTTCGTCCCTCAAACATTCTAACTCTTTTCATAAGCCTTCCCTCCGCTCAGTATAACTCATAAGAATTATATTCCCACGTCAGGAAAATAAGAACAAAAAACGGACGGGATAACCTTCCCGTCCGTCAATATCCATTATAAGCTAAATTTACTTAGCGTCACCGTCGTGGATCGTCTCGTTCTTAGCGATAGCCCACTTCTTAACACGGATCTTGCTTCTGTCTCCGCCTGTCTCGATAACAACTGTGTCGTCCTTAATAGAGAACACAATTCCAACGATACCGCCGTTTGTAACTACCTCGTCGCCGATCTCAAGATTGTCTCTCATCTCAGCGTCCTTCTTATCCTGCTTCTTCTGAGGACGGATAATAAGGAAATAGAACACAACGATAATAAGAACAAGTGGAATAAATGTCATAGCGAGCGAAGCCGTAGAGCCCTGCTCAGCCGACAGAACTGCTGCAAGTGCTGAATAATTCATTTAATTACCTCCAAATTTGTAATACCCCTTAAGTATAGCAGATTTGATATGATAATTCAACCCTTTTCACAATTTATTTTCAACTTAAATGAAATTATTTCTTGTTCTTGATATACTCGTCGATAGCTGCGGCAGCCTTCTTGCCTGCGCCCATTGCGAGGATAACAGTAGCAGCGCCTGTAACAGCGTCACCGCCGGCGTAAACGCCTTCCTTAGTTGTTGACTCGTTCTCGTCAACGATAAGGCAGCCGTGATCGTTTGTCTCAAGGCCAGGTGTTGTGCTTCTGATAAGTGGGTTTGGTGAAGTACCGATAGACATAATAGCTGTGTCAACGTCAAGCACAAAGTTTGAACCCTCAACAGGGATAGGACGTCTTCTGCCGCTTGCGTCAGGCTCGCCAAGTTCCATCTTGATACATTCCATACCGGTAACGTGGCCGTTCTCATCGCCAACGATCTTAACAGGGTTGTTCAGAACCAGGAACTCAATGCCCTCTTCCTGAGCGTGATGGACCTCTTCCTTTCTTGCAGGAAGCTCGTCCATTGAACGTCTGTATACGATATAAACGTGCTCAGCGCCAAGTCTCATTGCAGAACGTGCAGCGTCCATTGCAACGTTACCGCCGCCCACAACAGCAACATTCTTTGACTTCATGATCGGAGTGTCATAATCGTCCTTATAAGCCTTCATAAGGTTGATTCTTGTAAGATACTCGTTAGCGGAGTAAACGCCTACAAGGCCTTCGCCCTCGATACCCATAAATCTTGGCAGACCAGCGCCTGAACCAACGAATACAGCCTCATAGCCCATACCCATAAGCTCGTCGATAGAAAGAACTCTGCCGATTACCATATTTGTCATAATATGTACGCCCATATTAGTAAGGTTGTCGATCTCGTGCTGAACGATAGCCTTTGGAAGTCTGAACTCAGGGATACCATACATTAGAACGCCGCCTGCTGTGTGGAATGCCTCGTAGATAGTTACATCGTAACCGAGCTTAGCAAGGTCGCCTGCAACTGTAAGGCTTGAAGGGCCGCCGCCGACAACAGCTACCTTATGGCCGTTTGGCTCTGCCTTCTCAACTTCAACCTTCTTGTCCATCATATAGTCAGCGCAGAATCTCTCAAGTCTGCCGATAGCGACAGGCTCGCCCTTGATACCTCTTACGCACTTGCCTTCACATTGATGCTCCTGTGGACATACACGTCCGCAAACTGCCGGAAGAGCGTTCGTTGTCTTGATGATAGCATAAGCTTCCTCGAACTTGCCCTCTGCTACCTTTGCAACGAATTCCGGAATTCTAACGCTTACAGGACATCCTGTCATACAAGGCTTATGCTTACAGTTAAGACATCTTGTAGCCTCTTCCATTGCCTGCTCAGGTGTATAACCGAGAGTAACTTCCTTGAAGTTTCTTGCTCTGACCTTTGGCTCCTGCTCAGCGATAGGAGTCTTTGTCAAACTCATATTAGCCATTATCTTACACCTCCTGTAAGTCTGCACAAGTGAGCCTTTTCCTGCTCCTTATAAGTCGAGTTTCTTCTCATAAGCTCGTCAAAATCTACCTTCTGACCGTCAAAGTCAGGGCCGTCAACGCAAGCATACTTGATCTTGCCGTCAACAGTAACACGACATCCGCCGCACATTCCTGTGCCGTCGATCATAATAGGGTTAAGTGAAACGAGGGTCTTGATATCGTAAGGCTTTGTTACCTTGCAAACGAACTTCATCATTGGAACAGGGCCGATAGCTATAACTTCGTCAAACTTAGCTCCGCCGTCGATAAGTTCCTGAAGCTTGTTTGTAACAAATCCGTGATAGCCGTATGAGCCATCGTCAGTACAGATGTGAAGATGTGAAGAAGCCTTGCCCATCTCTTCCTCAAGGATAACGATATCCTTGCTTCTGAAACCTGCGATAAGGTCAACTTCAACGCCCATTGAGTGAAGCTTCTTAGCCTGTGGGTAAGCGATAGCACAGCCAACGCCGCCGCCGACAACAGCAACTCTCTTAACGCCTTCGTCATACTCAGTTGCAACGCCCAGAGGGCCAACAACGTCGTGGATATAATCGCCTTCATTAAGTCTTGAAAGCTCAGTAGTAGAAGCGCCTACTACCTGGAAAATAATTGTGATAGTGCCCTTTTCTCTGTCATAATCAGCAATAGTGAGCGGAACACGCTCGCCCTTCTCATCGACTCTGTAAATGATGAACTGACCAGCCTCAGCCTTAGCGGCAATGTAAGGAGCGTCAATTTCCATAAGAACAACAGAATCATTGAGCTGTTTTCTTGTTACGATTTTGTACACTAAAATCCCTCCCTAAATATTTAGCAAAAATGCAATAAGTTTTAGGCAAATAACACAAAAAATCTGCATTATCACCCTACAACATCTAATATTATACTATATAATATCATAAATTTCAATAGCTTTTTGTTTATCTCCATAAATTTCATCATAATATCTCACAAATTATTCATACATTTTATGCAAATTTAGCATAGCACATATAATTTTCTATATGTTAAAAATCTTCAAGAGCCGCCCTTATAAATTCCAGCTCTTGGTTAGTTCTAACTATCATATCATCTGTCGGCGTGAAGATATTATTGTAAGCATAAAGCGCCGCACCGTCAAAACCGCCCTCTTCGACAGCGTCAGAAATCTGCCTGCCGATAATGCCGATATCGTCAGCGAACTCATCTTCCGCACCGATCTTATACACCCCCAGCCCTGCGATCAGATCAACATTTCCCGTGCAAAGGCTCTTCCAGTCCGCCAAAGTCTGCAAATAGGGCTTGACGCTGTTGTCATATCCGAAATATATCTGCGGACAAATATAGTCTATATACCCCTCCTCTGAACACCATTTCTTAACATCGGCGTACATATATTCATAGTTGTTCTCAATATTTCCCTGGGGCGATACCCCCACCACGATATCATCGTCCACCGACTTCACTGCATTATATATCTCCGCCGCCATTTTGTTTATATTATCCAGCCGCCAAAGCGACAGATCGTCAAATTCGCTTTGCGCCGAAAAGCACTCAACATCAAAGCTCTCCACCGTGGTGGGATAAAAATAATCATCGTAATGTATGCCGTCGATATCGTAATTTTCCGCAAGCTCCGCCGCTCCGTCCGCAATAAGCTTTCGCACCTCGTCATAGGCAGGGTCGAGCCACAAATGGCTGTCCCCCTCCACTCGCTGGAGATAGCCGTTATCCATATCATACCATTGTTTCAGCGGATAGCAGTTATCATAAGCCGAATAAGCTTCCTCATTTTCGCACCGCAATGGATTTATCCAAGCGTGAAAAGATAGCCCATTTTCGTGTGCTGTCTCGATCATAATTTCCAGCGGATCAAATCCACCACGCTTCCCTGCCTGCCCCGTGATATATCGTGAGGGCGGATAAAGCTTTGAAAAATAAATTGCATCACCAAATGGTCTGACGTGAACGTAAAGTGTGTTGCAGCCAAGCTCCGCCGCATTTTCACAAGCTGCCGAAAAGTTGGAGCGAAACTCTTCCTCACTCTTCCCCGTCAGCATTGGCGCAAGGTCGATGTACGATATCCAAAGAGCTTTCTGTTCTTTATAATTCACCTTCTCCGCCTTTGAACTATCCTCACCCATCACCTCAACAGGTATCACCGAAGCCCTTTCAAGGGTCACAAGCCTGTCCCTCTGACTGTCAGAACTATCCCCGCCAATGCCGCAGGAGCAAAGCATAACTGCGCACATCGCCAAAGCCAATATCTTTTTCAAATCATCATTCCTCCAATAAAAACGCTGCACTACTCAGACGTGCTGACTAATGTATACTATTCTTATTGGGCAAATATGCGGCTTATATACAGGCAAAAAAAGAACGGACAGAAAATTCCGTCCGTTCTTGTAAAAACTTATTTCCAGCCTATGACCTACTATGGCATAAGTCTGTTGATATCTCTTGGGAAGAGAGAAGTCTCTCTGATATTGTTCTTGTTAAGAAGCTTCATAAGAAGTCTCTCAAGACCGATACCAAGACCGCCGTGAGGTGGCAGACCGTACTTGTGAGCCTCAAGGTAATTCTTGAAGTCGTCCGGATCAAGCCCCTGCGCCTTCATCTTCGCTACCTGCTCGTTATAATCGTGGATTCTCTGACCGCCCGATGTGATCTCAAGTCCTCTGAACAACAGGTCGAACTTGTAAGCCTCTCTTGGGTCTTCCTTAGAATTCATCGCATAGAACGGCGGCTTTGATGATGGGAAGTGTGTAACAAAGATAAAGTCTGAATCGTACTTTTCTTTTGCATACTTGCCAAGGTTCACCTCGTCCTCTGGGTCAAGGTCGAACTTCTTGCCGCTGCCCTCGCCGCCTCTCAGCAGCTTGATAGCGTCAGCAAACTTGATAGAAGGAACTTCCTTGATATCTGGCACGTCAGCGTCAAGTATCTTTATCTCGTTCTGATAATTTTCCTTGATATACTCGAAAATAGATTTCAGCATTGCGATCTCCATTTTCATAACGTCATACATACTGTCGATATAGCCCATTTCAAAGTCAAGGCCGATATACTCGTTGATGTGACGTGAAGTTGCGTGCTTCTCAGCTCTGTATACAGGTGCGATCTCGTAAACTCTGTCAAAGTAAGCGACAGCCATCTGCTTATAGAACTGCGGCGACTGATTAAGGAAAGCTGACTTTCCGAAATAGTCAAGGCGGAAGATATTAGCGCCGCCCTCTGCGCCCTGTGCAACTATCTTCGGCGAGTGAATCTCTGTGAAGTTGTTTGCCTGCATAAATCTGTGCATACCCTGTACAAGACCCTCTTGAAGCTTGAATATAGCTCTCTCATAAGGGTTTCTGAGGGATACCGCACGGTTGTCAAGATTTACTTCGATGGTGCAGTTGAGCTTGCCCTGTGAAATTTTCAGCGGAAGCTCTGCTGCGGAAGTGGAGATAAGCTTGATAGAAGTAAGCTCGATCTCAAGGCCGTTGACATCTCTGCCATTCTCCTTGACGATACCCTTTACGTTTACATAATAGCCCTCTCTCAGACCCTCGATAGAATCCTTGCACTTATCTGCTGAATAAACAGTCTGGAACACATTTCTCGATGTTCTTACAACAACGAATGCAATGCTTCCCATATTCTTTATCTTGTGAACGCAGCCCGAGAACTCAACTTCCTTGCCCATATTTGCCTGAGCGTCAGCAAGCATAAATTCCTGCTTGAGGTCGTCCGTTGCGATCATAAGCATATCGCCGTCAGATGTCGGCTGATACTTGTCGGCATTCTCGTAAGGAGTAAGCTTTGAAGTGTCGATGACATTCTCCTTGACTTCTTCCTTCTTGTCGCCCTCATTGTCAGCATCGGCGGCAGCCGCCTTGAGCTTTGCCTCGAGGACTTCCTTTATAATCTTAGGTGTAGCAACGCCCTTGAGCGCCTTTGTACATTGACCCATAATAAAGCCGAATACCTTTGTTTCGCCGTTCTTGTACTGCTCTACCTGTGCGGCATTTGCAGCAAGTATCTCGTCGACACCAGCCTCTACCTTTGCAGTATCGACTGTGATGAGCATACCCTTGCTCTTGGCAATGTCCATAGGCTTTCCGCCCTCTTCTACCATTGCTCTGAACACGGCCTTGGCATCGTTCTTTGAAACCTTTTCTGTGTCAGCCATCTCAACAAGCTCTGCGAACTCGTCTGCGCTGAAACTGATGTTGTTTATGTCGATCTCTCCGAGATTTACTCTTCTCATAAACTCGCCGAGAATGAATACAGCAACGCTCTTAGGATTATTGTATCTCTTAACGGCAGCCTCAAAGAAATCGGAGATTATCTTGGACTGGATGAGTATCTTTGCGTCAACTTCTGAGATACCGTATTCCTCAGTATATCTCTTGAATCTGCTGCTTGGCATTTCAGGGAGCTTTGCTCTGATCTCGTCAAGCTGGGCGTCTGTAAGATTTACCTGAAGGATATCCGGCTCTGGGAAATAACGATAGTCGTTAGCATTTTCCTTTGTACGCATCGAAGTCGTCTTGTCTCTGTTAGCATTGTAACGTCTTGTCTCCTGTACGACCTTCTTGCCTGCCTCAAGGAGAAGCGCCTGTCTCTTTTCCTCGTACTTGATAGCTCTGCCAACAGACTTGATAGAGTTGATGTTCTTGATCTCGGCACGGGTACCAAATTCAGTAGCATCAGGTCTCATAAGAGAGATATTAACGTCACATCTCAATGAACCCTGCTCCATTTTACAGTCGCAAACCCCTGCATACTGCAAGAGAAGTGATATCTGCTCAACGAAAGCCATAGCCTCTTCTGCGGAAGCGATATCAGGCTCAGTAACGATCTCGATAAGCGGGATACCACATCTGTTATAGTCCGCCATTGAAACGCCGTTGAAATCATCGTGAACGAGCTTACCTGCGTCCTCTTCAAGGTGGATATGGTTGATCCTGATGTTCTTCTTCTGACCGTTTACTTCGATAGGCACATAACCGGAGCCTACGATAGGTCTGTAAAGCTGTGATATCTGATATGCCTTTGGCAGGTCGGGATAGAAGTAGTTTTTTCTGTCGAATACAGAAAACTTGTTGATACCGCAGTTAAGCGCATAACCGGCCTTTACGGCATACTCGACAGCCTGCTGATTGATTATCGGCAGCGTACCGGGCATACCTGTACAAACTGGACAGCACCTTGTATTTGGCGCTCCGCCGAATTCAGCGGAACAGTTACAGAAGATCTTTGTTTTAGTAAGCAGCTCGGCGTGTATCTCAAGGCCGATGACAGTTCTCCATTTTTCCATTTGTCTCGTCCTCCTTAAAGCTTCGGCGCAACAGGGGTGAAGCCCTTTTCATATGCGTCGGCTGTCTTGATGATAGTTGCCTCGTCGAACTTTCTGCCTATTACAGACATTCCGATAGGCATACCCTTGCTGTCATAGCCGCAAGGAGTTGATATCGCAGGAAGACCCGCAATGTTTACTGTTACCGTGCAGATATCAGCCTGATACATCTGAACAGGGTCAGAAGTCTTTTCAGGGCTGTATGCAACGGCAGGAGTTGTCGGCGTAAGGATAACGTCGCACTTCTCGAATATATCGTTGTATTCTTTTCTAATGAGCTGTCTGAGAGCCATTGCCTTTCTGTAATAAGCGTCATAATAACCGCTTGAGAGGCAGTAGTTTCCGAGAAGTATCCTTCTCTTTACCTCTTCGCCGAAGCCCTCTGAACGTGACTTGATGATAAGCTGTTCATAGCTGTCAGCGGAAGCTGTTCTGTGGCCGTACTTGATACCGTCATATCTTGACAGGTTTGAAGCAGCCTCAGCGCAGGCAAGCAGATAATAACAAGGTACAGCGTACTTGAGCGAAGGCATTGAACACTCAACGAGCTCAGCGCCCATTGCCTTGTATTCGTCAGCAGCCTTGAGAACAGCAGCCTTTACCTCGTCGTCGATACCGTCGGCATAAAATTCCTTTGGCAGAGCGATCTTCATACCCTTGAGGGATTCGCCGATCTTTGCTGTGAAGTCTGGCACTTCAAGCTTTGAGCTTGTGCCGTCGTGATGATCGAAGCCGCTTATCTCGTTAAGGAGAATAGCGCAGTCGTGAGCGTCAAGACCGATAGAACCGATCTGATCGAGCGATGAAGCGAAAGCCACAAGACCGAATCTTGAAACTCTGCTGTAAGTCGGCTTGATACCTGTAACGCCGCAGAAAGCGGCAGGCTGTCTGATAGATCCGCCCGTATCAGTACCAAGAGCAACAGGAGCGAAGCCTGCTGCAACAGCCGCAGCCGATCCGCCGGAAGAACCGCCCGGCACGCAGCCAAGATCGTAAGGGTTCTTAGTCTTAGCGAAAGCCGATGTCTGAGTTGAACCGCCCATTGCGAACTCGTCCATAGAAGTCTTGCCGAGCATTACGATATTTTCAGCGTCAAGCTTTTCCATAACGGTCGCATTATAAGGCGGAACGAAGTTTTCAAGCATTTTTGACGCACAGGTGGTCTTTACGCCCTCTGTGCAGATATTGTCCTTTACTGCCACAGGTATTCCTGTGAGAGCCTTTGCTTCGCCCTTATCGATAACAGCCTGCGCCTTTTCAGCCTGTTCCAGAGCCTTTTCCTCTGTAATTGTGATAAAGCTCTGTATCTTATCGTCGTATTTCTTTATCTTATCAAGATATGTCTGTGCAAGCTCTTTAGCAGATATCTCTTTGCTGTCAAGAGCCTTACGCATATCACGGATCTTCATTGAAGAAACGTCCAAATTACACACTACCTTCCCTTTTAATTTATTCCACTACCTTTGGAACAACAAAGCAGTTATTAGTATTGACTGCGTTTGAAAGAACCTTTGAAGTAGGCATAGACTCGTATACCTCGTCCTTTCTCAGGTCGTTAAGATAAACATCGTGATTATCCTTGAGGTCGTCATAGGTAATGTTGATCTCCTTAACTGTATCCATAAGATCGATAATATCAGTCATCTGATCTGCCGTCGCCGCAAGCTCTTTCTCGGAATATTCAAGCTTACTGAGCTCGGCTAGGTATTTAACCATATCCAAATCCATATATAATCCCTGACCTTTCTTAATATTAGGCATAAAAATACACCAATTCAATTTAATATTATACTACATTTCATACTATTTTGCAAGCAGAAATTGCATAAATTCCGATTTTTTTAATAATTGCCGCCCGTCCATAGAAAAACAGCAAGACCCACAGAGAATTCCCCTGTGGATCTTTAAGCGTCATTACTTATTATTCTTTGTATATTTATCGAAAATATCAGTAAAATCAAATGTTGCGAAATAATCAGCAGGTGTCTCAGCACGTCTTATCATATCGAAAGTGCCGTCCTCGTGGAGAAGTATCTCTGCTGAACGCAGCTTGCCGTTGTAGTTGTAACCCATTGAGAAGCCGTGAGCGCCTGTGTCGTGGATAACAAGGATATCGCCTGTGTCGATCTCAGGGAGCATTCTGTCAACAGCGAACTTGTCGTTGTTCTCGCAAAGGCCGCCTGTAACGTCATACTTGTGGTCGCAAAGGGCATTTTCCTTGCCAAGAACTGTGATGTGGTGATAAGCGCCGTACATTGCAGGCCTCATAAGGTTGCAGGCACAAGCGTCAAGACCAACATACTCCTTGTATGTGTGCTTGTGGTGTGTGCAAGTTGCAACAAGATGACCGAACGGAGCAAGCATAAATCTGCCAAGCTCTGTGAAGATAGCAACGTCGCCAAGTCCGGCAGGCACCATAATGTCCTCAAATGCCTTGCGAACGCCCTCGCCGATAGCGAAGATATCGTTCTGCGGCTTGTCAGGCTCGTAAGCCACACCGATACCGCCAGAAAGGTTTACGAACTTGATATCAGCGCCTGTCTTTTCGTGAAGCTCAACAGCCAGCTCGAAAAGGATCCTAGCAAGCTTTGGATAATAAGCGTTTGAAACCGTGTTTGAAGCAAGGAAAGCGTGGATACCGAAGTGCTTTGCGCCCTTCTTCTGAAGTACCTTGAAGCCCTCGATGATCTGCTCCTTCGTGAAGCCGTACTTAGCCTCGCCGGGGTTGTCCATTATCTGGGTCTCTATCTCGAAATGTCCGCCCGGATTGAAACGGCAGCAGATAGTCTCCGGAATGCCGCAAAGGTCGTCAAGATAGTCGATGTGTGTGAAGTCGTCAAGATTGATGTAAGCTCCAAGCTCTCTTGCCTTGAGAAAATCGGCCTTTGGCGTTACGTTTGAAGAAAACATAATGTCGCTTCCGCTGAAACCGCAGCACTCGCTCATCATAAGCTCTGTCAGCGATGAACAGTCAACGCCGCAGCCCTCTTCCTTCAATATCTTGAGAATAAAAGGATTTGGCGTAGCCTTAACAGCGAAATACTCCTTGAAGCCCTTGTTCCAGCTGAAAGCCTTGTTGATGTCTCTTGCTCTCTGTCTTATGCCCTTTTCGTCGTAGATGTGGAATGGCGTTGGGAACTGCTTGATGATCTCCTCAGCCTTTTCCTTTGTAATAAATGGTGTTTTCATTATATCTCAATCCTTCTATAAAAAATATACAAAATTAAATTAAGCGCAAATAAGCACAAAAATACACAATTATCATACCATTTTAATACGGATTAGTCAAGTGCAAATCGCCTTTTTTCACTTTTTAGCGAGATTTATTGGCATTTTCAACACACTTTTGCCGCCGCAATTATTATAATAAGGTCAAAAAGTACAAACCCTTGCAGAAAATATTGATTTATTGGCAGAAATGTTATATAATAAGGAAAACAATTACATTGAAATAACGTGATGTAGGGGACGGCGCCCCCGACGTCCCGCTTGTTTGCAGTTGATAAAACTAATGCCTTTAAGCATTTTCATATATTCATATTATGGAGGAGAGACCTATGAACGAGAATAACGACAAGTCTATCGAAGAGATAATTGCCGAAACAATGGAAAAGAAGCACCAGCAAGCTTCTGCACCGCAGGCTGAGACCGCTCCTGCCCCTGAGCAGAGCAAAAAGCCTGCACCCGTACAGCATAAAAACTCAAACACCAAAAAGAAGCCAAAGAAAAAGAGCAAGAAGAAAAAAGTCATTTTGATAATCGCCGTGGTGATCGTTGCCCTGCTGCTTATCGGTATGGGCGTTGCCGTTGCGATAGTAAATCACTATGTGGATAAAATAAATATCGTCCCTGTTGCGGACAGCTATGAGATACTTGACTCTATCGAGCCCGACGACGACATCACTTCAGAGCCCGACTCCCCGCAGGAAGATATCGATGCCGCTGACGATGCTATCAGAAAGAATATGGAAAACAACGCCATCGATATTATGAAAGATAAGGACGTCCTCAACGTGCTCCTTATCGGCACAGACGCAAGAGACAAGTCTGACAGAGGCCGTTCCGACAGTATGATACTTGTTTCCATAAACAAGAAAACTGAAAAGATCGTTATGACATCTTTTCTCCGTGATATCTACCTTGCTATCCCGGGCGTTGAATCCACAAGGCTTAACCACGCCTATGCATACGGCGGCGCTGATCTGCTTATCGACACTATCGAGCAGAACTTCAAGATCGAGATAAACAAATACGCACAGGTGAATTTCTTCTCCTTCACAACAGTCGTTGACGCTGTCGGCGGCGTTGAGATAAATGTCACTGACGATGAAGTACAGTATGTGAACGCATACCTCAACGAGATAAACTCTCTCGAGGGCAGAGCCGCAGACGAGGGCAAGCTCTCAAAGGGCGGAACATACACCCTTGACGGCGCACAGGCTCTTGCATATTCAAGAATAAGATACATCGGCACAGACTTTGCAAGAACTGACAGACAGCGTGCCGTGCTCGAAAAGATACTTGAGAAAATGTCCGATCTGAGCATTGGCGAAATGAGCGATCTTCTTGACGCACTTCTGCCGAATATCACGACCAACCTCCAAAAGGACGAGATCTTCTCACTTATCCTCAACTCAGCTTCATATCTCGGCTATGACCGTGAGCAATGCAGAGTTCCTGCGGAGGGCACTTGGCAGTACCTCACAATTAGAGGAATGAGCGTTCTTGGAGTTGATTTCGATAAGAATATCGACTATATCAAGAAAAATATCTACGGCAAATAATATCACAAACGGGCGGCTTTTGATAGGCAGCCCGTTTATTTTTGCGACAGCATTTGCCCGATCGTTCGCTCCCCTCTTGACTTAATTGATAAATCGCTATTGCCATACAAAAGATTTTGTGCTATAATATCTGTGTATGAATTAAATTTGGAAAGGAATGTGGTGCAGATGGATATAATCAAGGGCGATATCCTCGTTATGAAAAAAAGCCACCCCTGCGGCAGCAACAGAATGTTAGTCCTGCGTTCGGGTATGGATTTCAAGCTGCGCTGCGAAGGCTGCGGCAGAGAGTTTATGATCGTTCGTGGAAAAGCTGAAAAGAACGTCAAAACAGTTATTCGTGAGGCAGAGTCATAGCTGCTCCTGCTTTGTGACTTATATGAAATAACAATGCCAAAACCTTAAAATGACAGGAGAAATTTAAAATGTTTGAAAGAATAAAAGCGCTTGAAGACAAGTTCAATGAGATAAACGAAAAGCTTATGCAGCCTGATACTGTAAACAACAATCAGCTCTACACAAGCCTTATGAAGGAATATAAGACACTTACGCCGATAGTTGAAAAATTCGGCGAATACAAAAAAGCCAAGGCCGCCAATGACGAAGCGCTGGAGCTTCTTGACGCAGGCGGAATGGATAAGGACTTCAAGGAAATGGTGCAAATGCAGCTTGAAGAATCCAAGGAAGATATGGCAAGACTTGAGGAAGAGCTCAAGCTCCTGCTCCTGCCGAAAGACCCTAACGATGAGCGTAACGTTATCATCGAGATCAGAGGCGGCGCAGGCGGCGAAGAGGCTGCCCTTTTCGCAGGCTCACTTTACAGAATGTATTCTATGTATGCCGCTTCAAAGGGCTGGAACATCGAAGTTATGAACGAGAATGAGACCGAGCTTGGAGGCTATAAGGAAATCACTTTCAGCGTTTCGGGCGAGGGCGCATATTCAAGATTTAAGTACGAAAGCGGCGTCCACAGAGTTCAGCGTGTGCCGGAAACCGAATCACAGGGCAGAGTTCACACTTCTACTGTTACAGTCGCAGTTCTCCCAGAAGCTGACGAAGTCGAGCTTGACCTTAACGAAGAGAAAGACCTCAAGATCGACGTTTTCCGTTCATCGGGCGCAGGCGGACAGCATATCAACAAGACTTCCTCCGCTATCAGGATCACTCACCTGCCGACTGGTATGGTAGTTGAGTGTCAGGACGAGCGTTCGCAGTTCAAAAACAAGGAAAAGGCTCTTAAAGTCCTACGCTCAAGACTGCTCGATCAGAAAGTACAGGCTCAGAATAAGGAGATCGCCGACAACAGACGTTCACAGGTGGGCACAGGCGACCGCTCCGAGAGAATTAGAACTTATAACTACCCCGAGGGCAGAATCTCCGACCACAGAATAGGTCTTACTATTTACAGACTTGAACAGGTGCTCAACGGCGCACTTGACGAAATAATCGACGCACTTGCAACAGCCGATCAGGCTGCCAAGCTTGCAAGCCAGGAAGAAGAATAAAAAATGTTTGATACAAAAATACTCGGCACAGATGATGAAAGCATAAAGGCCGCCGCAAAGCTTCTCGCCGACGGCGAAGTTGTCGGTATGCCGACGGAGACTGTTTACGGTCTTGCCGCAAATGCTTTTGACGAAGCTGCGGTGCGCAAGATATTCGCCGCCAAGGGCAGACCTGCCGATAACCCGCTCATCGTGCATATCTCTGATATCGTTCAGATAGAAGAGCTTGTAAATGAAGTGCCAAAGCTTGCAGTAAAATGCGCAGAAAAATTCTGGCCGGGTCCACTCACAATGATAATGCCCAAGTCAGATACAATACCAATGGTCACAAGCGGCGGACTTGATACTGTGGGCATAAGAATGCCGTCACATAAGGTGGCAAGAGCCCTTATCTCCGCCTGCGGCTTCCCTATCGCCGCCCCGTCGGCAAACCTTTCGGGCAGCCCATCGCCAACAACGGCTCAGCACGTCCTTAACGATATGCAGGGCAGGATACCTGCTATAATCGACGGCGGTGCTTGCGGCGTGGGCGTTGAATCAACTGTTATAAGCTTTGAGGGCGACAGCATAAGGCTTCTGCGACCGGGCTTTATCTCCGCCGAAGATCTTATGGAGATAACGCCCAACGTGCTTATTGACAAAGGCGTGCTTGAAAAGCTGGGCGAGAATGTGAAAGTCCGCTCCCCCGGAATGAAATATAAGCACTATGCCCCGAAAGCTGACGTCACCATAATCGACAGCAGCCTTGAGGCTTTCAGAAGCTTTGTCAAAGAAAATGCCGATAAAGACACCACCCTTATGGTCTTTGCCGACAGCGATTGCGACGGGCTGGATATACCCCACCTTTGCTATGGCGCAACTGACGAAGAGCAGGCGAAAGAGCTTTTTGATGTGCTCAGAGAGCTTGACGATATCGGCGCAAAGAAAGTATTCGCACGCTGCCCAAATAAGGACGGCGTAGGCCTTGCAGTCTATAACCGACTGCTGAGAGCCGCAGGCTTTCAGGTGGTGAAGCTCTGATGAAAGTTATCGTTGGTTTGACAGGACAAAGCGGCGCAGGCAAGACCACAGTCTCAAAAGCCTTTGAGCAGCAGGGCTTTGACATCATAAACTGCGATATCATCGCCCGTGAAGTCACCCTGTCGGGCAGCGATTGCTGCAAGCAGCTTGCAAAGCTTTTCCCACATTGCTTTGACGAAAATCTCACCCTTGACAGACGAAAAATGGCTGAAACAGTCTTTTCCGACAAGCAAAAGCTCGATATGCTCAACAGCAATATCTACCCTTTCATAAATCAAAGTATCAAAGAGCGCATTGCCGCTTCAAAAAGCAGTTTTATACTTCTTGACGCACCCACCCTTTTTGAAGCTGGCGCCGATAAGCTTTGCGATACGATCGTGAGCGTTGTTGCGGATCATAACACAAGGCTTGCACGAATTGTGGAAAGGGACAATATCCCCAAAGAGCTTGCGCAGAAGCGTTTTGCTTCACAACACACAACGGAATTTTTCAAAGAGCGCTGCGAGTATGTTATCGAAAATAACGGCAGATTTGATGAAACTGCGGATAAAACACGCAGGGTCATAAATAATATAAAGGAAAGATACGATAAAAATGGCGGCTAATGCAAAAACCAGACGTAAAAAGAAACGGCGGCTGAAAAAAGGCCCTGTTATAATAGCGGTCATTCTGCTTTTGAGCGGCATAGGCTTTATAGTCTCACTTTATCACGAGCAGATAATAAAAAAAGCAAAGGATATCCCAAATTCCTTTTCATATCCCACCGACTATGAAGAGTATGTCATAAAGTATTCAAAGAAATATGACTGCGACCCCGTGCTGGTGTTCTCGGTTATAAAAGTCGAAAGCGGCTTTGATAAGGACGCCGTGTCGTCCGTGGGCGCAAGAGGTCTTATGCAGCTTATGGAGGACGCATACGACTGGATAAAATATCGCCTTGACGATCAGCGTGACAACAGCTATGACGATATGTTCGACCCAGAGCTCAATATCCAGTATGGCACATATTATCTCAGCTACCTTATGGATAAATATGACGGCTCCATAGAGCTGACAGCGGCGGCATATCATTGCGGAATGAGCCTTGTTGACAGTTGGATAGAGGACGGCACAGTCGATCCCGACAACTTCAACGAGAACGATATCCCAAACGAAAACGACCAGACCCAGAATTACGTCAGAAAAATACGCCGTGCCTATGATAATTACAAGGATATCCTTGCAAATGACGGCGATATAACGGAAGCAAATTAAAACCGAGAGTATTAGCAAATCCGAACAAATGGGACGTCGAGGACGCCGTCCCCTACAATGCTTTTATGTAGGGGCGAACAGTGTTCGCCCGTTTGTGAACTTGCTTTTTACAAATATATCAATAACATAAAGTTTATCTAAGTAAGGAGGAATTTACAATGGATAACAAGAAAAAAGAAAAATCCGAGGGCGAAAAGCTTGCAGAAAAGCTTCTTTCGGATAAGAAAAACGGCGGACTTCGCCTTAGCGATGACAAGATCAAAAAGGCCGATAAGTTCTGCGAGGGTTATAAAAGCTTTCTGAACAAGGCCAAGACCGAGCGTGAAGCCGTTATCGAAACAGTCGCACAGGCTGAGGAATCAGGCTTCAAGCCATATGAAAAGGGCAAGAAGTATTCCGCAGGCGATAAGTTCTATTTCGTAAACAGGGGCAAGGCAGTTATCCTCACAGTTATGGGCAAGGACAGCCTTGAAAAGGGTATCAGACTTGCGGCAGCTCATATCGACTCCCCTCGTCTCGATCTCAAGCAGAACCCGCTTTATGAGGACAAAGAGCTTTGCCTTTTCAAGACCCACTATTACGGCGGTATCAAGAAGTATCAATGGACGACCGTTCCAATGTCTCTACACGGCGTTATCATCAAGGCTGACGGCGAAAGCGTAGCAGTAAATATCGGTGAGGACAAGGACGACCCTGTTTTCTGCGTAACAGATATCCTGCCCCACCTTGCAGACGCTCAGATGAAGAGACCTGCTCCGCAGCTCATCAAGGGCGAAGAGCTCAACCTGCTCATCGGCTCGAGACCTTTCAAGGACGATAAGGTGTCAAACAAAGTAAAGCTCAATATTATGGCTATCCTCAATGAAAAGTACGGTATCGTCGAGGACGACTTTGTCTCCGCAGAGCTTGAAGCTGTTCCGGCTTTCAAAGCGCAGGACGTTGGCTTTGACAGAAGTATGGTAGGCTCATACGGACAGGACGACAGAGTTTGCGCATACACAGCTTTGCAGGCTATCCTCAAGTGCAAAGACCCGAAAAAGACTTGTATGACAGTCCTCACAGATAAGGAAGAAACAGGCAGCGACGGCAACACAGGCCTTAACAGCTCATATCTGCCATACTTCATCGCCGACCTTGCAAAGGTATACGGCCTTGAGGGCAGAAACGTTATCTCCGCTTCTGAGTGCCTTTCCGCAGATGTAAACGCAGCCTTTGATCCAACATTTGCAGAGCCATTCGAGATCAGAAACTCATCGCAGATCAATTACGGCGTCGTTGCCACAAAGTTCACGGGCGCAAGAGGCAAGTCAGGCACATCTGACGCTTCCGCAGAATTTGTGGGCAGAGTAAGAAACCTCTTTGACGAGCACAACATCGTTTGGCAGACAGGCGAGCTTGGCAAGGTAGACGGCGGCGGTGGAGGAACTGTCGCACAGTATATCGCAAACCTTGATATGAACGTTATCGACGTTGGCGTGCCAGTCCTTTCAATGCACGCTCCATTCGAGATAACATCAAAGATCGACACCTATATGGCGTACAAGGCTTTCTCTGTTTTCTTTGCAGACTGATCTAATAACAGCATAAAGCAAATTATCCGCTTTTCCATTTTCGGAAGAGCGGATTTTTTTGCGCCAAAATTCAGATAAAAGCAATTGCTAATGCGACAATTTTTACACCTGACAAGTTGTAAAATAGTAAAAGACAACAAAGAAAGGCAGGCGCAGACTTATGAAGATTTACATAGATATCCTGCTTATCACAAACGGGATAATGACATACATAATGCTCTGCGCCCTTTGCAGGATAGTTCATCAAAGGGTCAAACCCCTGCGAATGTTCGCCGCCAGCGCCCTTGGCGGGCTCTTCTCCCTTGTGATAGTAATAAACAGCGGCGGATTTTTCACCGCCCTGCTCATCGTACTGCTAAAACTCACAGGGGTCGCCGCAACGCTGCTGACAGCTTTTGGGCTGGGCAGCTTTTACAGCCGCCTGCGCTATTTTCTCATATACCTCGCCGTCTCCACCCTCTTCACAGGTGCGGCGGTGACGATATGGCAGCTTTCAAAAAGCAAGGTAATATTTTTCCGCAATCTGACGGTGTATTTCAACATCTCCCTGCTAGACCTCGTGCTCTCCACCGCTGCCGCATACGGCCTGCTGACGGTCTATGAGATAATAACACGCAAAAGCTTCAACAGGGCTGCAAAGTACGAAGCCGTCTATGAAAACGGCGGCTATGTCATAAAGCTCCCTGCGGTGTGCGACAGCGGCAACAGGCTTTGCGACAGCTTCACAGGCACCCCCGTGGTGGTCTTTTACTGCGATGAGCTTTTCTATCATTACGACCTTGACCGTGACGACCCCGAGACCTTAAGCGGCTTTAGACTTATCCCCTTTTCCACAGTAAACGGCGGCGGACTTATCCACATCACCGCCGCAGGCAGCGTAAAGATAATCGACGAAAAGGACAATATCCGCACCCTGCGATGCTATGTTGGCATTGTCCCCTCAAAGGGCAAAAAGTCACGAGCGATCTTCAATCCCGTTCTGCTCAGTTGAATATTTTACATAAATATAAATATAAACATATACAGGAGGAAAAAATGCTTTCACTAATTAATTATCTGAAACTCGCCGATAACATACAAGGCTTTATCCAAAAGCTTTTTGCCGATGATAACGACCAGCAAAATTGTATCGACTATCTCAACGGCTCCGACTCTCTTCCGCCGCCCCTTAACAAAGAGGAAGAAGCCAAAGCTTTCGAGCTTCTCGAAAAGGACGAAAAAAAAGCCCGAGAATTGCTTATCGTGCATAATCTCAGGCTTGTGGTATATATCGCAAAAAAGTTTGAATCAACAGGTATCGGCATTGAGGACCTTATCTCCATTGGCTCAATAGGCCTTATCAAGGCGGTGAACACGTTCTGTCCTGCCAAGAATATCAAGCTCGCCACCTATGCCTCACGCTGCATTGAAAATGAGATATTAATGTTCCTGCGCAAATCCGTGCAGTACAAAAACGAGATATCCATAGACGAACCACTAAATGTGGATTGGGACGGCAACGAGCTGCTGCTCTCCGATATCCTCGGCACAGACGATGACACAGTCAATCGTGGCATTGAAAGCGAGGTCGAAAAACAGCTTCTCCGCCAAGAAATAGAAAAGCTCGAGCCAAGAGAAAAACAGATAATGGAAATGCGTTTCGGGCTTTCCGGTACAAAGGAAATGACCCAAAAACAGGTCGCCGACGAGGTTGGTATTTCTCAGTCCTATATCTCACGGCTTGAAAAGCGCATTATAAAGTCCATAAGAAAAAATCTCGAAAAGATATGCTAACCCTATTCCTTACGCAGATTTTGTATCCTGCCACGCTCACGCTCCGTCAAGATCGCCTTGACGGCGGTGTACTTCTTTTCTGGCACAGGCAGTATCTTGCCATTCGTCAACTCAATGCGAAGCCTGCTTATCCTTGCGACGTAATCGGGGTTCACAAGATAGCTTTCGTGACAACGCACAAAAAGATCGCTGTACCGCTTTTCGATGAGCCGCAAACTCTGCACAGACTCAAAGCTGCCGTCAATGGTGTGTACAACGGCGTGTGTGCCCTTTGTCTCCGCATACATCACCCACGACCAGTTGAGATACACCAGCGACTTGTCCGTGCTGTTTATGATAACACGCTTTGAACGCTCCATACCCGCCAGCACCATTTCGGAATAAGAGTCCTCATAATGCACAGGGTAAATGTTGTCACGCTCATCATAGCGAATGGCGTTTGAAATGTGACAAAGCCGAATGTATGGCACGCCGTTCTCCACCACCCAAGTAAGATGTATCCGCTGCTTGACACGGTTCATACTGCTGTCCGGCCAAATGGTGTCCACCAAGAACATCATCACGATCTCAAACACCGTGCTGCTTCCCATTGCCAGCGGCACAACAGTAAGATTATTGAGCACGAATTTAAGCTGGTGCTGCTCTGCACCGAAAGCCGCCACAAGGGCTTCCCTCGTCCTTATGATCTGATTTTCCGCCGGCCCTATCCACATAACGTCCCTATGACAAGCGTCAAGAAAAGGCTTTATGTCGTTGTCATAATATCTCGTGAGCACAGATTCCGATAACTCGCTTATTTCCTGTATTTTCATTTTTGTTCCCCCATTATGTCATCTCTAACAAGTTATTTTTTATAAAATATAAGTTATTTTTATATATTATATTGCAAAATAACGAAAAAGTCAATATAATATACATATGCAATATTGTCCTAGACAATATAAAATATCCCCATTATCACAAGCAAACTCCCAAGCGATCCACGGGGGCTTTGTTTGTAACACAAGTTATTTTTGCAATTGATTTGCAAAAAAAAAAAGCTCTGCGGAATTTCTCCCTCCGCAGAGCTTTTTCTTTATTGTTTAATTAGTTTAGTAAAGCTTTCCGTTCTTCTTGTAACCGCCGTCAGCCTCGGAATATTTAAGGCACATAAACTGCCACTTGTAATTCCATTGTGGGCTGTCGTATACCTTTTCGCCGACTTCAAGCAGATAAGTCACGCCGTCGATCTTTATCTCGCCCCAGAAGTGCTGTCCGCCGCCTCTGCGGTTGCCCATAACAAGGTTTGCGTCATAGCCGAGATAAACCATCATTTCAACCAGCGCACCGTTGTAATCTGAGCATTGACCCTCTTTGTAAACAAAGATGTTCTTGCTATGCGAAGCCGTCGGAATCCTGCCGTACTTCATATTCTTTCTTATCCAGTCCGCAGTATATTCAACTTTCTTTGCCGCCGACCAGCCGCTCTTGAAGTGCTTTGAAGCAAAGTTCTTGAGTATCTTCTTCTCTTCCGCCGTCAAAGTGTGCTTTGAAGTCTTTGTGGTCTTGCCCTGAACGTTGTATATCTTGTAAGTGCTGTGGCTCTTCTTTGTTGCCGCATTAAGTCTCGATATGGTGTTTATCTTGCATTGTATGCCCGTCCAACCGCTGTAAACCACCTTGCCGTTTATTGTCTTGTAAGACCTCATCTTGAAGTGATAATTCTTTGAACCCGAAAGGTCTGACTTGGTGTAAGAAGTCGTGCTGTTCTTTGTTATCTTCTTGAGCTGAACATAATCATTATAACAGTCTGTCGGCATACTGTAATAATTGTTGTGCGGGATAGTCCATTCATCGCCCTTGCACCAGTATATCTGATATCCCTCAGCCTTTGTGTTCTTGTTCCAGCTTATTGTAACTTTCTTATTGTAAGCCTTAACAGTCATCTTTGGCGTGGATATCTTCGTGTTGCCCTTTACAGTCGTGTAAGGTCCAAGCTTTGAGTTGTATTCAAGCTTGACAGCATAAGTGTAACCCGTTGCCTCAGAAAGCTTCTTGTCAGTATAGCTTGTGGAGCTTGTAGTTGTCAGAAGCTTGTAAGACTTTTTCTTTGAATCATAGCGGTAGACTTTGTATTTGCACTTGCCCACCTTGCTCCAGCTGAGCTTTACAGAAGTTGTAGAATCCGCAGTAGCCTTCAGACCCTTTGCCTTTCCAAGCACGATCTTGAAAGAAGCTGAAGCAGAACGGCTGCCCGTGTAGTTGCTTCCAAGAGTAACAACAGCGTTTGCCGTGCCCATATTCGTGTTATTGTAATATGTTACAGTATAATCAGAGCTATTGAGCACCTTTCCGTCCGCCTTGACAACAAGGCTCGGCTTAACAGCGCTGCCCGTGTAATCGGCGTCAGCGATCTTTGATATCTCAACCTTTGAAACAGCTTTCGGACTGATAGTGAAAGGCACAGTAACATATCCCGTGTAACCGTTCATACCAATAACGGTCATATAACCCGTGCCGGCGTTCACATTGTTTGTGTATGATACATTATAATCAATGCCACGTCTCAGCACCTCGCCGCCAACTGTAACAACAGGCGCAGGAGTCTGGGAATAGCCAGTGTAAGTGCAGCTGCCGACTGAAATGTTCTCGCTTGATATCTCAGCCTCTACAACATAATACTCAAAGCTTGTGCTGCCTTCAAAATTGCCCTTACTCCATATCTCAAGGTAATGCCAGCCAAGCTCGCCGCAGTCGTCCTCATATTTGATCTCATAGTCAACGCCCTCAGTCAGCACAACACCGTTGTATGTAACAGTCGGCTTTGGCTGAACAGGCTTTCCGCCGCAGTAGCTCTGTTCGTATTCACATTCGATATCTGTCCAGTAAATGTTCGCAGGGGTAATGTTGAAATTTTTCGTAAAGCTTCCCGTGTAACGGCCGATACCCGTGAAAGTAGCCGTCGCCGTGCCTGCGTTTATGTTGTTTTCATAAGTGACAACATAATCCTCGTCCTCATTGAGCCAATAATAATTGTCGCTATCCATAAGATAGTAACCATAAAGCTCCTTTGCCGTGCCGTCATAAGTCTGGTCACCGTCATACCAAGTCTGATACATATCCTCCGTAAGTTGGATAAGCTCGCCGTCCTCCGATGTGTAAAGGCTGACGTCCTCTCCGCCGACAGGGATCTGCTCCTCCGCCTCTGCGCCGAAGCATACCACCGCACTTTGAAGCGCAAGGCATACCGCCACAGCCGCCGTAAGCGTCCGCTTAAATAACTTCATATTCTTTTTCCTTTCCGCTATAATTTTCCCGACTGTAAAAACAGCTTATACAATAACTTTATCACAAAATCGTCACATTGTCAAGAAAAATATAGCAAAAAAATGAAAATGAAAAGTGAAGCAGAAAAAAGCTGCATTATAAAATAAAAAATATTTATTGTATTTTTAAGGGTCTTGTGTTATACTTAATAACGTCAAGATACCAAAGCCGAAATAGTCGGCTGGAAGGGAGACAAAAATGGCAATAGAAAAGATATTTGCGGTCATTCCCGCCTATGAACCCGACGAGAAAATGCTCGGCGTTATCGACGATATCTCACAGCGGACAGATTTTGATATCATCGTCATAAACGATGGCAGCAGCCCCGATAAGGCTGAAATTTTCGCCCAAGCCCAAAAGAAAGCCACCGTCCTCACCCATAAAGTGAATATGGGCAAAGGCAGGGGCATCAAGACCGCCCTTGAATACATAGAAAAAAATACCCAAGGCGAGGCAGGCATCGTCATTGCCGACGCCGACGGCCAGCATAAGATTAAAGACATTATCCGCATAGCCCAAGCTCTCAAAACCAACCCCGATAATCTTATTATGGGCTGCCGCAAGTTCACAGGCAAAATTCCCCTGCGCAGCAAGTTCGGCAATAACGTCACAAAGTTCGTGTTCTCCTTCGCCGCAGGGGTAAAGGTCAGCGACACTCAAACAGGACTGCGTGGCTTCTCTTCAGAGCTTATCCCCTTTATGCTATCGATAAGCGGCGATAGATACGAGTTCGAGATGAATATGCTCCTTGAATGTGCCCGTGAGAACATCGGCTTCTTTGAAGTGCCAATCGAAACAGTATACCTGGGCAAAAACGAGTCCTCTCATTTCGACCCTATCAAAGACTCATTCCGCATTTATAAAGACATACTGAAATTCTCAGGCTCTTCCCTGCTGAGCTTCTGCGTGGATTACATCTGCTTCACCCTCTTCTCGCTGATAACAAAAAGCATTGTGGCTTCAAATATCTGCGCAAGAGTCATAAGCTCCGCCTTCAATTTCGGAATGAACAAAAAATTCGTCTTTAAAAATAAGGAAGGCATTGCAAAAACAGCGGCGAAGTATTTCCTCCTTGCGGCATTTATCCTCGCCGCAAATACAGTCTTGCTCAAACTGCTGGTAAAGTATGTTATCCACAATCAGTATATCTGTAAAATAATAGTTGAAGTGCTGCTCTTCTTTATAAGCTGGGCGGTACAAAAAAGCTTTGTTTTCAAAAAGAAAAGAAAGGAGATAGCAGACTGATGTCTGAAAAAAAGACCCAAAAAGCAAAAGTAAAGCAAATGCCCGTGTGGGCAATGATATTGACCGACACCCTGCTGACCGCCGCAGCGATCGGCGTGTTTATGCTCTTTGACTATGTATTGCCCCAGAGCTCAGGCGTAAAAGGCGAGGTGATAGCCACCGCCGATAGCGGAGCGCAGACAAAATTCACACTGCCAAACGCCGATACAAGCACCTCCTCAGAGACCTCTGACGACAGCTCATCGCAATCGCAAACAGATACAAACAGCACCCCGGTCACCACCACAGCACCTCAAACGGAGACCGCAACCACCACCCTCCGCACCGAGCAGCGTGACCATAAAAACTGGGGCAATCAAGATACCGCCGATTACCTCTCCGACCAAAACGCTGTCAGCAGCATAACTAACGCCGCTATCCAAAGCGAAAAGCTTGGCGAGTCCACCACAGACAACGCACAAGTGACGGTCTATAAAAAATCTATCGGCGAAGGCTCAGATAAGATAACCTATTACGTTGCCGACGTCTACGTCACCGACGCCAGCGTTATAAAGACCGCCTTTGCGGAGGGCACTTTCGGCAAGAACATCAAAGACAGCGTTTACAATATGGCGACGGAAAACAACGCTATCTTCGCAATAAACGGCGACTTTTACGGCAATTCCGAGCGCAGTATCGTAATAAGAAACGGCGTAAAATATCGTGACGACAATAACGACGCCGACGTCTGCGTGCTCTTCACCGACGGCACCCTAAAGACCTATTCCCCGTCCGAATACAACAGCGATGAGATCATCGCACAAGGCGCTTGGCAGGCTTGGAACTTCGGCCCAGCCCTCCTTGACGGCAGCGGCAACGTCCTCAGCACATTCAATACCACATCATATCTCAACAGCCAAAACCCACGTTCAGCCATAGGCAGCGTGTCCGCAGGCCATTACGTTTTCGTCACCGTTGACGGCAGAATGGAAGGCTATTCAAGAGGTGCGACCCTCAGCGAGCTTGCCGCAATTATGTGCGACGAAGGCTGTCAGAGCGCATTTAACCTTGACGGCGGAAAGTCCGCACTTATGTACTTTGACGGCAGCATAATAAACCAGCCCGACGGCGGCGGACGTGACCTCAGCGACATTATCTATATAGGAGGCTAAAAAATGAAACGACTGTCAAAACTGCTTCCGCACCTCACAATAATCCTTGCAGGAATGTTCATCGTGTTTTGGATACTAGATATCCTCAACCCCACAATGAATTTCATCAACCGAAAGATATCGAATAAGCTTTTGCTTATCTTCTGTATCTCGGCGATCGTTACTGCTATCCTTGCGGTGTATAACCAGCGCAAAAACGAACGCATTGAAAATTCCGACAAAATCGAAAAACAATAATACGAACATCACACGGGCGACCTTTGGTCGCCCACTTTTTTTGCACTCGACTTTTTATCCGCACGATCGCCCCACATATCTCACCATAAAAATCCCCTGCATAGTACCACACACTTTGGGAATAATTATATTATCAAAGTTCAGGAGTACGCTATGCAGTATAATAAAGTCGAGATCAGCGGAGTAAATACAAATGATTTAAAGACATTAAAGGAGTCAGAAAAGCTTGAACTGCTGAAAAAAGCCCACGCAGGTGACAAAAAAGCAAGAGAGGAGCTTATAAACGGCAATCTCAGACTGGTGCTGAGCGTTTTGCAAAAGTTCGTCAGCCGCTGCGACTCCCCCGACGACCTCTTCCAAGTCGGCGTCGTGGGACTTATCAAAGCTATCGACAATTTCGATACCAGCCTTGACGTGCGCTTTTCCACCTATGCCGTGCCGATGATAGCAGGCGAGCTGCGCCGCTTTCTCCGTGACGATCAGCCGATGAGGGTCTCACGCTCCCTCCGTGACCTTGCCTATAAAGCAATGCAGGCCAAGGAGCAGTTCATCTGCGAAAATCAAAAAGAGCCCACCGTGGAGCAGATCGCCGAAAGCATAACCGAAAAGCCCAGCAGCGTTGTGATCGCCCTTGCAGCCATCACCGACCCCGTCTCCCTCTATGAGCCCGTATATTCCGATAACGGCGACGCCCTCTATGTGGTCGACCAAGTCAGCGATAATTATGATGACAAAAGCTGGCTGGAAGAGCTCTCCCTCAAAGACGCAATGAGCAGCCTGCTCCCCCGTGAGAAAAATATCCTCTTCCTGCGCTTTTTCAAGGGTCAGACCCAAGTGGAAGTGGCAAAAAGTATCGGCATATCCCAAGCCCAAGTGTCAAGGCTCGAAAAAGGCGCTTTGGAGCGTATAAAAAGCCACCTGTAAAGTTAGCCCTATTCAGAAATTTCGACATTTTTGAATAATAATCATATAAATTAATGTTTAATCGTAACATTTCAGTTAACTCAATCTGAATATCTTCGCATTTCATTGCCCAACTAACGCCCGTTTGCTATAATTAGCATATGAACGAGTTCATTTAAATGAGTTTATTCGTGACAAAATTAAGGAGTATCGGGCAATGTTTGCAAACAGAACAGTTCTTATTGCCGAGACCTTTGACGGACAGCACCGCAGCCTTGCAAAATGCCTTGAAGAGCGTGGCGCAAAAGTCCGGCTGTGCGACCGCAGCAAGATCTCGATAGAAATAGGCGCAGTTAAATATTCTCCCTCCATAATCGTGGCCGATTGCTGTATGTGCGGCTGGGAGGAGACCCTTGCCTTTGCAAAAAAGCTCAGAGAAGCCGATATCGAACCGATATTCTATAACATCTACACCTATGAGGATAACGAAACTATTCGTGTGCTCCTTGACGACGCAAGCTTTGTGAATATCAGCGCCCCATACAGCGCCGAAGCCGTCTGTGAGGATATGATAGCAAGACTTAACGCCATACCCATAAACGTGGTCAAGTTCAAAGAGCAAGCACATAAAAGTGTGTCAGAACTGCTCATATCGCTGGGCATTACCCCGAGGAGCGTTGGCTATGATTATATAAGGTATATGGTGGGCGTGCTGCTCTTTACCGATAGAAACAGAATTCTGCGCACCTATCAGCTTTACGATATGGCAGCCCGCCGCTATAATATGCCCCTTGATAAGTTCAATAAAACAAGGCAGAGCATAGAGCGCAGCGTGCGAATATCCATAGGTTCAGGCTAGAAAAGAGCCACCCCAGCAGATAAACAGCGCTATTTCCCCGACAATGCCGCAATAGATAAAAAGCCGTCCAATACAGAATTTATCACAGGCATAGCAGATATAGTCCTAGAACAGTTCGCCGATGCGTTTGACAAATATTATTCAACAAGGGATACAGACAAATAAAAGCCTGTATCCTTTTTATATTTTACACTCCGCTGTTGACAAATTACGAAAATATGGTATAATGTAAACAGAGGAAGTGAAGCTTTGGAACAGGCTAAAAAGCGAGATCATAAGATTTTTATTACGGATACTGCAATAGAAAAAGTTGAAGAAGTGAAGTTGTCAGATTTTTCTGAAGCGCAGTCACATTCAATGCAGCATAAGCATAAATAATTGCTTAAATTATCTAAAGAAGATAATAACAGCGATGAAGTTCTCTTTATTGATGATCTTAGTTTTAAAAGCGAAGTAAAAATAATGGGCGATGAATTTTCTGTTATACCAGCAGAAAATTCCTTTGCTGTGTCGGTTGTCCGAAACGCACAACGTCAATCTCTTGTGTATATGCACAATCACCCAAGCACAAATAATTTTTCCGTTGCAGATATAGATACTTTCATTTGCGAGGGCGCAATAAAAATTATGACAGTCGTTACAAATCAAGGCGAAGTTTATGTGCTGAATAAAGTGCAGGGATATGAATATACTAAGGCAAGAGAACTAGTAAGAGACGTTTTTGAGACTTTTCCCGAAGATGAAGAGATCGACAACAAAGAATTTGTAAGAAGATTTTTAAAGAAATGCAATAAAGGAGGTATCGAATATGCGAGATCAAAATAAGAAAATAAAAAATATCGACGATAAGCCGAAAACAAGAAGTGAGATCGCCAAGATGATACAGGATATGTTTGATACTGACGAAAACGGCGACCCCGAAAAGGGCAAAAAAGAAATAGCATAATTTTAACTATCCCATTCATCAGACAACCCATAATGTGCATAGAATCTAACAAAGTTCTATGCACATTTTTTATGGAGGGTCGAATATGATATGCAGTTTTTCAAGTCTCAGAAATAAGGAAGTCGTCAATATGAAAACAGGGCTAAAGATCGGCTATGTGGACGATATCGAAATGGATACTGCAGGGGCGAATATCGTCTCCCTTATCGTCTATGGCAAGCCACGAGCCTTCGGGATTATGGGTCGTGACGAGGATATCGTCATAAAATGCTCCGATATCGAGCTTATCGGCGAGGATACTATACTCGTTCGCTTTGATGATAGTGCAGTATGTACAAAGAGTCGAACTTATAAAGTCGAAAATTTGTTGAAATAATTGTTCATAGGTACTTGAAAAAAGCACGGGAATGTGATATAATATTAAAGCAATTCGCACGGATAGGTTATCGCTGTTGGTCCTGGCATAAGCTAGGTGAAGGCGGTCAAAACCGTCCGGAGGATAAGACATCTGCTTTTGCAGAAATTTAAAACCAAACAGGAGGTTACTACAATGGGAGTAGTATCAATGAAGCAGCTTCTTGAAGCTGGCGTACACTTTGGTCACCAGACAAGAAGATGGAACCCTAAAATGGCTCCATACATTTTCACAGAAAGAAACGGAATTTACATCATCGATCTTCAGAAGACCGTAAAGAAGCTTGAAGAAGCTTATATGTTTATCCGTGATATCTCAGCTAACGGCGAAGAGGTACTTTTCGTAGGTACTAAGAAGCAGGCTGGCGATTCCATCAAGGAAGAGGCTCTCAGAGCTAACGCACACTATGTAAACGCTAGATGGCTTGGCGGTATGATGACAAACTTCAAGACTATCCAGCAGAGGATCAAGAGACTTGAGCAGCTCCACACAATGGAGACAGACGGCACATTCGACCTTCTCCCTAAGAAGGAAGTTGTTAAGCTGAAGCTCGAGATCGAAAAGCTTGAAAAGTTTATGGGCGGTATCAAGAATATGAAGAAGCTCCCAGGCGCACTTTTCGTTGTTGACCCAAGAAAGGAAAAGATCGCCGTTGCAGAAGCTAAGAAGCTCGGTATCCCTGTTGTAGCTATCGTTGACACAAACTGTGATCCTGACGATGTTGACTACGTTATCCCTGGTAACGACGACGCTATCAGAGCAGTTAAGCTTATTGCTGGCTGTATGGCTAACGCTATCATCGAAGGCAGACAGGGCGAGGACGCTGACTCTGCTGAAGAAGCAGAGAAGGTTGAAGAAGCTGACGAGGCTGCTGAATAATAGTATGAAATTTCAGGCAGGCATTTATTATGATATTTGTCTGCCTTATTTCGGTATAAATCACTTTTAGGAGGAATAAAAATGGGAAAGGTATCAGTATCTGAGATCAAAGAACTTATGACAGCCACAGGCGTAGGTATGATGGACTGTAAGAAAGCACTTGTTGAAGCTGACGGCGATATGGACAAGGCTGTTACACTTCTCCGTGAAAAGGGTCTTGCAACACAGGCTAAGAAGAGCGGAAGAGTTGCTGCTGAGGGTATCTGTACAGCAGTAGTAAAGGGCAACGTAGGCTGCGTTCTCGAAGTTAATATCGAGACAGACTTTGCTGCAAACAACGAAGAGTTCAAGTCATTCGTTGCAGCAGTTGCCGACACAATTATCGAAGCAAACCCAGCTGACGTTGAGGCTCTCAAGGCTACAAAGATCAGCGGCGGCGACAAGACAGTTGAGGAAACTCTCCAGGATCTCTTTATCAAGATCAGAGAGAATATGGTAATCAGAAGATTCAAGAGAATGGAAGGAATCCTCGTTCCTTACGTTCACGGCGCTGGCAGCATCGGCGTTATGGTTAAGCTTGACTCTGATATCGCAGCAGACAACGCAGAGCTCCTCGCAGCAGGCAAGGACTGCGCACTTCAGGTCGCAGCTATGAACCCTCCATACCTTAACAGAGCTTCTGTTCCAGCTGACGCTCTTGATAAGGAAAGAGAGATTATGCTCGCACAGATGGCTGAAGATCCTAAGATGGCAAGCAAGCCAGAGCAGGTTAAGCACAAGATCATCGACGGCAAGATCGGCAAGTACTATTCTGAGAACTGCCTCCTCGAGCAGGCATTCGTTAAGGACGATAAGGTATCTGTTGGCAAGTACGTTGAGTCAGTTGCTAAGAACCTCGGCGGCAAGATCGACGTTGTAGAGTTCGTTCGTTTCGAGAGAGGCGAAGGCGTTGAGAAGAAGGAAGACAATTTCGCTGACGAAGTTGCTTCAATGATCAAGTAATCAAAAGCCAATATAAAGAAAACTCCCCTTGGAATTTCCGAGGGGAGTTTTTTTATTGCTCAAACATAAGATTACCGAACTTGTAATATGAATTTCTCCATCTTATTCCAATCACCAGTAGGGGCGAACATCGTTCGCCCGCTTTTTGACAAAATAAATCACATCACACACAAAAAAACGGGCGATCATCACACGCCCGTTTTACGCTATCTATCAGCTTTTGAAATATTCAATAACATCATTCAAACTGTCCACCTTTTTGTACACCATTGAAAGTATCTCCTCCGTCGGCGCAATAAGATCGGGCACCATTATGGGTATCATACCAGCATTGTGCGCCGCCTTTATGCCGTTGTAAGAATCCTCGATCGCCACAGTATATTGCGGACGAACCCCCAGCTTCTCACAAGCCAGCAAATATATCTCAGGCTGCGGCTTTGAATGCTTTATCATATCGCCGCCGATGATGACCTCAAAATACCGCAGCAATCCAGCCCCCTTGAGGTTGGCTATAACGCCATTATAAGACGTCGACGAAGCCAGCCCTACCTTGACCCCACACTCCTTCAAAAAGCTGAGCAGCTCCACAGCACCGGGCTTCAAAGGCAAACCGCCCTCGGAAATGATCTCCGAAAAGACCTCCTTCGCCTCCTTGTAAAGGCTCTCAATTGACACCTTGTCGCCGTAGGCCTCCTCAAGAATGGCCATAGTGTCAACGGTGCTCCTGCCAATGCACTTCAAAGCATTTTCACGAACGTTCACAAGGCCGTACTTCTCCCCAAGTTTCTCCCAGCTTGCAAGCCCCACCTTTTCGCTGTCAAAAATGACCCCGTCCATATCGAAAACCACGCCGTCAATGTTGCCTAAATTCCACTTTTCTGCCATTTTACACCTCTATTTGAAATACATATATAAATTGCACTTTATCATTCCGTTGTAAAGCTTGCGCTTCTTGTCCGCCCTCTTGCCGAAAAAGCTCTCAAACTCCTCGTGTGGCGAAATGATATAGCAAGGGTTCTCTCTCGAGGGCGCCAAACGCTGACCCATTTTCTTGTAAAGCTCCTCCGCCTCACGAAGCACCAACATTCTCTCACCATAGGGCGGATTGACAATTGTTATCGCCCCGTCGATCTGCTTGTACTTTGCAATATCCTGCTGCTTGACCTCCAGCTTTGAACCAACGCCGGCCTTTTTCGCATTGTTCCTCGTCAGCTCCACCGCCATATCGTCCACATCAAAGCCAAATGCTTTGAAACTTCCCTGCCTGTCAATAGCGGCCATAGCCTCCGTGCGCACGTCCTGCCATATCTCCTGTGGTATCTGCTCCCAGCTCTGAGCCGCAAAATTTCTCCTCAAACCAGGCGCAACGTTCAAAGCCTTGTAAGCCGATTCGATAAGAAACGTTCCCGAACCGCACATCGGGTCAACAACGATAGAATTAGCCCTCACCCTAGCAAGGTCAACGATTCCTGCCGCCAAAGTCTCCTTGATAGGTGCGTCGTTGGAATTTCTCCTGTAACCACGCTTGTGCAGACCCACCCCCGTGGTGTCAAGATATATCGTCGCAATGTCCTTGTGAATGGCGAACTGTATCTGATGCTTGGCCTTGATCTCCTCAAAATAGCTTATGCCATAAGCCCTCTCAAGGCGCTTTACGCAGGCCTTTTTGATTATCCTCTGACAATCCGGGATAGAATGCAGCTTTGAATTCAGCGAGTGCCCCTTAACAGGAAAAGCATCCTCCCTGCCGATAAAGTCCTCCAGCGGCAGCTTCATAACGCCGTCAAAAAGCTGCTCAAAGCTCTCCGCCCTAAAGCTTCCCAGCTCGATAAGCACCCTCTCGCCTGTGGCTATCCACATATTCGCCTTTGCCATCGTGACCATATCGCCGTCAAAGCTGATCTTTCCGTCCGTGGTGTTAAGGTTCTCGCCGCCGATCTTTTTTATCTCGTAAGCCAGCACGCCCTCAAGCCCAAAATGGCAAGGAACGCACAAGCGCAAATTTTTCTCCATAAATTATTTCCTTTCAGAAAAAGCCTCCATAACTTAATGGAGGCTTTTATACTTTAATGATTTCCGCTGCAATACTCAGGCTCGTTGGATTTCTTGTAATAACCCGTAGCCGTGCTGTAGCAAGTGTTTGATGCAAGCTTGCCCGTCTTAGTGCAGTATGTCAGCTTTTCAACCGAGTCAGGCATCTTGAAAGTCTTGTCGAATGACTTGTGTTTTTCATTTTCCACAACATCACCAAACACATTCTTCCAAATAGCGCCGATATTCTGATATTCATTAGTCGGGATAGTCTGCGGATTTTCGTAACCTATCCAAATGCCCGAAACATAGTCCGGCGAACAGCCCACGAACGTAAGGTCATACCAGTCAGATGAAGTACCCGTCTTGCCCACAAGATCAGTATTGTTGAGCTTAGCGTAACGACCTGTACCCTGCTGATTATTGATAACGTTCTGCATCATTCTGTTCATAACATAAGCCGTAGATTCGCTTATAGCCTGCTTGTATCCGTCGCTCTTCTCGTAGATCGCATTGCCGTCAGCGTCCTCGATCTTAGAAACGTAAGAAACGTCATACTTCTTGCCGCCGTTGCCGAAGATCATATAAGCGCCCACAAGCTCTTCAAGCCTTGTACCGTTTGTAAGACCACCGACAGTAACAGGCGAATAGTCAGCGTCCTTGTCCGTCAGCGTCGATATATCAAGCTTTTCCTTGAGGAAGTTGTAAGAATACTCTGGCTTCATCTTCTGAATAAGCTGAGCAGGAAGTGTGTTGAGCGATCTCGTCAGCATTTCCCAAGTCGCAAGATACTGACCCGACCAGTTCTCACTATCGCCCGTCTCAGAGTAGTTTACAGGCCATTTCGTGTCCTTACCCTTGACCTTGATAGTGATAGGCTCGTCCTTGAACAGCGTTGACCAAGTCATAAGGTCTTGATCCAGCGCTGGCGCATAAGAAGCGATAGGCTTGATACAAGAACCCGGCGAACGTGTTGCGTCCGTCGCAATGTTGTAAACTCTCGACTCAGTCTTTTTGTCTCTGCTGCCCACAACAGCCTTTACATTGCCTTGATAGTCCATAGCGATAAAGCCCGACCAAAGCGTGTCGTCCTCTTCGCTCATCTGATAAGTCGTAAAGTTGCTCTGCTTCTGCATTTCCTTCTCGACCTTCGTCTGCATATCTCTGTCAACAGTAGTGTAAACAGTAAATCCGCCGTCATAAAGTCTCTGAGAAGCCTCAGAAGTCGAAATGCCATAATAATCAGCAATAGTCTGAATAGTCTCGTTTATAGCAGCGTCCATAAAGTAAGATGTAGGACCCTGATCCTTAGTCTCGTCCTCATAGATCGTCACACTTGAATACTCGATATCACCCGTGATCTCAAGCTCATAATGCAAAGCGTCGTTATATTCCTGCTCGGAAATAGCACCATTTTCCAGCATATGGTCAAGAGTGTACTTCTGTCTTATCTTGTTATTTTCAATGCTGTCATAAGGGTTGTTAGCCGCAGGGGCACTTGTCATACCTGCAAGAGAAGCTGCTTCCGCAAGATTAAGCTCCGAAACGTCCTTGCCGAAATAGAAGTTAGCCGCAGCCTGCACGCCGATGATATCATACTGCTGAGTAGTCAGCGGCACAAGATTAAGATAGCTTTGCAGGATATCTTCCTTTGTGTAAGTCTTTTCCACATTTATAGAACGGAATATCTCTCGAATCTTACGCTCGATACCCTCGATAGAATCTCTCGAATCATCGCCCGTGATGTTCTTGATAGTCTGCTGAGTTATCGTCGAACCGCCGACCTTTCTGTCGCCGTATATCGGGATAAATACGTTGATAAACGAAGCAAAAGTACGCTTAAAGTCAACGCCGTCGTGAGAATAGAATCTCTCGTCCTCAGTGTAAACGAAAGCGTCCTGCACATATTGCGGTATCTGCTCAAGATCAGCCCAAACAACGTGCTTGTTCGTATTTTTCAGCGCATAGTAAAGATCATATTCCTGCGAATCCTCGTCGCTCTCGTCGTAATCGGGATTGACGGAAAGGAACCTCGAAATATTGCTGGTCTGGGTCTTGTCAAGGCTGATAGTCGTGGTGGTGTCCGCAAAATTCAGCACATAGATAGTCAAAACCGTGGCAAATATCGAGCAGGTGATTATAACGATAAGAAAAATCGACAAAAGCGCCGTTCCTATTATTTTAAGCACCCTCACAGCCGGATTAGTGGTCTTTTTCTTTTTCCGCTTTTTAGCTGCCGTGTTTTTTATTTCATCCATAAATTTAACCTTTCGTATTTAAGCCGCACCGCAAAACTATGCAGCACCGCCTTTATTTTTCTTGATATTATTATACCACATACGAATAAAAAAGTTAAGTGTTTTCCAAAAATCTTTAGTTTTTGCTAAGGATTTTGCTAAATACGACAATAAAAAAGGCAGAGTTTGCCCCTTAAACTGTCATTTCTCACAAAATAAAAAACGAGGGCGATTTCTCGCCCCCTTGAATTTTATTGCTTATTCAGCGTCCTCTTCAGCCTCGTCTTCAGCAGGAAGCAAAGCTCTCATAGACAAGCTGATCCTCTTCTTATCCAGGTCGATCTCTGTGATCTGGCAGTCAACTACCTGACCAACAGTAAGAATGTCGGCAACGTTGTTGACTCTCTGATTAGCGATCTGAGAAATGTGGATAAGACCGTCAATGCCGTCAATGATCTGAGCAAATGCGCCAAAGCTTGTGATGGAAACGATAGTAGCCTTAACGACCTGACCAACTTCATAGTTAGCCTTGAAGATCTCCCAAGGATTCTCAGAAGCCTTCTTGTAGATGAGAGATACCTTCTTGGTCTCATCGTCGATATCCTTGATAGTTACTGTGATCTTGTCGCCAACAGAAACAACGTCTGATGGGTGCTTGATCCTGTTCCAAGAAAGATCCATTCTTCTGATAAGACCGTCAACACCGCCGAGATCAACGAATACGCCGTAATCTGTGATAGACTTAACTGTACCCTCGACCTCAGAACCGATCTGAGCTGTCTCAAAGAACTTAGCCTGAGCTGCTGCTCTCTCTTCTCTTGCTACTGCACGGATAGAACCAACTGCTCTCTGCTTAGCCTCGTTTACTTCAAGGATCTTGAAGTTTACTGTCTGCTTGAGGAGCTCGTTGAGATCAAAGTCTCTTCTAGGAGCAGCCTGTGAAGCAGGGATAAATACCTTAACGCCGTTAGAAGAAACGAGCACGCCGCCCTTAACAACGTTTGTAACTGTGCCTGTAAGTGTAGCGTCAGCTTCCTTAGCCTCAACGATCTTCTGGAAACCGAGAACTGCGTCAACCTTCTTCTTAGAAAGTGTAACGATGCCTTCCTGATCGTTTGTCTTGAGAACGATAAGGTCGATCTTGTCGCCTACGCTAACGATATCCTCAGGCTTCTTTGTAGGATCATCGGAAAGCTCAGATGCAGGAATATAGCCTGTGTGCTTTGTTCCGATATCTACGGCAACCTCACCGTTATTGATATCGGTGACAATGCCCTCAACCTTCATTCCCGTATGTATTTTTTTCAGAGTCTTTTCAAGTTCCTCCTCAAAATTAAATTCTTCGTCAACATTGTTCAACATTTCACTCATGGTCTGTTGTACCTCCTTGATTATATAAGCCGGCGTCGATGCCCCGGCAGAAATCCCGATAAATTTTGCACCTGATAAGTCAATATTACAAGCTTTTAGTCCATCGGCGTCCTCTACAAGGAAGCATTTGCAGTATTCATCGCAAATAGCTTTCAGCTTGTGAGTATTGGAGCTGTGCAGTCCTCCGACGATCATCATAATGTCGGCAGCCTTCGCAAGCTCTGCCGCCTCCTTCTGTCTTTCAGAAGTTGCGCTGCAAATGGTGTTGTACACCACAGCACGAGGCAGATACTTCACAAATAGCTCTTCGCACTTTTTCCACATATTCTTATTATACGTCGTCTGCGCCAAAATTGCAACCTTTTTTGATGAAAAATCCTTCTCTTTCACCAAATTTTCAAAATCGTCACAAGAGTTGAACACATAACTCTCTCCACGGCAATGACCTCTTATCCCCATAATCTCTGGGTGAGAAGCGTCTCCCGCAATGAGAATCACATAACCCTCTTCCGACTTCTCGGCAGCGATCTTGTGTATCCTGGCAACGAAAGGACAAGTGGCGTCAACAATTTCAGCGCCTATCTCCTCCAGCCGCCTGTATACATCACGCCCAACGCCGTGAGACCGAATGACTACTGTCTGGTCTTTCTTGACCTGCTCAAGCTCCACAGGGTAAACCCCTTTCGCCTGCAAGTCCGAAACTACGTTTGGATTGTGAATAATTGGGCCTAACGTTACAACATTATTTCGGTTATCTAATTCATTATACACTATTTTTACGGCTCTGTCTACACCAAAACAGAAACCTGCGGTCTTTGCAACGCAAATTTTACACTTTGTTAACATTTAATGTACCAGCTCCGTGATATTTTTCATAATTTCATTCTTCATCGTCTTGAGAGCGTGAGGATCAGTTGAATTTACGCCCACTTCCGAAGGAATGATAGGCTTGCCGAATCTCACGATAACTCTCTTTCTGAACTTGAGCTTGCCCTCGAAGTTGATACCAACAGGCACAACAGGCACCTGAGCCATTGCCGCAATAAGCGCAACCCCCGTCTTGCCCTTGCCGACCTTGCCGTCCTTTGAACGTGTACCCTCTGGGAAAATAACAAGGTTCCTGCCCTTTTCAAGCTTCTCGATAGACGTATCGATGACCTGCGTGTCGCCCTTTCCTCTCGTAACAGGGAAAGCGCCGAAAGCCTTTATAAGCAGCGTAAAGAACACGTTCTGATGAAACAGCTCCTCTTTCGCCATATAAGAAAGGGGCACTCTCGTGGGCAGCGCAATGAAAACAGGGTCTTGATAGCTCCTGTGGTTTGAAGCGAAAATATTTCCGCCGTCCTTCGGTATATTCTCCGTGCCTTCAAACGTGATGTTGTAATAAATATGATAAATACCGATAACGATGTATCTCAGCACCGTGTACCAAAACATATGGAAATGTCCCAGCCTATGGCTCTTTGAAACAGGTCTCAGCGGAGCGATCTCTTTAAGCCTGCGCTCTTTTTTTTTAGTCTTTTCCGTAATGACCTTGTAAATGGCCTCAACGCTCTCCTCAAGGTTCAAGCTCGTGGTGTCAACTTCAACAGCGTCATCAGCCTTTTTCAGCGGAGCGATCTCCCTGTGGGTGTCATTATAATCACGCTGTATGATATCCTGCAAAACTTCATCGTATGTAGACTTGTCGCCCTTTTCCTGCAATTCCTTGAAGCGTCTCTCAGCCCTCGCCTCTGGTGAAGCCGTAAGGAATATCTTTACCTGCGCATTTGGCAGCACCACCGTGCCGATGTCACGACCGTCCATAATGATGTTGTTTTCCGCCGCAATGCCCTTTTGCAGATCAAGCAGAAACTCTCTCACTTCCGGTATAGCCGATACCTTAGAAGCCCCCATTGATATCTCGGGCGTCCTTATCTTGTCCGAAACGTCCTCATCGTTGAGCATAACCCTCTGCCCTGCCTCCGTATAGCAAAGCTTTATGGATATCTCACCCAGCAAAGGCTTCACCTGCTCAGCCTCTGCAAGGTCAGCCCCATTGCTCAAACAGTAATAAGCGATAGAGCGATACATCGCCCCCGTGTCAACATAAACATACTCAAGCTTCTTTGCCACCGCTTTCGCAATGGTAGACTTTCCTGCTCCGGAAGGTCCGTCAAGCGCAACGTTAATTCCCATTTTAAAAACTCCTTATCCGATATTGTTTGCACAGCTGTAAGCCGTGGAAAATGCTATCTGCAAATTAAATCCGCCCGTGTAAGCGTCAACGTCAAGGACCTCGCCGATGAAATAAAGCCCCTTGCAAAGCTTCGATTCCATTGTTTTCGGGCTTATCTCCGTCACGTCCACACCGCCCCGTGTGATAATGGCCTCGTCTATCGGTCGCATACATTTAACAGTAAATGTCAGCTTCTTGATAACTCCCTCAAGGCGCTCACGCTCCTCCTTGGTTATCTGATTGACCTTCTTGTCCCCCTGTATACCGCTGCGCTTTATCACAAGTGGTATTATCTTTGAAGGCAAAAGCTTATTAAGCGAATTTTGAAAATCCCTGTTAGGGAAATCATTAAAATCTCTCAGTATCCTGTTATCGAGCTGTTCAAAACTAAGCCCCGGCTTCAAGTCGATGTCCATTGCCCAGCGCTCTTTGTTAAGATCGCCCAAATGCGCCGAAGCCGACAGCACCAGCGGCCCGCTCAAACCAAAATGCGTAAACAGCATTTCGCCAAGCTCTTCAAAGACCGCCTTGCTCTCCCCCTCTTTTCTGAGAGTAAGCGTGCAGTTTTTAAGAGATAGCCCCATAGACGAAGCACATTCCTCACGCTCATAAGTCACCACTGGACAAAGCGAAGGCGTTATCGCTGTCACCTTGTGTCCAACGGACTTTGCAAGCCTGTATCCGTCCCCCGTCGAACCCGTCCGAGGATAAGACTTTCCGCCAGTTGCGATAACAACGCTTTCTCCAAAGTATTCGCCGTTCTCGCATTTAAGCCCCACAGCCCTGCCGTCCTTGACGATGATCTCTTTCACATCGTCGTCAATAAACTGCACGCCGCAGTCCTTTGCCGCCTTGACAAGCGCCTTAACGATATCCTGCGCATTGTCGCTGACAGGAAATACCCTGTTGCCACGCTCTGTTTTAAGCTCCACCCCAAGGCATTCAAAAAAGCTCATAACATCCTCTGGCGCAAATCTGCTCAGCGCAGAATACATAAACTTTCCGTTCCTAGGTATATTTTTCATCACCTGATCGGCGGAGCAGTTGTTCGTCACATTGCATCTGCCCTTGCCCGTAATGCGCAGCTTCCGTCCAAGGTCGCCGCTATGCTCGATAACTCCCACGCCCTTGCCCAGCCAGCCAAGCTGAACAGCGCAGAAAAGCCCTGCCGCACCGCCGCCGGCGATAACAACGTCAAATTCTCTCATTGAGTGTCTTCCTCGCTCTTTGCATAAACGTCATACTCTTCCCAAACCTGCTCAAGCTTCTCAAAGGTCTGCGATACCCTGTCGATATTCCTAATAGAAACCGCCACGATAAGCGCATTTATAAGGCTCAGCGGAGCCACCAGCGAATCAACGAATGAAGCCATATCGCTCCTTGCAAGCAGCAAGCTGTCCGCATATTTGGCGATAGGCGAAGTCTTTGAATCGGTGATAGCGATAACGTTGGCACCATTACTCTTTGCGTATTTCAGAGCCTTGACAGTCTGCTTTGAATATCTCGGGAACGAAATTCCTATCATAACGTCCTTGCTGTCGATACGCATGATCCTTTCAAAAAGCTCCGAAGTTGTGGTGCTTTGCACAAGCTTGACGTGTGGGAAAATAAGTCCAAGATAATAGCTTAAAAACGAAGCGATAGAAGCCGCACTTCTCGTGCCCATTATGTAAATGGTGTTGCAGGAAACTATCTTGTCCACAGCCCTGTTGAAGTCCTCCCTCGAAGTCTCCTCCAGCGTCCGCCTTATCTTGTCGATATCGAGATCAAGCACCCTTTCAAGCACATCGTCGCCGCTCATAAGATCGGAAGTGACCTCGATACGCTGAACAGCGGTGAGCTTGTTTCGCATAAGCTCCTGCAAACCCTTTTGCAGCGCAGGATATCCGTCATAACCAAGCTCTGACGCAAATCTAACAACAGTCGATTCGCTTACTCCCACAGTCTTTCCAAGCTTCTGCGCCGTCATAAACGCCGCCTTGTCATAGTGGGATAAAATGTAATTTGCGATAAGCTTGTGACCCTTTGAAAGACCCGAAAGCTTTTCGTTTATTAATGTAAATAGATCCTTTTCCATAATCTATACCTCTTCTATGCCCGAAGGCAAATATATTAAAGGCGACCACGCCTTAATTATCATATCTATCTGTACAAATATTTGTACAATATCGTCATTCCCACAGATCGTCCTGCAAAGCGTTTATCTCTTTTCTTCTCTTCTCCGTCTCTTCCTCATCGATGAAATACTTGCCGCTCCTAAGCCTTATAACAAAGCCCTCCTGCGGCCTGTCGATGTCCGCCAGCGCAATGTCAAAGCTCTCCCCCTCGTCGTCAAGACAAACGGCAAAGCCCCCCTCTATCCTGTCGATAACAAGCTTTTCTTTCATCAATTTATTTCTCCCCCTTTTCGACTGAAACGCTCAGCCCCTCGCCGTCCGATCGGAACACCACCGTGCCGTTGTCGGCGGTGATGTAAAGGTGTGAAGCATACTTTTTCAGCCGTGTGACAGTCTCCTCGTGTGGGTGACCGTATTTATTCTCTTTTGCGCAGGATATCACCGCATATCTCGGCATAACAACATTAAGAAAATCCGCACTAGATGAAGTTGAACTTCCGTGATGTCCTGCCTTCAAAACTTTCGCCGATATGTCATAACCCTGCTTCAAAATGTCCTTTTCCTCTGGGGTCTCGCAGTCACCAGTAATAAGAAAACTGTTGTCCCCGTCCGTTATCTTCACAAGTGTTGAATAATCGTTGAGATTATCATAAGTTCCGCTAGGGGTGAAAAGCTCAACCTTGCAGCTTCCAAGCTCAAATTCCATCGCCTTTGCCGGAGTGATCTTGAGCCCCTTTTTCTTTGCGCTCTTGAGCATTTTCTCATATACCGCCGTTGTCGGCGTCTGCTCTTTTGGCACTTTCGGCATAATAAACTTGTCCACATCGAATTGGTCGATGATCTCGCTCATCTCGCCGATATGGTCGGCGTGCGGGTGCGTCGCAATAAGATATTTTATCTCCGTCACGCCCTGCTTTTCAAGATACTTCTCAATAGTGTTGTTATCGTCCTTGTCGCCGCTGTCGATGAGCATAGCCTCCCCCTGGGATATCACAAGAGTGCTGTCCCCCTGCCCAACGTCAACAAAATGCACCTCCGTCTGAGCGTGCTCCGCAGGCTTGTCCTCAACGCCTGCTTTGATAAGCAAACTGTCAAAAGATATTATCCCCGTCATATCCAGCAGCCAGAAAAGCAGTATCACAAAGCCTGCTATAAGTCCAACAGCCTTTCTGAGCTGACCTACCGCCAGCCCGCCCGAGCCTTTTTTCTTTTTCTTCCTGCCTGCCATAATCCTGCCTATCTCCTAGCCTGCATTTCTTCCCATTCTTCCTTGGAAATATTTATCTTTCTCGGCTTCGAGCCTTCCTGCGGCCCGATAATGCCCATTTCTTCTATCTCGTCCATGATCCTTGCCGCCCTCGGGAAACCGAGTTTCAGCTTTCTCTGTAAAAACGCCGTTGAAGCGTTGTTTGTCTGCACGATAATGGATATCGCCTGATTAACAAGATCGTCGTCTGGATTAACTGAAACATTGTCCGCTCCGCCGCTTTCCTTGTCCTTCGGCTGCGGCGTGTTCTGCTCGACTTCGTGGATAACTTCGTCGCTGTATTCAGCGGAGTGCTCGTTCTTTAGAAAGTTGACCACCGCCCTGATCTCAGCCGTGGCCGCATATCCGCTCTGCATTCTGATAGGCTTCTTAACGCCCACAGGCTTGTAAAGCAGGTCGCCGTTTCCGAGAAGCTTCTCAGCGCCGCTCTCATCAAGGATAACTCGTGAATCCACATTGCTCGATACGCTCAGCGAAACTCTCGACGGGATATTCGACTTGATAAGACCCGTCAGCACGTCCGCTCTCGGCGACTGCGTTGCGATTATCATATGAATACCTGCCGCACGGGCAAGCTGCGCCAGCCTCAAAACTGAATCCTCGACTTCGCTTCTCGCCGCCATCATAAGGTCGGCAAACTCGTCCACCACAATAACTATCTGCGGCAGCAAGTCCATTTTCGCCCTTACCTCGTCCTGCTCTTCCTCAGGCTTGTTTCTCTCCTCGAGCACCATTTCGTTGAACTCTTGCAGATTTTTAACATTGTTTGCCTCAAAAAGCAAATAACGCTTGTTCATTTCATTAACAGCCCAGCCCAGCGCACCTGCCGCCTTCAACGGCTCAGTAACAACAGGGATAAGCAAGTGCGGTATCTTGTTGTATATCGGAAATTCGACCTTTTTCGGGTCGATAAGGATAAGCTTAACTTCATCCGGCGAAGCGTGGTAAAGTATGGACAAAATTATCGAGTTCGTAAATACAGATTTACCAGAACCGGTAGTACCTGCCACCAGCATATGTGGCATTTTCGCAATATCGCCGATAACGATGTTGCCCTCGATATCCTTGCCCACAGCAAATGTAAGCTTGCCCTTTGCGTTTCGATATTCGTCGCTGTCGATAAGCTCTCTCAGCGAAACCGTGTCACGATGATCGTTCGGCACTTCGATACCTATGCAGGCCTTGCCCGGTACAGGCGCTTCGATACGCACGCTCATCGCCGCAAGGCTCAAAGCGATATCGTCCGAAAGTCCCGTTATTTTTGATACTCGCACGCCTGCCGCAGGCTGAAGCTCGTATCTTGTAACGGACGGACCTCTATGGATACCCACTATCCTCGTCTTTGCGCCGTAAGTCTCCAGCGTCTCAACAAGCTTTGTGGACTTCTCCTGAATCTCCTGCTGAACGACCTCCGCAGCTGTTATGTTCTTTGCATATTTCAGTATATCGACAGGCGGATAAACGTACGCCGATATCTTGTTGTCTTTCTCAAAAAATGTGGTCTGCCCGTTCTTGTCAACATTCACCACCGCAGGCTTGCTCTGACTGTCCTCAGCCTTAGCCTCGCCCCTGCTGTCTCCGATAGCGTTCTCGATTATCTTCTTGAGCTCTTCGTTATCGGTGGTCTTTGCCGTCTCTTCAAGCTTCTCCTGCGTTATAAGCGGAGCCTTTACAGGGTGAACAGGCATATCGAGCTTCGCCGCATTTACGTCCTCGATAAGTTCTTCCTCGTCCTCAGTATCTCCCACAGGCACAAGCACCTCGGGTGCTGGGTCGGGCAGATCGTCGGGATAATATTTCGCAATATCTATCCTGCCGTTGCGCTTAGGTTCTTTCTTTTCCCTCGGCTCTCTCGGCGGCTGAGCGGCTCTCTCAAAGCGATCCTCATTCACCGCTTCATAGCTCTTCACAAATGGCTTTGTGATAGCTTTCAAAAGCTGAGGCAATGTGACATTTGTCAGCAGCATAATGAAAGTGAACGCCACCAGCAAAATTATTATCGCCGCACCGACACGCTTGAAAAGCGCCAGCAGCGGCCAGCCTAAAACTGCGCTTGCAAGTCCGCCCCCACGGAGATTTACGCCGTCGTTATAAAGTCCCACCAGCTTTAGCCAAATGGAGCTTCCGTCAACAGAACCCACCTGCAAAATCTGCGCCATTCCGCTGATAAGCAGCATAAGCACGCTGCCCTCGACCACCTTTGCGATGACCTTGTTGTGGTTGAAATCAGAAGCGATCATAAGCGCAACATAAATTATCATCGGCGCAAAAAGAAACACCGATATGCCGAACATTCCTCTGTTGAAATTGTGCAGCCAGCGCCAAAGGCCGTCACCCTGCACGAAGGTTATAAGCAGCTCAAGTATGCCGAAAAAGAACAGTATGTACGACCAAAAGCGCCTGTTTTCTTTCTCCTTGACAGCCTTCATCGAACCCGACTGCACAGGCTTGCTCTGCTGCTTTGTATTCTGTTTTGCGGCAGGCTTTGAAGCCGTTTTCTTTTTCGGTGCGCTTTGGCTCTGCGTTTTTTTCGTGAAGTTCTGTGCAGACTTTGCACCGTTTTTCTTGGCTGCCATTTGTATTTTATCAGTCCTTTCGGATATCTTGTTTTTTATTTTTGTATTCTTGCAATGAGTGGGACGTCGAGGACGCAAATTGTTGTGAGCCTTGTCGAACAACAATTTTCGCCCCTACTATTTTATGATAAAATTTCGCCATTTTAACGAATAATGTCAAAAATCCTCGTTTTTGAATATACCTCAATAACCCACAAAAAAGCCTGAAAAGAGATTTTCAAGCTTTTTCATAAAAATGGATATAAGCAGCACCGCACATATATCACAAATATCGGCGGAGCTGCCTTTTTATTCAATATTTATATTTTGTCTGCAAAATTACTTTTTACTTTGTGAATGTGATAGGATGGCCGAGATACATCTCGATGAACGAAATTATCAGCACGATTATACCCAGCACAAAAGTATAGTAAGCGAACACCTTGAACTTGTCTGTCTTTACCAGCCAGTTTACAAGCTTGATAGCTGCAAGTCCGACGATAGCTGAAACGACCATTCCCACAAGACAAGCGCCTACTTGGATATCAGTACCAGTCGAAACAGCGTCCTTTACTTGGCTGAGGCAGCTGAGAAGTATAACAGGTATTCCCAAAATGAAGGAATACTTTACAGCAGTCTCTCTTGTCATTCCCGAGAAAAGACCTGCGCAGATAGTCGAGCCGGATCTTGAAACGCCCGGCAAAAGGGCAACGCCTTGGAAAAGTCCAACTGTAACAGCGTCCTTGCCTGTGATGTTTGCAGGAGTCTTTTTGCCCTTTGTGCAGCGGTCTGACATATAAAGGATAGCCGCAGTATAAAGGAAACAAAGTCCCTCGGCGAAAATGCTTGAGTCCTCTGCAATGCCCTCGAACCAGCTCTTGAACGGCAGGAACGGCACAAGGCAGAAGCAGGAAATTATCATCATCACGATCATTCTGCGGTCGGGATTCATATTTTTAAGTGTGAACTTGCCTGTGAAAATATCCTTTATCATCACAAACAGCTCTTTTATCATAGACCATATGGTCTGTCGAAAAGCCACGAAAACCGCCACCAGCGTGCCTAAATGGAGCACCGCCGTGAAAAACAGCGCACCCTCGCCGCTGTTGCCTGTAAAGTGCTGATAAAGGGAAAGATGTCCCGAGCTTGAAACAGGAAGAAATTCCGTCAAGCCCTGAATTATTGCCTGAAAAATTGCATTGATGATACTCATTGCTGTCCTCCAAATCGTCCGTCAGAGATAAAATCCGTCTCTGCTGAGATAGCAGCGTGGGTCGGTCTCTATCATATCCTCCCCGCTGTAATTTTCTTCATCTTCGATGTTTATGTCATTTCTGAAAACGTCATACGGGTCAAGAATTGTCTGAAACATTCTCAGCACGCTCCTTTTCAGAACTGTTTTCTATCATATCATAAAGGCACTCTATCGCCTCGGAAAGCCCTCCCAGCTGGTCGATAAGCCCTTCTTTTACTGCCTGTTCGCCGTCGATAACTGAACCCACGTCCATAACAAGCTCGCCCGTTGCCATCATAAGCTCACGAAAACGCTCCGCTTTAATGGCTGAATTATCGCACACGAACCGCACGATACGCTCCTGCATTTTGTCAAAATAAGACAGCGTTTGCGGAACGCCCAGCACAAGTCCGTTCATTCTAACAGGGTGAATGGTCATAGTCGCACTCGGCACGATGAACGAACGCTTTGCGCAGACTGCCAGCGGCACACCGATAGAATGACCTCCGCCCACCACCATCGAAACGGTAGGCGTTTTCATACTTGCGATAAGCTCTGCGATAGCAAGGCCTGCTTCAACATCGCCGCCGACAGTATTTAGGATTATCACAAGCCCCTCGATACTGCGGTCCTGCTCGATCGCCACAAGTGCGGGTATGATATGCTCATACTTTGTGGTCTTGTTTTGCGCCGGCAGGATATAATGCCCTTCCACCTGTCCGATTATATTAAGGCAATGAATGACGTGCTTTGCATTTGGCAGCCGAACATCGCCCATTTCCTTTATCTCATCAGACTGGGCTTTAAACTCATTCTCCCCGTCCTTTAAATTCTCCTGCTGTTCTTCCATAATGCCACCTCCAAAAATATAAGGCAACACCGAAACGTCTCGCCTTAACAGATAGCATTAGCATTTGCAGCCTTTATGAAATTATGCAGGAAAACCGCCGTTTATTTCGCCGCAAAAACGAACCTTATTAATGATAGCACAATTAACTCATATTGTCAACAAGAAAAAAAGCCCCTTGAAAGGAGAAAATGCAGGAGATCCGTACATTCCTGCATTTTGTTTACAAACATTTTACTTGTCATTGCAAGACTGATACAAATAAGATCATTTTTTCGATTGATATTCGCCGCTGAGAACATCGTCAGTCCACAATATCAGATCGGCGAAATCTTCCTTATCGAGATAAGAGAAATATTTATTCACCTGTTGGGTATCATCTGACTGAGTTTCCGTCAGGCAATAGCCGTCTGAGGATATGGTTATATCAGTTTGCGACTTATCTTTCAGTCCGAAAGTTATTTGGATAAAATCAAGTCCCGGGTCTTTTGAGGGCGCTGTGCGATATGATGAATAGCCGAAGCTGTCGATCATTTTTTCAAGCTCTGCATAATCGTCATAATTCATTATGTAACACTCGCCGTAAGTTCCATCCACCTTGATCTTCACGAGGGCATAAGCCGCCTCATAAATGGTATAATTGTAAAAATCATCAAAGCAGGCGTAATATACAGCCGAACCTCTTTTCAGCACATAATAGCCCTTGAAAGCCTTTGATGTGGCGATATCCGACATTGAAACGTCCTTGATATTATGCCAGTTGCCGTCGCCCTTTGCGTCAACGACTGCCGAACCGTCGGGCAGGATAAGCTGTTGATATGTATTGCCCTCTTCGTCGATATCCGACATAAAAACGTCCAGCTTATCGGTGGAGAACTTTTCGTGCTCAGTCTTTTCGATCTTGCCGTCATCGGAATAGGAATAATACTGCATTGGAGCGTTTCTTTCCTTATCATAAGAAAGCTGCAAAAGCCCCTTTGTCACCACGGTTATTTCGGTATACTCATCGGCTTCGATAAGCACATCGCCGTTTTTATCAAGCAGGCCGACAAACTTTCCCGAACGGAATGTATAGAACATATCCACAAGCTGCGATTCGCAGGTATAGTCCTCAAAGGGCTGTTCGTCAACGTCTTTTGTATACTGTGCAGGGTCAAAGCTTTGATACAGCGGCACGGAAAGCTCATCGAGGGTCTTGATACCCCCTAAAAACTCGGGGAAAGAATAGCTTGCCACCTTTGTATTAGTTGGGGCGGCGTTGCTGCTGTTTTTTATCTGAGAGACAGCTGATGACTGCGCTGTGGCGCTGTCCTTTTCGCAGGCAGTTGCCGAAAGCGCTATCAGAAATGCAGCCGTCACAGCCACGACCTTTTTTATCCTTTTCATAGCTTTTGTCTCCGTTCTTTGCGTTTTTATTTCGTTTTGTTAGAATTTAAATCAAATATTTATACTATTATAATACAAATCAATCAATTATGCAACACCCTTTTGCGATTTTTATAACAAATATTGTGATACGCTATGCGTTTGGCGATTTATCGCAATTGACAGTCTGTCAAAATAAAGCGACAAACCACGTGCGCACGCTGTGCGCCCCTACTGGTCAATATTCAATTTTCAAGTTGCTGGGCGGAGATTACGTCGTAAAGCTGCGCTTTAAAATTGTGCGCACACGCAGGTTTATGATTTCGTCTCAACATTTGGGTGCAAGTCCTTAGATGCGCCGGACAAAACCTCCCTTCGGGTTTCCTAAGACCTCAGTCCAACAAGTTTCCCTCGCCACTCTACAAATGTCTTTCTACTTATCCCGAAAAATTGGTGATAAGTTGCATTAAAAATGCAACAATTGCAGGGATGTTATCAAATTAAATTATAAATCATTTGTTTGCACAAATTGGCGCTATCGAAATTGGTGATAATGCACAACAGATGGTAGGGGGGAAAATTGTGGTTCGACTACGCTCACAACAATTTATCGTTCGCCCGTTAGTAACGCACGATGTAAAAGTATGCAAATTTGATTTGTCGCCCCCCTTTAAAATATGAGTAAATTGTTAAATGTTTAAAAGGGTGTTTACACGGAAATAGTTTTGTGCTATAATATCCTAGTGGCAGTATTGCTTCCTGTTTTTTCAGAGCGTTACATATTTCTTGCTGCCAATTATTTTGCTGTTTTATGGCAAGGAGGAAAAAATTAATGGTTAGAGCGATTGTTGGTGCAAACTGGGGCGATGAAGGTAAGGGTAAGCTTACTGATATGTTGGCTGAGAAATCAGATATCGTTGTAAGATTCCAGGGCGGCGCTAATGCTGGTCATACTATTGTAAATCACTATGGTAAGTTCGCTTTGCATACTCTTCCGTCAGGCGTTTTCTATGACCATACAACTAATATTATCGGTAACGGTGTTGCACTTAATATACCTGTATTCTTCAACGAACTGAAAAAGGTAACTTCTGAGGGCGTTCCTATGCCTAAGATACTTATTTCTGACAGAGCTCAGATGGTTATGCCTTATCACGTTCTTTTCGATCAGTACGAAGAGGAAAGACTTGGAAAGGCTAGTTTCGGTTCAACTAAGTCGGGTATTGCTCCTTTCTATTCTGATAAATACGCTAAGATCGGCTTCCAGGTGCAGGAGTTGTTTGACGAGGAAAACCTCAAGGTGAAGATCAAGAGAGTTCTCGAGACTAAGAACATTCTTCTCGAGCACCTTTATCACAAGCCTGCTATCGACGCTGACGAGCTTTTCAATACGCTTATGGAATACAAGGAAATGGTAGCACCTTATGTTTGCGATGTTTCCGCTTATCTTTGGAACGCTATCAAGGAAGGCAAGAACGTTCTTCTCGAAGGTCAGCTCGGTTCTCTTAAAGACCCTGACCACGGCATTTATCCAATGGTAACTTCTTCTTCAACTCTGGCAGCCTACGGCGCTATCGGCGCAGGTATCCCACCATATGAGATCAAGACTATCGTTACTGTTGTAAAGGCTTATTCTTCCGCAGTTGGCGCAGGTGCATTCGTTTCCGAGATATTCGGTGACGAGGCTGACGAGCTGAGAAAGAGAGGCGGCGACGGCGGTGAGTTCGGCGCAACAACAGGCAGACCAAGAAGAATGGGCTGGTTCGACTGCGTTGCAACTAAGTACGGCTGCCGTATCCAGGGCACAACTGACGTTGCGTTTACAGTTGTTGACGTACTGGGATATCTTGACAAGATACCTGTATGTGTTGGCTATGAGATCGACGGCGAAGTTACGACTGACTTCCCTACAACTCAGAAGCTCGAAAGGGCAAAGCCTGTACTCAAGGTACTTGACGGCTGGAAGACTGATATCAGAGGTATCAAGAATTACGAAGATCTTCCTGAGAACTGCAAGAAGTACATCGACTTCGTTGAGCAGCAGATCGGCTTCCCTATCACAATGGTTTCAAACGGACCAAAGAGAGAGGATATCATTTACAGAGAAAGCCCTCTCAACAAGTAATTTTATACGAAATTTTAAGGCTGTCTGCTTTGTGCGGACAGCCTTTTTTTGTGTGTTTATTTTATCATTTCTAACAGATCTTTTGGCGAGTAAACGGCTTCGGCGCCGTCTTTCAGCAAGGCGCATTGGCCTGCGTATTTGTCGGAAAAGATATCGTGGGGCGGAATTACGAAAACGTCTCTGCCCTGTTCAAGGGCGTGGTTGACTGTATTGAGGGTGCCGCTTTTTATGCCGGCTTCCACCACGAGGACGGCTTTTGACAGGGCGGCGACGATACGATTGCGGACTTTGAAATTTTCTGGGAGAGGTTTCGCTTGTGGGAAAAATTCTGAGACGACTGCTCCATTGGCGGCTATCTGCCGCTTGAAATCCATTGTGTTGCGGGGATAATCGTACTCGATACCGCTGCCTAGGACAGCGATAGTTCTGCCCCCTGCATCTAATGCGCCGTGGTGGGAGATACTGTCAACGCCAATTGCGAAACCGCTTATTATTGTGAAGCCCTCACTTGTGAAATATGACGAAAATTCTCTTGCTATGGCGGAGGAATAGTCGCTTGGGGTGCGTGTGCCGATCATCGAGAGGGTGTTGTCTGCGCTTAGGCTTGTGACATCGCCGATGACGAAAAGCACGGCTGGGGGACAGTTTATCTGTCGCAAGCGTTCGGGGTAAAGATCGTCGTCATAGGTTAAGATATGTATATTTTTCCTGCGGCAATGGTCGGCGACTGCGCAGGCTTGGGCAAATGAGCTGTACGCTGCACGCTCGGCTTCTGCTTGGTTGACAAAGCCGCAGCGCTTATTTGCGAGATCGTCGCAGAAAGTTTCTAGGCTGTCGTATTTTTCGAGAAGCTCCCACATTCTCGGGTTTGCATAGCCAAAGGCCATTGTGAGCCACAGCCAAAGCTTTTTTCTGTCGGTAAAGTCAAGTTTCATTTTTTGATATTCCCCCTTGTGCGTGATTTTTATAGCGGTCAAGTTCTTTTAGTCTTATTGTATCATATTCTTTTGTTAAAAACAACAAAAATTTATAGTAATATAGTAAAAAGCGCCGATTTTGGTTGCAATGCTTTTAGGCATATGTTATAATAATATTGAAAATTTGAACTTGAAAGGGTGCGCTTAAATGATAAACAAACTTGATCTCAGCGGAGAATGGAAGCTCTGCCTTGACAAAGACTGCAAGGGCGAAGGGCTTGTATTCGACGATGTTATAAACTTGCCAAACACCACTTCCAACGCCAAAAAAGGCGAATACAACGATGAAAGAGAGACGGGCTTCCTCACAGACACATATAAATTTGAGGGCTTTGCTTGGTTCAGAAAAGACGTTGATTTCTCGGCGGTGGAATGTGAAAATCTGAAACTCTTCCTTGAGCGGACGAGGATAACGGAACTTTACATTGATGGTGGTAAGATCGGCAGACGTGAAAGCCTTTGCACGCCGCACATTTATGACTTGACAAAGTATATCGGCAGCGGTGTTCACCAGGTGACTATTTGTGTTTCAAATGTTGGTTACAAGACCAAGGGCGGTCATTTGACCTCGCCCGACACACAAACCAACTGGAACGGAATTACAGGACGCATTGAGCTTATCGGATACAAAAAGGCTTATGCGGAAAATGTTATGCTTTGGTGCGATATCGCCGCAAAGACTGTTAGGGTCACGGCGGATATCGTGAACGGCGGCGACGGCGTGGCTGTTATAAGCGCTGCGAGTTTCAACAGCGAGAAAAGTCACTCACCTGCTGAGCAGAGATTTGAATATACGGGCGGCAAGCTTGAAGCGGTTTACCAAATGGGCAAGGACTGCCTGCTTTGGAGCGAGCATAATCCTGCCCTTTACAAGCTGAAGATCGACATTGACGGAGATATCAGCGAGCACATCATCGGTATGAGAGAATTCAAGACCGATGGCGGAAAATTCACCATAAACGGTGAAAAGACTTTCCTCAGAGGAAAGCACGACGGAATGATCTTCCCGAAAACTGCTTTTGCGCCGACAGATGTTGAGGAATGGCTGCGTGTGATGAAGATATCAAAGTCATACGGAATGAACCATTACCGCTATCACACCTGCTGTCCGCCCGAGGCTGCGTTTATTGCGGCGGATATGCTGGGAATTTATATGGAGCCGCAGCTTCCGTTTTGGGGCACGATCACCGAAGAGGGCGAGGAGAACCACAACCAAGAAGAGCAGGATTTTCTCGTTGAAGAGGGCTTCAATATGCTGAAAGCTTTCGGCAACCACCCTTCGTACTGTATGATGTCGATGGGCAATGAACTTTGGGGTTCAAAGAAGATACTCAATGATATTATCGGCGGTTACAAGGCTTTTGACAACAGACACCTTTACACGCAGGGTTCAAATAATTTCCAATGGTTCCCGAACGTTATCGAAAACGACGATTTCTTTGTTGGAGTGCGACTTGCTAACGACAGGCTCATAAGAGGTTCTTATGCGATGTGTGACGCTCCGCTGGGACATATTCAGACGGACAAGCCTAGTGCTGACCACGATTATGACAACATTATAAGGCCGAAAAAGCAGGCAAGCGCAACGGAAGTTTCTGAGGACGGAACTGTTCAGATACAGTACGGCACGACGATGAAAACAGTCAAGGCGAGCGAGGCGGACGCTGACTTCATTCCAGAAGTGCCGATCGTTACACACGAGATAGGACAGTATGAGACTTACCCGAATTTCAAGGAGATCGAGAAGTACACGGGTTCGCTGAAAGCACGCAATTTCGAGATTTTCAGAGAGAGACTTGAAGGAAAGGGGCTTGGCGGACTGGCGGAAGATTATTTTGACTGTTCGGGCAAGCTGGCGGTACAATGCTATAAAGAGGAAATGGAAGCGGTGTTCAGATCACGTTTGCTTGGCGGTTTCCAGATACTTGACATACAGGATTTCAGCGGACAAGGCACGGCGCTGGTAGGCGTTTTGGACGCATTTATGGACAGCAAGGGGCTTATTTCCGACAGCGAATGGAGAGAGTTCTGCAATGACGCTGTGCTTATGGCGAGATTTGACAGCTATGTGCTGGAAGCTGAGGGCGAATTCAAGGCGCACATCGAGCTTTGCGATTACAGGCCGGGGCTGACTGACGGCAAGGTGAAGTGGGCATTTGACTGCGGCGGTGTTATTGCAAAGGGCGAGAGCGGATTTGACACCAAGGGCGGAAATTACGCTGACATTTGCGATATTGAGGTGAAGCTGCCAAAAGTTCAGCGCAACACAAAGGCTGTGCTCAGCATTGAGATAGAGGGCACGGACGTGAGAAATCACTACGAGCTTTGGGTGATACCGACAGTTGAGAAGGTCGATCTTGAGGGTGCGTATATTTTCGACGAGGTGAACGGCGAGGCGCAGAAGCTTCTCGGCGAGGGCAATACTGTGCTTATCGTGCCGCAGCTTGACAAGCTGGAGAACTCTATCGAGGGTTTTTACTGTCAGGACTTCTGGTGCTATCATATGTTCAGCCTTATTTCACATATGATGAACAAGCCTGACCCTGTGGGAACTATGGGTCTTGTTATCGACAAGGAACACCCTGCGCTCAAGGGCTTTGCAAGCGAGAAATACTCCACGCCGCAATGGTGGGAGATCGTTCAGAACTCAAGGGCTGTGATACTTGACGACTTTGAGGGTGAGAAGAACGTTATCGTTAGGACTATCGACAACTTTGACCGAAACCACGATCTTTCGCTGCTTTATGAATACGAAAAGGACGGCGGAAAGGTTGTTGTTTGCGCTTGCGACTTTGACAAGCTTGTGCAGTCGGCTGAGGGTCGTGCGTTTATAAAGTCTGTTATGGACTATGTAAAAAACTGATAATTTAATGACAGCAAAGGCTGTGCTGAGAGATCGGCGCAGCCTTTGTTTTTTGGGTGAAAAATATTTGTGCTTGTTGCATAAATCGGTTTATTGCTATTTGGCTGTTGTAACAAAAGTACACATAAATGGACGTGATTCTGTTCACATACGGGGGAAAATGTGTTATAATCTAGGTGTATGTTATACAGGAAGGTGATACGATATGCCAAAGGTAAAGCGTTACAAATATAAAAATATTGCGGCAGCTTTAGCGATATTGCTTATAACTATTCTTGCGATATCAACAGCTTGCAGCTCGGACGGCGGCGCAAAGACTGTCAAGAAAGTTGACAGCTCTTCAAGCTCATCGTCGGTATCAAAGGCTGAGAGCAGTTCATCAGCTGCGCCAAAGCTTACGGGAAATTACAAATACGAGACTGTCAAAAACAAGGAAGCAATGGTCAACGGCGACCTTGTGCTTGTGAACTCTGCACACTCGTTCACGGGAACGGCTGAGGACACGGACACGGTCTATTCTTATCTGTTTGACAAGAACGGCAGTCAGATAATGTCAACGAGCAGCACGGAGCTTGCGGCCTGCAAAAAGACTTTTGAGGCATTCAACAAGATGGGCTGCGATTTTTACAGCGAAAAGAAGCTTTCGACCCTTATGATATCCACCGCTATGCCGACGGCTTCGGACGACAGCGAGGGCGGCGACGATCAGCAGGACACGGTTTGCTATGAGCACGACACGGGACTTGCATTCGATCTGCACCTTTATGAATCGAGCACGGGAACATTTTCGTCATTCACGGGGGAGGGCGATTACAGCTGGATAACGGACAACTGCTGGAAATACGGCCTTGTGCTGAGATATCCTGCGGACAAGAGCGATATCACGGGAGTGGCTTCCCTGCCATATCATTTCAGATATGTTGGTATCCCACACGCTGAGATAATGACGGCAAATCAGCTCACGCTGGAGGAATACATTGATTTTGTCAAAGATTACACCTTTGAGAAGCCTTTGAGCTTCACGGCATTTGACGACACGGTATACTCGGTTTACTTCGTTGAGGCTGACAAGGGCAGCACGACAAATGTGCCGATACCTTTGACGAGTGGTGATATCGAGAGGCCTTATACCATTTCGGGCAACAATGTTGACGGATATATCGTTTGCGTGAATATGTCTGACGAGGCTGCAAACAGCGCTTCGACAGACGAGAGCGTGGCGACTGAATAATTTGTAAATACAGACAACACCGCAGGGCTGGGCTTTGGGTGTTGCCTTATTAGAGCCATTTTGCTTCGCATAGTGATGCTCTGCACAATGGCTCAACAATAGAAAATCGGAGGAAAGAAAAATGATCAAAGAGACTATCGAGATAAAGGTCGATTACGAAAAGGCTGGGCTTTCGGGCGAGGGCTGTGCGCCTGTGCTGGACTGTTATTACAACACGGTCACGGAGGAAATGGGCAGGAGGAAGCACAAGGCTGTTATCGTTTGCCCCGGCGGCGGTTACGACTGGTGCTCTGAGCGTGAGGCTGAGCCTATCGCATTCAGATTTTTGGGCGCAGGCATTTGCGCATTTGTGCTGAGATATTCCTGCTGCAAGAAAAAGTTCCCGACGGACGCACTTGAATGTGCTTGGGCGGTGAAATACGTTAGAGACAATGCGGAGAAGTTTGACATTGACCCTGACAAGATAATAGTTTGCGGTTTCTCGGCAGGGGGACATCTTGCGGCGACTATGGCGAACTTCTGGAGCAGCGAGCTGCTTACAAAGCCACTTGGCTGCACGGCTGAGGACATCAAGGTGAACGGTTCTATACTTGGATATCCTGTTATCACTTCCGACCCTGAGTACACTCACGAAGGTTCTATACTCAATCTTATCGGCGAGGAGCAATCGGCGGAGCTGAGAGAACTTGTGTCACTTGAGAAGAGAGTTTCGGAGAACACGCCGCCAACATTTATTTGGCATTGCGCTGATGACGGATGCGTTAGAGTTGAGAACACTCTTTGGTATATGTGCAGTCTTTCAAAGTATCACATTCCATTTGAGAGCCACATTTACGAATACGGCGGACACGGTCTTGCGCTTTGTGACGAGACCACGGCGACTTGGGACGGTCACAATCAGCCTGTTGCGGCACATTGGGCGCAGGCGGCTATCGACTGGGTAAAGAGACTTTGATATGATATTTTGCGGACAGGCTTGACGGCTTGTCCGTTTTTTGTACAGTTAAATCAATGACTTGTGAATAAAAAAGCAAACGTGGAAAACAAATGGGACGTCGAGGACGCCGTCCCCTACAATTTCATAACACAATATTCATAGGCAGGGGCGCAAATTGTTGTTCGACAAAGCTCTCAACAATTTACGTTCGCCCGTTAGATCACAACGTTTTGAATGGTATTGCACGGTCATTGTGTGTTATATGGCTTCAAGATTTTTTTGAACAAATGGGGATTTTCTGACATATTATAAAACTGAAAACAGAAACGCTTTGGTCAATAATTTATGCGTTTCGGATCAGGAGGGAAATTTATGTCAGAAAAATATTTTTTAGGCGCAATGACCGCACAGGGCTTTTCAACGCAGTTTCGCAGCATTATGGCGGACAAAAGCTTTTTCACCTTTATACTTAAAGGGGGCGCAGGCACGGGCAAATCGTCCATTATGAAAAAGATCGCAAACGAATTTGAGACGACGGAGCACGTCACGAGGTTTTACTGCTCCTCCGACCCTGCTTCATTGGACGCTGTGGTGCTTCACGGGTCAAAGGCTATAATCTGCGACGGAACTGCGCCACACGTTATGGAATGTGATTACCCCGGCGTTTGTCAGAAAATCGTGAACCTTGGGCAATACTGGGATGAGAAAAAGCTTGCGGACTTCAAGGACGAGATAATCGACGTGACGGACAAAAACAAATCGATATTAGCGAGGTCGAAGAGATTTTCGACGGCGCTTTCAAATGTTTGCTTTGACACATACAATTGCGCTGAGGGGTGCTTGCTTGTGGAGAAGCTAAAGGGCTTTGCACATAGGTTTGCAAAGAGGATATTCCGAAACAAGGGCACGGGCGAGGGCAAGTCGGATATGAGGCAGCTCACCTGTTTGACGGAATACGGCTGTATGACCCAGAAGGAAACCCTTGAGAGCTATCTTGACGTTTATGCGATGAACGATGAATACTATGCGGCTTCACATATGCTGGTGAAGCTTATGTCGGAAGAGGCGATGAAGCGTGGGTATGACGTTATCATCTGCCCTGCGGTGATATTCAACAACACGGTATATGAGCATTTGCTTATCCCCGAGGCCGGCATTGCGCTGGTTGCGAACACGCCGATCAGCAAGCTTGATTGCTTTGACAGATGTATCAATATGTCGAGATTTTACGACAAGGGCAAGATATCGGCGCTGAAAGCAAGGCTCAGGCTCAACAGGGTGACGGCGGTCGATCTTGCGGAAGAGGTTTACGCAACAATAAAGAAAGCCAAGAAGATCCACGACGAAATTGAAGATCACTACATTTCGGCAATGGATTTCAAGGCTCTTGACAAAGTGTGCGATATGATATCCCGTGAGATACACGAGAGGACTATCCAGCCATAATTTAAGGCAGAGTTTTCCACATTCCGTCATATGGGGCTGGTACAAAGCCCATTTTCTTATAAAGCGAAACGGCTCTGCTGTTTTCTTCCTCCACTTCGAGGCGGATACGGCGGAGCTTTTTATCGCCATTGGTCTCGATGAACTTGAAAAGCTCTCTGCCAAGGCCTTTGGAGCGGTATTCGGGCAGGACGAAAAGCTCGTCTATCCAAATGGTTATGCCGCCTGCTTCGATAGAATAGGTTTTCATTGTTATGCAATAGCCAACGTTTTTGTCATCAAAAACCAGCATATAGCCCTGTACATAGATATCGGAGCGCATAATTTCGTCAAAACCTTCCTCAAAATGTGACTGAGGGACGGGCTTATCAACGGCTTCGGAATTGTAAAACTCTGTGGCAAAGCGGATATAGTCGGCTTTGTCTGCTGGGGTGAATTTTTTTATCATTTTTGTTTTCTCCTTTATGTGATATGAATATCATAGCACAAAATTTGAGTATAGTCAACAAAAAAGCAAGCACCGCTCTGGTTTGGTCAAAGCGATACTTGCCCATATGGGGATTATTACTTAGCATTGGTTATTTCATCATTTGAGGATATGGAAATCTTCAAATGATCGGAAGACCTTCTCCACACGCTGAAAATCTCTCTCACTTCCTGCGAGGATAATACAACAGCAGAGATCGTCGCCGGTTTTTTGATCTATTATCCTTATATTATGTGTTGTCAGAACTTTCTTTAGCTTCTCCCGCTCAGCTTTATATGTATTTTTGCTGAATCTGAATTTGTAGATGTGGGTCGATCGGGGCTGCAAACGCTATTGTCACCTCGCACTTATAACACGGTTCTTGATGACGCCCAGTATCAGCATTACTGCAAGCACGGCTTGCGAAAGCAATATACACAGGGAGGCCGTTTTGAATTTCAGCAGATACAGCACAAGGATCAGAACCGATCCCACAAGCCATATCACAAGCGATCTTCTTTTATAAACCTTTTGCTCAATGTCATCAAGGGGTTTGTTAAGATCCTCAACAGGTGAAAGGGTCAATATCAGCAGGGCTGAGATCACATATGCCGCTATAAAGATATAGCCGCTTGGCATATAGTTTTTCACCGCAAGTTCCACAGCTATGAGCAACACGACGGAGGACGCATAACACCGCAGTGGCGTTTTTGCGTGGACGCCTCCGCAGAAACTTCTCAGCGGCACATATGCGCCGACGAACAGAAGTATCTGCCACAGCATATGGAAGCAGATACCGATAATTAGTGTGGTGACGAGATCAAGGACGACTGTGAGAGCCTGGTTTATGCCATAGGAATAGATATCCCTTGACTCTTTATCCGCCTTGCCGCTTTCCACAACGATATCTGCGACCTTATCTGCAAGTTTTGAGAACATCAGAACTTACGGAGTTTCTTTGAACCCTCAGGCATTTTTGGCTGATTAATACAGAAACAGCAAGCTGAATTTGCGACCATTGCTGTGACTGTTACTGCGAATGCTGCGATAAATGTGCTGTACTTCTTGATGATGTTTGTCATATCCATTACCTCCTTTAGGTTGTAACAAGCATAACATAATTACACCCATTCTGCGCATATTTGTAACAATTAAACTTCAAGCCGTCATTATCCATAGTATTACAAGACAAACGCCGCACCATACTGCAAAAAGCGCTTAGTTGCGACGTTTTTCGCATATTATGGTGCGGCGATGGGGGCTTGTTTCAACTTAAAATTATGGTGTTATTCTCTGTTTTTGAGTACCTCAGCGGGGGTGACTTTGCCGAGCTTTCTTACGAGAAGGCTATTGATGATAAAGTAAAGCAGTAGGACGCCTCCAAAGATCATCACATAGAGATACCAAGGGAAGGCGAGGTTCATTCCGCAGCTTGCGTTTGAGATGAGGTAGGGGTACATAGCGTCGGAGATCGCCTTTGAGAGCGGCACGCAGATAAGTGCGCCTATGGTGATGATATAGAAATTGCCGTTAAGATAGAGCTTCTTTATCTCTTTGGTGCGGAAGCCGAATATCTTGATAAGGGAGATTCCGAATGAGGCACGGTCTATCATCACGTTGAGCATAAGATACATTACGGTAAAGAAGATTATTGCAGAGACGATGGTGAGCATTACCACCATTGGCATCATAAGGTCAGCGAACACTCTTGATGAACGCTCGATATTCTGCTTTGTGGTGACGGCGTAGAGCCTGCCCTCATCGATATCAAGGGCTTTATCGGAGAGGACTGTGTTGTAATAATCCTCAGACTGGCCGAAAAGCTCACGCATACTGTCGATATCCATAAAGACTGCAAGGCCTGCTGAATAGTCTGCTATGCCGCTGACTGTGAAAGCATAATCCATTTCGTTGGCGTTATCTGTGAGGATAAGCTTATCGCCCTCGGAAATGCCGTATTTCTGCTGAACGGAACGGCTTATCACCACCTTTGATTTGCCCTTGACGGGGGTGCAATTGAAATACTTATTGCCCTCCTCGATACCCATTACGGACACGTCAAGGGTATAGCCGAGATAGGTCTTTGAAAGGCTTTCGGTATAGACCGCTGTGCCGCCTTTTGGAACTTGCTTTTCGGGATATTTGAGAGAATACATATACTGATATTTCGTATCGGAATTTGTTTCTTTTTCCACGTTATCGCAGAGGACGTAGCAGTCAACGGCGATCATAAGGATAAGCATTGAGATGAGCATACCGAACACAACTGTGAGGCCTGTTCTTGCTTCACGGAGCATTTGACGTATTCTGAAAGCTGTTACAAAGCTTTTGCCTCGCAGATCGATATTCTTTCCTGTGCTTATCTTCTGCTCGTTTTTGATAAGGGAAAGAGCTGTGCGTGAAAGCTTTTTATTGATGACGAGCAGGTTCACGATCACGGAAACGACAGGCGGCATTATAAGGCTGTAAACTATAAGATACGCTGGCATTGAGGGGGTGAATTCGGGGATAGAGGAGTATGCGTAGGTATCTTCCATTTGGTATGAAATGCCTATCGGAGTGAATGCGATGATTACGCCGATGACGCCGCCGATGAACGAAACTATTGTCGGCATGGTCATATAGTGCTTCACAAGGTCTTTTTTCTTTACGCCGAGGGCATAAAGTGCGCCTATAACGCTTGATTCACGCTGTATTTGGTGGATAACGAAAACGGAGATAACGTATGTAAAGAGTATCATCACGATAACGCCTGCCACAAGGCTCACCTGCTTATTGAGGACGAGGTCGCCCTTTGCGCCGAGTATTCTCGGGTTATCGGCGGCTGTTACGAATGAGGTGAGATTTGCGATGTCGATATCGAAAGCTTCGTCGATGAATTTATCTGTTTCGCTTTTGAGTTCGCTTATGCCGTCATAAAGCTCATCAGAGCCGTCGGCGGCTGTTCTTACGCCGTCGGTATAATCTGAAACGCCGTCGGAATATGCTTTGAGCTCATCGAGGGTGGACTTTATGGTGGTGAGGGCTTCTTTTGATGTTTCATCATCGGCGCTTTTGATAGCTTCGTCTAAGATATCGGCATAGTTATCGGCTTTAAGAACCTTTGTTACGCCGAAATTATCTACTGTGGTATTGGCTTGGAGGAGATAGTATTTGAATATCTCTTCTGCGCCTTTGCGAAGCTCATAGTTATGTCCGCCAAGTTCTGAAAGACCGTCGGAAAGCTCTTTTGAGCCGTCTTTAAGCTCGGCAATGCCATTTACAAGGTCGTCCTTTTTGCCGACTGTGTCCTTGATAGTTTCTTGGAAGTATTTATCGTCAACTTCTGTGTAATCGAACTTGAGGTCTTTTATCGCCTGCTTGAGCTTTTCATCGGTCATTTTCTTGCCGAGGGTATAGGCATATGTATACTCTTCGGCTTTCTGTTGAGTTCCCGAGAGGATATCGTCATACTGCTGGTCAGTCACGAAAGCAAGGCCGAAATCGGAGCTTGAAGCGCTGGTATCGGAAAGCTTTTTTACAGGCAGGTCGTAATCGGGCACGCTGCCAATGCCTGTTACCTTAAAGCTCTCCCCTGCTATTTCGACAGTATCGCCGAGGGAGATTTTATTCTCCTCTGCATAGCGTTTTTCCAAAACGACTTCGCCATTTGACTTTGCAAGGCTGCCCTCGTCAAGGTCGATAAGGTTTATCTTTTCACGGGTGTGCATAACACGGAGGACTTTGTTGCCGCTAACCTCGATATCCAAAGAAAACATTTTTTCGAGGATAACGCCTTTGTCCTCAAGCTGTGAAAGCTGGTCGTCTGTAAGGGGGACGAAAACTGTGAACTGGCCGTCCTCGCAATTGTTATCGACGCATTTATTTTCTGTGCCTGTTATGATAGTTTCCGCTGCGCCGCAAACGCTTACAACGATATACATTCCCATTACGATAAGCAGCACGAGAGCAGCGTAGCGCATAAAATTGCTCTTTAGATCACGGAGCAGGCGTTTTCTCAATACTTTTCCCATTACAAGTCCTCCAGCTCTGCGGCAGGTATTCTTACTTCGTTCTCATAGTCCTTTTTGATAAGGCCGTCCTTGATTATTATGACCTTATGAACCATATTCTTGATAGAATTATTGTGGGTGACGATAAGCATTGTTGTGCCGTATTTTGCGTTTATCTCTTCAAGCAGGATAAGGATATCCCGTGAAGTTTTTGAATCGAGAGCGCCTGTTGGCTCATCACAGAGAAGGAGCTTTGGGTTCTTGATAAGCGCTCTTGCGATAGCGCAGCGCTGCTGCTGGCCGCCTGAAAGCTGCGAGGGGAATTTATTCTGATGTTCCGTCAGACCTAAAGTGTCGAGAAGTTCGTCCATATCGAGGGGCTTGTCGGATAGATACTGGCAGACCTGAATATTTTCACGGACTGTGAGATTCGGCACGAGGTTATAGAACTGGAATATAAAGCCCAGATTATCACGGCGGTAATCGGAAAGGTCGTTGGGATTAAGCCCGAAAATTTCTTTGCCGTCGACTTTTACTGATCCTGAATCCATTGTATCAAGTCCGCCGATACAGTTAAGCAGAGTTGATTTACCAGAACCTGACGTGCCCTGAATAACGCACATCTGCCCTTTCTCGACGCCTGTTGTTACGCCCTTTAGCACCTGCATAAAGCTTGCGTCCTTACCATAGCTTTTCTTTACATCTTTGATCTCCAAATACATTGTCTTTACCTCCTATTGCAGCATAACAGTGTTATGTCAGCGTTATGTAAAAAGCCGTATCGCAGACGGCTTTTGTTTACTTGTTTTGTGTTTTATTATCAGAATTTTCAGCCTGCATTTTCGCCAAATCATCGGCTGTTGGGGTGAGGATAAGCTCGAACCAGCTTTTGACCAGATTATCCATTATGCTGTTCATATAGATTATAGCGTTGGCCTCGTCGGTCTCGTGATCCAGCAAATGGGTGAACGACTCGATAGACAAATGGGTGAGCCAATGCACCATATAATCGTTTATTTTTGCGCCGGGGATATTTTTTATCATACTTTCCGCCATTGCACGGTAGCCCTGCTCCATTTCCTCAACAAGTCCGTCAACGCAGTTTTCATATGACGTGCCGTTGGACTTATTTATCAGCAGCATAAAAGCGTCACGATTTGCATAGAGGTGGTGGACGAGATTTTTCACAAGGTCGTCGTGGTCGCCGTCCTCCTGCTCATAGGCGTTTGGCTTGCCAAGAAGTTCGATATCGTCCTCGACGTGCTTATCGACTATTGCGGAAAGCTCTTCAAAAGGCTTGCGGACGATAGAGTCAAAGAGGTCTTCCTTATCCTCAAAGAAGAAATACAAAGCGCCTGTTGTGCAATCGGCGTCGGCGCAGATCTTTCTCAGGGAGGCTTTATTATAGCCTTTTTCGAGGAACTCTTTCTTTGCGCTTTCAAGGAGCTTTTCCTTTGTTTCCTTATCTGCTTTCACTTCTCTGACCCTCCTTCTGCATAACGCTGTTATCTTTGATAACAATGTTATGTTACCATACTTTTATGCGGTTGTCAATGGGGGTGCGGGGATTTCTGCAATGTGCATAAGATAGTGGGCGTTGAGATGTTTTGGGTTGGGCGGGGTGTACAAAAAAAAGCTGCAACTTTTCATAAGCGAAAATTGCAGCTTTGGTGTTTAGTCTTACAACAACGGTGCGAATATCCTCAAAATTCCGTCGATAAGGCGGTTAAAGAGGTTGGACTTTGTATCCTCTAGGGTGCGCTGACGGCACTTGCTTTGGGTGTCGAGGATATCGGCCTTGAAGGTGTCGATGATCGACGAGTCATAGAAGATAGAACTGCACTCAAAATGCAGGAAAAGGCTTCTGTAATCAAGATTGACCGAGCCGAGGACGGCAAGCTTATCATCGCATATGCAGCCCTTTGCGTGGACAAAGCCGGGAGTGTATTCGTAAATCTTTACGCCTGCTTCGATAAGCTGGCGGTAATAGCTTCTTGACAGGCGGAAAACTACCTTTTTGTCAGCTATTCCAGGCATTATGATACGCACGTCAACGCCACGCTGGGCGGCTCTGATAAAGGCGTCAAAAAGGCTGTCGCCTAACATAAGATATGGGGTATAGAACCACACATAGTCTGTGGCGGCATAGAGTATCTCAGAGAAAAAGGTATTGCTGACATTGTCGCTGACCATTGGTGAATCATAATATGGCAGGACGTAGCCGTCGGTCTTGCCGCTGTATTCTGATTCAAATGTGTCGCTCACAAGTTCCATTGGAATAATATCGTTTGAAAAAGCGTTCCAAAATTCGATGAACATATAGGTATAGCTTTTTACGCCGTCGCCTGTTATCTTAAAGCCGATGTCCTTCCAATGGCCGTACTTTGAGCCGATGTTTATATATTCATCGGAGAGATTTATTCCGCCGCTGTATGCTACTTTGCCGTCTATTACCATTATTTTTCTATGGTCACGGTTGTTGAGCTGGGATTTTATAAACAGGAACGGGTTGAAGGGCACGCACTTTATGCCCTTTTCGCCAAGCTTTAAGGCGTCGGCAAGTGAGTATGTTGCAATGCTGCCGAGGTCGTCATACATAATTCTGACGTCAACGCCTTGGGCGGCTTTTCTTGCCATAATATCGACGACTGTATTGAGGAATTTGCCGTTTTGCAGGATAAAATACTCGGCGAAGATGTATTTTTCAGCCTTTTCAAGCTCTTTGCACATATCGGCGAACATATCCTCGCCAATGGGGAAATACTCTGCGCTGCCAAGCTTCACCATTGGAAAGCCTGTGGCTTTGCTTATTCTTGCCACGGACTGAGCAAAGCGCTTGTCCTCTCGGCGTAGGTGTTCAAGGCATTTATCACCGTCGGGCAGGTCATAGTGGAGCATATGAAGTTTGGCTTTGATAATGCTCCTTTCAAGCTTTTTGGCGGTGTTATTATTGCCGAAAATTATATACATTACTGCGCCCAGCATAGGCAGGGTCAGGATAACGATAAGCCAAAGGGTCTTATAGCTGCTTTCCTCACGCTTGGTATTTATATACAGCACAAAAATAAATGCAAGAACTGTCAGCACGATGGTGAGCAGGCCTGCGGCTTTGCTGAGCCATTTGAGTATCAACAGATACCAAAGAAACTGCACCGCAACGGGAACGATAACGGCGATAACTCTGAAAAAAATCTTCTTCACATTGGAACAGGTCAAAGGTGTTCCTCCTTTCTTGGAGCTTGCCACATTTTGTTGTTTTAAAATATTATAGCAATATTTTTGACATAAGTCAACATATTTTCAGATATGTATTGATTTTATACTGAAATAGTGGTATATTATTATTAAAGATAAAAGTAGAGCTTGTTAAAAAAGCGTCAAACAAATGGGACGTCGAGGACGCCGTCCCCTACAATGTGCTTAAATAAGCAATTTTTATGTAGGGGCGACCTGTGGTCGCCAATTATTTTGCTGCTTTTTGACATTCTGTTACAAGAAATAAACGGAGGCTGATATAAATGTGCACGGCGGCAACATACAAGACTGATGATTTTTACTTTGGACGAACCCTCGATTACGAAAGCTCCTACGGCGAGGAGATAGTTATTATGCCGAGGGAGTTCCCTTTGGACTTTATTAATATGGGCAGGGTCGCAGATCATTATGCGGTGATAGGCGTTGCACACGTTGCCGGCGGGTATCCCCTGTTTTATGACGCTGCAAACGAGAAAGGGCTTTGCATGGCAGGGCTAAACTTTGTGGGCAATGCTTATTATCGTGACGATATCGAGGGCAAGGACAATGTGGCGCAGTTTGAGTTTATTCCTTGGATACTGAGCAAGTGTGCAAATGTGAAAGAAGCGAGGGCGCTTATCGGGAATATCAACATTACAAAGACGACGTTCAGTCCGCAAATGCCTGCTGGGCAGCTTCATTGGATAATTGCGGACAGGGACGAATGTATCGTGGTGGAATCGGTGAAAGAGGGCATCAAGGTTTATGACGACCCTGTTGGGGTGCTCACAAACAATCCGCCATTTGATATGCAGATGTTCAGGCTCAAAGACTTTATGGGGCTTTCTCCCAAGCAGCCTGCAAACACTTTTGGCGAGGGTCTGGAACTTACGGCTTACAGCCGTGGAATGGGCGCAATGGGTCTGCCGGGCGATCTTTCGTCACAATCGAGATTTGTTAGGGCGGCTTATGTGAAGATGAATTCACGCTCGGGAAGCTCTGAGGAAGAGAGCGTGAGCCAGTTTTTCCACATTCTTGGCTCGGTAGATCAGCAGAGGGGCTGCTGCGAGGTGGCTGAGGGCAAGTTTGAGATAACGATATACACAAGCTGCTGCAACGCTGACAAGGGCATTTATTACTACACCACTTATGACGGTCATCAGATATCGGCGGTGGATATGCACAGGGTCGGACTTGACAGCGGCGAGCTTTACAGGTATCCTATGCTCACGGTGGAGAAGATAGATTATCAGAATTGACACGAATTTCTCATATCACAGACGTATCGAGGGCGGGCGACCACAGGTCGCCCCTACAAGAGCGTTGACACTATCAGAAAGTTGCTCTTGACAAACTGATGTTTATATTGTATAATTTGCATTGTATGAGTTGAAAACTTATATAAAAGTTAGACAAGGAGGACTTTTTTATATGAATCGTTTAAAAGGTAAAGTTGCCGTTATCACAGGCGGAAATTCGGGCGTTGGCGCTGCAACTGCTAAGCTTTTTGCGGCAGAGGGCGCAACTGTTGTTATCACGGCGAGAAGAAAAGAAGCGCTTGACAATGTTGCAGGTGAGATAACCGCTGCCGGCGGAACTGTTCTTGCTGTACCGACAGATATCTCCAAGGGCGAAGATCCTGAGAAGCTTATGGAGACCGTAATGGAAAAGTTCGGCAAGATAGATGTTCTCATAAACAATGCTGGTATTCTTGAAGAGGGGTTAAAGCCCATCGACAGGTTTACTGACGAGGATCTTGACAGGATCGTTGAGACAAATCAAAAAGGCACGATGAAGGTTATGAGGGCTGCCACAAAGAGAATGAAGGCAGGCTCTTCCGTCGTGAACGTGGCTTCCGTTGCAGGCGCAATGGGCTGCGGCGGTGCGGCTTATGTTTCATCAAAGGCGGCTATAATTGGCGTTACAAAGCACGCTGCGCTTAGATTCCAAAAGGATTACATACGCTTCAACGCTGTTTGCCCGGGCACTATCGTTACGCCGATGGTTGCAGGAATGAACGCTGCTAATCTTGACAAGGATATGTTCGGCGCAATGATGACACACAATGATCTCAAGGCTCAGCCTTGTATGCCTGAGGACGTTGCGAACATTTTGCTGTTTTTGGCAAGCGACGAATCAAGGGCTATCACGGGACAGATAATCATTTCCGACTTTGGCAGCACGCTGTAATAAACAGAATTTTAAGGGCAGACTTTCGGGTCTGTCCTTCAGCTTGTTGAAAAAGTCCGACAAAAGTGGGACGTCGAGGACGCCGTCCCCTACAATTGGCGTAAATACGCTGTTTATATGTAGGGGCGAACAGCGTTCGCCCGTTGACATACGACTGTGCAAAAGCAAAATAGCAATTTTTAAGGGCAGACTTTCGGGTCTGTCCTTTTTTGTTGTTCTGAAAATGCTGTGCAAGGCAAATAAAAATGTAAAAAAAATTCGCTATTGCCCTTGTACTTTTTAATAAAATATGATATACTATTTATAAGTGAATATTCTTGCGCTTTGACGGCGCATTTACTAATAAATTGCAAAGGGTGTGAAATATGCTGGACGGTATCGCTTACGTTTTGAACGCTGTATGGGGCGTTTTTAAATCAATTGGCATTAATGACATTGTCGATATAGCTATCCTCTCCTTTCTCATATTCCACGGTATAAAGCTTATTCGTGAGACAAGGGCGCAGCAGCTCACAAAGGGTATACTTATCCTCATCGGCTGCTATTTGCTGGCTGTCTTTTTCAATCTGCAAACTATCAGATTTTTGCTCAAGACCTGTTTCCAATGGGGCTTCATCGCTCTTATCATTCTTTTCCAGCCTGAGCTTAGGCGTGTGCTTGAAAAGGTTGGCCGAACAAGTCTTGGGGGCTTCAGCTTTTTCAGCTCAGGCGACTCGGACGATAACACGGAGCATTGGCGCAAGGCTATCGACGCTATATGCGACGCTACTTCAAACCTTTCTTCCACAAAGACAGGTGCGCTTATAATCTGCGAGAGAAAGACAAAGCTTGGCGAACAGATCGCAACGGGAACGGTGCTCAACTGTATCCCCTCCCCTGCTATTTTTGGCAACATCTTTTTCCCGAACACGCCCCTTCACGACGGCGCTGTTATCATAAGAGACGGCATTATCCTTGCGGCTGGCTGTTTTCTGCCGAGGCCGCAGAAGGACGAACTTATCAACAAGCAGCTTGGCTCAAGACACCGTGCGGCTATCGGTATGAGTGAGAACTCGGACGCTATCGTTGTTGTTGTATCGGAAGAGACGGGCAACATTTCCGTGGCTGAGAACGGCGAGCTTACGAGAGGTTATTCAAAGGACTCTCTCAAAAAGCTTCTTGACAACAGACTTCTCCCAGAGAAGGACGCTAATTCCATTAGAGAAAATTCTTTTGCAGGAAGGGTGATTTCAAAATGGAAAAAGTAAAGAAGACAAAAAAAGAAAGAAAGCACGGCGCAGATTTCGGACTTAGGATACTTTCGATAATCATTGCCGTGATAATCTGGTTCGCACTTTCGATCACTCAGTATCCTACAATAAACAAGACTATCACAAACGTGCCCGTTGTGTTCTCTCTTGACGGAACGGCCGCTCAGGACAAGGGGCTTTCGGCGCTCAATTACAAGGATATTTCCGTTGACGTTGAGATCAAGGGTATGAACTATGAGATAGGCGGATACACGGCTTCCGACCTTGTGGCGAGCGTCAATCTTGACGGCGTTACAAAAGAAGGCACTTACGATCTTGACATTGAGGTCAAGTCCACACATTCGACCGACAAAGTGACTGTGGTTTCTGTTACCCCTGACACGGTATCGGTGGATTTTGACAGGCTTACAACAAAGACTGTTCCGCTTTCCGCAGAAGCGCCGCTCATAAGCGCAGAGGAAGGCTATATCCTCAAGGACACAAACGTTACGCCTAGCGAGATAACTGTTGAAGGTCCGAAAAACGAGCTTGACAGCATCAGCAAGGCTGTGGCGCAGATATCAAAGTCAAAGAAGATCACGGAAGACACCACCATAAACACGCAGGATATCGTATTCTATGACGATGACGACAACGTTGTGGACAGCTCAAAGCTCGAGATAAAGGACGCAAAGTCCGTTGACGTGAACTTCGTTGTGTTTAAGAAAAAGACGGCGGAGCTTAAAGTTGATATCACAAACTGCCTTGACAGCTTTGACGTTAGTTCCCTGCCGATGAAGCTTTCGGAGACGGAGATATCCGTTGTTTCGCCGAACCTTGACGATTCGGACAAGGAAGTCCTCCACGTTGGAACGATCGACCTCAGCGACATTGACCTTGACAAGAGTTTCAGCTTCAAGATACCGCTGAACGCCGGTGAGATCAATATGAACGGCGATGAGCAGGTGAAGGTGACATTTGACCCGACGGGTTACACATACAAGGAATTTTCTATCACCTCAGATCACATCGTGGTCAAGGGCAAGCCCAGCGGCAAAAAGACCACCGTTGAGACCAAGAAGCTTTCAAATGTTCGTGTTTACGGCCCTGAGGACATTATAAACAAGCTTTCGGACGATGATCTTTACGCTCAGATCGACCTTAGTGACATTATCGATTCCGGCTCATATGCAAGGCAGGCAATAATCTATTCGCCGACTTACAACAACGTTTGGGGCTATGGCAACAATGAAATTCAGGTCGTTGTGGCAGATTCATAAAAACGCATACAAATAGGGACGAGTTTTCGTCCCTATTTTTCGGTAAAAACACAGGAGGACTTTATGCCAATTATAGTAAATCAGATAAGATCGACCCTTGGGGCGCAGGGGCAGGAGATAATCTCGGCGGCGATGAAAAAGCTTGGCTCTGGGGCTGGGCACGTCAAAAACAGTCAGATACACAAGACTTCCCTTGACGCACGCAAGCGCAGCGACATTCACTTTGTTCATTCGGTGTTTGCGGAACTTGACAGCGCCGAACTTGAGAAGAAGCTTTGCGCAAAAAATCAGTCGCTGACCTATGTTGAGCCAAGCGGCTTTGCGCCTGTTATATCGTCCAAAAAAGCTGAAGGGCGTGTTGTTATCGCAGGGTTCGGGCCTGCGGGAATGTTCGCAGGGCTTGCGTTGGCGGAGCAGGGTTACAAGCCGATAGTTTTGGAGCGTGGCAGCGCAATGGACAAGCGGACGGCGGCGGTGCAGAAATTCTGGCTGACGGGTGAGCTTGACCCGCAATGCAATGTTCAGTTCGGAGAGGGCGGCGCTGGAACTTTTTCCGATGGCAAGCTTACCACACGAATAAAAGACCCACTTTGCCGATATGTTCTTGAGCGGTTCGTTGATTTCGGTGCGCCCAGCGAGATCCTCACAAAGGCAAAACCACACATCGGCACGGACAATCTGCGCAACATCGTGACTGCCATTAGAAAGCGCATTATCGATTTTGGCGGCGAGGTGCGGTTCGACTGCGCACTTACCGATTTGAAGCTTGATAATGACAGGATAGCCAGCATTTGCGCCGGTGGCAAGGAGGAGAAAGTCTCTGCGGTGATACTGGCAATAGGACATTCGGCGAGAGACACTTTCGAGCTTTTGCACCGCAAGAATATTTTTATGGAGGCAAAGCCGTTTTCCGTTGGTGCGAGAATTGAGCACAAGCAAGCGGACGTTGACAAGAGCCTTTACGGCGAGCACGCCGGCAATCCCCTGCTGCCGAAGGGTGAATATCAGCTTTCTTGGCGTGACAAGAACGGACGTGGCGTTTACACATTTTGTATGTGTCCTGGTGGAACTGTGGTGCCGTCGGCTTCGGAGATGGGCGGAACTGTCACCAACGGAATGAGCGAATTTGCCCGTGACGGCGAGAACGCAAACGCAGCGGTGGTGGTTGCGGTGACGCCGAGAGATTTCGGCGACAAGCCCCTTGACGGCGTGGAATTTGCGAGGAGCATTGAGCGCAAGGCTTACAAGCTGACGGGCTCATACAAGGGCGCAGGCACGACAGTTTCGGGTTTTCTCAGCGGTTTGCCAAGCCTTGAGGGAACAGTCAGACAGAGTTACAGTCTTGGCTGCGAGGCGGTGGAGCTTCGTGAAGTTTTCCCGAAATTCGTGACGGATATGCTCGAGAGCGGACTGAAAAACTTCGCTGGAAAAATGGCGTGCTTTGGCGACGGCGGCGCAATGCTCACCGCCCCTGAGACGAGAACTAGCTCCCCTGTGCGCATTACACGAAACGCTGATATGGTATCGCTGAGCGCTGATAATCTTTATCCCTGCGGCGAGGGTGCTGGATATGCTGGAGGAATAATGTCCGCCGCTGTTGACGGGCTAAAGGCGGCTATGAAGATTATGGCAAGGCAAGCGCCTTGTGATAATAAATAATTTATAACGCAAAAAAGGACGGTCAAAGCCGTCCTTTTATTTTTCGCTATTTGATTTTCACTAGCTTATTAAAGCTCAACAGGTTCAAATCTGATACGGATATCAGGGAGCTTCTTGATCTCTGTATAGCTGTTCATAAGTCCGTCCTCAATGGAGAGGTCGTTCTCGCCGCTTGCAGGAGGTGCGAACAGTCTCAGAGTGAGGTCAGCTTCGCCCTCCAGCGGCTTCTCAAAGAACGCTGCCATAAGGTCGATAGTCTTTGCCTCAGGTGACTTATAGAACCATTTGCCGTTGATCTCCATCATAATGTTGGAATCATCATCAAATGTAACTTCGCAGAAGTGTGGGTTCTTCTCAAAGTGGAGTGGGATCTCGAGACCCTCTGCGTCCTCTGAGCCGCCCCAGCGGAGTTTGCAAGGGAGCGTTACCTCTTCGCCCCTTGTCATTGAAGGCTTGAAGAAATCGTCGTGAATAATTTCCTTATAGGTTTTCATAACAGGCTGCTCGATACCGCAATCTGCATAGTTCGGGTCTTGAATTTCAAGTCCGAGACGGCCTCTGTCTCTGAACTGATAGAATGTAAAGCCAGAGAACCAGTTTTCACCGTCGGCTTTGAGCATATCGCAGAATTCCTTTACCATTGCTGCCTGATCGTATGGACCTGTAACGTCGCCGTCGGCATTAAATTCGCTCATTACCATTGGCTTTGCAACACCGCCGTTGATCTCTTTGAATCTCTCGAAAGAACGCTTTGTCATATCGTATGTTGCCTTAACTGTGTCTCTCTTATGGCTTGTGCCGCCTCTTTCGGCAACGTCATAAGGCCAACCCCAATGGAGCGCCATATACTTGTCAACAGACCAGATGTCAGTTTTCTTGACAGCCTGTGAGAACTCAGCTTCCTTTTCGATCTCATTCTTGTTAGGGTCTTCAACGCCGCCGATACAAAGGATGGTGGAAACGTTCGGAGCGTGCTCCTTGAGTATCTTGTTGAAGCGGCAATAGAAATCTGCAACTTCTTGATATGTACATCTCTTGTTGAATGAGAACCAGTTGCCTGTTGCTTCGTGATTGATTCTAAGAAGCAGTCTGCCGAATGGTCTCAGATCGTTGGCGATAGCGATAAGCTGCTCGTCGGAAACGTGTGGATCGATAGTGAGTGTGAGAGTAACGTCCTGTCCGTGACGTCTTACGTCTCTCATAAATGTGAATGGCTCGCCCTCGGTGTTGCCCTCAAGGCCGCCCTTGTATGTGAAATAGTCGTCATATGGATAATCCCAAGCAAATGAGATATCAGCGTCCTTCATAACCTCGGAAATTCTTCCGGGGAACTCCTTATCCAGCGGATAGTAGCAGTACATAAGGCTAATGCTTCTATGCGGTCTGCCCATTTTGTTGAGAATGTAATCCTGATTTACATACTCGCCTCTCTCAGAGCCGTCGCCAAGATCGACAGCGCACTTTGCTTTGCCCATATGCAAAGAATAGATTTTGTATTCGCTCATAAATTTTCCTCCCATTTTAAGACAAGTTCCCCCGTCTAATTTTCTGCAATAAGATTGTTTATATCGTCAAAGACCTTTGCAAGATCCTTAAACACTTTACAGCTTTCTTCCGTTTCGGGCATTTGATTCGTGAAAATACAAAGCACGAAAGGCGAATCGGCATAGACAATAGCGCAATCGTGGAAATTCGATTCATTGAACTCAGAGCCATACTTGTGGGCGACATCATACTTTCCGCCTAGCGCCGCAGTTATCTGCGTTTCAAGGTCGGTATCCTCCATAAGGCTTATAAGCCACTTGCCCTGCTCGTTTTCCTCAGCAAAATCGTAAATATCCTTATAGCACTTTGCCATATCCGTTACGGTACAATATGTAAATATCCAGCTATCGCCAAGGGTACAATTCGCACCTAGAGAATACAGGTTTTGGTTGAACTGATAATAGCCGAAAGTCCTCCACAGCAGGTAATATGCGGTGTTGTCCGATTCCTGTATGGCATACTCAATAAGCTCCTTTGCGGTGTGCTTTGTGCCATATGGCTCGAGAGCTATCATGCCATCATCGCCGTCCCAGCAATCATATCTAGTTATCTCGGTATCGAGGTCGATACCCTGCTGCAAAAGCGACTTTACATAAGGCGCTTTAATGGTACTGCAAGTCAGATATCTCGTATAAGTGTTGTGGGAAACGATTACATTGCTGGTCATACTTTGATACGAAAAAGACAGATCAAAATCAGCCTCATCGCATATCTTTTCAAGCTTGTCAAAGCACTTTTTCAGCTTGTCATTAGAATAAACCTTGTCAAAGCCATCGTAATAGAAGTTATAATCACCGTCAACGTTAAAGCTTTCGGGCTTATTATCCTCGACAGCCTCTTCGACTTGCTCATTTACATATTTCTCAAGCTTTTGTTTTTTATCATCTTTGTCACTCTTGTCCACTCCGCTATCATCGGTGATATCAGCCTCGGCCATTACTGCCGAAGAACTTCCCTTTATATCCGCAGAGCTGGAAGAGCTTACACTTTTGCCGCAGCCAACTGCCGCAGCTACGACGCACAAACACAGCGCCAAAATTATCTTTTTCATAACGAACCTCTTTATACAAGTCTTTTTTAAGCCTTGCTAAAAAGACTTTGAAAACAAGGTCAGCTTCTTTCTCTTTCTGACCCGGGTGAACAAACTTTATCTGCTCCCTATTCGTTACGACTTTAAGGCAGCATATCTAAATCCTGATATCTCATTTTTTTCGCTGCCAATGTCGGGTCTTTTGCCTTTAATACTTTTGATACTTACGGAATTACTTTCAGCTAAAACTCCCGCAAAGCCGAAAGAATTTTCGCACATAGTTATCAATAAACATATTACCACATTTTGCGCATAAAGTCAAGGCATTTATCGCCTTATCACGCAGTTTTCATATTCTTGTCCTTGTTATCATCTGTCAGCTTTATATACAGAAGCACGTCCGTTGTGAATAGGTCGCCGCTATGATCGGTCTTGAAAAAGCCGCCGTATTTTTCTGCGGTATCACGGATATTTTCAAGGCCGTAGCCGTGGTCAGCGGCGTTCTTTTTAATGGTGGCAAGCCTGCCGTTTTCGACCTTTACATCACCGCTGAAAGAATTTTGCTGACGAATCATCAGTCTGCCTTTGGTATAAACAATGCTGATAGAATAGGTCTTATTGTCGGTCTTTTCAAGGGCTTCCCTTGCGTTGTCGATCATATTAGAAAGTATGGTGGTCATATCGGCTGCATTAAGGGACAGGTCTTTCGGAATAGTTATCTCAGAGCTTATGTCCGTGCCCATATCGGAAAGCTGTTGGAGCTTGAAGTTCAAAATGCTGTCGATTATGACATTGCCCGACTGAGAATACACCACGCTGGCTTTGTTGATATTTATAAGCGAACCGACATAGCTTTCAGCGTCCTCATAGCTTTTGTTTTCCAGCATTTCGTAAATTGCCGAAAGGTGGTTGCTTATATCGTGGCGAAACTTTTTCAAGCCATCGGCGGAGGACTGCATTATAAGGCATTGGTTATAATAAAGCTCTCTTTCCTGCTCGATAAGGGCGCTCTCCATTTTATCGGTGTACATTTTATTAAGACCATCATAAAGGGTGAAAGACACGATATTGAGCAGCACCACCATACAAACTGAGATTATGAGCACATACCTGTTTGCCACAAAGTAGATTATGATAGTCTGTATTATCAGCGTTGACAGCGGCACGAAAACCGAAGCGAACCACAGCACAGCAGGCACGTTCTGCTTATTTTTCAGCGCTTTGAAGTTTTTCAGCAGCAGGGCACAGATGAATGACAGCACTCGGCAGATTATTGCGCCGAAGATATCACGGTAATAGCCCTGTTCAAAGACGGGTATCATATTGTAGCCCGTCAGCAAATACACCACGATCTCGGAGGCGAATAGGAAAAAGTATGTATAAAATGCCGCCGTTATCCTCTCCTGCTTTGATGAGGAATAAAGCAGCGTAAGCCCGATAAGCCCTGCCACATTGGCGACAAGATTCACTATAGCTATATTCCAGATAAGATAAACTGCGCTCGTTATAACAACATATGCAATATAACAAAGGTCTCTTGTACCCTTGCGGACACGGAGAGATTCCGTGTCGAAAAAGGTGGACATAAATGTATAAACGATAAAGCCGTTGAAGGCATAGGCGATACAATAAACTATTTTATAGACAAAATCATCATTAAGCAGCAATGCCACCGCCCCTTTCAAATCAGTATAAACAAAAAAGCTGCACAGACCGTGCCGTGCAGCGATTCATAACCTTCAAGCTTTCTGCCTCTCAGTTTTTCTGTAAGCTACGCACTAGGCGCATAGAGATCGTCAAAGCCGAGATCAAGTCACACGCCCTGAGGGTATGCACCCATTTTCGCATAACACTCTTTTATCGTCATTCTGTTCACTCCTGAATTGTCTTACACATTAATACGAATATCACAATATCTCCATATTGGTCTATCTCTGTAAAAATCATTATTCTTCATTACTATCATTATCGGCAAACACGACTTTCAGCTTGTCCTGTATATCAGCAAGACATTCAAGCAGCAGCGGATTGAACGTACCGCACTCGCCGCCAAGTATCATACTGATAGCTTTTTCGTGGCTGTATGCCTTTTTATAAACACGCTCGCTCACCAATGCGTCATAAACGTCCGCAAGGGAAACTATCTGCGCCGATATCGGTATCTCGTCGCCCTTCAAGCCGTCGGGATAGCCACATCCGTCATAACGCTCATGGTGCCAGCGGCATATCTGCAACGCCACCCGTATAAGCGGCTCGTCGGCGTAAAAGTCCAACCCTTTAAGCATTGACTCGCCAATAACGGTATGCTTTTTCATCTCCTCAAACTCTTCTTTTGTGAGCTTTGCAGGCTTGTTGAGTATATTCTCATCAATGCCTATCTTGCCGATATCGTGAAGCGAAGCTGCCAGCGAGATAAGGTAGCGTTCAAATGAGTTCATCATATATTTATCAGTCTTTTGGAGCAGCCTGTCGAGGAGCATTTCCGTCAGACATTTGATATGCAAAACGTGCTTGCCGCCCTCGCCGTTTCTGAACTCAACGATATGGCTGAGAATTGCGATCATCATTTCGTTGTTTTTCTCTTTTTCACGCATCTGATCTGTTACGAGAGAAAGAAGCTTACGCTGCTTTGCATAAAGCTTTATGGTATTGTCCACACGCTGATAGACGACTTTTGCGTCAAACGGTCGGCTTATATAATCAGACACGCCAAGGCCGTATGCACGGCGGATAGAGTCAACAGAGTCCTCACTTGATATCATTATAACAGGGATATCATCTAGCCAGCGGTGATCGTTCATCACATTCAGCACCTCAAAGCCGTCCATTCCCGACATAACTATATCCAGCAGAACCACGGATATCTCAGAACCGAGGTCACTGAGCAGCTGCAGACACTCTTTGCCATCAGCAGCTTCCAAAATATCATATTCGTTGCTGAGCATTTCCGACAGTATCTCACGGTTCATCTCGGAATCGTCAACGATCAGCACTTTTTCTTTCTTACTGTCAGTTTTGAGTTTAAGCTCAGTATTTTCGGTTACAACGATATTTTTTTGCGTCTTAGCTTGATACATAAGCTTATCAGCACGAGTAGCAGCGTCCTCAAGGGGTTCATCATCGGCCAACACGCCGCCGATACTTACAGAAACGTGTATTTTTGAATAGCCAGGAATGTCGCAATTATTTATCCTGCGCTGGATCTGTTTGAGCTTTATTGGGAAATCTTCTTCATTGATCTCGGGCATAACGAGGAGAAATTCATCACCGCCATAACGCACCAAGATATCAGATTTTCTTATGCACTTTCGGATAACTTTGACGATCGTATCAAGCACAAGGTCGCCGACGTCGTGGCCGCAGGTATCGTTATAAAGCTTAAAGTCGTCAACGTCGATCATAACAACACCTGCGCTCATACGGGAATTTTTGATCTTATCCTCAAAATAGCGACGATTATAAGCACCTGTCAAAGCGTCACGATAAAGCTCTTTCTGATACTTCGAGAGCTTATTTTTCAGATTTTCATTATTATCAAAACCTACGAGAGAGTCCTCATCGAGGCGTTTTATATACTCGATCACGCAAGGTTCGCCATCAACGACAACATATCGTGCGAAAACCTGAAACACGTCAGAGCCCATAATCTCAAGTTTTGTGCGCTGCCTTTTCTCATAGAGAGCTTTCATAGAAATGCAATTTTCGCATTGGGATTCCTTATTCCAAAAATCATAGCACTTGCAGGGTCTCAGCCTGTCGTCAACAGGCGTTTTTTTTGCAACACCGCCCACCTCGTCCGCTTTCAGCAGACGGACATAGTCAAATAACTTGCCAAGGTCGTTCATATCTTGTTTGACCTGTTCTTTGGACATTTGAGTGCCTGCATCTTTATCAGTCTTTAACGCACTTATTACTTCCACAACGCTGCCCCACTTTCTATGACAGAGATCGAGTTATTCACGCATTATATTACATTTTCATTATACACCATTTATATAGGATTTCCAACAGGATAAAAATAACATACTATGAATTTTTGAGCTAAGTGTTATATAATTTACTCAAAGTTTATAGAATTTTTAATTTGTTGCTTACAGTGAAATAATATCATCACAACAAAAAATTACGAACCCCCTTTGACAAGTTGGTTAGGAAGTGCTAATATATAAATGACCGATTTAGTGTTTGGTCATTTAGCGGCTTGGAGGTGAGAAAATGCCTGTGATTTTTTCAAGTGATCGGCGAAAAGAGATCGAGGGTGAAATAAAATCGGCGGCGATGAAATTGTTCGAGGAAAAGGGCATAAAAAACACCACGGTTGCGGAGCTTGCGGAAAGCGTTGGCATTGCAAAGGGCACGTTTTACAGCTTTTTCGACTCGAAAGGCGCATTGGCGTATGCGATAATAAGCGATTACGATCAGAAAGCTTACGATCGGATATACACTGAAATGGGCGACAAAAAGAAAGTTCCTGCTGAGGAGTTTTACAAGACTTACAGCAGTCTTTTCACGCCTGAAAACTCGTTTTTCTGCCACATCAGCGGCGATGATATCGCTTGGCTGAAAAATGACGAGCACACAAAAGTTTTCTTTGAAAGCGATCACGCAAAAAAGGAAACGGCGTTTGTGCTGGGATTTATCGAGAACGTCCGCAGCGATGTTGACCTTGGTTACGTTGCGAACACGGTCAAGACCATTAATTTGATGATCGAGAACCGAAAGCTTTTCTGCGAAGAGGCGCTGGAGGACAACATAACGTTTTTGCTGCGCCACCTAATGCTTTACATTACAGGGCAGGAAGATATCCGGCGCAAATAGCAAATCGCAAACTGCAAATTGAAAATTTAAAGTAAGAAGTAATCCTGTATAATAAAACTTGACACATACAGCTTCACAGGGAATGTCAATGTCAGTTTTCCCGGCAGCCTTTCTCTGCTGCAATGCAAGATACATATGCTCCCTGCCGTAGCA
>NZ_JAHZAX010000004.1 GCF_019423705.1 Ruminococcus sp. | reverse complement strand
TTTCTTTCCGCTTGTCAACACCTTTTTGACCTTTCTACCTTTTTGATAGTTATTTCTTCCGTTGTCTGCTTTTTTGCGCTATTTTGTACAATTATTCGTCACTTTGGTTACTTGTCCAGCTGGAACTTGGCCGTAGTTCCTATGATTTACCCGCCAAGTCTAATAATAATCCAAATAAACAAAATCGACCTGCACAGAGCTCACGCTCCGTACAGGTCTTATATAAATATAGAATATGCAGCTAATTGCCGAAAGCAGCCTCAAAACCGCCTCTGTTAAAGAACAGTTCTCTGATAGCAAGGGCACAACCGGAAAGGAATCTGTGCTTGTCCTCGATGATAGAAAGCTCTATTTTGCTTGATACCAGCGAGCCGCCGATCTCTGTTACTGCGTCCTTGATCTTCTGGAAAGTCTTTTCGTTCTGGATATCGAACTGGTGCAGCACGATCTTCTGCGGATTAGTAGAGAAATACAGGTTGTTCAGCAATACTGCAAGGAGCTTGAGCTCGCTGTCGAGTATCTCTCTTACAGCCTCGTCGTTCTTTTCATATGCCATTGTAATCATATCACGGGTGATAGACTCAAAATTGCCCCTTGCTACCTCATACAAGAACGGTGTCTTTTCCTGTGAGAACACCTCTCTCAGCTTGCTGAGGGTAGCGGAAGGCGTGAGCTCGCTTTCAACACAGCCTCTTCTGCCGCAAGCGCAGGTTCTGTCAGACATTGGGTTTATTATCATCTTGTCAACAAAGTTCGTTCTGTTGTCGTATGATACGATAGGGTCGTTAAGGTTCGTTACAACAAAGTGCATAGTGTTGCCATACTGCAAGAAGGCGATATTATGCCTGTTGATATCCTTAGTCTTGAGGAAGTCGATATTAGCCATAGCCGTGCCCTTGACAGAGTTGTCAAATACCAGCGGCAGCTCAGTCTTTTCTCTGATCTGCGCCTTGAGCTTGTTATAGTTCGGCTCGCCGTCCTCAACGTCAATGCCAAGTCTTGAATACATTGTTGGGAAAATGCCAAAGCCAATGCCAAGGATAGACTCCTTGCTGAGGCAGTTGTCGCCCAGCACTTCATTTATGGACTTCTCTGTAAAATCAAAGATAGTCTTATAATCTGTGCTTTCGTCGATAGCAAGATTTCTCTTATCGAGCACCGCACCTGCCAATGTAGACAGTCCAACGCTGACGATATCCTCCTCGATAGTCACACCGATAACGAACTTGTAATGGTGATTTATGTCGATAAGTATTTTCTTTCTTCCTCTAGGGGCTTTCTCAGTAACGTGCTTGTATTCGCCGATCTCCTGGATAATACCCTGCTCGATCATCTCATTTGTGATGATCGTTACCGCCGCTCTTGTGAGCTCCAATGTTCCTGCAATATCGATTCTCGATGTAGGGCCTCTCTGCTTGAGTATCTTGAGGACCTGCATACGGTTTCTGCGCTTCAAGTCAAGCTTGCTTATGCCGTGCTGCTCCATAACTTAACGTTTCCCTCCGGATATAATTCTTAAATTGTGTAATTGTGTACACATAATGTATAATGCGCCAAAAACGCATTAGGACAACGCCTCAGAATTCCTGCGGCTTTGTCCCGATAATCACACGTCTCGTCTATTTTCTAAAGAATTATAACAAACAAATTTAAACTAGCTATTAACAATCAATTATCATTTAACTGTTTACCGAAGCTTTACACTCTGTTAAAGAATCTCAGATTCGTCAATATCGTCCTCGATCTCTTCGCCGTTAAGGATAGCCTTGAGGGTCTCAACTTCCTCGTCTGTAAGGGTGATACCCTTGCCCATTCTGCTGTGATCGGGATTCCATTCTCTGAGATCGTATTTAGGCTCTCTCTCGTTCCAAGAAACCTTGTTGAGCTCCTTTGTCCAGCCCTTTGCGTTCTCTGAAAGCACACCCAGTCTTTCTGTGATCTCGAATTTCAATTCTGCCATAATAAAAACCTCCATTGGTGATATTGCGCAGCTTTTAGCCACACTTTTTACACTATTATAATTATATAAAAGCAATTCTATCGCAAGGATATGATCGCTTATTTACCTTTATATGCCCAGTCGATCATCTTATTCCAAATACGCTTTCTGTATATCACAAGAAACGCCAGTATCTCCACAGCCGCCGCAAGCACGCCGACCCATATTCCTGCATACGCCATCATAAGCAGATCAAGAGCGATAACGCTCACGCCGATATTTCTCACTCTTCTGCACCTTATGAGCATTGCCGCAGAGAGTATCACAAGGGCTGCGCTGAACGCAATAAAGCCGTGTCTGAAAACAAGGCTCAGCGGCATAAGCACAAGGAGTGTATACATGATCTTGCTGTTGTTTTTGTAAATTCCGAAACAGAACGCCGCAAAGAGCAGCGCATAGATTATAATGCCCTTTGTGAGCAGATCAAGCGCCACGAGCACAGCCAGCGCCGCAATGCCGATACAAAGCTTACCAGTGCTTATGCTGACAAATTTAGCTGCCAGCTTTGCAGGAAGAAGCCTGTAAAATACGCTTTCGATAGCCTTTCTGTTGAGGATAAACACAGCCGCAAAAAGCAGAGCGATAACGCCATAAAGCGGTATATTATGCATAAGGTCAGTTTCAAAAAGGCATATGAACATCATCACAAGCAGGACGATATTGTTTATTATCATCTTCTTGATATCAATTCTGAATGGCACAAGCTTTCTTGAGTCGATAGCTCTGATGATAAATACTGTCAGATAAGCCGCAACCGTTGATATCGGCGGGCCGTAAAGGCCTATCCTTGGGATAAGGATAACGTTTAGCCCCACGTTTATCACGCCCGAAACAAGGCTTGTGAAAAGCGAGCGCTTTGTCTCCTTTGCCGCAAGGTATATCGAGCCCATAAATGTTGTGAAGCAGGAATATATGGTTGCATAGATTATGATAGGCGAATATCTCACGCAGTCACGGAAATCTGCGCCTATCCAGAAATTAGTCACAGGCTGAACGATGAGCAGACAGCCTGCCACAAGGATATAAAGCAAGCTCTGGTTGAAGTCAAAAACATTCTCATAGAACTTGTCTCTGTCGTCGGAATCGTTCTCTGTTATGGCGGACATATTCCAAGCCTGTCCAAACATAAGATAAACTGTCGAAACAAGGTTCGGTATCTTATAAGCCGCCGAAAGCACGCCGTTTGCGTCCGAGCCGAGATAATGTGTTGTCATAAATGAGTCTGAGCTGTTTGTGATGAGCCACAAAAGCTGCGCAGGGATAAGGGGCACGGAATATTGCAGCATAACCTGCAAAAGCTCCCTGTCGATATCCTTGAAGTTGATATATCGCCAAAGTTTTGACTTGAAGGTGAGGAATATCACGGAAATAAGGTCGGAAAGTATTGTGGCAAGGAGATATTTCTGAATGCCCGTACCCTCGCCAAGGAAGCTGCTGGGCAGCACCATATAGAAGAGCGCCGTCCAAAACAGGGTGAAAAATGTGGTCAAAATGCCGTTAAAAGCGAACAGCTTCACCTGTTCCATTGCACGGACGAATGTTGAATACAGCGATTTCATACTTGAGGTGAAAACATACACATAGAGTATGACGCTGTAACCGCCTATATACTTATCCGCCACCCCTGTCAGCGACACAATAGGCAGCAAAATACCAAACACCGCCAAACCAAAGAAGCATATAAGATTGCCAAGCGTGAAAACTTTCACCTTGTCGTAAGCCTTATCAAGACCAAATCTTATTATCGCCTCTGTGATAGTCATTGTCACCAAAGGGATTATCCAGTTTGCGATCTGAGTGAGAACGTCCGTTACGCCAAGCTCAGCACGAGTAAGATAATTGGTATAGATAGGCACAAGCAGCAATACCAGCACTTTCGAGCTGAACGAGCCTATGGCAAATACCAGCGTATTTGAAAACAGCTTTTTATAGCTGCTCTGATTAGTAGTTTCCGACATTTATAAGATCCTCGCTGTAAATTTTCAAAACTAAAATATGGTATCAAATTTGCATATAGGATTATTATAACACATAACTTGAGTTTTTGCAAATTTTTTGACTGACAGGACGGAATTTTTACAAACCGCTTGCAATCGCCGCAGAATTATAGTATAATGATAACAAGTAAAAGACGGAGCAAATTGCGATAATGTGCAATGCGCAAAATAATTTTTAATAATTTTTATCGGGAGGTCTTAATAATGAGCAAAGGAATGAAAGTATTTCTGATACTGTTTGTATCTGTATTCACAGCAGGCGTTGCGGCAAATATCATCTGCGAAATTTTCAAAACAAGACTTCAGAAATATTACTCTGTGGACTAAATCGTTAAATTGTCCGCCGATAAACAAGGCGACCACGGACGGCATATTTTTTGCCGTCCGTTTTTTTCTGACAAATCGGCAGGTCATAACAAAACAATATAATGGGACGTCGAGGACGCCGTCCCCTACAAAAAACATAAATTTTTATTTTTGATCTGAAACTTTTTTGCCCATATTCCCGACTATTGCAATGAAAACACAAAAAATGAAAGGGGGAAATGCTGTGAATGACAAATTCAGCGATATTTTCGTCAAGACTTATAATGATACTTACGATTACATATGCAAATATCTGGCATTGAAATTTAACTGTCGTGAGCTTATCGAGGACGCTTTGCAAAGCGTTTATCTTGATTTTTACCGAGCGCTTATCAATACAGAGGGAAAGATACGAAATCCAAAACATTACATTCTGCGGATAGCAAAGCGCTATGTTGCCGACCATTACAAAGACAAAGAGAAAAACACTTTCGAGGATATCGACAGCCTTGACATTCCCGATGACAAAATGCTAAGAAAGCTTGAAAATGCAGACTTTTTCGACTATGAGCAGGTTATGGGGACGCTAAAAAAAGCGGACGAGCTCACCTATCGCATTTTCGTTTTGCATTATCAATACGGCTATACGATAAAAAAGACCGCCGCTATCACAAAGCTGCCCCAATCCACGGTGAAATCAAAGATATACCGTATGCTGGACAAGCTTAAAAAGACTTATTGTGAAAATTCAGACAACCAAAAAAATTTGGAAAAGGAGGACAAAAGCTATGAAAATGACAGAGATAATGGCTCAGGCTCATCAGCAAAACAAAGCCAGCGGGCTTGAAAAGCTTATGCAAAAAATAGACAGTAAGGCTTTCATCACCAGCACCACGTCTGAGATCATTGACGACACGCCCTTGCCGCAAAAGTCGCAAAAAATAAAAGTTAAAAAGAACAAAACAAGCGCTGTCATTATCGCAGCCTGCGCCGCATTGGTTGTGGGAGCTTTTTCATTCAGCCAGCTTTTGAATTCTGACATTCCCGATATCGCCGACAGCAGCAAGGCTTCCGCTGCGGCAGCCCCAACAGACGACCAATTTTTCACCATTCCCAATATGAAAAATATGTCCGCCGACAGCGTAAAACAGCTTGTCACCAAAGCAGGGGGCGTTGCGGTCATTCGAGAGATATATGACGACAACGTTGAGGCAGGCAATGTGGTCAAGACCGACCCGTCAGCAAATTCAGTCGTTCCGCAGGGCGATATCGTGACGATATATGTAAGCAAAGGCGCTTTGACCGAAACGAACTCAGAAGCGGAAGTTGAAAACAAAAATGACGTTTCTATCCCAATAGACCTTGAAAACGACCAGCGGCAGACCGCCCTTGAAAACGCTAGTGACACCGCCGTTATTCAGTCTATCCTAAACGCAAAGTCCGCAGAATTTGGCATTTTGTCCATTGAAAACTGCGTTGATTATCTTGACGTTGTGGCAGGAACTTCCGACAATGTTTTGCGCATAAAGGCGTATCTTGAGGCCTACGGCGTTGACCCTGCGCTTTGCGATGTTCACACATATTATAAAGAGCCAAGCGGCGATCTCACCGTCAGCGATGAGCCTGTCACAAGCTTAAAATCTATCCAAAATATCGTAAAAAAGCTTGCCGATAAAGGCTATCAGCCAAAATACACCAGTTGTGCAATATCCGAAACAGAGGGCGTTTGCTTGATAGGCGTTGCATACGAGCACAACATCAATGAAATGAAAGCCCTTTTGTCCGCCTGCAATGTTGACTTATCCTATGTTGAGATCAAAATCGACAGCCTTGTTGCCAACGCCGACATAGATATGCAGGCCATTGCAAAAGAGCTTGATGAAAACAAGACTGCATACAACATCGCCAATGTGGAATACATTTATCCCGAGACGGCAGCATGGGTCGAAGCCATAAAGATCGACTTTTCAAACAGCGAAAAGTTCAGCGATCTGATAGATCACGTCAGCCACAAATACGGCGATATTTTTTCGCAAATGCCCTTCTCCATTGGCGGCGGAGACTATTATTTCTACGGATAAAAAACATAACAAGACCGCTCTGCGATATACAGGGCGGTCTTGCTGTTATAAACATCACAAACAAAATCTATGGCTGCCGATGACCGTGACAGTTGGTTTTGAGTGCATATAGGCATTAGAGGTTTTCGCCGGGTTATAATAATAAATACAGCCCCCTGTTGGATCCCAGCCGTTGAGTGCGTCACGGGCGGCGTTATAGGCGGAATCCGCCACAGGCTCATTGAACTGGCCGTCCACGACTGCAGTAAAAGCGCCGTTTTGATAGATGACCCCCGACAGGGTATCGGGGAACGATGGGTGCTCGATACGATTTAAAATGACCGCTCCCACGGCGACCTGTCCGACGTAAGGTTCGCCCCTTGCTTCTGCGGAGATAATTCTAGCCAGCAAGTTGATATTCTGCTCAGTAGCGGAAGGCACAGAGCCGATTGATATACCCAGCGCTCTAAGAGTTTGCGACCCTGCGGTACCTGTTTGGCTTATTCCCTGTTGTTTTTGGAATTTAAGCACAGCCTGTCGTGTTTTTTCGCCGTAATATCCCGTAACAGAGTCGTTAAAAAGCCCACGCTCTTTAAGTCTTTCCTGTATAGCTTTGACCTCGTTTCCGCTTGACCCCATTTGCGAAAGCACGTTATCAGCTCGTCCGCTCGCCGCCGATATCCCAGCCAGCGACATCATAAGCGCAGTCACAGCTGCGGCGGCTTTTGCTCCGAGCCCTACTGATATTTTTGAAGATTTCATAGTTTGACCTCCTTTTCGGAGATAGTTTTTGCATATTATTTCAAAATATTCTTGTGACGTTGTTGTGTCGCAAAATCGCTAAAAGATAAAAAAAAGAAGCACAGCTTCTGCTATGCTTCTTGGAGGCTGTCGAAAAACTCAAAAGTAACGGGCGAACGATGTTCGACCCTACAAAAATACTGCAAATTCACGCTTTCTCTATTCCCCATTTTAAAATCCATCGCCGCTAGGCGATTCCTTCATTCCTCACTCCTCATTCCTCACTTAAAAGCTATGTTCTCTATTACGAAACTAATGCCATAACTACGCTCGAATACGCTCCATAAGATGTCACTCCATTGACGGTTTTATACGCTCTGACTTTAACAAACTTCAATGAAAATTTATCCAAGTTCTTCAAAGTCGCTGATGTTGCTCCCTTGACTGTACTAACTTTCTTGAACGCTGTTCCGTCGTCTGACAGGTACACCTCATATCCCGTTGCGCCGCCAACTGAATTCCAGCTAACTGTAAGCTGTCCCGATTTACCCGACTTCACTTTACAAGTTGCTTTCGCAGGCTTTGTCACGCCCTCGATAGCTGCTGACGGTTTCTTAGAGGCGAACTCTTTTCCGCCGACATATTTCAGCGCTTTGATCTTATAAGTATAGCCCGTTGCTCTCGAAAGCCCTGTATCGGTATATGTGAGCCCGTCGACTATTTTCAGTCTGACCCACTTTTTATCCTTAGTATCATATCTATAAACGATATATTTTTCTGCGCCATTTGTTTTCGACCAACTTATTTTAAGGCTTTTCTCGCCCGTAGCGGCTATTTTTCCGCCTGTGACCGTTGCAGGACGTATCTTGAATGTAACGCTCTTTTCGCCCTTATAATAGCCCTTGCCTGTGATCTTTATCGTGGCTGTGCCTATGGACTTATTTGCCGAATAGCTGAGAGTATAATCTGTGTTTTTCGTCAGCGTTTTCGTGCCGTCCGTGACCTTTGGCTGTGGTGATATCGCCTTGCCTGTGTATATCTGATCGCCGACTGCGGATATTTTGCAGTTTGATATCTTTGATGTTACTGTGACTGTGCATTTTGCGGTCTTTCCGCCTGTGGTATAGGCTGTGATAGTTGCCTTGCCAATGCCCTTTGCCGTGACCTTGCCGCTTGAGACCGCTGCGACCTTGCTGTCGGAAGATTTCCAAGATACATAGTCTGTAAGCCCTGTGCCGCCGTTCATTGCGGCCGTAAGCGATGAAGTCTTGCCCTTTTCGACTGTAAGGCTCGATTTGCTCAGCTTGACAGATGTTGCAAGCTTTATCGTCGTTTTGACAGTTTTTGTGGCTGTGTTGCCGTATTTGTCATATACTGTTATCTTTGTTACATATTCGCCGCTCTGATTTGAATGATCGGCGGTGGAGATATCAGCCTTTGCTGTGTTTCCGCTGAGCGTGCCGACAGCGAACTTCTTTGAAGCCTCGCCGCTCTTTGTGGTATAAGTCGGGAAAGTGACCTTTGCAATGCCGTTTGCGTCCGTGACCGTGCAGGAAATTTTATAGCCCTTTGCGGTTATATCCGTGACCTTTACCGCCGATATCTTCGGCGCTGTGGTATCGACATAAGTCTTTACAGTCTGCTGCGACTGATTGCCTGCTTCGTCCGTTGCTGTGATGACGGAAACATAATATCCGTCCTTGCTGCCGAATGACGAGGTCTTGACTGAATAAGAAAGGTCGTTCACCGCCGTGGTGAATGTGCGTGATATCTTATTTGATGAATCCCCCGAAAAATAGGTCGTGACATTCACCGAAGCAACGCCCCTGTTGTCGGAGATATCAGCCTTCAATGTATAGCCATTTTTTGTGATATTCTCGCTTCTGACATTGTTGATAGCGGGGGGCGTTTCGTCCATATCGAGAGACTGCTCAACGCCGTTTATATACAGGCGATAGAAATAATGGTTCTTTGTGAGCACCTTTCTGTTCACGACTGTATAAACCTGATTATTCCACGTCCACTTATAATTCTGCTCGATAAGGGTCGCCGTGCCGGCATTGCAGTCTTTTACGATTGCAACGTGGGAATAGTCCTTATCCTGCATAATATCGCCGGGCTTCGGGTTGGAAACTGTGCGCAGCTCTGCCTTTTTGCCCCACACATAAACGCTCGGCTTATCGTCAACCATATTGATATTATAGACCGTTACGCCGAATTTTTCCTCATAAAATCTTGAAACATATCCAGCGCAGCAATAATAGCCCGTGTCTGAATATCCCAGTACATACTGTGCGTCAACGCCCTCAAAGCTGTCAACAGTCTGATAGTTGTAATCGACTGTAACAGTCTGCTCGTTGTAATAAACTGCGTTCGCAGGCATAGTGAACAGACCTGCGAAAATTGCGCACACAAGCGCTCCCACCGCCGCAATGATATATTTTATCCTGTTGTTATGTGTTTGTGTTGCCGAAAAGGCTTGTGACGCCATTTGTGTTACGCCTCTTTTCTTCATAATATCCATACCTTAGCTTTATCGTTTTCGACGAAAGCGACAAAGCGCAGCCCGACCATTTTTCGGGCTGTAAGCTCATAATATCACAAAGGTTACAATTTGGCAACAAAAATTAAGCGTTTTCGCCGATATGACTAAAAAATTTGACATATTTCACAGGCACACAAGTTCGATATAGCAAAAACCCCCATTTTACGGGGATTTCGGTCTGTCGCAAAAGCCACAAATCAACGGGCGAACGCTGTTCGCCCCTACATATAAACAGCGTATTTACGCCAATTGTTTAGGGCTTATAAAAAATGAGCGGATAGAACCACTATCCGCCCAAAATTATTAAGTTATTTAAGAATGTAGTAAAGTCAGTTCAAGCCGCAACTGCCGAATTACTCATATATCTCGTCATTTTTGCAGGAGAAGTTCGTGAATGTTGCCTTGCCGCCTTTGCCCTCAACCTTGTGAGCGTAAAGACCTATCACAACGCCTGTGAAATTGCCTGCAACTTCCGTCGAAAGGAACTTCGCCTGTGCGCCGCCCATATCAATGGCTTTGCCGTCAAGCTCTGCGGAAAATGCGTAGGTGAAATTAGCCGCCTTACAGATAAGCTTTGTGGCGCTTTCGCCCTCGGGGAGCTTTGTGATATGATCTTCGTGACGGATATCGCCGATACAAAGGCGGCGGAAAAGCTCCGTGCCCTCGACTGTCTTTCTAAGGCCTATCTCATAATGCTGGTCGGGGGTCATATAGAACACAAGGCCTGCTTCGCCCTCTGTTATGGTTAGATCGCATTGGACAGTCTCGTTCATTTCTTTTTGTCTTATGCAGACAAATGCAGGCGAGCCGTCGGCTTCAAATATAGTATGATCGTTGGGCCTGAGAGAAAAGGCCTTGTCTGAAAGCTCATAAAGTGACATATCAGGGTTCTGCATAAAGCACCATTCTCTGCCAACTTTTGTGTTCTCGAATGTGAACTCGCTCCAATGCTCCTGCTTGACCGTGTCGGGGATAAGATCAGTGTTAAACTGAGCCTTTGTAGTGCCATTATCGCCCATTGTGAACCAGCCCTTGCTGTCGAATTTTACAGGCACAAGGTATACTTCTCTGCCCGTTGTATGGTGCATGACCCATTGATGGATCTGGCGGAAGCCAAGGTGCAAGCACCAGAAATTGCCGTTTTCATCTTCCACAAGATCGCCGTGACCGCAGCCCTGTATCTGATATCCGCCAAGGTTTCTGTTTGTGAGAACAGGGTTGTTTTTATAACCCTCGAACGGGCCATAAGGGGTATCGCCCTTTGCGTAAACTATCATATGGCCGTATTCTGTGCCGCCCTCGGAAGCCATAAGATAATAGCTTTTGCCGATCTTGTAAAGGTGTGGGCTTTCAAGAAAACGTCCGCCAGCCCCTGCCCATATCATCTTGCTTGGTGTGAGCTTTTCGCCGTTTTCGACATTTATCTCGCATTGTGTAATGCCGTGTCTGCCCTCGTCGTCCTCGCCGTTGGACATAAAGTACGCTTTGCCGTTTTCAAAGTAAAGCGACGGGTCAATGCCGCCCTGTGCAACATAGATCGGGTCAGACCATTCGCCGTGGATATCGTCGGTATAAACATAGAAATTTCCGCCGTTTGTGACATTGGTGGTCACCATATAAAATCTGCCGTCGTTATATCTGATAGTTGGCGCATAAATTCCGCCTGTTGAGCCTGCGCCCTCCAATGGCAGCTGGCTTTCACGAGTCAAAACGTGGCCTATCTGCGTCCAGTTCACAAGGTCGGCGCTTTCAAACAGCGGCACGCCCGGGAAAAACTGAAAAGAGCTTGTTACCATATAAAACTTATCTCCGGCTCTGCAAACGCTCGGGTCGGGATAAAAGCCCGATACGACAGGGTTTGAATATATCATATTTATACCTCCGTGATCTTCTATTGATTTTCTGTTTTTGTGTCTGTATCTGTATTTATACTTGTTCTCATTATATCGCAGTCAAAGGTGCAATGCAATAGCATTTTGTGCTTTTTTCGGTGTATTTTTGCGCCTTTTATGCTATCCGTTTTGTTGTGTCGTTTTTATATTTTTAGTCAAGATCGTCCTCTTCTTCATCAAGGCTGTCGAGGGCGCAAATTGTTGTGAGCCTTGTCGAACAACAATTTTCTCCTACATTAAGCTAACCATTTTTTATTATTGAATCTGCATAGACTGCATTAATAATACTTTCGTTCAATACAGCAAACTACTTGAAAAATTTGAATATGTATGTTATAATAACAAAGACATTATAAATAGTTATATAGACATATGACCCGTGATGTCAAGTTCCAAATTGCAAAACAACAAAAGAAAGAAATGGAGAACCTATGAAAATATTTAGCAAGACAGAAAGAATTTTATCATCAAAAAGGAAGCTCAGTCTTATAGCTTGTGCCGCATTGTGCGCAAGCCTGCTTTGCGCTTGCTCTGAAAGCGGTGCAAATTCCAGTTCAAACTCAAGCGCTGGGGAGACCTCTGCGGTATCAAAAGCCGAGGTAGTTTCAAAGGCTGATGATACAAGCTCTGCGGCAGAAAGCGGCAGCGATATAGATACCTCGGCGGCAGACAACACAAGCTCCGCCGCACAAAGCGAAAGCTCTGTCGACAGCAAGGCAGACGATGAGACTTCTTCTATCACACCTGCAATGTGGAAGGTAACAGACGATAAGGGCAGAACAATGACTATGCTTGGCTCTTTCCACGCACTCAAGGACGAATGTTATCCTCTGCCGAAAACGCTGACCGACGCTTACAACAGCGCCGATATCCTTGCCGTTGAATGTGATATCACTATGACGAACGAGGACGGCGAATATATGAAAAATCTTATGAAGCAAATGCTTTATAATGACGGCACCACCCTCAAAGATCACATTTCCGAGGGCGGAATGAAAATACTGGGCGAATATCTTTCCACTTGGGGAATGAGCACAGACGCTTTGCAAGCTTACAGACCTTGGGCTGTATCAAGCACGCTGGACTCTCTTCTCATACAGGATATGGACTTTGACAGCGACAAGGGCATAGACAATTATCTTCTCGAGCTTGCCCACAGCGAAAACAAGGAGATATATGAAGTCGAGTCTGTTGATTTTCAGATGAATATGCTTATAAACTTCTCTGACGATATTTACGATCTGATGTTCAGAAGCCTTGAGGGCGAGACGCAGGAGACACAGAAGCAGTCAATGGAAGAACTTTACGAAGCTTGGAAGTCGGGCGACACAGATAAGTTCATCGAAGAGGACGACAATGACGAACTTGCGGCGCAGACTGCCGACGATGAAAAGATCGCAGAAGATTACAATAACCAAATGCTTTATGACAGAAACAAAACAATGGCGGCAGCTATCGAAAAGCTGCTTGACGAGGACAAAAACGTGTTCTATGTCGTCGGTGCGGCACATTATGTCGGCGAGGGCGGAATACTCGACCTGCTGGAAAAGGACGGCTACACAGTCGAGAGGATAGAATACTAAATCACACACCATAACTACAACTTAAATCAAAAAATAGGGGGAAATCATTATGCCTCATTCATCGGGCGGAGGCTCTCACGGGGGCGGTTCACACAGCGGTTCGGGATTTTCAAGCAGTTCGTCGTCAAGTTCGGGCGAATCAAGCGCTAGACACGTCAGGACCACAAGCTTTCCCGGCGCAAGGCGATATGTTTACTATCATAACTATCAGCCTGTATATGTTTATGCCGATTATGACATTCGCAAGACAACGGCCACAGGCAAGTTTTTCAGCATTTTAGGCAGCGCCGTTATGCTGCTGTTCGGCATTTTGCTGCTGGCAATGTGTTATGAAAAGCCGCAGAAAATGGCTGCCGACCCGTCTTACAGCTGCGTAATAAAGGACTCTGCCTATGTCATAGACACCCCAAACAAGGTGCAAAACGCTATCGAAAGGTTCTATAACAAGACCGGTATCCCCGTTGAAATTATGACGGTCAACAATGAGGACTGGCAGAACGATTATTCCGACCTTGAGGACTTTGCATATGATACCTATGTGTCGGAATTTGACGACGAAAAGCATTGGCTCATCGTCTATTCTGAGCCGACTTTCCCCGACGCTGATTTCAATGACTGGTACTGGGAGGGTATGCAGGGCGATGAGACCGACAATATCCTCACGCAGGACAGCACGGACGATTTCAACGAGCTGCTGCAAAAATACCTCACCGCAAGCAGCCGCTATGACGTGAGTTCAGCCATCGCCTCGGCATTCAACGAGACCACTCCCCACATAATGGACGGACATATCGAATGGATATTCGTGCTTTGGGGACTGATATTTGTAGGCATTGGCGGATATGAGATATACAAAACAATGCTCACAAACCGAAAAGAGTTCCGCAGCGCTGTAAGATGTTCGGAGAGCTCAAAGGAGGACACCTGCGAATACTGCGGCAATGTTTACGTTGTGGGAACTTGCCTGCAATGCCACATTCATCGGGCGGAGGTTCTCACGGAGGAGGCTCACACGGCGGCTCTCATCATAGCAGCAGCCATTCCCACGGCGGTTCGGGGGGAAGCACTCGTCACACAAGGAGCACATACTTCCCAGGGTCAACAAGATATGTATATTATCATCACCACAGGCCTGTATATGTTTATGCAGATTATGACATAACACAAAAGCCCAGCAAGCTGAGATATCTGATATTACTCTTTTATGTACCGTTTATAATTGTAATATTCGGTATGATAGCGGACTGCTATCATCACCCCAAAAAGCTTCCGCAGAATTACGATTACCGCATTATAATAGAAGACAGAGCGAACGTGCTTGGTGATGAGACGACCCTAAAAAATTCGCTGATAGCCTTTTACAACAAGACTGGCATTTCTCCTGCGGTCATAACGGTGAACAATTCCGACTGGCTGGGGCATTATTCAAGCCTTGAAAATTACGCATACGATCTTTATGTAAATCATTTTACAGATGAAAGTCACTGGCTTATCGTGTATTCTCAGCCTAATGATTATTCCACAAGCGACAGCTTTGTAGACTGGTACTGGGAGGGTATGCAGGGAGACGACACCGACAGTATCCTCACCGACGCTGTTACAGATGATTTCAACAACAAAATGCAAAAGAACCTCACCGCAAGCACACGCTATACAGTCAGCTCGGCAATAATTTCGGCATTTGACGACACCACGCCCACCGTAATGAAAGCGACAATAAACTGGGAAATGATCGGTGTTGGCGGATTTATGCTGTTATTTATGTGCATACACGCATTCTTTATGATCGGCTTCAACCCGAAAGCAAAGAATTACGCCAAAGCACAAAAGTGCCCGACATACACGAGGGAGGAAAAGTGCGAATACTGCGACAACATTTACGTTGTAGGCACCTGCACAGAATGCCCACATTGCGGTGCGCCAATACCGCCCCACAATGAGCAGGCTTCGGCTGAACAGGCTAATGCTAATGTAAATGCTAATGGTAATGGCTATTCTTATCCAAATCAATAAATAACGAACGCAAAATTAAACAAACGAAGATAAAAAGCCACGGGCGAACAATTTTCGCCCGTGGCTTTCTTTATTAATACCTTATCGTCTGCTATTATCCATTAACCATACATTTCCGTCTGCTGTGCAAAGCTGTACACCTTTTCGGAATTCGGGTCTATGGCAACGCCCTTTGCGTGGAAAAGTTCTGTTATTGTGACGAATTCATATCCCTGCTCTTTAAGTGCCGGAATAATTTTGTCAAGCGCCGCAACAGTCTGAATGTTTCCGCTCATATCGTGGAGCAGGATTATTCCGCCGTCCTTTGCCTGCGCCAATACCTTTTCAACACGCTGCTCGATATCAACAGCATTGTTGTAATCCTCTGCGCCATAGCCGCATATGAACGGCATATCGATATTATCAAACATATGCTGGTCAACGGCAATATAAGGCGGACGGAAAAACTTCGGGCGTTCCCCTGTTATCTCCTCCACCTTATCGGAAGTGAAATCTATCTCCGCCTTTATCTCCTCAGCGGAAAGCTTTGTCATATCCGAATGGCTTTGTGAATGGTTCTGTATATCGCAGCCCATATCATATGCACGCTTCATAACCTTTGCGCTGTCCTCTGTGATGTTATTGCCAATAACGAAAAACGAAGCCGTTACGCCGTGCTCTTCAAGCTTATCGAGCACAAGTGGCGTTGTATCTGTGTTCGGACCGTCGTCAAATGTAAGGGCTATCACCTTGCCGTAATCGGAAGGGTCACGGAGCGGTCGGCGCTGAGCCTGTGAGCTGTCGTCCTTTGAATTGTCTGAGTTGGCTGAATTGCCTGAATTAGCTGAGCTTGCGTCGTTCTGAGCTGCGCAGCCTGCCGTCATTGCAAGGCTGAACGCAACTGCGCCCATAAAAATACTTTTAAGCACCTTTTTCATAGTTCTATCTTCCTTCACTTTTTTCACTTTGATTTTCTGTTTTATTCTTAAACTTAAAACACCTTCGGTATATAGTCACGGCTATGATAGCGTAGATCGTTGCTGTTATCATTCCCACGATAACGTCGCTTGGATAATGCACGCCCACATACAGCCTTGAAAGTGCAATAAGAAACGCCATTATCAGTGCAGGAACGCCGTATTTTTTCGGCAGCTCCATAAACATCACCACCGCCACGGCAAATGAAGCCGTGGTATGCCCCGAAGGGAATGAATAGTCCGACTGCGCCGAAACTATCCTGTTGAGCGCCTCGATAGCTTCATAGGGGCGAGTTCGTGCCACCACGTTTTTTATTATCAAGTTATTGATCGTAAACGCCGCCGCCAATGAACAGGCCGAGACAATTCCCGTCTGACGGGTCTTTTTGAAAATTATCATCAGTATGCAAAGGGCGATCCACAATATTCCTGCGTTGCCAAGGCTGGTGATGAATTTCATTATTGGGTCGAGCCAGCCTGTGCGCAGGTTGTCCTGTATCCACAACAGGATATCGCCGTCAAGTTTTATAAGTGCGTCCATTGAGTGTGTTCGCTCAGCTCCTTTACTTCCAGTTTTGGATATATCTACCTAACAAATATTTACACTAAAACTGACAAGCCCGTCAAAAAACGGACTTGTCCTTTGTTTATTAGTTTGCGTGTTCACATTTAGGCAACCTTAAATTATGAGAAGTTCATTTTTAGCACCAAAAGTCTTAATTTTCTTTGTGCCAAGCAAAACAAATTAAATTTTGCGCAAATCATAATTTCCAGTTGCAAATGCCTTAAAGCTTAACAGGCTCTATCTTCCAAATATTCTCCGCATAGTCCTTGATAGTTCTGTCGGAAGAGAACTTGCCTGCGTTTGCGATATTCAGCCAGCATTTCTTTGCGAAGGCAAGCTTATCCTTGTAATCAGCGTTGACTTTGAGCTTTGCCTGAACGTAGCTTTCAAGATCGCCGAGAACGTAATAATGATCTGGAACGTGCCAGCTTGCGCCGTCTGTAAGGGCTTTGTAAAGTTCCTTGAAGCTGCCCTCCTCATTTGAAGGCACGCCGCCGTCTGAAAGGCTGCCGTCGATAAGCTTGTCGAGGACACGCTTGATCTTTTCGTTCTTGAAGAGTATCTCACGAGGGTCGTATTTCGGCATAATCTCCGCAAGTTCTTCGACCTTTGCGCCGAAGATATAGTTGTTCTCCTCGCCGGCTTCCTGCACGATCTCGACGTTTGCGCCGTCATATGTGCCAAGGGTAACAGCGCCGTTGAGCATAAGCTTCATATTGCCTGTGCCGCTTGCCTCTGTGCCTGCTGTAGATATCTGCTCGGAAACGTCTGCCGCCGTAACAAGCTTTTCAGCGTAGGAAACATTGTAATTCTGAACGAAAACGACCTTGATGAGATCCTTTGTCTCAGGGTCGGAATTAACAAGCTTGCCGATCTCGCCGATAAGCTTGATGATAGCCTTTGCCCTGCGATAGCCCGGAGCAGACTTTGCGCCGAAGATGAACGTTGTCGGTGTGAAGTCCTTTATCGAGCCGTCCTTTATGCCATAATAAATATAAAGGATAGAAAGTGCATTGAGGAACTGTCTTTTATACTCGTGAAGTCGCTTGATCTGAATATCGAAAATTGTGTTCGGGTCGATATCAACGCCGTCGTGAGCCTTTACAAAGTCAGCAAGGCGGTTTTTCTGCGCTTCCTTGACAGCCATAAACTCCTTGAGCACAGCCTCATCGTCAGCATATTTTTCAAGCTTTTTGAGCTCGTCCAAATTCTTTACCCAATCTGCGCTGCCGAGAAGCTTTGTGATAAGCGCTGAAAGCTCTGGGTTGCAAAGTGCGAGCCAGCGACGCTGAGTAATGCCGTTCGTCTTATTCTGAAATCTTTCGGGATAAAGTTCGTACCAATCTTTGAGAGCGTCCTTTTTAAGTATCTCCGTATGGATAGCGGCAACGCCGTTTACATAGCTTGACACATAGATAGCCATAAACGCCATTTTTACCATACCGTCTGCCACCGGAGCAAGCTTTTCGATATACTTTCTGTCCTTTTTAAGGGAATACATATCCTTAATAAACTTTTCGTTTATCATAAGGATATAAGTATAGACCTCAGGCACGACCCTTTCAACAAGTCTGCTGTCCCATTTCTCGAGGGCTTCCGCCATAATGGTATGATTTGTATAATTGAACACCTTATGAGCGATCTCGAAAGCCTTATCGAAGGTATATCCGTGGCAAGCGCAAAGCTGTCTGATAAGCTCGGGAACAGCGATAACTGGGTGGGTGTCGTTGAGCTGGATAGTGATATAGTCGCCGAGGTTGTCGAGAGTGCCGAACCTAGCGAGGTGCTTTTTGATTATATCGGTGACGGAAGCGGAAGAGAAGAAATATTCCTGCTTAAGGCGGAGGATTTTGCCCTCCTCGCAGTTATCGTTAGGATAGAGCACCTTTGAGATATTCTCGGCGTCATTTTTAGCCTTAACAGCGCCGTCGTAATTGCCGCAGTCGAACTGAGCGAAGTCAAAATCGTCAACGCTTTCAGCCTGCCAAAGTCTGAGAGTGCCAACATTTTTCGTGCCGAAGCCGATAACAGGCATATCATAAGGAACGGCATAAACAGTCTGATCGCCGTACTTTACAATGACCTTATCGTTCTCACATCTTTTTGACCAAGGGTCGCCGTACTTTGTCCAGTTATCAGCTTCTTCCTTTTGGAAGCCGTCCACTATCTTCTGCTTGAATAGGCCGTACTTATATCTGATGCCATAGCCGTCAAGAGGCAGGTCGTGAGCTGCTGCTGAATCGAGGAAGCAAGCGGCAAGTCTGCCAAGTCCGCCGTTACCAAGTGCAGCGTCCTCGATATCCTCGAGGTCGTTAAGGCTTCTGCCGTGAGCTTTGAGCAACTCGTCAACCTCGTCGGTAATGCCAAGGCAGAGGAGGTTATTATAGACAGCTCTGCCCATCAGAAACTCCATAGACAGATAGCAGGCTCTTCTGCCGCCCAAATGTGCTTCACGGCTGGCGCTCCAGTCCTTGCTGATAAGCTCCATAGTGGTAGCAGAGATACTTTCGTGCAGCTGCCAAGATGCAGCGTTCTCTACTGTTGCGCCATATTTTTTATCAAGGTCTTTGCTCAGTTCGTTATAAAACAGTTCTTTATCCATAATTCTCTATCCCTTCTTGTTGATTTTCTATTATGCTTGACTATTACGTTGCTTAAGGGGGTGTAGTTATGTCGCAAAATCGCTCCGCTGCGCTAGTTTTTGGTACGAGTGCAAATTCGGACTTTTGGAACTTTCCAATTCAAAAATCATCGCCAACGGCGATACCTTAATTCCTCATTCCTCACTATGAGCGCTCCTCACTTTTGCGTTTCTCACTTAACCGTTCTTCCATACGTTTTCGTGAGCTTCAACAATCTATTCGCCACTTCATCATCAAGCTGCCCAAGGCTCTCCAGTCGCCATTGCCAATTGCCGCCCAACGTTGACGGCGTATTCATTCTCGCTTCCCCGTCAAGCCCCAATATATCCTGCATTTGCGCTATGGCTGTATCACACACGCTCGACCAGCAAAGTCTCACCATCGCCCAAGGCACTAACTCGTCCTTCGTTACGCCAAGATAATCTTTGCAATACTCCGCCGTTTTCTCGTCGCAGGACTTTATCCAGCCAAGTATGGTCTCATTGTCGTGGGTTCCAGTATAACAAATGCTGTTAGTAGTCTTATAATTGTGTGGCAGATAGCCGTTCGTGCTGTCGGAATCAAAGCCGAACTCCAGCACTTTCATTCCCGGATATCCGCTTGCCGCCAGCATTTTTACAACACGTTTTGTAAGGAAGCCCAAGTCCTCTGCGATTATCTTTACGTCGCCCAGCTGCTTCTTTACTTCCTTGAAAAGCTTCATATCAGGGCCTTTGCGCCACTTGCCCTTTTTGGCGTTCTTTGAGCCGTATGGTATGCAGTAATAGCTTTCAAAGCCCCTAAAATGGTCTATTCGCACGATATCGTATGTATCCTTTGCAGCGCTTATACGTCTTATCCACCAGCGGAATTTGTCCTTTGCTATATAGTCCCAGTTGTAAAGGGGATTGCCCCACAACTGTCCATCTGCCGTAAAAGCGTCGGGAGGACATCCTGCCACCTCAACAGGCTTTTTATCTTTGTCAAGGCTGAAATACTGCGGCGTGCTCCATACCTCAACGCTGTCATATGCAACGTATATCGGGATATCGCCGATTATCTCAATGCCCTTTTCGTTGGCATAAGCCTTTAGCTTTTTCCATTGCTGAAAGTATTTGTACTGTACAAAACACCAAAAGTCGATATCTTCGGCGTATTCTTTTCGTGCGTTCTTGACGGCTTTCGGCTTGTACATTTTAAGCGGTTCGTCCCATTCATACCAAGCCTTGCCCTTGTTGGCGAATTTCAGCGACATAAACAGGGCGTAATCATAAACCCAGTCTTTGTTTTCGATAACGAACTTTGAATAGCCTTTCTCGGGCTTTTTGCGAAAGCGCTTGTGGGCAGTCCGCAGAACTTTGAATATCGTCTCGTATATCCTGCCGTAATCAACTGCGGTCTTGTCGCCGCCCCAGTCAAGTTCTTTGTACTCTGCGGCTTTGAGCAAGCCCTCTGCTTCAAGGGCTTCCAAGTCTATAAAATATGGATTTCCTGCAAAGATAGAAAAGCTCTGATAAGGCGAATCGCCGTAGCTCGTAGGAGAAATGGGCAATATCTGCCAGCACTTCTGACCGGCCTTTTCAAGAAAATCCACGAAAGCATAGGCTTCCCTGCCCAGCTTTCCTATACCATAATCGTTAGGGAGAGAGGAAATGTGCATTAAAATTCCCGATTTACGCATAAAAAATGCTCCTTTCACTTTTTCGTACATTCTGACACGAAAAATACAATGCTCCGATTATAATTATACTACTTTTTTACCTTTTTGGCAATAGAAATATGACGTATTCTTTACGAATATGCAATTTTATGCGATTTTTTACAAAAAGCCCGAGAAAAAGCCGACGAATAGTTTTGACCTACTCGTCTCGAAACAGTCCATCGCCAACGGGCGACCACAAATTGTTATGAGCTTAGTCGAACAACAATTTTTCGCCCCTACATTTTTTTATTTTGCTTATAATTTTCCAAAAACGGGTCACAATACTGCTGAAACTTATTTTGATCGGAGGCAAGCAAAATGAATATGTCAAATCTTTCAAGGCGTACTGTTGTGAGGATAATATCCTTTGCGGCGGCGCTTATTTCGGTGCTTGTGGCAAGAAATTTCCAGCTTATGAGCCGTGCGGACAAGTCGCTGAGGTCGGTGGAATACACCTATTCACGGGCAATGGGCGACCTCTGCGACGCTGTTGAAAACGTCAGCGACACCCTTGAAAAAGAGCTTTACGCAGGCTCAGGCAAAATGCACCAGTCGCTGGCGGTTAAACTTTATCGTGAAGCGGCTTCCGCAAAGATCGCCCTTGCACAACTGCCGATAGAGCGGCTGGAGCTTGAAAACACCTACAAATTTCTTTCACAGGTGGGCAATTATTCCCTTTCCGTCAGCGAAAAGCTTATGAACGGCGAGGAGATATCTGATAAAGAATATGAGAACATTGCCGCACTTTATGACTTTGCAAAGTCACTTTCCCAGGATATGTGGGAGCTTGAAAGCTCAATATCAAGCGGAGAGATAGACCTTGTCTCGGCGACCACCAGCGACACAGCCGAGACTGATCCGCCCACAGTAACGGAAGGCTTTTCCGACTTTGAGGACAGCTTTGACAGCTACCCCAGCCTTATCTACGACGGACCATTTTCAGACAATATCCTCGAGCGCACACCGAGAATGACAAGCTCAGCGGAAGCGGTGACGGAGCAAAAAGCGCTCGAGCGCTGTTCACTAGGGCTGAACATCAATTCCACAGAGTTCACGGAAGTATCCAACGTTGAGGGCAAAATGCCCTGCTGGCGATTTTCAAACAACGATAAGACTATCGCCTGCGAAGTGACGAAAAACGGCGGCTATATCTCATATTTTCTCAAAAGCAGGATAGTTGAAGAGACTTCTCTCTCAAATGAGCAGGGCGTAAAAGCGGCGGAAGAGCTTCTTGACGATCTTGGCATTTTGTCGATGACGACCACCTATTATGAGAATATCGACAACGTGCTGACCGTTAATTTCGCATACAAGGACGTTGACGTCTGCTGTTATACCGACCTTATAAAGGTCTCCGTTGCAATGGACGATGGTGAAATACTGGGCTTTGACGCAAAGGGCTTTCTTGTGAACCATATGGAAAGGGAATATCCCGATAGCCTTATTTCCGAAAGCAGAGCCGAGGAAGCCGTATCACCAAGGCTGAAAATCAAGTCACAAAGGCTCGCACTTATCCCGACCGAAGGGCTTGAAGAGCGGCTTTGCTATGAATTCAAATGCACATCTGAAAGCGGCAGAAACGTGCTTGTATATGTCAATGCACAGACCGCCGAAGAGGAGCAGATACTCATACTTGTGGAAAGCGAATCCGGCACTTTGACGATATAAAGGGCGCAAAAACGTGTATGCCGCTTGCCACAAACTTTATATCAAAAACTTAACTATGATAAAAACAAAGGAGCATTGTTATGGAGAATTTTGCAAATTCAAAGACCAAAGAGAACCTTATGAGAGCCTTTGCAGGCGAAAGCCAAGCGAGAAATCGCTACACAATGGCGGAGGAGCAGGCGAAACAGCAAAAGCTTTTCGTCCTCGCCGACCTTTTTAAGTTCACGGCGAACCAAGAAAAAGTCCACGCCGAGATATTTTATAATCACCTCAGCGAACAGTCGGGGCAGACTATCCACATCGACGGCGGTTATCCCGTTGACATCTCAAAGGATGTCTGCTCCCTGCTGGATATGGCGGCGCACAACGAATTCCAAGAATCGGACGACGTCTACCTTGCTTTTGCCGATATGGCAAGGCAGGAAGGCTTCGGCAAGATCGCACAAGACTTTTCAAATATCGCCAAGATCGAAAAGGCCCACGGCGACAGGTTCAAAACATTTTCCCATATGATGAAAAACAACAAGCTTTTCACCTCCGACGAGAGCGAAACTTGGGTATGCCTTAACTGCGGATATATCCTAGAGGGCAGCCAAGCGCCGCAGAATTGCCCTGTCTGCGGCAAAGAGCAGGGATATTTTATAAGGCTGTCAATGGCGTCTTGGGGTGCGGCTTGCAGGAATTAAGGCGATATAAGTGTCAGTTATAGCGACAAAGCTTAGTCATAATACCGCCGCAAAGGCATAAAAAACGGGCGACCAAAGGTCGCCCCAAACTATCGCAAAAGTAGCAAATCAACGGGCGAACGCTGTTCGCCCCTACATATCGTCGTGTGATCTCAATTAACCAACATCGTACTTGAGAACAACAAATTAAACTCTGTACGGTTTAATGCTGTGTGCAGTTTAACGCCGGTCTGCTCCTCGGGCTACTATGTAAAGTCGCCCGAAGTACAGAATAAGCGAATTTGGTGCAGGGGCACGCCCCTATCAATGTGTGGTTTAACATTGGAATTTTCCAAGCGGCGCAAAAAAATACGCCGCAACAAAGTACGGCGTAATTAAATCGGGTGCAAGCACCCGTGGTGGAGGTGAGGAGAATCGAACTCCTGTCCGAAAACCTATCCCCACGAACTTCTACGAGTGTATTCTGTTATTTCGGATTTCTCCCATTCCCTTGCAGAAAGGCAAGCAGACACGCCTTCCTGCTCAGTAGGCTGTAATACATCCCAAGGCTACAACCATTGCCAAGAAACGTTCACCACTGATCGACGCCTTTACCAAAGCCGTGGTACTCTAAGGCAAGACGAGCGCTGACTTAAGCAGCAGCTAATTCAAAATTATCGTTGTCGTCTAATTTTTAAACGTACGCCGTTTAAAGAGTGTGCGCTCCTCTACTCGCTTATCGTGCTTCAAGATCCCCGTCGAAACCTTTACACCCCCGTGTATTTGCCCGACCGACTTGCGCAATTGTGTTATCCACGATCTTTCAAAGCCCGCTCAATATCACGCTGAGCCGCCTTTTTAGCCATATCGTCACGCTTGTCGTGAAGCTTTTTACCTTTGCAGAGCCCAAGCGCAAGCTTTACCCTGCTGCCCTTGAAGTAAAGCGCCATAGGAATAAGCGTCAAGCCCTCCTGCTGAACTTTGCCCATAAGCCGCATTATCTCACGCTTGTGGAGCAAAAGCCTGCGCACCCTCCTCGGATCACGATTGAAAATGTTGCCGTGCTCGTATGGTGAAATGTGCATACCATTTACCCACATCTCGCCGTCATCAATGGAACACCAGCTATCTTTCAGATTAACACCGCCGTTCCTTATGGACTTCACTTCCGTGCCCACAAGCTCAATGCCGCATTCGATCTGCTCAAGCACAAAATAATCGTGACGAGCCTTGCGGTTGTCTGCGATCTGCTTTGTTCCTGTCTTGTCAATAGCCAATACTTCCACCTCACTTTGCTTTTAAGGCGATCGTTGCCTTTTTTCCTCTCGTGGAATACTATTATAACACCATTTGCCCCCTTTGTCAACAGCGAACAAGGTCGAAATTTTACCCATAAAAACAGCGCCCGCCGGAAAATTATCCCGACAAGCGCTGTTTTATGGAAATTGTTATGGGGGGTAAAGTTAGTGCCGCCCCTTAGCATTGACCCATAAAGATCAACGCAATAAGGCAAAGCCCCGTTACAACACAGCTCAGCGCTGCGTTTATATTATCGATTTTTTCTGATGTAAGCTTTTTCATATTTAAAACCTCCTCTTTTAATTCGCATAAACTGTTGTTATTCCGTCCTAAGCGCAATAACAGGGTCTTTCTTTGCAGCGATCCTTGATGGGAAAAGTCCTGCGATGAGCGTAAGACAAATGCTTATGATTATCAGTATCACAGCCGCAAATATCGGTATCGTCGCCCTTATCGGAACTTCTGTCAAGCTCGAGATTATTGCGTTTATCGGGATAGTCAGCAGGTAGGATATGATGATTCCAAGTGCGCCTGCCACAAATCCCACAATGACCGTTTCAGCGTTGAACACTCTGGATATATCCTTCTTTGAAGCACCGATGCTTCGCAGAATACCGATCTCCTTGGTTCTTTCCAGTACGGAAATGTATGTTATAATACCTATCATTATGGACGATACCACAAGAGAGATCGCCACGAATGCGATAAGAACATAGCTGATAGCGTTTATTATCGAGGTGATAGAGGACATCATAAGTCCCACATAATCGGTGTATTCGATCTTGTCCGCTTCATCAACGCTGTTGTTGTAATCGTCGATAAGGTCGATTATCTTCTCCTTTGAAGCAAAGTCAACAGGATAAATGTTTATGCTGCTTGGCTTTTCAACCGTCGCATAACCCAGCGTTTTCATATTCGTGTCATAGTTTGAAGTGGAATATTTTCCGCTGTTTGCAAGATCGGCAGCCGCCGAGTCAGACTGCTCTTTGAGCATTTGCTGCATAAGCTCCATCTGCTCGTCCGTCAGCGAAGCGATATATTTCTTCTGCGTCTCCGTAAGGCTTGACATATCGCCGCCCTGTATTGCGGACATATCCATCGAGCCCATTGCGTCCATTCCTATATCCGCAAGATCGCCTGTGTCGGAAGCTCCGCTCTGCTCCATAAGCGCCTTGTATTGCTCTTCCGTCATTCCGTCGGGTATCTGCATTTGCGCCGCTATCTCTTCATCTGAAAGTGAACTGTCTGCAGTTTCAGCCTTGCTGTCCGCTGTGCTGTCTGTGATAATCGCACTATCTGCAACGCTGTCCGTGCTGTCGGAGCTGTCTGAATTGTCTGCACTATCAGAATTATCCGCAACTTCCTCGTCGCTCTTGAATTTAAGTCCTGTGAAAACGTCTATATCAGGGTTAGTTTTCTGCTCCTTAACTATCTCGCTTTCGTCAACTTGATCGATAAGATAAGTCATAAGATCGTGACGATAACCTATCGCTCCGTTGATAGAAGAAGCGGAAGCGTCCTCGTTAGGTCTCAGAATACCAACAACGCTAAGCTCTGTGCCCTTTGCAACGACCTTTTTCATATAGTCTTCGTCGCCCGTCATATCTTCCCAAACGCCGTCCTTTTTCTGATAGAAGTCCGGTGTAGGAACGACCTTGAACTTGAGATCAAGAAGCTCATCATAGGTGTAAGTGTGCTGGGTGTCGTCGATGGAGATATCCTCCCCGGCCAGCGCCCTCTTCACAATGCCGTTTAGATCCTTCGGGTCAAGAAGTCCCAAAGAGTAAAGATAATAGTCGTTGAGCTCATTGTTCTTGTCGATAACGAGCACAACTTCGTTGTATTTTTCGGGGAGACGACCTGCGATAACGTCATACTGGGTGTCGATAAGATCGTCATTGTCGATCATTTCCGCCCAAACATCGCTGCCCATTCCCATCATACCCATCGAGCCCATTGTGGACATCGCCTCAGTCTGAGTTGAGCTCATATAGCCCATATCCTCAAGAAGCGTTGAAGGGTTGACCTGCATAACGCCATTATCATTTTCCGTGAAAACGTTCAGCGTCGTTGAATAGCCGTACTGAACGTCGGAAGTAAGCTTCTTTATATCCTCGTTTTCATCGAGATATTCCTTGAACTTTTCAAGGTTGTTGACCTTTGTTTCCGCCATAAGGGTGTTTATCATCTCGCCCATTGCGTTCTGAGAATAAACTTTGTCCTTATCGTGGTTGCCCGAATTTTCGTGGGTCTCGGCCATTGTGTTCATAATCTCGCCGATACTAGCTGTGGTCTCCGTTATCTGAAGCGGATAGCTTGAAAGTGTGTCCGACTGCACCTGATCGATATAAAGCTGAACGCCGTTTGATACGGAAAGTATCAGCGCAATGCCGATTATACCGATAGAACCTGCAAAGGAAGTGAGCAGCGTTCTCGCCTTTTTGGTCAGCAGATTGTTTTTACTGAGGGAAAGAGCCGTAAGAAAGCTCATCGAAGTCTTTAGCTTCTTTCGGTCTTTCTTTGCCGCCTTTTTATCAGCCTTTGTTGGCTCTTTCTCCGCCTTTTTGATAGGCTCGATAACGTTCTTGTCAAGTGGGTCGGAATCGTCCGTCACTCTGCCGTCCAAAAGCTTTATTATCCTCGAAGAATATTTCATCGCAAGCTCGGGGTTGTGTGTTACCATTATGATGAGCTTGTCCTTTGAAATGCTCTTGAGCAGCTCCATTATCTGCACGCTTGTCTCAGTATCGAGTGCGCCCGTAGGCTCATCCGCCAGCAGGATATCCGGATTATTCACAAGCGCTCTTGCAATAGCCACACGCTGCATTTGTCCGCCCGACATCTGATTCGGCTTTTTGTCAAGCTGGTCGCCAAGTCCCACCTGCTCGAGAGCCTTGACAGCTCTCTCCCTGCGTTCAGATTTCGACACGCCCGAAAGTGTCAGCGCAAGCTCAACATTTGAAAGCACCGTCTGATGAGGGATAAGATTGTAGCTTTGGAACACGAAGCCGATAGAATGATTTCTGTAAGAATCCCAGTCGCTGTCCTTGAAATCTTTTGTAGACTTGCCGTTGATATTAAGATCGCCGCTTGTGTACCTATCCAGACCACCGATGATATTAAGAAGCGTGGTCTTTCCGCAGCCCGACTGACCGAGGATAGAAACGAACTCATTCTCACGGAAGTCAATGCTTACGCCCTTGAGGGCTGACACGGTGGTATCGCCAACGATATAATCCTTTTTTATGTCCTTTAAACTAAGCATTTCTCTCTCCTTACAAATCTGATATCTCTACGAGATATTAGATAATATTATCTCTATTATGGAATTATTATATCCCCATTTTATAAACTCAGTTTAAACATAACTCAAAAGGCAGAAAAATTTTGTCGCAGAGTGAAATGTTAATGTGATGTTAATAATTAAGTGATATAATAAAGCAGATATGACAAATATGACAAATTGCGATCAGCCGTGTGAGGAGGAAGTATAAAATGTTTCACATACTTGTTGTTGAGGACGACCCGAACACACGCAGGCTCACCTGTGATGTGCTCAGCGATAACGGCTACACGCCCATTGAAGCCAAGGACGGCGTTGAAGCCCTTGATATAATGGACGAAAAGCACGTCGACCTTATAATAATGGATGTTATGATGCCCCGAATGGACGGCTTTGAGCTGTGCGAGACCATAAGAAAGGCAGGCTTTCAGACCCCTGTGCTTATGGTGACGGCAAAGGAGACCGCTTTCGACAAAAAGCAGGGTTTCAAAAAAGGCACGGACGATTATATGGTAAAGCCCGTTGACGAGGAAGAAATGATACTGCGTATACAAGCCCTTTTGCGCCGTTCCAAGATAGTAAGCGACCACAAGATAACAGTCGGCGACACCACCCTCGATTACGATTCCCTCACAATTATCCACGGCGGCAGCGCAAAGGAGCTTCCGCCAAAGGAATTTATGCTCCTTTACAAGCTTCTTTCCTATCCAAACAAAATCTTCACACGCCGCCAGCTTATGGACGAGCTATGGGATATGACCTCCGACACCGACGAGCGCACCGTTGACGTCCACATAAACAGGATAAGAGAGCATTTGAAAGGCGCAGGCGTGGACGATTTCGAGATCGTAACAGTAAGGGGCTTGGGCTACAAAGCCGTCAAGCTGAAAGGATAGCGCAGGCTTATGAAAAAACATTCCATATCCACACGGCTTTCCGAGCGCAGGCGCAATTATACGATGAACGCCAGCATAGTCTCCGCCGTGTTTATGATTATGATGTGGGCCGGTATGCTCACAGGCCTTATAATGGTGCTGATACGAAAATGCCTGCATTTTTTAACGCCCCTGCAAATGCCCCTTGTGGTGCTTATCGTTGGACTTATCGTCAGCGTTATGATCGGAACGTGCATTTCCGCAGGCGTGGCAAGCAAGATAGTAAAGCCTGTCCGACAAGTAAAAAAAGCTATGCACAGGGTCGAAAAGGGTGATTTCTCCCAGCGCCTTGAAATAACAGGCTTCAATGGTGAGATAGACGAGCTTATCGAAAGCTACAACAAAATGGCGGAAGAGCTTGGCGGCATTGAAATGTTCCGTGAGAATTTCATCAACAGCTTCTCCCACGAGTTCAAAACGCCGATCGTTTCCATACAAGGCTTTGCAAAACAGCTGAAAAAAGAAAATCTCTCCGAAGAGAAAAAGCAGGAATATATCGACATCATAATAAGCGAATCAAAGCGCCTGACCAACCTGTCCTCAAATATCCTTATGCTGACAAAATTCGAGAACCAGCAGATAATCACCGACAAGACGGAATTCTCACTTGATGAGCAGATACGAAACAGCATTTTGCTTCTCGAAAAGCAATGGACTGCGAAAAATATCGACTTCGATATAGAAATGCAGGAGATATCCTACATTTCAAACGCCGAAATGCTGTCGCAAGTGTGGGTGAACATCATCGGCAATGCCATTAAATTCTCCCCAGAGGGCAGCACAATTTCCGTGAAGCTGTTCCAAAGCAAGGACGATATAAGAGCGGAAATATCCGATCGTGGCATCGGAATGGACGAAAACACCATCCGCCACATTTTCGAGCGTTTTTATCAAGGCGACAAAGCCCATTCCGCAGAAGGCAACGGCCTTGGCCTGCCCCTTGTGAAGCGAATCGTTGAGCTTTGCAACGGCAACATTAGGGTGGAATCGGAATATGGCAAAGGCACAAATTTCATCGTCACCCTGCCAATAGAAAACGGCAATTGAAAAACAAGCACAAAAAAACCGCCTAGTTAGGCGGTTTTTATTTATATTCCAAAATTATTCAGCCGAGCCGATCTTAGAAACAGCGTCTCTTGTGCTGTTTACGTCCTTAAGGCTCTTTGTGAGCACCTCTGCGGCGTCAGCAAGGGTCTTGTTGAGGTTGTCGGAAAGTGCCTGACGGATAGCTTTGTCCTTAGCCTGCGCCTGCGCAACGATGTCGGCAGCCTGCTTGTTTGCTTCCTCAGCCACCTGCTTTGCGTAATCAGCAGCCTGCTTGAGTATCTCTTCCTGCGCAACAAGCTTCTTAGCCTCTTCCTTGGCCTTCTTGATGATCTCGTCAGCTTCCTTGTTTGCCTCTGTGAGGATATTCTTCTTGTCTCTCGTCATATCCTTTGCACGCTTGATCTCGCCTGGGAGATTAAGTCTGATGCTGTCGATGTATTCACGCATCTGCTCAACATCGATCACCTTCTTGTTGGAAAAAGGCACGTTTGATGACTTGTCCAGCAGTTCGTCCATAAGTTCAAGAATTTCGTCTACGTTCATTATTAAAACACCCTTTCATTTACTGATCCATACTATTTTGTGGCTTGTAAAGCCTTTCTGTTATCCGCTCCAATATCTGCGGCGGAACAAAGCCTGTGATATCTCCGCCAAAGCTTGCGATCTCCTTCACAACGCTTGATGAAAGGAACATATTCTCACCCGTTGTGGTGAGAAAGACCGTCTCAGCGTCGCTGTAAAGCTTCTTGTTGGCAAGAGCCATCTGAAACTCATACTCAAAGTCGGAAACGGCACGAAGTCCCTTTACAATGGCGTTCGCACCTGTGCGCTGGAGATAATCCGCCAGCAGACCGTTATAACAATCCACCACCACGTTATCAAGGTGCTTTGTTACCTCGATTATCATTTCCATACGCTCCGCAGGAGTAAAAGCGGCTTTCGATTTGTTGGCGTTGAATGACACCAGCACTATTACTTTATCAAAGAGCTTTGAAGCTCTGTCAATTATGTCGAGATGACCCACCGTAACGGGGTCAAAGCTTCCCGGGCAAACAGCGATACGCATTAAAAGTCCTCTTCTTTCACGGGAGTTTTGTAGACTGTCAGCGCAGTCTTTCCATATTTATACCTCTTATGAAGTTTAAGTCTGCCGTATTCTTCACCCAGCGTGAGCTCTTTTTCGTGTTCGCAAACGACGATAGCGCCGTCGTTGAGCTTGCTTTCCACCAGCGGAAGCGCCTGCTCGATAAGCCCCATTCTGTAAGGCGGGTCGATAAACACGATGTCAAGTCCTGCCTTTGCAGTCTTTAAATACTCAATGCTGTCCATATTCAGCACACGGGACTGCTTCAAAAATCCGCAGGCGGACACATTATCCTTTATAATAGCCACGGCGTCGGGATTTCTATCCACAAAAACGCAATGTACAGCTTCACGGCTGAGAGCCTCAATGCCCATTTGTCCGCTTCCTGCGAACAGGTCGAGCACGGAGCTGCCTGGAACATCGAACTGTATAATGGAAAAAACAGCCTCTTTTACCATATCAGTAGTAGGGCGTGTATCCATCGAATCAAGTGTTTTTAATTTTTTTCCACGGCAAGAACCAGTAATAACTCTCATAAAAATAACTCCAAAAATAAATCTATACAGATATTATACTATATTAATTCACGTTTGTCTATACCATTTCACCGAATTTTCATCACTTTTTCAAATTTCTATGCGTCACACAAAAAAGGGACTCCCTCACGGAAGTCCCTTTAGTAATTTTTTCAATAACAACAGTTATCTTAGAGATAAACTACTTTCTCAAAGTGAAATTTACTTTCTCGAGAGAAAACTTATTTTCTCTTGGATACTACGATAGCTGCACCTGCAAGAGCGATACCTGCGAGAGCGATACCTGCTGTTGCGCCTGTGTTAGCTGTGTCGTCGGAAGCAGCTGAAGAAGTAGATGTTGTGCCTGTTGTGTTAGACTTTGTAGATGTAGTTGCAGCAGTCTTGCTGTCTGTCTTAGAGTCAGCCTTGCTGTCTGTCTTTGAGTCAGTCTTGCTGTCTGTCTTTGAATCAGTCTTGCTGTCTGTCTTAGAATCAGTCTTGCTGTCAGGTGTGCTTGTGGAATCATCGCCCTGTGTTGGGAAGAATACCTTAGCTGTGTATGTGCCGTTGCCTGTTACGTCTGGCATTTCAAATGTTGTGCCTGCTGGGTTAACACCGTCTGGCTTGTTGCCAAAGAATGTTGAAGACCAGTCAGCGCCTGCTGTCTGGAAGCCGCCGCCTACATATGCCTTACCAGAAAGGTCAGATGAAAGTCCATCAATTGTGAATGTTACTTCGATAGTCTTTGAAGGAAGAGTTGTGAATACTGTTGTAGCTCCGTCCTTACCACCGTTTATGTCGGCGTTATAAACGTTAACGAGCTCGAGCTTGAGCTCATCGCCCTGCCAGTACATCATACCTGTACCGTTAGCTGTTACAACGTTGTCATCGAACTTGATCTCGTCGATAGAAACCTTAACAGGAACTGTTGTCCAGTCCTCAGGCTCCTTGCCGTCTTCCTGAAGAACGCCGTTAGCAACAGCCTCGTCCTTTGTCATTGCAATATAAAGACCAAATACAGAAACGCCGTCATCATTGTTTGGACCCTTGCCTGCGTCAGCAGCAAAAGCAGTAGTAGCCATAGCAGTTGCAGCGATAGTTGCAGCAGCCATACCTGCGAAAATCTTTGTAAGTTTCATTTCTAAAACTTCCTTTCTTAAATAACTTTAAATATATTGTACTTTATTTTCCGAAAAATTTCAATCGGCCGAATCAACAAATATGATATCGTTTTCTTATGCACACCTAACAATTTTGCCTATGGAATTTTGGAAAATTAGCTGAATTTGCAACGATTATATGACGATTTTGCTATATATAAAAATAATAAACCGTGTCAGATCCGTGCACAACGCCTAAAGCCCCGTGCGGTCGGCGATCTTTTTGGTCTGCACCTTGCCCGTGACTTTGAGCACAAGCTGCCTTGGTGCGAGCCTTGCGCCCACCGAAAGCACCTTTATGGAAGCTTCTGGGATAATGATGAGTTTGCCTGCGAACATTCCGTTTACCGCCTTGTCTGCGCAGTATTTCGGAGTTATGGACTTCACACCGAACTTGCAGTTCGCAACGTCATTGAATTCCGTGTCAACAGGTCCGGGGCAAATGGCGCAAATATGCACATTGCTGCCCTTGACTTTCAGTTCCTCGTAAATTGCGCTGGTCAGGCTGACAACATAAGCCTTTGTGGCATAATAAGCCGCCATCATAGGGCCGCCGTCCATAAGCCCCGCCGAGGACGCTGTGTTCAAAATATACCCACGATCAGCCTTGATGAAATCCTGCAAAAACAGCTTTGTCAGAATGTGCACCGCCGTAACATTGGTGTCGATCATTTTAAGCTCCGTGTCAAGCTCCACCTCGTCAAAGCTGCCAACATATCCAAAGCCAGCATTGTTCACAAGCACGGAAACTTTCTCGTCCTTGACCTCATCGTACAGCCTTATGCACTCTTCTCTTTTTGAAACATCGCAAACGATAATGCGAGTGTTTTCGCCCAGTTCCTCCGCAAGCCCTCTGAGCCTGTCCTCACGCCTAGCGCAAAGGATAACACGGAAGCCCCTTTTATAAAGGTTGCGAGCGATCTCTCTGCCGATACCCGAACTTGCGCCCGTTATCAAAGCTGTTTTTGCCATAATAATATCCCCATTTCAGTCATTTGACTTTTATCATAGGTTTAATATATCATAATATCCACCACTTTGTCAAGCACTTTTTAATTCGGGAATAACTGTACTTCGGGCGACTTTACTTTGCAGCCCGAGGACGGGACAGGCGTTAAACCGCACACAGCATTAAACCGTACAAAGTGCGACAAACTGTCGAAAAACAGCAAACCAACGGGCGACCACAGGTCGCCCCTACAAAAAAAATCATCGCCGCTAGGCGATACCTTAATTCCTCACTCCTCATTCCTCACTAAAGCGTCAAGCCGTCTGTCTTGTAAAGATAATGCAAATTTATAAATATCTATTGACATTTTATTAAAAATATGTCATAATGTAAATATGTGATAAGGGCAAATTAAGAAATATGAGAAAATTAATATGAAACGGAGATATTTTAACTATGAGTGCAACCCTTTGTATCCTCGCCGCAGGACTTGGCAGCCGCTTTAAGGGCGGTATCAAACAGCTTGAACCATTCGGCCCAAACGGCGAAATTATTATGGACTATTCCATTTTCGACGCTATCGAGGCAGGCTTCGATAAAGTCGTGTTTATAATAAGGAAAGATATCCGTGACGCTTTCGATCAGATGATCGGCAACAGGATATCAAAGTATGTGAAAGTCGATTACGTCTATCAGGAGCTTGACTGCCTACCGGAGGGTTACAGCGTTCCCGACGGCCGTGTAAAACCTTGGGGTCACGGACACGCCGTTTGCTGCTGCAAGGGCGTTATCAACGAGCCTTTCGCCGTTATCAATGCAGACGATTTTTACGGCAAAGAAGCTTTCGTAAAGCTCCACGATTTCCTCAATGGCGACCACGCTGACGACGGCAAGCTCCACCTTGGAATGGCAGGCTTTATCCTCAAAAATACCCTCAGCGATTTCGGCTCTGTAAACAGAGGCGTTTGCGAAGCTTCAAACGGTATGATGACCGACGTTGTTGAGACTTACAATATCCGCCGTGAAGCCGACGGCAAGGTCTATGCAGGCAAGGAAGAGACTATCCAGCTTGACGAAAATTGCTATGTTTCAATGAATATGTGGGGCTGCCCTGCAAAATTCATCGACAGACTGAACGAAATGTTCGCAGATTTCCTCGCAGAGAATAAGAACAGCCTTACAGCTGAGTTTTTGCTCCCTGCCGGTATAGATAATATGATAAAGTCAGGCGAGGCTGATTGCCGCCTGCTGGAAAGCCGTGACAAGTGGTTCGGCGTTACTTATATCGAGGACAAGCCAAGCGTAAAGGCTGAGATCGCAAAGCTTATCGAAGCTGGCGTCTATCCAGAAAAGCTTTGGAAATAAGAAGAAATAACAAGGTTTAAAATCAAATAAAATGCCAACAATAAGTCGGGCGGGAAATTTTAATATTTCTCCTCCCGACTCTTTTTTTGTGCCTTGCCGCCACGAATTTGTAAAAAGTATAGAAAATCCTTAATTCGACAAAAAAGCACTTGAAAAAGAGTACAAAATATGTTATGATAGTCTTTGAAACGGATCGTATCAGATACGTTTGGGAAAGGGATCGAAATGGATACTCGAAACATTCAAAACGAAAGAAATATACGAAATTTAAGAAATAAACGTGCAGGTCAGCAGCAGGGCATCGTGTCTTTGAGCTGTATAGCCTGCCTTGCATTTGCCGTTATATGGGGCTTTCACGGCACAAGCAGCGCAAATAAAGCAGTGAAAGTGCATAAAACTACTAATAATTCAAGCTCTGTCGTGGCGATAGATACAGATACAAGCTCAAACAGTTCTGAGGCTGATTCACAAGCCGACAGCTCTTCCATTGACGAAAGCAATGTTGACGACAGTTCAGAAGTTGTCCACGATGACGCCGACGACCTTGCGGACGCTGTTTTCATCGGCGACTCACGAACAGTCGGTCTGCAAAATAACTGCGACAGACCAAAGGCGACCTTCCTCTGCTCTGTCGGTATGCACATCGACACCGTTATGACCGATCAGAACATCACCCTTTCAAACGGCAATGCCGGTACTGTTATCGACGCTCTTGGCGAAAGACAGTACGGACGAATTTATATAAATCTCGGCACCAACGAGCTTGGCTGGCCTTATATCGACACATTCAAGGACTATTACACCCAGCTCATCACAAAGATACAGGAAATTCAGCCAAACGCTGCTATCTATGCCGAGTCCATACTTCCTGTAACGGCTGAAAGAAGCTTGCAGGGCGACTCCATAAACAACACCAACGTTGCAACTTTCAATCAGGCTATCTCGGAGGTTGCCGCTCAGATGGGAATAAATTATCTCGACTGCACAGGCGCAGTTTCAGACGCCAGCGGAAACCTTCCTGCGGAAGCTTCCACCGACGGAATCCACCTTATCGGCGAATACTGCGATAAATGGCTTGGTTATATCATCGACAACACTTAATAGACTATATTTACTATAAAGAAAGGAAAGAAAAGATTATGAAAACAAAGAAATTTCTCTGCACACTTATGGCAGTTATGTGCTTATCAGCAGCAGCTCTCGCAGGTTGCGGCTCAAGCTCTGACAGCAGTTCGACAGGCTCGACAAATTCCGCTGCACAAGCTCAGACAGACGAGAATATCGACGTTGCAGCCGTTGCGGACAAGCTTAAGGACGGCGTTGAGTTCAAGGACGAAATGGCAGAACTTGACGAAGCAAAGATCGAAAAGATCATCGGTATTTCCGCCGACAGCTATGTAAAGGGCAAAGTATATGTAAGCTCCTCAGGCGGAACAGCAGAAGAGATCGACTGTTTTGAAGCCAAGGACGCCGACACCGCAAAAACTATCGCCGACACCCTCACCGCAAGAGTTGAGAGCCAGAAGAAAGTTTTTGAGAACTACGTTCCCGAAGAGATGACAAAGCTTAACGACCCTGTTCTTGTAACAAAGGGCAATTACGTTTTCCTCTGCCTTTCAAACGATAACGACAAGGCAAAAGAGATAATAGGCTAAACCAAGGCGACTAAGCGACTAACATTTCGTAAATTTTACAGGAGTAACTGATTTATGCTTTTTTCTAGTACAACATTTTTGTTCGCCTTTCTGCCTATTGTACTGATAACATATTACATCGTCCCACGCATAATGCGCAACTTGGTGCTGTTTGTTTTCAGCCTTGTGTTTTACGCTTGGGGCGAACCTGTTTATATAGTGCTTATGCTGGCTTCCACCATTGTGGCGTATATAACGGGCATTCTTGCGGATAAAAAGCGAAAAGGCGCAGGCAAGCACATTCCTCTCATATCGATGCTCTTCGCTGTCGTGTGGAACCTCGGCCTGCTGCTGTTTTTCAAGTATACAGACTTTTTCATCGGTGCGGCAAACGGCATTTTCGGCACGCAGATAAAAACTCTCGGCCTTGCCCTGCCTATCGGAATATCATTTTACAGCTTCCAGACCCTTTCATACGTTATCGACGTTTACAGGGGCGATGTTAGAAGTCAGAAAAACTTCCTCACCCTTGCCACCTATGTTGCACTTTTCCCGCAGCTCATCGCAGGCCCTATCGTAAGATACATCGACGTTGCAGAGCAGCTTGAAAAGCGCCGTGAAACTATCGACAACTTTGCACAGGGCGTGTGGCGCTTTGCTATCGGTATCGGCAAGAAAGTTATCCTCGCAAACAATATCGGTGCACTTTTTGATACCATATCAAATTCATCGCAGTCAGAGCTCAGCGTTGCCGCAAGCTGGCTGGGCGTGATAGCATACACCTTCCAAATATACTTTGACTTCTCGGGCTATTCTGATATGGCAATAGGTCTTGGAAAAATGTTCGGATTTGACTTTCTCGAGAACTTCAATTATCCTTATATCTCCCAGTCTATCACAGACTTTTGGAGACGCTGGCATATGTCCCTTTCAAGCTGGTTCAGAGATTATGTCTATATCCCTCTCGGCGGCAACCGTAAGGGCAAGGCAAGACAATGCCTTAACATTATGATCGTGTGGTTTTTAACAGGCTTTTGGCACGGCGCAAACTGGAACTTTATGCTTTGGGGCGTTTATTTCGGCATCATACTCCTCTGCGAAAAGCTTTTCCTCGGCAAAGCTATCGCAAAGCTGCCTGCATTTTTCAGACACCTTTACGCCCTTATCCTTATCGTTATCGGCTGGGGAATATTCTCCTATGAAGATTTCGGCAAGCTCACGCAGAATTTCAAAAATATGTTCGGCGCAGGCGGCCTGCCGATGATAAATCATCAAACGGTATTTTGGCTTTCGCAATACGCCGTTACTATCATTATCCTTATCATCGCTTCAACTCCCCTGCCAAAGAAGCTTTGCACAGTCCTTGAAAACAAGCTTCCGCAAGCTTGCGGCTTTGTAATAAAGCCATTGACAGCCCTTGTCCTGCTTGCAGTTTCAACTGCATATCTTGCAGGCATTTCGTTCAATCCGTTTCTGTATTTCAGATTTTAAAGGAGGGAGGGCTAAGCTATTATGGAAAATAACAACAATAACAATAACAAGAACAGCAAAAACAGCAATTTAAAGAATTATATAATGGCAGTCTGCTTCCTGCTTTTCATTTTCGGCTTTGCGGTGGCAAGCTTTATCTCTGAGGACAGAGAATTTTCAGAAAACGAGAACAGATATCTCCAGCAAGCCCCCGAATTCTCTTGGGAAAAGCTGAAAGACGGCGAGTTCACTACCGATATCGAGACCTATATGTCCGATCAGATATTCCTGAAAGACGAGCTCGTGAGCCTAAAGACCGCTACTGACAGAACGCTCCTCAAGAGCTATCAAAACGGCGTGTATTTCAGCTCCGACGGCTATTATTTGCAGGACTATCAGGAAAACAAAGCCCTTATCGAGAAAAATATCGGCTGTATAAACGACTTTGCGAACAGCCTTGACGCTGACGTTGACGTAAACTTTCTACTTGTGCCAAACGCAATTTCCGTGCTGAGCGACAAGCTCCCAGCCGTCACACAGACCGACGATCAGCTCCAGTCTGAGAAGTTCCTAAGCTCTATCCTCAGCGACAAAGTAAAGCTTTGCTTCCCATATGACCAGCTTAAAGAAGCTTCAAAGAGCACGCAAGTTTTCTATAAGACCGACCACCATTGGACGGCAGAGGGCGCAAAAATAGGCTTTGACGCACTTATGAACACAATGGACGAGGATATCCCACAGGTGGATTATTCTATCGAGAACATCGAGAATTTCCGTGGCACCCTTTATTCCAAAGCGCCGATATATTCCGCCGCATACGACACTATGCACCTTTATACCGACCCCGACAACAAGCTTTCCGTGGAATACGTTCAGGAAAACAAGACGTCCGACAGCCTTTTCGACGAAAGCTTCAAGGATAAAAAGGACAAGTATTCAACATTCCTCGGCGGCAATTTCGCCCTCACAAAGATCGAGACACAGGGCGAAAGCGACGAGAACGTCCTTATTATAAAGGACAGCTACGCAAACACAGTTATGCCATATTTCGCCAGCAAATATCAGCACATCACAATGATAGATATGCGCTATTATCATATGATGGACAAGACCGTCAGCGAATATGTGAAGGACAACGGCATCAAAAAGGTCATATTCCTTTACAATATGGACTTTTTGAACACAGATAATAACTTTATTTGGCTGGAATAATTTACAGGGGCGACCTTTGGTCGCCCGTTATTTTTGCGACAATATAAATATATCACCCGAAAGAAGGACACATTATGACATTCACACCATACAAGCGCAAAGCTTATTATTACGAGACCGACAGAATGGATATCGTTCACCATTCAAATTACGTCCGCTGGCTTGAGGAAGCAAGGGTCGATCTTATGGATCAGCTCGGCTGCCCCTTTCACGAGATCGAAAACCGTGGGATAGTCTCCCCAGTCCTGTCGGTGGAGACACATTATAAATACCCAGTCCGTTTCGGCGACGAATTTGAGATTCGCTGCAAACTTGTGAAATTCAACGGCTGCGCATATGAGCTGGGCTACGAAGTTTTCAACCTCACCACGAAAAAAATATCCTGCACAGCCCACACCTCCCATTGCTTCACCACCGCCGACCTAAAGCCCATTCGCCTAAAAAAGAATTTCCCCGATATCTATGAGAAATTCCAATCCGCATATAAAGCCTATCTTGAAAAGGCGCAGGATAACGAACGCACATAACATAAAGTGTAGGGGCAGCCCAATAGCCCACGCCTATGTATAATTGTGTACCAAAAAACAGCGCTCCGTGATAATCGGAACGCTGTTTTAATATCATTATCCGTTTTAATTAGTCTCCGCCGCACCAAGCACAGTCTCAACGCTCGCAAGCCATTCGTCATAGCCGCAAAGCCCCTGCTTGTTCCAGCGACATTCACCGCATAGCCGCTCAAAATCGCACTTTTTCATATTGCTTTTAAGCCTCTCGAGCGCCTCAAAATATGATAGACCGCACTTTTCTTCAATGCCCGAAAGCTCGCACACAAGCCTGTCTTTGTCGGAAACGGTCTTGTCCTGCCCGTCAAGCTTGCAGCCCTTAGGCAGCCTGTTGGGACAATTTGCGCATATCATATCGCTTTCGCAAACAAGCTTCACAGCCTCACCGCTGCCCTCAAGCCTGTCCTTGACAGCCTGCATATTCACCGAAAATCCGTCGCTGTAACCCTTGCCCTTAAAAAGCGGCAAACACAGCAGATGATGAAATCTCAGCGTCGAAATGTTCTCAACGCTCTGCAAATTATGCCCTCTTGTAAGCATAGCAGCCTGTTTTTGCAAGACGGCTGACGATCTCAATGCTGATAAGATAAGCCGCAACTACTGAGATAATGTCCTTTACAAGATAAGGAACAGATACGAGAAGAATTGACTTGCCAAGGGAAATGTCAGCGATAGCAGCATACTGGATAGCACCAAGGAGATGATCGCAAGCAAGACCTGCAATGCCAAGAGCGATAGCGATGACCTTGCCGCTGATCTTGTTTGAGCAGAACTTTGCGCCAAGTCCGCAGAGGAAAGCCATTACGATAAAGCCGTAAATAAATCCGCCTGTGTAGCCCGTGATCACACCAAATCCGCCTGACCAGCCGGCGAATACTGGCACGCCTACCGCACCAAGAAGCGCATAGACTAAAGCCGCAGCAGCACCGCCCTGCCAGCCGAGGAAATAACCTGCAAGAGCAACAGCAAATGTCTGAAGCGTTACAGGAACGTGGGTCGGCAGAGGAATGGTTATCTGCGAAAGCACAGCGATTATCGCCGCCATAACGCCCACGCCTACTATCATTTTTGTCTTGTTTTTAGCATTATTATTCATTTTCTATCCTGTCCTTTACGATTTATTTGACATTTAATATTGTATCATATAAAAAACGAATTGTCAACCAAAATAAAATCAATTGGTATACAATTATAAAAACAAGCATACCCGAACTTTTATGTAATTTCAATAAAAACAGCGTAAATACGCAGAAAAATCATCTCCACAGGCGATACATTCATTCCTCATTCCCCATTTATTCTCCCTCACGCAAGCGCTCTTTGTGCAAAATCACGTCAAAAGATGTTAAAAAAGGCAACAAAATATCAAATATCACAAAAATCTTAAAAATCGCATAAAACCTATTGACATATGCCCTCGGGTGTGGTATAGTATAGATACGCTAAAACATACTAAACGACTAGGAATAATATGAATTGAAATGAGGGACGTTGAAATGAAAATCGAATACCTGAAACTGAAAACAACGTATGATTCACGAATGTGTCCTGCAATGTGTTGCTGTTAAAAGTTAGGGCAACGGGTATCATAGTTTTTAGTTATACGATGTTTAATTTTTAAATTGACTGAATAAATCGGATTTGGTCACAATTGGTCACAAGGATTTGATCTTAACAAAATTAATGAAAATGAAAAAGTGAAAGAGGTAATTTAAAATGAGCGCAATAAACGAAAGAAAACTTAAATTTGAAACACTTCAGCTTCACGTTGGTCAGGAAACAGCAGACGCAGTTACAGACGCAAGAGCTGTTCCGATCTATCAGACATCATCATACGTTTTCCACAACTCTCAGCACGCTGCCGACAGATTTGCTCTTAAGGACGCTGGTAACATCTATGGCAGACTTACAAACCCAACTGAGGACGTTTTTGAAAGACGTATTGCAGCTCTTGAGGGCGGTACAGCAGCTCTGGCAGTCGCTTCCGGCGCAGCAGCAGTAACATACGCTATCGAGAACGTTGCACTTGCAGGCGATCATATTGTTGCAGCAAAGAACATCTACGGCGGCACATATAACCTGCTTGCACACACACTTGTTGATTACGGCATTACAACAACATTCGTTGATCCTCTCGATCCTTCAAACTTTGAAAAGGCTATTCAGGACAACACAAAGGCTCTTTATATCGAAACTTTGGGCAATCCAAACTCTGACGTTGTTGATATCGAAGCTATCGCAAATATCGCACACGCACACAATATTCCACTTCTCGTTGACAGCACATTCGCTACTCCATACCTCGTAAGGCCTATCGAGTACGGCGCTGACATCGTTATCCACTCTGCAACAAAGTTCATCGGCGGCCACGGCACAACTATCGGCGGCGTTATCGTTGAGAGCGGCAAGTTCGATTGGAAGAAGTCGGGCAAGTTCCCACAGCTCACAGAGCCAAACCCAAGCTACCACGGCGTAAGCTTTGCAGACGCAGCACCGAGCGCAGCATTCGTAACAAGAATCCGTGCTATCCTTCTCCGTGATACAGGTGCCACACTTTCACCTATCCACGCATTCATCTTCCTTCAGGGACTTGAAACACTTTCTCTGAGAGTTGAGCGTCACGTTGAGAACGCACTCAAGGTAGTTGACTTCCTTAACAAGCACCCAAAGGTAGAAAAGGTTCATCATCCATCAGTATCCGACGATCCAAGCCAGCAGGCACTTTACAAGAAGTATTTCCCTAACGGCGGCGGTTCTATCTTCACATTCGAGATCAAGGGCGACGCAAAGACAGCACAAGACTTCATCGATCATCTGAAGCTCTTCTCACTCCTTGCAAACGTAGCAGACGTTAAGTCTCTCGTTATCCACCCGGCTTCCACAACTCACGCAGAGCTCAACGAAGCAGAGCTTGCAGATCAGGGCATCAAGCCAAACACTATCAGACTTTCTATCGGTACTGAGCATATCGACGATATCATCTACGATCTGAGCGAAGCATTTGACGCTATCTAAAAAAACTTGCCATTACGGTTTTTACCTTAAATACAAACCTCTAATATCAACAGCTGACAGACAAATAGCTTGTCAGCTGTTTTTTTGTGCCCATAAAAAAGCAGAGCGCCCCAGTCGCCCTGCCCTTCTAACGTAAAGAAAAGAGAAAAGTCAATCGCCGCAGGCGATACCATAATTCCTCACTACTTTTCCAGCTCAGATATCTTATCAATACGTCTCTGATGCCTTCCGCCCTCGAACTCAGTCTCAAGGAAAACATCGACCAGCTCGATAGCCAATCCGGCGCCAAGCACCCTCGCACCGATGCAAAGCACGTTTGCGTCATTGTGCGCCCTTGTGTACTTCGCAGAGAAATAATCCGAGCAGCAAGCCGCCCTTATGCCCTTGATCTTGTTTGCGCTCATCGACATTCCAATGCCCGTGCCGCAAATGAGTATTCCTCTGTCATATTCGCCCGAAGCCACCTTCTCGCAAACTTCCTTCGCCTTGTCAGGGTAATCGACCTTTTCCCCTGCCTGTATGCCGAAATCCGTGTATTCAACGCCCTTCTCGTCAAGATGTGCAAGTATCTCCGCCTTGAGTTCCGGACCTGCGTGATCGCAGCCAATAGCAATCTTCATTTTCTTTTCCTCCTGCAAAATTATTGATCTTATAAAAAATCGGTAACCAACGGGCGAACAATGTTCGCCCCTACTATTTTTTGTAGGGGAGCGGCGAAATTTCTGCTTTGCAGAAATACGACGTCCCACTTTCTCTTTGTTTTTTTGATAGACTTATTCTTCTCTACGTCCGTCATTTATCCCTATGAGCCTTGTCTTTTTCAGCCTTTGTGGCCTGCAAGTAGGAAACCTCCAGCCTGTCCGCCGATATCATAAGCTCTGGCTCAGCCTCCACCGCAAGACATATTGACGAAGCCCTTTGCAGCCTGTTAGGATAAGCCGCAACCACAACGCCGTCGTTCTCCGCAAAATATCTGTCCTTGATATCCTGCGCATAATCGCCCACAAGCATTGCTTTCTCCGTTATCTCTGCGGCAAAAATATCCTCCTCAGAGCATACCCTGTCCGCAGAAATGCGCCCGATCTTTCCGCCTTTGCATTCAAATTCCGCCGCATAAACGATCTTCGGACGTGCTCTCATAACCGAAATTATCCTGCCCTCAAATGCAATGCAGTTGTAAGCAAGGGCAAGCAGAGTGGATACCCCGGCGCTTTTAAGGCTCTCACAGCCGAAGCACATTCCCTTCACCGCCGCAACGCCTATCCTAAGCCCCGTGTAAGACCCAGGGCCGTTCGCCACCGCCGCACAATCAAGATCACCGTAGCAAAGCCCCGTCTCTTCAAGCGCCTTGCTCACCATCGGAAGTATCACCTGCGAATGGGTCAGCTTCGTGTATACCGACTTTTCCCACAAAAGCTTCTCTCCGTCCGTCAGCGCAACGGAAGCCACCTTTCCGCTGGTATCAATAGCTAATATTTTCAAATCTGTCATCTCCCTCAGCGGCTGTAATTGCGATCTCACGCCTGTCCTCGTCTATCCGCTGAATATCTATCCTAATGGCGTCCCCGGGAAGCTCCTCCTCGATATTTTCCGACCATTCCACCGCAAGCACCGTGTCATCGTCCATATAATCGAAAAAGCCCGTTGTCTCAAGATCGTCCGCCGAATTTATCCTGTACATATCAAAGTGGATAAGGCTCAGCTTATCCCCCCTGTACTCGTTCACAAGGGCAAATGTGGGCGAAGTCACCTCGTCGCCAAGACCCATTCCAACGGAGATACCCCTTGTGATAGTGGTCTTTCCTGCACCAAGACCGCCGCTGTATGCGATAAGATCGCCGCCTTTCAGCCGCTTGCCTATCTCCTCGCCAAGAGCGATGGTCTCCGCCGCCGAATCGGTCTTATATCTGAAAGTTTTTCCGATCAAATCATCACCTCATTACCCTATATTTATAAACTTGTGTAGCCCACGATAAAAAGGCTGTTTTTCTTCATAAGCTCGTCAATTGCGCCTATCTCAGTCTGATCTTTCACGGTGTTGTAAAGATTGTAAACGTATATTTTCCCGTCCTCTTTCACCGCAAAGACCGTGTGTATGCCGCTGAAAACATTGTCCCCAATATGGAACGCTATTATCACAGGCCTCCCCTCGTCAAGCGCCGCCTGCGCCTCTTCCGCCTTGCAAAGCTTTTGATACGGGATATCCAGCGCCTTGAAAAGACCGCTTATCCGCCGTGGGTTTGAACCCAGCGAACCGTCTGCGGCAATAAGCGCATTTTTCTCAAAATCCGCCGCAAGCTGCGCAATATCGGGCTTTTCGCCGATGTAAAGCAGATAATTATAAGCCGCAATGACCTCGCAGCCAACACTGGCAAACCTCGTCTTGCCAAGCACCATATCGCACACAGGAGAATTTTCCTGCCCGTATTTTACAAAGCCGTCTATTTTTATCTCGCTGTTGTGCCGATAATTGGCACTTTCAGCGTCTTTCTCATCAAAAAGCTTCCAGCGCATATCGTCCTCCGCCGAGCTGTCTGTATCATCGCCCGAACTTTCCGTATCGTCCAAGCTGTCCAAACTGTCCGCCCCACTTGAAAATGTGAAATCAGTTTCACATTCCGAGCTGGTTTCACACTCAGTTTCATATGAAACCGCACTATCAGTTTCAGTATAAGCCACCGTATTTTGCATATCAGCGTCATTTTTATGACCGCAGCCCACCAATAAAGCCGCCGTCATTATTGCAAATGTCGCCAACAGCAGAAGTCCCGAGCCTTTCATCAAAGCTCACCCTTGTCCTTGAAGTAGTTGAGCATAAGATCGACCATTCTGCCGTAAGACTTTTTGCCGTCCTCAACGCCGTTGAGCTTCAGCGAACTCTCCATTGCCTTGTCGGAAATTTCGCCAACAGCCTCGCTGTCAAAAACCGTGTCCTGCGCCTCGTCAACGCTGCGCCAGTAATCCCAGTTGGCCTCGATATCAGCCCACACCTCGTCGCAGATAGAATTATCAAAATCCACCTTTTTGTTATCTGAAGCGTAATCAAATATCTTGCCTCTTACCTCCGTCAGCGCCGCAAGATAGCCCGAATAGCGATACTCAACATTGTCGCTCCTGTCGCAAGCCATAAAGGCGATAAAATTCGCCTCGTCCTCTTGAATGTAGCCCTTTGTGTGGGCAAGCTCGTGACAAACCGTATCGGGCAGCTTTGCCTTGTACATATCTCGATTGTAATTTGCTTCCACAGAAAACGGGAAATAAATGCCCATAAGGTCAAGCTGGCTCATAAAAAACGAGCACATTATCCCCTTTGGCTTGACGTAATATCCGCCAAGATTTTCAAACTCGTCCCCTAAATTCCCCATTGCCACCTGCGCAGTCTTGTCAAGATCAGCGGTCAAAACGAATTTGCCCTCATCATCACGCTGAACTTCTTGGCTTAGCTGGTTTATCTCCGCCACAAGCTTGTCGCCAAGAGCTTCAAGCTCCGCCTTCGTGTGCTGTTCCGTGGGGATATCATTGAGCTGTGCAAAGCTTGAACAATGGTAAAGTATAAAGCAGTTGAAAGTCTGCACCGTCACCACAAAAGTGACTATCCAAAGATATACAAAACCGAATATTTTCGCCGTTTTGCGCCGCCTGCCCTTTCTCACAATAACAAGAACGATCATCGCCAAGAGCGAAAGCGGTATGCCGAAAACGGCTATCATAATAAGTATCTCGCCGAATGAAAATGGCAAAAGGGAGGTGAGCCTGCCGTATGTATTCTGCCATATGGGGAACACATTAGCGGTGTACCAATCGCAGAAAGCCGTGCTTTTCCAAGCGATAACGTTGAGCAAAACGCTGATAAGAATAAGTCCAAGACAAATAATTACCTGCCTCGAAAAGCGCTTTTTCGGCTTTGGCTCATCAGTCTTTTCAGCCTGTTCACTCTTCCCAACCTCAACAGCCGTCTGCATATAGTTCACCTCATTTGCCGTGACTTTTCTGATCTAAAGATCAGAAAAGTCCATATATATTGCCCTCATTATCACAATCTATGCCGTATGCCGCAGGCTTCTTTGGCAGACCTGGCATTGTCATAATGTCGCCTGTGTAAACTACCACAAATCCTGCACCGGCAGACAACCTCAGATCTCTTACTGTGATCTTGAAGTTCTCAGGCTTGCCAAGCTTTGTTGCGTCATCAGAAAGCGAATACTGCGTCTTTGCAACACAAACAGGAATGTCGCCGAAACCAAGATCGTTTATCTCCTTCAAAGCCTTTTCAGCCTGCTTTGTGTAAATTACGCCGTCGGCACGATAAATTTCCTTCGCAAGAATGTCAAGCTTTTCCTTGATAGACAGCTTTTCATCATAAAGCGGCTTGAAGTTGGAAGGCTTTGTCTCGATAGTCTTGCAAACCTTCTCTGCAAGGTCGATACCGCCCTCTGAACCCTTTGCGAATATCTCAGCAAGTGAGAACTCAACGCCAAGCTCGCCGCAAACTCTCTCGATAACTGCAAGTTCAGCTTCTGTATCTGTGTGGAACCTGTTGATAGCAACAACAACAGGCACGCCGAATTTGTGCATATTCTCAACGTGCGTCTTGAGGTTCACAATACCCTTTTCAACTGCCTCAACGTTCTCTGCCGTCAGTTCAGTCTTCGGCACGCCGCCATTATACTTGAGCGCCCTTACTGTGGCAACAAGAACAACGCAGTTTGGCTTAAGGCCTGCAAATCTGCACTTGATGTCAAAGAACTTCTCTGCGCCAAGATCAGAACCGAAGCCTGCCTCTGTGATAGTGTAATCAGCAAGCTTGAGTGAAAGCTTTGTTGCTCTTACAGAGTTGCAGCCGTGTGCGATGTTTGCGAATGGGCCGCCGTGGATAAGAGCAGGATTGTTTTCAAGGGTCTGCACAAGATTAGGCTTCAATGCGTCCTTGAGAAGCGCAGTCATTGCGCCGCAGCCGCCGATGTCCTTTGCATAAACAGGCTTGCCATCTGTGGTGTATGCAACAAGTATCCTCTCGATCCTTGCCTTGAGATCAGCAAGATCAGAAGCAAGACAAAGAATAGCCATAATCTCAGAAGCAACAGTTATCTGGAAAGAATCCTCTCTAGGGATACCGTTCACCTTTGAGCCAAGACCGATGATAATATCTCTCAGCGATCTGTCGTTCATATCCATACAACGCTTGAAAAGTATCCTCCTCTGATCTATGTGAAGATCATTTCCCTGCTGCATATGATTGTCGATAAGAGCGCAAAGAAGATTATTCGCCGCCGTGATAGCGTGCATATCCCCCGTGAAGTGAAGATTGATGTCCTCCATAGGCACTACCTGCGCATATCCGCCGCCTGCTGCACCGCCCTTGATTCCGAATACAGGGCCAAGTGAAGGTTCTCTCAGCGCAAGCATAGTTTTCTTGCCGATCTTGTTCATAGATTCAGCAAGGCCAACTGAAATAGTCGTCTTGCCCTCGCCTGCCGGTGTAGGGTTGATAGCGGTGACAAGAATAAGCTTTCCGTCCGGATAGTCCTTAGTCTTTGCGTAAAGCTCCTCCGAAAGCTTTGCCTTGTAATGGCCGTATGGCTCATATTCGTCCTCGGAGATACCAAGCTTTGCAGCCACCTCTCCTATTTTCAGCATTTTTGCCTGTTTTGCGATCTCGATATCTGACAGCATTAAGATCATTTCCTTTCAAATTTATTTTCGTTTTTGTTTTCCAACACAAAAATATCATACCAAGGCAATACCTGTATGGTCTTGCCCATATATTATAACACATATCCCTTTACATTTCAACATTTTAGTGTGAACAATTGCGGTAAAAAGGCATAAAATCCAAGCAAAAAAACGGGCGAACATCGTCCACCCGTTTTTATATCCGATCAAATCGTTTTTTCGTCTTTTACGCCTTTTCCGCCACATCATCGCAGCCGCAGTCAACGCCGTTCTTGACATCGTCAAATGCCTTGAGCATTGCCTCAGAAGGCGCCTTTGTGCAAAGGCTCACGATAACGATAAGCACAAGGCTCACCGCAAAGCCAACTACCAGCGAATAAAGTCCAGTCTTGTCCGCAAGGGTCTGTCCGCCGGCAAGTGGGATATAGTCCCATATGATAACGGAAAGCGCACCCGAAGCAACGCCTGCTGCCGCACCTGCAAGGTTCGTCCTTCTCCAGTAAAGGGACATAAGCACGATAGGGCCAAACGAAGCGCCAAGACCCGCCCAAGCGTTTGATACAAGACCCATTATGCTGCTCTTAGGGTCAAGAGCGATTATGTATGCGATAACAGCAACAACAAGTACTGTGATACGGCTGACAAGCAGAACTTTCTTGCTGTCTGCCTTTGGTGCGATGCAGGAATGGTAAATATCCTCAGATACCGATGAAGCCGTTACAAGAAGCTGAGAATCAGCCGTTGACATTATGGCAGCAAGTATTCCGCAAAGGAAAATTCCGCCGACGAATGGCAGACCGATATCAGAATTGAAAACTTTCTGTATCATCTCGATAAAAACGTTCTCCGACTTGCTGTTTTCAAGCACAGGTACAAGATAAGCCCTGCCCACGATAGCTATAAAGCAAGCGAAGCAAAGGGATATTGCACACCATACGCAGCCGATAACTCTTGACTTCTTTACTTCCTTTTCGGAGCTTATAGCCATAAATCTAACAAGGATATGAGGCATTCCGAAATAGCCCAGCGCCCAGCCAAGCCGAGAGATTATGTCGATTGCCGAAAGGGTCTGACCCTTTTCGTCATTGAAAATGTTGAGGTAATGATGCGCTTCAACGCCGCTTGCCGTGATGTTGTCCATAACGTTACCTGCGCCAACAAGGAAAAATGCGATGATAGGGATAGTCACAACGCCTGCCAGCATAAGAAGCCCCTGAACAAAGTCAGTCACGCAAACCGCCATAAATCCGCCCATAAATGTGTATCCGAGAATTACCACAGCGCCGATAGTAAGACATATCTTGTAGTCGATACCGAAAATGGAGTTGAAAAGCTTTCCGCCTGCTGAAAGCGCAGAAGCCGTGTAAACAAGGAAGAACACCACGATAGCGATAGACGATACCAGCAGCATGATCTTGTGCTTGTCCTCAAATCTGTTTTCAAGATATTTCGGCAGCGTAAGGGAATTGTTCGCCCTGATAGTGTATCTTCTGAGTCTTCCCGAAACTATCGCCCAGTTAAGGATAGTTCCGATAAGAAGTCCCACAGCTATCCATATCTGACCTGTGCCGTATGCGTAAACCGTGCCCGGCAGACCCATAAGCATCCAGCCCGACATATCCGAAGCCTGCGCAGAAAGCGCCGCCACCCAGCCGTTAAGACCTCTTCCGCCAAGGAAAAAGTCCTCCGAGCTTTTTGTCTTTTTCATATATGCAGCGCCTATAAGAAGCATTCCAGCAAGATAAAATGCGAATGCCACCAGCGTCCATATCATATCTGATCTCATCAATTACCTCTTTTCCGAAGCAAGACAACGCCCTGCCCCATATCATACTGTTTACTTTGTATTTTGTATATTATTGCATTTAACGGCAATGCCGCACAAGAGAATTTCCCCTGTGCGGTATTGTCTGAATATCTAGCCGACATCTGTCACACACGGGCGAAAGCAAATTGTTGTGAGCCTTGTCGAACAACAATTTTCGCCCCTACATTATTTGCAGCGTCCAATTACTTAGCCTTAGTCTTGATCTCCTCATCAAGCTTAGCGATAAGATCGTCAACAGGCATCGCAGGAAGCTCGCCTTCTTTTCTCGAACGAACTGTAACCGTGTTGCTATTCATCTCATTGTCGCCGATGATGAGCATATAAGGGATCTTTTCAAGTCTTGCAGCCTTGATCTTAGGACCGATGTTCTCGTCTCTGCTGTCAACTGTAACTCTCATACCCATTGCAGTCATTCTGTCTGCGATCTTCTGAGCGTACTCAACGTGATCGCCCTTGATAGGCAGAAGTCTAACCTGCTCAGGTGCAAGCCAGAGCGGCAGAACGCCTGCGAAATGCTCCAGCATATAAGCAAGTGTTCTCTCATAGCAGCCAAGTGAAGTTCTGTGAATGATATAAGGCAGCTTCTTCTGACCGTCCTTGTCGATATAATACATACCGAACTTTTCAGCCAGAAGCATATCGATCTGGATAGTTACAAGAGTATCTTCCTTGCCGTAAACGTTCTTGTACTGGATATCCAGCTTAGGGCCATAGAACGCAGCCTCGTCGATACCGATATCATAATCAACGCCAAGATCGTCAAGGATAGTTTTCATTGCCGCCTGAGCGTGCTCCCATTGCTCTGCCGTGCCCTCGTACTTGTTCTTAGGGTTAGCAGGGTCCCACTGTGAGAATCTGAATGTGCAGTCCTCGAGAAGTCCAACAGTCTCGAGCATATACTTTGCAAGCTCAAGACAGCCCTTGAACTCTTCCTCAAGCTGGTCAGGTCTGAGAATGTAATGACCCTCTGAGATAGTGAACTGTCTTACTCTGATAAGACCATGCATCTCACCGCTGTCCTCGTTTCTGAAAAGCGTCGAAGTCTCAGTCAGTCTCATAGGCAGATCTCTGTAAGAACGCTGCCTGTTAAGATATACCTGATACTGGAAAGGACAAGTCATTGGACGAAGAGCGAAGCACTCTTTTTCCTCATCATATGGATCGCCGAGAATGAACATTCCGTCAAGATAGTGATCCCAATGTCCCGAGATCTTGTAAAGGTCTCTCTTAGCGAAAAGCGGAGTCTTTGTGAGCAGACAGCCCTTTGACTGCTCAACGTCCTCAACCCAACGCTGGAGAAGCTGTATAACTCTTGCGCCCTTTGGCAGCATAATAGGCAGACCTTGCCCAACATAGTCAACAGTTGTGAAATACTCAAGATCTCTGCCGATCTTGTTGTGGTCACGAAGCTTAGCCTCTTCCTGCTGCTTGAGGAACTCTTCCAGCATTGAAGCCTTAGGGAAAGCTGTGCCATAGATTCTCGAAAGCTGCTTGCCGTCCTCAGCTTTGCCCCAGTATGCACCCGTGCAGGAAAGAAGCTTTACAGCCTTGATAGAAGCAACGCTCATAATGTGAGGGCCTGCGCAAAGATCAACGAAATCGCCCTGCTTGTAGAATGAAAGCTTTTCGCCCTTGTCATCGTGCTTGTGGATAAGCTCTACCTTGTAGTCCTCGTTTCTCTCTTCCATAAGCTTGATAGCCTCGTCAACAGGAAGCTCGAAACGCTCGAGAGCGTAACCTTCCTTTGCAAGCTTCTTCATCTCAGCCTGTATCTTTTCAAGATCAGCAGGAGTGAAAGGCTTTTCCACCTCGAAATCATAATAGAAACCAGTCTCAGTAGCAGGGCCTCTTGCAAGCTTTGCCGCAGGATAAAGGTTCTTTACAGCCTGCGCCATAAGGTGAGAAGCCGTGTGCCAGAAAGTCTCCTTGCCGGCCTTTGAATCGAATGTCATAACCTCGAACTCGCAGTCGTGATCTACAACAGTTCTGAGGTCAAAGACCTGTCCATCGAGCTTTACGCAGCAGGCAGCCTTGTAAAGACCCATTCCGATGTCCTTGATTATCTCGCTTGCAGCCATTGCCTGTTCGATCTCACGAACAGAGCCGTCTTTAAGTTTCAGCTTTATCATTTTTATTCCTCCAATTTATATAATGTTGTAATTTTTTATCAAAACGTGCAATGCACGCTGTTTTTCCGTTTGACCTACCACGGGCGATCGCAGGTCGCCCCTACTAGTGCATATACCCTATTATTTGAAATTCAGCAGTTCAGTATACTGCGTCAGATAAACATATATCCAAAAGCAAAGCAGCACAACGCTCAGCACCGTCGATATATCCCCCAGCACTTTTCTTGCGCCCTTGCCCACAGCCCATTGCTTTGTGCCGTCCTTTTTTCGCCTGCATATTAGCTGCGAAAAAAACGTGTTGAACCAGTAAGAAACTATCCATATGGGCAGGAACGTGAGAAATCCCTGCTTGTAGGATATTGTCCCCTCCCAGGATATCCAAGAAACATACCCTGCCGCCGCATATGCGCAAAAGCCGACTGTATAGCAAATGATTGCAAGGATACGCCTTGTTTTCATCGCATTTCCCTCTTTCATAGTACCAACACCCTCTTTCGCAAATAAGCCAATAAAAAATCCCACAGAACAGCAAAACCGTTCTATGGGACGATGTAATCGTGATTCCACCCAACTTCATACACAGATAAACCACCCGTGTACCTCATTAGCTGCTCCTCTAACGCTGAGCCTGCGGCGTTTATTGGACGCACTCGGGGGCGGTATTCTCAGCTTCTCAGTCCTGCGCCGATCACAGCCCGTTTTCACGTTCAGCACTCTCTGTAAAGACCTTCCACCCAGCCAAGACTTCCCCGTCAAAGCATTGAAATATACGGCAGGATAAATTTTCGATAACATTCTCCTACCTCAGCTAACATTTTATCACCTCGTTTGATATTTGTCAAGCCCTTTGTTAGAAAATATATAATTTTGTGGATTTAACTAAAAAAATTCTTGACAAGCGGAGTATTTTATTATACAATAATGTTATGCATTATATTTTTTATATAATTGACAGACTGTAAAAACGGTCTGCGTTTTTTATAAAATAAATTTTGCAATTTTGTATCTTTACAATTTAATATTAGGTGAATATCTCTGCGGATATAAAGGACGCAAAAACGCCTTGCTGCGGCGGTATTCATACTTTCTAAGTAAGAAGGAGGAAAGCTATACATATGGGTCCAGGTACTGTTATTCTACTATGTGTAGTTGCTCTTATTCTTGGCGCAGGCGTCAGCGGTCTTATCTGCTTCAAGCAGGGCGTAAGCTATCGCAAAAAGACGGCTGAAGCTGCAATGGGTTCTGCCGAAAAGGAAGCTGAACGCATTGTCGAGGACGCAAAGAAGAACGCTGAATCTCTGAAAAAAGAAGCTTTGGTAGAAGCTAAGGACGAGATACACAAGTCACGCCAGGAAACTGAAAAAGAGCTTAAAGAGAGACGAATCGAGGTATCCAGACAGGAAAGACGTATCCAGCAAAAGGAAGAATCCGTTGACAGGAAGCTGGATAATCTTGAAAAGAAGGATGAACAGCTCCAGAACAAGCTGAGATCAGCCGATGAAAAGGTGGCAGAAGCCGACAGGATCAAGAAGTCACAGCTCGATATGCTGGAAAAGATCTCACAGTTCACAGTCGATCAGGCTAAGGATTATCTTCTTTCAAAGCTTGACGAAGATCTGGTGCACGAAAAGGCCATAAGGGTCACGAATTACGAGAACCAGGTCAAGGAGGACTGCGAGGCAAAGGCAAGACAGTATATTTCTCTTGCTATCTCAAGATGTGCCGCAGATCAGGTCTCCGAGTCTGCCGTGTCTGTTGTTGCGCTGCCTAACGATGAAATGAAGGGACGTATCATCGGACGTGAAGGAAGAAACATCAGAACTATCGAAACTCTCACAGGCGTCGATCTTATCATCGACGACACACCGGAAGCTATCACTATCTCCTGCTTTGATCAGGTAAGAAGGGAGATCGCAAGGATCGCTCTTGAAAAGCTTATCCAGGACGGCCGTATCCACCCAACACGTATCGAGGAAATGGTCGAAAAGGCAAAGCGTGAGGTCGAGCTCAAGATCAAGCAGGAAGGCGAAAGAGCTATCCTTGAGACTAACGTTCACGGCGTTAATCACGAGCTTGTCAAGCTTCTTGGCCGTCTGCGTTACAGAACAAGTTACAGACAGAACGTACTTAACCACTCAATAGAGGTGGCTCACCTTGCAGGAATGATGGCGTCCGAACTGGGCGTTGACGCAAACCTTGCAAGAAGAGCAGGACTGCTCCACGATATAGGCAAGGCTCTCAGTTACGAGATCGAGGGTTCACACGTTCAGATCGGTGTGGACGTCTGCAAGAAGTACAAAGAAAGCCCTGAGGTTATCCACGCTATCGAAGCCCACCACGGCGACGTTGAAACAAGAACAGTCGTTGCGGCGCTGGTACAGGCGGCTGACGCTATCAGCGCAGCAAGACCGGGTGCAAGAAGCGAGAATTACGAAAACTATATCAAGAGACTTCAGAAGCTTGAAGAGATATGCACGTCTTATGACGGCGTAGAAAAGTCCTTTGCTATCCAGGCAGGCCGTGAGGTAAGAATTATGGTTCAGCCAGAGAAGATCAACGACGAAAAAATGGTGCTCGTTGCTCGTGAGATTGCCAAGAGGATCGAAACGGAAATGGATTATCCGGGACAGATCAAGGTCAATCTCATCAGAGAGAGCAGAGCTATCGAATACGCAAAGTAAAACCAAACGTAATTTGTGTAAACAAGGCGGGCAAGCTGTTAAGGGTTGTCCGCCTTTTCACTTTGTTGAGTGAGGAATTAGGAGTGAGGAGTGAGAAATTAAGGTATCGCCTAGCGGCGATGTATTTTTATTTTCAATTCTCATTTCTGCAATAAAATATAATAAAATATTGTAGGGGCGAAAAAATTTTTTTCATCCCTGCAAACACAACAAAAAAAATCGAGACTGTTGAAAAACACCAAAATAACGGGCGAACGCTGTTCGCCCCTACATATAAACAGCGTATTTACGCCAATTGTAGGGGACGGCGTCCTCGACGTCCCACTTTTGTCGGACTTTTTCAACAAGCTGAAAAAATCTATGCTTTTTTGGGGGATAATTTATGTCAAAAGCAAAAGAGAAAAAAGAGGTCACTACCAATCAGGGTAAAAAGCACCTTTTCGGAAGCTCCGAAAAGTCCGACTTTATCCTCAATATGACCGCCGAATCCGCACAAAAGCTGTGCGGCGTTTACAGCATTATCGCAATGCTGGTGCTGTGCGTCATCACTATCCCGTATTATTTCACCCAGAATATCAAATACGGAATGGACGAAAGCACCCAGCGAGATCTTTATCTCAATGAGAAATTCATCTTCTTTATCTCCGCCGCTGTACTTGCGGTGGGATTTATCGGATTTATCATTTTCCTTATAGCAAATATGAAAAAACAGGTTGAGCTAAAGGACAACAAAAGTCTTTGCGTCGCCCTTGCGGTGATATTGCTTTCGGTTGTGTCCTGTGTAATGGCGGCGGACGTTTTCACCGCATTTTACGGCTATCTCGACCGCTCCGAAGGTATGCTCACGATCTTGGGCTATTGGGGACTTTTCGCCGCAGGAATGACCGTCACAGCCGATAACCGCCGCATAAAACTCAGCGATGTTATCGTCGGTATCGGCACATTTCAGTCCATAGTTGGCATTTTGCAGGCTATCCCAGCCACAGGCAAAGTCGTTCCTAACTATTTCCGTGAACTTTTCGACAGCTTCTCCACCGAGGGTATCCAGTATACAAAAGAATACGTCGCCACAGGCTTCCTCTGCACACCATTCGCATTGGCTGCCGTGCTGACGGTGATATTCGCATTCGCCCTCAACGGAATGTTGTATGACGGCTCAAAGCCAAGAAAAATTTTCTATGGCATTTCAGCCGCACTTATGAGCGCAGCCGCAATGCTCACCTGCGTTGTGCCTGCCGTTATCGGCATAGGCTCTGTCCTGCTGGTATCTCTCATCATTGCCGCAGTCAAGTCAGGTACAGCAAAGGATAAAAAGCCAATACTTGCCTGCATATGCGCAGTCGTTGTTATCGGCGGCATATTCGGCGGACTTTTCGCCGCAGGAGAGTTCAGACTTCTCGACGAAAAAATAATCTTCCACGACAGCTTTGACCGCCTTTCTATCACAGGCACAGGCAGAAACGGCGACGACTCACAATGGATATACCCCTACCTTTGGGATGACGGAATGTACACCGCCCAGCAGAACCTTGTCTGGGGCACAGGTCCCGATAACTGGAGCACCATATTCAACACAGGCGCAATAATCGACCGCTCTTATAACGAGTATATCGACCTTTTGCAGTCAAGAGGAATCATAATCTTTGCGCTGACAATCGTGTTCCTTGTGATGACCCTTGTGAAAATGATAAAGCTTCTTGCAGGCTTTATCAAGGATAAAAACAGCTGGACAGCCTGCGCAGTCTCCGCCGCAGTAATAGGCTACCTCGTGCAAGCCTTTTTCAACATCAGCTCCGTAACATCATCGCCATATTTGTGGATAACTCTTGGCCTTGTGTGGAGCTATACCGCAGTCAAAGGCGCAAAAACAAAATAATGAATAAACCACAACAAACCACAACGGGCGAATATTTTTCGCCCGTTGTTTTTTTTGCCGCTTTGCAATTTTGCCACGTTCATTTTTTCCATATCCCCACCCCATTATCCACCCAACGGGTATAAATATATTAGCTTTCACATATATTGGAATAATGGCCTGCTTTTCCGAAACTCCCCCGTTCATAAATTATGAGCGCATTTGAGCGGACGAGATCTAGCGAGATTGCAAGAGAATGAGTGAGCTAAATTAAAAATTCCTGTTCCGGCTGACCGCCGCTGACTTCCCAAGCCTTTGGCGGAATTTGCACTTGCACACACCTTATGATATAATCATATTAAACCAAAGGACAAAAAACTGCGGCTGATAATATTATCAATATCTAAAAAATCGACTAATCTATCCCCCACCATTCATAACGTGAGGATATCAGAAAGGAAAAAATTATGAGCAAAGACAAGGTCATCGACATATCAACAAGAAAAACAGGCAAGATCGTGGGCATATGCGTAGCCGCTGCGGCAGCTATCGTCATAGTGGCTTCCTCCGTTGCCATCGTACCGGCAGGCTGCACAGGCGTTGTGACGACTTTCGGCAAGGTCTCCGACACAGCCCTCAACGAAGGTCTCCACTTCAAAATACCTTTCGCCCAGCAGGTCAATACAGTTTCCAATAAGATACAGGTCTATGAAGCAGACGCCGACGCAGTCTCAAAGGACCTCCAAACAGTAAGTTCCACCATAGCCGTGAACTTCCGTATCAAGTCCGCCTCATCGTCCAGCATTTTCAAGAACATCGGCGCTGACTATCAGAACGTTATCCTTATGCCCACCGTGCAGGAATGTATGAAATCCGTCTGCGCAAAATATACCGCCGAGCAGCTTATAACAGAGCGTGCGCAGGTAGGCGATGAGATAAAGAGCCAGCTGGTTGAAAAGGTCGACGAATACGGCATTGAGATAGAGAAATTCAACATCGTGAACTTTGATTTCTCCGAAGAGTTCAACCAAGCTATCGAAGCGAAACAGGTCGCCGAGCAGAACCTTCTCAAGACCAAGACCGAGCAGGAGCAGGCTATCGTTATCGCCGAAGCCGAGGCCAAGAAAAAGGTCATCGCCGCCGATGCAGAAGCAACGTCAATCAAGACCAAAGCCGAAGCTCAGGCAGACGCCAACAAGACTATCTCCGCTTCTCTCTCCGATGAGATCATAAAGTATCAAACTATCGACAAGTGGGACGGCGTTCTGCCAAAGGTCGCAAGCGATGCAAACCCTCTCGTTTCAATGGATATCAACGACAGCAAAACTGCCGAATAACATAACTTTCCTGCATTATCCTGCGTAAATATGCGCAAATATGCGCAATTTTTCACCCGACTATGTTAAATGACATTAGCTAATTGTGAAAAACGCCGACTGGCAATGTTTAAAATTAGCCAACAAAACAAAAATTGCTCATTTTTGAACGTATTATGACAATTTTCTTGACATAACCGCTTATTTTTGGTATGATTAAAGTATTAATGTGGATTAATGTGTATATTTAACAGATTAAAATTAGCAAAATAGCAAAAATAATTAAGGCGAAAAATGTGTGGGTCTGCCCTTATCGCCTTAGTAGTTTGGAGGAGACAAATGCTGCAAAAATTCTATCGCACATTGGGATTTGCTCTCATTTCCCTTAATACGTTCTGCACGCCGATAATGGCATACGCCGACAGCGAAGGCGGCGATATCAACATCGGCAGCGGCTTTATCTGCGCAATAATAGGCGCACTTATAACAGGCTGCGTGCTGGTATCAAAAAGCCGACAGAAAAATAAAGCCACAAAGGCTGATAAATACATAAAAACAAACTTAAAGCTCCACGACCGCCGTGATATCTATATCAGAACTACCACCGATAAGGTCAAGCTGAATAAGGATTAAGGAGGGCGCAAAATGGCTGTAAATATTTCATATAAATGCCCTACCTGCGGCGCAGAACTTTTTTGGAGCGCTGAAAAAAATTGCTGGGCGTGCGAATATTGCGACGGACAGTTCACCCTCAAAGAACTTGAAGCAGCAGGGGGCGACGCTAAAAAAGCGGAAGAGCTCAATAAGGACAACGTTGAAAAGCACGAAGAGGTGGATAAGGAAGAGTATAGCGCTTCCAATGACGGAACTGTCGGCAGCGACCTTGTAAAATATACCTGCTCCCATTGCGGCGCAGAGATAATAACCGATCGCTCCACAGCAGCAACAGTCTGCGTTTATTGCGGCAACGCCGTTATAATGGGCGAGCAGATAATAGACAATTTCTCCCCCGATTACGTTATCCCATTCAAAGTGCCTAAGAAGGACGTTATGGAAGCTTTCCGCCAGTTCAGCAAAAAGCCTCTCACCCCGAAGGATTTCGACTGCGATAAGATAGTCGATAAAATGCAAGGCGTTTATATCCCGTTTTGGCTCTATTCCGGCGGCTGCACAGGCTCAATTACAGGCGAAGGCATAAATACAAAAACGTGGACGTCCGGCGGATATCGCTACACAGAAAAGAAGTTTTACAACATCTATCGTGACGGCCAGCTTGATTTTGAAGCCGTCCCCGTTGACGCTTCCTCAAAGACCGATAATGACGCTATGGATTCTATCGAGCCTTTCGATTATTCCGAGCTGACGCCTTTCAATCCTGGATATCTTTCAGGATATCTCGCCGAAAGATACGATGATGACAGCCAGAAATGCTTCCCTCGTGCAAAGGAAAGAATAGAAAACACCACCCGTGACGAGCTACGCAAGACCTGTAATTATGACAGTGTCGATATCCGTGACTATACAAAGCACACCGAAATTATGGACACCAAATATGCAATGCTGCCAACTTGGCTGCTTTATACAACATATAAGGATAAACCCTATTTCTTTGCAATGAACGGTCAGACAGGAAAGTTCATCGGCAACCTGCCTATCGACAAGGCAAAGCTTGCGCTCTATTCGCTCCTCGGCGGCATAGGCGGCTTTGTTATCGGCATAATAGGCGGTTTTATGGGCATATTCTAAAGCCCAATTTTCTAAGCCAATAAGCCAAAGATCTAGGAATATAATTTGTAATTTGTAACGGAGGGTAAGCAAAATGCCTGGTATATCAGTTGCGCTTATCGTAAAATTAGTCATAATCGTGGCGGCAGTCGGCTGCGCATTCGCAACGGCGATCTCGATAAAAAACAAAATAGGCGGCGAACTTGGCAGAGCACATAGGCTCCTCAAAGCCATAAACGACGCCACCGAAGAGAATATGAGCCAGCCAATGAGCTTCACAGTTGTTGACCCAACTATCCTGCGAAGGGTGGCGAAGGACTTCCCCGAATTTGACGACAAGCTTGCAAGAAGCATTATCGAAAATGCCGTGTATAAGCATTTTCTCGTCATAAACGGTGAAGAATCCCCAGATAATCTCGAGGGCTGCTCAAACGCCCTTATCGAAACGCTTAGAGCCAAAGCGGCTGATAACGCCTCCAGCCCAAAGCCTATCCATTATGACAACATCGTTATACACCGCTCGCAGATAACAGGCTATCGCAATAATCTTGAAGTCGCAGCGGTAACATATCAAGTGGCGCTGGAATATCTCACCAACGGCTCAAAAGCGCAGCATATCTATGACGCCGATTATACATATTATCTCTCCGTCGGCGATCAAGGCGAAAACGTCAGCCTTATCTGCCAGCATTGCGGCGCACCGATAGATACCACAGGCGATAAAGTCTGCCCATACTGCGGCGCTGAGATACACAGCTCTATCGAAAGAACGTGGAAAGTCAGCCGTATAGGCAGGGTGATATAAACCCGTTTATGGCAACAAACCCAATTTCATACATTAATAACGCTTCTCTGCGTAATTATAAAAAATCTCTCGGACAAAATGCGCAATAAGATCGCATTGATCCGAAATTTCAACAACGAAAGGATAAAAAACTATGGGACTTATCAGAATGCTCACTTCAGCAGTCGGCTCAACATTTGCCGATCAGGTAGTTGATTACTTCAGATGTGAAGATATGTCAACAAAAATTCTCTGCCAGCCGGGTACGCTCGTAAAGAGAAACGGCACAACAAACAACGCTTCTGACGGCGTTATCTCAAACGGCTCACGCTTTGACGTTGCCGTAAATCAGGCTGCTCTTCTTATCGAAAACGGCAAGGTACACGATTTCGTAATCGGTACTGCTGAAACAGCAGGCCAGTATAAGTACGATTCAAAGGCTGCGCCATCACTTCTCGGCGGCGGCTGGCGTGATTTCGGCGCTTCTATCAAGGAGATCGGCAGAAGATTCACCGCAGGCGGTCAGTCTCTCAACACGATGAGACTTATCTACATAAACCTCAAGCCTATCCCGGGCAACAAGGTCGGCTTCGGCAAGATACCTTTCAGAGACGGCGAAATGAACCTTACTCTTAACGCACAGGGTCACGGCCAGTATGAGCTTCAGATCATCAACCCAATGAACTTCTATGAGAACGTAGTTCAGAATGTAAATTCCGTCCTTTCTGTTGACAGTCCCGACGGCGCAACCGTTCTCGGACAGCTCAAGGCTGATATGACTCCTAAGTTCCAGATCGCTCTTACAAAGATCGCTGCCCTCAAGATACCATACGATCAACTTGGCGCGTATCCGGATGAGCTTGCAGCCGCAATGAATGAAGCCCTCCGTGAAAAGTGGGCTAACAAGGGTATTGAGATCACAAGCCTTGCTATCGAACTCAACGTTGATGAAGAGTCCAAGAAGAGGATCGCAAAGTTCCAGGAAGCCAAGACCGCAGGAAGCGACCCTTCAATGCTCTATGCAATGGACAGAATGTCGATAAACACCGCAAGAGAAGCCGCTGCCAACAACTCAAACGGCGCAATGGCAGGCTTTATGGGAATGGGAATGGCAGGCGGAATGATGGGCCAGCCAATGGATGCATCAATGTATCAGCAGCAGATGATGAACCAGCAGGCAGCAGCACAGGCCGCTCAGCAAGCAGCGCCTGCACAGGCACCGGCCGCAGCACCAACACAGCAGGCTGCCCCGACAGACGGCTGGACTTGCGCTTGCGGAGCAACGAACACAGGCAAATTCTGCGCAAACTGCGGTCAGCCTAAGCCTGAGCCAAAGCCAGCGCCAACATCTGATAGCTGGACTTGTGCTTGCGGCACAGAGAACACAGGCAAGTTCTGCGCAAACTGCGGCCAGCCAAAGCCACAGAAGCCTGAGGGCTGGACTTGTTCCTGCGGCGCAGTAAACAAGGGCAAATTCTGCGCAGAATGCGGCAAACCAAAGCCGGCAGCAGAGCCGCTTTACAAGTGCGACAAGTGCGGCTGGGAACCGGCAGACCCAAAGAACCCACCTAAGTTCTGCCCAGAATGCGGAGACCCATTTGATGATAACGACATCAAAAACTAATTTTTTTAATTCGCATAGTCTGGACTACGGGTTGACTTTACATAGTAGCCCGAGGACAGGGTCGCTAAAGAAAAAACTATTGCATTGAGCTCTCAACTAAGCTAAATGCGAATTGCGAAAACACAAAAATTGATAAGTGCGGAATTTTTCCGCACTTGAGACTGTTGAAAAACGCCACAATAACGGGCGAACGCTGTTCGCCCCTACATATAAACAGCGTATTTACGCCAATTGTAGGGGACGGCGTCCTCGACGTCCCACTTTTGTCAGACTTTTTCAACAAGCTGAAGTGCGGAATTTTTTCCGCACTTATTTTTTTGCACACAAAAAAAGCACAGCAACGAACCAAGTCCGCTGCTGCGCTTTTTTACTGATCTTTGCTGATATCAGATATTTATCTTATGATTAGTATATTTGCTTGAAAGCTTCAACCTTGCCATAGCCTTGTTGAGAGCCGCCTGCGAGTGGTAGTATTCGGAAATGCTCTGCTTCTGGCGCAAACGTTCCTGCGCCCTTTCCTTTGCCGCCTCCGCACGCTTTGCGTCGATCTCGTCTGGCCGCTCGACCGTGTCCGCAAGTATGGTCACATACGAGGGCATGATCTCAACGAACCCGTCGCTGACTGCGGCGTAATGCCATTCGTCCCCGACCCTGTATCGGAGCTCTCCCGAATTAAGGCAGGTTATCATCGGCTGGTGGTTCGGCAAAATTCCGAAAGAACCGTCCTGTCCAGGAAAAACCAGCTCGTCGCACTCTCCCGAAAAGAAAACGTGGTCGCTGGCAAGGATCTCAAGCTTGAATGTCTTTACCATTTCAATGCGCTCCTCTCGGTGTTATTCCTCGCTCTCAAGCTGTTTTGCCTTTTCGATAACGTCGTCGATAGTGCCTGCGTTAAGGAATGCAGCCTCAGGATATTCGTCCATTTCGCCGTCGATTATCTTCTTGAAACCTCTGATAGTCTCCTTGAGCGGTACATATTTGCCCTCGATACCCGTGAAATTCTCTGCAACGTGGAATGGCTGCGAAAGGAATTTCTGTATCTTTCTCGCTCTGTAAACTGCTATCTTGTCATCGTCGTCAAGCTCTTCCATACCAAGGATAGAAATGATATCTTGAAGCTCCTTGTACTTCTGCAAAAGCTCCTGCGTCTTTCTTGCAACTTCGTAATGCTCTTCGCCGACAACGTCAGGCTCGAGTATTCTCGATGATGATTCCAGCGGATCAACGGCTGGATAAATGCCCTGCTCAACGATCTTTCTTGAAAGTACCGTCGTTGCGTCAAGGTGTGAGAATGTGATAGCAGGCGCTGGGTCGGTCAAGTCGTCCGCAGGAACGTAAACTGCCTGTACAGACGTGATAGAACCCTGCTTTGTTGAAGCGATACGCTCCTGCAATGCACCCATTTCATTTGCAAGGGTCGGCTGATAACCAACGGCTGACGGCATTCTGCCCAGCAGCGCCGATACCTCAGAACCTGCCTGTACAAATCTGAAAATGTTGTCGATAAAGAGCAAAACGTCTTGGTGCTCCTTGTCTCTGAAATATTCCGCCATAGTCAGACCAGTCTGCGCAACTCTCATTCTTGATCCAGGCGGTTCGTTCATCTGACCGAACACTAAGGCGGTCTTTTTGATTACGCCCGAATCTGTCATTTCGTGCCAAAGGTCGTTGCCCTCTCTTGAACGCTCGCCAACGCCCGTGAAGATAGAATATCCGCCGTGCTCTGTGGCAACGTTTGTGATAAGCTCCTGAATAAGCACCGTCTTGCCAACGCCTGCTCCTCCGAACAGACCGATCTTACCGCCCTTCGCATAAGGCGCAAGAAGGTCGATGACCTTGATACCTGTCTCGAGAATCTCCGTCGCAGGCTTCTGGTCTTCGAACTTTGGCGGCTCTCTATGGATACCCCAGTATTCGTCAGCCTTTACAGCCTCGCCGCCGTCGATAGTCTCGCCAAGAACATTGAACATTCTGCCAAGCGTTCCGTCGCCAACAGGAACTTTGATACACGAACCTGTTGCCGTGACCTCCATATCCTTTTCAAGTCCGTCGCTGGAAGCCAGCATTATTGCTCTAACTGTATTGTTGCCCATCTGCTGAGCAACTTCCATAACCCTTGTCTTTCCGTCAAGCTGAACTGTGAGAGCGTCCTTTATCATCGGGAGCTTTCCGCTTTCAAACTCAACGTCCACAACAGGGCCCATAATTTCAACAATTTTTCCCTTTTCCATATCGTTTTACACCTTTCCCGAAAGTCTAGCTCTCGTTCTTTTGAGCGTTGGCACCGCTGACGATCTCGGTGATCTCCTGCGTGATCGCCGCCTGTCTTGCACGGTTGTATTGCAAAGACAGATCTTTTATCATTTCAGAGGCGCTTGTGGTCGCTCCGTTCATAGCCGTCATTCTTGCGTTCTGCTCGCTGGAGAATGCCTCCACCAGCACGCCGAAGATAAGTCCCTTCATATAGTTCGGAACAAGGTGATCCAAAACCTTTTCAGGGGTCGGTCTGAACGTTACGATGTCGTGATCCTGCTTTCGCATAGGGTCTTTGAAGTCCTCACGCTCCAGCGGGAAAAGCTTGAGCATCTCAGGCTCCATATCCATTGAATTGACCATTTTGGTGTAAATTACATACACCTCGTCAAGATATTTTCTCTCATAAAGATCGGTGACAGTCTCGGCGATAGCCCTCGCCCTATAAAGGGTCGGGTTCTGCGCCGTGTAAAGAAACTCGCCGTCGATCGTTACGTTCTTTCTTGAAAAATAATGTCTGCCGATCTGTCCCACCACAAAGAGACAGGTGTTTTTGTGCTTTGCAAGCTCCTGCTCTGCCATTTTCAGAACGTTGTGGTTATACGCTCCCGCAAGACCCTTGTCCGCCGTGACGACGATATATCCTATCATCTTGTCCTCGGGGGCTTTCTCCTCACGCTGATCGAAATACTTGTGCTCGATCTCCGGCGTGTGCAGGAGGATATGATGAATGGTAGACTGGAGCTTTTCAAAGTAAGGCACCGTGTTTTCAAGGCTTTTCTTAGCCTTTTTGAGGTTTGAGGAGGATATAAGATACATAGCGTTTGTGATCTTCATGATCTCGCTGACGCTTCCTATCCGCTCCCTTATTTCTCTCATTCCTGCCATAAGGACGGCAGCCTCCTTTCTATTGCATTATAAGCTAAGCTTGTAAGCTTTTAGCTTTTTTATCTTCCCTGCTTGAATTCCTTTGCCGCAGCGACGATCTTTCCTTCAAGCTCCTCTCTCATAACCTTCTTATCGTTGATCTCGCTTATGATATCGCTGTGATTTGCCTCAAAATATGAAAGCATATCAAGCGTGAACTGTCTTATATCCTTAACAGGCACATCGAGCATAAGCTTGTGCTGTGCGCAGCAGAGGATAATGACTTCCTCGTGCATAGAATAAGGATGATAGAGCGGCTGCTTGAGTATCTCCACCAGTCTGTGGCCGTGGTCAAGAAGCTCCTGCGTGGTCTTGTCGAGCTCCGAGCTGAACTGTGTGAACACTTCCATTTCTCTGAACTGTGCAAGGTCGATACGCAGATTGCCCGATACCTTCTTTATTATCTTCGTCTGAGCCGCACCGCCCACACGGGATACTGAAAGTCCAACATTTACCGCAGGTCTTACGCCCGAGAAGAAAAGCTCCGTCTCAAGGAATATCTGTCCGTCTGTGATAGAGATAACGTTCGTCGGGATATATGCGGAAACGTCGCCAGCCTGTGTTTCGATTATCGGCAAAGCAGTTATCGAACCGCCGCCGTGTGCGTCGTCAAGACGGCAGGAACGCTCCAGCAGTCTTGAATGGAGATAGAAAACGTCGCCAGGATAAGCTTCACGTCCCGGTGAACGCTTGAGCAGCAAGCTCATCGCTCTGTATGCAACGGCGTGCTTTGAAAGATCGTCATAAACGACGAGCACGTCCTTGCCCTTGTCCATAAAGTATTCAGCCATTGCCGTGCCTGCATAAGGGCATATGTACTGGAGCGGCGCAAGGTCGCTTGCCATTGCGGCAACAACTATGGTGTAATCCATTGCGCCGTGCTTTTTAAGGTCGCTCACGAACTTCGCAACTGTGGAAGCCTTTTGACCGATAGCAACATAAACGCATATCATATCCTTGCCCTTCTGATTAAGAATAGTATCGAGGGCAATTGAAGTTTTACCTGTCTGTCTGTCGCCGATGATAAGCTCACGCTGACCTCTTCCTATCGGGAACATCGAGTCGATGGAAAGTATACCTGTTTCCAGCGGAACTGTAACAGACTTTCTGTCGCAAACGCCTGCGGCTTCACGCTCGATAGGGTAATAATCGTCATACTCTATCTCGCCCATTCCGTCGATAGGCGCACCCAAAGCGTCAACTACTCTTCCAAGCAGCTTTTCGCCAACGCCAACGCCTGCCTTCTTCTTTGTTCTCACTACCTTTGAACCCTCGGTCAGACCGTAATCGGAACCAAGAAGAACGCAGCCGAGAGTTTTTCTCTCAACATTCTGAACTATGCCCTTGACGCCTGTTTCAAATTCCACCAGCTCGCCGTACATTGCGTGATTAAGACCGTATACATTGACGATACCGTCATTTATGGATATTATCCTGCCCGTTTCATTTACTTGGGTCTTTGCCTCAAAGTCCTGTATCTCACTTTTGAGCACCGAGATAATATCGCTCCTGCTTGAACCTGCCAAGCCGTTCACCTCCCTGAAATCTTGTTCTGCAAAGCTTTTATCATTCCTTGGAAGCTCTTGTCATACTCAACGCCCTCCACCTCAAGGCGGTAGCCGCCGATAAGCTCTTCGTCCTCCGTGATATCAAGCAGAACGTCCGAAACGCCGTACTTCTTTTTCAGCGTTTCCTTTATCTTGTCTATCTGCGCTTCGTCGGGTCTTGAAACGCAGTAAAAATCAGCTTTAAGTATATTTTTGCTCTTCAAAAGCTCTTCTTCGTATGCTTCAAATATCTCCGTGATGCGCTCCATATGACCGAAGCTGCACATCACTTTAAGAAAGCTTCTCAAGCCGTCGGGAAAAAGCCTGTCGATGACTTTTTCCTTCTCTGTAAATTCCACAGCGGGGCTTGCAAGGACTTCTTTAAGCTCTTCACAGCTGTCAAAAAGCGCCTCGGCGGTCTTTACGTCCTCCTCTTTCGGGGAAAGCTCAAAGAGCGCCCTGCCGCAGACCTGCTCGGGATAAAAGATCATTTAGAAGCACCTACCTCCGAAAGAAAATCATCAACGGTCTCCTTGTCGGACTCTCCGCCAACATTCTTCTTTATTACTTTCGCCGCAGCAAGCATTGCAAGATCGGCGATCTGATACTTAGCGTCGTCAAGAGCTCTTTCCTTTTCATTGGCAATGGACTTTTCAGCGTCCTTTATGATCTTTGCCGACTCTGCTCTTGCATTCTCGATCATAAGATCACATTCCTTGCCTGCTCTTTCCTTTGCCTTGTTGGTTATCTCAACAGCCTGACTGTGTGCGTCGGCGATCTCGGCCTCATAATCGGCTTTCATCTTTTCGGCGTCAGCCTTTGCCTGCGCAGCGCCGTCAAGGTCGCCCTGTATCTTGGCTGTTCTTTCGTCCATCATCTTGCAGACGGGCTTGAAAAGGAACTTTTTAAGGAGCAGATAAAGGACAAGCAGATTTACTATCGTCCAAAGCAAACTCAGATCCAAACTCAGCATAATAATGCTCCTTTCAATTCAATCAATTGCTAATTTTTCGCCGCAAAAACGGCTCTCCTCATTACCTATATTACTTGAGGAAGAAGATGATAAGGATAGCTACGATAAGACCGTAGATAGCTGTTGCCTCTGCGAGGGCACAACCGAGAAGCAGAGAACTTCTGATATCCTTCTTGGCCTCAGGCTGTCTTGCGATAGATTCTGTTGCCTTACCTGTTGCGATACCGATACCGATACCTGCGCCTATACCTGTTATTACGGCTACTGCCGCACCGATAGCTACTAACATAATATATACCTCCGTTTGTTATTACTTCAAGAAGAAGATGATAAGGATAGCGACGATAAGTCCGTAAATAGCTGTTGCCTCTGCGAGGGCACAACCGAGAAGCAGAGAGCTTCTGATATCCTTCTTTGCTTCCGGCTGTCTTGCGATAGACTCCGTTGCCTTACCTGTTGCAAGTCCGATACCGATACCTGCGCCTATACCTGTTATTACGGCTACTGCCGCACCAATAGCTACTAACATAATTATACCTCCGTTACTATTCTTCGTCCTCTATCGCTTCATTTATAAACAGCGATGTAAGGAACACGAAAACATATGCCTGGATAAATCCATCGAAAATGTCGAAATATGCTGAGAACGCCAGCGGTATGACCACAGGGCACACAGCTTCGATTAGCTCCATAATGATATACGAAGCGAGCACGTTACCGAAAAGTCGCATACACAGCGAAAGCGGTCTGATAACAAGCTCCATAACATTCAGCGGAGCGATTATCGCAACAGGCTGGGCGAAACTTTTGAGCCAGCCCTTTGTGCCCTTCGCTCTTATTCCTGCGACCTCGACCAGCACGATACTCATAATTGCAAGACCTGCCGTTACGTTAAGGTCCTTTGTCGGCGGCGTAAAGCCCAGCAGACCGATGATATTCGCAAAGCCTATATAAATAATGACTGTTGCAAGGAACGGGAAATAAGCCATTCCCTTTTCGCCAAGCTGCTCTCCGAAAAAGTTTCTTAAAAAGCCCACGAACGATTCAAGCATCATTTGCTTTCTGTCGGGCACAAGCTTCAAATTTCTTGTGAGCAGTATTGACAGCACCACCAGTATCGCCATAATTATCCACGTCACCACGCAGGAAACAGGGACAGGTATGCCTCCGAAAAGCGGTATCTTGAAAGCTATCTGCGTTTCCATAGCTTCCGAGAGCCTTTCGGAAATTCTCTCCAGCATTCTATCACCTCCAAAAAAAAATAAAACCAATAAAGACGCCAACCCCAAAAAGGTAAAGAAGCATAAAGCCGTACCCCTTTGCGGTCATTGCAATCGTCATTGATTTCATCCAGATAAAATCATCTTTTATCCGCACAATGTCCTCAAAGGCACTCCCCCAGCGGTACAAAAGACTTGATTTTTGTTTACGAATATATTATAATACAACTATAAGCATATGTCAAATAGATATTTTCTATTGTAAACATACATCTGACGTATGGATATTTTACTTGAATTTGAGTTTATATACATCACATTTATGTTAATAACATCCAAGAAGCAACGAAAAACGACAGAAAATAAGTCTAAGAAAGAAGTGACAGGATATGAGAGAGATCAATTTTGAGCATTACAAGATATTTTATTACGTTGCGAAATTCCAAAACATAACAATGGCTGCGAACTATTTATTTTTGTCCCAGCCCAGCATAAGCCGAAGCATAAAAAATCTTGAGGACGAGCTTGACTGCAAGCTGTTCATACGCTCGAAAAAGGGTGTTGAGCTCACCACGGGGGGCGAAATGCTTTACAAGCACATATCCATAGCCTGCCACCACATTTTCTCCGCAGAGGAAGAGCTTGCGCTCATAAGCGAGCACGACCGTTCTATCGTGCGATTGGGCGGAAGCGAGGTCGCTCTGCAAAGCTTTCTTATTGACAGGATAGTTGAATTTCACAAGGAGCACCCGAACATTCAGATAAAGATAGACAGTATGTCAACCCCTGACGCTATCGAAGCGCTGAGGGCAAATCTTATAGATGTTGCGGTAGTGACTTCGCCATTTTCCGACAAGACGGGGCTGAACATCAACATAGTAAAGAAGCTTCAAGATATCGTGACAGCAGGAAATGGTTTTGATTATCTCAAAGACAAGGAGATAACGCTGCACGAGCTTGTGAAATATCCGCTCATATGCCTTAAAAACACCACCACCACGAGAAACTATCTTGACCATATATTCCGTCAGCACAATCTGCTTTTGCGGCCTGACATCGAGCTGACGTCCATAAACTTTGTAATGCCGATGGTAAAGAACAATCTTGGCATAGGCTTTTTACAGCTTGCGACTGCCAGCGCTGAGATCGAGGCAGGAAACATATTCCGCTTAAAGATCAAAGAGCCAATTCCGCCGAGGAACATTTGCGCTGTGACGGCCTCGCAATACGAGACCCCCGAGCCTGTTCAGCGGTTTATTGACAGTTTACTGGAGAAGGAGAAGCTGCTGGAGAGTTAAGGCGGCTCCAAACACCTGCATTTTGCAGGCTATTTGACACAATCATCTTCGACGTGCGAACAATGTTCGCCCCTACAATTGACAATAAAATCTCTAAGCTATTCGTCTTTCATTTATTTCTACTAGGAGGATATTATATGAATGTTTTTGAAAGTATTATGACTGAATTAAAAGAAGCTGTTGATTATGAAAAAAACAAGCCGATCGACACAAAAGAAATCATCGCCAACGGCGATACCACCATTCCTCATTCCTCACTCCTAACTCCTCACTCTACTGCTGTTGACGACATTTTTGAGAAATAAAAAAATACGTTCCAGATGTAGGTTTACAATAGATGTGTTACAAAACGTATCACATCTATTTTTTTATGCCTAAATCTGAGAAAATCGGAAGTAGGTATGCAGGGGGTAAAGGTTAGTATTACCCTTTACCCCCTACCGCACAATCGCACAAGCAGGCAGAAATGCAAGTAAATACGCCGTTTACGGTTGTGCGCTCATATGGAAAAATAATCGCACACGCACAAACATAAGCGCACAGAGGTGAAAAATAATGCCGAAACAGTCTTGTAATTGGTGTTTTACAATAAATAATCCGTCAAAGGTCAAGACCTGCGGTGAAAAGGATAAATTTAAAGACCTCACGTTTGATACTAATGAAAAGGTTATAAATTTCATTATGCAGTATGAAGAAGTAAATTACTATGTCTTTTAGCGTGAGAGAGGTCATAACGAAAATACCGAACATATTCAAGGCTTTATACAGTTTAAAAATCGCAAGCGTGGCACTACCTTACAGAATATGTTCCCACCTCAGTTCTTTCACGGAGAGTTCGCCAACGGCACAGCGCAACAAGCAAGCGACTATTGCAAAAAGTCAGATACTCGCATAGGCGAGGTGCAGGAGTGGGGCGAACTGCGTGTAACAAAAGGCGGTAAACAGCTTACAAATGAAGATATACTGCAACGCATAAAGGAAGGTGCTGACGATATCAAACTTCTTGAAGAATTTCCACAGCTTTGGAATCAAATTGACCGCCTGCAAAAAGTCCGTGACCTTTACGTCTTTGATAAGTGGCGTAACGTGTTCCGTGATGTTCAGGTCACATATATCTGCGGACAATCGGGAACAGGTAAAACAAGAAGTGTTATGGAGCAGTACGGCTATGATAAAGTATATCGTATCACCGACTACAAACACCCCTTTGACAGCTACCACGGACAAGACGTTATTGTATTTGAGGAGTTCAGAAACAGCCTGCCTATTGATAATATGCTTAACTACCTTGACGGCTACCCTCTTGAACTTCCTGCAAGATATATGAATAGGATAGCTTGTTTTACAAAGGTGTATATCATATCAAATTGGAACTTTGAAGAGCAGTACACCGCTATTCAACACAAGTATTATGAAACTTGGAACGCCTTTGTTAGGCGTATCAATAAGCTTGTTACATATAAAGACGGGATGATATTTGAGGAAGCCGACCTCAGATCATATAAATTGAAGTATAATCTTGAAAAAGACGAAAACTTACAACCATAACGAAAGGACGAATGAAAATGAAAAACTATGACAACCCTAAAATGTTCCGTGACGAAGCAGTCAGCCTTGAAAGGTTTGTACTCTCACACAGTTTTCTCAAGCCGTATCTTGATAGCTATAATATCCATATGGCAAGGTATTTTCTGAGCGGTGAATATGAGTGCAGGAAAAGGGCACTTTATTTCAAGAAGAAAATACAATCGTGCTAGTTGTACAATCTGTACAAAAAAACACCCTATAAAAATATAAACATACGAAATAACTTGATATGCATTGACATTATGCTTGATATGTGATAATATCTAAACATAGCAAAGAGTACAAATAATTGTACAGCAAATGAAAGGAGTGTACGTTTATGTACATAATCAAAGGATTTAAGAAAAACTCAGGAACGCTAAAAAACGGCAAGCCGTGGGATAATTACACGCTGTTTTGCCTTAAAGAAGAAAACGGCGTAACAGGTTACGGCGTGCAGGCTGTGAAAGTGCCTACAAGGGTTTTGCAGAACACTTTCCCCGACACTTCCGCACTTATCGACACGGCAATCAAGATCAATTATGAAGTCAGAACTTACGGCGGACAGGAAAAGCCTGTTGTTGTAAGTATTGATATACTTTAATCAATGAAAGGAGAAAAATACAATGGGTGCTTCGCTCCTCGGTGTAGGTATCGGCGTTGTAAGAAAGCTTACAAAGGGCAAGGCATAAGCCTTGTATATTCACCGCTTGGGGTGGGGCTTCTGCTCCGCCCCTTGTTTTTTTATCTTAATGAAAGGAGATTATATATGAAAAAACGAATTAGACAAGCTTTGTGCATTGTTTCCGCCCTTGTCTTGATGTGCGTTTCGTTTGTCCTGCCTGCGAGCGCGGATACAACATATCCTGCCCTAACTACAAGTAATGTTTCTGATGTATTGCTCGCAAATTATAAGAATATCCTTAACAAACATTGGGGAACTTCTGATTTAGCTTTGTATTGTTGCTTGGGCTCAAAATTCTGATAATAGTATTGCTTATCGTATTGAAGTATTTGATAAAAAGTATATTGGTACTACAGTTAGTTACAATGGACTTTATTACGGTCATATTGGTGATAATGGTTGTGAGACAACCGAAGATATTGTTAATGGTTATTGGAATAATCGTAATCTTAATTTTAACAATCCTTTTTACTCATCATCTCTTTATAAATCTCTTACTGGTCAATCGTCTATTCAATTTCATATTGTTTATTCAAACATCAAAATTGATGGTGTAACGGATATTGTTGACCCCGACGCCCCCGTTGTCCCATTTTCCGTTCAGTATTCCCGAAAACTCACAACAGGTATGTCACGCTCGGGAACATTGTCCGCTCCGGGTGCAAAAAATGACGGCGAAACCATAACAAACAACAATATAGATGTTACTGTCAAGCTTACTGACGAATACAAGCAGGCTATGCAAAAGGCTCTTGATAAAGACCCGAAAGCAACGCAATATACATATCAGTATGTATTGTTCATAACACCATATAACCCGAACATTTACGGAACTAAAAAAGCTATGGACGGAGCAATTTATACATTTCTTGATAAGTCAAAATACGTACTTACAACAGCTTACGGCAAAACAAAATCTAATACAACAACTGATTCAAAGTACGATACTGTCAGCACGCCCGACAGTTCTTCCGCCGATACTTCTTCGGGAAACGTTGGCGAAATGACCTCTGAAAATGCTGACGGCGTTGCAAATACCGCTTTCTGCAATGGCGTTACACCACTTTTCGGCTTGCCTATCGCTAATGGTGCAAATATGACCAACACGCACACGATAAATCTTGAAAATATCAAAGGTGCTGACAAACTTGGAGAACAGGATATTTTGTATATCGTTGTTGTAGGCAAAAGGTATCTGTATGAAACAGGTGCTGAGGGCTACGCTAAGGACTTCTACGCCAATAACGCAGAGTTTAAGACCTTTTACAAAGAGCTACCCGACAACGCTGTAGCAAGCAAGATAAATGGCTTGTATGGTGGCAATGGTTACGATTTTTACACCGTTGTTTCTGACGGATTTTCATTCAAAGATTATCCCGACTACAAACCATTAGAGATAAACGGCGTTGAATATCCTACGGATAAGTCTATTTCTGATATGCTTGATGACCCATTTCCACCTAGTAAATTTACCGATTATGACGGACTTGAAAACGGAACAGATTTTGATACAAAAGAAGATTTTGACGAATACATAAGAAATAAGACTTATGATGAAGAATTCGGCTCATTTAGCTTTAATCTCTCTGACATATCATCAATTTTTGACAGCACATCAGATTTCTTTAAGTTTATGACCGCAAGTATAGGTCTTATGCCGTCTATCTTCATTACCGTGCTTATTGCTTTTTTCACTATTATGCTTGGCATTTGTATTGTAAAGTGGGCTATAAAATAAGGGGGCATTTATGAATTTCTTTGATACAATGAAAACTGTTTTCGGTGCTATATGGAACTTGTTCGGGCTCCAACTTCGTTTCGGTCAGTATAGTTTCACGCTGGGTGCAATGCTTATCGGATTTTTTGTTATCTCCTGTTCGATCGCATTGCTACATTATCTTCTAAATGGTGATTAATATGTTAGATTTGATTTTAAATTTGCTTATATGTTTCATAATAATGCTTATCCTATGGCATTTTAACAAGAAAGGATATTGATATGTTAGCTATACTCAAACTATTTGTGATAATACTTTGTATTGTCCTTATGTTCTCCGCACTCTGCGGCGTGGCGGTCTTTGTATCAGATATCAAGCGTTTTAAGCTTGACACTCAAATGAGCCTGCCACGCAAAAAGCTTATAGAGCGGTATGTAGACCAACAGGAACTTGAAAAGGGCGGTGATAATAATGCTGTATGATGTTGAAAATTCCTGTTACCAACTTCTCAAACTCTTGGGCTGTGACCTTTCCGCAATCGACACTATAACCACTTGGAAACAGTTCGGTGTACTTTGCATTGAGTTCATTTTTGCCTGCATAATGCTTTATTTGTTGTGGAAGATGTTGTATAACGCTATGATAAGATTTTTCAATCCGAGAAAGTGGTGATAATATGGTTATTTTAGATTATTTCGTTCGTCTGCCTGCCCTTACTGCTTATGTATCATATGATAAAGCCACAGCCCTTTATTTCAACTGGAAACAGCTTTTTCAAGGCTGGGGCATACATTTATACGTCGGCAAGTTTGGAGCTGGCAAAACCTCTCTTATGGTGACGGAAGCGTACAAGCTGTGCTGTAAGTATCCTCAACTCAATATTGTCACGAATATTAAGCTTTCGGGTTTTCCCGAATATACAAAGATTTATCCCCTTAACTCTCCGCAGGATATCTTGAACGCTCCGAAAAACACGCTAGTATTGATTGATGAGATAGGAACGATTTTCAACAGCCGTGATTTTTCGGGAGGTCGCAACAGCGTTCCGAAAAGCCTTTACCAGCATTTGTGCCAATGCAGAAAACGCCGTATGATGATACTTGCCACAGTTCAGAGATTTAACCTCTTAGACAAGCAGATACGTGACATTACGGCAGATGTTACCGCCTGCCGAACGTATTTCAGACACCCTTTTACAAGGCTTATGACGGGCTATAAGTACGATATAGAGGAGTATGAAATGTACTCCGAAAATCATTCATACACCCCTGTTTGTTCGTCAACGGTCACACATTTACAGCGTAACCAATACCGCAAGCTTTATGATACTTCGGAACTTGTGACGAATATGCTCAACAGAGATTATATATCTGATGAAGAAATATTGCGTAATTGTGATAGCGAGAGCAATAATATCCCCCTTGATCGCAAACAGAATAAGCGTATGCGTAAGCAAAGCAAATGGTAGAAAAACACCGCTGAGGTTGCCTTTAGGCTCTCAGCGGTGTTTTGTGCTATTGCATATTGTTGTATTTTTCATCAACAAGTATTTGCTTTATTTCCTGCAACTCCTTGTTAGTCTTGCTCGTGTTAATTGCTGTGCATACTATTGCTATAAATAGCACAAGGTTGATTATTATGCTTACTATCGCAAAGCCTAACAGCATTGTTGCCAATGCCTCACTTGAATTAATTATCTCACTCATTTTCTATCCCTCGCTTACGTTGTTTAAATATTCTGTCAGCAATTTTTCAATGATTTTCGCTACACTTGTTTTCTCCTTGATTGCTTGTATCTTCGCTTTTTCAAGAATGTCTTGGTCAATCGTTGTTGTGAATTTTACCTTTGACATTATTATCACTCCTTTGCCTTAGTATATCACACTTTTCCAAATACGTCAATACGTATATTCGTGTAATTTGCCTATTGCAATATACGTATATACGTGTTATAATAAATACAGACAAAGGGAAAGCGGATAACCCACAAAACCGCAGAAAGGGTTGATTGATATGAAAAGACATTATTTTTATAAGGTTGAATTTGATGTAAAAAAATACGGCTCACATTATGAATTTTACTGTATGGCTTGCAATATGAAGGAAGCACGTACCCTTGCTTCGGCTTATTGGATTAATTCTCATCATTTTACCCCTATGTCTCATATAATCGTATCTCGTGTTAGCGATTACAAACCTTATACACTTTTTACATTTTATCGTGTTGCAGAACGATTACAAACCTTATACACTTTTTACATTTTATCGTGTTGCAGAATATTAAAGGTGGTGATTTTATGCAGCTATTTATTATCATTGGCTTTGCCCTGTTGCTTGTTATACTTGATATTTGTATAATTGATGATATGTTTTTCTACGGCAATAGCCTTTACTTTCTCTTGCCTTTTGCAAACTATCTCTCTATTGCGCTTTTCGCTATCTCTTACTATTTGTCTTAATGTCTGTGTATCTATCCATCAAGCGGACGGCTGGGGGTGAATTGCTGAGTGTTGGAAGTGTTGGAATGTTGGAAACCAACAGCTTACAGAGTTTTCAACATTTCAAAGCTTTCAATGATTTCAATGCTCTGCAAGAGGGGAACGCCGTTCAAGATTTCCCCTCTTTACCTATGGTTATGATGAAAGGACGATTGAAAATGAAAACTTCTAATCAGCTCGCAAGTTATCGTGAGAGCCTTGTGAAATACGCTCTTAAGTACGGCGTTACAAAAGCCGCTATCAATTACAATACCAATAGACAATATGTCTATCGTTGGAAAAATCGCTATGACGGCACTACAAAGAGCCTGCTCAATCGTTCTCATTGTCCAAAGTCTTTTCCAACCGCTCATACTGAGAGTGAAATAAACCTTATCAAGAACTACCACCGCAAAAACAAGCACACAGGACTTGTAATGCTCTATGTTAAGCTTGTACAAGCAGGCTATAAGCGTTCTATCACAAGCCTTTACAGACAGCTTAGAAGGCTTAACGCTATCACTGTTAAGCTACCAAATCCAAAGATAAAGCCAAAGAAATACGAAACAATGTTTTATTGCGGTCAGCGTGTTCAGATTGATGTGAAAGTTGTTCCGACTTCTTGCATTATCGGTACTGAAAAATACTATCAGTATACAGCAATAGACGAGTACAGCCGTAAACGCTTTCTAATGGCGTTTAAAGAGCAAAGCACATATAGTACATATCAGTTTGTAGAAGCATTGCAAAGCGCTTGGAAATTCAAAATAGAGTGTATTCAGACCGACAACGGCTCGGAATTTACTAACCGCTTTAACACAAATAAAGATAAACCCTCGTTGCTTGATATTTGGTGCAAGAAACACAACTGCATACATAAGCTTATAAAGCCTATGACCCCACGTCATAACGGCAAAGTTGAACGCTCCCACCGCAAGGATAACGAATATTTTTACGCCACACACAAATTCTATGACTTTGAGGACTTCAAGCGACAGCTTAAACGTTGGAACTATCAGTATAACAACATTCCGACACGTGCGTTAGATTGGAAAACTCCACAAAGTGTATATAATGACTATATTAAATTTGGTGAAGTATACGAATTTAACTATAATAAATAAAAAAATGTGTAACACATCATTGACAAACCAACATGAGAAATAAAAAAATACGTTCCAGAGACCTTGCATTTACCTTGGTTTCGTGTTATAATGAATATATATTTGTGCAAAAGGGGTGATCCGTTTGAATAAAGAGCTGCTTTTATTGCTGGGCAAGCTGGCTATCGGGTGCGTTATTATTATGTCGCTTATCGTTATTGCCTGCCTTATTACGCCTAAGCTCGCTCAGTTCATCGAGAAGAGACACCCGAACCTTGCGGAGAATGACGATCCCGAAAGGGTGGACGACAATGTAACGGGCAATGACCCCAGGAATTACAATGTTCAGGGTATGTTTGACAAGTCTAAGCTTGATGATTGGGATCCAAATTACAAGATATATAATGAGGATATTTACGCTTTTAACTTCAAAAAGAAGAAAAAGCAAAGCCCTGAAAAGTCCGCCGATAATGTTGATAATACTGAGGATACAAGGGGCGGCGAATAGCGGCGCTATTATAATAGTATAAATTTATATGAATATAAATGCAAGAATATAAGAAGTTTAATTGGAAAGAGGTTTTTATAAATGGCTAAGGACAAGAAAATGGTCAATGCGATCACCTCAATGGACGAGGATTTCGCAAAGTGGTATACTGACATTTGTATGAAGGCTGAGCTTGTTTCATACACAAGCGTAAAGGGCTGTATGGTAATAAGACCTTACGGCTATGCGATCTGGGAGAACATTCAGCGCATTATGGACGGCAAGTTCAAGGAGCTTGGTCACGAGAACGTTAATATGCCTATGTTTATCCCTGAGAGCCTGCTTCAGAAGGAGAAAGATCACGTTGAGGGCTTTGCGCCTGAGGTCGCTTGGGTGACACACGGCGGAAGCGAGAAGCTTGAGGACAGACTTTGCGTTAGACCGACTTCTGAGACTTTGTTCTGCGAACATTATGCTGACATTGTACACTCTTACAGAGATCTGCCGAAGCTTTACAATCAATGGGTATCTGTTGTACGTTGGGAAAAGACCACAAGGCCATTCCTGCGTTCGAGAGAGTTCCTTTGGCAGGAGGGTCACACTATTCACGAGACCCCTGAGGAGGCAATTGAAGAGACAGAGAGAATGCTGAACGTATACGCTGATTTCTGCGAGCAGCAGCTTGCTATGCCAATTGTAAAGGGCAGAAAGACGGAGAGCGACAAGTTTGCAGGTGCAGAGGCGACATACGCTATCGAGGCGCTTATGCACGACGGCAAGGCTTTGCAGGCGGCAACGTCGCACTATTTCGGCAATGGTTTTGCAAAGGCATTTGACATAACATTCACGGGCAGAGACAACAAGCTTGCTCACCCATATCAGACATCTTGGGGTTCGACGACTAGACTTATCGGTGCTATCATAATGACACACGGCGATGACAACGGACTTGTTCTGCCACCAGCAGTTGCGCCGATACAGGTAGTTATCGTACCAGTTGCGCAGCACAAGGAAGGTGTACTTGACAAGGCTAGGGAGCTTTACGAGCAGCTCAAGGCGGCAGGCATAAGAGTAAAGCTTGACGATTCAGAGCAGTCGCCAGGCTGGAAGTTTGCTGAATACGAGATGAAGGGTGTACCTGTAAGGCTTGAGATAGGTCCTAAGGACATTGAGAACGATCAATGCGTACTTGTAACGAGACACGATCGTGAGAAGGTATTCTGCAAGCTTGGCGATCTTATAGAGACTGTCAACGAGAGGCTTCAGGCTGTACACGATGGACTTTACGAGAAGGCGCTTGCCAACAGGGAGAGACGCACTTACGTTTGCAAGACCCTTGACGAGATAACGGCTGCTCTCGAAGAAAAGGGTGACGGTTTTGTCAAGGCAATGTGGTGCGGCGAAGAGGCTTGCGAGGACAAGGTAAAGGAGATCACAGGTGTTGGCTCGAGGTGCATACCTTTTGAGCAGGAGCACATTGATGATGTTTGCGTTTGCTGCGGCAAGCCTGCTAAGCATATGGTGCTTTGGGGCAAGGCTTACTAATTTGATATTTTATAGAGAGCGTACTTTTGAGAGTGCGCTCTTTTTGTTTTGTAGTGCGATTGATGTTACGTCGGGGGTAGCTGTGTCGCAAAATCGCGTCGTTCCTGCTGCCTACCAAATATGGGGCGTTGATTTTGTGCGACATTCACAAAAAGTTTATTCTTTGTTGACTTATGTTTAACTTTGCTTTATAATATTACTTATAACGTCAACTTCTCAAAAATATATACACGCAGTTGCTAAGGAGACAATGTAAATGGTTTTTATTGGCGATTATGAAAATAAGAATATAGTCAAACGGCTGTCTGCGCTGGTGGTCTCGCTGATGATGGTTTTCTCTCTCGGCGGCGCTCTATCGGTGGGTCAGCCTGTTTTTGCGCAGGAAGTTATCAGTTCTGCCGGCTCCACCGCTAATGGTGCGGACTTCGACTTCTCACATATGAAGATCGAAGAGATCAACGTTTGCGCTGATTTTAACGCTGACAACACCGCTTTCGCTACTGCTGACAAGCAGATACAGGCGGCGCTCGACACGGCGAAAGTCAACTCACGAAAGGGTATCACCACAAAGGTAATTATCCCGAAAGGTACTTATCTTTTGTCAAGCTCTTTGGTGGTTTACAGCGACACTTGGATATACTGCGAGGATGGGGCTGAGCTCAAGAGGTGTTCGCCTTTTGGCTCGCTTTTAAAGACCGACCCCAACGGCATTGGCGGTTATGACGGGGTGCAGAATATTATCCTCGAGGGCGGCGAATGGAACGGCAACACGGCGGAATACCCCAGTCTTGCGGAATTTTCTAATCTGAGGTTCGCACATTGCAGGAATTTGCTTCTCAAAGACGTTCACGTTTCCAACAATGCGGACGGACACCACGTTGAGATCGGCGGTGCGGCTGATGTTACTATCGAGGAGTGCGTTTTTACGGGTTACAGCGGTGAGCTCAAAAAAGAGGCTATCCAGCTTGACTGTATGAACAGCGAAGAGGTTTTTGCAGGCTATGCGCCCTTTGACGACACGGCTTGCGAGAACGTTGTTATAAAGGACAATTTGTTTTCGGGCATTTGCCGTGGACTTGGTTCACACTCTGTGACTGTGGGGGTATATTACAAAAATATCCTCATTGAGGACAACACTTTTGAAAACCTCAGCGGCACGGCGATGATAATGTATAATTATCAAGACTGCACTATACAAAACAACACTTTGACCAATTGTGCCAGCGGAATTGAATTCAAGTCGATGTCACGTTTGCCCGACAGCAATTTCCACGCACCTGCTCAGGGTTCGATGGATAGCGCAATGGAAAATGTTGTTTCAGACGCTAATTCTGTTATCACGGGCAACACAATAGCCACCAACGCCACGGACGACAATGGTTACACTTGCGGAATTATGCTGGCAGGATATGAGGTATCGGGCAGCGAGATCATACCGGATTATGACTTTTGCATAACGGGCGTTGAGATATCGGAAAACAGGATAGAATCAACGGGAACGACCCTTATCATCAATGACGCTGCAAACTGCGTTATTGATTCAAACGTGCTTATTTGCGGTCACGACGGGGTGAATTTCAAGGACAAAAACAATGTTAGCATTACGGACAGCAACGAGCTTGTCATAACGGACAATCTTGTTTCCGACTCGGCGAGGAGCGGAATTTTGCTTTCAAACAGCTCTTTCAACACCATTTCGGGAAATACTGTGGCCAATGCAAATTACAATGGCATAAATATTTTCAGCGGTTCGGCTTCTAACAAGCTTATTGGCAATACTGTTTACAATCCGCAGAAAAACGGCATTTCCGTTTCGGCGGACTCGGCTGCGCTTATCGAGGGCAACACCATCACGAACGCCGCAGAGAACGGCATTTCGGTATACTGCTATTCGGACGCTGACTGCAAGAACAACACTATCACCGCAAGCGGCGGTCACGGCATTGCGTACAATCTTGACACAAGCGGTGAGATCGTTGCGAACAATGTTGCATATTCTCAGCGTGACGGTGTGACTGTGACAAACCATAGCGAGGACGTTGACGTTAAGGCGAACAGCATTTCGGGCAGCGCTGGCAACGGCGTTTCGGTATCGGGCTACACGGCTAAGGATATCGAGGTAGTGAAAAACACTATCGACACCACGGGGCGCAACGGAATTTCCGTCAGCTCAAACAGCAGCGCTGAGATCAAAGACAACACGCTGAAAAACGTCAGCGCTATGGCGTTGATGAAGAGCGAAAACTCCACTATCACCCTTTCAAAGGTGACGGAAGTCAAGGCGGTGTCCGTCACAAAGGACGCTGTTAAGCTCAGCTACTCGGGTGGTTCGACAAACAAGTGCGGTTATGAGATTTATCGCAAGGTGGGCTCGCAGAGCTGGAAAAAGCTTGGCGAGACTGCAGCGACGACTTATTCTGACGGCACGGTTTTAGGGCAGAACACCTATTATTACAGGGTGCGCTGTTATGAGACTGTTGGCGGAAAGAAGATATACGGCGATTACTCCGACCCTTACAAGGTGCAGAGTGCAAAGGTTTCAAAGCTTTCCAACACATTGATAAGCGGCATACCTGAGAAAAAGGTTTGGACGGGCAAGGCTATCGTGCCGAATGTTGTGATAAAGAACGAGGGCAAGAAACTTGTCAGCGGAAAAGATTACACGGTGAAATGCTCTTCAAACAAGGCTGTTGGCACGGCAAAGGTAGTTATCACGGGCAAGGGAAATTACTCGGGCAGCGTGACAAAGACTTTCAAGATAGTGCCCCAGGGGCAGAGCATAACTATCAAGGCCGGAAAAGCCGACGAGAAGGGCGAGACTTTCACGGCGGCTGTGGCGCTCAAAAAGCACAGCTTCAACACGGGTTATCAGATACTTTACGCCGACAACAGCGGATTTAAGAACTACAAGTCGGTATGGATAACGGACTGCAAAAAGGCGTCGGCGGAGATAAAGAAGCTGGCTGTGGGAAAGGTCTGGTATTTCAAGGCGAGAGATTATAAGACTGTGGGCAAGACGAAATGGTACGGCGAATGGTCGGGGGTAAAGACTGTTAAGGTTGAGAAGGTCGAGAATAACGAGAAAAAGGCGATACCATAATTCCTTATTCCTCTCTTAAACGCTTTGTGCGGTTTAACGCCAAACAGAGCGGTTATATTAAAAAAGTGTATTGACAGACTTTGTTTAATGTGGTATAATTCAAAGAGTAACAAGGAAGGTGAATATAATGAACAATGTTGTAAAGGGCGATCAGGTAAAGGATTCATACGGAAAGATCTATGATGTTCTCGAGGTTCACGAGCACAATGTTCTGGTACTTGAGCAGGGCAAGCCGTATTGGGAGCGTATCTGTATGGGCCGTTTCGATTTCAACGCCTATTTCAGAAGCACCGATGAGCCTTTGGCGGATATTCCTCTGCCGTCTGTTGACGACGATCATTTCGATGACGAGGAAGAAGAATAAGATTTTTGAAGCGGTCGGCATTTGCGTGTTGACCGCATTTTTATTTTTGCGATCATATTCATATATTGGTTTCACAAAAAAGTTGATAAAGCAAACGGGCGAACACACCAAAATGTTCGCCCGTTTTTGTTGTTTGATCTATTTTCACTTTTCACTTTTACGCCGTTTCTTCGGCAAAGTTTCCTGTATATAGCTGATAGTATTTGCCCTTCTTGGCGATAAGTTCATCGTGAGTGCCACGCTCGATTATCCTGCCCTGCTCAAGTACCATTATGCAGTCTGAGTTTCTGACTGTGGAAAGTCTGTGGGCGATAACGAATGTTGTTCTGCCCTGCATAAGGGCGTCCATTCCTGCCTGCACGAGGCTTTCAGTTCTTGTGTCGATAGAAGACGTTGCTTCATCGAGGATAAGGACCGGTGGATCGCCGACTGCGGCTCTTGCTATTGCGATAAGCTGGCGCTGACCCTGTGAGAGGTTTGAGCCGTCGCCTGTGAGGACTGTGTTATAGCCCTCGGGAAGTCTTTCGATAAAGCCGCTTGCGTTGGCGAGCTTTGCGGCCGCCATACACTCTTCGTCCGTTGCGTCAAGGTTGCCGTAACGGATATTTTCCATTACTGTGCCTGTGAAAAGGTGGGTATCCTGCAACACTATGCCCAAAGTTTTTCTAAGGGCAGGCTTCTTTATCTTTGTGATATTGATGCCGTCATAGCGTATCTTGCCGTCTTGAATATCGTAAAAACGGTTGATAAGGTTTGTGATAGTGGTCTTGCCTGCGCCTGTTGAGCCGACAAATGCTATCTTCTGACCAGGTTTTGCGAAAAGCTTTACGTCGTGGAGGACTATCTTGCTGTCGTCGTAACCGAAATCTACGCCATCGAACACAACTTCGCCTTCCATTTTCTTATAGTCGACTGTGCCGTCAGCCTGATGGCGGTGCTTCCAAGCCCACATTCCTGTACGCTCTTTGCACTCTTCGATCTCGCCGTTCATATTGTACTTTGCGTTGACAAATTCAACATAGCCTTCGTCTGTTTCGGACTTCTGATCGAGGAGATCGAAAAGTCGCTGTGCGCCTGCTGTTGCCTGAACGACGAATGTCATCTGCTGGCTTATCTGTGTGATAGGCTGGGTGAAGTTCTTGTTAAGGGACACGAACGTTACGATAGTACCGAGGGTGAGGCCTGCATAGCCGTTTATTGCGAGGATAGCGCCGAGAATTGCGCAAAGTACATAGCTAAGGTTGCCGATATTTGCGTTTATTGGCATCATAATGTTTGCGTACTTGTTGGCTTCGTTTGCGCTTACTCTAAGCTTGTCGTTTATCTTTACGAAATCTTCTATTGCTTTATCCTCGTGGCAGAAAACCTTTACGACTTTCTGTCCGTCAAGCATTTCCTCGATAAAACCGTCAACTGCGCCGAGGTCACGCTGCTGGGCTGCAAAGTGCTTGCCCGATTTTGAAGCGAGGTCGTTTGTTACCTTTACCATAAACAGCGCCATTGCGATAGAAAGTATTGTCAGCGGAATGTTCAGCACGATCATTGAGATAAGTGTTGAAACAAGGGTCGCTGTGGAGTTTATAAGCTGTGGGATACTTTGGCTTATGAACTGTCTAAGGGTATCAACGTCGTTTGTATAAACTGACATTATATCGCCGTGTGGGTGGGTATCGAAATATTTGATAGGAAGTGTTTCCATATTGAGAAACAGATCGTCTCTGATATTTCTAAGAGTGCCCTGTCCGATATTTACCATTATTCTGTTATAGGCATAGGAAGCGGCTATACCGACCACATAGACTACTGCAAGGCCGCCGATAGCTTTTGCGAGGGGTGAGAAATCGTGGCTCTGAGTTTTGAGCATCGGTGTGATATAATCGTCAACAAGGGACTGAATAAACATCATTCCCGCAAGGGTGGTGACAGCCTGCACGAGGATACACACAACGACTGTGATGAAAGAGAATTTATAGCTTTTGAGCATATATTTCATTACTCTGCCGAGAATTTTCATCTGATCGCCCGACATTTTCGGCTTGCCCATTTTGCCGTTCATAGGCTCTTTTGCGTTTGGATCATTCTTATTATTTGGCATATTAAGCTTCCTCCTTTCCTGCTGATGTTGCGGCTGTTGGGACATCGAAGTCTCCGCCGCCCTTTATCTGTGATTCGTAAATTTCCTTGTATATCTCATTATTTGCGACCAGTTCATCGTGAGTGCCGAAGCCGTTGACCTTTCCGCCCTCGAGGACGAGGATCCTATCGGCGTCCTGCACGCTGGAGATACGCTGTGCGATGATGAACTTTGTTGTGCCGGGGATAGACTTTGCGAAAGCTGCTCTTATCTTAGCGTCAGTTGCGGTATCGACTGCGCTTGTGGAATCGTCAAGGATAAGGACTTTCGGCTTTTTGAGCAGCGCTCTTGCGATACAAAGTCTCTGCTTCTGTCCGCCGGAGACGTTTGTGCCGCCCTGCTCGATATAGGTATCATACTTATCGGGGAAGCGCTCGATAAACTCATCTGCGCAGGCTGCTTGGCAGGCTTCGATGCACTCAGCCTCGGTAGCGTTTTCGTTGCCCCAGCGGAGGTTATCGAGTATGGTGCCCGAGAAGAGGACATTTTTTTGGAGCACTACTGCCACCTGATTTCTCAGATATTCCATATCGTAGTCCTTTACGTCCTTGCCGCCGACGCAAACTGAGCCGCTGTCTACATCGTAAAGACGGCTGATGAGGTTCACAAGGCTGGTCTTTCCGCAGCCTGTTGAGCCGATTATGCCGATAGTTTCGCCCGACTTGATATGCAGGTCGATATCTGTGAGAACCATTTTGCCGTTGCCGTGCTTATAAGAGAAGCTTACGTTATTGAAGTCAACAGAGCCGTCCTTCATATCTGTTGAAGGGTTTTCGCCGTTGTGGAGATCGGGCTGCTCTCTGAGAATTTCAGAGATACGTCTGATACTAGCAGTTGACATTGAGATCATAACGAAGATCATTGAGAGCATCATAAGGGACATCATAGCGGAGATGACATATGTGAAAACTGAGGAGAGTTCGCCTGTTTTCATCACGCCGTTTACGACGTTCTTTGCGCCCAGCCAGCTTATGAGCATTACGCAGGAATAGATAACGAACATCATAACAGGGTTATTAAGGGCGATAAGGCTTTCGGCCTTGACGAACATTTTATAGAGGTTGCCCGAAGCTTTCTTGAACTTTTTCTGCTCGAAGTCCTCTCTTACATAGGCCTTAACGACTCTGATAGCGGAGACGTTTTCCTGTATGCTTGCGTTGAGGTCATCATACTTTTTGAAGGCTTCTGTAAAAACTGCCATTGTCTTTTTGATGATGATACCGAGGACGATGCCGAGGAGCAGGATAGCTGCAAGGAAGATAAGGCTCATCGAGCCGCTTACAGCGAAGCACATTGCCATTGCGCAGATGAGCATAAGGGGCGCTCTTACGGCGATACGGATTATCATCTGATAGGCGTTCTGCACGTTTGTGACGTCGGTGGTCATTCTTGTAACGAGGCCTGCGGTGCTGAACTTGTCGATATTTGAGAACGAATAGGTCTGCACCTTGCGGTAGATAGCTTCACGGAGGTTGCAGGCGAGGCCTGAGGAAGCGGAGGCGGCGTATTTACCTGCCAGAAAGCCTGACAGAAGGCTTATCATAGCGGCGACGACCATAAGTCCGCCGAAGATATAGACGTTAGTCATATTGCCTTTTTGAATACCGTCGTCGATTATTTTTGCCATTATGAACGGCAGCAGCATTTCCATAAAGACTTCCAACGCTGTAAAGATCGGTGTTAGGATAGAGTCTTTTTTATACTGCTTGATCTGAGCGATTATTTCTTTCATTCAGATCTCTCCTTTCTGTAATTTATTTGCTATTTATTATTTGTTATTTATTGTTTGGAAAGATATTATCTATCATTTTTCTTTGGAGCGTTTCCATATGGTCAAGCTCCTCATCGGAGAAGTTACAGAAAGCGCTTGTTTCTATTTTAGCGAGGCAATCGCAAATATCCTGCTGGAGGTCATAGGCTTTTTGAGTAGCTATGATCTTCTTATGTCTTTCGTCCTCGTCGCTGCCCTCATAGGTAAGATATCCGCCCGCACGGAGCTTTTTGATAAGTCCCGAGACAGTAGCACGGGAGATATTGAGGTCGTGGTGTATAGCTGTTGAGAACACGGGCTCGCCGTTATGCTCCATTATATACATCAAGACGTGGCTTTGGGCGGCTGTTATGCCCTTCCCTGCCAACATAGTATTTATCTCGCACTCTATTTTAAGATGTATATACTTTGAATACCTCAAAATATTCTTTTTTCTGTTATCCGCCAAATTGTTCGCCTCCTTATATGTTTGTGCCTAACAATTTTCTTTACCTAATAATATCACAAAATCACTTGAAAGTAAAATTCAAATATGTTATAATAAATAAAAGAATTTTATAGATAACGATTAGTTTTACTTTTTGTTAACACTTGTTTACCAAGCGAAACTTTTGTGGTGATTTCAACTATGGTTCGGGGTTGGGTTTGTGCAGTGTGTACAAAATCGCTATTTAGTACGATTTTGTATGCCATAAAAAGGCGCAGGTGGGACGTCGAGGACGCAAATTGTTGCGAGCTTTGTCGAACAACAATTTTCCCCTACAAATAAAACATCGCCGCTAGGCGATACCTTCATTCCTCATTCCTCACTTATACACGCTCTTTATAGAAAGGAAAACAATATATGAATACAGTCCAACTTGAGTGTTTTCTCGCTGTCGCACAATATCTTAACTTTTCCAAGGCGGCGGAAGCTGTCAACATTACTCAGCCTGCTGTCAGTCATCAGATAAATTCCCTCGAGGACGAACTCGGCGTGCGGCTTTTCGTCCGCACCAGCAAAAATGTTTCCCTCACCAACGAGGGCATTATGTTTATCTCTGACGCTGAACAAATTCTCAAGATAGCTGGTTCTGCTAAATTTCGCCTATCCGAAAAACCAAAGGACGAACCCGTGCGTATCGACATCGGCTGCCACAACCAAGCGGAAGTTGACGTGCTCCCTCCTGCGATAAGGGAGCTTTCCAAGCTTTACGCCGATCTTCTGCCCTCTATCCACATTCTGCCCTTCAAGTCTATCGACAATCAGCTCAAAGATCAGAAGATACAGCTTTTGCTATCTTTTAGAAGCTCTCAGTCGCAGCCTTTTGATTTCACAGAACTTTGCCGCTGTCGTCTTATGTGCATTTGCAGCCACGATCACCCACTTGCTGCGGCAGAGAGTCTTGATATTGACGATATCACAGGCAGACCGATATTTATTGAACGACACACCTGTCCCGACGACGTTTTTGCTTTACAGCACAGGCTGCTTGCTCACGGAAAGCTTGAAAAGATCACTTTCTGTGGCGATTATGAAAGCGCTTTGGCTCTTGCGGAAGCTGGGCTTGGATTTATGATATTCCCTGTTATCGGCGACACATTTAGAGGAACGTTGAAGTGTATTCCTATAAATGGTGTTGATGAAATGATTTTCGGGGCGTATTATTTGCGCTCGCAGCTTGAACCGCAGGCACGGGATATGATAAAAATTTTGCAGCGGCAATTTAAGTAAATTGAGCAATAAAAAATAATGCTGTTTGCGGAACAATATTGGCAAAGGGCACAAAGTCGGCTTATTGATTTGTGCATATCGACGATTTTATGCAAAGGCTCTTGACTTGGAGCTAACTCCAAGTGATAAAATATATACAATACAAAATATAAGAGACTGTTGAAAAACGCCAAAATAACGGGCGAACGATGTTCGCCCCTACATATAAACAGCGTATTTAAGCACATATGCAGGGGACGGCGTCCTCGACGTCCCACTTTTGTCTGACTTTTTCAACAAGCTGTGCGACCTTCGTTCGCTTTGCTTTTTCTCACTTAATTCTTAATTAACAAATTAGGCATTGACAGCGACTTTAAAACGTGGTATACTGATTTCATATGTAAAAAACGTTGACGGAGACAGTAGGCTTTTTGCGAAAATCTCAGCGAGCCGCCGATAGTGCGAGGGCGGTATGACAAGCTTCAAGCTGAATATCACTCCCGAGTTGCAATGCCCAAAGTGCTTTGATCTTTATATTTGCACAAGTAAGCTTCGCCGCTTTTCCTGCGTTAAAGGGAACGCATATGTCGGTATGCTGAAAAGGTGGTTTGCGAATGGCTTTACGGCTTTCGTCCTGTTTCAGGGCGGAAGCCTTTTTTATTGCGCTGCGCAATTTTGTCTTTTGGCGTTTTTGTAAATGTGCGTAAATTTTCCTAAATTTATGATCAGAAAATCAGAAAGGATTGATCTTCGTGTACAAAAAGGTTGACACCAATCTGAACTTTGTTCAGAGAGAAAAAGAAGTCGAAAAATTCTGGGACGATAGCAATATCTTTGAAAAAAGTATTGACAGCCGTAAAAAGGGCGAGTCCTATGTTTTCTATGACGGCCCTCCGACGGCTAACGGCAAGCCGCACATCGGCCACGTTCTCACCCGTGCTATCAAGGATATGATACCAAGATACCGTGCGATGAAGGGTTATCAAGTTCCTCGTAAGGCAGGCTGGGATACTCACGGACTTCCTGTCGAGCTTGAAGTTGAGAAAATGCTCGGTCTTGACGGCAAGGAGCAGATCGAGGAATACGGACTTGAGCCATTCATCAAGAAGTGTAAAGAGTCTGTATGGAAATACAAGGGAATGTGGGAGGATTTCTCAGGCACAGTTGGTTTCTGGGCTGATATGGAGCACCCTTACGTTACCTATGACAACAACTTTATCGAGTCTGAATGGTGGGCTCTCAAGCAGATATATGACAAGGGCTTGCTTTACAAGGGCTTCAAGATAGTTCCTTACTGCCCACGCTGCGGAACTCCCCTTTCTTCTCACGAAGTTGCTCAGGGATACAAGACTGTTAAGGAACGTTCTGCGATCGTTCGTTTCAAACTTGTTGGCAAGGATGAATATTTCCTCGCTTGGACAACAACGCCTTGGACGCTGCCTTCAAACGTTGCGCTTTGCGTAAACCCAGATGAGACTTACTGCAAGGTCGAGGCTGCTGACGGCTACACTTACATTCTCGCTGAGGCGCTTCTCGATACTGTTCTTGGCAAGCTTGCAACAGAGGACAAGCCTGCATACAAGGCACTTGAGACATACAAGGGCAGCGATCTTGAGCACATCGAATACGAGCCTCTTTATGAGTGCGCTGCTGAAAGTGCAAAGAAGCAGAACAAGAAGGCACATTTTGTTACTTGCGACAGCTATGTAACTATGTCAGACGGTACAGGTATCGTACACATTGCGCCTGCTTTCGGTGAGGACGACTCCCGTATCGGCAGAAATTACGATCTGCCTTTCGTTCAGTTTGTTGACGGCAAGGGCGATATGACTGCTGAGACACCATTCGCAGGAATGTTCGTAAAGGACGCTGATCCGGAAGTTCTTAAAGATCTTGACAAGTCGGGCAAGCTTTTTGCTGCACCTAAGTTCGAGCACGATTATCCACATTGCTGGAGATGTGGTTCACCGCTTATCTACTATGCAAGAGACACTTGGTTCATCAAGATGACAGATGTCAAGGACAGACTTATTGCAAACAACAACACTATCAACTGGATACCTGAGAGCATTGGTAAGGGACGTTTCGGCGACTGGCTGAAAAACGTTCAGGACTGGGGAATTTCAAGAAACAGATATTGGGGCACACCGCTTAACATTTGGGAATGCGAATGCGGTCACAGACATTCTATCGGTTCTATCGAAGAGCTGAAGTCGATGTCAGACAACTGCCCTGAGGATATCGAGCTTCACAGACCATATATCGACGCTGTAACGATCAAGTGCCCTGAGTGCGGAAAGCAGATGCACCGTGTATCAGAAGTTATCGACTGCTGGTTCGATTCGGGTTCGATGCCTTTCGCTCAGCACCATTATCCATTTGAGAACAAGGAGCTTTTCGAGGCTCAGTTCCCTGCTGACTTCATTTCTGAGGCGGTTGACCAGACAAGAGGCTGGTTCTATTCGCTGCTGGCTATCTCAACGCTTATCTTTGACAAGGCGCCTTACAAGAACGTTATTGTGCTTGGTCTTGTTCAGGACGAGAACGGTCAGAAGATGTCAAAATCAAAGGGCAACGCTGTTGACCCATTTGAGGCTTTGGCTAAATACGGCGCTGACGCTATCAGATGGTATTTCTACACCAACTCTGCGCCTTGGCTGCCGAACAAGTTCCACGACAAGGGCGTTACAGAAGGTCAGAGAAAGTTTATGGGCACACTTTGGAACACATATGCTTTCTATGTGCTTTATGCTGAGATCGACCAGTTCGACCCGACAAAGCACGAGATCGAATATGACAAGCTTTCCGTTATGGACAAGTGGCTGCTTTCAAAGATGAACTCTATGATAAAGGCTGCTGATGACAACCTTAACAATTACAGGATTCCAGAAGCTGCAAAGGCTATGCAGGAATTTGTTGACGATCTTTCCAACTGGTATGTAAGAAGAGGCAGAGAGAGATACTGGGCACAGGGTATGTCACAGGACAAGATCAACGCTTATATGACCCTTTACACGGCACTTGTCACACTTTCCAAGTGCGCAGCTCCTATGGTCCCATTCATCACAGAAGAGATCTATCAGAACCTTGTTAGAAGCGTTGACAAGGACGCTCCTGAGAGTATCCACCTTTGCGATTATCCAGTTTGCGATGAGAATATGATCGACGAGAAGCTTGAATCAGATATGGAAGAGGTACTTGAGATAGTTGTTCTTGGACGTTCTGCAAGAAACGGCGCAAGCCTCAAGAACCGTCAGCCGCTCAGCGTAATGTACGTTGCAGCTGACCACGCACTTGACGATTACTATATCGACATCATCAGAGACGAGCTCAATCTCAAGGAAGTTCAGTTCTCAAACGATGTATCTGCATATATCGACTACAAGTTCAAGCCACAGCTCAAGACCCTTGGTCCAAAATACGGCAAGCAGCTTGGCGAGATCAGAACTCAGCTTTCACAGCTTGACGGCCACAAGGCAATGGGCGAGCTCAACGAGACAGGCAGCCTCAAGCTCAACATTTCTATCGGCGAGATCACGCTTGACAAGGAAGATGTTCTTATCGAGTCTGAGCAGAAGGAAGGCTTCTACACCCTTTCTGAGGGCGGCGTAACTGTTGCTATCAGCACAGTTTTGACACCTGAGCTTATCGAGGAAGGCTTTGTAAGAGAAGTTATCAGCAAAGTCCAGACGATGAGAAAAGACTCCGGCTTTGAGGTAATGGATCACATTACAGTTTATGTCAGCGGCAGCGAGAAGGTAACGACAGTTGTAGACAAGAACAGAGACAGCATTTCTCACGATGTTCTTGCGGACAACATCATTCTCGGCGAGGCTAAGGGCAATGTCAAGGATTGGGATATCAACGGCGAAAAAGTTTCTATCGGCGTTGAGAAGATCTGATAATTTGAGATAATATGAAAAGAGCGCACAAATGAATGTGCGCTCTTTTTTTGTGTGCAAAAATTTGACAAATAAAGATATTTGTGTTATACTTTATGTCGGAAAAGGTAGATCTATACGGTAGGCGGTTGTCCTCCAAACGTACATAATCTGAATATTGTCGGCTGAAAAGTCAGGCAAAATAGGATATGGAAACGGAGGTGATAGAATGGACTTAGTTTACTTCGTATTGACTATTGTGTTACTGATCGTTCTTAATGAACTGATAAAGAACATAAAAAAATAACCGCCCCACGACCAAATAAGGCAGTTATTTTTCAATAACAAAGCATATGAGGCCAACCGTCTATACGATCTGCCTTTTCTATTTTTATTATACAACAATTTTTAGGACGTGTCAATAGGTTGGCACGCTTTTGTTTTGAAATATATCTGTGTGAAAAGGATGAGAGTAAGATCATCGCCAACGGCGATACCATAATTCCTCATTCCTCACTCCTCATTCATCACTACAATTTGAAATGGACGGGCATTCCGTTTTTCATTGCTATTTTTACTTCGCCTTGAATGAGGGGCAGGAAGTATTTTATCGCTTCGGGTCTTACGTCGCTGCCGTCTTGGGATATCCACTTTGAGGGGAAGAACTTTTCTTTGTTGGCGGTCTGATGTGCGTCGGCGCTTTCTACTGTCACAACGTATGGCACGTCGCTGAGGCGCTTGAATATCATCATCTTGCCTGTTTCGCCTGCCAATGCTGCCCTTACGCCTGCGGAACCGATCTCCTCGGCTTCGTCTATGTCAGTCTTTGAGCAGATGTGGGATGAGCAGCGCTGCATAACGTTTAGCTCGATGGAACGGACTTTGCAGCCAATGTTTTCCTTAACAAGCTGCTCCAATGTCTTGCCGATGCCCGAAAGATACTCGTGGCCGAAATTATCCACCATTCTCGGCTTGTTTTCCTCGCCCTTGAGCTTTACGCCCTCGGAGACTGCAACGATAACTGCCTTGTGCTTTGCCATTTGACAGCGAACGTCCTCAAGGAACTTCTCTGCGGTGAATTCACGCTCTGGGAGATAGATAAGGTGCGGAGCGATCTCGTCATTCGCCCTCAGAACGCAAGTTGAAGCCGTCAGCCAGCCTGCGTGTCTGCCCATTACCTCAACGATCGTAACGGACTCGATCGAGTAAACTATGCTGTCACGGATTATCTCTTGGATAGTTGCGGCAACATATTTTGCGGCAGAGCCAAAACCAGGGGTGTGATCTGTTATTGGCAGGTCGTTGTCGATAGTCTTTGGCACGCCTATCACCTTTATATTCGAGCCAACGCTTGCGATATAATCGGAAAGCTTTGCGACTGTATCCATTGAATCGTTGCCGCCAATGTAGAAAAATGCTTCTATCCTGTGCTTTTCAAGACAGTTGAGGATACGCTCATAAGTCTCGCTGCCCTCTTCCACATCGGGGAGCTTGTATCGGCAAGAGCCCAAAACTGTGGACGGGGTCTGTCTCAGAAGCTCCATATCCTCGTTGGTCTTTATGACCTGTCTGAGGTTTATGAGCCTGTCGTTTATTATGCCCTCGATACCATTAAGAGAACCGAAAACGGCGTCGATCTCCGGAGTTTTAACAGCCTGCTTGAAAACGCCCACCAATGACGCATTTATTGCGCAGGTCGGTCCGCCTGATTGTGCAACGGCAATATTCATACTTGATCTATCTCCTCACCAATTATAATAAATTTAATCTCAAGTTTTCATATATTAATATTTATGATTATTATAGCATACAATATAAAGAATTAAAAGCCTAAAAGCAAAAATCGCATAAAAGTTTTCACTTTGTCACAAAATAAGGTAAGTGGAAAACGTTATCTATATCGAATAATGAAAAAACATATTTGCTCTCACGAGTTTATCATAAGATTTTCATATGATACATCAGGCAACAGCGCATAGGGATTGTGCGTAAGATGCGCCGTCAGATTTTTTGTCAGATCATCTAAAAACGGCGCAGGCATACTAGCGTATGTCAAGTCGTTTTTGGGTGATATGGCGGAAAATCTGCAAGCAGATTGCGTGCAAAGCCGCTGGACGTTCCCTATGCGCTGTTGCCTGTAATTAATGTAACCGAATTTTAATTGACAGGCACGAAATTTTTATGTATAATTATATTGAACGATCACGAAAACAGTCGAAATATGCTTTATGGCGTATTTTGCGGTTTGTGAAATTTTGAAAGGATTGAGCATTTATAATGTCTGACAATAGAAACAGAGAAAATTATAACCGCAGACAGCAGGGACAACATTATGATCAGCGTCCTCAGCAGAGTGCCGCTTCTTCGACTTGGCTGACGCCGACGGTAAAGGGCATAATCGCTATACTTATCACTCTGCTTGTGGTAATAATCGTTGTAATGATATTCGCAAAGAGCTTGTTTATAAACACGAACACCACCCCGAAAAAGACGGGTACTATCACTTCGACAGAGTACGTTCCGCCAAAGACTACGACCACGACGGAAGCTCCCGAAGAGACTAAAAAGACCAAAAAGACCACCGAAGAGGACGAAGACCCGTACAGCGGCGACGACAGCGAAAGCGGTGACGCAGTTGGCGATATCCAATGTATAAGCGCTGTTTACCTGCACCCACAACCGACTTCAAGCTCGGAAAATCTGCTGACTATCCCATCGGGTGCGACCTGCAAATACTACCGCAATGAAAACGGCTGGTATTATGTTGAATACAACGGCACAAAGGGCTATGCTTGGCAGACGTTCTTCTCTACTCCGCCACAGGGGTAACATTTGATTACGATCTATTTCATCAACTTTCTTAAATAACGAAAAAAATACAGGGCTTTATGTCCTGTATTTTTTGCTTTGGTGGGGGTTAATTACGTGCAAACAGATATAAAAAGGCGCAACAAAAGGGTGGCGCAATACAATGGATAGTGTAACACGGAGAGTAGGCAAAAAAGGGTTATCAATAAAAATGTAGTGCAAACAAAAGGGGCGACCAAAGGTCGCCCCTACATTGTGTTCTATTTATAATAGCGGATAGCTAACGGGCGAACGATGTTCGCCCCTACCGTTTTAAAAAGAAACCTTTTGACCCTCCGAACCGATGCCCTTAACTGTGTAGTATGCTACGCCTTCTTCAGGCTTGATGTAGAGTGTTACAGTCTTTGGTGCTCTGTGACCCTTTGCCTTGTAGTCAGCCTTGGCAGCTTCAACGATAGTGTCAATGTTGATGTCTTCCTTGCCGCCGATCTGAAGGATAACTTCGTCCTTTACCTCTGCCTTGACAGCCTTCTTGACTGTTTCCTTCTTCTCCTTTGTTGCCTTTGCTGCGGTCTTTACAGCCTTTTCAGCAGACTTTACTGCCTTCTTTGCTGTTGCCTTAACGGCTTCGCCTGTCTTTTCAGCGGCAGCCTTTACCTCAGCCTTGACTTCCTTTACAGCCTCTTCTGCCTTTTCAGCAGGAGCATTGATCTTCTTTTCAGCCATTACCAAATCTCTCCTTACCTTATTACATTACTTTTTATCGACTGCTTCTTTAAGAGCCTTGCCAGCCTTAAATGCCGGAACTTTCTTTGCGTCAACGTGGATAGGCTGCTTTGTTGCAGGATTGATAGAATCCTTTGCAGCACGGTCTCTTACCTCAAATGAACCGAAACCTACTATCGAGACCTTTTCTCCCTTTGTCAAAGCCTCTGTGATAGTGCCTGTTACTGCTGAAAGTGCCTGCTCGGCCTCCTTTTTAGTATAGCCGCCCTTTTCTGCGATCGCAGCGATAAGATCATTCTTTGTCATTTTCGTGCTACCTCCATAATAATTTTAAATTTTTTATTGTTTGATATGCTGTACAATGCCATTTTGCGCATTTGCACAACCGCCCTTTTATGCTGTTATTATAACTTATTTGCCTGTGCTTGTCAATTTATTTCCCCCATTTTACGGGCTTATACGCAATCTTTGTAGCTTTTCATAAAAAAACTGAGGCACTCAAGGCACAATTTTGTACTTATTCACACCGTAGAAACAGAATTTATAATTTAGCCACATTTAACTTATTTCATAATTGCAATTATTTTATGAACCCACGGTTTTTAGGCATTTGCCTTTTTGCACCTTGGTATATTATTACACGAGCCGTCATTTATTATTCATTTTTGCGTTACAATATACGCCTCGAGCATAAAAATATCGCAGAGGATAATTTTCACCTTCTGCGATATTTCTTGTATTCACTTTTCAGATTTCGGCTGGGGCAGTCCGTATCGCTCATAAAATGCGGCGATATCATCTTTGCTGCGGACAAATTCCGCATACATAAGCTCGTGCCTGCTGCGATCGTAAAAGCCAATCGTCTGTTCACCTGTGCAGCTGCCCGTCATAATGAGCACTTCCATTCCCTCGCACTCTTTCGGCACGCTGCCCGATATCTTCTTTTTGAAAATGCTCATTTTATCACTTCCGCAATCAAATTTCTTAATATTTTTTCAGCCGTCTTATATAAGCAAAGGTGTAGTCCTCGCCCTTGTCTTTTAGCATTGTCAGCAGCTTTTCGATAAGCTCTGAAGTCTCGGGGTGGATAACTCTTGTTTTCTTTGCCTTGAGAAAATACGCCAGCGGTGCGCCGTCGTCATAGCTGTCCTTCATATATATCTTGCTCGCCGCAACCCTGTCGCAGAACATTTCTTTTACATATTTCAGCGGCATTTTCACAGGCTCCATAAGCTTTGTTTTGGTGTTGTAATCTGTCCAATACTCAAAATGGTGCTTGTTCCTGCCCTTGTGGTGCATCCAGCCGTAGGAAAAGCCGTAGGCTTCCCTTTCGCCTTCGTGTGGGGAGCGTGTGCCTTGATAATATTTACAGCCGTTTATAAATTCCTCGGGGGAATATTTCGACAGGTCGTGGCGCAGCCCTTGCCAGGGTATGCCTGCCCTAAAGCAGTTTTTTATTACCCCGTGGCGATGTCTTGTCACGGTCTTGAAATGCTCCCAAGCTTTTATCAAGTTACTCGTCTCCTCCTGCGTGAGCCGTCAATGCGGCACGCACTATATTGATATATTAATATATTGATATGTACATTATACTACTTTGCAGCCGAAAATGCAACCTTGCATTTATCGTTCTTTGTACGTTGGCAGACTGAAAATTACCCGAAAACGCTGTGCGATAAACTGCACATTTTGCAGAGGGCTATTTTCTTATTCCGCATAAATCCAGCAGCGGACATTCACCGCAGCGCTCGCCTCTTGCCTTGCAGTATTCACGACCGAACAGCACGAGCCTATGGCAGAAGTCTGAGGACTTTTCTGGGGGCAATATCTTTCGCAGGTCGGCTTCCACCTTTGCAGGCTCTTTATTGCTTGTGAGACCGAGCCTGCCGCATATCCTTATACAATGGGTATCCGTCACCACCGCAGGCTTATGAAAAACGTCGCCCATAACAAGGTTGGCGGTTTTTCTGCCTATGCCTGCGAGAGTGGTTAGCTCTTCGATAGTGTCAGGTATCTCGCCGCCGAAATTCTCCATTATCTGCCTGCACATCGTTACGATAGAGCGAGCCTTCGTCTTGTAAAGTCCGCAGGGCTTTATTATCTCCTCGATATCAGCGACATCGGCATTTGCAAAGTCCTCGATAGACTTATATTTCGCAAAAAGGTCTTTTGTTACGATATTGACTCTTGCGTCGGTGCATTGGGCTGAAAGCCTGCCTGCTATCATAAGCTCGTGGGGGGCTTTGTAATCAAGGGAGCATATGCCCTCGGGATAGACCTGCTCAAGGCGCTCTATTATAAGCTCTGCACGTTCTTTTTTGGTCATTTTTCGCTGCTCCTTTCTATATAGGTATTATCGAAACACATTCCGTGATATTTTCTATGTTGTAAACATTGTACACCTTTTTGCAGGATTAGTCAACCGCACTTTCATTTTCACAGTCGTTGGAGCGTTCATTCGTGCGCTATATTGTCCGCCGTATGCAATCAAGCGTATTTCGCCCGACTGCATACACTCAGCAAATTGCACTAAAAAATCTCTCAATTCATAGCGATATGGTTCGTTTTATGAATGTTTGAGCGCCATTTTGCTTCACATTTCAAAAAAAGACTATGATTTTTATACAATTTCAATAAAATTATGAAATTTTTCGATTTAGCACTTGCAAATTGAAAAATAGTATGCTATAATGTATCTATGATGTGCGGGACAGATCGTGAAGCCCACACACGAAAACTAATTTATAAGATGGGAGTTTTAATAATGGCTTTGAAAAATGCATATCTTGAAAGCGTTTATGAAAAGGTTGAAAAGAGAAACCCTGGAGAAAAGGAATTTCTCCAGGCAGTATATGAGGTTCTCGAAAGCCTCGTTCCTGTTGTAGAAAAGAGACCTGACCTCGTTGAGGCTGGCATCATCGACAGGATCGTTGAGCCTGAGAGACAGATCATTTTCCGTGTTCCTTGGGTTGACGACAACGGCAAGGTACAGGTAAACAGAGGTTTCAGAGTACAGTTCAACTCTGCTATCGGTCCTTACAAGGGCGGTATCAGACTTCATCCATCAGTTTGTGCTTCTGTAATCAAGTTCCTCGGCTTCGAGCAGATCTTCAAGAACAGCCTTACAGGTCTTCCTATCGGCGGCGGCAAGGGTGGTTCTGACTTCGATCCTAAGGGCAAGTCCGACGGAGAAGTTATGAGATTCTGCCAGAGCTTTATGACAGAGCTTTGCAAGCACATCGGCGCTGACACAGACGTTCCTGCCGGTGATATCGGTACAGGCGCTAGAGAGATCGGCTTTATGTTCGGTCAGTACAAGAGGATCAGAAACGAGTTCACAGGCGTTCTTACAGGTAAGGGTCTTTCTTACGGCGGATCACTTGCAAGAACAGAGGCTACTGGTTATGGTCTTTGCTACTACACAGCAGAGATGATCAAGTGTATGAAGAACGAGACATTCGCTGGCAAGACAGTTGTTATCTCAGGTTCCGGTAACGTTGCTATCTACGCTACTGAGAAGGCAACAGAGCTGGGCGGCAAGGTAGTTGCACTTTCTGACTCTAACGGTTACATCTATGATCCAAACGGCATCAACCTCGATGTTGTTAAGCAGATCAAGGAAGTTGAGAGAGGCAGAATCAAGGAATATGTTAACAGAGTACAGGGCGCTGAGTACCACGAGGGTTGCAGCGGAATCTGGACTATCAAGTGCGATATCGCTCTTCCATGCGCTACACAGAACGAGATCAACGAAGAGTCTGCTAAGGCTCTCGTAGCTAACGGCGTATTCGCTGTTGCAGAGGGTGCTAATATGCCTTCAACTCCCGAGGCTATTGCAGTATTCCAGAACGCAGGCGTTCTCTTTGGACCAGCTAAGGCTGCTAACGCAGGCGGCGTAGCTACATCTGCTCTTGAGATGTCACAGAACAGCGAGAGACTTTCTTGGACATTCGAGGAAGTTGACGCTAAGCTCAAGACAATTATGACAAACATCTTCCACAATTCTTACAACGCAGCTAAGGAATACGGTCTGGAAGGCAACCTGGTTGCAGGTGCTAACATCGCAGGCTTCCTCAAGGTTGCTGACGCTATGAAGTGGCAGGGCGTTGCTTACTAATCTTTATTAGTAGGACAAATTGCTGAATTGCTATAAAATTTCAAAGGACGACTTTCGGGTCGTCCTTTTTTTGTGCATAAAAAATCCCTTTGGTGGTAAAAATAGAATAAAACCAACACGGAGGGACTTGTAACTTATGAAGATACTGTTTTATGACGCAAAGCAATATGATATCGACTCATTCGAGGGGGAGCTTAAAAGCGGCGGCAGGGCTTATGCTGACATTCGTGCGGACTACATCGCCGCAGACTTGGCCCCCGAGACCGCAAAGCTTGCGGAGGGCTATGAAGCGGTATGCGCTTTTGTGAGCTCTGCCATAACGGCGCAGGTGTTAAGGCGTCTGGGCGAGCTGGGGGTAAGGCTGCTATTAATGCGCTGCGCAGGTTACAACAATGTTGACCTTGCGGAGGCAAAGCGCCGCAACATCACGGTTATGAGAGTGCCGAGATATTCCCCCGAGGCGGTGGCGGAGCACGCAATGGCGCTTGCGCTGGCGGTAACAAGGCGTATACACAAGGGCTACATCAAGGTGAGAGAGAACAATTTCAGTCTTACGGGGCTTATGGGCGTTGACCTTCACGGCAAGACTGCAGGTATAATCGGCACGGGAAAGATCGGCGCAGCAATGTGCAAAATTTGCCGTGGCTTTGGAATGGACGTTATCGCATACGACGTTTACGAGAACCCCGAACTTGACTTTGTGAGCTATTATCCCCTCAGCGAGGTGCTGAAAGCAAGCGATCTTATATCGCTCCATTGTCCGCTGACGGAGGAAAGCTATCATCTTATCAACACCCAGACGATCGAGCTTATGAAGGACGACGTTATCTTCGTGAACACCTCCCGTGGGGCGCTTGTGAACACGGAAGATCTTATCAAGGGCATAAGAAGCCGCAAATTCCACGGCGTCGGGCTGGATGTTTACGAGGAGGAGACTGAGAACGTCTTTGAAAATCGTCAGGAGGATATCCTTGAAAGCTCCATAACCGCAAGGCTTATGTCATTTCCGAACGTTATCGTGACCTCTCACCAAGGCTTTTTCACAAAGGAAGCCCTTACTGCCATAAGCCGCACCACCCTTGAAAACGCTGCGGCGTTTGGGCGTGGGAAGATAATAAAAGAAAATGTTGTGGAATAATTATTGCACAAAAAAAACGGGCGACACAGGGTCGTCCGTTTTTATTTTTTGCATAATATACCAATATGACGAGTAACGGGCGAACACTGTTCGCCCCTACAAATCACGCAGATACGTTGTTTTTAAAATTTGTTAAGCGTAATAGGTCGTTCCGCCTGCTCTGAGCACGGAATTATAAATGCTTGCGCCTGCGACCACAGCAATGATGAGATAGATAACAAGGATCACCGCTGCGATGATAAGGGAAGCTCTGTAAAAATTCACGATAGTCTTGTTGTGCTTGGTGGCGTTGCAGACAATGAGTATCATATAAACAAGGCCGACGATCGGGATACACATTATCAGAAGGGTGGCAAGACATCTGCCGAGAGATTCGGGTTGCTCGCCGCTCTGATACATCGGCTGGGAATTGAACATCGAACCGTACTGATTGTATGGGTTCTGCTGATAGGGGTTCTGATTGAACTGATTTTGCTGGTTAAACTGGTTCTGCTGGTTGTACTGATTGTTCTGATAGCCTTGGTTGGACTTCTCCTCAAATTTCTGTCCGCAGGTGTCGCAGAACATTGAAGCGTCGTCCATTACAGCACCGCAATTTTTGCAAATTTTTGACATAGTTTTTCCTCCATAATCTTAACTTTTTCTTATCTTCCTTTGATCCCGATATTATCGGAATTTGCTATTATTATACTACTATTTATATATGTTTGTCAAGACAGAGGGAAATTGTTGTTCGGCAAGATATTGGCGTTTCCCTTATTTTTTGAAGCATTTGACAACTTACACACAATGCGGTATAATGATATTACAATATCTAGGGGAGGTAATGTATTTTGTCACAGTTTTCTGCGCTTTTAAAGGAGTATACTGAACGCAGCGGGGTCACTATCAAGACCCTGTCTGAAATGTGCGGCATTGAAAGAACTTATCTGCATAAAATTCTCAAGGGCGAAAGAAAAGCGCCAAGCGTTGAGTTCGTCAGCGAGATAAGCCGACAGCTTATGCTCTCGGCGGAGGACAGGAGCGAGCTTATAAAACAATATGAGATCGCCGAAATGGGTGAAGCGGTTTACAGCCGCCGCAAACAGGTCGCTGAGATAATCCATTCTATGGCAGCGGCAAGCGCTGAGGCCGAAAAGACCATACCTTTCAAGACCAAGATAGAGCTTGAAAATGTGCCGGAGACCTCGGTATATACCGACAGCAAGGAGCTTTTCAGAAATATTCAAGTGCTGCTTTCCTATGATGTGCAAAACGGCTCAGATATACGCATTATCGCCCAACCATCGGGGTATCTTTCAAGGCTGCTCAATTACTGCTTTGAAAGCAAGGACTCGAATATTTATCACCTTTTCTGCGTGGATAATTCGGGCAATCGTGGCAGTGCTTATGACAATAAATATAATCTTGATATTTTTCCCTGTATGTGCGAACTTGCTATGGAGCACGAAAAATATTACCCCTTTTTTTATTATGACAATGCTGAGGCGCACATAAATTCAACATCACTTATGCCGCAGGTCATTATAACAGACAATTTTGTTATTTGCACCGACGATAAGTATGAGGAGGGCGCGATATACAGATCGCCTGTTATGGTGCAGTTTTATCTTAGGCAGTTTGAAAAGCTACGCAAAAAGTGTATGAAGCTTCTTGAACACGCCGTGGATATTATGGAATATGTTTACTTTTGGTATGACGAGGCTGCAAATTTTATCAGTATGGATTTTCAGCCCTGCACGATGATGTGCCTTACCGAGGAAATATTTGACGCACACGCAACTCTGCCCCCAGATATGAGAGACCTTATCAAAGAAAAGCTCGAGCTTGGCAGAAAGTCGCTTTTATCATCAAGCTTTACAAACCTTTTCAGCGAAAAAGGCCTTGCGGAATTTATGGAAACAGGCGAGATATTCGAGCTGCCCAGCGTGCTTTACACTCGTCCAACTCTTGCGGAGCGCAAGATAATGCTGCAAAATATGATAGTCCTTTGCGAAAACGGCATTTGCGATTACAGGATAATAAAGAACGATTATTTTGCAAGCAGCCGAAACCTTTGCATTAACGTGGCGGAAAATTCAAGCCTTAATATCGTCGCACGAAACGACAGCTTCAAGGACTTTTCTTAGATGAAAGTAAACGAGACCAGCGTTATTCAAGCGTTCTGGGATTATTATAATTATCTTCTCACCACCGACAATGTCTGCACGCCTGAGGAGACTATCGAGATAATGAGATCATATTTGTAACAAAGAAAAAACAAGATCGGGCGAAACAATAATTCGTCCGATCTTTATTTTAGCTGTTCTTTCATTGCCGCAAGAAGCTTTTTCTCCCGCCGTGAGACCTGAACCTGCGTCATTCCGAGGGCTTTCGCCGTCTCCACCTGTGTCTTGTTTTGGAAATACCGCAGGAAAATAAGCTTTCTGTCCTGAGCGTCAAGGGTTGATATCACCTGCCGCAGAGACAGCCTGTCAGTTATCTCTTTGTCGGGGGCTTCAATGGGGATATCTATCTGCCCGTGCTTGTCATCGTCGTCAGAGTTTTCCGTCAAACTAAGGGGCGGCAGGGCGACGTTCAGCGCAAGGGTCACGCTTTCCTCGCTCTCCCCCGATACCTCGCAAAGTTCTGATATAGTCGGCTCTCTTCCCTGCTCAAGGGCGAAATGCTCTCTGTCACGCTGGAGGCGCATTGAAAGCTCTTTCACGCCCCTTGAAACTTTTATTGTGCCGCCGTCACGGAAAAGCCTTTTTATCTCTCCGAGTATTACGGGCACGGCATAGGTTGAAAACCGCACCCCACGTTCGGGGTCAAAAGCCTTTGCGGCTTTCACAAGGCCGATACAGCCTGCGCCGTAAAGGTCGTCATATTCAATGCCACGATTGCGAAAGCGGTTTGCGCAAAGGTGCACAAGCCCGAGATTTTCCTCCGCAAGAGGGGAATCGCAAGAATTGCAATTTTTGTCCGTATCGACAGTATGGATGCTATCGCTCATAAGCTATATGCTCTGCTTTCTAGGTTTAAGAGTACGTTCCAGCACAAGGGTCGTGCCCTCCCCCACACGGCTGCGCACTTTTATTTTATCCATAAAGCTTTCCATTACGGCAAAGCCAAGGCCTGCACGCTCTTCCTCGGGGGCGGTGGTGAAAAGCGGCTGCATAGCCTGCTCAACATCTTTTATGCCGCAGCCCTTGTCCCGTATTTTTATGTACACTTTTCTGCCGTCGAAGATCCTTATCTGCATAAAAATCTCCCCGACAGTATCACGATAGCCGTGAACGATAGCGTTTGTCACCCCTTCCGAGACGGCGGTCTTGATATCCGCAAGCTCATCGATCTGTGGGTCAAGCTGAGTAAGGAAACCGCTGACTGCAATTCTAGCAAAGCGCTCATTTTCAGAATAACTGGGAAAGGAGACCTTCATCTCATTTATAGGTTTCCGCTTCAATTTCATCACTCTCCTTTATTTTTTCCTCTTCCTTTTTGATCTCTTCATCATTTTCATTCTGCTCCGCAGCATTGTCGCTATCGGTCTTGACCTCGCTGATAAAGGGCTTTATATCGGTTATTATTTTCGTCAGCCTGTGGATACCTGCAAGCTGGAGCACCTTTCTGATATAGGTTGGCGGTGAAGCCACGAGCACCTCGCCGTCCATTTCGTTAATGATCTTGTATCTGCCCATAACAAGCCCTATCCCCGAGCTGTCCATAAAGGTCACCCCCGAGAAGTCAAGGATAAGCGTTCGGGGCAAATGCTGTCTTATAGCCTTGTCGATCTCGCCCCTGAAATATCGGGCGGTGTGGTGGTCGATATCGCCGCATATAGCGGCTATGACCGTCCGTCTTGACGGATAACTGCGTATTTCCACATTCATTCTTATCATTCCTTTCATTTTTTCATATTTTCTGAGCTGTCCGCTGAAAATATATTATCACCAGCGCCGTGATTATTTTGTCGATTGATAAAAACGGGCAAAAAAAATACAGGAACACACAATTAGTGTATCCCTGTATTTTCGGTAATATTTATGTTAAGACAGAATTTCTGTCTTAAAGCCTTAAATTATTAAATTGTCAGATCATTAAAGCCCATTCGGATTGTTCTTGATGAAGTTCCAGCTGTCTGCTGTCATTTCGTCAAGGCCGTACTGTGCTTCCCAGCCAAAGACCTTCTTTGCCTTTGTTGTATCAGCATAGCAGGTTGCGATATCGCCTGCACGTCTTGGCTTAACAACATATGGCAGCTCCTTGCCGCAAGCCTTTTCAAAGCTGTGGAGAACGTCATAAACGCTTGAGCCCTTGCCTGTGCCGAGATTTACAGCGTCAACGCCCTTGTTTTCCATAACGTACTTAACTGCGCAGAGGTGACCTCTTGCAAGGTCAACAACGTGGATATAATCTCTCACGCCTGTGCCGTCCGGAGTATCGTAATCATCGCCGAACACGCCCAGCTTTTCAAGCTTTCCAACAGCAACCTGACAGATATAAGGCAGAAGATTGTTCGGGATTCCGTTCGGGTCTTCGCCGATAAGTCCGCTCTTGTGTGCGCCGATAGGGTTGAAATATCTGAGAAGCGATATAGACCAGTCGTTATCAGAAACATAAACGTCTCTGAGTATCTGCTCGATCATAACCTTTGTGTAGCCGTATGGGTTTGTTGCAGAAGTTGGCATATCCTCAGTATAAGGCGCCTTATTGACAGGGCCGTAAACCGTTGCGGAAGAAGAGAATACTATCTTCTTGCAGCCGTATTTTCTCATTGCCTTGATGAGCATAAGAGTGCCTGTTATATTGTTATGGTAATATTCAACAGGCTTTGCAACGGATTCACCGACTGCTTTAAGGCCTGCGAAATGGATAACGGCGTCGATCTTGTTTTCTGCGAAAATCTTTTCCATTGCCTCAAGATCAAGCAGATCAGCCTCATAAAAACCGAAATCCTTGCCCGTGATCTTCTTTATTCTGTTGAGAGCTTCCGGCTTTGAGTTTGAGAAGTTGTCAACGATAACTACTTCATAGCCTGCTTCAAGAAGCTCAACACAAGTGTGGCTGCCGATAAAGCCTGCCCCGCCTGTAACAAGTATTTTTGCCATATCCATTACCTCCTGCGATATCTCGGGGCAACGCCCCTGTTTTGTTTTATCTTATTTCACGATACTATTATAACATTATTTCGCAGCCTTTGCAATAGTCTTTTGTTTCATTTAAGCGAAAAAGTGAAAAAATATGCTATTCTTATGTTTATATAGATAGCCATTCAGACAATGGTCGATGATGCAATGTGCACTGACTGTTCTGCGTTTCGCCGGCGGGTTTTCGCAGCTCGTTTTTGTGTACAAACGGTGAAAACAAAGGGTCTGCGGTTGACAATGAACTGTAAATGATATATAATTATGGGGAATGGTCAAATTTCAAAATTTCTCAGAAAGGGGCTTTTTTCGATGAATTTCTTTATGGTCGGCTCGTTTTTTATGCTTTTTATGCTTAACGCCGATTGGGCGTCCAATTATGCTGTAAAGCTTGTGGGCTTTATATTTTTCGTTTTGGGCACAATGGAAGCCGCCGATTTCACCGACGCTTTCTCTCATATAAAAAAGCCTGCTGTAACAAGCGCTGCAATGTGCGCAGTCGCCTTTGCGGCTCAGCTTCTTATGAAGCTTTTAAAGCCTGCTGCAATGGCTTCAAATATAATAAGCATACTGCTTTTTGCGGCGACACTTTATATGTCGCTTAACGTTTTCAGAATGTTCGTGAACGCTTTAGACAGCCACAGAGAGCTTGTGGACGATGTTTCACATATCGTCCGTTTACAAAGCAATTTCAACAAGCTTGCCATTTTCACAATAATAAACTTCTGCGGCGATGTGCTCAACAGGCTCATTCCTTTGGAGCTTTTCACCACCCTCGGTGGCGTTGTCACGGCAATATCAAAGATACTTATTTATATATTCCTGCTTATCCTGCTTTTCAGCTTCAACAAACTGAGGACAGATTTTGACAAGCGGCAGGAGCGCACAAGCGATCAATAGGAGACAAATCATCAGAACGTCACACAAGGGCGTTCTGTTGTTGTGTAAAATCATAAAATCAAAAACAAGAAAAGATCAAAACAGAAATAAGGAGACTAAAAAAATGTTATCGGTAATAATCCCAAGCTATAATGAAGAGGGCAACGTGGCAAAGACTGCCTCGGTTGTTTCAAAGCTTCTCAGCGAAAACGGAATAGACTATGAGCTTATATTCGTAAACGACGGCTCAAAGGACAAGACCTGGGAGATGATCTCGAACCTTGCGAGAAATGACGAGCACATCGTTGCGGTGAATTTCTCGAGAAACTTCGGCAAGGAAAGCGCTATCTTCGCAGGACTTGAGACCGCAAAGGGCGACGCCTGCGTGCTTCTCGACTGCGATCTCCAGTTCCCGCCGGAGGTCATAATCGAAATGTACAACATCTGGAAGAACAATGATGTTGACGTTGTTGAGGGTCGAAAGAGATCGAGGGGAAAAGAAAACCCTGTTTACAAATTCTTCTCCCTGTGGTTCTATAAGATGATAAACAAATCCAGCGGACTTGATATGGAAGCCGCTTCCGACTTCAAGCTCCTTGACAGAGCGGTGGTGGACTCCCTCAACGCAATGCCCGAAAGGCTCACATTTTTCAGGGCGATGTCAAGCTGGGTAGGATACAAGACCGAGCGTGTTTACTTTGACGTTGCGGACAGAGAGATCGGCGAGTCAAAATGGTCTGTGAGCGCACTTTTCAAATTCGCCGTCAACAGCATAACGTCTTTCACCTCCGCACCAATGCAGATAGTAACGATCTGCGGCGTTATAACCTTCATCGTGTCAATAGTGCTGGGACTTCACACACTTATAAAGAAGATAATAGGCGCTTCCGCCGTTGGCTTCTCAACTGTCATTATACTCCAGCTGCTCACCACAAGTATTATAATGTTCAGCCTTGGTATCATCGGATTTTACCTTTCTAAGATATATGAAGAGATAAAACAGCGCCCGAGATACATAATAAGGGATATCGTCAGAAAAGACAGCGACGAGACTAAGCCCGACAGAAAATAAACGCAATTAAAGCACTCGTGTAGGGGCGACCTTTGGTCGCCCGCAGTCTTTCACAACCATACATAAAAGGAGAGATACTCAGCCAATGGAAACAGCAAAAAAAAGCCGCCGTTCCTTTCCTGTTTTTCTGAGGGAATGGTGTTATGACAAGAGACTGTATTTTCTTGTGTTCTTCCTGCCTGTGGCGATAATGTTCGCCGCATACGCATTTTTCAAGATACACCCGATCGGTGACAGCTCCGTGCTGGTGCTTGATCTTAACGGACAGTATGTGTATTATTACGAACAGTTCCGTGACGCTTTCCACGGAAACGGCAGCTTCATTTACAACTGGTCGAGAAACCTAAGCGGCGAAATGTTCGGCATATTCGCTTATTACCTTGCCAGCCCGTTTATGATAATACTGCTTTTGCTGCCAAGAACGATTATGGCAACGTCTATCCTCATTATGCAGCTTGCAAAGATCGGCACGGCTTCTGTTACCTTTATGTTCTTCTTAAAGAAGATATCAAAAACAAAGCCAAAAACCATATCCCTTGTGATATTCCCGACGATGTACGCTCTTATGGCTTATATGGTCGTTCAGCTTATGGATCCGATGTGGCTTGACGGACTTATCTATCTGCCGCTTATCTGCTGGGGCGTTCAGCGCCTTGTGAACGAGGGCAAGCTTATCCCTTATATCGTGCCACTTGCGCTTATGTTCATCGCACATTTTTATATCGGCTATATGGTGGGAATTTTCACATTCCTGTATTTCTGCTGGTACTGCCTTTCAAGAGAGGGCAGGTTCTTTCCGAAAAAGTTCTTCTCACGCTGCGTTGCATTCGGCGTCGGAACGCTGGTGGCGCTTATGTGCGCAGCCTTTGTGCTCATACCGGTGTACAATTCGCTGAAGCTTGGCAAGTTTGAGTTCACCGACCCCGACTTCTCCCTTGCAACGCAGTTCGACTTTTTGACATTCATCACAAAGCTTTTCCCGATGTCATATGACACAGTTTACCCAGAGGGTATGCCGATGATATACTGCGGAACGGCTGTACTGCTTCTTGTGCCACTCTTCTTCCTTAATAATAAAATATCAATGAAGGAAAAGACTTCCACAGGGTTGCTTACGATGTGCCTTGTGATACTGATGTACATAAAGCCTGCGGATATGGCAATGCACGGCTTCCAAGTTCCAAACTGGCTGCCTTACAGATATTCATTTGCATTCTCTTTCCTGCTGGTGGTTATGGCGTTCAGAGCCTTTGAGAACCTTGAGGGCATAACCGCAAAGAATATCGGCGGCGTGTTCTTTGGACTTATGGTGTTCCTTTTCTGGTGCGAAAGAGAGAACTATTCTCACTTCCAGCTCTTTGAAACAAAGGTCAGCGACACAGGCGAGAGCACAAACGTTATCCAAGGCATATGGGTATCTATGATAGCACTTTCTATCTACTTTGCCCTTATCTATCTGATGAAGAAATATCCAAAGTCAAAGGCGGTTTGCATTGTAACCGTTGGCGTGCTTTGCGTTGAGCTTTTTGCAAACAGCGCCGACACTATCGACAAGATCGACACAGACGTTGCATACAGCAAATATTCTTCCTATGAGCCTTATATGACCCAGACAAGAAACGCCGTTTCGATGATGAAAGACTACGATCAGTCGCTTTTCTATCGAATGGAAGCCACTTTCCACAGAACTGTAAACGACCCTATCGGCACGGGCTATATGGGCATTTCACACTCCAGCTCAACGATGAACGCCCCTGCCCTTTCAATGCTTCACAAGCTTGGCTACGCTTACGGCGGACATTACACGAAATATGACGGCACAACGTTTATGACCGACGCCCTTTTTGATATCAAGTATCTTATGGACAAAACGGGCAACACCTCATTCGTTGGCTCGAGAGTGAAAGTTCCCGAGGAATACAAGCTCACCACGGAATACACCGAGGGCGACGCAACTTATAAATTCTACAACAACCCTAACGCTCTTGGTTTGGGACTTGTTTCGCCAAAGAGCATTGAGGATATCTCCCTTTCCGACACGAACCCATTTGAAAATCAGAATATGATCTTCAACGCCCTCGCAGGAAATACCACACAGTATTTCACACGAGTTGCCCTTGTGAACAGCGAAATGGAGAATGTTGCGACATCAAAGCTCACCGACGGTCACACGAAATATTATCCTGCGGACTCTTCTATCGCAGAGTGCCACGTTGACTATGTTGTGCAAATGGACAAAGGCTCATACCTTTATATGTATCTTCCTACCAGCTATGAAAGAAGCTGCAATGTGTGGATACAGGACGAGGACAAGTATATGGAAGGCTCCGACCCGATGGATTATGCAGGTCAGTTCTTTGTGGGCGATAACTATTCTATCCTCAACCTCGGCAAGTTCACGCAGGGTCAGAAGATCAGAGTGCGTGTGACTATCTCAAACGACGATAACGAAGCATTCTGGAAAGAACAGCTTTTCTATTCATTCGACTATGACACATTCTCCGCTGACTGCGCAGCTCTCCAGCAGAACGTTCTTGACGTAACAAAATTCGAGGACACATACCTCGAGGGCACGGTAACTTCCGACAGCAGCGATAAGGTGCTTTTCACAACCATTCCCTATGAAAATGGCTGGACGATCAAGGTAAACGGCAAGACAGTCACACCGGGCAAGTCCCTTGACAGCCTTATCACCATACCACTTGAGCAGGGCGAGAACGTCATAACGATGAAATTCTCACCAAGCTACTGGAAGCTTTCCATAATAATTTCAATATTCGGGCTTTTGGTGCTCATCGTGATATTCCTTTTTGAGTACAAAAAGGGCAAGGTTATGAAAAAAGCTCTTGCCAAGGCGCATTTTACAGCTGAATATGCTGATAATGGGGCTAAATCAGATAAGGTTTTGACAGTCGGTGAAGGCTCTGCGCCTATCGCAGACGACACCGCCGAAGAGGATATGCAGATATTCCGACCAAATGACCCAGACAACGAGAAGATGAAGCACATCAACGAAATGATGAAAAATATTCTCGGTGAAGATAACGACAGTACAGTCGATGACACGGCAGACAATGGCGATGACAGCGCCGCAAATTCCGACAGCAAGCAGGAATAAACGCCGTTTATCACCCTTTGCACCGATAAAAAACCTATTGACAAGGCTTTGATAAAATAGTATTATAATAGAGACGGAAACGCTTGTCCGTCTCTATTTTTCTGCAACAAATGCAACAAATGCAACAAAAAAGAACAACAAATAGAAAGGAAGCTTACAAAATGACAGAAAACAAGACCTATCGCAAGAAGCTCACATATGCAGGAGGTTCCCTTTGCGTGCTGAGCTTTATTGCCCTTATCCTATCCCTTTGCGCCGCACTTATCGAGCCTGTTGGAACGATGATATACAACAGCATTTTCACAAGGTCCATAGGTTACATCAACGCAAGCGGTATTTCCACCTATGTTTACGGCTATGGCGTTGCGGTTATGACGGCGGCTTTCAGTCTTGCGGCGTTTTTCACATCTGCAAGGGCGAAGTCGAAGAAAAAGCTTGACGGCGCATTCGCAGGCACACTCATCACGGTGTCCCTCGTGCTCACGGCAATGTCTGCAATTATGACCTTTGAAGCCCTCAGAACAGGCACCCTTTCAAACGCTATCAATTACGGATATGACAACGACATTTTCATTGCGGCGGTATCTCTTGCAAAGGACGCTCTTCCGCTCATTTCAAACTTCCTGCTTTTTATCGGCGGACTTGTCCTTGCCAGCAGACTTATGGGCGAAGATTTTGCCGCAAATATACCATATGTAAAAAAGTCTCAGTCACAGTATGACCCACAGGCAGGCGCTATCCCAATGCCGGTTCAGCCTGCTCAGCCATATATCCAGCCCGACCTTGACCAGTTCAGAAAGCCTGACAATGCTGAGCCTGTTATGGCGCAGGTCAATAACGCAGCCGATCACGACAAGACGGAAGCTGTTCCAAATCAGATACAGCAGCCGCAACCCCAGCAGACCCCTGCGGAGGAAAAAGCCGACGTTTCCGATATCGCCGACATAGAAAGCTCAACGCTGACAAAGTGTCCAAACTGCGGCAGCGAACTCAAAGAGGGCGCAAAGTTTTGCAGCGTTTGCGGAAACAGGCTGTAAAAATTAAAATCAAACAACGATATAAAGATACACAACATATCGGAATATAAAAACAACGGGCGAACATTGTTCGCCCGTTTTTATGTCCGTATTCTTTTTTATTGTGTTTTTTATCGCCAATATTAGATCTCAAATTTTCCGCACAAAGCCCATTCAAGCCGCATATAATAAACCGACAGACCTGTCAGAGATCAACGTGGCTGCAAAAAATGCCGCCGTCCTTTGTGATGTCGATATAAGCATAGCTTGCAGGGAGGCCGTCCCTCGGCTGACCTGCGCTACCGGGATTGAGAATGTGTATGCCCTCTTCATAAGCGTAATAACGGCAATGGGTATGACCGAAAAGCGCAATCTGCGCACCGATCTCCTTTGCCTTATAGAATATCCTGTCCGTTGAGAACTTCACGCCCCACCTATGTCCGTGGGTAAAGAAAATTTTTATGCCGCTGTCGGTCATATAAATATCGTTCTCGGGGGTCAGCGAGGCAAGATCGCAGTTGCCCGAAACGTTTATTATCTTTTTGTCGAGATACTGCACACGCATCGAATCAAGGTCTCTTTCGCCGTCGCCGAGAAAAATAAACAGGTCGGCGTCGCCGTTACGCTTAAAAATCTTGTGCATTGCAGAATAATTGCCGTGGGTATCGGAAAAAACTATGATCCTCATTTTGCTATTTGCACCCCGTTTCCTAGAATCAATATACAGATAATGCAATTTATACGATCCAGCAAACCCGAACAAAGTCGGCGCCTAACGGGTGAACGCTGTTCGCCCCTACAAATCGCACACTAACTTATATTGCATTATCACATTATCGCACATTCATAATTCTGTTTATTATAACATAAATATTTATAAATACTATTAGGCATTTGTAAAAGTATTTATGCGCCAAACAAGGAGAGATGACATATGAACCAAAACAGTAATCTCAGCTCGATGAACCCCAAAGCTATGCAGGCGCTGCTTGCGGTGGCTTCAAAAAAGCTTGGCACTACCCCCGAAGTGCTGCAAAAACAGCTTGAAAGCGGCGTTTATGACAAAGCGCTGGCAGGTATGCCGCAGAACGAAGCCGCAATGCTCAAGCAGGCGCTTTCAAATCCAAAGACCGCAGAGAAGATACTTTCCACCCCACAGGCAAGGGCGATCTTTCAAAAGCTTCAGGGCAAATAATAAATAAGGCTGCAATCTCAAGGCAAAACACGAAAACACAGGCGGTGATAGATTGGACGATCTGATGAATAAGCTTCAAAGCGTACTTAATGATGAAGAGAGTATGAAGCAGATAAAAGAGCTTGCGGATATGCTCACAAGCGAGGGTCAAAACGGGCAGGCTATGCAAGATATGCCGCAGCAACAGACTGCTCAGCCCCCTGCCGACTTCTCACAGCTTCTGCAAAGTCTCGGCGGAATGATGAACAGCCAGCCGCAATCGCCGCCCCAAAGCCAGCCCAGCGCACCAAGCTTTGATATCGCAAAGATTATGAAGCTGCAAGGCATTATGCAAAGCGCCTCAAAGCCCGATAAAAATATTGACCTGCTTATGGCGCTGCGGCCTTTGCTGAAAGAAGAGAACCAAGGGAAGATCGACAGGCTCGTGAAGATCTTCAAGCTTTTTGCGATTTATCCTGCGCTGAAAGAAAGCGGACTTCTGGGAGGTGATCTCTTTGGCTTACTCTGACAACTCCGTGCAAGGGGACAAGAGCTTTTCAACTATGCAGGAGGAAGCTATCAGACGTGTCCGTGAAATGCAGCGGCGGTCAAGAAGCATTGTTGGCGCAGAGGATACCACGACTTTTCAGCCTCCGCCAACACAAGCGCAAACACAAAGCAGACCTGTCCAGCAGTCATCATCGTCACAATCGCAAAGCAAGCCTGCCTCCTCCCTGCTGGGGGGACTTCTCGGCGGCAAGGACGGCACGCCTTTTGACCTCGGCGGCGTGAAGATCGACGAGGAAAAAGCCCTTATCGGTATGCTTATCTACATATTGTACAAACAGGGCGCAGATATAAAGCTGCTCCTAGCATTGGGGTATCTGCTGCTGTAAATATCGTTGTAATTTGCTTGACGATAAGTATATTTTTTGTTGTTTTCCCCAACCTTCGGCGAGGAAAACAACATCTACACTTTTATTCGGACAAGTCCACAAACCGCTTGACAAATACAAGATATTGTGGTATCATTGATTACAGACACAATTTGTGCTTAGAAAATCGATAAAAAATAATTCAGACTGATAAAAAGAGAGGTAGTGTAAAATGGTAAACGTAAATGTAACAGGCGGCGAAATGTCACAGGCTGAGATCAACGCTTATATCGACAGGGCGCAGAAGCTTTATCCCGAAGAAACCATCGAGGCCATCGACCTTAAGATCGACGGCGATTTTGTTGACGTTGATTATCATTTTGCCGATGTGCCTTTCCAGCGCATAAGACGTATCACAGGCTATCTTGTTGGTACACTTGATAGGTTTAACGACGCAAAAAGAGCGGAAGTCCGTGACAGAGTAAAGCACGGTCTTACAGCGCCGTCAAATCAGCAGTAATAAATTAAGGCAGCACCGCACAAGGCACGCCTAGCGGCTTTGCACGCAATCTGCTTGCAGATTTTCCGCCATATTGCACAGAAATTTCTTGACATACGACAGTATGCATGCAAAATTTCTATACAATCTGACGAAAAATCTGACTGCGCATCTTACGTACAATCCTTGTGCGGTGCTGCCTTAAGCTTGATATCGAGCCGTCTGTGTGGTGGGCACAGGCGGCTTTTTGTGTTGACATTGGGCAGGGCTTGTATTATAATGATAGGTATAAATGTGGGAATTTTAGAATATCAAGCGACCAAAGGAAGTGTGCAAAATGAAGCTGTTTTATCCCGAGATATTTGAAAAATTCGTCTGCACAGGTTCGGAATGTTCCGACAATTGCTGCGAGACCGACTGGGACGTTGAGATAGACGATGACACCTTTGATTTTTACAAGAAGCTTGACAGCGATATCGGCAGGAAGTTCGTTGGCTGCGTCACAGAGGACGAGGGCTGCAAATATCTTGTCCACAAGGACGGCAAGTGCCCAATGCTCAACGAAAAGGGGCTTTGCTCCGTTCAGCTTGCATACGGCGCAGAACGCATTTCGGATATCTGCCGTGAGCACCCACGCTTTTACGAATGGTTCGGCAATTACAAAGAGGCCGGCGTAGGGCTTTCCTGCGAAGAGGCCGTGCGAATGTATCTTTCCGACCCCGAGCCTGTAAAATTCCACTCAAAGGATATCGACGAAGAAGCGGACGATCTTGAATTTGACGAGACCGCTCTTATCGCAATGCTGAAGGCTCGCACAAATATGATAGCGCTTTTGCAGGACAGGGCTTTGCCTATCAAGGACAGGCTGACAATCGCTCTCAACGCCGCAGACTGCATACAATTTGCTCTTGACAGCGGCGATCTGACAGATATCGACAAAATGGTCAACGGCTATAAGACTGACAGCACTCTGCTCCGGCGTATCAACGAGGAAAACAGCGATCTGCCCGACCCAATAAAAACGGCTTGCGACCTGCTGGAATATCTTTTGCACCTTGACTATATCGATGCATTTATCCCTCAGCGGCTTAGATCTGCAAGGGAATATCTGCTGGGCTGCGGCGATATGCCGAAGTTTGAGCATAGCGGCGAGGTGGAAAAGCTTGCGGTGTATTTTGTTTACAGATACTTCCTTAAAGCCGTCCGTGACCTTGATCTGCTGTCAAAGTTCACGGCTATGGCGGTGATAATATTCGCATTTGCGGCGATAAGCATAAGCCAAAATTCCGACACCGCCGACAGGTTTTTGACCCTAAAAGAGCTTTGCAAAGAGATAGAATACTCGCAGGACAATATGGACAGGATATATGACGACAGCTATATGGACGATCGGCTGTCATTATCGGCTGTTTTCAGCCTGTTGGAAATATTTTGACAAATAAATATGCGCAACTTTGTTACTTTGTTACTTTGTTACTCTGTTGCTTTGTTATCCAATTTTAACTGATCTGTAATTGACATTTTGAACAAAACAGGGTATAATAAGACAAGGTATTATGTAAAAAATCTGAAAGGGAGGCGTATCTCGTCTGACGTTCAGAACTCTGCTTTGTCAGACGGAGGTAACATAAAATATGGATAATAAAAACAAAAGCACCGCTTCCCGCAAAACAACTGGCGGCGCTGCCAGCGTAATTGCAATAATAGTTGTTGGAATTTTCGTACTGTGCGTGATCGTGCTCCTTGCAAAGGGTCTTTTCGCAAGCAACAGCGCAGAAGTTCCAAAGGGCATAAACACAGCCACGATCAATACAGATCAGACAGAGCCTTCCCCTGCCGAAAGCTCCGCCCCGACGGATACTTCCGCCGCAGAGGTGACAGAAAGCTCGACTGACTCATCGGCGGAGACCACCAAGACCACCACGGCGGACGACTCCAGCCAGAGCGAGATACTTGACGTTATGTACGTCACGGAATATGCTTATCTCCACGTTGCGCCGGATAACGAGGCTGAAAACATCGTTTGTATGTCCCCGGGCGTTGAGGTCAACGTGCTTGAATATGAGGACAACGGCTATGTGAAGATAACGTTCCAAAATATTGACGGACCGCTTACTGGCTATATCTACAAGGATTATCTTGCAAGCTATAATGTCAAGGACGCTCAGTAAAATTTGACCACAAGCAAAAGCAATATCACGCCGCACAGAGCTTTTTGTGCGGCGTTTTGAATATTTTGAATAGCAGAACTCTAGGAAAGGAGACTGCAAAATGCCAAAATACAAAACCTTTTTCCCACTTGAAAACGGCGCAAAGCTTGATTTTATACTAGATATCGGCAAGCGAAGCCGACTTTCGATGAGCTTTCGTGACGGAATGTTGGAAATAAAAGTGCCCTATGGCTGCCCGAAAGACAAAATTTACGCTTTCATCACCGACAATATCGACTGGATAAACCAGCGGACTGACAAATATCTAAACCGCCCCGGCCTGCCAAAAACATACACAGACGGCGAGATATTGCGGCTTATGGGCGAAAACATCGTCCTAACCACAGTCAGCGCTCAACGGTATTTTACCCCGAGGATAGAAAGCGGCAGGCTGCTCATCGCCGTCAGCAAGACAAGCGACAAGGCGTACATAAAGGCGCAGACGGACAAGTTCATAAGCGAGCTGACCCTCAGCGAGATAAGGGAAAGTATGAACCGAATGATGAGCGCCACAGGTCTCACCCCCGAAAAAGTCACCGTGAAGCCTATGACCGCAAGCTGGGGGCGGTGCATTTCAAACCGCCATATCTCCATAAATTCAAAGCTTGTTATGTACCCGAAAGAGTGTATGGATTACGTCTGCCTGCACGAGCTTTGCCACCTTGTACATATGGATCACAGCAAGGATTTTTGGGCGCTGGTGGAAAAATTTTGCCCCGAGTGGAAGCGCATTAGGGACGAAATGAAAGAATAGCGAAAAAGGCTGCCGTATCAATGTGATACAGCAGCCTTTTATTTTGTCTGTATTTATTTAAGAATATCTGTCTGCTTCTTCCTGCCGAGAATATAAAACAGCACCGAAAGCACCGCAACGATAAGTTCCGTGACAGGGAACGAAAGCCACACGCCCGTGAGCTTGAAAAGCTTTGACATCACAAATGCCATTGGCACAATGAGCGCAAAGCCCCTCAAAACTGTTATCACCTGCGCAGGTACGACACGCTCAGACGCCGCAAAGAACGACGACATTATTATATTTAACCCTGCAAAGAACATTCCAACAAAGTATATCCTCATTCCACGCTCTGCCATTTCCTGCAAGGAAACGATGTTTTCGCTGTTGAATATCGCGACTATCTGCGAGTCGAATATTATTATCGCCCCTACCACAAGGCAGGCTATTATTATCTGCGCTGTTATGGAATATCTCAGCACGGCTTTGAGACCCTTTTTGTCACCACGGCCGTGGCAAGCGCTGATAAGAGGCTGTCCTCCCTGTGCAATGCCTGTGAATATCGACGCCGCAACGATCGAAATATTCGCTATGACAGCATATGCCGCAACGCCTGTGTTTCCTGCCAGACCCAATATTATCATATTGAAAGCCAGCACAACGATTCCCGACGAAAGCTCCGTTACAAGGGACGGCACGCCGATAGCAAGGGACGATCTGCAAAGGGCAAAGTCCAGCCCCGACTTAATGAAATGAAAGCTGTTGCGCTTTTTGATCTTATAGCTTGACAGCACGCAAAGGCTTATAACAGGTGAAAGTCCAGTCGCCAATATCGCACCAAAAATGCCCATATCGCAGGGGAAAATGAATACATAGTCGAGAATAATGTTTGAAAAGCTTCCCGTCAGCATTGCGATCATCGCAAGCTTTGGACTGCCGTCGTTTCTTATAAAGCAATTGAAAAGGTCGTTGCAGACGAAAAACGGCGCAAATATCATAAGCACTTTGAGATAGGTATCAGTCAGCCCCACGACTGAACCCTCTGCGCCGAGAAGCCTTGCCAGCGGTTCGGAAAAGAACACGCCGCCGATGAGATAGATAAGCCCTGCCAAAAGCGCCATAACAAAGGCGTTTGTGAACACCCTGCTGCATTGCTTGTCGTTGCCTTGGCTCTTGTAAACGGCGAATTTCGTTGCGCCGCCCATTCCGAGCATAAGCCCCGTGCCGTGGATAAGGCTGTAAATCGGTATTGCGATATTCAGCGCCGTTACGCCGTCTGCGCCCATACCCTTTGATATGAAAAACGTGTCCGCAAGAATATAGCAGGAAACGCCTATCATTCCCAGCACATTCAGCGAGGCGTATTTTATAAAATCCTTCAAATACGAATGTGAATCATTCATTTATTTGCTTTCCTCCAATTTTTTGGCTATAAAAATCCCACAAAAAAACGCCGGACACGAGCCGTCTTTTAAAGCCTAACGACAGCCCGTCCGACGCTTGACCTTTACCCGGAGGCAAAGGTCAGCCGTACATATTACTTCAAAGTATTATAGCAAAAAGCGCAGGGTTTGTCAAGCCCGATGATAATGTTTATTCTCATATCAGTCTCTACAAATAATATTAAATAAATGTTAAATCACGTCCCTTTTGCTTGACACTTTTTTAACAAAGTTATATAATAAGTATGGCGCAATATGTGATTTTTTATATGGTACAATGTTATATTTATATATCGCACATACTGATATGATATAACAAAAAAAAGTTGCAAACAATGCGCAAGAAAACAAAAGAAGGAATAAATATGAATTTAACACACCTCAGATATATGGTCGAAGTTGAGAGGCTTGGCTCGATAACAAAGGCGGCTTCCGCACTTTATATGGGTCAGCCTAACCTTTCAAAGGCGATAAAGGAAATGGAGCGAGAGGTCGGCATACCGATCTTCAAGCGCAGCGCAAAGGGCGTTGTGGCCACGGAAAAGGGCAAGCAGTTTTTGCAGTATGCGAAAGCAATCCTTGTGCAAATGGACAAAATGGAGAGCCTTTACAAGGACAACGGCGAAAACACCGCAAGCTTTTCGCTACTCAGCCCGAGAGCAAGTTACATAACCCACGCTTTCACGGAATTTGTAAACAAGCTGGACAAGAATTTGCAGCTCGACCTCAAAATTAAGGAAACCAACTCGATGGACACTATCAATTCCATTGTCGAGTGCGAATATAATCTCGGCATAATACGCTGCCCTGTCGCATATGAGAGCTTTTTCACTTCTATGCTGGAAGAGAAAAAGCTCAAATATCACAGCGTTTGGGAATTCGATTACGTCCTCATTATGAACCAGCACAGCCAGCTTGCAAGGGAAAACGACATCAACGAAGCAGTTCTTGAAAAGTATATCGAAGTGCTCCACGGCGACAATGTTGTGCCGAACATTTCCACCACCTATCAGAAAAAGAACGCAGAGATAAACAATCACAGCCGCCACGTTTACGTTTATGAGCGTGGAAGCCAGTTCGATATCCTCGCTTCCTGTCCCGACGCATTTATGTGGGTGAGCCCTCTGCCGAGAGAAGTCTTGAAGCGCTACGGCCTTGTTCAGCGCCGCTGTCCGGAGATCAAAAAGACGAACAAAGACCTGCTCATTTATCAGAGCAACTACCGCCTAAGCCACACAGATCAGCTTTTCCTTGACGAACTTGACTGTGTGATAAAGGATATCTCGGGCTAAAATGCTGATTTGAAATACTGAAAATTTAACATACCAAATACCAAAAGCAAAACAGGTTTGAAAGCTCATAGAACTTCCAAACCTGTTTTTTATGTGACTTCTTACTTTTTATGTAGGGGCGAACATCGTTCGCCCGTTGACCGCTATGTTATTGAGAGATCATCACTTTTCGTCATATATCACCCAACTGATATTTTTCGGGCTTATCTCGTCAAGATATTCCGACGGCACAGTAACGACTATCTGCCGCTTTGCCGCCAAGCCCTGCCGATCCTGCGGGATACGCTTTGCAACGTATATTGTCAGCGCATTGCCTGTTTTCACAGCCTTGACGGTCTCAAACTCTATCGACTGAAAGCCCGACATTTCAGCACGGAGGAACACGATATGGGTGTTAAATCCGCCCTCCTTCTCGAAAGCTTCCATATCCGATTTGAGCGCCTGTATCTCCAGCTCGCCGTTATATTTTTTGTAATACTCCTTGAAATCGGAGTAACTTGAAAACGTTTTCTGATAAGGAAATGTTACGTTTGCATCGCTGCTGCATTCATATACTTTCTGCTCGAAAGGTATTGCCGTGGAGCTTTCGCCACTGTTTTTTGTCTCATAAACGGCGTATTCACCAGCATAATATGTAACGCTTTCGCCCTCTGCGATCTCATAAATGCAGTCTGATGATAACGTCACGCTTGAAAGAAAAAGCTTTCCGTCGCTGAAATTTGTCTCTGAAAGCACTATATCGGCGCTGTCGCCGTCACGATCGGGCACGCACAGCAAATTTACAATGCTCTCGCTTTGACAAAGTGTTATCTCGGCGCTTTTCTTATTTTTCACCAGCTCGAGAAAATCTGCCCAGCGCATATCGCTGCTTTCGGAAGCGTTCACAAACACCATTTCGTTTTCCTCGGCGATATCCGCCGTTATCTCTCTGCCGTCCCAAAGGGACATATAATTGCGCCCAAGGCTCAGCGACTTGTCCGCAGCGTTATTGTCAAGTGGCGTAACGCCGCTGTTATCCTCCCCCACAGCGCAGGAAGCAAAGCACGCAAGGGCACAAATTACACAGGCTGTCAGAAAAGCTATTTTTCCTATTCTATTTTTTTTCAGAAGCAATACCTCGCCTCCAACTCACCATATTGAGCCTAGTGGCTCTATCTTATTAATTATACCATATCGGCATTATTTTGTTAATATGTATTTTAATCAAATAATATCTCTCATCTTTGGTGATTATGCTTATTTTTCATCCCAACTCAGCAAAGCAATGTTTGCATTATTCTATACGCTGTGGTATAATAAGAATGAAAAGATGTAGCATTACCTAACTGACAGAAAACAGGAGGAAATAAAATGGCAAGAGCAAAGGTTGACCTTATCACGGGATTCCTCGGAGCAGGCAAGACCACTTTCATAAAAAAATACGCAAACTATCTTGTTCAAAGCGGAATGAAGATAGGTATACTTGAGAATGATTTTGGTGCGGTGAATGTTGATATGCTGCTTTTGCAGGATATTATGAGCGAAAACTGCGACCTTGAAATGGTGTCGGGTGCTTGCGACAAGGACTGCCACAGGCGGCGTTTCAAGACAAAGCTCATTTCAATGGGAATGAGAGGGTTTGACAGGGTTCTTATTGAGCCTTCGGGCATATATGATGTTGACGAATTTTTCGATGTGCTCCGTGAAGAGCCTCTTGACAACTGGTTTGAGATCGGCAATGTGATAACCATAGCTGACGCAGGACTTGAGGACGAGCTTTCCGACGAATCGGACTATCTGCTTGCTTCACAGGCAGCCAGCGCAGGTGCGATAATACTTAGCCGCTGTCAAGAAGTGGGTGCAGAAGATATCGCTCACACAAAGGCGCATTTAACGAAAGCGCTTGAAAAATTCCATTGCTGCCGAGACAGTCAGCCGATCGTTATCGCAAAGGACTGGGGTGCATTGACAGATGAAGATTTTGCGCAGATAGCTTCCTGCGGTTACGAACCCGACTCTCACGAAAAGCTATGGTTCGATCAAGACTCTGCTTACTCCTCGTTATACTTTATGAACAAGCACGTTCCTGTTGGCGGACTTGAAAAGCTTGCCGCTTCTTTAATGTCCGACCCTGCTTGCGGCAGGATATTCCGAGTAAAGGGTTTTGCTTCCTCTGGTGATGAGTGGTTCGAGCTCAACGCCACTCACCGTGAAATAACTGTTCGGCCTATTGAGCGTGGGCAGGAGATAATCATTGTTATTGGCGAGGGGCTTAACAAAGAGGCTATTGAGGGGTATTTCGGGTAAACGATACTATCCCACAAAAAAACGGGCGAACAATGTTCGCCCCTACAAACGTGCGTAAATGCGCAATTCTAATGTAGGGGCGACCTTTGGTCGCCCGCTTTCGCTTATTTCGTTTTTTGTTTTGTGCTTTTTACTTTGTCATCAAGTCACAAACCAAATTTGCAAACTCTACTGGATTATCTATCGACATACCCTCGATAAGCAATGCCTGGTCATAAAGCAGCTTTGCGTAGTCCTTCAGCTTATCCTTATCCTCTGCATAAAGGCTCTTAAGCTTCTCGAATATCGGGTGATTTGGATTGATCTCGAGCGCTTTCTCCGCTTTGACCTTATTGCCATCATTTTGCGGCATTGAATTGAGGACTTTCTCCATTTCGATAGTTATGCTGCCGTCAGATGAAAGGCATACAGGGTGAGTTTTCAGCTTCTTTGAAAGACGTACTGTCTTTACCTTATCTGAAATAGCTTCCTGCATAAATGCGAACATATCCTTATTCTCTTCGTCAAGCTTCTTAGCCTCTTCCTTCTCTTCCTCTGTATCGAGGTCAAGGTCAGCGTCGCTTATTGACTTGAACGGCTTGCCGTCGTAATTTATCATCACCTTGATAGCGAATTCATCAACGTCCTGTGTGAAGTAAAGGACTTCATAGCCCTTATCTTTGATCTTTTCAAGCTGCGGCAGCATTTCAATTCTTTCCTTTGTCTCGCCGCAAGCATAGTAGATCTCCTTCTGATCTTCCTTCATTCTTGAAACGTATTCCTTGAGAGTTACGTTCTTGCCCTCGAATGATGATGGGAACATAAGAAGGTCTTTGAGCGTATCGTTTGCAGCGCCGTATGACTGATAGATACCGAACTTGAACTGAAGTCCGAATACGCTGTAAAACTTTTCATACTTTTCACGATCGTTCTTGAGAAGCTTTGCAAGCTCGTTCTTTATTGACTTTTCAAGGTTCTTTGCGATTATCTTGAGCTGTCTGTCCTGCTGCAAAAGTTCACGGGAAATATTGAGTGAAAGATCCTCAGAATCCACAACGCCCTTTACAAAGCTGAACCAATCCGGCAGCAGATCTGCGCACTTTTCCATAATCATTACGCCGCTTGAATAAAGCTGGAGACCCTTTTCATAGTCCTTTGAATAATAATCGAAAGGCGCACGGGCAGGGATATAAAGCAAAGCGTCATAAGTTGCAACGCCCTCGTTCTTTGCGTGGATATGTGTAACAGGGGGCTCATAGTCGTTAAACTTCTCCATATAGAAGTTGTTGTAATCCTCGTCCTTGAGCTCGCTCTTGTTCTTTTTCCAAATTGGGGTCATACTGTTAAGGGTCTCGATCTCCTTGTGAACCTCAGGCTCTTTGCCCTCTTCATTGTAATGTGTATGCTCCACTTCCATTTTGATCGGGAATCTGATATAGTCTGAATACTTCTTTACAAGCGACTGTATCTGATACTGCTCGAGATAATTTGAATACTTCTCGTCCTCAGTATCGTCCTTGAGGGTCAGCGTGATAGTTGTGCCAACGCCGTCAGGCTTCTCGCACTCTTCGATAGTGTAGCCCTCAACGCCGTCAGAAGTCCACTTGTAAGCCTTATCGCTGCCAAAAGCCTTTGTTACAACAGTAACTTCCTTTGCTACCATAAATGTTGAATAGAAGCCAACGCCGAACTGACCGATAATGTCAACGTCGTCACCAAGGTCGTTATCCTTCTTGAAAGCGAAAGAACCAGAATTTGCGATAGTACCGAGGTTGTTTTCAAGGTCTTCCTCAGTCATACCGATACCGTTATCTGAGATAGTAAGCGTTCTCTTGTCCTTATCCACAGCGATATTGATAGCGAAATCGCCCTTGTTAAGACCGATGGAAGTGTCGGTCAGCGATTTGAAATAAAGCTTGTCGATAGCGTCGCTTGCGTTTGAAATGACCTCTCTGAGGAAAATTTCCTTGTGAGTATAGATCGAGTTTATCATCATATCCAGCAGTCTTTTTGATTCTGCCTTAAATTCCTTTGTCTGCATAAAACATCAACCTTTCCTAAAATTATTTTACTTTCTTAATTTTAAATTATATTTGCTCTAGTCAATTAGCACTCTCATCATTTGAGTGCTAATTATATTATACAACACACTTGATAAAATGCAAGAGTTATCACAAAATTTCTCTTATTTATTTACATTTTCATAACATTTTATCACCCTATCATCAAATAACGATTTGCAAAATTCATAGGATATGTGCTATAATAGAATGATAAGTAGGGGCGAACAGCGTTCGCCCGTTAGTCTCCAGCTTTTTATGAGTTTTTTTACTTGATAATTCAGCTTTACGACCAAGCATTTTCATCGGGAGGTATCATCTTGAATAGTGAAAATACTGAAAATATAGAGATCATCGACACATCACCGACCCTAGCAGATAAAGAGGCCGAAAAGAAAGCCCTTTTCGCCGATTGCGTGAAGCTTTCTCTCAGCCTTATACTTTACAACTTTTTCAACAAAGTTTTCACAGCGATGTTTTTCTATGCCGCATACGCATATCATTCGGGCAAATTCACCCTGAACTACACCACAGCCGTAACATATCTTCGCAAGCAGACCGCCTTTGTTAGCTCCACCGCTTTCAATATGACGGCGAACCTTTCCATTACGCTGATGAGCTTTATAGTTTTCGCCATACTGTTTCGCTGCTTGTTTAAGAGCCGTGCAAAAAGCTATCTCCACGCCAAGGGCAAGGGAGCAGTCGTGGGGCTGAAATGGTTCTCAGCCTGCTTTGTGGTCAATCTGCTGCTTTCACAGTTCGTTTCAATGCTCACAAATCTGCTTGGACAGCGTGGCGTTTCCGTCCCCTCCACAGATTTCAGCATACGCCACCCCTCCGCTGCGGCAATAATCTTGCAGCTTGGCTATGTCGTGATAATAGCCCCTATCATCGAGGAATGTATCTACCGTGGAGCAGTCCTCACGGCTCTTGCGCCATATGGTCAAAGCACGGCGGTGCTCTTCTCCGCCCTTGCCTTCGGACTTATGCACGGCAATATCCCACAGGCGGCTTCCGCTTTCGCAACAGGCTTTGTTTACGCCATTATCGCCGTAAAATGCGGCTCTGTCCTGCCGACTATCATAATACATTGTCTCAATAATCTTCTCGCAAATTTCTCGACTTTAGCAAGCGCCGCAGGCATAAAAAATTACTCCACAGCCCTTAGTATCGCAGAAATAGTCATCGGCCTGTTCGGCTGTCTTGTGCTCTTTGCGAGCTTTAAAAAGCTTGCCCTTGATGACAGCGACAAAGCCCTTTCACCAAAGGAGACCCGCAAAGTCGTTTTCACAAATCCTGCTGCGATAATATATCTTCTCTGCCTTATCTATCCGATAGCAAAAAGCCTTGTGCTGGCAAATGTGGGATAAGTTTGATAACTTAATAAACAACAAACCGCAGAACGAGATCAGTCGTCCTGCGGTATTTTTATTATTACTTTATATCCAGATCAGCAAAATCCTTTGGCGTAAAGCGGTGATAGCTGACATGGCCGAGATCGTCGCTCAGACAATAGCGATAGCTGTCGGGCTTGCCATCGGGGAAATATGCGAGATAATCGAACTCGTCGTCCTCGATCTGCTCAAAATGCACGTTGTCGGAAAAGCTTCTGAAAAGCTCCTCAAAATCCGCCGCCTTTGCTCCCGAATAGAGCTTTTCAAGCAGCGCCTTGAGAAAAACAGGCTCCTCAACGCTTTCGTGGATAAACTTCACGCCCTTTGCAGGAACCGTTATGCCAAAGCGCTTTTCTGTTTCGGAATACTTATAGCTTGTCTCGCCGATAGTGTCCTTTGCATAGCCGCTGAAATCATCGAGAGCCTTTTTCATACCCTCAACGTCAAGGTCTTCATCAAGGAGATTGTTCAGCGCCCTTAGGGGATAAAATATCCCCACATCGTTCGGCGAATAGCCCAGCTTGAGCTGCGATTCCTTTATAACATCTATAAGATTGTTTTTCAATGCCTCGTAATTCATTTTTTACGCTCCTGTCTAAATTTGTGCATTTATATAATCATAGTTAGTTGCCTTTACCCGTTTATTATACCACGGTCACAGCTTGTTGTCAAATATAAAACTTTTGCATATTGCACAAAAAGTCACAGAAAATGCTCAAAAAGCTATTGCAAAAGAATATAGTATGTGCTATAATATTCACATCAAGTAAACGATTACCACAAGCAATTATGGGGATATCCCCGAGGGAAAGAGGTTATCTGAGTGAAACATTCATCACATTCAGCAAAAAGATTTTTGATGCGCTCCGCCGCACTTATTATGGCAGGCGTTATGGCGGCTATGACAGGCTGCGGAAAAAGCAAGGACGAGGAAAACAAAGTCAAGTTCAATGACCTTGACCAGACCGCTATCACAGAGGCAATGGGTCTGGGCTGGAATTTGGGCAACCAGCTGGAAGCTTCCAGCGGCGGACTTCCTAGCGAGACCTGCTGGGGCAACCCCGAGATAACAAAGGAGCTTATCGACGCCGTTAAAGCACAGGGCTTTAAGTCGGTGAGAATACCTGTTTCATATCTCGATATGATCGGCGACGGTCCTGAATACACTATCGACAGCGATTGGCTTGACAGAGTGCAGGAAGTCGTTGACTATGTTGTTGACAACGATATGTTCGCAGTTGTGAATATGCACGGCGACGGTTATTACACTGTCGACCACGCTTGGCTGCTATGCGCAGAGGACGACGACAAGCAGGTGGAGATAAAGGACAAGTACGGCAAGGTTTGGAAGCAGATCGCTGACCGCTTCAAGGATTATGACGAGCACCTTATCTTCGAGTCAATGAACGAAGAGTTCAACAATGACTATGGCAAGCCCGACTCAAACGCATATGAGAACATCAACGCGTACAATCAGATATTCGTTGACACAGTAAGATCGACAGGTTCAAACAATGAAAAGCGCTGGCTTCTTATCCCGGGCTGGAACACGAATATCGAATACACAGCCGGCGATTACGGCTTCAAGCTCCCTACCGATGAGGGCTGCAAGGCTGACGGAAAGAGGATAATGGTATCAGTTCATTATTACGACCCATACAACTTCACTATCGACGAGAACAAGACCGCAAGAACCCAATGGGGCAAATACGCTGTCAAAAATTACGACAACTGGGGACAAGAAGATTACGTTGACCAGCAAATGCAATTGCTCAACGAAAAGTTCGTAAGCCAAGGCTACCCTGTAATAATCGGCGAGTTCGGCGCACAGGACAAGACGGAAAAGTTCGCAGATTACAACGAGTTCAGACGTTACTGGTCGGAATATCTTATCAAGGCGGCAAAGAAAAACGGCGTGATCTGCATTTACTGGGATAACGGCTACAACGGCGACAAGGGCTTCGGCATAATCGACAGAAACACCCTTGAGATCACTCAGCCCGACCTTATCGCAGGAATGATGAGAGCCATAAACTCCACCGATGATTACGAGATACCATCACCAAATGGTTATACAGAGATAAGAAAGAGCGCTAAGGCTTCTTAATTATTAGCACAACAAAAACGGCGAAAACAGCAAATCATCGGGCGACCGAAGGTCGCCCCTACACATTAAAATGGCGTATTTAAGCGCATATGTAGGGGCGAACATCGTTCGCCCGTTCTTTTGTGTCCTATTTTTTTCGATATATTTTTATTTCCAGCACTTTATTTGCACAAACAAAAGCGGACAATGCCCGAAAGCATTATCCGCCTTGAATTTTTTTATCAGAACTTCTCCGAAATATATCTCTCCGCAGATGAAAGTGCGTTCGCACCGTCTGCGCAGGCCGTTATCACCTGTCTGAGCGGAGTTGTTCTCACGTCGCCTGCCGCAAAGAAGCCCTCTGCCGAGGTCACGCCGTCCTCTCCTGCGATGATATATCCGCCGCCGTCAACGTCGCATACGCCCTTGACCGGGTCGGTGTTGGGGATACTTCCCACGGCGCAGAATACGCCGTCCACCGCAACGGACTTGCTCTCGCCGCCCTGCGTATAAACAAGCCCTTCGGCATTGTCTCCGCCCGTGACTTCCGACAAAACTGCGCTCATAACAGGCACGATGTTCTCGGTCTCAGCAACCTTTTTCTGCAAAGCCTTTGAAGCCCTGAACTGGTCACGCCTGTGGATAAGGAAAACAGTCTTTGCAAGCTTTGAAAGATAAAGTGCGTCACCAAGCGCCGTGTCTCCTCCGCCTATCACCGCAACCACCTTGTCCTTGTAGAAAAATCCGTCGCATACCGCACAATATGAAATGCGCTGCTTGCCGTCACCCTTTACGCCGAGGTGTCTGTATGAAGTGCCTGCGGAATAAATAACAGCCTTTGCGGTCTTGACTGCGCCGTCCTTGAATGTTATCTCCCACAAGCCGTTTTTTTTGACAAAGCTTTCAGCCTCGCCCTCGAAAAATTCCGTGCCAAGGGTCTCAGCCTGCTCTCTGAACTTCTCGCCCAGATCATAACCGCTTATGCCGTAAAGCCCCGGATAATTATCCACCCTTTCAGTAATGGATATCTGCCCCGTGCCCATAAAGTCCTTTTCCACCACAAGCGCCGAAAGGGTCGCCCTTGCAGCGTATATTGCGGCAGTCAGACCGGCAGGGCCGCTTCCTATTATAATAACGTCATAATCAGCTTTTCTGATATCGCTCATTTTGTCACACTCCTTTAAATGCTTCTCCGATGATAAAAATTATAAAAATAAATTTGATAAATTCGCAATTTTCGCCCTACAAGTATTTTCGACAGACAGGTGAATATTATTCGTGAGCCATACACACGCACGTTGTATAATATGAGCCATTAGCTATTGAACATTCGATACACGCAAAATGTCAAGTTTAGGCTGTCAAAAACGTGGTAACCAACGGGCAGTTTCATAAATAATGCCGATAATCCAAACGGGCGAACGATGTTCGCCCCTACATTGTATATAAACCACACCAATCGCACCTTGTACGGTTTAATGCTTGTCCCGTCTTCGGGCTACAAAGCACGTCGCCCGTATTCCAGAGTATGCGAATTTAAAAAAGCGAACTATTAAATATAATACATCGGTTCGGCGGTTTTTTCAAGTGCTTCTTTGTCATAATATTCGATAAGCTGCTCTAAAGTCACCGATCGAGCGAATTTTCGCAGCTGATCTTCGATCTTGCTCCACATAAATTCGTCAAGCACCTTTGCAAATTCGCTGTTTTCGGAATTTAAAAGCGCAATGTCATTTCCCAGTACCGACGGGTCAAGTGCGTCGATTATGTCCTTGAGAGTGATCTCGCCGGCGCTCCTGCCAAGAATGTATCCGCCCTTTGAACCCTTTATTCCCTTGATGAGCTTTGCGTGCCTTAACGATGAAAGCACCTGCTCAAGATATTTTCCTGATATACCTCTGCGCTCTGCTACGCTGTAAACCGTGACGGTCTCACCGTCTGCCGAATTTATGGCAATGTCAGCAATGGCGATTATTCCACATTCTACCTTTGTTGATATCTTCATTAGCGCACCTCCTGTTTCGCTTTGTGTTCCGCCGCCTTATAAAATCATTTCATTATTAATTATTATAGGAAAAAGCGTGGCGGCTTCGTCTCACATTTTAATAATCTTAATCATACTAATCCTATCAACATAATATATTTTATACTTTTTTGAGCAAACTGTCAAGAGTTTTCATAAAAATAAGCTGATAATTTAAAAGAAATGTTAAATATCTAGTATTCCTATTGACTTTATATGATTTATGTTGTATAATTAGCACATAAGATAAGACAGAACTTGAAGCTTTGTCTTTCAAAACACGATCAAAGCACGGCAACAAGCGGTTTTGTATCGCCCGTGATGATCTGACAGGGGGTATGTCCTTTTGAAATTCAATACAGCTTTGCTGCACGGCGGCTTTGAGCCGGAGAAAACAACAGGCTCAACTCTTACACCTATTTATCAGGTGAGCGCATTTGCGCAGGAATCTGCCGAACAGCTTGAAAAGGTTTTTAATAACAGAGCACCCGGATACGCCTATACAAGAATAAGCAATCCAACGGTGGCTTCATTTGAAAATAGGGTCAACGCACTTGAAAAAGGCGTGGGCGCCGTGGCTTGTGCCTCGGGAATGGCTGCGGTTACAATGTCCCTGCTCAATATCCTCAAAGCAGGCGACGAGATAATCTGCGGCGCCGGACTTTTCGGCGGAACTATCGACCTTTTTGGCGACCTCGCCGCTTTCGGTATCAAAACGCACTTCGTTAAGCACGTCACCGCCGAAGAGATCGCTCCTATTATAAATAAGAATACAAAGGCTGTTTTCGCCGAGCTTATCGGAAACCCGAACCTTGAGATAGTCGATCTTAAAGCCGTCTCAAAACTTGCCCACGAAAACAATACAGTCCTTGTTATAGACAGCACAACGGCTACGCCTTATATCATCAACCCATTCGACTTCGGCGCTGATATCGTTGTCCACTCGACTTCAAAGTATTTCAACGGCGGCGGAAATTCCATAAGCGGCGTGATAGTCGACAGCGGAAATTTCAAGTGGGACTATGAAAAATATAAAGGCCTTGCGGAATATAAAAAGTTCGGCAAGTTCGCTTATATCGCAAAACTTAGAAACGGCATTTGGAGAAACGTCGGCGGCTGCCTCGCTCCAATGAACGCCTTTATGAACAGCGTGGGAATGGAAACGCTGGGACTTAGAATGGAGCGATGTTGCCACAATTCATTGAAGCTCGCCGAATTTTTCGAGAGTTGCGAGGGCATAAGCGTGAATTATCCCGCACTTGAAAGCAGCCCGTCCTATGAACTTTGCAAGAGCCAGCTCGGCGGCAAGGGCGGTGCCATACTCACAATAAGAGCAGGCTCAAAAGAAAGAGCCTTCAAGCTTATAAACGGCTTGAAACTTGCAACTAATGCAACTAATATCGGAGATACAAGAACGCTTGTCATCCACCCTGCAAGCACTATCTACGCCCACGGCAGCGAGGAGCAGAAGATAAACGCAGGCGTGTTTGAGGATACCATAAGAATAAGCGTTGGTATAGAGGATACAGAGGATTTGATCGAGGACTTTAAGCAGTCCATAGAAAACCTTTAAAACAGGAGGAAAACACTATGGCAGTTGATTACGCAACACTAAAAAAAGGCGGATTTATGCGCCAAAAGCAGAAAAATAACTTCTCTCTCAGACTGAGAGTGGTCGGCGGAAACCTTACGGCAAAGCAGCTTGCTGCTATCGCTGAGGTGTCCGATAAATACGGCGAGGGCTATGTTCACCTCACCTCCCGTCAGAGCGTTGAGATACCTTTTATAAAGCTTAACGATATCGACGAGGTAAAGGCGGCTCTTGCAAAGGGCGATGCAGAGCCGGGCGTTTGCGGTCCGAGAGTTAGAACTATCACAGCTTGTCAGGGCGCAGCAGTCTGTCCAAGCGGCTGTATAGATACATACGCTCTTGCAAAGGAACTTGACGAAAGATATTTCGCAAGAGAGCTTCCGCACAAGTTCAAGTTCGGTATCACAGGCTGTCAGAACAACTGCCTTAAATCCGAAGAGAACGACGTTGGTATCAAGGGCGGAATAAAGGTAAAATGGAAAGAATCCGATTGTATCGGCTGCGGCGTGTGCGTAAAAGCCTGCCGTCAGGGCGCTCTTACAATGGAGGACGGCAAGATCGTCCTTGACGAAAGCAAGTGCAACTTCTGCGGACGCTGCTTTAAAGCCTGCCCGACAGAAGCTTGGGATACTATCCACGGATATATCGTTTCATTCGGCGGACTTTTCGGCAACCACATCAACAAGGGCGAAACTGTTATCCCATTCATCGAGGATAAGGAGACCCTTATGAAGATATGCGACACCGCTATACAGTTCTTTGACGATAACGCAAACCCTGGCGAGAGATTCAAATTCACAATCGACAGAGTTGGCAGAGAGAAATTCAGAAATACTATACTGGAGGTTTACAACAATGGCTGATTACAAAATTGACGATACAGTAGATATCACCGACGTGGTTTGCCCCACAACTTTCGTGAAGGCAAAGGTAGCTCTTGAAGAGCTTGACGAAGGTCAGATACTTTCAATAAGAATGAATGACGGCGAGCCGGTCCAGAACGTGCCGAGAAGCATTAAGGAAGAGGGTCACAAGATACTCAAGCTTATCGACAACGAGGACGGCACTTACGACCTCATAGTTGAAAAGGTGGGAGATTAATGGCAGTAAGAGCAAATAACGATACCTTTGAAGCAGAGATAAAGGAAGCAGGAAAGCTCGTAATTGCGGACTTTTATTCAGATTCCTGCGTTCCCTGCAAGCGAATGTCTCCCCTGCTGGCGGAGACCGAAGAAGCCAATGCCGACAGCGTGAAGCTTGTAAAGCTAAACATAAACTTTGACGCCGAGACCGCTCAGAAGTATAACGTGACAAGCGTTCCGACACTTGTTTTCTTCAAGGACGGCGAAGAGAAAGCACGTCTCACAGGGGCAGTAAAGAAAGCTCAGCTAGAAGAGACTATCGCTTCGGTAAAATAAAAATTAATAAGAGTACAATAATTTAGTAAAAATCAAAATAAAAAATAAGGAGAATGTTTTATGACAATCACAGTTGCAGGCAATAAAAAGGAAGTTGCAGAGGGTCTTACAGTAGCACAACTCGTTATCGACGAGAACGTTGAGACCCCACAGTACGTTACAGTAACTATCAACGACGAATTTGTTGAAAGCGGCGCATTCGAGAGCACAACGCTCAAAGACGGTGACGTAGTAGAATTTCTTTACTTTATGGGAGGCGGTCAGTAATGGCATTCACAAACGAACAGCTTGAGCGTTACTCACGCCACATCATTCTTAAAGAAGTCGGCGCAAAGGGACAGAAAAAGCTCCTTAACGCAAAGGTACTCATCATCGGCGCAGGCGGACTTGGTGCACCTGCCGCTATGTATCTTGCAGCCGCAGGCGTCGGCACTATCGGCATTGCGGACGCAGATGAAGTCGATCTCTCAAATCTTCAGAGACAGGTCATCCACACAACACAGGACGTTGGCAAGGCGAAAGTTCTTTCCGCAAAGGAAACAATGGAAGCTATCAACCCTGACGTTAAGGTCATAACATACCGTGCCTTCATCGACAGCGAAAACATTATGGATATCATCAAGGACTATGATTTCGTTATCGACGGCACAGATAATTTCCCTGCAAAGTTCCTTATCAATGACGCCTGCGTAATGGCTAAAAAGCCTTTCTCACACGCCGGTATCATCAGATTCAAGGGTCAGCTTATGACATACGTTCCTGGTCAGGGACCTTGCTACCGCTGCGTATTCAAGAACCCACCACCGAAGGACGCTGTTCCGACCTGTAAGCAGGCAGGCGTTATCGGCGCAATGGGCGGCGTTATCGGAAGCCTTCAGGCAATGGAAGCTGTCAAGTATATCCTTGGCGTGGGAGACCTTCTCACAGGCTATCTGCTCACATATGACGCACTTAAAATGGAATTCCGTAAGGTAAAGCTCCCACACGATACAAAGGGCTGCGCAGTTTGCGGCGAGCACCCGACTATCACAGAGCTTATCGACTATGAACAGGCAGAATGTGACGGTGTACATCTATGATAAAACTCAGCAAAAGCGATTATGAAAAGATACTGCGCCACGCTGAAAGCGAGCTTCCAAACGAAGCCTGCGGACTTATCGGCGGCGTAAAAGAGGGTTCAGACAAGATAATAAAGAAAGTCTATCTCCTCACAAATATCGACCATTCAAACGAGCATTTCTCTCTCGACCCAAAAGAGCAGCTTGCTGCCATCAAGGATATGAGAGCGGAAGGACTTGTACCACTTGGCAACTGGCACTCTCACCCAGAGTCGCCATCACGCCCATCAGAAGAGGACAAGCGCCTTGCCTATGACAAGACCGCAAGCTATATGATCCTCTCCCTTATGAACAGAGACGAGCCTGTGCTCAACTCCTTCCATATCGAGGGAACAAATTCCGAAAAGGAAGAGCTTGTTATCGAATAGTCAAAAACCAGAAGCACAAGAAAACTTCATCATATTTCATATTTTAAAGCAAAAAGACTGACCCGAGCGTTTACCCGAGCCAGTCTTTTTATATGGTAAAGTTCAAAAAAGGGATAACAAATTATAATTTTTATCGTTTATATGATATTATTGTAGGGGACGGCGTCCTCGACATCCCACTTGAATTTGTACCTATCTTGTATCAAAATTCCATCTTCCGATAAGAGTCTATCGCACCACGGTGCTGAACGCTTTCGCCGCAGAAGCGGTTTGAAAAATCAATGCACCGCTCAAGCTGTTCGCCGCTGAGATCTCCCACATTTTCCGCCGTCACGTCAAGCTGACTGAGGGCATAGAGAAATGAGCCTATAAAGCCGTCGCCTGCGCCCGTGGTGTCAACAGCCTTGACCTTTGCGCTCTTTGCGAAGCCCTTTGCGCTCTTGGTGAAAGCGTACGCTCCCGCTGCGCCGCAGGTGTATATAACGAGCTTTACCTCGCCCGTGAAAAGCTTTGGCAGCGCAGCGGTTATATCGCTCTCTCCCGTGATAAATTCAAGTTCCTCGTCTGATATCTTTACAATGTCCGCCAAAGGGATAAACTCGTTGACAGTCGCACGAAGGGCTTCCCTGTCGCTCCAAAGCGGAAAGCGCAGATTAGGGTCAAAGCTTACCAGCGCACCATTTTCACGAGCATAAGATATTGCACGCCTGTGGGCTTCCTTCATCGGAAAATCCCCCAGCGACACACTGCCAAATTGCAAAGCGTAGCAATCATCGAACCATTCTTTCTCCACCTGCTCCGCCGAAAACAGCATATCGGCAGAGGGCTTGCGGTAGAAAGAAAACGTCCTGTTGCCGTCCTCTTCAAGGCTCACGAAAGCCAGCGCCGTGTTTGCCTTGTCGGTAAATTTCACAAGTGAAGTGTCGATTTTTGCCGCAGAAAGAGCCTTTTCGATCTTGTGGCCGAAAGGGTCGTCGCCAAGCTGGGTGATGAATTTCGACTGTCCGCCAAGCACCGTGAAAGCTGCGCAAACATTGGCAGGCGCACCGCCGACTTTCGGACTGAAAGCGCTCACGTCCTCAAATGGGCAGCCCGTTTCAGAGGGGATAAAGTCTATCAGCGCCTCGCCGATAGCCATAAGAGTTTTATGAGTGTTAATTTTTGTCATAAAAATTCCCCCTTTCAGAAGTCCCAAACCTTTGCGTCAAAGCCCTTTACAGCCAGCGAAACTTTCTCATCGGGATAAAATCTCGTTGACATTACCACCTCGCCACCGTTGAGATAGACCTCAATGCTAGACATATCCGCAATAAGCCTTATGCTTTCGACCTTTGCGACCTCAGCATTTCGCACCTTTCGGCCGCTGCCGTACTTTTCATCACTAAACACCATCGAAAACAGCCCCTTTGCGCTGTCAAATCTAAACTCAAGCTTGCCGTCAAAGTCGATAGCAAAATCGCCCTCGCCTTTAGTCTCGCCCTCAAGCTCCAATGGCAAAGGATATTCTTTCACCTCGCCGTCCAAATGCTCCCTTTCGCTCTTTCTAAGCTCTTCAAACTCAGCGATAGGAAGCTGTCTAAGCTTTCCGTCCTCCCCAAGAGTTATCTCTCTCGGCAAAGTCAAACAATGCTGCCAGCCAAGGTCAACAGTCGCATTGCCGTAAGCCTCGTTGTCCATTCCAAGCCAGCCGATCAAAATACGCCTGCCCTTGCAGTCCTCAAAAGTCTGCGGCGCATAAAAATCAAAGCCCATATCCCATTCGATAAAATCACCGAGCTGACTGTCCTCCAGCCTGCCATTAACGGGAAAATAGCCCGACTGATTAAGGTTCTGCCACTTTGTTTCAAAATGCTCCATACCCTGTGGGCAGGTGCTCAAAAAGCCCTTTCCGCCCACCTCGAAATAGTCGGGGCATTCCCACATATAGCCATAGCCGTCCTTGAAAACTTTCGCCGTAAAAGTCCAGTTCACAAGATCCTCCGACTGATAGACCAGCACTGCGCCCTTGTCATCGAGAGTTCTCGCACCAAGCACCATTTTCCAAACCGCTCCGTCTTTCCAGACCTTCGGGTCTCTGACGTGGCAGGAGCAGTAATCGGGATAATCGCAGTTTTTGAGCAGCACCTGCTTCTCGCTCATATCGCTGCCGTCCGTTGTGGTGACGTGGATAACATTCGCCCCACGGCCGGCCGTAACGTAATCATAATCGCCGATGAATTTCACATTGCCCGTGTAAAAAATATGCAGAACACCGTCATTTTCGACAGCGCTGCCCGAATAAACGCCGTTTGCGTCCTCCGCAATGCTTGGCATCATAACCGCCCTGTCGTACTGCATATGGAAAAGGTCTTTGCCGTGATAATGTCCCCAGCCACGAGGGGTCTTGCCGTCGGCTCTTTCGGGGCTGTACTGGAAATACACCTGATATTCGCCGTTATAACAGCTCAAGCCGTTAGGGTCGTTGAGCCAGCCGTCGGGAGGCTCAAGGTGAAATCTCTGACGCCACTTTGCGTTTTTAATGCGCTCTCTGTTTGCGATCTTTTCTGTATTGTTCATTTTTATCTCCTTATATCTTTAAAACCTTACCGATATTTACAAATTAATCTTCGATGAATTACAAATTTCCGATATGGTGCATTTGCAGCTCCTATATCAAATTATACAGAAGCCGCAAACTGTTCTCGCAAAACCAAATGCAAAATGCAACCATATCTAGGATATATTATGAAGTATGGATAGCTAATTGATTCGCAATATACAAATATGCGATCTTACGCCATAACCTTGAGCAGCTTTTCGCCCATTGTGATGTCGCAGTCCTCCTCTGCCATTGGCTCAACGGAAGCGTAATCGTCCGAATTGCCCACCAGTACAGGGGTGATAGTCTTGTAGCCCTTGCTCTTTATGAAGTCGATATCGAATGTGATAAGGGTCTGTCCTGCTGTGAAGCGGTCGCCCTCTGCGATGTGCGGCTTGAAGCCCTCGCCCCCAAGCTCAACGGTATTGATACCAACGTGGATAAGCAGCTCCTTGCCGCTGTCAAGTTTAAGGCCTATTGCGTGATAAGTGTCGAAAAGGGTTTCGACTGTTCCGCTTGCTGGGGCGATAACTTTGCCCTCTGACGGCTCGATAGCAGCGCCAAGTCCGAGTATACCCTGCGCAAATGTGTCGTCTGGAACATTTTCAAGCTTTACTACCTTGCCGCTGAGCGGTGCGATGATAACGCTGTCGTCAACTGCCTCGATAGCAGGAACGCTCTCTGTGTTTGCTGTATTTGCTGTGTTGTTTGTATCGTCAGACTTCTCAGACTTTTCAGCCTTTTTGCCTCTGATCTGCTCATTATTTGTGCCAAAGAACCAAGTGAGGATAAAGGCAACGCCCATTGCAATAACCATTGAGATTATGTACTTAACAGGGTGATTGAGTGTGAGCAGGATAGCGAAAATGCCAGTTACGCCTGTTGCCGTTGCACCAAGGTGAAGGATAGAAGCTGCCATAGCGCCTGCTGCACCGCCGATAGCGCCGAAAATGAAAGGCTTAACAAATCTAAGGTTAACACCGAATATAGCAGGCTCTGTGATACCGAGCATACAAGAAAGTGCGGAAGGATATGCCATTGATCTTACCTTGTTATTCTTGCTTCTGATAGCGACTGCAAGGCAGGCAGCGCCCTGTGCCATATTTGCAGCGGAAGCAAGCGGCAGCCAGTATGTAACACCGTATTTTGCAAGCTGACCGATATCAATAACAGTATACATATGGTGAATACCTGCAACGACTGTTGTCGAATAGAAGCCGCCCATAATAAACGAGCCAATGCCGTATGGTATCATTATAAGCTTCTGAACACCTGTGATAATGCCGTTTTCAAGGGCAACGAATACAGGGCCGATGAAAGTGTATACCGCAAAAGCCGTAACAGTAAGGCTCACCAGCGGTGTAACGAACAGGTCGATTATATCGGGCACGACCTTGTGAAGCTTCTTTTCAATCTTTGCAAGAATAAACGAAGCGATTATTATGGGGATAACGTGACCCTGATAACCTACCATATGAACGTTGAAAAGTCCGAAGATCGAGAAGGTCTTTTCATAGCCCATTGTTGAAACTGTCCAAGCGTTTTGCAGATCGGGGTGTATAAGGAACATTCCGATAACAGCGCCAAGATATGGGTTTCCGCCGAACACCTTTGTTGCCGAATAGCCGATAAGGATAGGCAGGAATGTGAACGCCGCATTTGAAAGCAGCTTGAATATCGTAAATACATAGCCGTCCGTGTCAAGGCTTATGAAGCCGTTTGCCGACATAAAGTTCAGCGCCTCCATAATGCCCATTATAAGTCCGCCTGCAACGATAGCAGGGATTATTGGAACGAAAACGTCGCCCAAGGTCTTGATAAGTCTCTTGAACCAGTTCTGCTTCTGCGCAGCCTGCGCCTTGAGATCGTCCTTTGAAGCAGCTTCAACGCCTGCCTCTGCGATAAATTCATCATACACCTTGTTGACTGTTCCCGTGCCGATGATTATTTGAAGCTGTCCCGAAGCCTCGAAAACGCCCTTTACAACGTCGATGTTCTCAAGGGTCTCTTTGTCGACTTTATTATTGTCGGCGATTATAAGCCTTAATCTTGTTGCGCAATGTGCTGCGCTTGCGAGATTTTCCTTGCCGCCGATAGCAGAAAGAATTTCCCGTGCTGACTTTCTGTAATCCATAATATCCCGTCCTTTTTATGTATTTTTTATTTTTTGTCCGGACTGAAATTCTGCAACGGTTTCACAAAAAATGTGGTACCAATTTCACTGTCTATATTATATTACATTTGCCCCTTTATGTCCATTGACAAATAATATAAACTTATAGACCCCTCTTGTATGGTTTCACACAGTTTCACATTTCATTTGTCATTTTGTTGCATTTTTGCACAAGAAAACAAAAAACGGCCGAGATTTCCCAGCCGTAAAAAATATATACCCTATTTCATCGCCGTCGAATCACGCTCGATTATCTCATAATCAAGGGTCAGCGTTTTCGGCACAGGGCTGTTCTTTTTAAGTGAGGAGAGCAGCATTTGCGCCGCCTCGATACCTGCGGTCTTGTAATGAAAATGCGCCGAAGTCAGCGTTGTGGACATAACCTTGCAGAGCTGCGAATCGCCAATGCCTGCGATCATAATATCTTCGGGAACTCTCAGCCCCTTTTCCTTGCAGCAAAGCATTGCTCCTGCGGCGATAGTATCGGTTGCGCAGAAAAGAAAATCGGGGGTCTCATCGTTCTTGATAATGGCCGCAGCCTTTTCATATCCCGAATCCATTTTGAACTCAGCCGTCGCCATATTCTCTTTTTTTATCTCCATTCCATAGTCCGCCAAAGCCTGCAAAAAGCCCTCTTTTCGGGCAAGTCCTGCCGCCTTGTCCTCCTCCGTCACGCCGATGAAAGCAGGGCGTGTGCGGCAATTTCTTATCATAAGCTCCGTTACGCCATAAGCCGCCTGCCTGTCGTCGTGGCAAACGCAGCTCAGCCCACGATATTCCTGCCCCACGATCACAACAGGGACGTGCATTTTTTTGAGCACAGCCTCGTGCAATGGCGTAAATATCGAAGCCAAAAATATCACGCCGTCCACACGATTATTTCTAAACAGTTCGAGGTATTCCACTTCCTTTTTAGGGTCGTTTGCGGCGTTCACAAGCAGCAATTGATAGCCCTGCTCACTGAGCACACGGCTTATGCCCTCCACCTCTTTTGAAATGCTCTCACTGGAAAGTTTCGGTATTATCACGCCAACAAGCTTTGTTATCCTTGTGCGGACGTTCTGCGCCTGCGTGCTCGGCGAATAGCCCGTTTTTTTCACGGCGGCTTCAATAAGCTTTCGCTTGTCCTCGCTGACATAGCCGTCGTTGAAATATCTGCTCACCGCCGATTTCGACACCCCTGCAATGCTGGCAAATTCTGAAATGTTCATAATTATTGTGCTCCTTATTTCACAAAATTCACGTTAGGTTTCACATCAGTTTCATATGAAACCATTATAACATACATTGTGTGAAATTTCAATAGGTTTCATATGAAACCGTCTCGCATTTTTAAAGAGAAGAGATAGTTGTAGATATATCTTCATCGTTGTGAGCATATGAAACAAACATCGCTTCAAATTGTGAGGGGGCAATGTAAATGCCATTTGAAAGCATATGGCGGTAAAATTCGCCGTAGCGTGCGGTGTCGCAGGCTCTTGCTTCATCATAGCTTTTTACCTTTTTGTCGGTGAAAAATACTGTCATAAGTGAGCCAAGACGATTGACGTTCAGCCCCTTTGCCTCCATTGCCGTCTGGAGCGCCGCACTCTTTTCATCAAGTTTTTGGTAAAAATCGGGGATATTTTCTATCTGCTTTATGGTCTCGATACCGGCGGCAACTGCGCAGGGGTTGCCCGAAAGCGTGCCTGCCTGATAGACTGAGCCGAGAGGGGCGACACATTCCATAATCTCACGCCTGCCGCCATAAGCAGCCAAAGGCATTCCGCCGCCGACTATCTTGCCAAGGGTCGTGAGGTCGGGGGTAACGCCGAAAAGCTTCTGCGCTCCGCCGTCGGAAAGTCTAAAGCCTGTGATGACTTCGTCGAAGATCAGCATTGCGCCATTTTTCTCTGTGATATCACGGAGAAATTGCAGAAAACCCTCCTCAGGCGGAACAACGCCCATATTTGCGGCGCAAGGCTCAACGATAAGTGCGGCGATGTCCCTTCCAAACTGGTCGAAAAGCTTTTCAACTGAGGCGGTATCGTTGTATTTCGCAAGGAGAGTGTCCTTTGTGCAGCCTGCGGTCACGCCTGCTCCCGAGGGGATAGACTGTGTCATAAGTCCCGAACCGGCTTTGACGAGCAGTCCGTCAGAATGTCCGTGATAACAGCCCTCGAACTTTATGATCTTGTCACGGCCTGTGAAGCCCCTTGCGGCTCTTATTGCGCTCATAACGGCTTCTGTGCCGGAATTTACAAGGCGGAGCATTTCCATTGAGGGGAAGTTCTTTTGGATAAGCTGGGCAAGGGTTATCTCGCTCTTATGGCAAGCGCCGAATGTCAAGCCCTTATCGCAGGCGGCCTTTACGGCGTTTATGACAGGCTCGCAGCAATGGCCGAGAATGTTCGGCCCCCAAGAGCACACATAGTCGATAAATTCATTGCCGTCCTCGTCCCATATCCTCGAGCCTTTGGCGTGGTCGATAAAAAGCGGAACTGTGCCAACGGCCTTGCAGGCTCTTACAGGGCTGTTCACTCCACCCGGCATAAATTCGCAGGCGGTCTTGTAAAGGGCTTCGGACTTTGCGGTATTCAAATTCAAGTTTAAATTTGCCATTTTTTACTCGTCCTCCTTTATCCATTTTGCCACGTCAAGGGCGTGATAGGTGATGATGATATCTGCGCCTGCACGCTTTATGGCGGTCATATTTTCCATAACGATACGCTTTTCATCTATCCAGCCAAGCTGTGCGGCGGCCTTGACCATTGAGAACTCTCCGCTGACATTATATGCGGCGATAGGCAATTCAAAGCGCTGTCTTGCTTCTTTTAGCACGTCAAGATAAGCAAGGGCAGGCTTTACCATTACCATATCTGCGCCCTCTTCGATATCGTCCTCGATCTCACGAATAGCTTCTCTGCCGTTGGCAGGATCCATTTGATAGGACTTTCTGTCGCCAAAGCCCGGTGCGGACTCTGCGGCGTCACGGAATGGCGAATAATATCCCGAGGCGAACTTTGCGCTGTATGACATAATAGGTATATCCGCAAGGCCGTTTTCATCGAGGGCGGCTCTTATAGCCTCCACTCTGCCGTCCATCATATCTGAGGGAGCGATGATATCTGCCCCTGCTTTTGCAAGGCCAACAGCCATTTTGCTGAGCAACGGCAGGGTCTCGTCATTGAGTATCTTTTCACCGCAGACCATTCCGCAATGGCCGTGGCTGGTGTATTCGCAAAGGCAGACGTCGGCAATTATAAGCAGATTGGGATAGTGCGCCTTGATATATCTCACCGCCTGCTGAGTAACGCCATTGTCGTTATAGGCCTCTGAAGCAAGCTCATCCTTGTGCTTTGGGATACCGAAAATAAGCAGTCCCGAAATGCCGCTTTCGGCTATCTGCGGCAAAATCTGCTCCAGATTATCAACGGAATACTGATAGACCGTGGGCATTGAGTCAACGGGCTTCATAATGTCCTCGCCCTCTGCGACGAATATGGGATAGATAAAGTCCGCAGGGGAAAGCCTTGTTTCACGAACCATTCTTCTCATTGACCCATTTGCTCTTAAACGTCTGAATCTTCTCATTTTTATGCGCTTCCTTTTTATATAGTATATAAAATAAATTATAATTTGTATGACAAAACAGGTGTAGCATATAACAGCTAAACGATATAAGTCCGAATTTGCCAAACAAAGCAATCAACCAACGTGCGAACATAAATTGTTGTGAGCCTTGTCGAACAACAATTTTCGCCCCTACATATAAGCTTAATATTATTTAGCATTGTCCCTTTGTACCAGCTCGATTATACCCTCTGTCGTGCTGACTTCGGGGATAAGGGGTGAATTTATGCCGAAATTTGCAAGTTCTTTGGCGGTCACTTCGCCGATAGCAACGCTTTTCGTGTGGTCGGAAAGCTGTCCTCCGCCGCCGAAAAAGCTTCGCACGCCGCCAGCGCTTGCGAATATTGCATAGTCCGCTTGTATAACTTCACCGCCGCCATAACAAGGCTCATAGGTGTGGATATCCTCAAATGCTATGCCATTTTGCTCCAGCGGCTTTAAAAGCTCAGCCGAACCCTCTGAGGAACGCAGTATGCAAAGCTTTTTACCATTTGCGATATTCTGCGCCAAAGCTTCGCCAAAGTCGGCAGAGTTGTACTTTTCAGGCACAAGGTCGGGGATAAGGCCTGCGTTTTCAAGCTTTTTCGCCGTTCCGCTGCCTATTGCCGCAATTTTCACTCCGCTCAATCTTCGCAGATCAATGCGGAAGTCTTTAAGGCGCTTGATGAAAATTTCTGCGCCGTTGGGACTTGTCAAAGCTATCCAATCAAACTCCCCTGCGGCGATATTTTCAAAGGCGTTTGCGACTTTTTCGCTCTTGTTTTCAACGATATCAAAACCGCCACAGCGATAGGCATATGCGCCAAGGTCGCCGAAAGCTTTGATAAGCCGTTTTGCAAGACCCAAGGTCGAAGTTATTGCCGCTGAAACGCCGTACAATGGCGGTATATACGTTGGCGAAAGATCATATGCGGCGGTATCTCCAACCACCGTCACCGCTGGGGGAAGGATATTCTCAGCCTGCGCTTTTTCGGCAATGTCACCAAGAGTTGCTCTGACCGATCGCTGGTCGGCTGTTGCGCCTTTTGATATCACCGCCGCTGGAGTGTTGGCGCTCATTCCGCCCTTGATAAGGCGATGGGCGATATCGGTGAGATTTCTCAGCCCCATAAGAAACACCAGCGTTCCGCCACATTTTGCGTAGCTTTCAAGCTGTTCGGGCAAAAGATCGTCGGCGGTGTGGCCTGTTATAACGTGGAAACTTCTAGCCGTTCTGCGGTGCGTGACGGGCACGCCTGCAAGCTCGGGTGCTGTGACCGCCGACGTAACGCCGGGGATAAGGCTATACGGGATATTGTTTTCACGCAGAGCCATTATCTCCTCGCCGCCACGGCCGAAAACGAAAGGGTCGCCGCCTTTGAGCCGCAGCACAATTCCGCCATTTTTCACGCTTTTGGCCTTTTCCACCAGCAGGGCGTTTATATCCTCCTGCTTTGCGCTGTGGTGTCCTGCACGTTTGCCGACGCAGATTTTCTCGCAGCCCTCTTTACAAAAATCAAGCAGCCGCTTATCTATAAGGCTGTCAAATACCACCACATCGCAGCTTTTGACCGCTTCAAGCCCACGGACTGTTATAAGATCGTGATCGCCGCAGCCTGCCCCTGCCAATATCACCCTGCCTGCGGTATTGATCGTATTATTTTTGCTCATAGCTTTTTCACCAGCTCTCCTGCCAATCGGATATGCTCGCCTTTTGCACATTCGCCGCTCGCATATCTGCCTTTTCCATCTGAGATAATAAGCTTTGCCCTGCCGTTTTCGATAGAGCAGAACGCCCCCACTGGAACTGTGCAGTCTGCGCCGAGAAGCTTAACGACTTCACGTTCGGCCTCAAAGCTTTCCATTGTTGGCTTGTGGGAAATGGCGTTCGCAACCTCTGCGGCAAAGCTTTCAATGCGGCATTGCACCGCTATTATCGCCTGACAAGGGGCAGGGATAAACTCATCGGCGGTGAATTTTTTCACCTCATAATCCGCCATTGAAAGCCCCAGCCGCTCTATGCCTGCGGCACAAAGTATTATGCCGTCAAAGTCGCCGTTTGCAAGCTTCCCAAGGCGTGTGTCAACATTTCCTCTGATATTCCCAAAGCGGACGTTCGGATAAAGCTTCAAAAGATTTTCACGGCGGCGCTTACTGCCTGTGCCTGCCAAAAAGCTTTCGTCCTTTGCGATAGATCTGCCTTTTTTTGTTATAAGCATATCACGATAGTCGCCACGCTCCAAAACGCCGCATACCGCCGTGCCCTCTGCAAGGTCAACGGGCAGGTCTTTTGCGCTGTGGACGGCCATATCTATCTCACAGGCCTTGAGAGCGGTCTCGATCTCACCCACAAAAACGCCCTTTCCGCCGATGACTTCAAGGGGCTTGTCAAGTGTTCTGTCGCCCTTGGTGGTGAATGGGATTATCTCGATCTTGACCTGCGGAAAAAGGGCTTTTATGCGCTCCGCCACAAGGCTTGTCTGCGCCATTGCAAGGCGGCTTTTTCTTGTGCCTATTTTAATGGTATGGTTAGTATAATTGGTGTTATCTGCCATATTATCATTCGACCCCATTTCCCGAATATTCTGAACTTATCATAATGATATCAAAAAGCTGTTCCGGCGAAAGCTTTTCAAGGGCGGTGTCGTCAAGCTCAAGGCAGAGCTGCAAAGCGTTCGCCATAAACTCTTTGCGAGCCTTTTCCGTCTGGATATTTTCCAGCACGATATCACGAAGGCCGCCCATTATATCGCAAATCTGCGCCGTATTGACAGGGATATCGTCCTCGATAGTTTTTCGCAAAAATCCTGCCAATGTCGGGCTTTTTCCTGCGGTGGAAATTCCAATGCAGGCGTCGCCCTTATTCACAAGGGCTGGGAAATAGAATGTGCAATTCTCAGGGCTGTCAACCACATTACATAGGATATTATGCGCTTTGCAAAGCTCAGAAATACGGCTGTTAAGCCCTTCATCACCTGTGGCGGCGATAACGAAAGCCTTGCCTGCGATATCATCGTCACAAAATGGGCGCTCTTCAAGATTCACAAGCCCCTTTGCTGCAAAGGCTTTTATCTCCTCTGCGGCTGTGGTAGCCGTCACCGTGATGAGGGGCTTGAAAGGCAGAAGCTTTTCTATCTTCCGCAAAGCAACCACTCCGCCGCCCACCACAAGGCAGGGAGAATTTTCAATATTCACAAAAAACGGAAAGTACGGCATTTTTATTTTCCTCCCTGCTTCGGTTTGTCAAAATTGTCTAAGATCTCAAGATCGTTCAGCACTTTTATCACCTGCAAAAATGCGTCCCCCGAAAGCTCTGATTTCAGCTTAAAGAAAAGCTCCTTTGCGGAAAGGCGCTCCAGATCGGCTTCCATAGCCGAAAATCTCGGCAGGAAGCTGTGGAAAGCAAGCTGTTTTTTCAGCTCGTCCATATCCTCTTCTATCATCGCCTTGGCTCTTTCAACGCTGTCAAGCTTCTGAGCGTTGTTTTCCTCCGCAAGCTTTGAGAAATAGTCGATATCAACAAGCTTTGCGCCCTTATCTGTCACCGCAGGGTCGATATCGTTTGGCACGGCAAGGTCGATAAAAAGCTTTGGCATTTGGGTTTCGGCTGTGTTTATCCTATCCGCCGTGAGGGTGAAATGAGGGCTGGTGGTGGCAGATATCACGCAATCACACCTATTTATATAGTCATAGCGCTTGTCATAGGGGATAATTTCAAGCGAGGGGTTCTCTGAGGCAAGCTCAAACTCTCTGTTATGGCTGCGAGAAGTTGCAAGCACCTTGACATTTTTATAGGAAAGCAGGTCTTTGAGCAGACTTGTGCCTATTTTTCCGCTTGCGCCGATGAGCATAACGGTGACGTTTTCGCAAAGCTTTGCTGCGCATTTTGCCGCAAGGGTGGCGGTGGAGACGGAGGTCTTTGAAAGCTCAGTCTCGGTCTTGATACGTTTTGCCGTCGTAACGGCGCTTTGGAATATCATATTGCACTCCGCCGAAAGGGCGATACGCTCCTTTGAATAGGCATAGGCGGATTTTATCTGACCGAGTATCTCGTCCTCGCCTATGACCATTGATTCTATTCCGCAAGCAACGGAAAAAAGGTGCTTTACTGCGCCCTCGCCGCTGAATATCATAAGCCTGCGCTTTAGCTCTTCGGGGTCGATATGGTCGGCGATATTGTCGGAAAGAAGCTTTATTGCCGCTGAAATGCCGCCAAAGCAGTAAAGCTCGGTGCGATTGCAGGTGCAAAGGAGCACGGGGCTTTTATCCCCTGCGGAAAAAAGCAGCTTTTCACTGGTGCTGTCGCTGAATGTGAAAAGGCTGCGGAAATTTTTGTCGCAAAGCTTATAGTTTATGCTTATGCAATTAAAACGATCATATTCAACCCTGTTCAATAGTGAATGTGCTTTTATCTCCGACATTTTATCTCCGCCCCTGCTTTTTATGTTCTATATCCTATTATTCTTATATGTTTTAATATAACTAAATATATCACATATTCAATTCATTGTCAACGGCGGCAAATGGCGTTGTTATGCACTCATTTATGCGGTTTATATATAAAGCCAACAAAAGAATGCTTTTAATTATATCATTTGTGTAAAATTCACACAAAGTTAACTTAGGGCTATTGACAATCGGGGGCGGAGCGTTTATAATAATAACATAGCAATCCTATCAATTTAGTATGATTACATTTCACAAAGAAAAGAGGAGATAAAAAGTGGGCAGAAAATGCAGAAAATGCGAAAAACGCAGACATTTACGCAAGATCGTGGCAGCATTGACCTGCGCTGCTCTTATCACGGGGCTTTCGTCCTGCGGCTCTTCTGACAGCGGTTATATTATAAATGTATCATACGACCCTACACGAGAGCTTTACGAGGAATACAACCAGCTTTTTGCGGAGCATTGGAAGCAGCAGACCGGAAATGATATCGAGGTCATTCAGTCTCACGGCGGTTCGGGCAAGCAAGCGCTTGAAGTTGCAAACGGCCTTGACGCCGATGTTGTTACGCTGGCGCTGGAAGCTGATATCGACGCTGTAAAGGACGCAGGGCTTATCGACGGCGACTTTGTTGACGAGTTCCCACTTGACAGCTCACCTTACACCTCGGCAATAGTTTTTCTTGTGAGAAAGGACAATCCAAAGAACATTCACGACTGGAACGATCTGCTTCGTGACGACGTTGGCGTTATAACGCCGAACCCTAAGACTTCGGGCGGCGCAAGGTGGAATTATCTTGCGGCTTGGTATTATTTCGAGAAGCAGGGACAGAGCGAACAGCAGATCGAGGACAGCATTAAAAAGCTTTATCAGAACGTGCTTGTGCTGGATTCTGGCGCAAGGGGTGCGACGACTTCATTTGTCGAGAACAGACAGGGCGATGTGCTTATCGCTTGGGAGAACGAGGCGTTCCTTTCGCTGGAAGAGAATTCGGGAGATTATGAGATAGTCGTGCCGTCCGCTTCGATACTTTGTCAGCCGACTGTTGCCATTGTTGACGAGGTTGTTGATATGCGTGACACGAGAGACGTTGCAGAGGAATATCTTAACTACCTTTATTCAAAAAAGGCGCAGGAGCTTGAAGCAAAGTGGTATTACAGACCAACGGACGAGAGCGTTCTTGAAAAGTATGAATATCAAAAGGACAGCAATGTTATAAAGGATATCCCACAAGACGGCAAGTGGATAGTCACAAGCGTCGATCTGACGGACATTTCCCACTTCGGCGGCTGGAAAGAAGCCACAAAGAAGCATTTTGCCGACGGCGGAATATTCGATTCGATATATGAAAAATAGTATTTGCGAATAATTGTTGCAGATTTTTACGAAAGGCTTTGGAACACAATGGATAATGCAAAAGAGACTAAAATAAAACAGAAAAAGACAAAAAGCGTTATCCCGGGTTTCGGCATTTCACTTGGGGTCACGGTGGCGATACTGGGGCTTGTGGTGCTTATACCGCTGTGTTCGCTAGTGGTGTATACCTCAGAGCTTTCCTTTTCGGAATTCATCGCAAACGTCACAAAGCCGAGGGTGCTGGCAAGCTACAAGGTCAGCCTTTTGACTGCGCTCATTGCGGCGATAATAAACGGCGCAATGGGGCTTATCATAGCGTGGGTGCTGGTGCGATACGAATTCCCAGGCAAGCGCATTCTTGACGGCATAATAGAGCTGCCATTTGCTTTGCCGACTGCTGTGGCAGGCATTGCCCTCACTCATCTGACAACATCAAACGGCTGGGTGGGAAAGATATTCGCAAAGTTCGGCATTGATATTGCTTACACACGCATAGGCATAACGGTGGCAATGGTGTTCGTCGGAATACCATTCGTGGTGAGAAGCATTCAGCCTGTGCTTGAAAAGATAGACGGCTCTTATGAGGAAGCGGCTGGCATAATGGGCGCTTCAAGGGCAAGGACGTTTTTCCAAGTGATACTCCCCGAGATAAAGCCTGCGCTATTCGCAGGAATGACGATGGCTTTCGCAAGATGTCTCGGCGAATACGGCAGCGTGGTCTTCATTGCAGGAAACACCCCTTATGAGACGGAGATAACTCCCCTGCTCATAATGTCGGAATTACAGGAATTTGATTATTCGGGAGCGACTTCTATCGCACTTGTTATGCTCGTAATGGCGTTTATAATACTGCTTGTGAATGCGATCGTTCAGAGCAGAGCTTCAAAAAAGATAGGAAGCGTGGCATAACATCAACATAAAAAAGCAAGGAGAAAAGTGAAATGAACGGCAAAAAAGAAGGCGGAGCGGTGAAGTGGATACTCATTGTGGTAAGCGTGCTGTTTCTCGGCGTTATGCTGGTGCTTCCTCTTATTTATGTGCTTGTGACGGCTTTCGGCAGCGGAATAGGCGTTTTTCTGAAAGCTGTTACCGATAAATACGCTTTGAAATCTGTACTGCTGACGTTGGAAGCCACGGCGTTCTCCGTGATAATAAACACGATCTTCGGACTTTATGCCGCTTGGACGATAACAAAATTCAGCTTCAAGGGCAAGAAAGTGCTTTCGGCGCTTATCGACCTGCCGCTGACAATATCCCCTGTTATCGCAGGACTTATCTTTCTTTTGACCTACGGCAGACAAAGCTTTATATATCCTTATCTCAGATATTTCGGCATTCAGATAATCTTCGCTGTGCCTGGCGTTATATTGGCGACTGTGTTCGTAACATTCCCTTTTATCTCGAGGGAGATAATACCTGTTCTCAATGCCGAGGGCAAGGACGAGGAAGAGGCTGCGGCGCTTATGGGAGCGAAAGGCTTTTACATATTCAGAAAAGTCACGCTGCCGCATATCAAATGGGCGCTGCTTTACGGTATCGTGCTTTGCGCTTCAAGAGCTATGGGCGAATTTGGTGCGGTATCGGTGCTTTCGGGACATCTGAGAGGCAAGACCAACACAATGCCGCTCCATATCGAGCTTCTTTATCAAGGCTATGACTTCACGGGAGCATTTGCTGTGTCGGCTCTGCTGGCGGCAATGGCTGTGGTGATACTCATTGTCAGAAATATTCTTGAACACAAGGGAAAGAGGGATGGCAATGTACGTTGAGCTTAGAAATATAAACAAGGTTTTCGGAGATTACAAGGCTTCCGACAACGTGAATTTCGGAATAGAAAAGGGCAAGCTTATCGGCCTTTTAGGCCCAAGCGGCAGCGGCAAGACCACTATCCTGCGAATGATAGCAGGACTTGAGACCCCCGACAGCGGCGAGATCGTTATTGACGGCAAGGTGGTGAACGATCTGAAACCAAGTCAGCGTGGAATCGGTTTTGTGTTTCAGAACTACGCTCTTTTCAGATATATGACAGTTTATGACAACGTGGCTTTCGGTCTTAAAGTTCAAAAAGCTGACAAGAAATACACAAAAGAACGTGTTATGGAACTTATAAAGCTCATCGGGCTGGAGGGACTTGAAAAGCGTTACCCTTCACAGCTTTCGGGCGGACAGCGCCAGCGTGTAGCTTTTGCAAGAGCCTTAGCGCCGAACCCACAGCTTTTGCTCCTTGACGAGCCTTTCGCCGCTATCGACGCAAAGGTAAGGCAAGACCTTAGGATCTGGCTCAAGGATATGATCGAAAAGCTTGGGGTGACGAGCATTTTCGTTACCCACGATCAGGACGAGGCTATCGAGGTCGCAGACGAGATAATCATTACCAACAGAGGCCGTATCGAGCAGATCGGAACGCCTTATCAAGTTTATCAAAACCCACAGACGGCGTTTTCGGCGGCGTTTTTCGGACACACGACTGTTGTTAAAGACTATCAGAAGTTCAACACCTTTGACGAGGTGGAAAACGCTGACGAGGCTATCATCAGACCTGAGTTCGTAAAGGTTGCAAAAAAGACGGAATTTATGCGTTACGGCAGTTCCGCTTCCGAGGGCGTTGTTGAGCGTGTTTCATTCAGAGGCGACACGACAGAGCTTAAGATACGCACCAACGGAGAACTTCTCACAGCAAGGCGTGGACTTGACGAACCGACTGTTGAGGTCGGCGAAAAGGTCAGCGTATTTATTTACAGGCTGTTCGTGACCGCCGGTGGCAAGGCTCATCTTCTTGAAAACAAGGCGCTGGACGAAGGCTCGGTATTTATTTGACATCGTTCATTGTTTGCTAACATTTATATGATATATTTTATATCGGAAATATAGAAAACCAATTTCTAAAAGGGGTTGAAGAAATGAAAAAGGAAAAGCTTCAAACGGATATACTTATCATTGGCGGTGGAACGGCCGGCTGTTATGCGGCGCTGGCCATTTCGGAACATTCAAACGCCAAGGTTCTTATCTGCGAAAAGGCTAACATCAAGCGTTCGGGCTGTTTGGCGGCAGGCGTAAACGCTCTTAACGCTTACATAACCGAGGGCAGAAAGCCGCAGGATTATGTTGATTATGCAAGAAAGGACGCTGCGGATATCGTAAGAGGCGATCTGCTGCTTTCAATGTCTGAAAGGCTCAACAGCGTGACCGAAAGGCTCGAAAAGCTGGGTCTTGTGATACTTAAAGACGAAAACGGCAAATACGTCACACGAGGCAACCGCAACCTTAAAATAAACGGCGAGAACATCAAGCCGATACTTGCGGACGCTGTTTCGGCGCTTGAAAACGTGACGGTGCTCAACAATGTGAACATCACGGATTTTGACGTCAAGGACAACCGCATAAACGGCGCATTCGGCTTCGGCATTGAAAACGACACTTTCTATACTATCGAAGCAAAGGCTGTTATCGTTGCCACAGGCGGTGCGGCTGGACTTTACAAGCCAAACAACCCTGGTTTCTCACGTCACAAAATGTGGTATCCCCCATTCAACACGGGCGCAGGATACGCAATGGGCATTAAGGCCGGCGCTGAGATGACCACATTTGAAATGCGCTTCATCGCACTCCGCTGCAAGGACACTATCGCTCCGACAGGAACTCTTGCGCAGGGCGTTGGCGCAAAGCAGGTCAACTCGCTGGGTGAAGTTTACGAGACAAAATACGGCATAACAACTTCCGAACGTGTTTACGGAACTGTTATGGAAAATATCGAGGGCAGAGGCCCTTGTTATCTGAGGACTGAGGGCATTTCCGATGAGCAGGACGAATCGCTTTTGAAAGCTTATCTCAATATGGCGCCTTCTCAGACACTCAAATGGATAGAGAGCGGCAAAAAGCCTTCTCAGCAGAATGTTGAGATCGAGGGAACAGAGCCTTACATCGTTGGCGGTCACACCGCAAGCGGTTACTGGGTGGACGATAACAGAGCCACCACAGTCAAGGGACTTTACGCTGCTGGCGACGTTGCAGGCGGCTGTCCGCAGAAATATGTTACAGGCGCACTTGCCGAGGGCGAGATCGCAGCACTTGCGGCGGCAAAGTTCATTGAGAACGAAAGCTGCGGCGAGATATCAGAAGCTTCCGAAAATGCCCACATCGCAGAGGTTGAAGGCTTCCTCAAAAAGGGCGAAAGACAGTTCTCTGCTGAGCAGCTTGAAGAGGCAATGCAGACCGTTATGGATTCATACGCAGGGGGCATAAAGACAAATTACCGCTTCAACGAGAAGCAGCTCGATATTGCAGATTACAAGATCAGACAGCTCCAGACCCTTTCCGACAGTCTTGGCGCAGAGGACTTCCAAGAGCTTATGTATATTTACGAGCTGAGAGAGAGGCTGACGGTTTGCCGCAGCGTTATCGCTCATCTTAAAGCAAGAAAAGAAACACGCTGGCACAGCTTTGCGGAAAATCTCGATTATCCTGAAAAGGACGATCAGAACTGGCACAAATACGTCAACTCAAAGCTTGAAAACGGCGAGATCAGGATAATATTCAGAGACCTTATCGGGGAGGGGGAGCATTATGAGCATAGCGATAGATAAGTCAAAATGTATCGGCTGCGGAAGATGCCGTGGCGTCTGCCCCGGAACGCTTATAAAGCAGGACGAGAACGGCAAGGCTTACATCAAATATCCGAAAAACTGCTGGGGCTGCACATCTTGTATAAAAGAATGCCCTGTTCACGCCGTTAATTTCTATCTCGGCGCTGATATCGGCGGAATGGGAAGCCTTGTTCACACCGAAAAGGACGGAGACATTCTCCGCTGGATAATAAATCACCCCGACGGCGAGACCTCTGAGATCGACGTCGATACAAAGCAGTCAAACAAATACTAAAATGTTTAAATATAAATTATTAGGAGGACAGACTATGAGCGAATTTTCACACCTCGACGAGCTTGAAGCTGAGGCAATATACATCATAAGAGAGGTTGCTGCGGAATGTGAAAAGCCTGTTATGCTTTATTCCATAGGCAAGGACAGCTCTGTAATGCTTCATCTTGCAATGAAGGCATTTTATCCCGAAAAGCCACCTTTCCCATTTATGCACATCGACACCACCTGGAAATTCAAGGATATGATAAAGTTCCGTGACGACCAGGCAAAGAAGCTTGGTATCGAAATGCTGGTCTACACAAATGAAGAAGGCGTAAAGAACGGTATCAATCCATTCGATCACGGCGCAGCTTACACAGACATTATGAAAACGCAGGCGCTCAAGCAGGCGCTTACAAAGTACGGCTTCACAGCGGCTTTCGGCGGCGGCAGACGTGACGAGGAAAAATCAAGAGCAAAAGAGAGAATTTTCTCATTCAGAAACGCAGCGCAGGCGTGGGATCCGAAAAATCAGCGTCCTGAAATGTGGAAGCTTTACAACACAAAGATCAACAAGGGCGAGAGCATAAGAGTTTTTCCTATCTCAAACTGGACAGAGAAAGACATCTGGCAGTACATAAAGCGTGAGAACATCGACATCGTGCCGCTTTATTTCGCCGCAGAAAGACCTGTCGTTTACCGTGACGGCAACATCATAATGGTTGACGACGACAGATTCCCGCTGAAGGAAGGCGAAGTGCCTGAGATGAAGTCAGTTCGTTTCAGAACGCTTGGCTGCTATCCTCTGACAGGCGGTATCGAATCGACAGCACACACTCTTGACGAGATCATCGACGAGACCCTCAGCTCTGTTTCATCTGAGAGAACATCGAGAGTTATCGACAACGAGGCGGCAGGCTCTATGGAAAGAAGAAAAAGGGAGGGCTATTTCTAATGAAAGGCTTATTGAAATTTATTACTTGCGGAAGCGTGGACGACGGAAAGTCAACGCTTATCGGTCATATCCTTTACGACGCAAAGCTTCTTTACGCCGATCAGGAAAAAGCGCTTGAGCTTGATTCCAAAGTGGGAAGCAGAGGGGGAAAGATAGACTATTCACTGCTGCTTGACGGACTTATGGCAGAACGTGAGCAGGGCATCACTATCGACGTTGCATACAGATATTTCACCACAGACAACCGAAGCTTCATCGTTGCGGACACTCCGGGTCACGAAGAATACACAAGAAATATGGCTGTTGGCGCTTCATTCGCTGACCTTGCCGTTATCCTTGTGGACGCTTCACAGGGCGTGCTTGTTCAGACACGCCGTCACGCTCGTATCTGCCGCCTTATGGGTATAAGATACTTTGTTTTCGCAGTAAACAAGATGGATCTTATCGACTATGACGAGGCAAGGTTCAAGGCTATCGAGCAGCAGATTGCTGAGCTTTCAAAGGAGCTCAAGCTTGAGAACGTAAAGATCATTCCCCTTTCTGCAACAGAGGGCGACAATGTTACAGTAAAGTCCGACAAGATCGGCTGGTATAAGGGCGAGCCGCTTCTTGAATATCTCGAGAACGTTGATATCGACCTTGATACAGAGCAGGGCTTTTATATGCCTGTACAGAGAGTATGCCGTCCGAACAGCGATTTCCGTGGTTTTCAGGGTCAGATCGAATCAGGCAGCGTGAATGTCGGCGATGAGATCATCGCTCTGCCAAGCAACGAGAAGATACACGTCAAGCAGATCCTTGCAGCGGCAAAGGACGTTCAGACAGCTTACAAGGGTCAGCCTGTTACTATCACCCTCGACAAAGAAGTTGACGTATCAAGAGGCTGCGTGCTGGTAAAGGACACAGACCTTGCGGCATACAAGAAGCTGACTGTAATGCTTCTTTGGATGGACGACGCTCCGCTTACAGCCGGCAAGGACTATCTTGTAAAGCTTGGCACAAAGACTATCACAGGTATCCTCACAAAGATCAATTACGCTGTTGACGTTAACACAGGCGAGCACAAGCCTGCGGAGAGCCTTTCAAAGAACGGTATCGCACTTTGCGAGATCGTGCTTTCAGAAGCTATCGTTGCAGATCAGTTTGAATATCACAAAACTTTGGGCGAGCTTATCCTTATCGACAGAGTATCAAATATGACATCAGCCTGCGGCGTTGTTGAAGCCCTCGATCAGAAGAGCGGCGAGTTCTCGGGCAAGGCTTCATTCAAGCAGGGCGATCTTGAGGCAAGAGGCGACATTTTCGAGGAATTCTACTATGACGCAGAAAGCCTTGCGGTGCTCAAATACAACACAGTAAGCAAGACATACACAGTCGGCGACGAGATACCGACAAAGGGCGAAAGCTATGATTATCCTGACGATTTCGACATTCTCGTGCTGAGAGATTCTATCGCCGTTACAGTAAGGGGCAAGAAGATCACAGCTATCCAGCCTATCAGCGAATACAAGTACAGCGGCGTGCCTGTTATAAACGGCCGTGGCTTCAAGGTGCTTGTATCATCTGAGGAAGAGGCTGCAAAGTTCCTTGAGGAATACCTTGGTTCTGAGGAAGAGTCAAGAAACAAGCTGCTCAACCAGTATATGAGCTTTGACGCATACAGAAAGATATCTTTCAAGAATGCTTCTAAGGCGTAAAGACTAAATTAACGCTGATTAAATAAAACGTAGATCAAGCGGGCGACCACAGGTCGCCCCTACATAACAAAAATGCTCTCCTAACAAAATAGGAGAGCATTTTTATTGTAGGGAACGGCGTCCTCGACGTCCCGTCGGTTTCTTCCCCTTGGTGTTTACATTACTTCGCACATTCTATCATTGCAAAATATTTCTAACAGCGTGTACACGGCAGACCTCTGTGCATTTGCCGCAGTTTGTGCACTTGTCGTAATCTATAACAGCGTGGTTGTTCTGAACTGTTATTGCGCCAGACGGGCAATTCTTTTCGCAGAGCTTGCAGCCTATGCAGCCGTTTGGACAAACGGAGCGTGTCACTCTGCCCACGTCCTTTGACGAGCAGCAGATATCAACGCTTTGCGAAATTTTTCTCACGGCGATAAGTCCGTTTGGGCAAGCCTTTGCGCAAAGTCCGCAGCCCATACACTTTGCCTTGTCGATAACGGCGATACCGTCTACGATAGAGATCGCACCCTGCGAACATACTGCTATGCAGTCGCCGTAGCCGAGACAGCCGCTTGTGCAAAGCTTGCTGCCGTTGTAAAATCTGTTGCAGGCGGCGCAGCTTTGAATGCCGTCAAAGTCGTATTTATGGGGCGTGTGAGAACAGTCTCCCGAACAGCGGACGAATGCCACCTGCGGCTCTGCGGCGGACACTTCAACGCCCATAATCTCGGCGATCTTCTTTGCGGCAGCTTCGCCACCCGGACGGCAAAGGTTGCACTCTGCGCCCTTGTGGACGATAGCATCTGCATAGTCTGCGCAGCCCGAAAAGCCGCAAGCGCCGCAGTTTGCCTGCGGAAGGGCTTCTGCGATAGCGTCAGCTCTTTCGTCGGTCTCAACGGCGAAAACCTTTGAAGCCACCGTCAGCAGAACGCCTGCCAATATGCCCAAGGCGGCAAATATAGCCAAAGGGATCAAATATTCCATATCATTCTCCTCTTTCAAAATTTCAATTTTCAAATTTATTTAGTTTGGTCTTGTTATATTATCCATAAAATCAAGGGTCATCTTAATGCGGTTTTTGATATTCACGTCCGCCGTGCCAGAATCGTAATCAACGGCGGTGATAATGCTTTCGGGATAAATCTTTTTTATGCGCTTTATTATGCCCCTTGCGCAGGTGTGGCTAACAAGACAGCCGAATGGCAACAGTATCACAACGCCTTTGCAGCCGTTTTTCAGCGCTGAGCACATTTCCGCTCCGATAAGCCAGCCGTCGCCCATTGTTTCGCCAAGGCAGCCAAAGCTTTCGCCGTAGCTTTTTAATGCCCCATATTCCTCCATAGGCTCAAAGCCGCTTTGCACGAGCGCCAAATTCATCTTGCGCCAAAGCATTTTCATATAGCCGATGAGAGCTTTTGCCCCCACGCCAGCCAAAGTTTTTCTGCCGTAAATGTTATCGTCATTTGTGCAGGAATCGGCGAGGTACATTATATATGGCACAAAGCCACTCATATATATCTGACAGCCGAGGTCACGGAGGTATTTCTCCGTTTCGCCGTTGCCGAGAGCGCAGAACTTTATGTAAAGCTCCCCCGTTATGGCGATCTTCTTGACCTGTCTGCTTTTATTGCATTTTATCTCTGCAAAGCTTTCGCATATCTTGCGGAATATCACGGGCATTGCGATCGGGTCGGCGGCTTTGCCTTGCTCAAAAAGCTTCGAAAGCCTGCTGTTCCAACGTCGGACAATGCCGAGGGCTTCGCCTTTTTTCAGCTCATAAGGCGAAATCTCGTTGTAAAGATACAAAAGCAGATCGCTGTAATATATGGCCGCACAAGCCGTCAGCACCATTTTCGGCGTTATGGAAAATCCGCTGTGCTTTTCAACGCCGCTGACATTCAGCGACACCACAGGAACATTTTGCAGGCCGGCCTTCAAAAGGGCTTTCCTCAGCAGCATAATGTAATTGCACGCTCTGCACCCTCCACCTGTTTGCGGCAGGAGCAGGGCTGTTTTTGCAGTGTCATATTTGCCGCTTTTTAATGCACATATAAACTGCCCTATTATGAGATTGCAGGGAAAGCAAACGTCGTTATTTGAATATTCCCAGCCTGCGCTTATCATTTCCGCCCGACTGTATTCATTCACCCCGATAACATCGCACTTATATCCGCCGCTCAAAAATGCGTATTTCAGCAGCGGAAAGTGAAAATCCAACATCGAGGGTATCAATATAGTGTGGGTCTTTTTCATCGCCTTTGTAAATTCAGCCCTTGTGTGTTTCATATCAAATTATCAGATTATCAGATTATTCCAGAGAAGCCCATAAAGCTAAGGGATACTATTGAAGCGGCGATAAGGGTCGCAGGAACACCCTTGAAAGTTTCTGGGAAATCGCAATTCTCTATCCTTGCTCTCACGCCGCTGAAAAGGAGAAGCGCCAATGTAAAGGCAAGACCTGTTCCAAGTGCGTTTGTGAGTGACTGAAGGAAGTTATAGCCGTTGTCGATATTTCCGATCGTTACGCCAAGCACGGCGCAGTTCGTTGTGATAAGGGGCAGATAAACGCCGAGAGCCTTGTAAAGCGGCGGCATCATCTTTTTCATCACGATCTCAACAAGCTGAACGAACATTGCGATAACGAGAATGAACGCCACGGTTTTGAGGTACTCAATGCCGAAATGCTCCAGCAGTCTGTAAACGGGGTATGTGATAGCGGTTGCGCATATCATAACGAATATTACCGCTGCGCCCATTCCGACAGATGATTTCATCTGCTTTGAAACGCCAAGGAAAGGGCATATGCCCATAAACTGCGAAAGCACAACGTTATTAACGAACACGCAGCCGATAAGTATAAGGATATAGCTCATTATTCAGCCTCCTTTTCTGCTTCGATCTCAACTTTGCATTGACCCTTACAAAGCGCTGCATTCGGGCAGCCCGAGCAGGATATCTCCTGCGGCGGTTTCTTGTTTGCAATCTTGTTTACGATTGCGATAAGACAGCCCAGCACGAAAAATCCGCCTGCTGGCATAATGAACACGGTCATAGGATTATCGCAGATGAATGGTATCTTGAAACCGAACCAAGAGCCTGTGCCAAGTATCTCTCTGATCGAGCCCATTGTGAAGAGTGAAAGCGTAAAGCCAAGACCCATTCCAAGGCCGTCAAGAACAGAGGGTAGAAGCTTGTTCTTGCTTGCAAAAGCTTCCGCTCTGCCGAGAATTATACAGTTTACTGTGATAAGAGAAAGGAACACGCCGAGAGCGCTGTAAAGCTCAGGGATATAGCCTTTCATAAGAAATTCGATAAGTGTAACGAAGCCTGCGATTATAACGATGAAGCAAGGCAGACGAACTGCTTTGGGGATAACGTTTTTCAGCAGGGATATAACAAAGTTTGAGCACACCAGCACGAATGTGGTGGCAAGACCCATACCAATGCCGTTTTTAGCCATTGTTGTGACGGCAAGAGTTGGGCACATTCCAAGCAGGGTCACAAGGGTCGGATTCTGCTTTATAATGCCTTTGGTAAATTCATAAAGATTGGAATTTTTCTCAGCCATTTAATATCTCCTCCTTATGCTCGTCAAAAAGCTTTACTGCCTTTTTGCAGGCCGATTTCATTCCCTTTGATGAGAATGTTGCGGCTGTGACGTTGTCGACAGTATTTTCATCTGTGTCGGAGTTATAGCCCTTGAACTGGCTGAGGAAGCTGTCGTCCTGCACCTTTGTGCCAAGACCTGGTGTCTCGCCGATAGACAGAAACTTTATGCCCTCGATAGAGCCCTCGCTGTTTATGCCGATCAAAAGATGAAGTCCGCCCTTTGAATAGCCGTCCTCTGTTATCTCGATCACGCAACGGTCGTTCTCTTTGTCGGTGATGATAGAGTTCACGCCCTCAGTATCGAATGTAACAGGCGTCTTTTCAGAAGCGTTCTCATCGAGCATTATCTCATAATCGCCGTCGCCGAAAATGGCCTCGCAGCCTGCTTTCATATCGTCCGTCAGCACGCCCGTGTTGTCAACATAGGTTGCGTTATAAGCCATAACGAGCAGTCCGCTGACCACTATACATATTATAGTAAGCACCAATGGAGGCATTATTTTTTCTTTCATTTGCCGCTCGCCTCCTTATTTTTTATCGCTTTGATAGCCCCGAGAGGCTTTGTTCTTGTTATCATATCAATATACGGCGTAAGGATATTCATAAGCAGTATCGAGAATGAAACGCCCTCCGGATAAGAGCCCCAGAAACGTATCACGCAGGTGATAATACCGCAGCCAATGCCGAATATAACTTTGCCCGGCTTTGTAACAGGTGTTGTGACGTAGTCTGTCGCCATAAAGAATGCGCCAAGCATTACGCCGCCTGCGAGTATCTGATAAACGCCGTCCTCTCCGCAAAGATAGGAGAAAACAAATACTGTGCCGATGAAAGCAAGTGGAGTATGTACGGCGATAATTTTTCTAACGATAAGATAAAGTCCGCCGAGAATGAGCGCCGCCGCAGAAACTTCGCCGAGACAGCCGCCCGTCCTTCCGATGAACATATCAAGATAGCTTTCGCTTTTGTTCACAAGTGGCGTTGCCGACGTTACGGCGTCAACTGTGTTTGTCATCGGCTCGACCCAATGGGTCATATTGCCTGTGAAAGCAAGCATAAGAACGATACGTCCCACAATGGCAGGGTTAGCAAAATTCTGTCCCAATCCGCCGAAAAGCTGTTTTACTATAACTATTGCCACAAATGTGCCGATAGCAGCCTGCCAATAAGGCATTGTGACAGGAAGATTGAACGCCAGCAGCATTCCTGTTACAAGGGCGGAGATATCCCTTGTGGTGTCGGGCCTTTTCATCACGATATTGCAAAGCTTTTCCCATATGAAAGCCGTTATCATACAAAATCCCGTGAGCATCAGCGCCCTTCCGCCGAAAACATATGCCGACATCACAAGGGCTGGACATAGTGCGATGAGCACGTTGGTCATAACCTTAGAGGTCGAAATATTGTCCCTTATCTGCGGTGAGGGACTTACAAGCAATTTTTCCATTGTTATCCTCAAACCTCCTATATTAGCTTCTTACAAAAGCTTTTGCAAGTTGATTTTTCTCTGCAAGGTCACGCTTTGCAGGACAAACATACGAGCAAGAGCCGCAGTTCATACAAAGCCCTACCTTTAGCTTTTCAAGGGCTTCCTTGTCACGGCGGTCATAAGCTTTTTCAAGCTCCGTCGGCATAAGGTTAAGCGGACAGGCTGAGATACATCTTCCGCACTTTATGCAATTGGTCTGTGCGCACTTGTCCTCTATCTTGCCCTTACTGTTGCCTTTATCATCGCTTTTTTCCTTGAAAGCAAGGATAGCGTTGCAGGTCTTTGTTATAGGCGTTTCAAGGTCATAAAGGCACATTCCCATCATAGGGCCGCCGAAAAGCGCCTTTCTCACCGCCTGCACATTGCAGTCCGCAAACTTCAATATATCCTCCGCCGACGTGCCGATAGGCGCTTTTACATTGCAAGGCGTTGCCACGATATCGCCGTCAACTGTGATACGCTTTGAGATAAGCGGCATACCTGTCTTTGAATAGTTTCCGATAAAGCCTGCTGTGGTGACGTTCATCACGATAACGCCCTGATCTGACGGAAGCTGCCCCTCGCCAACGATACGTCCCGTGGTGTTAAATATTATCACCTTTTCAGCGCCCTGCGGATAGCAGGAACGCAAGGTCATAACCTCGATATCGCTGTCGTAAGCGGTCTTTTCTTTCATAAGCTTTATGGCCTTGGGCTTGTTGTCCTCAATGCCGATAACGGCTTTTTTCAGCCCCAGCATATTCTTCACAAGCTTTATTCCCGTGAGAACGTCCTCCGTGTCCTCAAGCATTTCACGATAGTCGCTTGTTATGTACGGCTCGCACTCGGCGGCGTTTATAACAAGGGTATCCACCTTGTATTTGCTTTCGTCAAAATTCAGCTTGATGTGTGTCGGGAAGCCTGCGCCGCCCATTCCACAGCAGCCCGATTCTCTCACCGCTTCGCAAAGGCTCGCCTTATCGGTGATAACAGGCGGCTTCACTTCGTCAGAAACGGTCTGCAAGCCGTCAGTCTCGATCTCCACCGCCTTGCAGGTCTTGCCGTTGGCGTTGAGTATCTCAACTATCGCCGACACCGTGCCCGACACAGAAGAATGCACAGGGCAGGACATAAAAGCGCTGCTTTCGCCGATCTTCTGCCCAACCGCAACGGTATCGCCCTTTTTGACGATCGGCTCACAGGGTGCGCCCATATGCTGAGCCACTGATATCCTTACCTTTGAAGGCAGCGGAATTTTGATCGTTTCGCTGTTTTCTGTTCCCTTTTTATGAGAAAGGAAAATACTGTTCAGCTTCATAGATTTTTTATCCCCCAGTCTTAATAATGAATTATTTTCGTATTCGTGTAGGGGCGACCTTTGGGCGCCCGCCTTATTGTCAGTTGCCGTATTTTCGACAACTTTGCGCACTTTATTTTTCAAGCTTTTTGCGCACTTGAAAAAAGTAAAAATATATGCTATAATGTTGTGAGTATAATGAAACTCAGTTTTTGCAAGCATTGAGCAGAGCTTCGCATTCCTTTATAAAGGCTCTAAGTTCTGCGTTGCGCTCCACAGGAAGTTCAAGCTTTACCGCCGCAGAGGGCTTCACACGATAAGCCTGCGAAAGCTTTTTGGCTTGCTGCGGAAAGAAACGCTCAAAAAGCGCTTTCGCTTCATCACTGCTCAGCTTGAAAAGCTTGTCGGAATTGTGCGGATTTTGTTCGTATACCTCACGGAAAAGCAGATACTCAAAGACTTTCATCTCATCTGAAAGCTGCTTGTCAAGGCCTTTCAAGGCGCTTTTCTCCGTCAGAGCATTTATAAGGCTAAGTCCGCCGCCGTCGTTTATACGGATATCGGCCTTGTCGGACAAAGGCTCTGCATTTTCGCTTGCGCCGAGAACGGCTTCATAGCTCACGCCGTAAAGCTTTATAAGTTCCACGACAATATTAAGAGAGCCCTGCTTTCTTCCGTGTTCTATGGCGGATATGCAGGACTGGCTCGTGCCGACGGCTTTCGCCGCTTCACGCTGGGTGAGGCCCTTTTTCCGTCTCGCAGCAAGAAGCTTTTCACCCACAGCACAGACAAATTCGGTTTTATTGTTGTTTTGCATATTTTGCATTGTTTGCATTACTTGCATTATGTTTCTCCGTTTTTCGTCTTTGATTATTTTATTATACTATATTTCATTTAGTTTGTAAATAGAATTTTCAAACAGTATTAAATTAATTTGTACAAGTTTGCATTAGCTAACAAGCAAAGAAGATATACCATTATAATATATGAGTACAAATACACTTACAGAAAGCAGGTGACTTCATCGGGCAGGGGAACTTGTCCGGAAAGCATATGAAAGGTTACAGAATAGTTTTTATACGTCACGGAATGACTCAGGCAAATTTGGACGGCAGATATATCGGCACAACTGATCTGCCCCTTTGCCGTGAGGGCGCAGACGCTTTATATGAAAAGCTCGAAAAGTTCGATTATCCCTCAGTTCAAAAGGTCTATACTTCGCCGCTGAAAAGGTGCAAGCAGACCGTTTCCATTCTCCAGCCAAACAGACTTGTGGCTGAAATGCCCGAGCTTCGTGAAATGGACTTCGGCAAGTTCGAGAACAAGACCGCCGAGGAGCTTATGAACGACCCCGATTACGAGCAGTTCATAAAGGGCGGCCTTGACAATCCTCCTCCGGAGGGAGAGTCCACAAGGGACGTTGTAAACCGCTGCTATGAAGCGCTGAACATCATCATTTCCGATATGATGTATGAGGGCCTCACCAATGTTGCGGTATGCACCCACGGTGGACTTATTATGAATATGCTGGCAGGTTTCGGCGTGCCAAAGAGAAAGCCAATGGACTATGCCTGCGATTTCGGCGAGGGCTTTGAAGTACTCGTGACGGCTTCAATGTGGCAACGTTCAAACGCTTTCGAGGTCATCGGAACTTATCCGCCGAGATACGAGGAAATGCCCGATTACACTATCGAAGATTACGAACAGGGCGAGAACAAATAAACAAAAAATCAATTTTTAGAAAGAGGGGAAAGCTTTGAACAACAAGGAGATAAGACAGGCTGCGGCGCAGCGTATCGCAAAAAACAGCGGAAACTGCATATCGCTGACGGCGTTTATGTTTGCGGTCTTTGTATTTCTGGGGCTGTGCGAGCTGACCCTTTGGCTTATTTTCAAACAGCTTGGCTGGGGATATGTTTTCACATTTGCAGGACTGAAAAAATACGCAAGCGTGAAAATATTCTGGATAATAAACGCAATGCTCGTTTTGCCCTTTGCGGCCTTTGAGATGTGGACAGTCCGCAGACTGTTCGTCGATATCTCACGAAACGAGAATTACGTCGCCACAAGGCAGTACATAAACGCACATTCATTCACCTATTACCGCAAGACTATTTTCGCTTCTCTTATCATAAATTCGCTGAAATTTTTCTCAGCCGTGCCGCTGATAATATGTATCCACGGCGTTTATTACTGGGGCTATATGTGCAAACTCAGCGAGCTGACCTCTATGGGTCTGCTGTGCTTTATGTTCTCGCTGGGGCTTTCCCTTGTTATGCTGGGGCTGACTGTGCATTACTGGATATCACTTGCCCTTGCACCGTATATAATGACCCTGAACCCAAGGACGAACGTTTTTGACGCCTGCGACCTTTCCGTCAGACTTATGGACGGCCAGCACGGACGATACATTTACTTTATGCTGTCCTTTGCAAAATTTATCCCTGCGATGCTGTTTATCTACCCTGTTTTCGGCATTTATCCATTTTACAAAATGTGCTATGTAGTGCTTATGGAAGATATCCTCGGCGATTATTGGCAGGACAAAATGCCGGGAATGATAAAGCGCTGGAGAAAATACAGCGTATGATACTGACAATAACGACAGCGGAAAACGGCAGGAGCCTTGAAGATATCCTCCGTGGGCGAGGCTTTTCAAAGCGGCTCATAACAAAGCTCAAACGTACTGACAACGGAATGACACGCAGTGGAAAGCTTATTCGCACCATTGATATCGTGACGGCAGGCGAAAAAATCGAGATCCGTGAAGCAGACGGCAAAGCCCTTGAGCCAAACTGCGATCTTCACGCCGATATCCTTTACGAGGATGGGGAATGTGTGGTGTTCTCAAAACCGCCTTTTATGCCCTGTCACCCTTCCATAAAGCACCAAGGTGACACGCTTGGCAACCTCTTTGCAGGGCTTTATCCCGATCTGACTTTCCGCCCTGTCAACAGGCTCGACCGCAACACGAGCGGCTGTGTGCTTGTGGCAAAAAGCCAGCGGAGCGCATTCGCTCTCCAGCAAAGCTTTGAAAAAACCTATCTCGGCATAACAAAGCTCCTTCCCCTCAGCGGCGGACGTATCTGTGTGCCTATCGCAAGGGAGCAGGAATCTATCATAAAGCGCTGCGTGCGTTCCGACGGGCAGTATTCCGCCACGAATTTTCTTGTGAAGCTGAACACTTCAGACTATTCGCTCATAGAATTTTACCTTGAAACAGGGCGAACACATCAGATAAGAGTGCATATGGCGCACATTGGCTATCCCCTTGTGGGCGACGATCTTTACGGCTCTGACTGCACCGCAATAAAAAGGCAAGCGCTCCATTGCGGCGAAGTGAAGTTTGTAAGCCCAGAAAGCGGCACGCTCATAAATGTTAAAGCGCCCTTGCCGCAGGATATGGCGGAGCTTTTACGATGATTCACACAATATAAGCGACCTGAATATAATAAGCAGAGCTGTTTTTGCGGCTCTGCTTTTTTTGTTTGCAAAGAGAACATAGGATTGTGCATAATAAACATATTTTCAAGCTGAAATCGTTGCCATTTTTCTTGACATACTGGAAAGAATGTGGTAAAATCAGATGTAGTGTTTATTTATAACGAACGTATTATTTTCATTTTCTTTATTTATGATTTTGCAATTTTATGATCTTAAGATTTAGCGTGTGGAGCGAAGAATCCAAAAATAGAAACTGTATTTAGAGGGCGCTTGCTGAAATGTTCAACGGAGAAAAAAAGGGACACAAAATAATCGGCATATGCGTCGCAGGTGTTCAGTCTGACTATGTGAAAGATATCACTATGTCAATTTGCAGCCGTGCAAAGGAAAAAGGCTATAACGTCCTTCTTTTCAACGCATTTTCGGATATCTATTACGATACAGCATACACAAGAGGCGAGGCCAGCATTTACGATCTTGTAAGCTATAAAATGCTGGACGCATTGGTGATATTGGCGGAATCTATCAAAAATGAAGGCGTTTCAAATATGATAGTCCGGCGTGCAAGGGAAAACGGCGTGCCTGTTATAAGCGTCGATAAACACCTTGATGGCTGCTGCAATATCGTGTTCAATTATAAGGATACCTTTGAGCAGATCGTGCGGCACGTTATCGAGCACCACGGCTGCCGCAGAGTTAATTTCATTGCAGGCATAAAGGGCAACGACTTTTCAGAAGAGCGTGTGGAAGCTTTCAAGAAAGTGCTCCGTGACAATGATATCGATTTCGAACCGGAAAGGCTCGGCTATGGCGATTTTGGGGATACGCCGACTATCAAGGTGGTGGAGGACTTTTTGCAGAGCGGTCTTGAATTACCCGAGGCTATCATATGTGCAAACGATTCAATGGCGATATCCACTTGCAGCGTGCTGAAAAAGCACGGATACAGAGTGCCCGAGGACATTATAGTAACGGGCTTTGACGGCATTGAGATAGAGCAGTATAACAACCCAAGGCTTACAACGGCGGCTGTCGATATAAGCAAAATGGGCGAGCTTATAATTGCGGCGGTGGAGGATATCCAAAGCGGCTGCCAGCTGCCCGACAGTGTTGAGATACCATATGAAATGCGGATATCCCAGTCCTGCGGCTGCGAGAAAGTTGACCCTAGTCAAGTGGGAGACAAGATAATGGAGCTTTTCCACCTTATAACCGACTCCGACGGCCACGAGACCCATATGTTTTCCTATCTTGCCAAAACTGTGGAATGCCACACCGTCGAGGAAATTGCAAGGGTTATGTCACATTACAGCGATTATTATTGCTGGGTGTGCACAAATTCCGATTTCCTAAAAAGTGAAAAGAGCAAAGAGCGTTATAACGAAAGCTTCACTCGCCAAATGCGTGTTTTTATGCAGAGCTTTGATAATAAATATACCTACGGCGATATATATGATGTAAAAGAGCTTTTGCCCGACCTTGACCAAGTCCTCAGCGAGCACAACAACATTATGTTCTCTCCATTGCACTTTCAAGATGAGGTCATAGGCTATGTTGCGGTGTCCTTCAATTCAGGAGGGTTCCTTTTTCAAAACACACGGCGTTTTATCAACAACACCAATCAGATAATGGAAAGCTTCAAGAACCGCCAGCGGCTCGAAAAGGCAAATAAAGAGCTTGCAAGAGTGCATATGCTCGACCCTATGACGGGGATATTCAACAGGCGTGGTTTTTACAAGCACGCAAAGAAGCTTATGAAAAAGGCAGATAAAGAGGGCATTTTCTCGGTGGTGTTCTCGGTGGATATGGACGATCTCAAAGGCATAAACGACAATTTCGGACACACCGAGGGCGACAGGGCTATCAAAGCGCTCTCGTCAGCCCTTGAAAAGCTCACCGAAGACGGTGGAATATGCTCACGTTTCGGCGGCGATGAATTTGTCGTGATGATGGCGACAGATGACGTTGACAAATGCAAGGAAGAGCTTGAGCAAAAGCTTTCTCACATACTAAAAGACTACAACCGCAGGAGCAAAGCGCCTTATAATGTTGAGGTCAGCATTGGTTGTGCGGCAAGAAAAATGACTCTTCTAAAAGAGCTTGACGAATGTATAAGCTCAGCGGACGGCGAAATGTATTGTCACAAACGTCAGCACAAATCGTCACGCAGAAGCGCTATATAACGATACAACAAAGTAATAAAACAGGCGGAGCATTATTGAACTGCTCCGCCTTTATGTTTGTGAAAATTCGATTATTTAAGTATGCCAACGCCCTCGAGAAGAATTTTCAGACCGATAAGCACGAGAATGATTCCGCCTGCGATCTCAGCCTTGCTTTTATATTTCGCACCGAAGAGGTTGCCTATCACAACGCCTGCGATAGAAATGACAAATGTTGTTATGCCAATCGTTGTTATAGAGAACACGATATTGACATTCAAAAATGCGAAAGTCACGCCAACGGCAAGGGCGTCGATACTGGTAGCAACGGCAAGCATAAAAAGCTCCTTGATATCCAGCTTGTCGGGACAGACTTCTTTTTCATCATCATCTTCATCATCGCCGCCTTTGATTGCTTCCATCACCATTTTTCCGCCGATAAATGCAAGCAAAATGAAAGCTATCCAATGATCGACAGACTCTATATACTGCTCAAACTGGCTGCCCAGCGCCCAGCCGAGGAAGGGCATCAAAGCCTGAAAACCGCCGAAAAATGCAGCGATAATAAATGCGTGCTTGTAATTGATCTTCCTCATATTAAGCCCCTTGCAGACCGATACCGCAAAGGCGTCCATTGAAAGACCTACTCCGATAAGCAAAAGTTCAATAAATCCCATTTTGATTTTCTCTCCTGATCTGTTTTTTCTGGTTTTCTGGTTTGGATCTTTGGTTTTCGGACAAAAAATAAAAGCCCGATACAAAGCTTGACAGCCGTATCTGACTTAGAAAAGTTCTCAGCATACAGCTATCCCGTCAGCCGTATGTGAGTCTTGTTAAGAGCTTATTATGACCCCGACAAGCCAGACCGCATAAACGGTCAGTATGTTGACTTGCCCCACAGTATATCCTGCGCCAACTACTCCCTCACAAAAAGGAATAAAATAATAAAATGCGTATTCTCCGAACGCATCAAAGTAAACTGATTGTACCACAAAAGTTTCCCTGTGTCAACTATATTTTGAGATTTTTACGTTTTGTACAATTTGCAGAAAAAAAGTTCCTCCGACCTTTACGTCAGAGGAACTTTTTCTGTCTTTGATTCTTTAATTGCCCTTTGGCTTTTTCATAGTCAGCGAAATGCGCTTCTTTTTGGTGTCAACATTGAGCACCCAAACCTTTACGACCTCGCCCACCTTAACAGCCTCGAGCGGGTGCTTGATGTATCTGTCGCATATCTGCGAAATGTGTACAAGTCCGTCCTCGTGTACGCCGATATCGACGAATGCACCAAAGTCAATAACATTGCGCACCGTTCCCATAAGTTCCATACCAGGCTTGAGGTCGCTAAGCTCCATTATGTCGCCGCTTCTCATAAGCGGTGGAGGCAGCTCGTCACGAGGGTCACGGCCGGGCTTTTCAAGCTCGCCCACGATATCCGAAAGTGTCGGCGCACCAACGCCTATCTCGGCGGAAAGCTTTTTCAGACCTGTCGCCTTCACCTTTTCGGCGATCTCCTTTACATTGCCCATATCCGCAAGACTAAGTCCGCACTTTTCGATAAGAGCTTTGGCCGCTTTGTATGACTCGGGGTGAACGGCTGTGTTGTCGAGAGGGTTCTTGCCACCTTGAACACGCAAAAATCCTGCGCATTGCTCAAAAGCCTTCGCGCCAAGCTTCGGCACTTTCATAAGCTGTTTTCTCTCGGTAAATGCGCCGTTTTCCTCACGATAAGCAACGATATTCTTCGCCACGGTGGAATTTATTCCCGAAATGTATGAAAGCAGAGAGAATGAAGCCGTGTTAAGATCAACGCCAACAGAGTTAACGCAGTCCTCAACAACGCCCTTGAGGGCTTCGTCCATTCGAGCCTTGGGCATATCGTGCTGATACTGACCAACGCCGATAGCTTTCGGGTCGATCTTTACAAGCTCTGCCAACGGGTCTTGAAGTCGCCTTGCGATAGACACCGCCGAACGAAGTGAAACGTCATAGTCTGGAAACTCTTCCGCCGCAAGCTTTGAAGCGGAATAAACGGAAGCGCCAGCCTCAGATACCACCATATATGAAACCTTCTGCGGAATTTCCTTTATAAGCTCTGCCGTGAACTGCTCGGTCTCTCGTGAAGCCGTGCCGTTGCCGATGGCGATAGTCGTAACGCCGTATTTCTTTATAAAGCCCGATATAATGCGCTTTGCACGCTCCGTGTCCTTTCTTGGGGGAGTGATGTATATTATTGCCGTGTCAAGAACTTTTCCCGTCTCGTCAACAACAGCAGTCTTGCAGCCGTGAGCATATCCGGGGTCAAGACCCAATGTCACCGTGCCCTTAACAGGGGGCTGCATAAGAAGCTGACGGAGGTTTGAAGAGAACACTTTTATCGCACCCTCCTGCGCATTTGAAGAAAGCTCCGCCCTTATCTCTCGCTCGATAGACGGATAGATAAGACGCTTATAGCTGTCAACGCAAGCGGCTTCACAAAGCTTTCCGCAAGGGCTGTCGTTTTTCACATAACGCTTTGTGCAGGCTCTTTCACCTGCCCCCTCCGCAACATCAACGGAAACTTTCAGCACGCCCTCTTTCTCGCCACGGTCGATAGCAAGAACTCTGTGTCCTGCGATCTTCTTTACGCTTTCCGCAAAGTCGTAATAATTCTCATAAACAGTCTCGGCGGTATCGTCTGCCGCCTTTGATGAAATTATGCCTATCTGATTGAACAGCTCACGGATATATTTTCTCAGCCCTGCGTCGTCTGAAACGTCCTCTGCGATGATATCCATTGCCCCCTGCAAAGCAGCTTCTGCGGTGTCAACGCCCTTTTCGCCGTCGATATATTTTTCAGCCTCGGCGTTAGGGTCGGCGTTTTTATCCTGCGCAAGCAAAAATTCCGCCAGCGGCTCAAGTCCCTTTTCTCTTGCGATAGAAGCCCTTGTTTTGCGCTTTGGCTTGTAAGGGCGGTAGATATCCTCCACCTCCACAAGGGTCTTTGCCTTTTCGATAGCCGCCATAATCTCGTCGGTCATTTTCTCCTGCTCGGTGATAGACGATATTATTTCCCCTTTGCGCTTTTCAAGATTTCGCAGATATGTGAGCCTGTCGAAAATTTCTCTCAGCACCTGATCGTCAAGAGAGCCTGTAAGCTCCTTGCGGTAACGAGCGATGAAAGGGATAGTCTTGTCATCGTCGATAAGTGCGACTGTATTGTCGATCTGTTCCTGACGAAGCTTGAATTCCTCCGCCAAAGTTTTGTTAATGTCCATTTTGTATCCTCGTATCCATAAAGTAAAAAATAAAGGCTGAAACGAAAGTGTTTTATCAGCCCTGTGCGATTTTGCCCTTTTATTATACCACATTTTCGCCGAAAGCGCAAGGCGAAAACAGGCGGCATTATTTACCCCTTGTCCGCATATATTTTCATAGGCAATAACCGCAAACCAAATCTACAAATCTACAAAAACAGAAAGGAAGATACATCGTGCTGGAACTTTTGGAAAAGAAACTCCCCGAGGCGGCGGCTTCGCAAAAGGGGCTGACCTCCGCAGAAGCGCAAAAACGCCTTTCCGCCGACGGAGAGAACCGCCTTGCGCAGAAAAAACGCACCTCGCCGCTGAAAATATTTGCAGGTCAGTTTCACGATATAATGGTGATGATACTTCTTGTGGCGACGGTAATATCCGTTGCGCTGGGGCAATACACCGACGCTATACCCATCGTGCTCATCGTTGTGATAAATGCGACCCTTGGGTTTATCCAAGAATATCGCTGCGAAAAGACCCTTGAGAAGCTTGAGAATATGACCGCCCCCACCGCCCGTGTTTATCGTGACGGAAAGCTTGTTAAGATACCGGCGGCGGAAGTCGTTGCAGGGGACGTTTTCTCCGTTGAAGCTGGCGACAGGATACCTTGCGACGGCTACATAAACTCAGCCAAAGCCCTTTTGTGCGATGAATCCGCTCTGACGGGAGAGTCCGTTCCCGTGCAGAAAAAAGCCCGTTCGCAGGAGATAGATTTCACCGCTTTGAACAAAGATTATATGGTCTATATGGGGGCTGTTGTGACAAAGGGCGTGGGCGAAATGACCGCCGTTGCAACAGGTCAGCGCAGTCAAATGGGCAGGGTATCCACAATGCTTGAAGAGATCGCAGAGCCCGAAACGCCTTTGCAGAAAAAGCTTGGTGAGCTTGGCAAGACCTTGGCGATAATTTGCATCGCCGTTTGTATCGTAGTTTTCCTTGCAGGCGTGCTGAGGGGCGAACCTGTCCTTAATATGGCAATGACCGGTATCACCATCGCTATTGCCGCTATCCCCGAAGGTCTGCCTGCGACTGTCACCATCGCCCTTGCCTTGGCGGTGCGAAAAATGCTACGCCGACAAGCGCTTGTCCATAGGCTTCATTCCGTTGAGACCCTTGGCTGCGCAACAGTCATCTGCACCGACAAAACAGGCACGGTGACAATGAACAAAATGACCGTCACGGATATTTACACCTGTTCAGATCAAAGCCGTGAATATGCTCTCGACAGCGAGGGCGTAACGTTTGCAGGCAAACAGCTGAAAGCTTGGGACAGCCCCGACCTTACCGCCATTATGCTATGTGCGGCGGCGTGCAATAATGCAAAGCTTGCCGAGCCGAAACTTTGCCGAAAGCGCAACCGAGATCAAAAGCCCTCAGACATTTGCGCCGACGGCGACCCCACCGAAGCGGCTATCCTTATAGCCTGCGCAAAAAGCGGGATCAACACCGCCCAGCTTGGCTACAAGCGCATTGACGAACTGCCCTTTGACAGCGATTCAAGGTCGATGACTGTTATATGTGCAGACGAGCAGGGTGAGCGAACTGCGTTCAAAAAAGGCGCATTTGACGTTATCATCAAAGAGTGCGGCTATATCCTCACCTCAGAGGGGTATATCCCCCTCAGCGGAACAAAGCGTCTTGCGGTATCGTCAAAGAGCGATGAATACGCCGCAAAAGGCTTGCGTGTTATCGCATTTTCGCAGAAAACTGAGAAGACTAACAACAAATGGGTGTTCCTCGGGCTAATGGCGATGAAAGACCCACCGAGGGCGGAAGCCAAAAAAGCCGTTGCGGAATGTGAGCGTGCAGGCATTAAGACCGTTATGATAACAGGCGACCACAAACTTACAGCGGTGGCTATCGCAAAGGAAGTGGGCATAATGAAAGAGGGTGCAGTTGCGCTGACAGGCGATGAGCTTGACAGAATGGACGACAGCCAGCTTGACAATGTTATCGAGAACTGCCGTGTTTTCGCAAGAGTGACCCCTGCCCACAAGCTTCGTATCGTCAAGGCTTTCAAAGCCCGTGGAAACGTATGCGCAATGACAGGGGACGGCGTTAATGACGCACCTGCGGTTAAAGAAGCCGATATCGGCGTATCAATGGGCATATCGGGAACGGAAGTAACAAAGCAGGCCGCCGACGTCATACTTCTTGACGACAATTTCGCCACCCTTGTGAACTCTGTCGAAGAGGGCAGGACGATATATCAGAACATACGCAAATTCGTGCGGTATCTGATATCCTGCAATATCGGCGAGGTCATAACAATGCTGGGGGGAATCATAATGGGTCTGCCAATGGTGCTGCTGCCTGCGCAGATACTTCTTGTGAACCTTGTGACGGACAGTCTCCCTGCCATTGCATTGGGGCTTGAACCTTGTGAAAGCTCGGTAATGAAAAAGCCCCCGAGAAAAGAGGGGGACAGCTTTTTCAGCGGCGGACTTCTTTGGCGCATCGTCATAAGAGGGCTTCTTATCGGCATTTGCACACTTGCCTGCTTTACAGTCCTGCTGACCCAGACCCAGTCACTTGAAGTCGCCCGAACAGGAGCGCTCATAACTCTTGTGCTCAGCCAGCTCATTCACGTTTTCGAGTGCAAATCAGAAGAAAAGACGCTTTTCAGCGTGCCGTATCTCTCAAATCCCTTCCTGCTGTTTTCAGTATTCATTTCAGCTGCGGCACTTTTCGCAGGGGTATATATCCCCTCATTGCAGGGAATTTTCCTCACCGCCGTGCCGACCATAAAGCAATTTTTGACGGCGCTTATATGTGCGGCTGCCGTGCCTGTTGTTGCCGGACTTATACCAAAGCTTTTTTCAAGGCGCAAGGCTGATAATGTTATCACTAATGAAAAATAAATAGCAAAAGACCGACTGCATTTTGTTATGCAAGTCGGTCTTTTAAATCAATGCAAATAAACCAATTTGCGCCTACAATTGGCGTAAATACGCTGTTTATATTTAGGGGAGAAAAATTGTTATTCGACTAAGTTCATAACAATTTGCGGTCGCCCGTTGATTTGCTGCTTTTCCGTTACGACATATTTGATTTTATTTTTAATCTCTAAACTGCTTTTCGGGCAGGATAATTGCGGCGACGATATACGCCATTGTGCCTGCGCCAGTGCAGCCCAGCAGGACTGTTGCAAGTCTTATGATATTCACGTCAAGGTTAAAATACTCGCTCAGACCGTTGCATACGCCTGCGATTATTCTGCCGTCTCTTATCTTGTAAAGTGTTTTCATAGCTATTCGCTCCTTTTCAAATATTTATTGTATTATCAAATTATTCTGCGATATTGACTTTTATTTCTCCGATACCGCTGTTTACCTTTATTTTGTATTTTGCAAAAAGATCGGAATGTTTCTTTTCGCCGTCCTCTATTATCTGATAATCGGCTCTGTCGCCTGTTATGTTGAGGGTAATTTTTCCTATGCCGCCGTCAACTTCACAATCGCCGATGATCTTGCCTGTGAATGACATTTCGCCAACGCCGCAGTCTATATCGGTCTGACCGAGCTGGCAATCTTCAAATGTTGTCTGTCCAACGCCGAGGTCTAAGTCTGCCTTTGACTTGCAGACGATATTGCGGCAAACTGATTTACCTACGCCGAAGTCCATTTCAAGCACGTCGCACTCAAGGTCGGAGATATCCAAAGTGCCTGCTCCGCCGTCGATATCGACATATGAATACTCTTTTGCAGGAAGCTGGATATCGAGGACGGGGTCGTTGCCGTCGATATTCACATAGCCTGTATTGAACCAGCTGGACTTTTCTTCAAGCTCGAACCTGCCCGAATTGTTTTTGACTGTTACCTCGTTTGGAAGATACTCGCCCTTGACGTGAATATCATCATCGGCGCTTTTTGATATCGTCACTCTTGAAGCGCCGATATCAAGCTTTATATCCTTTATATCAGCGCTGCTCAAAGTTTCATCGATAGAATATCTTTTGCCGAAGCTCTCCGTGCCTGTGGCTTTCATAAGCACAATGCCGATGACAAATATCACTATACCGACGATAAGAGCGACAAGTGACTTTGGAACTCTGCGGCGTTTTACGTCGCCAACGTTATCATACTTTGCCATTTACGCTGCCCTCCTTACGCCAAAAAGCTTACCAATGCCGTTCGCAGCCCAATTGAACACCGACACCGCCGAATGCCATATGCCTTTTATGATCGGCACAAGGATAAGAGTTCCAATGCTCATAAGGATAATTCCTGCGCCTATAAGGGTCAGACCTGCGGGGAAAACTGAAAACAGCGTGGCAATTCCGCAGGCAAATACTGTTATTCCTGCTGCGAATATTGCAAAAAGCACGGCGGCGATGGCGGCCACGAAGCCCATTGCGATACCGAAAACCACGCACACAAAGGATATCCACAGCGGTGATGTTACGATAATAATCACAAGCTTCATAAGATTGCTGTTGCGGTCGGACTGCGTATTCTGCTGATTTTGTGCATTTCTCGGGTCGGCGGCTTCCTCCATTTGGAACACGGCGTCGCCCTGTGAATGTATGCCGCTATCCTGCAAAATCTTATCCGCAAGCTCCTTTGGCGAGCCGAGATTACGGGCTGTTTCCTCCTCGTGCTGCACGCCTGCGTCGAGGAAAATTTCCTCATAGAACCCCATTGCGTCGCTGATATCCTCCGCTGACAAGCCGCCCTCTTCGAGATATCTGCGCAGCGCAGTCAAATACTCAAGTCTGTTCATTTATTTTCTCCACCCTCGTTCAATAATATACTATCCACCATTTTCTTGTGGACTTTCCATTCTCTGCGATACTCGGTCAAGGCTTCCTCGCCCTTTTGCGTGACGTGGTAATACCGACGGTTCCTTCCCATATACTCCTTATCATAAGTTTCAAGCAACTCATTCTTTTGCAGCCTTCTCAGCACAGGATAAAGCGTAGACTCAGAAATATCCACCGCCCGACGTATATACTGCGTTATCTCATAGCCGTAGGTATCTTCCCTATCGACCACGGAAAGCACCATCGAATCAAGCAGCCCTGCGCTTATCGGAAAACCCATATCATCGCTCCTTCCTTTTTGCATTTTATATTATACTTTGCTGTAATATTATATCCTTGCATATATTATACGTCATATAATATTGTTTGTCAAGAGGGGTGGAGAAATTTTTTATATTTCTCATTTGCACATAAAAAAAGACCAATATTCTGTCTGCAGCTTTTGCGTCAGACTGCGGGCGACCAATAAATTGTTGTGAGCATTGTCGAACAGCAATTTTCCCCTACAATTGACAGGTTTAAAGTCTGTCCAATCCTCGGGCTGAGTCGAACGTCTCCCGCAGTCCAGCCCTATGCGAATTAAAAAGAAAAAAAGAGACCCCAAATAATTGGAGTCTCTTATGTGAACTATTGTAAATAAATTACTTGAGCTCAACAGAAGCGCCAGCAGCTTCGAGCTTAGCCTTGATTTCTTCAGCGTCAGCCTTAGAAGCGCCTTCCTTGATAGCCTTAGGAGCACCCTCAACGAGTTCCTTAGACTCCTTAAGACCGAGGCCTGTAACTTCCTTAACAGCCTTGATAACAGCCATCTTAGCGTCACCAAATGAAGTAAGAACTACGTCGAACTCTGTCTTCTCTTCTACAGCAGCACCAGCAGCGCCAGCAGCAGGAGCAGCAGCGATAGCAGCTGTTACACCGAATTCTTCCTGGATAGCGTCAACAAGCTCGGAAAGCTCGAGAACGGAAAGTTTCTTGATTTCTTCTACAAAATTCATAATCTTCTCTGAAGCCATTATAAAAATCTCCTTTTTATTAAATAAATTTTCGGGTCAATGCCCATTCGTCAAGCAGCATAAAAATCGCAGTTGTCGTTATTATGCAGCCTCGTTGTCCTTGTCCACAACAGCCTGGAGTGTTGCAGCAAGCTTCTGGATAGGACCCTGAAGGGAACCAACCAGCTGTGCAAGCAGAGTTTCTCTTGAAGGGATCTTCGAGAGAGCCTTAACGCCTGCCTCGTCATAAGTGTCTTCGCCGATGTAACCAGCCTTGAGGAAGAACTTTTCGTCCTTGCAATCTTCAGCAAACTTACCAAGAATTCTTGCAGGTGCTGTCTGGTCATCATTGGAAATTGCGATAGCTGTTGTACCCTCGAGTACGTTTGTGATATCGTCAAGACCAGCTTCCTTCAGAGCAAATCTGAGGATAGTGTTCTTCTCAACGAAATAGCTAACGCCAGCTTCTCTCAGCTCTTTTCTGAGCTTTGTATCCTCTTCAACAGTAATACCCTTGTAATCAACGAGTACGCCTGCGGCAGAGTTCTTGATCATCTCAACGAGCTGTGCTACTCTTTCCTTCTTAGCGAGCAATGTCTTTTCGCTTGGCATTTCAATTTCACCTCTTTGAACTAATTTACGCAAACCGTAAACTAACAAAAGAAAAATCTCTTTCGTCACAAGACAAAAGAGATACAAAGTCATAATTACTTTGCTATTCCTTTCCTCGGCTGGACTTCCGCAGTTTCCTGCCGCCAACTGTCTTTAGATACGAATGCTCTAATATTATAACAGACCCTTAACGCTTTGTCAAGGGTCTGCGCAGCTTATATTGTAAACTTTTTGTGAACTGACATTATTCAGCGATATCGACTTCGCCCTGAACATTAATGCTTCCGCCGTCAGCAACATCTTCGTCGGCCTCGACTGAAACTTCGCTGTCCGTATCTTCGTTGACGTGGAACTCATAGTATGGATCGCCGTTCTCGTCAACACCCGTCTTGATGTTCGAGCTGTCGATATCCTGCTCCTCGCCGTTAATGAAAAGTCTGATCTTTTCAACAAGCTGGCCGTCCGTGGCTGCGTTTACCGACAGCATTGAAACTGCGGCGGTTGCGGCAACTGCTGCGGCGATAACAAGCGGCTTTATTCTTCTTTTATTTGTTCTCATAGTAATGACCTTGCCTTTCTTTGCTTCAATTCTGTCTCTGACAGAATCCGCAATACGGTGGGGGTCGCAGCTTTTTATTTTCATCGGTGCAATGTCCTTTGCCCAATCATTTTGTTTTTTCATCTCTGTAATAGCCCCTTTCTGTCAGGTGATCTCTGAGCTTTTTTCTTGTTCGGGATAGTCTTGTTTTGCATGCGTTCTCGCTTATACCGAGCCTTGCGCTGATATCTGCAAGCTTTTCACCATAGTAATAAAATCTCACAAAGATCTCTTTATCAACTTTTGAAAGCTCCTCAAGGCGGTCGGACACAAGCTCTATCTGCTGCGCTGTTTCAAGCTCATTCTCAACGCTCTGACCAGACACAAGGTCTGCCATAAGCTCGTCCGAATGTATCTCGAGCTTTGCGGAGCGCAGCTTATTGAGGGCACAATTTCTTGCGCAGGCAGCTAAATAAGGCGACAGCTTTCTGTCCTCGTCGAGACTTTCGGCGCTTTTCCATATGCTGAAAAACACGTCCGACGTGACTTCCTCGGCGTCCTCATTTGTAAAAGCTCCCCCGAGGATATTCCGCACGATGGTGTACACATAAGCGGAATACTCCTGCACAAGCTTTTCAAGTGCTTTATCCGATCTTTTCTTTAGCTTAATAATCAAACGTTTGTCATTCAAGCCGTGAACCTCCTGTCTTTTGGCTTTCACTTATATATACACGATTTTCCCTTTAAGGTTACAGCGTATTTTTGCCTGCGGCAAAAAATGCAAAAAAATAAGCTGAGCAACGGTGCTCAGCTTGCAAAATAAAATAAAAAAACTATGTGTAGAACAAAAGAAAGGAGACAACAAAACGGATGTTAAATCAAACAAAATAATGTTTAATATTCTTAACATCAACTAAATTATAAACCCTTTCGACCGGATAGTCAAGAAAAAGTTGCAAAGAACCTGTTAATTTTCTGAAAATTCGGAGATTTGCACAAATATTTCAGCCCATTTATGCCAATACTTACAGCAACTCTGCGCCTTAACTTAAACGGACCTTAAAAAGTCAAAAAAGTTATCGTTTTTGATTTTCTAAATGTTCAAATTTTTATACGGCCGTATGTGGATAAGCATATGTAATGCGCCGTGGAAGCAGGAAAGAGAGCCGGCTTTGAGAAATTGGTACTGTGCAAACCCGTGATAATTGATAATGATACCGCTTTCTTAAAGTAAGCTCCCTTTCCTGCCGCCACGGCATAGAAAGCTATTCTTCCTGCAAAAGGGTGTTGTCCTTGAAAAACAGGGAAATGCACCAGATCGCCGAAAGAGCCACCAGAACGTATACTATCCTGCTGAGGATCGCAGCCGAGCCGCCGAATATAAACGCCACAAGGTCAAACTGGAATATGCCCACCAGCCCCCAGTTTATGCCGCCGATCACAAGAAGTATCAAAGCTATCCTGTCCAGCATTTTTAATTCCTCCTTTTTAACGCCGCAAGCCTTGCCGCCTGCGGGCTTCTGTCTTTATTATCGCCACGGTCTGCGGTTTTATTCATATATCTTTATAATTTTATTTTTGAGAGCAAAAAATTTTCTTCCTGCGAATTTTCGTAAACGTTCACATTTATCATCGCAAAAGGGCGGTATATGGGCGTTTGACCTACGAAAGATATTTTTATCAGCGAAAACTTTCGGATATCTTAATATTTTTCTTTGGTAAAAACTACTTAAAAACAGCGGTAAAATTCTATGCAAAAATCAGCATTTTCTACTAGACAAAATCTCTGCCATATGTTATAATAATGTATATTAAACGTTTACGCTGTAAGCGTTTATCCACCAAAATAAAGAAATGGGGGCGTAGTTTCTTGAATAAGATCGACCTGAAATTTATGTTCAAGGAAACTGAATGCGTAAGATTGCAGTCGGGGAAATATACCTGTATCATCGCTCCGTCGCTGGGTTCGGCCGTGCTGAGGCTCAGAGATGAAGAGAACGGTATCGAAGTCTTTAGGTATAAGGAAGACTGCACGCTGAAAACTATCAACAAAGCGCCTGAGATATGGGGACTTCCCACGCTGTTTTTACCGAACAGATTCGACAAGGGCGTTATAAAAACTTCTGACAGCGTTTATCAAATGCCGATAAACGAGAAAAAGCTTGATAACTTTATCCACGGCTGGGTCCACAAGAGGGCTCACGAGATAGAATGTTACTCAACGCAGGAAAACAAGGCCGTGCTGGTCACTTCTTATACATTTGATAAGAACGATGAGATGTACAGCTTTTTCCCTGTTGATTTTAAAATATCGTATACGTTTACATTGTCTGAAAACGGGCTTTTGCAGGAGATATATCTCACAAACAACAGTGAGAAGGCTCTGCCTGTTTCTATCTGCACACACACCTGCCTTAATGCGCCGATGTGCGACGGCGGCCGTGAGGACACGATGAGAATGTGCGTGCCTGTTGTTGAGAGGTGTGAACTTGACAAGAGGTGTTTGCCGACAGAGAAGCTTCTGCCGCTGAAAGCAAAGGATCAGGAGTACAACGAGGGCACGAAAATGCCGACCCTGCACAATATCTCAAACGATATGTACACAGCCGGTATGAACAAGCTGAATGGCAATGACTTTTACGGATCATATGTAAAGGACACGGCAAACGGCCATATGATATGCAACGAGGTATCGAAAGAATTCAAGTTCTGGAATATGTGGAACGACAAGGGTCACAAGGGTTATTTCTGCCCCGAGCCTATGACGGCGATGATAAATTCGCCGAACCTTTCCCTGCCAAATGAAGTCAGCGGATACCAAGAGATAACCAAAGGCCATACCTTCAAGTGCTGGCAGAGATTTTTCACGATATAATGATTAAATATCGTTAGAGGCTTTACAGTCATTAATTAAGAAATTAATTAACAATAGATAAATTACGAAAGGTGGATTTTTAATGAAATTCGGTTTCTTTGATGACGTTAAAAAGGAATATGTCATCACCAACCCCAGAACTCCATACCCTTGGATAAACTATCTTGGCACGCAGGAGTTCTTCTCGCTCATTTCCAACACGGCAGGCGGCTATTCCTTCTATAAGGACGCAAGACTGCGCCGTATCACACGTTATCGTTACAACAACGTGCCTATCGATATGGGCGGCAGATACTTCTATATTAAGGACGGCGAGACTATTTGGAACCCCGGCTGGTCTCCTGTTAAGACTGAGCTTGACGCTTACGAATGCCGCCACGGTATGGGCTACACTATCATCACAGGCAAGAAGAACGGACTTAAGGCTGAGGCTACATTCTTTGTTCCTCAGAACTACAACGGCGAAGTTCAGCAGATCGTGCTCACAAACGAGAGCAGTGAGGAAAAGACTTTCTCATTCTTCTCATTTGCAGAGTGGTGTCTTTGGGACGCACAGGACGACTGCACGAACTTCCAGAGAAACTTCAGCACAGGCCGTGTTGAGGTAGTTGGTTCGACTATCTACCACAAGACTGAATACAGAGACAGAAGAGATCATTTCGCTTTCTACACAGTAAACGACGAGATCGACGGCTATGATACTGACAGAGATTCATTCATCGGTCTTTACAATGGTTTCCACAACCCACAGGCTGTTGAAGCAGGCAAGGCAAACAATTCATTTGCTGACGGCTGGTCTCCTATCGCTTCACATTACAAGAAGATCACACTTGCTCCGGGCGAGACAAAGACGCTGGTATTTATCCTTGGCTATGTTGAGATGCCTGTTGACAAGAAGTTCGAGGCTGACGGCGTTACTATCAATAAGGAAAAGGCTCTCGCTATGATCGAGCAGTATAACACTCCTGAAAAGGTAGCCGCAGGTCTTGAAGAGCTCAAGGCTACTTGGGACAGACTTCTCAACGTTATCAATGTTGACACACCAGATGACAAGGTCAACAGAATGGTAAACATTTGGAACCAGTATCAATGTATGGTAACATTCAACCTTTCACGTTCCGCTTCATATTTCGAGAGCGGTATCGGCAGAGGTATGGGATTCAGAGATTCAAATCAGGATATCCTCGGTTTCGTTCATCAGATACCGGATCGTGCAAGACAGCGTATCATCGACATCGCTTCAACACAGCTTCCTGACGGCGGCTGCTATCACCAGTATCAGCCTCTTACAAAGAAGGGCAACTCCGACATCGGCGGCGACTTCTCAGACGATCCGCTGTGGATGATACTTTCAGTTTCCGCTTATATCAAGGAAACAGGCGACTGGTCTATCCTTGACGAAATGGTGCCATACGACAACGATGAGTCAAAGGCTCAGCCAATGCTCGATCACCTCAAGGTATCGTTCTATCACGTTGTAAACAACCTTGGTCCTCACGGACTTCCTCTTGCAATGAGAGCTGACTGGAACGACTGTATCAACCTTTCCTGCTATTCAGACACTCCGGGCGAGAGCTTCCAGACTTACACAAATCCAAAGTTCGCTGCTGAGGGCGGCTACTCAAAGGTAGCAGAGTCAGTAATGGTAGCAACGCTCTTTACATACACAGGTCCTAACTATGTTGCTATCCTCAAGCACCTTGGCAAGGACGATGAGGCTTGCGCTGCGCAGGCTGAGATCGACAAGATGAAGAAGAACGTTATGGCTTCTGCATTTGACGGCAACTGGTTCCTCAGAGCTTACGATTCAACAGGCGCTAAGATGGGTTCAAAGGAATGTGAAGAGGGCAAGATATTCATCGAGCCACAGGGCTTCGCAGTTATGTCTGAAATAGGCAAGGACGAGGGCGCTGACATCAAGACACTTGATTCTATCGACAAGTACCTCAATACAAAGTATGGTCTTGTTCTTAACAATCCTGCATACTCAAAGTATTATATCCAGTATGGTGAGATATCCACATATCCGGGCGGATATAAGGAGAATGCCGGTATCTTCACACACAACAATGCTTGGATAATCTGCGCAGAAGCATATGCAGGCAGAGGCGACAAGGCGTTCGAGTATTACAGCAAGATAGCTCCTGCATTCAACGAGGAGATATCTGATCTTCATAAGACAGAGCCTTATGTATACGGTCAGATGATAGCTGGTAAGGACGCAAGCAGATTTGGCGAGGGCAAGAACAGCTGGCTCACAGGTACAGCCGCATGGAACATGGTAGCTATCTCACAGTACATTCTCGGAGTACAGGCTGACTTTGACGGCTTGAAGATCGATCCATCTATCCCTCACGAGTGGGACGGCATGACAGCAACACGTCAGTACAGAGGTGCAACATACAACATCACTGTTAAGAACCCTGACCACGTTTGCAAGGGCGTAAAGAGCGTAACAGTTGACGGCAAGGCAGTAGAGGGCAATGTTCTCCCTGTTGCTGAGAACGGTTCAACAGTTAACGTTGAGGTCGTAATGGGCTAAGCAATACAAATTTTAAAGGCGAGATTATGTTTTTTTGGAAAGACAAAGAAAAAAATAAACCAACTACAATTGAGCATCCTGTATTAGGAACTTTGATTAAAAAAACAGATTGGTACACAAAGAAGAGCTTTATCATTACATTATGGGATAAAACTTTTGACCTGTATCTATGTATATACTCAAATCAAAAAGATGCTGTAATTTCATATGAACAAGAAGAAGCAATCAGATATTATCTTGATAATCAGATTCAAATCGAACGAGATATTCAAAAAATGTTGTTGAATTTTTTTCACACTTCAGATTGTTCTTTGATTGAAAAGAGTATACAAATTGAAGGATTGAATTTTACAAGGAATGGAGCTATCAGCATTGGTTTAATAGCTGATTTTTCTGATGAGTTTCTTGAAAAACATATTGGAGAAGATGTTATTTTTACAGATTCTTTTGGGATGTCAGTTTATCCGATTAAGGCGGTGCTTCCAAATGAGAAAGTATATTACAACTTCAATAATAAATACGAAGGAGACCAGCTTTAATATGAATGTGTTTGACAGCATAATTACTGGACTTAACGAGGCAGTTGACTACGAAAAAGGTAAAATTTCTGCTAAAAAACAACTCTTAGAATAGAGCCTTTGCCTGATATATCTGCTGAAGATATAAAAGCGATCCGAAAAAAGCTGGGATTTACGCAGGCGGTATTTGCCGCGGTGATCGGAGTTTCGACAAAAACTGTTGAGGCGTGGGAAACAGGTACGAACCAGCCTATCGGTCCTGCACGCAGAATGATCTCACTCATTCAGTTTGACCCAGAAATTCTGCAAAGCTACCATATCGTAAATGAAAATGTTATTTAACTATGACCGCAGTTCTTTGAGGACTGCGGATCTTTTTATCCCGTCACATCAAAGACCTTTTTGATGTGTTCAACACAAAAAAGCCGCCCACCAGCGTGGACGGCTTTTGTCATATGCGAATTATTCCTGCGGACCCATTACCTTGACCATAACGGCTTTCTGTGCATGAAGTCTGTTTTCTGCTTCCTCGAAGATCTCGTTTGCGTGAGCCTCGAACACCTTCTCTGTGATCTCTTCCTCACGGTGAGCCGGCAGACAATGCTGAACCATTGCGTCTGGCTTTGCAACTGCCATAATATCGTCGTTGATCTGATATCCCTTGAATGCGATCTTTCTCTTCTCGGTCTCAGCTTCCTCGCCCATTGAAGTCCAAACGTCTGTGAAGAGCACGTCTGCATCCTTAGCAGCTTCCAGCGGAACGTCTGTCATAGAAAACTTGTCGCCATAGCCCTTGGCAAATTCAAGCACCTCAGCGGCAGGCTGATAATCCTTAGGGCAAGCGATGGAAACTTCCATTCCCACCTTGAGGCCGCCCACGATAAGAGAATTTGCCATATTGTTTCCGTCGCCGATATAGCACATCTTGAGACCATCGAAACGACCCTTGAACTCTCTGATAGTCATAAGGTCAGCAAGCACCTGACAAGGGTGGCAGAAGTCTGTCAGACCGTTTATTATCGGGATAGAACCGTACTTTGCAAGATCCTCAACTTCCTTCTGCTCGAAAGTACGGATCATAATGCCGTCGAGATAACGTGAAAGAACACGGGCTGTGTCCTGTACAGGCTCGCCTCTGCCGATCTGAAGATCACGGTTTGAAAGGAACAAAGCCTGTCCGCCGAGCTGGTACATACCTGTCTCGAATGAAACTCTTGTACGGGTCGAGGACTTCTGGAATATCATACCCAAAGTCTTGCCCTTGAGAACGTGGTGCTCAATGCCGTTCTTGTTCTCATACTTGAGCTGGTCTGCAAGATTAAGAATGTCGAGAATTTCCTCCTTGGAAAGGTCGAGCATTTTAAGTAAATGTTTCATAATATTTCCTCCGTAATTTGATTTTTATTTGGTATTGCGTATCAAACGGGCGAACACTGTTCGCACCTACACACTTTGTTATTTCTCGTCAAGAACTTTTTTCAGAATAGCAAGTCCCTTATCTATCTGCTCATATGAGATATTCAGCGGTGGCAAAAATCTCAGCTTGTCCTTTGCTGTGAGGATAAGAAGTCCGTTCTCAAAGCACTTTGTCAGCACGTCTGCGGCTTTCTTTGTTTTGAGCCTTACGCCAAGCATAAGTCCAAGGCCGTCAACGCCCTCGACCTCGTCGATCTCTGATAGCTTGTTTCTGAAATACTCGCCCTTCTTTGTGACTTCCTCAAGAAACTCAGGCTTTGTCACCTTGTCAAGAACTGCGTTTCCGCCTGCGCAGGAAATAGGATTTCCGCCGAATGTTGAGCCGTGTGTGCCCTTGCCGAGAACGTTGCTGCACTTTTCGTCAGCAAGGCAAACGCCGATAGGAATACCGCCTGCAAGACCCTTTGCAAGTGTTGTGATGTTAGGCTTAACATTGAAAATCTGCGAAGTCAAAAGCTTGCCCGTTCTGCCTGCGCCTGTCTGAACTTCGTCGGCGATAGTGAGGATATCCCTCTTTGCGCACTCAAGCATAATGGTGTTTACAAAGCTCTGCTGAAGTGGGATAACGCCGCCCTCGCCCTGAACGAACTCGAACATTACTGCGCAGACCTTGTTGTCAAGGGTGTTGAGCTTGTCCATAAAGTCGTCGACGTCGTTTGCGATAACGTTGACGAAGCCGCCCACGAAGGGGAAGAAGTAGTTATGGAAAACGTCCTGTCCTGTGGCAGAAAGGGTCGCCAAAGTTCTGCCGTGGAAGCTGTTCACAAGGGTGATGATGATATTTCTCTCGGCGTCCTTTCCGTATTTGTCAAAGCTGTATTTTCTTGCAAGCTTGATAGCGCATTCGTTAGCCTCTGCGCCGGAGTTGCCGAAAAACATCTTGTCATAGCCTGTTGCTTCGCAAAGTCTCTTTGCAAAGTCGGCCTGAACCTTTGTGTAGTAATAATTCGAGGTATGCTGTATCTTGTGCGCCTGATCGCAGATAGCCTTTACCCAATCGTCATCGCAATAGCCAAGGCTGTTTGTGCCGATACCGGAACCGAAGTCGATATACTCTTTTCCGTCCTCGTCAACAGCCGTCTGACCGTGGCCGCTTTCCATTACAAGACCGAGCCTGCCATAAGTCTGCATAACGTGTTCGTTGAACTGTTCTATGGTGTTCATTTTTATCACTCTTTCAATATGTAAATGTAAATATAATTATATCAAATAAACTGCGTACCGATACCCTCGTTTGAGAGCAGCTCGATAAGTATCGAGTGCGGTACTCTGCCGTCGATGATAGTGGTCTTTTTAACGCCACGTCTTACGGCCTCTACGCAGCAGTCGATCTTTGGTATCATTCCGCCGCTTATGATGCCCTTCTTTTTAAGATATGGCACATCGCTGACATTGACCTGCGGGATAAGGGTGGAATCGTCCTCTTTGTCCTCGAGAAGTCCAACGATATCTGTCATAAGGATAAGCTTTTCAGCTCTCAGGCAGGAAGCTATCCTTGCTGCAGCGGTATCGGCGTTGATGTTATAAGACTGGCCGTCCTCGCCGACGCCGACAGTTGAGATTATCGGCACATAGCCGCCGTTCAAAGCGTCGATGATAGGCTTTGTCGTTACTTTCTTGATATCGCCCACAAAGCCGAGATCGACTTCGCTTTCAAGCTTCTGCGCAAGTATCATCTGACCGTCGCAGCCGCAAAGGCCAAGCGCCTTTCCGCCGTGGAGCTGCAATGCGCAAACAAGCTCTTTATTGACCTTGCCGCAAAGCACCATTTTTACGATATCGATAGTTTCAGCGTCGGTATATCTAAGGCCGTTTATAAACTTGCTTTCAACGCCAACTCTCTTGAGCATTGCGTTTATCTCCGGACCGCCGCCGTGGACTAGCACGACCTTTATGCCGACCTCGCTGAGCAGCACGATATCGCTCATAACAGCTTCCTTCAGCTCAGCGTTTGTCATAGCGTTTCCGCCGTATTTTACAACGACTATCTTGTCGTGATATTTCTGAATATGCGGCAGAGCGTCGATAAGTATCTGACTTCTGATCTTATTGCTTATATCCATATCTCATTCTTCTTTCCTTAATATGTAATACTGTATCAGCTTATTGAAAAGGCACAAAACAGATGTGACGTCGAGGACGCCGTCCAAGGGGACGTAAATACGTTGTTTTTTGTAAGGGCGAAAAATTGTTATTCGACTAAGCTCATAACAATTTGCGGTCGCCCGTTGATTTGCTGCTTTTTCGATAGACTGTAAGCTGCTTTTTCAGCAATTTAGCTTCTATAATCGCCGTTTATCTTGACATAATCGTAAGTAAGGTCGCAGCCCCAAGCGGTGGCTGTGCCCTCGCCGTCGCCGATCGAAACGCTGATCGTTATCTCGTCCTCGAGGAGCACTTGTTTAGCGATCTCTTCCGAGAAGTCTATTCCAGCGCCGTTGTGGCAGACGTGAATTTCTCCTGCCTTTGATGACAGCGAAACGTCAACTTTGTTGATATCGAAATCGGCTTCGGCATAGCCAACAGCGCAAAGGATACGTCCCCAGTTTGCGTCTGCGCCGAACATTGCGCACTTGAACAGCGGCGAACAAATCACGCTCTTCGCAACGATTATAGCCGTGTCGAGGTCTTTTGCGCCTGTAACTGTGCACTCGAGGAGCTTTAAAGCGCCCTCGCCGTCCTTGGCGAGCATTTTTGTAATGTTCATCATAACGATATAAAGGGCTTTCTTGAAAGTTTCATAGCTTTCGCCCTCGGCTGTTATCTCGGCGTTTCCAGCAAGTCCGTTAGCCATAACGGCGCAAGTATCGTTCGTTGACTGGTCGCCGTCGACTGAGAGGCAATTGTATGTTATCTTCACGATATCTGTGAGCGCTTTTTTGAGCATTTTGGGTGAAACAGCACAGTCGGTGGTGATAACGTTGAGGGTCGTTGCCATATTCGGGTGTATCATACCGCTGCCCTTGCCCATTCCGCCGATGTGGCAGGTCTTGCCGTCGAGGGTAAATTCAACAGCGACTTCCTTTTTGACTGTATCGGTGGTCATAATAGCGATAGCGGCCTTTTCATTTCCGTCATAGGAAAGTCCCTCGTAAAGCTCGTCCATTTTGGCTTTGATAGGCTCCATCGGGAGTATCTGACCGATAACGCCTGTTTGAGCGATGAGGATCTCCTCGGGTTTAACGCCCATTTTCTCGGCGGTCATTTGGCACATTTTATAAGCTTTTTCCTCGCCGTCGGCGTTGCAGGTATTGGCGTTTTTGGAATTAAGGATAAAGCCCTTAGCTTTTCCGCCTGTTTTCGCAAGGTTCTTCTGCGAAACTGTAACAGGGGCGCCCTTGACTTTATTCTGCGTAAACACACCGGCTGCGGAACACATAACGTCCGATTCCACGAGGCAGAGGTCGGGCTTTTTAGTTTCGCTTTCCTTTATTCCGCAATAAAGTCCGTTAGCTTTAAAGCCTTTAGCGGCACACACGCCGCCCTCGATATATGTATAGCCGTCAAAATTCTTTTTAGATATTTCTTTCTTTGGATTCGTTGCTGTCATAGCTATCTCTCCTTACCAATTTACAAGCTTACCAAATTTACAGGAAGCTTTTATACTATAACATATTTATGTTCAAGCGCTGAGATAAATTTAAGCAGGTCGTCAAATTCCAGCGCAACAGTAGCTTCATTTGTACAGGGGTGGACAAGGAATTGTGGGGGCTCTGCCCCCTTGTGGGTTGCTGTTGCTACCGCTTTCTTTTTGCCCCCGCTGGGGCTGCTCGCCAATTTCATTCGAGCCTTGTCGAGAATGAAATTTTCCCTCGGCAGGGCTAACGCCACCCTGCACCGGCGACTTTTTGTATCTTACACGTTTGCTGGTTTTATTCTAATCCTGTTGCTTCGTCGATCCCCAACATTATATTCATATTCTGTATTGCTGCGCCGCTTGCGCCTTTTCCAAGGTTATCAAATCTCGACATCAACAATATTTGCTCTTCATTTCCGCACACGAATATCTGCATATTATTCGTACCTGCCAATGTATTCGCTGCGATAAATCCGTCCGCCAACGTTTCCGTTCCGCCAAGTTCCATTACTTTCACAAAATGCTGTCCAACATAATGCTCCGACATTATCTCGTGTATATCCGCAGGCGTATACTTCTTCGTCAGACACCTCGACACCAGCGGCACGGACACTACCATGCCATTATAATAGTCGTCCACGATTGGATTGAACATCGGCTTATATTTCAGTCCGCATATCTTCTGCATTTCGGGGATATGCTTATGCTTTTGCGCCAGCGCATACTGACGTGGCGAGAACATTTCCTTTGTTTTATTTTCGCTTTCCATTGCTGCGATCATTTTCTTTCCGCCGCCGCTATATCCCGAAACTGCGTGGCTCGTTACAGGGTAATCCTCAGGCAGCACGCCTGCTTTCACCAGCGGATACACAAGGCTTATAAAGCCGCTTGCATAGCAGCCGGGGTTTGCAACTCTTTTTGAATTGCGGATATTTTCTCTATGCTTTTCCGAAAGCTCAGGGAAGCCATAGTCCCAAGCGGGGTCGGTTCTATGAGCTGTTGAGGCGTCGATTATTCTAACGTCGGGGTTTGTACAGAGGTTCGCCGCCTCGATAGCTGCGGCGTCGGGCAGACAAAGGAAAGTGATATCAGATGAATTTATCATCTTTGCACGTTCATTCACGTCCTTGCGCTTGTCCTCGTCGATAGCAATGATCTCGACGTCGTTTCTGTTCTGAAAACGCTCATATATCTGAAGGCCTGTTGTTCCTTCTTTTCCGTCAATAAAAACTCTTGTTTTCATCTTTTTCATATCCTTCTATAAAACTTATAATATTATAATAATTTATAATGTAAATAAAGTTGTCACCAAGTTCGGTGTCAACGGGCGACCTCAGGTCGCTCCTACAACCAGCCTACACATACCATTTGTTTGCCAGTTCTTTCGATATTCACATACTTGGTTTAGTCGTCCAAAATATTCTTATACTGAGGCTCTTCACGTCTTTTCTGACGTTTTTTCTCTTCCTTTGCGGCGTTTATTGCGTCCTTATCCGCAAAGCAATTTCCTATCCCTGCGGCAAAGCCTGCTGTCAGAACAGTCAGCACGATAAAGTTCGGCACGACTGATCTTGCCTCGGTGACAAATATATATTCCGCCACCGCCACCGCTATCATCACGGGGGCGACGTACCATTTCAAGCCGAATTTCTTTGCGTGGCGATAGCAAGCCCACCAAGTATAAACGGGATATCCCACCGTAAAGCCCACCGCAAACAGCGGATAGATTACGAACAGCTTTGCGCTGAAAAGCCACATCAATACTGTTGCCGCTTCCCACAGCGCAATATAAAGCACCGCTGCTTTGACAGGGGAATTATCAATATTTTTCATTGTATCAAAGCTTGTTCTTGACATACTCGATCTGAGCCTTTACCGATTCGGGAGCAGGGCCGCCAGCGGCTTTTCTCTGCATTACGCAGGTCTCAAGGCTGATAGCCTCGTAAACGTCATTATCGAAATTATCTGTAAGCTTCTTGTATTCCTCGATAGGCAGCGTTTCAAGTGTGCAGCCCTTTTCAATGCAAGTATGCACAAGTGTGCCTGTTATCTTATAAGCGTCTCTGAAAGGCATACCCTTCTTAACAAGGTAGTCGGCGCAGTCGGTGGCGTTGATAAAGCCCTTTGCTGCGGCGTTTCTCATATTCTCAGGGATAACTCTCATCGTTGCGAGCATTGGGTCGAAAGTTTTGAGGCAAAGCTTAACTGTGTCGATTGCGTCGAAAATAGCTTCCTTATCTTCCTGCATATCCTTATTATAAGCAAGGGGCAGACCCTTCATCATAACAAGCAGGGTGTTGAGGTCGCCGTAAACTCGGCCCGTCTTGCCTCTGATAAGTTCGGTAACGTCGGGGTTCTTTTTCTGCGGCATAATAGACGAGCCAGTTGCGTAAGCGTCGTCAAGCTCGATGAACTTGAACTCCCAAGAGCACCAAAGGATTATCTCCTCAGAAAATCTTGAAAGGTGCATCATAAGGATAGATATTGCAGAGCAAAGCTCGATGCAGAAATCTCTGTCCGAAACGCCGTCCAAGGAGTTCTGTGTTATCTCGTCAAAGCCCAGCAGGTCGCAAACTCTCTGCCTGTTGATAGGATAAGTTGTTGAAGCCAGCGCACCGCTGCCAAGTGGCATAAAGTTTGTTCTCTTATAGCTGTCCTCAAGTCGGGAGATATCTCTCAGCAGCATATTTGCATAAGCCATAAGGTGGTGAGCAAATGTGATAGGCTGCGCTCTCTGCAGATGAGTATAGCCCGGCATAACAGTTGTAAGATTTTTCTCGGCGATATCGAGGATAGTATGCTCAAGCTTTTTAACAAGCTCGATTATCTCCTTTGTTTCCGCTCTGAGTATCATTCTAACGTCAAGAGCCACCTGATCGTTTCTTGATCTTGCGGTGTGAAGTCTCTTACCTGTGTCGCCAAGTCTCTTTGTGAGCTCCGCCTCAACAAACATATGCACGTCCTCTGCTGTTGGGTCGAACTGGAGCTTGCCGCTGTCGATATCCTCGAGGATACCTTTAAGGCCTTCAACTATCTTCTCGCTTTCGTGCTTATCGACTATCCCGCACTCGCCAAGCATAGTTGCGTGCGCCATCGAACCTTCTATATCGTAGCGGTACATTCTTGCGTCAAAGGAGATAGACGAGTTGAAATCGTTGACCCTTTCGTCGACTTCCTTTGTAAATCTTCCTGCCCACATTTTACCTGCCATTTTAATACCGTCCTTTATGATTATTTTTGGATTTTTGAATTTTGTGCTTTTTATTTTCGGGATAGAGCGCCAAAGTTTCACGATAGCCATTACGCTCTATGCCGAAAATAAAAAAACGTATGGGCAAAATGACCTCGCAAAAGGTCATCCTGCCCCGATACATTTTTATTTAAAGCTCCTTCTCGTGCTGTTCAAGAAGCTTCTGGATATCAACGCCGTTTATTTTAAGTCCGTCGATCTTGCAGTCGTTGATCTCAACGTTTGTAAGGTCGCAATGGATAAACTGCGAATTTTTAAGATCGGGATTCTTAAACTCTACATTATTCATTATAGAGCAGCCAAATCTTGAATTGCTGAGATTAACGCCCAAGAACTTTGAGTTCACCATATAAAGGTCAGCGAAATCGCCGTCCTTCATACTAACGTTATTGAAATGGGTCTCGTCCATATTCACATCATCAAAGAGTGCGTCCTTGAGATTAACGTTTGAGAACTTTGCTCCGCCAAGGTTTACGTCCTCGAAAGAGGAGTTCGGCAGGCTGTCGTATGATATCTCAACTTTTTTATCAATTGCAGGTTCAAAAATGCTGTTGTTATCTGACATATTAAAACCTCCTAATATTCCGATATTTGATACGCTTTAGAATTAGTCCTTCTTAGCGTTTCTCTTCTGCTCGAGCTTAGCTCTGACCTTGATCGGCAGACCGAAGAGGTTGATGAATCCTGCTGAATCAGCCTGATTGTAAACATTGTCCTCATCGAATGTAGCAACTTCCTCATCATAGAGTGTGTATGGTGAAGTTACGCCTGCGTTTATCATATTGCCCTTGTAGAGCTTGAGCTTAACATCGCCTGTAACAGTCTTCTGTGTTTCTGTTACGAATGCGCTCATTGCTTCACGGAGAGGTGTGAACCACTGACCGTTGTAAACAATGTCAGCGAACTTGATGGAAAGATACTGCTTAACTCTTGCAGTTTCCTTATCAAGTGTGATAGTCTCGAGAACTTCGTGAGCCTTGTAAAGGATAGCTCCGCCAGGAGTCTCGTAAACGCCTCTTGACTTCATACCAACAAGTCTGTTCTCAACAAGGTCAGCAAGGCCGATACCGTTTGCGCCGCCAAGTTCATTGAGCTTTGTAACGAGATCCTTGCCGTTCATCTCAACGCCGTCAACTGCTGTTGGGATACCCTTCTCAAAGTGGATAGTTACATAAGTTGGCTTGTCCGGAGCCATAATCGGTGAAACGCCCATTTCAAGGAAGCCCGGCTTTTCATACTGTGGCTCGTTAGCCGGATCCTCAAGGTCAAGACCTTCGTGTGAAAGGTGCCAGAGGTTCTTATCCTTTGAATAGTTTGTTTCTCTGTTTATCTTAAGTGGGATATTGTGTGCTTCTGCATACTCGATCTCCTGCTCTCTTGACTTGAGATCCCAAATTCTCCAAGGAGCGATGATCTCCATATCAGGAGCGAAAGCCTTGATAGCAAGCTCAAATCTTACCTGATCGTTGCCCTTACCTGTGCAGCCGTGGCAGATAGCGTCAGCGCCTTCCTTAATTGCGATCTCAGCGATCCTCTTAGCGATGATAGGACGAGCAAATGATGTACCAAGGAGATACTGATTCTCATAAACAGCGCCAGCCTGTACTGTTGGATATACATAATCCTCGATGAACTCTTCTGTGAGGTCCTCGATATAAAGCTTTGAAGCGCCTGTCTTGATAGCCTTTTCCTCAAGTCCGTCAAGCTCTGTGCCCTGACCAACGTTACCGGAAACAGCGATCACTTCGCAGTTGTTGTAGTTTTCCTTGAGCCAAGGAATGATGATCGAAGTGTCAAGTCCGCCGGAATAAGCGAGGACAACCTTTTTGATTTCTTTTGCCATAACAATTCCTCCATTGTATGTAATAAAGTAAAATGTAAAATTTGTAAACGATGTATCATTTCGATACGGCCGCAAGCCACCGCCTGCGCCATAAGGATATTATACACCTTTATACAGCATTGTCAAGGGCTTTTGCATAAAAATTTTATATTTATACACATTTTCAGCTGTCTTAATGTATATTATTAATTTTATACATTGATTTACGCATAAAATACAATTAATATACACATCGAGCGGCTTTGAAGCATAAACATAGAAAGTATCACGCAAAAGGTTGAGCGCAGCTTTACAAATACTTAAACACATTATACCACAATATCCCGAAAAAAGCAACACACAAAAGCCAGTTTCACGGCATTTTTGTACAACTTTTCACGATTCTTCACGGGGTTGCAATTTGTGTTGAAATGGTATATAATATAGTTATACAATTTTGGTGTACGATCGGTGCGATAATGTGCCGACTAAAATCATAAAGTCATAAAATCAGAAAGGCGGTAAACAATATGAGTAATTTGAACGGTTTCACAGAGGTAGCAGCTGACAAGGTTGACGCTCTCGACTTCAACCCATATAAGAAGATAGGCAAGGAGTGGTTCCTCGTTACGGCAGGCGACAACAGCGGTTGGAACACTATGACAGCTTCTTGGGGCTTTGCAGGCGTTATGTGGGGAAAGAACACATTCACAACTGTTATAAGACCTCAGAGATACACAAAGGAATTTATCGACAAGGCTGAGTATTTCACTATCTCATTCTTTGGCGAGGATATGAAAAAGGCGCTGTCATTCTGCGGTTCACACAGCGGAAGAGACTGCGACAAGGCAAAAGAAACAGGTCTCACTCCTGTATTCATCACAGAGGACGGCGCACAGGTAACGACATTTGAGCAGGCTAAGCTCGTGCTTGTTTGCAAAAAGGCATACGTTCAGGAAATGAAGCCTGAGTGCTTTGTCGGCACAGAGGAAGATGAAAAGTGGTATCCTGACAAGGATTATCATTATCAGTACATCGGTGAGATTGTAAAGGCATTTGTCAAGGAATAATCCACCGCAAAAAAGGGATAATAAAAATGGTACGTTTGAACGATGACAAGGAAATGGTAAAGAGCATAAAAGAGGGGCTGAAGCGCACAGGTGGATACTGTCCTTGCAGGATACAGCGCACAGAGGAAAACAAGTGTATGTGCAAAGAGTTCCGTGAGCAGATCGCCGACCCGAATTTCGAGGGCTTCTGCCATTGTATGCTCTATTACAAAAGCAAAGACTGAAAAGCGATAAGGAGGCTGTAAAAATGGCTGTACAAGTTATAACAAAGGATAATTTTCAAGAAGAAGTAATGAAGTCCGACAAGCCTGTTTTGCTGGATTTCTGGGCTGCTTGGTGCGGCCCTTGCAAAATGCTTTCGCCGCTGGTGGATAAGTATTCGGAAGAGGACGGCTCTGTAAAGGTCGGCAAAGTAAATGTTGATGAGGAGAGCGAGCTTGCAAGCGCATTCAACATCACAAGTATCCCTGCACTTTTCGTTGTGAAGGACGGCAAGATCACTGCTTCAAAGGTGGGCTTTATGCCTGAGGAAGAGCTTAAAGCTTTTGTTCAGTCGGCGAAATAGGACACAAGATGTCGTAACATATCAAATAACAAATAGCGAAGCAAAGCGGGCGACCTTTGGTCGCCCGCTTTTTTGCGCACTCTGTCCCGAAATATCTGATTTGCGTTTTAAAGGCTCAAACGCCTACACTTTGTCCATAAAATATCGGGTTTTGTCCACTTGAAAAAACTCTGCTTTGCTGGTATAATCAGTATAGACGGACTAAATGACAACAACATCACAATAGATAAACAAAAATCGGAGGTATATACTATGCTCAATAAAGTGAACAGACACGATGTCACACTTCTTTCGGGTCTTTTCCGTGAGAGAACTGACTTGAACAGAAATTATCTTTTTGAACTTGATTCCACCTGCCTTTTGCAGAATTTCTATCTTGAAGCAGGTATAATAATGCCTGGTCTTCAAGTGGTGGACGATCCTGCCGGTGCAAAGCTCCATTGGGGCTGGGAAGCGCCTACCTGTCAACTTAGGGGACACTTTCTTGGTCATTGGCTTTCTGCCGCTGCGGCTTACTGCGCTTCAAACGATGATATCGAGCTCAGGGCTAAGCTTGACAAGGTCATAAGCGAGCTTGCACGCTGCCAGCAGCTCAACGGCGGCGAATGGATAGGCTCTATTCCGGAAAAGTATTTCGATATGATCGCAAGAGGTCAGTATGTTTGGTCGCCCCAGTATGTAATGCACAAGACTGTTATGGGTCTTTGCGATGTTTACAAGTTCACGGGCAATGAGCAGGCTCTCGACGTTGTTAGCAAGCTTGCTGACTGGTATGTGCGCTGGACGGACGAAATGCTCAAGCGCAGCCCCGACGCTATCTACAAGGGCGAACAGGGCGGAATGCTGGAAGTTTGGGCTGATCTTTACGGCATAACAAAGGACGAAAAGTATATGAAGCTTGCGGAGCGTTACAGCGGCAACTGCGTTTTCGACACTCTCGACAAGGGCGGCGACGCTCTCACAAACGATCACGCAAACGCCGGTATACCGCTTTCTCACGGCGCTGCAAGAATGTACGAGATAACTGGAGACGAAAAGTGGAAAACACGCACAGAGAGATTTTTCCGCTGCGCAGTTACAGACCGTGGAACATATGCCACAAGCGGCGCAAACTCGGGCGAATTTTGGGTGCCGCCACATCAGCAGGGTCACTTCCTCGGCATATCTAATCAGGAATTTTGCACAGTTTACAACCTTGTGCGCACAGCTGATTATCTCTTCAAGTGGACGGGCGACACAGAATACGCCGACTACATCGAGCGCTGCCTTTACAACGGCTTCCTTGCACAGCAGAACGCTTTCACAGGTATGCCTACATACTTCCTGCCGCTGAAACAAGGATCAAAGAAAAAATGGGGCAGCAAGACACATGATTTTTGGTGCTGCCACGGCACAATGGTACAGGCGCAGACGCTTTATCCCGACCTTATCTACTTCACAAATTCTGACAGCGAGATCATCGTGAGCCAGTATATCCCATCAAAGGCTAAGGTGATTCTCGGCGGAAAGGATATCAACATCGAGCAGACCACGGATATGAAGAATTACAACAGTCAGACATTCTTTGACGAACATTCCGACGGCACGATGTCACGCTGGTCGATGAAGTTCACTATCTCCTGCGAGGAAGGCACAAAGTTCGCTCTCAAGCTCCGTCTGCCTAAGTGGGTAAGCGGCGAGCCAGAAGTAACTCTCAACGGCGAGGCTGTCAGCGCAAATGTATCGGACGGCTATATCACGATAGAAAAGGCTTGGGGCAGCGACGTAATCAGACTGTTCTTCCCGTCAGAGATAAGAATGGAGCGCCTTGACGATATGCCAAACCTTGCCGCCGCTGTTGACGGACCTATCGTTTTGGCAGGCATTACAAGCTGCGACTGCGGGCTTCACGGCGATTACGCAAAGCCGACAGACATTTTCGAGCCGCAGATCGAGCACACCTACTCAACATTCCCTTGGAAGCAGAACGAATACATCACAAAGGGTCAGCAATACAACATCACATTCAAGCCGCTTTATGATGTAAATGATGAGGAATATACGATTTATTTCTCCGAAAAGAAATAGTATTTTATCAAAACTTTAGCTAACAATATTGTGAAGATCTACGAATAACATAAAAGCGATACCACACAAAGTTTTGTGGTATCGCTTTTATTTTGCTCGGTGAAATTCCACGCCATTGTTCGAGTAAAACGGGCGAACGCTGTTCGCCCCTACGGCAGAAAAGCACGCATTTGCGAGTTATTTGCTATTGATATTGCGTTTTCGGAACGCTTCTTTATATTGGAGAGGCGTTACGCCTTCCAGTTTGCGGAACATTCGCATAAAGTATTTTTCGTCTGAAAAACCGCTTGAATACGCCGTTTCCTTTACGCTTATGCCCTCTGTTTCAAGCAGCCTTTTGGCAACGTCTATCCTTGTGCGGTTGAGGTACTGGATAAGGGTCAGGCCTGTTTCCTTTTTGAAAAGCAGGGAAAGATACTCGGCGTTATAATGAAAGCGCTCTGCGATGGTTTCAGCCGTCAGCTTTTTTTGACAGTTTGATCGCAGCCACTCGCATATGTTATAGACCCTTGCAGGGACTTCTTTAGCGTTGCGCTGCTCGTCCAAGGTCTGCTGGGTAAGCTCCATTAGGAGCATTGAAAGTGCGCAGGTGAGAAAATTCTCGCTGTAAAGTCCGCCGTGTCGCTGCAAGTCAAGAAGCTGTCGAAAGAGTATGCTCACCCTTTGCGGATCGGGCGCTTTGCCCACCTCTGGGATAAGATATGCGAAACCGTCTTGTGGGATATTGCGGTCACGGAGCTTTTGTCCCTCAAAATGCGCCCACATATAGGTTAGCGCACCTTGTGAAGCCTTTGTTCCGAAATGATCGCAGCCTGCTTCAAGGAGAATGTATTCTCCGCTTGTGACGGCATATTCTCTGCCGCCCTTTGTGATGAAAAGCTCCCCCTCCTGCACTAAGATAAACACATCGCAATTAAGGGTTCGGCGGACGTGGACAAAGCCGCCCTCGTTCACAAGACAGCCGCAGGTATAAAACCTTAGTCCGCCCTTTTCGCCGCAGCTTTCAGAATAAATGTTGTATAAGTTTGTATTTGTGTTTGTATTATTCTCCACCATTGCTTTTCACCTCCTGTTTGGTATTCTTAATTATCGTCCTTGAAGATAGTCATTGCAAGGATAGTCATAATTATAAACCCTGCGGCGACCTCGAATGGGAAGCGCACAAGGGCGTTTTGCGGAATTATAAAAGGCAGGGTCGCTATTGCTCCGCAGGGTGGGAAATAGAGTTTCAGCTTTGCGACGAGAAGTATTATCCCAAGCACAGACACCGCCGCCGCTGCAAATAGGGGCAGGCCTGCGATCTCGGCGATAAAACGCCTTGACAACACGCCGATAACTGCCGCAGATATTATCAGCAAAACGGCTTGGGGCGCACGTTTGCGCAGCTTTGGCCTTGGCGAACTCATTTCCACAAAGCCCACCATTAGGGGCGGCGCAATAAAAAATATCTCGTGAAAATATGCCGGCAATATTGAGATTATGCTCAGCACGGCTATCTGTTTTAAGCGCAGGATAAGCAAATTTTTGTTAGGCGCAACAGGGTGAAAATCGTATTTTTCACGGAAGTCTAGCTTTTCCAAAAACGCTTGTGAAATTAATATAAGCCCTGTCATAACTATGACGGAAAGGACGTAAACAAGGCTTTTTGTGCTCATCAGTATAGGCAAAATGCAGGCGGATATTGCTGGGACGAAGCCTGTTTTTGATATTGTGATGATACAAACCGATATCACCAGCCCTGCGATAATTTTCACAATTAAAGGCAATGGCAGCCGCACTATCAAAACGCCAAACAGCGCCGAGGATGTTATCGCCGCAAGAAGCCGCAGCCGTGAAGTGTTCCAAGACTGAACAGGGGCGACCAATGCGCCTATGGCAATGGCGGTTATCTCGGGGAAGATTATTTCCTTTTCGCCAAAAAGCTCCGCACCGCCCACCATTATCGCCGCCAACAGGACGGACAATATTATCGGAATGAGCCTTTTTATTTTTGTGTTCTGTTCAAATTCAAATTCTAATTTTGTATTATTCATACAATGATTATATCACATTAGCCGCACAAGGGCAAGTCCGTCACGAGGCAATATTTTCTTTTTCGAGAAGCTTTTTATATGAAGCGTCAATGCCCAATGCGCCGAGAGGTGCGGTTATGACTATCGCCATCACCGCAACGGAGAGGACGAGTTTTCCGCAGCCGAGGCCTGCCGCAAGGGGAACAGAGCCTATGGCCGCCTGAACAGTCGCCTTTGGAAGATAGGCGATAACGCAGAAAATGCGCTCTTTTATGGTGAGAGAAGTTTTAATGGTGCAGAGCCATACGCCGACGCTTCTGAAAATAAGCGCCAAGAATATCATCGCAACTGCACCAAGACCAGCCTTGAGGGTGTACCTGATATCCACCGCCGCACCGACGAGGACGAACAAAATGACCTCGGCGGCTATCCAAAGCTTGCCGAACTTTTCGGAAAGGCGCTTTGAGACAAATTCCGTGCTTTTGAGCTTTATCACGCAGGCCATACTAACGACGGCGATAAGTCCCGAAACAGAAATTTTGCCCTCGAGCCAGCCCTCAACGGCGATAAGAAGCAGGGCAAAGCCGAGGATCACTATGACCTTTGTGCTGTTGCGCACGCAATGCTTGTGGGCGTATGAGGTCTCGAAAAACTGATAGAGCAGCCAGCCTGTCAATGCGCCAAGGACGATTCCGAGTATGATCGACACGGGGACGTTTACGAAGTCCATAACCTTTGCGCTTCCGCCCTGCGCCATATTAAGGAAAGTTGTGAAGAGGACTATGACGAAAATATCGTCGCAGGAAGCGCCTGCCATAATCATCTGAGGGATACCCTGCTTTGTGCCATAGTGGGTCTCCATAAGCTGAACCATTCTCGGGACGACGACTGCCGGAGAGACTGCGGCGAGGACAGCGCCCATAACGGCGGCGTCGATATGGGATATATCCAACAGGTGAGGGGCTAGGAGCACATAGGCGATGATCTCGAAGCTTGCAGGGAGGAAGCAAAGCAAGACGGCAGGACGGCCAACCTTTTTGAGGTCGCCGAGGTCGAGGGAAAGGCCAGCCTTGATGAGTATGATCACGAGGGCGAGCTTTCTGAGGTCGGCGGAGATAGATAGGATAGATGGGTCGAAGAGGTCTAGGACATAGGGGCCAAGGACGATACCTGTGGCGAGCATACCGATGATACGGGGGAGCTTGAGGCTTTGACAGATAGCGCCCATAGCAAGCCCGACAATAAAAATAAGAGCAAGTGAAGTTAACATAGTTTCTCCTTTTTAATTCGCATAGGATTGGAAAAATCGTAAACAGAACGATGCAGTCAAATGAGGAATGAGGAGTGAGGAGTGAGGAATGAATGTATCGCCTAGCGGCGATGAATTTTGAAATGGGGAAAAGAAAAAGTGCGGATTTGCAATTGTACCAAAAACTAGCGCAGCGAAATTAAAGCGGAGGCTCAAGCGCGGCGCCAGAGCGCTTGCGGGTTCTTAGGGCAGCGATTTTGCGACACAACTCCGTCAGCATTAGCACCACGCAAACGTAACGTCCATAATAGTATCCACACAAAACAAAAAAGCCGACAACATTCCGCAAAAGGCATAACCACATAAACGCATAAAGCGCCAATAGTTAAACCTGTTCGCAGAAGTCATCAGCTTGAAAATCCTCAATCTTGCTTTTCAAAGCGGTTCTGACGGCGGAATATCCGCCAGCCAAGGGAGAACCTCATTCCCTGTGTGTTATTATACCACCTGCGCCAAAGCTTGTCAAGTGCTATTTCCTGCACTTCTTTTCAGTTTTGGATATCATCACAAACAGCAAAATGAAAAATACCGCAAGATATATCGGCATAAGACGAATGTTGACGTTGTTTGCGATAACGCCGAAAACCGGTGGCATAAAGGTCGAGCCAACGTAGGCGCTCGCCATTTGTATGCCTATTATGCCCTGTGAATTCTCTGCGCCGAAGTTCGCCGGGGTGGAGTGGATTATGCAGGGGTAAACAGGTGCGCAGCCAAGGCCTATCACAACAAAGCCGATTATTGCGCAGATGTTCACGGGCAGGGCGATGAGCACAACGCCGCAGAGGGCTAAGCTTGTGCCAAGGCGTATCATTCGGTTGTCGCCCACCTTATCGGAAATGAAGCCCGAAAGGAAACGTCCGACTGTTATGCCGATGAAAAACAGCGAGCCGAAAGCGGCGGCCTTGTCCTTTGAAATGCCCTGCGTACACTCAAGGTAGCTGCTTGCCCAAAGCATTGTGGTGGCTTCTGCCGCACAATATGCGTAAAAGCCGATAAGCAGGGTGGGAACGCCTTCTATTTTAAGTGCGCCTTTCAATCCAAGGAGCGGCTTGTCCTCTTCCGTTTGCCCAGGGTCTTTGTTTATTTTCCAAAGCGGGAATGAAAGGAGGATAACTGCGAGGATAAAGAACTGGATGACCGAAACGTTGCGATAGCCCTTTGACCAGCTTGAATGGGTGAGGGCGTAGCTCATAATATAAGGGCTGACGATAGTTCCAACGCCCCAAAAGCAATGGAGCCAGCTCATATGCCGTGAATTATAATAGAGCGCAACGTAGTTATTAAGAGCGGCGTCGATGGCTCCTGCACCCAGTCCGTAAGGGATACCCCACAGGCACATTTGCCAAAAGCTATCCACAGTTGAGAAGCCGAACAGGGCGACGGCTGTCAAAAACACGCTGAAAGCCGTGACGGCTTTTGTGCCGAATTTTTTTGTAAGTCTTTCAGACATAAGGCCCGAGATTATCGTGCCCCCTGCGATTATCATTGAGACGATACCCATATAGGATATCGGTACGTTGAAGTCCACACGGATAGTTGGCCAAGCAGACCCCAGCAGCGAATCGGGCAGGCCGAGGCTTATAAAGGCGAGATATATGACCGCCAGCAGCAATGTATACATAAATTTTTCCTCTCTTTTATTTATCTTGCTTTGATTCAAAATGCAGTATAGCACAGGCAAAGTGCGTTGTCAAGGGGTTTTGCATATGTTTTTATTTATTCAAATGTTGGGGTGGTCGCAAGATCCATCGCCAACGGCGATTCCTTCATTCCTCACTTAAACGCACTCTACTAAGCGTTTATTGACAGCGTGGTTTCTCTATTGTATAATCATCTTAACGCCACTACTCTATTCTTTGAAATGAGATCACTATGGATTATAAAAAGATCGGTGAACTTATTTGCCAACTGCGCAAGGAAAAAGGTCTCACTCAACTCCAGCTTGCCGAAAAACTCCACGTCAGCGACAAGGCTGTTTCCAAGTGGGAACGTGGTATCGGCTGCCCGGACGTTTCTATCCTTAACGCCCTTGCAAATGAACAAGATCAAATTTTTTGTATGTGACAAGTGCGGCTCTGTTTTCACAGCCACAGGCGCAGGCGAAATTTCCTGCTGCGGCAAAAAGCTTTCGCCCCTTGTGCCAAAGGAGGCTGACGCTGAGCACAGGCTCAATGTCGAAAAGGTCGAGGACGAATTTTACCTCACAAGCGCCCACCCTATGACCAAAGATCACTACATCGCATTTATTGCGCAGGTGAATTTCTACAGGGTCAGCCTTGTCAAGACCTACGCCGAGCAGAGCCTTGGCGTGCGTTTTCCGCAGACTGGCGACGGCTATTTCTGCTATTACTGCACAAACGACGGATTTTACAAATTCAAGCCATAACTTTGCACACACAACAAAAACAGCGAAAGCGTTTGTATTGCTTTCGCTGTTTTTTCGTATATTTATGGTATATGATTATTTCTTTACTTTTTTCGATTTATCAGCCTTTGAGGACTTGCCTTGCTTGTCTGACTTGTCCTCTTTTTCGACAGCTTCCCCAGCCCTTGCGTATTCCATATCATAGAAAACTTCCTGCGAGCTTACAGCCTTGCCCTCTGTTGGCACGAGGGTGTATTCGCCGTTGCTGTCAAGTTCTCTAGCCTGCACGTTGTCGCTGAGCATAATATCGAACATTTCGCTGAGCTGCGCCTTGATATCCTTATCAAGTATCGGTGCGGCGACTTCCACACGGCGGAGGGTGTTTCTTGTCATAAAGTCGGCAGAGGCGATATAGATTTTTCTATCCTGACCCTTGCCGAACATATAAATTCTCGAATGTTCAAGGAAACGTCCCACAATGCTTATAATTCTGATATTGTCAGTTTCGCCCTTTACGTTCGGGATAAGACAGCATATGCCTCTTACCACAAGGTCTATCTTCACGCCTGCCTTTGAGGCTTCGATAAAGCGGTCGATTATCTTCTTGTCGGTGAGCGAATTTATCTTCACGCCGATATAAGCTTCCTTGCCCGACTGTGCAAGGGTTATCTGCTCGTCGATCATATCGAGGACTTTATTTTGCAGGCAATTCGGCGCAACGAGAAGCTTGTCTGTGGTCTTGACTGTATCGTCAGCGCAAAGAGCGTTGAAAACGTTGATAGCGTCCTGTGCGATAGCTTTATCGCAGGTCATAACGGACAGGTCGGTATAAAGTCGTGAGGTCTTTTCGTTGTAATTTCCCGTGCCTATCTGAGTGTAATATTCTGTCTTTGTGCCGATACGCTTTGTGATAAGGCAAAGCTTTGAGTGGACTTTATAGCCCTCAAGGCCGTATATAACTGTACAGCCTGCCTTTTCAAGTCGGCGTGACCATTCGATATTATTTTCCTCGTCAAAACGTGCTTTTAGCTCCACCAACACAAGAACGTCCTTGCCATTCTCGGCGGCTTCGCAAAGTGCTTCCACAACTTCGCTGTGCTTTGCCACACGATAGAGCGTCATTTTTATCGACACGACCTCATCATCGTCAGCGGCTTCACGGAGCATTCTGATGAAAGGCTTTATGCTGTCAAAAGGATATGAAAGCAGGCGGTCTTTCTTTTTGATCTGCGGCAGAACAGGCTTGTTTTCGTCGAAAACTGTGTTTTTCTGCGGCAGTCTTTTTGCATAGAAAAGCTCTGTTTTCTGTCTGAGGATATCCTGTATCTGGAACAGGAACGACAGATCAAGCGGAGTGCTGTTGCGGAAAACGGAGCGCTTGTGGACTTCAAGATACTTGCAAAGAAGCTCCACCACGCCGCTGTCAAGCTCTCTTGAAAGCTCCAAGCGGACAGGGGTAAGGCGCTTTCTTTTCTTGATAAGGTCTGCCATAAACTCTCTGTAATCGAGGTCTTCATCATAAAGGGCGTCTGCGTCGATATCGGCGTTCCTCGTCACTCTGATAAGAGATTTTGAGGTGACTGTATAGCCCTTGAAAGCCTTTGGCGCAAAGTGGAGGATAAGCTCTTCAGAGAGCATATATTTGCCCTGCGAACCCACTTTTATGAGCCTTGGGAACACCTCAGAGCCGCAGGATATCATACCGAGCTTGTCCTTTGAATTTTTTCTTGAAAGGACGAATGCGGCGTAAATTTCCTTATTTTTCAGGAACGGGAAAGGCTGTCTTTTGCCCACAACAACTGGCGAAAGCAGCGGTGCGATCTGCGTGAGGAAATACTGTTCAAGCTGGGCGTTTTCCTCTGGGGTGAGGTTTGAAAAGTCCACAAGCTCCACGCCCTGCTTTGCAATCTGCTCCATAAGGTTTGCATAGATGGCATTTTTGCGCTCGTTAAGCTCACCAACACGGGTGATAACAGCCTTGAGCTGTTCCTTTGCGGTCATATTGGTCTTATTTTCTCTGCCGCTTGAATCGACTTCCATTTGGTCGGTGAGAGAGCCCACACGCACCATAAAAAACTCGTCGAGGTTGCTCTGATAGATCGAAGCGAATGAAAGCCTTTCGCAGAGCGGCACGCACTCACGATCGGCCTCTTCCAGCACACGCTCGTTGAATTTGAGCCAGGAAAGCTCACGGTTCATATACACGCTTTTCATTTTATATGTCTCCTTATTATTATAGGTTGATAGTTTTGAACTATTTAACTATGTATTTTACTTATTATATCACATAATCGTAAAGACGAAAAGTGTTTTTGAACAAATTTGCGTAAAATTTTGCGAAAAAGGGCATAATATCATTGTGACAAGTGACATAATGTTTAAAAATGCAACCCGAATTATATGCACGATAAACAAAATAGAATTTTTTGAAGATTTTTTTGAAAAAGGGGTTGACAAGTTGGGGCCGTTGGTGTATAATAATTAAGTCGCTATGAGGAAAACATATGGCGGTATAGCTCAGTTGGCTAGAGCACTTGGTTCATACCCAGGGTGTCACCGGTTCAAATCCAGTTACCGCTACCACATTTCTCATAGCGAAAAATCGGCCCGTTGGTCAAGAGGTTAAGACGCCGCCCTTTCACGGCGGAATCATGGGTTCAATTCCCGTACGGGTCACCAAACCATATGCTCGGAAACAGCGTAAATACGTTGTTTCCGAGTTTTTATTTATTCAGAAATTGTTCTCAACCACTTATCTGCCACTTGTTTTGAAAATTACTGTTTAAAGATATGTTATTGTGTCACTCGCAGGACGCTGTCTTGCGGGTGATTTTTATGTCCCAAAAACTTGTACGAGTTGTTCTTCCTCTTGCTCGTCCTCATTTACATATATATCTTCATAGCTATCCTTGGCAGGCTTTTCTTCCTCTGTGTTTGCCTCGTTTGTGAAGCTCAGCGCATTGCTTATCGCATCGCAGTTTCTTGCTTTAGCCTCTTGGAACATATGACTGTACAAGTTCAAAGTCGTTCCGACGACGCTATGACCCATATCTTCTGATACCGCTACAACATCCACGCCCTCAAAAATCAGAAGTGAGGCGTGCAAGTGACGTAGAGAATGAATATTTCTAAACGGTATTCCTATTCGCTCGCAGTAGCCTTTTAGCCACTCAAAAGGAGTCTGCGGATTCATGGGCGCGCCGTTCCATTTGGTGAACAGCCTGTCGTGATCTTCCCATTTCGTCCCAAGCCGCCTTGCTTCTTCATCCTGCTCTGCTTTGAACTGCCTGAGCAAGTTCATTATCGAGGCAGGCATTTTGGATACACGTTTTGATTTTCTTGTCTTGGTGGTGTCGGTGTATATCCCTTTTTCCGCAGTGTACTGCGAGGTGCGACGAACGTGTATCAGATCATGCTCAAAGTCAATATCCTTCCACTCAAGTCCTAGCATCTCGCTGCGGCGATAACCGCTGTATATCGAAAGAAGCAGGTACACCTGATATTTCATAGGCTCGCTTTTCAGATTTTCATAAAGTATCTTTACTTGCTCGATCGTGTAGATCTGCTTTTCCTCCTGCTCCTGTTTAGGCACGAATACTCGCCTGCAAGGGTTGTCGCACAGCATTCCCATACGTACAGCGTAGCTGAATACGTCGCTTATGAAGCTTAGATGATGCACTGCCGTTTTCCTCGACAGCGGCTTACCTGTGTTCATATTCTTGCCGTTGACAAGCATATCTGTCACGAACTTCTGAATATCACGAGCAGTTATCTTATCAAGCCGCTTGTGACCGATCGCAGGATATACCCGCTTGGTAAGCTGTTTCATTCGTGCGTATGATGTAGGGCGAAGATTGACTTTTGCATATTCCTCAAACCACTGCTCAGCAAATGTTTCAAACTTTACTGCCGCAGTTATCTGTCCACGCTTGCAGTCTTCTTCGAACAGTATAGCCTGCCTTTGCATCTCCTTTTCTATCTGCCTTTTCGTCATACCCGGTTCAGGCTTGTAGCTTTTGTACTGGTTGCGCTGCTTTCCGTCCACGCCGTAACCGCATGACACTTTAATTTCGTAAGTCCCGTTGGGACGCCGTCTTATTGTCGCCATATATAAACCTCCGTTTCAAAACTATGGCGCATTTCTGCAACCGACATTATACTACATCTCTGCGGAAATGTCTAACAGAAATGCGCCTTCGTTATTAAATTCTACCTAATCAACAAAATTTCTCACACAGTTTCGCCACGGAGATAACTCAAAAACTTATCCCGATTGATGAGATACTTTTTTCCTGCCATGATGTGTGGGATCTGATTGTTGATACACATCTGGCGGACTCTATACTCTGTCAGTCCTTCGACAAGCGCTGCCGCCTCCTTGATTGTAAGCATTGTGATCTTTGTGTTGTTATCCATTCTGTTATCCCCCTCCTTGTTGTCTTTCCGATTGTTCTGCCTTTGATTTTTCTTCCGATCATTTTAAACAGTCCTTTCCTGATATTCTCTTAGACGTCATCGACAACGCCTGTAATCACGCCGATTTTACGCACTTTTCAGCCCTTGCGACCCCTGAATCATTCAAAACTCAAACTTATGACCCCATAAAAATTATGCACAATCATTTTGCTGAAACTGCGTATTTTCGGCACTTTTGCGGCGAGCTTTGCTCGTTCGCTGTGAGTGTTTCGGGGGCTGTGACCCCGAAACTTTAACTTGCAATGAAATATTTCACTTTCTTCGTTATACGGCAAATCGGGGATTTGTGCATAACTGACATATCCGGTTTCGACGTGCTTTCAAACTGATTTCAGAATTCTTCGGTTATCTACTCGTACACCGCTCACAAATCGGCGTGTGTTGCCCTCTGATGCCCCGAGTGGTATGTTTACCCTACCGCAAATGAGGAGGGCACAAATCGCCCCACATTCGCTAACTCTTAAATGGCGGAACTTCAATGCCTTGACTTGCAAGTGTGCTTCTGATTTTTCTTGCGGATTCATTCAGAATTTCATCAAGCGTTGTCCACCTTACTTCACATATCTTTTCACCTTGGACAGGGTCAGTAGAATTACAAACAGGGACAGTAGCTTTGCGCACAGGGTCAGCAGAATTTTTATCTTTTTGATTTCCATAATCGCCCTCAAACAACGTATTTAAAGGCTTTTCGGAACCTTCCGAACTCATTTCAGTGACAGCAGGGTCAGTATATTTAACAGCTTCGGGCATTAGATTTTTACCGTCACCGGTGTCACTGCTTTTATCATATTTCAGAATAATTACTCGCTGACCGTTGCTGCGTCTGGATTTAAAAGTCACACCGTAACTTTGCAATTCATAAGCGTGCTTCATAAGTTCTTTTTTGATATGGTTTGCGAAAATTTCTTTACAAAGTATTTTGCTTAGCATGATTGCAAGCTCCGTTGCAGAGCCTTTAAAATAATTGCGTTCCAACATGAAATCATGCACAGCGAAAGAGAAAAAGTCCGCTTCTTTAGCCGTCACTTCGTCAACAACTTTCCAGCGACTATTTTCAAACACAAGATTTATTTCTTGGTTTTCAATATCACGTCCTACACAGTAAAGTTTTGCGTTTCGGCTGCCACGCTTTGTTTCTACAAGAACCATGCTTCCGTCAACGCAGCCCGACAAACCTGTGCTGCCCGATATCATATTGAATGGATCGCTGTCGGAACACTTTCGTGTGTGATGAACAGCTACGATTGCAATTTCAAGCTTGTCCGCAAGACATTTCAGAATAGATAGCTCTTTGTAGTCCGAACCATAACCGTTATCGGTTGACTCACGAATCATTTGCAGAGTATCAATGAACACAACTTTTAAATCGCTATGCTCTTTCTTGAAATTCTTGATCTGCTCTTCAAGTCCGCTGCCTATTGATTCTGACATGATTACAAAATGCAATCGCTCTGTCGGCTCGTCTGTAATTTCATAGAGACGATTTTGGATTCGTACATAGCTGTCCTCTAAACACAGATAGAGCGCAGTTCCTTGTGTAGTTTCCTGATCTAAAACTTTTTCTCCTTTCGCTATCGACAAGCACATATCAAGTGCCAGCCATGACTTTCCCACCTTCGGTGCGCCTGCTAAGATATACAGACCTTGTGCAAGCAAGCCGTCTACAACAAACTCTATTGGCTTGTACACGGTTGTCATAATTTCTTCGCAGGACTTTGAGTTGAACTTTTTCAAGTTATCAAGCCTCCTTTTCTTTTTTTCTTCTTCCCCACAACAGTACAGTTCCTGTCAGAAAGCCTTGTTTGACCTAAGGACGTTTTTACAAGCTTGGTACGCTCCTGCTCCTCCCGCACGATCTTCGCTGTACTTCGCCGCTTGGTATCTCTCCTGCGTGGGATTTAGTTTTCAAGATTCTTTTTGCCTCTCAATCTGTAGCCGACGAAAAGAAGCTTTTTATGCGTGCGTGAAAAAAAATTTGTAGGGTTGCACAAGTCTGCTCATATGACTTCGGCCATTTTAACTATGCTCTTCCGCTTGTATAGGGGAAGAAGTTGAGGTTTTGACAACCATTTTGACAGCAATTATTTTAAAGTTTGTATCTCTGCACAAAATCAGAACAGAAATCTTGTATGGTTTGCTCTCATATGTATAGGGGGAGAAGTAGCTATTTTGCAACCGGATTTGAATTAATAATTTTCAAATTATATGTCTTCTTTTTGTTTTTCAAGATTCTATGTTTTACTCTTTCTTCCACTGGAGATATCTATCCAAACAAAAAAGCCCACAAAGACTTTTAAATCTTTGTGAGCTTATTACTCCCCAATTCTATGGTATCTCAAATTGAAACAGTTGTCAATAGGTTGCCGCAAGATTTGTAAGGTACGACAAATATCAGAAATTTGACACAGGGGCAAGTTGTGAATTTAAAACGTTGCACAGTGACACACCCCCTATGTCAAAGTGGTATTTGTTTAACGAATGATCTTTGACGTGCTCATGAAATCCTTTTTTTGATATTGTCAATAAAACTTGACACATTTTTTGAAAATCACGCAGCGACTCGCAACTCCTCATAATACCTCCTGATATTGTCAATAAAACTTGACACATTTTTTGAAAATCACGCAGCGGCTCGCAATTCCTCATAATACCTCCTGCGTTTAACTGCCGAAGGCAATCCACCATTTGCGGAACATATCCTTCTATTATTCCAATAGCTCATATAATACCGCCAAATCATCGTTTTCAACTCTGCTGCGGTATAGTTGTCCGGTTTCCTGTTTCTGCTGTAAAAAAGCTCCTCCTTCATCCTTGCCCACATACTCTCGCATCTTGCATTATCATGACACCTTCCTCCAGCACTGTTCATGCTCTGTACTAACCTTGCCGATTTCAATGCTTCACGATATTTTTCACTTGTATATTGACTGCCCCTGTCCGAATGAAGTATCGCACCCTTTAATTCAGGATATGAGCTGATGGCGTTCTTTACCGTTTCAATGCAAAGCTCTGCTTTCATATTTGTATCCATGGCAAGACCGACTACGGTTACATCGTAGCAATCAAAAATCGCCGATACATACAGCTTGCTGTCCTTGCCTTTGAGCTCCGTTATGTCGGTTATGCACTTTTCACCGGGCTTATCTGCCTTAAAATTACGGTGCAGAAGGTCATCTGACTTCATTGCTTCACGGTCTGCCTTTGTGATACCATTAGGCTTTCTGCGCGGTTTATGAATCAGTCCTATCTGCTCCATAACCTTGCGGACAGTAGCTTCACTGGGAATTGATATGTTAATTTCCCCGGCTTCCTTTTTCAGCTTTAACGCCATATACATACGTTTCCTGCCATAACAATCGTTACATTCATCCTCATTATGTATTTTCTGCATTTCCACTGAAAGCTGCTCATATTTCCACGGATTATTCTTGCGGTCAAGATAGTCATAAAATGCCTGTCTGCTGACTTCAAGAGCCATGCAATAAAAGCTGATTTTTCCATTAACTCTGCCGTCATCGGTGCGGATTGCGATATATTTCAGTCTTTGCTCTTTCCCGGCTTCTGACGGCTCGCTGCGAAAAAAGCGGACGCCTCCTCCAGAAATTCATTCAGTTCCTCCAGCTGCCGATTTTTCTTTTCAAGCTCTTTTATCCGCTTGTTTGCTTCCTTCAGCTGCTGCGCAAGGCTAAGAGATTCTTCGGGTGTACGTGTGCCGGCACCTGTGTCTATTTCACCGGCTTTGGCTTTGCTTACCCATGTCCCGATAGTTCCTTTGGGTATGCCAAGTTCCTCGGCTGCCGCCTTATTTCCTATCTCTTTTGCAAGCTTCACCGCTTCTTTTTTGTATTCCTCACTGTACTGTTTTCCTGTTCCCATTCTAAACACAACCTTTCTTTTTTTTATTATATTTCCTTTGGCTTGGTTGTGTCAAGTTTTATTATACTACATCAGATATGTTCCGCAAATGGTGGATTGCCTTCGGCAGTTAAACGCAGGAGGTATTATGAGGAGTTGCGAGTCGCTGCGTGATTTTCAAAAAATGTGTCAAGTTTTATTGACAATATCAAAGAACAGTTTAAAATTTCCGTATCTGCTGAAAAATCTAAAAATTGACCGACCAAATCAGGTATGGTCAATTGACATCACCTATATCAAAATGGGGCGCAGCCATATGTATCTGACAGCGATTATTGATTGGTACAGCCGTTTTATCGTGGGCTATGAATTGTCTGATACGCTGGATACTGCACCGGTTTTAGCAGCAGTCACAAATGCCATGGAACAATACGGCAATCCTGAAATTATCAATTCTGATCAGGGCAGCCAGTTTACAAGCAATGACTATATTGAATTCCTGAAAGCGAAGAATATCCGCCAGAGTATGGACGAAAAAGCTAGATGGGTGGATAATGTGGTAATTGAACGCTGGTTTCGCAGCTTGAAAACGGAGTTGATTTATATCAATGAATACAGCAATCCCAGAGAGCTGCGCCAGCAGATTGGTGGTTACATCAAGGATTACAACAACGAAAGACCCCATCAGGCGCTTGGCTACAAGTTGCCTGTGCAGGTTTACCAAACCAAGTCTGTATGCAATGCTGCATAAATTTTGCTTACGTTTTTTGGATGGCTATACAAAGTTTTCGCTGTCACGATAATTTTTTTCATTTGTGTCTTGACAAGGGGGACATTATAAATATTATGTTATATATTATGCGTCACGGAAAAACAGAATGGAATCAACAACATAAACTGCAAGGCAGAACCGATATACCGTTAAATGATGAAGGACGCAAAATGGCTGAAGCTGCACACACTGAATATCTTGATGTGCATTTTGATGTTTGCTACACATCACCACTTATTCGGGCAAAAGAAACGGCAGAGATTGTTTTGAGGGATAGAAATGTTCCGATAATAACAGATGATAGACTTGTCGAGATGTCATTTGGTTGCTATGAGGGACTAGCGAATAGCTTTCAGATACCTGACTGCCCGATAAACGTACTTTTTAAGGAACCTGCATCATACACTGAATCTGTTGGTGGAAGCGAGACTTTTGACGAATTGTTCGCACGTACTGGTAGCTTTATTTCAGAGGTTGTAACTCCAACAATTAATTCAGGTAAAGATATACTTATTGTCGGGCACGGCGCTATGAATTCCGCTATAATTTGTCAGATAAGAAAGCTTGAAATATCGGATTTCTGGAGCAATGGAATTGAACAATGTAAATTAGTACGTCTGATATAACTTCTGTTTTTCAATTTAATCAGCCTGACACACATTTCAAAAATCGCATTTCCCGACCTTTGAATAATCCAAGCAAGTTATCATACGACCGATTTCCCAAAATGGTAAGTCTGTCTTTACGCAGGGGTGAACGTTTCGTTCATTCCTTTTTTGCTGTTACGCCAGCTTCAAGGGGTCACCCAAATGATGACTCCCGAAACCGCCGCCCCGATTTAGTGCGTTAGTTTACAACAGAAATTCAGAACGCTATTTTTATGGGTAGGACGTGAAACACGACCCACTCAAAAGCTAACGTCAATCAGACTGACATCAACTCTCACGCTGTATATTTCCGTCGCAAATCATGATGAAAAACCACTGCTACGATTTAGTGCGTTTGCTGCCGTCATATGAGTGGTCAGCAGTTCTTTTACTTCCGGGTAGAGCCACACCGCCTGTCTGTGCATAGACCGTTTCATTACTCACCTCCAGCCTGGTCTGCATGATAGCGTGGCATATCAGAAGGCTTGGTGGGCGGTTGATAATATGACGAAATGAGTTGTTTTTACCATTGGAAGTTCAATGTTTACCATTCATGCCAAAATGCCTGCATTTTTATAATAATTATACATTTAAGACTCTTTGTGCCGATCGGGTCAGGCTGACGATAGACGCACCTGCAAGCAGGGCAAGGATATTACCCGTTATGAGTATTCCGATTGGCTGAAGAATTTACATGTGGCTAAGTCTGAGTTTTCTGTATCTTTACGCTTGAAATATTTAACTTTTAGTGATATACTTGTTATATACTAACAAATGAAGTCAAAGGGGAGATTTTATGTTAACAGTTTGTCTGACATTGATAAACGATGATGAAGATAAAAAAAGTTTTGAACAACTAGTAAAAAAGTTTGAAAAAAAGCTATATACCGAGTCGTTTAAGATTTTAAGATCACATGAATTAGCGGAAGAAGCTGTATGGGAAACATTTTATAGAATAGCCGATAATTTTCATAAAATTCACAATTTACCCGTGTACAAAATGGAAGCTTACTTGATTATAACTATTAGAAACGCTTCTTATAGACTTTATAACAAAGAAAAAAAGCATTTCTACAATGACATTCATGAAGAAATGAGAGATATTCCTTCCGCCGATGAATTTAACGATTATAATGTTGCCGATTTATCTAAGGCAATCAGCGAACTGGAAGAAAAATACAGAGTTGCAATTACATATTTTTATTATTACGGACACAATGCCGATGAAACCGCCAAACTTATGGGAGTTTCACGGAACGCTGTATATAAATATCTGAGAAAGGCTGAACAGATTTTGTTTGAAAAATTACGAGGTGATATTAGTGAATGAAAATACAGCATTGTATAGAGCTATCGAACAAACTATCATACTGCCGTGTGCAGGAGAAATGGAATCTATCGCAGATGTTGAATATAAATTTTCAGAGACTTACAAAAAGAAAGTAAACAGGCTCATAAAGGACAGAAGCAGACCATATTATCCGTTGATAAAAACAACTCTGAGGAAGACTATTTTTATTATAGCGGCAGGTTTAATGATGGGTACAATTACAGTTGCCGCTGTTCCACAGTTAAGAGAATGGTTCGTAGGTTTGTTTGTCTCGCAAAATGAAAATAACGCTGATGTGCATGCTGTTCAAGGAGCTATTCCCGCAGATGATATGAACGATGAATTTATCTATTATGAGCCGACGTTTATTCCAAAAGGATTTGTAGAAGAAAGCAGAATTGAGGATATCGCACATTTAGGCATTGATTATCGTTTCAAAAATAAAATCATTTTTTATTCTCAAAGTCCATTAACGGCAACCCATAATATTGATACTGAAAATAGGAAAACAGAATATGTTACCGTATCAGGCTGTGAAGCGTTTTTATCCTATGATGACAACTCATCTATCATTGTTTGGAATGATGGAGATTATGTATATTCCATAAACGGAGATTTGTGCAAAAATGACATAATTGAAATGGCAAATTCGGTTAATCCTACAAAATAAAATATTTTTTACGAAAAGTGTGTACAAATTTACTCAAACTTGTATCTCAGTATATAAAGGGAACAAAATTTTGAGGAAAGGAGTGCACATTTTTTATGAAGAAAATGATTTCTGCGATAATGGCTATATGCATTATGATGTGTTCGCTTAGTATGAGTGTTTCGGCGAATAGCGTAATCGATTATGTAGAACCGGGTATAGAATTAATGTATCTGTACACAGACAATGTTAGTACAAGTGTATATCGTTCAGGCTCAAATATAGCTTATAAATGTGATGCTAAGGGCAAATCCACAGCAACAAAGATAAGCATTTATCTGTATCTACAGGAATATTCAAACGGTGCTTGGAGTAATGTTGATGTTGTTACAAAAGCAGTGAACGGACGCAGCGCATACGTCAGCGATACATATTCATCGGCGGTATCAGGAAGAAAATATCGTACTGAAGCTCATGTATATGTTTACAGCGGAAGTAAATACGAGTATCTGGAAGTCAACAGCGGAACATTGATTTTCTGATACATAACTGGTGTAATAAAAATAGAAAGGTTTGGTGAATCCAATGAAGATGTGAATATTTATTTTGCACAATTATTCATTGCAATAATTGTGTGATATGATGAAATTAAAATACTCTGCAACAAAACTTAAAGAAAATTACACTTATATTGAGAAAGGACGTTTAATATGAAAAAGATCGTTAAGAGAATTGCAGCTATGGGTGCTGCTGTTATGATGATGGCATCGATGTCGGCTATAGGTGTAAACGCTTATGGTACAGCTTCGTTCAGCAATGAACTTGCACATTCTGACGACTATAACCCTATTACAACTACATCAGGCTATTCAATTGACTATGCGTATGGTGTATGGGCAACATCAATTTCAAGCGTAAGCGGCTATAGCAAAGGAACACCCCGATTTAAGGTTAAGACGGGGGGCTATTCCGATTATGTTGATGTATATAACACTAACCAGTTATATTCGTTTGATTCATCCATGTGCAGAGGTAATAAAACCTATTATGGATATGTTAAGAACAAGACTTCAGGCTGCAAATGCAAGGTGTCTGGTGAATTCAGGTTTATGTAAGGATAATACATCGGAGGAGAAGTGAATCTTCTCCTCTATGTATTAATATAAACCTACGGAGGCAAATATATGATCAAAAGTATACTTACCCAAACAAAAATAATGCTTAACAAAAAGGGCTTTATGTTCGGCTTTTCGGCAATGATGATGATATGTCTCTTAGAGGTTGTTTTCAGTTCATACGGTGTTACCGCCCTACGAATGGAAGGAGACGGCTTTCCCGGGAACGACCCATCGTCGGTCATAACCTCCTTTGAAGCATTTATCCTCTGTGTACCCTCAGGACTGCTCAGCTATCTTGAGCTGCTGTTCCCATTTCTGTGTGCTCTGCCCTTTTCTTTTTCGATACTTACCGACAAGGCAGCCAACACGGATACTCTGTTGTGCGCCTACTGCGGTAAACAAAGGTACATCATATCAAAGATCACAGCTGCATTTATCGGCTCATTTCTGATATTTTTCGTTCCGCTGATGATAAACAGCTGTCTTAATTATCTCATCTTCGATAATTCCATGGGAGCAAATCTATTCAACCCGAACTGGCGTTTTAACGGCTTCGGCGTTATGCGTGCCACAGATTACCCCAATGCTCCCTTTGGAGAACTGCTGGCGGCTTCGCCCTTTCTGTACAGTATGCTTCATGCTTTTATGTTTTCTCTGATGTCGGGAGTGTTCGGGGTGCTTGCTCTTGCCTGTTCGGTGTTTTGCAGAAGGAACAAAGTGCTGACCTTCGGGGTCGGATTTCTTATCATAAACATAATGCAGTTCCTTGAAAACTACAGCATGAATGATGATATAGATAAAAAATATACCGCACTCGATCCATTCAAATATGTTACTTACTATTACTGTGACGGCAGGAGTGGAGTGAACTATTTAGCGTTTTTCATTGCTATGGGTGCGGTGATAGTCGTGAGTTCGGCTCTGCTGCTTTTCTGTGGCAGAAAAGACTATATCTAGGGAGTGAGAGAATGAAGAAAATGCTTCTAATGATCGCATCTATTGTCCCATTGTCACTGATATTCAACGGTCGTAATTTTTTCAACATTCTCGCAGAGCGCAGTCTGGGAGAATACGATGAGAGTTTTGATCTTTTGTTTATCGGAAACGCTTTCGGTTTTACAGCACTTCGTGATGCAAGCCTGCCCTTTATGCTGTACACATTGACTGTGGCTGTTGTCTATCTTTTTATGTTCGGACATACCATGTCTGATAACCTGAACGTCAGCGATATTTATGTTTTTATCCGAGAGAACAAGAGAACAAAATGGTTCGTCAAAAACTCGGCTCGTATATATTTGCAGAGCGCTGTTATAGTCCTTGTCAACGTGGTTGTGATATGGTTAATGACTGCCAAAATGGGCGTTGCAAATCAGCCCGGGGATATAGGAAAAATAGTTGGGATAACCATGATGATGATACTGTACATTTGGATACTTATTACCACCACAAATCTTTTCTCGGCATTGTTCGGCAGTACTATCGGATTATCTGTCGGAGCGGCAGCACATTATGCCTTTGTTATATCTGCAAGGTACGGCTTTGAGAATACCCTCATAAAAAACATAAACCCTTTGGCTGTCATTTTTAATATGTCAGAAAACAGGCGGAGCATTGTAACGTCAGTAATAGTAATGGGAGTGATCTTATTTGCGGTGTGTGTCATATTCTGCACCTATGTGAACAGATCTGATGTTAGCCTTAACAACAAAGAGATATTAGTGTGAGGAGATAGAAATGTCAACGATAACAGTTAAAAATGCAGTTAAAAAATTCAAAAACAGCACAGTGATCGACAATGTGTCTCTTACACTGGAGGGCGGAAATATCTACGGATTTGTAGGGCGAAACGGCAGCGGAAAGACCATGCTTTTCCGTGCAATATCGGGACTTATACATCTTACAAGCGGCAGCATTGAGATAGACGGCAAGGTGCTGCACAAGGACATTGACGCTCTGCCCAGTGTGGGTATTGCTATTGAAAATGCAGGACTATTTCCGGACTTGTCGGGATATAAAAATCTGAAGCTGCTGGCAGGGATAAAAAAGAAGATAAGCAAAGACAAAATTCGTGAGACTATCTCGGAGGTAGGGCTTGATCCCGACGATAAGCGCCCAATCAGAAAATATTCCCTCGGTATGCGGCAGAGGATACTTATTGCACAGGCTATTATGGAGGAACCCGATGTGCTGCTCCTCGATGAACCTACAAATGGTCTTGATGACAGCGGTGTTGACGAAATCAGAAAGCTGATCTCTGCACAGGCAAAGCGAGGGGCAATAGTCTGTGTTGCAAGTCACAACAAGGAGGATATCGCCCTTCTGAGCGATAAGATATTCAGAGTTGACAATGGCGCTGTCCGGGAGGAATGATATGAAAGTATTTTTGACCTTACAGGCGGCTTTGATCGCAGTCACTCTTCTGCTTTGCTTACATGCAAAGGGCTTGTCAGAGGACGTAGGAATAACCCGCATGGACACTATCGAGAAGATACATAACAGCAATTGTGACTATATTGCTGTGATCCATGATACAGAGGAACTGTATGATCGCTTTTCTCAGTTTGACAGTGAGAATGCAGACTACGGCATTGGGCTTTACGGAACAGCCATATTTGTAGGAACTCCACAGGACAGCTTTTCCTTTTCAAAGGGCAGTACCTTCTGCACCCTTGATGTGGATAAGGTCATAAAGGGTAATATCAAAACAGACAGCATTGATGTTGAAATCAAAGGCGGCTTTCACTACGAAACAGAGGCTGAGTTCAAAGAGCGGTTAATGAATGCTGAGGACATGGAGATAGAGACACCTTCTGAAAAACTATTCTCGCTAGATTTTGGCGGCATGAATTTTATGGTACCAGGGAAGAAATATCTCATCATTGCGCAGACTCTTGATTTTAAAGAAAAAACTGTTTACAGGATAAACGGTTATCAGATAAGCTGGCTGTGTCTTGATGAAACACAGAGCAAGATTATGAAAGAAGAATATGTTTATTCAGAATGTTGCAATAATGAGATATTTTCACCGGATCATAGTATTATCGAAGCATTTTATGCTAAAAAGGACGATATACTTAAAACTTATAACATAGTACTGTGATTTATTCAGTGATTCCTTAATATGTGGTCATCTCTAAATTCTGTTGGCTTGTCTGCGGCAAATCTTTATCCGTCATATTGTCCAAAATTCCCTTGACATACGCTAGTATACCTGCGAAAATTTAGTACAATCTGCCGAATAAATCTGCACCGCATCCAAACGACATATGAAGTTTATGCATTCACATGGGATGATGTGATTAAAAGTTTTGAATTATGACATAGTTTTATACTTGATAAATTAAAGTGTGATCGTGAAGCTATTGCTATGGAATTATTTAAAGAAGAGGAAGAGGATGGAAAACAATTGGTTTCTGATCTCACAAAAAAGCAGTATTAATAAAAAATGACAGCCTGCTGTCATTACGCATACGGTACTCTTCCTGGTAGAAATGCGCCACTTTCAACCACTTGTTTGCCACTTATTTGTGCTAAAAATCACCGAAATCGGCTTAAAATCACTACAATTGCATTGCTCTAAAACGCCGCAAAATCGGGCTTTTTCGCATTTTACTAAAGACCGCATCAGGTGTGCGGATTAATTCAATTCCCGTACGGGTCACCATACTTGTGCAATGAAATAGATGCACACCTCGAAAAGCTCGTATTTACGAGCTTTTTTTGCGTTTTGAGGGTAAAAATTTCAGGTGTAAAACCATAGATGCTTTTTCGTAAAAAAAGGATCTGAACCCTCAACAATTAAACATCGTCAAACAAAACGGCAGACTTTGAGTATATTTTGCTTTAAGCCTGCCGATTTGTATATAAAAAAACTTTCACAAAGTTTTCAATACAAATTTATTGGATCTGCCGATTTTGTTGGTATCTCTTAAAACAGAGAAACCAATAGGATCGGCTTTTTTGTTTTTTAAGAGAGGTGGTGATCCCAATGTGGCAGAGGCTGTATTAACAGATGAGAAAATAAATTTGACAGGAGGAATGTGAAATGTATTACAATAAAGAAAACGTTGAAAGGCTGCGACAGAGATATCCGGAAGGAACTCGTATCTGCCTTGACCAAATGAACGATGACCCGTTCCCTGTTGAGTCGGGAACGTTTGGCAAGGTCGATCACGTGGATGATATCGGCACTGTGCATTGTATCTTTGATAACGGCAGAACGCTCGGAGTTATCCCAGGCGTGGTCGATTTTCATATCGTAAGTGAAGATAGTGAGCAAACAGAAGATGAAGAAATGAATATATCAATGTGACGGTCAAGTTTTGAAAAAAGCTTGACCGTTTTTTTTGTTTGAAAAATCGGAAAGGAGATGATTCGTACTGATAAAATGTTTCGATATCTTTGCAGGTATCGGCGGATTTCGCTCAGGGTTTGAAAAAGCAGGCGGATTCAAGTGCGTCGGTTACTGCGAGATCGATAAGTATGCAAAGAAAGCCTATGAAATTTTGTATGATACAGAAGGTGAGGTGTTTTATGATGACGCAAGAAAAATCGACCCAAACGAGCTGCCCGATCTCGACCTTATATGCGGAGAAATTACCAAGCACAAGTTTTACGAAAAAAAATCACAGCACCTGTTATGGGTGCTGTGATTTTTGATTCCGATAAACTGGAATTTTAATTACTTTTTATACGGTTTATAATGCGGATTTTCGGAATTATTTTTCCAATATGCCTCTATACCGTATTCTCTAATTTGTTGATTTCCTTCCAGCCACTGCCGGTATACTATTTCTTCAAACAATCCCTGCGTTTTTTTACATGGAAACTCATTGCACTCTCCACAAAAATCAACACCATGGTTCTTTGTACATTCAAGTAAAAAACACCCTTCAATGCTACAACCATTATGTTCTGTGCTGCGGCAACCTGAACAAGAAGCACCCGCATATATGCTAAGTACTCCCTCAAAGTTGTTATAGC
>NZ_JAHZAX010000003.1 GCF_019423705.1 Ruminococcus sp. | reverse complement strand
TCTAAGAGACTTCCCAACCGCTTGATTAAGAAGTCTTTTAGAGCATACAACACCTTAGACCGAAAAAACGGTACTGTTAATGTTCTAAACACTCTATATGCCAAAGACAATGCAACAGATGAGCTTGGAAACATAGATGTAAAAAGATCTCTGAAAAATTATTTATCATTACATAAAGATGAAATTTTAGCTATAAATACAGAAAAAGCAGAAGAATTATATAAAGACATTGGGCTCCAATTGCCCTCGTTAAATACAATTCTCTGCTTTGATAATAGTATAGCATATACAACAGCAAATGTCAAGTACCCGGAACAGGAAAGTCCCGAAATAACTCACTTTCATAATCCGGTAGAACATAATAAACTTTTGCCAATTCTCAATGCAAAAGCGGATTTCCACGAAAGCCTACTTGAAACACTTAAAGACAAGCGTGATACAAGAACGACAAAGATCGAAAGAAATGAAGTCAAGATCACAAAGCTGTCTTTAAAGGCAGATAAGCTTGAAGATCTGAATAAAATGTTCTCCTCTTTATCAGAACGAAGCAACGTTTTTAAGGCTATTGTGGCTCGAAATGAGCAGAAGATAAATGCTATTCGTAATGAAAAAATACCTGCACGGCAGCAGAAAATAAAAAATCACCAGAACCGCATAGCCGAAATTGATCGTAAATCTGAAATTATCGGGCACAAGCTTGAAATATGTGTAGCTCTCAGCGATACTGTGAAAAGCTTTGCTGTTATCGGAGCTGAGCGACGTCAAAGGTTTGCCACCGCAATGGACAAGCTTAATCAGAGTACGCTTGCTTGTTTAAATGATAAGAAAGCTGCTCTCGTTGATAAACTTGAAAGCCAAACCCAAAAGTATAATGCACCGGAAACGGCTATTTCTGCTAAGAGTGATATACAGAACAGCATAAATAAGTGCAATACTCAGATAGCAGATTTGGATAATAAAATCAGCACTTTAAGTCAAAATCACGCAACCTATGCCAAAAAATCAGAAGCCGAAATTGATACAGTAATGCAAAACACAGCAAATGCTGTTCAAACAAGCCTTGAAACAGGTGAAATAAGCGTTGCAGCAATTTCTGAAAAGGCTTGTCTTACAGCCGCACAGGAAAATCCATTTGAGTATTTGAAAAATGCTGAAATGGCGATGGAAGATGATTATAACTCCATTGATGGAATTATAAACAACGGCAAGAGAGATGAGCCGCCGCAGGAAAATAACATATCGCAGTCTGAAACTGACAAAGGAACGAATACCGTAGAGGACACAAAAGAAAAAAGATACATAAACCCTGACTATTATAAGTCCTTGAAAGCAGCCGATAGAGCTATCCTTGCGGTAAGTGCCGTTGAAGCCCAAAGGTTGATGAACAAGCTCAACGAGAATAAGATACCTTTTTCGGCAGTAAAAAGCGGTACAAACTTAAAGATAACGGTATCCAACAGCAACAAAGACAAAACTTATGAATTGCTCAATGCAGATAAAGCAAAATTTTTAAATCCTGAGTTTTATAAAAATCTTGATAAAAAAGAACGCTTTACACAGCGTATGGACGAAAAGTCCGCAAGAGCGGTCGTTGGTGAACTCAGGAAGAATGACATTGAACACTCCGCTGTACTAAATGGCGATAAATCTGCGGTAACTATAAAGCAAAGTGATTATCCGAAAGTGACAAGCTTTCAGATCTCAAGGAACTTTTTGAAGAAAAGAACAGAAGAAAAACACAAAGCTTCTCCTAAAGAGGTAAAAAATAAAGATAGGGGTGAACGGTCTTGACTACATACGGAAATGAAATATGGAACAAAGCGACTGATAATGATGATAAGACGATCGTTTCTTTGAAAGAAAAGGATTTAAAGAAACTGTGCAGCCTGCTTGAGCAAGCAGGAATGAACTATTACGCATTTTCTCGCAAAGGCACAAGCAAGCTTGCCTTTAATACCAAGGATCTGAATTGGTTTAAGCAAATACTCGGAAGCAGCCTTGCTGATAAAATGCTATATCAGAAACCAGAAAAGCCATATACTCCACCGAAAATGAATATTATCGGCAATATGGAATACAGATATATTCCTCAAAAAGAGTATTTTAAAGCCGATCGTGACGTTATCCTCAAGATGGCGTCACTTATGGAACAGCAGAATATAAAATTCTCTGGCAGGATTTATACAAACAATAAGGGTACTATTACCGTAAGTGCTGCGGATATAGATAAGCTCAAGGACATAAAAAATAGTATTATGCAAATGAGAAGTCAGACTGTACTGACTGTTAGCAAATCAGATATGCCGGAAGTTAAAAAGATACACAAAGACGTTGTTCAAAAGCGTAATGACTTTGTTAAGCACCAAGAGCAACACAAAGAGCATACATACACATTCATCGGCAACAAATATTATGACGATATAGCCCACAAGGAATACTTCTCGCCTAATATATCCCCGGAAAGATATAAAGAGATACAGCCCTATCTTGATGAGCTGGCAGAGTATTCAGGCTTGATAAAGGACGGACGAGTGATCTTCACCAGCGAACAGGGCAACACAGGAAAACTTATAGAAGCCCTGATAGAAGCACAAGACAAATGCGATCTTTCAAAAGAAATTGATAACGCTATGGCTGTCTTCATTGAGGATTCGTATAGCAAGGAAGATATATTAAAGTTAAAAGAGCCTATTATTGCTTACGCAAAGGCTTCTTTTGATGACCGTATTAACGACAAAGACGGCGTTCATTCAAATCTGATGAAGCTAAAACAGGAAATTGATGATAACATAGCACTTCAAAAAGTATATGAAAATCATAATTTTTCTGACGAACAAAAGGCTCTGCTGCGTCAAGGCTATTCCGAGGGAATATCTGTTACCGTTCTTGATGAAGTCGATGAGCGGTTATTGTTAGCTGATATACGCACATTCTTTGATATGTTCCATAGTGCTGTTGCCGGAGAAATAGACCCAAGTGATGTTCAAAGGTATCTCGACAAAGCTGTGCTCGAGCATTCAAAGCGACAAGATGATGAGATCGTCAAAAGCGAAAAAACATTTGCTGAACAGGTAGATGATGCTTTAAATGGAAAATTACCGTTCTACACAAGTCTAAAAGTTTGTGATACACCACAAATTTTGCTCGATGTTGGCTGTGAGCAGCTACCTATGCTGTACACACAAAAGCATTTGAAGAATGCTATTTTACCAACAGATGAAAAAAATCATCAGCACGGTCTTGATGTTGAGCAAGTCAAAAGGTTACCGAAGTTGCTTTCTTCTCCCGTAATGATTATTGATTCGCCAAATCGCAAAGACAGCATTATCGTTGTAACAACAGAAATTGACAAAGCTGATAACCCGATAATAGCAAGCATAAAGCCAAATGGCAAAGGAAGATATGAAGTCGAGAATATCAGTTCTAATTTCATTACAAGTGTATATGGAAGAAATAATTTTCCTGAGTATTTCAAGAGAATAGTTCAAGCAGATAATCTCCTGTTTTGTAATAAACAAAAAAGCCAAGAACTGTTTGAAAGATGGGGAGAACAATACTCCGAATTAACAAACAATCTTGACTTTAATACTATTATACACCAAAGTCACAATATTGTCAAGAGTGGAAAAACAATAGATAAACAGGAAAATGTATCTTTAGGCGAAACATTGCCGCCAAACGATCTGCACGCTGCATTTGAAAAGTTGTATGAAAATCACAATTTTTCAGATCAGGCAAAGCAGCTTCTTGAAAGAACTGAAAAACAGATGAAGATAAACGGCTATGACAACTTGAACCCTAAGTTGTTCCGTCTGCCGGTTTTTACAAACACCTATGGCAGTCCTTCAAATATGAACAAAACATTGTTTGACGGCAAGCTTAAAGATGTTATCGCAGAGGTCAACAGCTATCTCGGAATTAAATCTGAGCCGATGAAAGACAGTATAGCACCAACACTTACAAATGAATCGCAGTCTGAAACAAACAGACTTTTAGGTAGGCTCAAGCTTGACTGTGACTACTATTTGAAAACAGGCGCCGAAAAACATTTGTGGGCGGAAACTGTTGAAAAGCAGATAGCTAAGATCAATGAGCTATATGAGAAAATGCCGGAAAACGACTACTTCACAAGAGAACAGATAGACGATTATGAAAAGAAAATGCTTGCGATAAAAAATGGCGAGATTGAAAAACCTGTACCATATACAACGCCGGAAAAGCAAGTGCCGGAAACAACCGATACTGCCTTACCAATCGAAAAGGAAGCAACTCCGTCTGCTGACAATGAGAACACTACCATATCCTCTACCGCTGATGAGCAGCTTTCACTCTTTGAAAATTCTCAGGAAAATGCACAAGAAGAAAAGTCAGAAACTAATCCACCAACTTTATCTCCGGTGGATACAAAGTTGGACAATGATAATTCAGATGTAGATGATACATTTGCAAAGCAGCTTTCGTTTGATGATAACATTCAAGTATCATCGTCTGAAAATACTGAGAATAACGAGGTTCAGAATTTTGCTATTACCGATGATAATCTCGGCGAAGGTGGTGCAAAGACAAAATTCAAAGCCAATATTGCAGCTATCGAAACACTCAAAATATTAGAGAAAGAGAACAGACCGGCAACAGACGAAGAAAAGCAAACGCTTTCAAAGTATGTCGGTTGGGGCGGCTTACAAAACGCCTTTGACGATTCAAAGAAAGACTGGGCAGAAGAATATACCCAACTCAAAGAACTTCTGACAGACAAGGAATATAGTCTTGCAAGGGCTTCCGTTCTCGACGCTTTTTACACCACTCCAACTATTATTGACGGAATGTATGAAGCACTTGCAAAGTTCGGCTTTGAGGGTGGAAACGTGCTTGAACCTTCTTTAGGTGTCGGCAATTTCATAGGACGTATGCCGCAGGAAATGACACAGAACACAAAGATATACGGCACAGAAATTGATAGTATTTCCGGAAGAATTGCTCAAAAGCTATACCCAAATGCCGAAATAAAGGTTGAGGGTTTTGAAAAGAATGAGTACCAAAACGGTTGCTTTGATGTTGCTATTGGCAATGTGCCGTTCGGAGATCTAAGTTTTAAAGACCAGAAACATAATACTAATAAGCTGCACGATTACTTCTTTGCCGAAGCACTAGACAAGGTCAAGCCGGGCGGAATTGTAGCATTTATAACATCAACAGGTACGCTTGACAAGAAAGATGAGAGCATAAGAAAACAGCTTGCTGAAAAAGCCGATTTGATCGGCGCAGTCAGACTTCCCTCCGGAGCATTTAGGGCAAATGCAGGCACAGAAGTTACAAGCGATATTATCTTTTTGCAGAAACGTTCTGCGCCGCCGAAGGAGCTGCCAGACTGGGTGCATATAGGAGAGAACAAGAATGGCTTATCAGTAAATCAGTACTTTATAGACAAGCCGGAAATGATACTAGGAGAGCTTGTAAAAGACAGCAACCCCAGAAGCAGCGGTACAAAAGTCATTGCAGACAAGGACAAAGAGCTGGGAGCTCAGCTTTCTGAAGCGGTCAATAAAATGTCTGCGACTATATCTGATAACAAAGCCGTTGATGTTTATCCAAAACTGGACAATGGCGTTATAATACCGCCGCAAAACTTGCGGAATTTCAGTCTATTTGAAAAGGGTGGAAATATATATTTTAAAACATCGTCAAGAGTTTGCGAGTTTAAATACAACAGCAAAAACTCTCAGCTCAATAGAGCCAAAGCGTTTATTGAGATAAGAGATTGTACAAGAAATCTGCTTGCCGCTCAGGAACAAGATCATAGTGATGATGAGCTCAAAGCATTGCAGGGCAAGCTTAATACTCTTTATGACAACTTCTATAACAAATATGGGCTGCTTCACAGCCAAAGTAATAAGCGTTATTTCAGAGATGATATATCGTATAATCTGGTAGCCACGCTTGAAAAATCTTATGATAAAGACAAGCTGCTTGAAAAGTCAGATATATTCACAAAGCGCACTATAAAGCCAGCGATAGCAGCAAATCACGTTGATACAGCGATTGAGGCACTCACTTTGTCGATTGCAGAAAAGGCAAAAATTGATTTTGACTATATGCAGGAGCTGACCGATCTTCCAAAAGAACAGCTTATCAAAGAGCTTAAAGGTGATATATTCCTTGTGCCGAACACAAGTGAGGAGTATCAGACTGCAAGTGAATACCTGTCCGGCGATATTCGTCAAAAGCTAAATATTGCGGAACAATATGCAGAAAAGGACGGTAGGTTCAAAGAAAACGTCATTGCTTTAAAACAAGCTATGCCAGAGCCTTTGAAGTCAGGCGATATAGATGTGAAAATCGGCGCAACTTGGATTGACCCAAAGTATTATGAGCAATTCATATACGAAACATTCAATACGCCACAAATGAACCGTACTGATAGCCAAACATATCATTTTTGGAGAAAGCCAAAACCGATAAAAGTGGAATATTCTTCTGCTGCCAATGCTTACAGTATTACAAATAAGCGTATTGATAAATCAGTAGCCGTTACAAAAAAATTCGGTACGGATAAAACTAATGCCTATGAGATTATGGAGTCACTTCTTAATCTGAAAGACCCGAAAGTCACAATGCTTATCCCTGATCCGAATAATTCTGATAAAACCAAACGTGTTGTAGATATTAACGCAACAAAGCTCGCACAGAAAAAGGCAGAGAAAATCCGCAGCACTTTTAAAGATTGGATTTTTAATGACCCAGAACGTCGTGAAAAGCTTGTTGCTGAATATAACGAGAGATTTAATTGTATACGCCCCAGAGAATATGACGGCAGCAATCTGCGCTTCCCTAGTATGAATGCTGATATCAAATTACGAGAACATCAGAAGAATGCGATAGCACACGCATTGTTTGGCGGCAATACACTATTCGCTCATTCTGTTGGTGCAGGAAAAACTTTTGAAATGATAGCTAGTATTATGGAAAGCAAGCGTTTAGGACTTTCCACGAAAGCACTTATGTGTGTTCCAAATCACCTTACAGAACAGATCGGTGATGATTTTATGAAACTGTACCCGAACGCAAACATTCTTGTTGCAACAAAGCAGGACTTTCAGAAAAATAATCGCCAGCAGCTATTTGCCAAAATAGCTACCGGAAATTACGATGCTGTAATCATAGGTCACTCGCAGCTTAAAGCCATTCCAATGTCACAAGAGCGGCAAGAAAATATACTGCAACAACAAATTGATGATATTGTCGAGGGCATTAAGCTATACAAGAATAATAAAGACACCAACAACTTTAGCGTTAAGGCAATGGAACGCACAAAGAGAGGTCTTGAACAAAATCTCGAAAAGCTCAGATCTAAAAAGCAAGACGACGTTATAACGTTTGAAGAAATGGGAATTGATAAACTTGTGGTCGATGAAGCTCACGAATTTAAGAATCTCTTTACACCAACAAAGCTTCAGAACGTATCTGGAATATCCTCATCAGCTTCACAGAAAGCATTAGACCTCTTTACAAAGTGTCGGTATCTTGACGAAAAGACAGGTGGAAAAGGCATTATACTTGCAACTGGTACACCGCTATCAAATTCAGTCACCGAATTACATACGATGATGAGATACTTAGAATATGATTTCTTAAAAGCGAAAGACTTAGACCACTTTGACAATTGGGTATCTGTATTCGGCACACAAAAAACTGATTGGGAGCTTGCCCCAGCAGGCAACAAATTTAAACAGCGCACAAGGATCGCACATTATACTGGATTGCCAGAGCTTATGTCTATGTTCAAACAAGTCGCTGACATAAGAACCGCCGATACAATGAAACTTGATGTGCCAGAATGTGAAACTCATATTGTAAACGTTGAAGCGACAGATTTTCAGAAAAAGCTTGTCGAAGAACTAGCAGACAGAGCGGACGATGTGCAGGCAGGAAATGTTGAGCCAACAGAAGATAATATGCTTAAAATCACATCAGACGGACGTAAGCTTGGTCTTGACCCACGTCTTATAGACCCGTCTTTTGAAGATAGTCCGATGACAAAGCTCAATCAATGTGTTGAAAATGTTTTCCGTATTCATCAAGATACTGAGGAACGGAAACTTACGCAGATAATCTTCTGTGATCTAGGTGTTCCGCACAAGCAAAGCAACTTAGGAAACACAGAAGATGATGATAAAAGTGTTTCTGAAAAGGAATCGTTTGAAGAAGAATGTGATTTCTGTGTATATGATGATATTAAGAAAAAACTTATATCAAAAGGTGTTCCGGAAACTGAAATAGCATATATTCACGACGCAAAGACTGAAAAGCAGAAAACAGAGCTTTTTGACAAGGTACGTTCCGGCGAAGTAAGAGTGCTGCTTGGCAGTACTTCAAAAATGGGTACAGGTACGAATGTGCAAGACAAGCTCATTGCCGTACACGATCTTGATATTCCTTGGCGTCCGGCTGATATGGAGCAACGTAAAGGTAGAATTGTACGTCAAGGCAACCAAAATGAAAAGGTTCATCTGTATCGCTATGTTACAAAAGGCACGTTTGACGCATATTCATACCAAACCCTTGAAAGCAAGCAAAAGTTTATATCTCAGATAATGACTTCAAAAACTCCTGTTCGCAAATGTGATGATGTAGATCAACAAGCTCTCTCGTATTCAGAAATAAAAACTCTGTGTACCGGCGATGAGCGTATCAAAGAAAAAATGCAGCTTGATAATGAGGTTAAAGAATTGAACATTCTCAAAGCTGAGTATACAAATACAAAGCACGATATGGAGGATAAGATATTCAGAGCCCCGGCGGTAGAACAGCGTTTGAAAAATGCTATTGATAATTACCAAACCGACAAAAAGCATATAGAAAGTTTGCCGGTTGATCTTGAAACGCAGCAGCCTGTCTTTAAAATAACTATTGACGATCATACATATACGGATAGAACGGAAGCTGCAAAAGCTTTTGAAAAGGCTACATTTGACGCTGTAACAGCAAATATGGACAAATCAATAAAAATAGGCGAATTTCAAGGATTTCCGCTTTCAGTTTCTATGGACAGCTTTTCAAAGGTGATTCGTGCAGATCTAAAGGGAGCTGCAATATATCATACTGATATGGGCATATCATATTCAAACAATCTTAAACGTCTGGAGAATGCGTTGTACTCGATTGATGAAAAAATCAATAATGTACAAGTTGAGCTGGGCAAGCATAATTTTGATATTGCAGAAGCTAAAAAAATAGTTGCACAACCTTTTGCTCAGGCTGAAGAACTGGAAGAAAAGACTGAACGGCTTGCAACTTTAACTGATGAACTTAATCAAGCTGCTGCTGATTTTAAGAAGAATAACCCAGATAAGAAGCGTACCAATTACTTTGATTGTGCAAAGCTCAAAAAGGAAGCTGCAAGGCTGCGATCACAGGAGCGAAAGCCAAAAAAAGAAAAAGGTAAAGGAAAGGAGGAGAATGTGGCAATTTAATAATTGACAGAATTTCTCTATAAAAAATCGATTTTGCTATTGACTTTTCAGAAATAATCGGGTATAATATATATGAGGATAAGCAGTAGCTTATCATATGGAGGTTGTAGACCTCTGTAAAAAGCAGTGAGTCCTACTGTAAGTGGAAACCATAAGAGCAGTGAGTCCTACTGTGAGTGGAAACGATAAGAGCGGTGAGTCCTACCGTAAGTGGAAGCGATTAAAAAGGCTGCGGATATTTCCACAGCCTTTTTTATTAGGTGCAAAAGGAGAAAAATGGAACAAAAACGACTGCGGTTATACAAAATAGATATGAAATACATTCGTGATCTAGCACAAAAAGATGATAATGTTCATTCCGTTTCACCACAAGTTGGAAAAGATAATCGTCCATTCGTGGGAATAATAATTATATGCGACAATAAGAAATACTGTATACCTTTAAGCTCGCCAAAACCAAAACATCAAAAAATGAAAAATGACATAGACTTTATGAGAATAAATGTAGACGGAAAATTGCTAGGTGTCCTTAACTTCAATAATATGATTCCGGTTGATGAAAGATTTCTTATACCAGTTGAGTTACGCATTACTCGAAAGGATTCTTCCGAAAACACCCATTATAAGAAGATGGCGGTAAAGCAGCTGAACTGGTGTCAGCAAAATCAAGATTTAATTGTGACAAAAGCCAATAAGCTGTATCATATAGTTACTGAAACGCCGGATAAAATGCGTATGGTCACTAAACGTTGTTGCAATTTCAAAAAGCTTGAAGCTGTACTTGAGAAACGTCTTGAAAAGGAATTGGAGCAACAAGCTCCGGCTCAAAATTCTTTGGCAAGCAATAAATCAAAATCTCAAAGCAAAGCACCTTTTAGCGTTTCAAAGCTAAAGTCTGAAACGCAGCGTATACATAATCAAAGCCGAAATTCAACTGGCAAGAATAAATCTCATAAAAAAGACGATCACTCCCTATAAAACGTAAAAAGCAGACCTCGTTTTGAAGTCTGCTTTTTATTATGCTCTGAGCCCTTGAGAAATGCGTTCTAACGGCTTTTAGACGTTTTATTGAGAAATTTACGCATTGTGTTCTAATGCTCCTTAGTTCGCCGTACAGACGGCTTTACGAATACACCATTGTGGAGTATAAAAGCTCCTTGGCTTGCATATCAAATGTGTTTTCCATTTTAGCTTGTGTAAGAAAATCTCCACTTGCCAATGTTGCCTGATAATCTCTGTCCTGAGCTTTCCATATGCTCACTTGTCGATCAACTGCTTCATAGAACTTGGTTTCAAGCTCTTCAAGATAAACCTTTATTTTGCCGTCATTCACAAGCTTTTCAAGCTTATCTGAATTGTTTTCCAAACAGTAATTGATATAATAACGGACGCACTCAGAGTGATAAGGTGTACGTTCCTCAACGCCAGTATCGTCTGTATGCGTTACTGTGTAAGTGTCAGTATCAAGCTGCCAAACAGGTGTTGTGTATTTTTCACCGTCATACGCCATTTTTTCACTAGCAAAAATCATTTTTTACCTTCCTTTTTCTTTTTGTGTAAATATATGACCTCAGCTACCACCGCCAGAATTGCGATAATAAGAATAATATATGGGAACATTGATGAGCTGCTCTCCTGCTGCATATCTTCATCAATTTCTGTTTTTTCGGTCGAGGAAGCTTCAGAAGTCGCTGCCGAAGCTGTTGCGACCTTACCGCCTGTCACTCTTGCATTTCCGTCTTTAGTATTAGCCGTCGCTGGCTCTCCGGAAGCTGCAGAACCCTGATCGTCAATGATCGAATTGCTTCCGTCAGCATTTGCGACTTGATGTTCGCCGTTGACATAGCCTTCTGCATTGAAATTGAAGTCTTCATCATCATTTGCTTCTTCTTTGATTTTCGCCCAAGAGCCGTCACCACCGTGTGGGTCAAATGAATCGACAATATCTCCGTTACTATCAACCATATTCCACTTGCCGTCCGCAAGCGTGAAAGTATACAGCTTATCATTGCCGTATGTGTCTGTTTCCGGATCATAGGATTCTATGTAGAATTCCCCTGTTTCATCATCATCGGTCATATGCCAGTTTTTTGTGTAGTCCTCATTGTATTTTTGCCAAGCTTCCCGTATGTCATAATAGCTTGACCAATCGCTGACCATATACTTATCTCTGTCTTCATAGCGATAATGACCATACTGTTCATCAAGGAAATTCTCCAGAATGTGATATTCAAGAGAGCCTTCTGGGTTTTCCTCACCGGGAAGTGAATCCTTCCAGTATTGCGTCCAGTATTCATCAATGATCTCGTCCCTTGTGTAATCATCATCAGCATATGCTGTAATCGGCATACATATCGCCATTGCAAGTGCAGCCGTTGCCATAATTGTTTTAAACGTTCTTTTCATTATCTCCGACCTCCGTAATTATTCTATTCAATTCGGTAATGAGTTCCGAATTATCTCCATTCTCATCATAAAGCATAGCGTATGCTCCACAAAGCTGTTCCCACACATAACGAGAGTATTTCTCTCTGAGCTTGTCATAGTCAATATCAAGCAGCTTTGCCACCATTGGCAGCTCGACTATGTTTAAAGCCTTATTGATGTTATCATAAACATTTTTCACAGCGTTCTCATTCTGCTCGTTTACATCAACGGCATAGTCAAATGAAATACCAAGCTGTGACTGATAATCAAGTGACATAAGCGTATCAAAGTCTGCACCGGTTTCTTCGGCGATCTGCTGCATATCCTTATAGATACAGCCCTGCTGCCATAGCGTTCTCAGATTATCGTGCAGAATGCGGCATTCTTCCTCCGTGTCGGGATCAACCATTTCCATTGCAGCGATCATTGAGTTTGCGATATGTTCCGGAAAGTCTTTCAGGCTTTCTTCGCTTACTTCAAGTATCTCTGCTGCGGTGCTTAATGTTGGGTTTTCCATTACATTTTCCTCCTTTAAAATCTATCTCTCCATATCCTTTGATATGTTCTTCGTGTTTTGCCTATGTGGCTGTTTGCTTATCTGATTAGCTCTTTCTTTTAGCTGCTTTGCAGAAAATAAGGGCTTACTTTCTTTGGGCTTTGGATTCTCCTTTTGAACATCTTTTACCTTACATTTGCGTCTGCCTGTAAATACAAATGTAAGGTCGTGCTGTTCTCCTATATCTGTGACGTCAAAGCGATTCACACATTTAGAAATCCACGGTAAGGCTTTTTTTAATTTAAGCATTTTGGCTCTTATAGTACCGTCTGTCATTGGCTTAATTGATGTGTACCCTGACCATTGTCTGTGTTCAAATCCATTATTAAGAAGAAACCTCTTTACATCTTTATACGCTTGTCTGTAATTTTTGTTGGGATAATATTGTTTCAAAGCTTTTGTATCCAAATCAAAATTCAAGGCTTTCCTCTGCTCGTTTCCCATAATTAAAGACCTTCTTTTTCATAGGCTTTAATTACATCTTCACAGTAGTCTTTTCCATAAGCGATGTTATACCATATCATCTTTTTTACATATGGTCTGAACCACTCAGAATCAAAAAGTGTATTTTCAACTAACGCCATTGCCGCAAAATCGTCTTTATCATACCTATTGCTGACAAAGGTCATTGTGTGTTCGTCATTCTTTATCTCTGGTATGCCCTCATCAGAGAACATACCTCGTATAGCTTCATAAATGCTTTCGATAACATACTTGTTATCAGAGATTATTTTTTCATCATCAAGCTCGATCTCTATTTTGTATCGGTAATCCATAGGTGTTCCTCCTTATGTGTGCTTATTTCAATTGCTTGAAATAAAGCTCCAGAGCGTTTTCAATTATCTCCGAAACTTCCTGTGCCTTGCAACCGTCAAAATATCGTGAAAACGTATCTGAACTTATCTTCACATTCTTTGGCTTGCTTGGTTTTACATCAAGGTCGTTGAAAAGTATCTTTATGATCTCGCCGTGACGTAAAGAACCTTTTTCATTGGCAGCTTCACGAAGTATAGCAGCCTTTTTAACATCAATTTTGTGGTCTAAATCAATGATACTTGCCAGATTGTTTTGCGTGTCCAGATCCAGAAATGATAACTCAACGCCTGCACGAATTGAAAGGCTGCCATTATCGACGTATTCTTTCAGCTCGTCAATAAGCTTATCTATACGCACAAGTCTTGCCACAGTTGCACGGCTCATTCCATATTCTTCTCCGACTGTTTTATTGGTATCCAACTTTGTATCCACCGGAGAAGAAGTTGATTTATCAACAGGTTCGCTGGGTTCGTTGCCCTCAAGCTTTTCAAGTTCTCTTATGATATCATTACGCTTACCCTGCGAAAACATCTGATTGTGACGAATTGCCACTACAGCAGCTTGTTCGGATATTTTTAGATTGTCAAAGCCACGCTGCATAAGATTTGATTCGATCACATACATTTCAGCTTCTTCGTCTCTAAATTTGTGTTCGGAGTTTGACGTAATTGCACTCATATCATCACTATGCTCTTTATCAAATGCTTCTTTTAGTGCCTGCACGAATAGAGAATTTTCATTCATATAGCTTCCTCCTTCAAATTATTCTTTGTTATTTTTCTTTTCAAGTTTTTCAAAATAACACAATCCAGCATCATTGCCGACAAATTGATATTCTTTCTTGTTGTAAGCTCCCCACTCTTTTTGACAAGATAGACACTTGTACTTTGTAATTCTCATTGTTGGCTCAACGTTCATATCGCCTAACATTGCCCCGATCCAATCTCCATTATCTTCAATGTCAATGCCGCTTTCACGCAAGCAATGTTCAGATACATAATTGTACGAAGTGATGAGTGTACCCATTACCGGAGTTCCACCACAATATGGGCATTTAACTAAATCCTTTTTAGCTTCCAATTTCGTTTCTCTCCTCATCTATACCAACAATTTCATTGGACAAAGCGATATATTCATCGCCCAACCTGTTCTTAGTCTTGCAAAGAGCATTGCCGCTTTCTGACGATTTGGCAGCTTCGACAGATTTATGTATTGACGTTTTAAACACGCTGCTGTATTCGTCAGAGAGCGTTTTAAGAGCGCTTCTGCTGACATTCGTGTTATCTACCATTGTAGGCAGAACGCCGATCAGAGCAAGCGCAGGGTTGATTGTAGACTTGATCTGAGTATACAAAGAATTAAGTGCCTGCAAACCGTCAAGACTAAACTTCTGTGTCTGCACCGGAATAATCATTCCGTCTGCTGCTGTTAAGGCATTAATGAGCAATACGCCTAACGATGGCAAGCAGTCTATCAGAACATAGTCAAACTGATTCGTTATTTCTGGAGAGAGTATTCGCTTCAGGGTAGTTTCTCTTGCAAGAGCTGTTGCCATAAGAGTTTCTGAGTTTGCAAGATTTATGTCTGCCGGAATGTAGTAAAGCTTGTTTCGGTCATTAAATCTGATACAGTCAGACACACTATCGGCTGTTGTTATTGTGCTTCTTGTCACCTCAGCAATAAGCTGTGTCATAGTGGCTTTATTGTCTGCTACATAGCAGAGGTATTCCGAAAGGTTCGCCTGTGGGTCAAGATCAATAAGCAGCACCTTTTTGTTATGTTTCAGCGAAAGAGCTGCTCCGAGGTTAAATGTTGTAGTGGTCTTGCCCACGCCGCCTTTCTGATTGCATACTGCGATAATTTTACCCATTTTTTCTTCCTCCTATATATTTTTCTCACCTTTTATATCAATGGCGTACTTGTCATTGCTGCAATACTTTGCAATGTTGACAGAAAATGCGCCTCCCATACCTGTGATTTTATTTTTACTTTCTCCTATATATTTTTCTACCTTTATATCAACGTATCTGCGAACATTATCCGAATTTCTATTCGGATAATTGCTGCTTTCCTGCAAGAAAACATATCCGTCCTTTTTTAGCTTTTCTGCAAACTTCTCGACTTCTTCGGGTAAACCCTCAATTCTTACTTTCACCATATTCCTCAATTCCTCCTTTATTTCCTTCAACGATATTTACATAAACATCTGTAATAAAATCCTGTGTTACTTTTAATTTGACCTCTGTGGGCAATGGTTCGGTAATCTCATTAACAACAGCAATTACCCCAGAAGCAAGTTCTGTAAGTATGTCAACGAAACTTCCTGATAGTGAAGTTTCAACCTTTGTTGATTTTATATCATTTGTTCTTTTAATGTGTTTTGCAGTAATCTGTACCATAAGCCCTCCCACTATCAAAACGGAACGCCGTCATCATCTAAGACATCTTCAAACTCTGCAAGGTCACTTTCTGACAAAACGGTGAAATCGTCAAGAGTGTCTGGCGTAGCAGGAAGATTTGAAGCCGCTTCACTTTTCTTTTGGCTGCCGGTAAAGTGAATTTCTTTTATAACGATCTGTTCTGAAATACGATTATTACCGTTTTTATCTACCCAGCGGCGATTACGGAGTGTGCCGACAAGCATTATCATATCACCCTTGTGATACCATTCTGTCACGATTTTCGCACGGCTCTGCCAAGCAATGCAGTTAAAGAAGTCAGCTGCTGCTTCACCGTCCTTTGGCTTTGGTCGCTGTACAGCAATCGAGAATGTAGCAAAGTCATTGCCGCTTTCCGTTGTTCTCAGCTCCGGTTCTGCCGTAAGTCTTCCCAACATCATTACATAGTTCAACATAAAAATTCCTCCTGTTTTTGATTATCTCACTTTGTATCCGGTGGATAAAAAGTTGCTTTTTTAAATTATTAAAAAGGAACAACGTCCTCTCTATAAAATTCTTCTCCAAAATAGTCTTTTATGATATCGTCTATTAAGTTGTTATTGGTTTTATGCTCCATATATGGAATGAAGCTTTCGATCCAGTCTCTCAACTCTGGTTCGCATTTTATAATGTACTCTGTTGCATTGCTGATTTCAGAATGCTCTTTTGAAATAGCGAATGCCGCCCACTTGTCACGGAATTTCTCCTCCTTTAGCCTTGTAATAACCTCGTTTGTAATTGTGTCATCAGAAATAATTCTTTTTGCCATAACTTATACCCCCCTATTCTATATTACTCTGGAATTCTGCGTCAATAAATTCTCTTAGTTCTTTTTCTTTCTGGGTGAGTTTATGGAGTTCTTCCGATAATTGTTTATAAACCTTTCTTGCGGCTCTATCATCAAAGCAAATATACTGATTGCCGGCATATTTGATCAATCTTGCAGTAGTAAATTCTGCTTGAAATTTTGCGAAACAATAATCTGCAAACTCCTCATTATTTATTACAAACGGAAACGTCTTACGTTTTAAGATTTCTTCACGAGTACAAGCATACTCTCGGTAATTGTATCTATCACTGTACATATAAGTCACCCCCTTAAATTGAATAATAAGTAGAACGAACGTTATAAAACTTATTACGCAAAACATCAATGCGAATTTGAAAATCAGTAATTTCAGACTTTGAAAGAAGTTCTATAACATCATAAGCCATTATAATTGATGAAAGATCATCAAATTTAGCAGAAACATAATTAAAACTAATCTTACCATTAGCATACTTATCAATAGATTCTTCTACATTTTTTTAATGGACTTCAATCCAACGACGAGAACGTTTTTCCATATCAGCCTTTTTCACGACAATCAATCCTTTCTCTTTAAACAATGCCGTCATTGTTTTACTATAATAAATATATCACACAATGACAGCATTGTCAATAGGGATTTATAATGTTTACAGAAATTTAATAATGCCGTTTATATTGACAGTCTTGACCTCTTGTGATATAATCAGTAGTGTCATTGTTTTACGACTTGTAGAAATAAAAAAATATGAGGTGATTTAATGTATACAGTCCGCTGTAAGAATTGTGGCAATTACTATGAAAGTGCTGTTAATCGGTCCGGTGTTTGCGATGACTGCAAGCAAACAGTCAGATCAAGGACAAATACAAAATACCGTGACAAAAATTATGATCGTGTTACCCTTTATGTCCCCAAAGGCAAACGTGAAGAACTTAAAGAATATGTTGCAAAACAAAATATGAGTATGAATGAATTTATCAATAACGCTATCGAATGCTATATGGCTGAAATTGAAGCCAATGACGAGTATGTAAGAAATAATTCAGAAGAAACATCAGATGATGAAACACCATTCTGATTATTCAAGGTCACCTTTTTTCTTAGCTCGTTTGAGAGTATTCTCACGTTCATTTTCAAGATAATCATTAACCGCCGTTCTCGCATAGTCAAGGTCTTTGATCTTTTCCTTGATTTCGCAATACAGAGAATTGGCGGTATTTCTTTGCTCTATTAATTCCGCCTTACGTTTTTGCAAGACTTCTTCTTTCGGCAGCTTTTTATCCGGGAATTTTTCCGTCAAATATTGTCCAGCCTTGTGAAATTTCTTAAGCTCAAGGCTGTGTGTTTCCTCATATTTTGCTTTCTTCCTATCAGACTTCTGAGAATTGTATTCCTCGTTAATAGGCTTGTACTTCCGGAAAAGTCTTAGGTTCTTTATTTGCTCATCAATATCGTCTATACTATTCTTCAATGAGTTGAGATTATTGACCAAGTTCACTCTTTCTGTGAAATTTGAGATAGCCTTGTTTTCTATTTCATCGGTGCTGCTTAAACCTTGATTGGTAAGTATATTGATTACTCGTGAAGCTTCCTTCATATTCTGTATATTTGCCCACCTCTCAAGCCCTTTACTTGACTGGATTTTATCGCTTGATGTGTCAATGATCTTCGTCCTTTGCCGACGTCCATATTCACCTTGTTTGAAATAGTTGTATTGCTCAATACGCCTTTTGATCTGTGGCGTTTCATAATACCAGCCAAGTGTCTTTGCTCTGCTCCATTTTTCTTGTCCTTGCATACGGAATTTTAGATCAATTTTATGCTCCGGATTATATGTAACTTCAATGCCTTTGTTTTTGGCGTTTTGAATAAATTCATCAAAATCTGCACTCTGCATTATACATTCATCAAGTGCAAATTTTAACTTTGTTTTCCACGATTGTCCTTGTTTATTTTTGTCCCACTCGTACCAACTTTTGCCCTTATTTTTGTCAGGGTCTTGCACTATTGATAAACCATTTTCCTTACACAATTCATCGCTGATTTTTCGTAAAGTTTCCCAAGATTTCTTTTTGCCCCTGTCCTCTAAATATGCAAAACTTTTACCGTTTTCAAGGTTAGTATTATTGAAAACTATATGGCAATGTATATGCTTTTTATCGGTATGAACCGCCAACACATATTGATACTGACTTTTCAATAATCTGTCGCATAGTTCCTTGCCGATCTCAAATGCTTTTTCAGGTGTGACTTCATTAGGCTTGAAGCTCTGAACTATGTGTTGGGCAAGCACCTTACATCTTCCTGTACCGATGTAATTCTGAATGCGTGAAAAATCTTTATCGGCTTCATCTGGGTTTCGGGAACACATAAATGAATCAACAAGCATACCGCCATTCGTTTTGTTTTCGTTTATGATATACGCTAACGCTCTAACTTGCGTAGTAGAGATAGAATGTATGCTTGTTGTTGCCATATCTCATCAACCTTTCTCTGTATTTCTTCAATATCATCTATATAAATCGACTTCTGAGAATTTGCTAGTTTTGCGATCTGATTGATGTTATCCGCAGCATTTTTCATCACCTTTTTCATTTCGGTAAATTCACTTGTATCAACATTTACAATTCTTCCGCCTAGCGATATTCGGCGAAGATAGTCGCTCATACTTTTACACTTCGCAAGTTTAATTTTAGTAATTAAAACTTCCAATTCCACATCGTCAACTCGGAATTTAACAATATTATTTCTGCTATTATCCATTTGCTTTTTTACCTCGCTTAATAAAAAATACACATTTTATTGCTTTAGCATTGTATTCTTTTTTCGGCTTTGCCGTAAATTCTTTGTTCATAGAAATATTAATTTTTCAATTAGATATTTTTCTGAACATTGTCGGGGTCTTAGGGTTCTCCCTAACAAGCTGAATTTTTGGAAATTCAGACATTTGTGGCACAAATGTCGGTGCTTGCTGTTTTTGAAACCACCCTAAACGGGCGGTTTTGAAATTTCAGGCTTACAGCCTTTTTTTAATTTCGGTTATCGAAATTATTTTATCTGTTTTACAAGTCTAGGTATACAAAATGTCCCTCTATTATTTATAGCCGATGAAAAATCGTAAAACGCAACCAAAGTTTTGTACTTTTATGATAGTTTACAGAAAATTAACAACTGCATTTTGTAAAATCATTGTACTTACTGAAAAAATGTGGTATAATCGCATTAGAATTAAATTAGCCAGCCTGCATAATTCGGAGGTAAGAAGAATTATGCAGACTGATAAAGATTATTCCGATGATATTAGTCGATGGGTCAAGATTATGAAAAGGCGTGAACGCTATGAGCGTGAACGTGAAGCGGAGCTTAGGCGGCGTAACAATATCTGTAGTTGTGGTTCTGACTGCGACTGGGGGCTATCATATGCAGCCTATATGAGCTGGAAGCAGAGCGAAGAAACAAAAAAGTCCTGCCAAGCTCTTTATGAAGCTTTGGAGGACTTGCGGCTTATTGATCCAGCCGGACACAGACTTGTTGTCGAATATTATCTTGAAGAAGGGGTTACTCTTACAGAAATCGGGAGAAAACACGGGATAAGCAGACAGGCTTGCAGAAAGAGAATTAATAAGTGCCTTGATATGCTTCAAACTCTTGTCAAACTGCACAGGCTAGGAAAGTGACTTTTGTGCAAGTCTACAAAAGTTGCGGAATTTGTCAAAAATAATCCTGTTTTGGTTGCATTATGGCGAAAAATCTCGGTATTACTTATAGAGGAACTTATCGAAATAATTCCAAAAAAGCAACTTGACAAAAAAATATTGAAGAACATCTGAAAATTTTTTTGCTGTCGCACGAGATTTTAGTGCATTAAAGCTTGAAAGTGAATAGCGTTTGTGGTATAATAAATACAGTTGATTATCATAGCCTGTTTGCAGAGAAAGTAAGGAGGAAAAATATCGTGCAAACAGCAGAAAAAATAACGGCTCTCTATTGCAGACTAAGTCAAGATGATGAATTAAATGGTGAGAGTAATAGTATCAAAAATCAGAAAGCAATTCTTTCAGAATATGCGAACAAAAACGGCTTTATGAATTGCAAGTACTATGTCGATGATGGTGTGAGTGGAACGACGTTTGAAAGAGCTGGTTTTCGTTCAATGCTTGATGACATACAGAACAGATTGGTAAGCACAGTTATTGTGAAAGACCTTTCCCGTTTCGGACGTGATTATGTTATGTCCGGATACTACACAGAAATTGTATTTGCACAGTACGAAGTTGAGTTTATAGCTGTTACGGACAACGTTAATTCCAAGGAAGGTATGGGAATGGATTTTCTTCCGTTTCACAACCTAATGAATGACTGGTATGCAAGGGATATTTCAAAGAAACAAAAAGCTGTGATTCAGAGCAAAGGCAACGCAGGAAAACGACTTAGCCCGAATCCAATCTATGGATACAAAAAAGACGAGCAAAAGCAATGGATTGTAGACGAACCGGCGGCTGAAAACGTAAGACTGATTTTTCGACTATTTGCCTACGAAAACAAGGGCGTGCAGTACATTGCAAATTATCTTTTTGCAAACAAAGTTTTATCGCCCAGAGCGTATCGTGGAGATATTCGCAAGGGTTCATATGCTGAACTAGAACCTTGTCTATGGACAACAGCGACAGTAAGCGAGATCCTTGATCATCAGGAATATTGCGGTGACACCGTGAATTTCAAAACTGAAAAGAAGTTCTACAAGTCCAAGAAGATAACTCGGAAAGATAAGGAAGATTACAAGATATTTCCTAACACTCACGAAGCGATTATTGATCGTGAAACTTTCAAGAAAGCTAAAGAAATCCGAGATAAAAAAGTTCGGCATACAAGATTTACCGAACCAGCACTTTTTGAACGTCTTGCTTACTGCTCAGACTGCGGACGAATAATGTATATCAGGCGAAGCAGAAACAATGTGCGGTATAATCACTATTTGTGCAGCGGATACGCAAAGCAGATAAAAGAATGTTCAGCGCATTATATCACAGAAAGCAAGCTTGCTGAATTGGTCTTGTGCGAAATAAAAAAAGTCATATTGTTTGCCAACAAAGACTTCGAGCATTTTAAGGCGATCGTGAGCAACCAGATCATCAGCAGCAACGCTAAACGCCTTGCTCAGATTGAGAAAGAACTTTCCGCATTAAACCTTGAACTTGATGAATTACAAAACACGTTGAGCTTGTTGTATATGGATAAACTCAAAGGGAATGTAAGTCAAGAAGTATTTGTTCTGCTTTCGGAAGAAAATGCAAAAACGCAAAATTCATTGAAATCCCAAAGGATTGAATTAAACGAAGAAGCCGTAAAAATAAAAAAATCGAGTAGTGATGTAAATCACTTTTTCTCAATCGTAGCAAAATATGAGTGTGTGGAAACGCTTAACTATGACGTTCTGCATAGCTTAGAGGAGCGTATCAAAGTCTATGAAGGCATTGGTACACGGAAAAATAGAAACTATAACGTTGATGTCTACTTTGTTGGTGTCGGTGTTATTGATTTAGAAAACTTTGATTAGTTCCCTAAGAACGGTAAAGACAGTAACGTAAGTACTTCCATCACGCTCATATCTTGCTCACCTCCAAAACTGGAGGAAGATTTAAACCGCCTACCGTCGTTGCAGTATGCCCTACGCATATTCTAGCATACTTTTGTTCTCTTGTCAATATATGTCGATAAAAAACAAACCGCACACAGTACGGCTTAACGCTGTGTACGGTTTAAAGTCTGTCCGCTCCTCAGGCTACAAAGTAACCTGCCCGAAGTCCAGTTAATCCCGAGTTAAAAAAGACATAAACTGGTTTGTATTCTCCATCCCTGACCGATTATACCTATTAAGATCAAAAAGGCAGCTTTCATCGCCTTTTACGATGTAGTTCATCTTGCCCTCAACGCCTAGGCTTGCCTCAAAGCCCATATTTTTTACAAGGCGGCGAGAGCTTTCGCAGTTTATGCCGAAGGGATAAGTGTAAACATTTGGCTGGAAGCCACAATGCTCGTCGCAGAGGTCTTGAAGCTTGGTGGTGTCTCGGAGAAAGACCTTGCGGTATTTTTCGTAGGTCTCGTTTTCAAGCTGCATAACGCCACGGCGTTCGCCAAGGTTGTGCATATCGTAGGAGTGATTGCATATCTCCACAAGGCCGCTGTTTCGCAGCTCTGTTACGTCCTGCCAGTCGAGGTAAGAATAAGCAGGGTTTGGCTGGGCTTCCTCGCAGGCGATATCCGTGTATGAACCAACTATGGATACAGTCGCTTTGAAATCGTATTTCTTTAAAAGCGGAAGAAGATATTCCTTGTAATTGTATGTGCCGTCGTCAAAGGTCAGCACAACAGGCTTTTCTGGTAGCTCCCCATCATATTTCACATAGCGTATAAGATCGTTGACAAAAACAGGAGTGTAGCCGTTGTTTTTCAGCCATAGCATATCCTTTTCAAGCTCGATAGGCGTGATGACATATTCGCCTGTCCTTGCTTCGTCTTTAAGTATGCTGTGATACATTATTATTGGGACGGCAACGCCCTCTTTTTTTTCGTCGTTTTCCTGTGCCTGTGCGGAAAAGCCAAAGACTACCGCCGCTGCAATGACCAGCGCAAGAAGTATCATAACGGACTTTCTTAGCCGCAAGCTTATAAACATCATAATACACCCCCGATAAATACTATTCGGATTTTTATTTGATAATTACATTGTAAATTAACAAAATGTGCAGGGCGGGTACTTGAAATTATTGTGCAAATGTGATATAATAATTGTAGTTTAATTTATTTTGAGGGGGATAAATATATGAAAACTTTGCGCTCAAAGCTGCTTATAGCTATGCTGGCGATAGCGCTGGTCATCACCTGCTTGCTGGGCGGTGTTTCCGTGTATTTTATAAACAGCTCTGCAAGAGATACATTAAAGAGCACAGTTGAACCGCTGGCTGTCCAAGCGGCAAAGAATTTTGACTCGACTATTACTACATATGTGGGCAATCTGACCGCCACAACTCAGTCTGAGCCTTTTAAAAGTGCCGATAACGATAAGGAAAGACTTATGCTTATGAAGCAGAATTTTTCCGATAACGCAGGCAGCTATCTGAACTTCACGCTGTTCGATGCTGACGGTATCGTTATTGATTCGGACAGCAGATCAATTGCTTCTTCTGTCGAAATAAAGCACGTCAAGTCTGCCGCTGAACAATCTTCTGCTTATATCACGTCCCTTTATAACTTCAACAGCACAGTTTATTTTACCATACTTGCTTCCGGCGAAAATGAAAAGGGCGAAAAGCTTGTGGGCGCTGTTACTATCGACGCCACAATGTTAAGCGTCCTGCTCAATGAGTACGCTTTCGGTCAGTCGGGCTATGTTTACCTTATCGACCAGCAGGGCGACGTGCTCATACATAAGGATATGGACAAGGTCATCGACGGCGAGAACGTTATAAAGATCGGCGATTCTGATTCGGATTACAAGGAATTTTCCGATACTGTAACAAAGCTTGTCAAGAATGACAGCGGCACAACGGAATATAATATCAAGGGCGAGGAATATATCGTTGGATATTATACTTCACAGTATTTCGACGGCACAGTTATAATGGTAACAGACGTTGCGGACTTTACTTCCGCAAGCACAAAGGCGCTTACAAATATCATTATCCTCGGCGTTGTTCTTATGGCGCTGACAGTTCTGTTCTCTCTCATTTTCGCAAAGAGGATCACAAAGCCTATCATCTCAACAACAAATCGCCTACGTTCCCTTGCGCAGGGCAATCTTACCGACCCTGTTGACGTTTGGTATTCAAAGGACGAGCTGGGCGTGCTTTCAAATTCTCTTGAAGAGACTATCGTTTGTCTGAGACAGTATATAAACCTTATCACAGTTGCGCTCACTCAGATATCTGAGGGCAACCTCTGTCACAGAATGGAAGGCACTTTCAAGGGCGATTTCTATAAGATCAAGAGCACCTTCAACGAAATTCTCGATTCGCTCTCTGATACCTTCGCTTCTATCAACCTTTCAGCCGAGCAGGTGAACTCGGGTGCTGTTCAGGTATCAAATATCGCACAGTCCGTTTCACAGGGTTCAACTCAGCAGGCTTCCGCTATCGAGCAGCTTTCCGCTACCCTCAATGACGTTTCAAAGCAGATAACACAAAATTCTGCCGACGCTAAAAACGCTTACAATATCGTTTCACAGAATACAGAAGCCGTTGATAACTGCAACACAGATATGAGCAAAATGCTCAACGCAATGAACGCTATCAACACGGCTTCAAGCGAGATCTCAAAGATCATCAAGGTCATCGACGAAATCGCATTCCAGACAAATATCCTTGCTCTTAATGCTGCAGTCGAGGCCGCAAGAGAGGGATCAAAGGGCTTCGGCGTTGTCGCTGATGAAGTCAGACGACTTGCTTCACGTTCCGCAGAGGCTGCAAAGCAGACCGCTTCACTTATCGAAAATCAGGCTGCCGCAGTTTCAAAGGGTTCGCAGATCGCAGAAGAGACCGCCGATTCACTTAACGAGATCGTTGAAAAGTCCAACACGATCAAGGACCTTGTAAAGAATATTTCCGAAGCTTCCGAAGCGCAGACAGAAGCTATCGTTCAGGTAAACACAGGCGTCGATCAGATATCCGCCGTTGTTTCCGCCAATACTTCAACGGCTGTCGGCTCAGCTTCCGCAAGTGAAGAGCTTTCAAGCCAGTCGCTCATACTCAAGAATATGATCGCAAGGTTCAAGCTCAGCGATGAAAGCGAAAGAAAAGAAAATTCGCAGACTTCGAGATATTCGTATATCGACGATGAGCCGGAAGAGGGAGCAGTTCCTTCAACTGTTTCAACCACCGACGTTGACGAAGAGGTCAGCGACGATAAGTTCACAAATTTCGACGAGAACGATAAGTATTAAATTATTTATGTGTAATCAAACAAATCAAACAAAGTAAGAGCGGCGCTGTCCGCTCTTACGCAAAATAACAAAATAAAACAGTATTGAATGATATTTGACATTATTTTGTATTGAAAGGACTTGATGAAAATGAAGAGAAGGATTGGAATACTCACAAGCGGCGGCGACTGTCCGGGACTTAACGCAACTATCCGTGGCGTTGCAAAGGCTTGTTATGAGAAATTCGGCGAGGACGTTCAGATCGTCGGTATCGAGGACGGTTATTACGGCCTTATCAACAATATGTGCAAGGAAATGAAGCAGTCGGATTTTTCGGGTATCCTCACCACAGGCGGCACTATCTTCGGAACAAAGAGAACGCCTTTCAAGAAAATGCAGGTCATTGAAGAGGACAACGTTGACAAAGTCAAGGCGATGAAGGACACTTACAAGAAGCAGAAGCTCGATTGTCTCCTCACCCTCGGCGGCAACGGTACTCACAAAACCGCAAATCTCCTCTCCACAGAGGGTCTTAACGTTATCGGCCTGCCAAAGACTATCGACAACGATATTTGGGGCACAAGCGTAACATTCGGCTTCCACACAGCTGTTGATACCGCAACGGACGTTATCGACAGACTTCATTCCACAGCAAATTCCCACGGAAGAATTCTTGTTGCCGAGATAATGGGCAATAAGGCCGGCTGGCTCACGCTTTATTCTGGCATTGCAGGCGGCGCTGATATGATCGTCATTCCTGAGATACCATACGATATCGAAAAGCTTGCCGCAGCCTGCGAAAAGAGAGAGTCAAAGGGATTCTCGATAATGGCAGTAGCAGAGGGCTCATTTGATACCGCAGAGGCAAAGCTCAAGAAAAAAGAGCGTGCAAGACTTCGTGCAGAGCAGGGCATTACCACAGCAACTTCAAGGATCGCAAAGCAGATCGAAGAGCTCACAGGCAGAGAAACAAGAGTTTGTACCCCAGGCCATATGCTTAGAGGCGGCAGCCCTTCCGCATATGACAGAGTTCTCGCAACAAAGTTCGGCGTACACGCAGCAGAGCTTATCGCAAAAGATAAGTACGGCTATGCAGTCGCAATGATAAACGAGATCGTTTCCGAGAACCCACTTTCAGAAGTGGCAGGCAAAACAAAGTTCGTCCCAGCCGACCACCAGCTCGTTCAAACAGCAAAAGCCCTTGGCATTGCATTCGGCGACTAAATTAATAGAATAATGAGCAATAAAAAAGCTGATCGTCATATAGGCGACCAGCTTTTTTGATATTTTAGGACAAATATTGACATATAAACATAAGTGTGCTATAATCAACATAGGGCATACTGCAACGACGGTAGGCGGTTTAAATCTTCCTCCAGTTTTGGAGGTGAGCAAGATATGAGCGTAATTGAAGTACTTACGTTACTGATGTTAATAGCGAATATTGTTGGACTTGTGTTTGATATATGCAGACTTTTGTTTGACATTTGCAATAAAAAAAGAAAAAAATAACCGCCCTTCTGCCAAAGGACGGTTATAATAAAATGTAACCAGTTTGGAGGTAAACCGCTTACAGCAGTGTGCCTCTTTTATTGTCTTTATTATACCACACACATTTGCAGTTGTCAAGACTAAGCGCATATTTTACAACTTAACGTAGTGAACTTTTCGTTCTTTAAAGTATGCGACTTTGTCAAAACCTGCCGACTTTGCAAGTTCTGCGCCTCTACCGATGTCTCGACCGATGTCAGCAGCACAATGAGCGTCTGAGCCAAGTGTGAGTATCTCGCCGCCAAGATCTTTGTAGAGCTTGACGTATTCATAGTCGGGGAGTGGCCTGCCGTATGCCTGCCTGTATCCCGAAACGTTTATCTCTATGCCCTTGCCATTTTGGATAAGTGTACAAAAAATTTCTCTTATAATGTCATCGTATCGGGAAAGGTCGATAGCGATGCCGCAGTCGCCTTGAATGTATCTCAGTGGATATGTCAAGTGACCTAAAACGTCGAATTTGCCCCATTTGCACATCTCAAGCATTTGCGTGAAGTAATCGTCCAGCAGAGCGTAAATCTCCGATAAGTCCATTTCTTTGTACTTTATCCAGTAGAAATCGTCCTTGCCTTTGTTCTGATGATGTGAGCCGATGATAAAATCAAGACGCTTGTCAGCGGCGATCTGCTCCGCAAATTCAATGTCCTGCAAAGGCTGACCAAGCTCTATTCCGCAGAGAAAATTGAAGTTATCACCAGCGGCGGAAAGCTTCTCCTTAGCCGCAAACTGCGCCGCAATGCTGGCAGGAGCATATTCGCCCGAGCCGTACATATCGAAATCACGCAGTTCATCGGGGGCACCATAATGCTCCGCCTTGTAGCGAAAATTGCAGTCGCAATGGTCTGTTATGGCAAACGCCGCCAAGCCAAGCTCCTTCGCACGCTTTATGGATTCTTCGATCGTGCCTTTGCCGTCGGGAGAAAACCCCGTGTGGGTGTGCATATCTATCAGCGCCATAATGTCCTCCTGTTTTGATCTTTGATGAAAAAAGCGGCAGAAAATGCTCTGCCGCTTGGTGTTAGTTTTTGAGAGAATGAAGCGGTGCAGGTATCTGTCCGCCACGATTGATGAACTTTGAAGGTGACTCCTTCTTGAGCGGCATAACAGGGCCGCAGCCGAAAAGTCCGCCCCAGTCAAGCTCGTCGCCAACGTCCTTGCCGATAGCAGGGATAACTCTAACAGCGGTGGTCTTGTTGTTGACCATACCGATAGCAGCTTCGTCAGCGATGATAGCCGAGATAGTGTCAGCAGGGGTGTCGCCGGGGATACAGATCATATCGAGACCAACGGAGCAAACCGCAGTCATAGCTTCCAGCTTTTCAATGCAGAGCGCACCGCTCTTTGCAGCGTCGATCATACCGGCGTCCTCAGATACAGGAATGAACGCACCGGAAAGTCCACCAATCCTCGAGCAAGCCATTACGCCGCCCTTCTTGACAGCGTCGTTGAGCAATGCAAGGGCAGCAGTTGTGCCGTGAGTGCCGCACTTTTCAAGTCCGATCTCTTCAAGGATATGCGCAACAGAGTCGCCGACAGCTGGAGTTGGAGCGAGAGAAAGGTCAACGATACCGAAAGGCACGCCAAGTCTCTTTGAAGCGATAGTGCCAACGAGTTGACCAACTCTTGTGATTTTATAGGAAATTTCCTTGATAACGTCAGATATCTTTGTGATGTCAGCGTCAGGATATTTTCTGAGGGCAGCTCTTACAACGCCAGGACCCGAAACGCCCACGTTTATCATACAGTCAGGCTCGCCGACGCCGTGAAAAGCGCCTGCCATAAACGGGTTATCCTCAACAGCGTTGCAGAATACGACCAGCTTTGCAGCGCCGAAGCAAGCTGAATCAACAGTTCTTTCAGCACATTCTCTTACAACAGAGCCCATAATCTTGCAGGCATCAAGGTTGATACCTGTCTTGGTCGAGCCGATATTTACCGATGAGCAAACTCTCTCGGTTGTGGCAAGAGCCTCAGGGATAGACTTGATAAGCTCGATATCACCGGCAGAGAAGCCCTTTGGAACGAGCGCCGTGTAACCGCCGATAAGGTTTACTCCAACGTCCTTTGCGGCTCTGTCCATAGCCTTTGCGAATGGAACAGGGGAGCACTTGCAGGCAGCGGAAACGATAGCGATAGGAGTAACGGAAATTCTCTTATTGATGATCGGGATACCAAGTTCCTTTTCGATCTGTTCGCCGACTTCAACAAGGCGTGCGGCCTTTGAAGTGATCTTCTTGTAAACATTTTCGCAGGCAACATTGATATCGCTGTCGATACAATCCAGCAGAGAAATGCCCATTGTTATGGTACGAATGTCGAGACAATCGTCCTGTATCATTCGTATTGTTTCCAATACGTCGTATGTATTAATCATTTGTCAGAAGTCCTCTCTTAAATATGGTGCATACAGTTAAAGATGTCCTCGTGCATAGTATGGATCTTAACGCCCATAGTTTCGCCGAGCTCAGTAAGAGCGTCAGCCATAGAAGCAAAATCAGTATTGAGCTTAGTGATATCCACCAGCATGATCATTGCAAAAAGATCCTGCAATACTGACTGAGTAACCTCAATAACGTTTGCATTATATTCAGCGCACTTAGTGCTTACCTTAGCAAGGATACCAACGGCGTCCTTACCGATTACCGTAACAACAGCTCTCATAAAAAACCAGCCTTTCATATACTTTAATACATATTACTAATTATATCACAGTTCGCTCAATTTGCCAATAGCTCTAATTATAAATATTTTATGAACTCGCTTTTTTATTCGCATAGAACTGTACTTCGGGCAAGTTACGACTCCGCTCTTCGGGCTACAAAGTGCGTCGCCCGAAGTACAGCCCTATGCAACGTAAAAAGCTTGACGTTTTGAACAAAAAGTGTTATAATATAAGCGATTGCATTGGCAATAACGCTTGCCAGGTGTTAATTGCTGATGAACGTGAGTTGAATGAAATTGGAAAGGATCATTATTATGAAAAAAGTATTGTTTGCTTCCTCAGAGTGCGTGCCTTTTATCAAAACAGGCGGACTTGCCGACGTTGTCGGATCGCTGCCAAAGTGCTTTGATAAGAGATATTATGACGTGAGAGTTATCCTGCCAAAGTATTCCTGTATGAAACAGCAATGGAAGGATATGATGAACTATAAGACCCACTTTTATATGGACTTTGCAGGTCAGAGCCAGTATGTGGGCGTGCTTGAAACGGTCTATGACGGCGTAACATTCTATTTTATCGACAACGAGCACTACTTCACAGGCGATAAGCCTTATACCGAACACCATTGGGATATCGAGAAGTTTATGTATTTCGATAAGGCCGTGCTTTCAGCTCTGCCGCTCCTCGACTTCCGTCCGGACGTTATCCATTGCCACGACTGGCAGACAGGCCTTATCCCTGTTTATCTCCACGACAGCTTCGCAGGGGGAGATTTCTTCCGTGGCATAAAAACTGTTATGACTATCCATAACCTCAAGTTCCAGGGCAATGACGGCGTTGAGCGCTTTAAGTGGCTGTCGGGTCTTTCTGATTATTATTTCACTATCGACAAGCTTAGAACAGGCGTTGACGGCAATATGCTCAAGGGCGGACTTGTCTATGCCGACGCTATCACAACTGTCAGCAATACCTATGCAGAAGAGATCAAGACTGAGTTTTACGGCGAAGGCCTTGACGGACTTATGCGTGCAAGACAGCACGACCTCCGTGGTATCGTCAATGGTATCGACTATGTTGACTATAACCCCGATACCGATAACCATATCGCTGTAAAGTATAATTATGACAATGTCCTTGAAAAGAAGATACATAATAAGCGTGCTATTCAGGCAGAGCTTGGCCTTGCGCAGGACGATAACCGCTTTATGGTGGGTATCGTAAGCCGTCTGACAGATCAGAAGGGCTTTGACCTTATCGCCTATATGATGGAAAGAATGTGCGAGCAGGGCATACAGTTCGTTGTCCTCGGTACAGGCGAGCAGAAGTATGAGGATATGTTCCGCTATTTTGCAGGCAAGTATCCCGACAGAGTTTCCGCAAATATCTATTACAGCGAGGAAATGAGTCACCGCATTTATGCTTCCGTTGACGCATTCCTTATGCCGTCGCTCTTCGAGCCTTGCGGCCTTTCACAGCTTATGTCCCTGCGTTACGGCACTCTGCCTATCGTCCGTGAAACAGGCGGACTTAAAGATACAGTCCAGCCGTTCAACCAGTTCGACAGAACAGGCACAGGCTTCAGCTTTGCAAATTACAACGCTCACGAAATGTACAACACGGTTATGTTCGCAAAGTATATCTATGACGACCGCCGTGACGAGTGGAACGGACTTATCAAGTCTGCAATGGCACAGGATTTCTCTTGGCAAGCTTCCGCAAATAAGTATCAGGAAATGTATGACTGGCTTATCGGATAGAATATTGCATATAACAAAAAGCTCTTCGGTTCATCGCCGAGGAGCTTTTTATATAAGGTAGGGGCGCAAATTGTTGTTCGACAATGCTCACAACAATTTGCGGTCGCCCGCTTGTTATACGCTACGTTTACTTTTCGTTATGCACTTTGTAGGATCAACCTTTATCAGCCCCGAACACCATAGGCTGCAACTGAACGCCTTCAAGGGCGGCTTCCACAGCTTTCGGTATCATCGAAAAGTCCGCAACCATTGAGAATGGCTTTTTTGCGGTGCTGTCCTGTCCGTATGGCACAAAGTAGTAATTTTTCAGATTTTGCAGATATCCTATGTTCTTTGCACAGCCTGCAAGGGCGTCGTTGGTGGATATCGCCGCAAGCACAGGCCTTGAATTGCGCAGGTGACTTTTTACAGCCATTGCCGCAGGAGTATCCACAATGCCTAGGGCGAGCTTTGCCGCCGTATTTGATGTACAGGGAGCTATCAGCATAATATCGCACATTTTTTTCGGCCCGATAGGTTCTGCCTCGGCGATAGTTGTGATGACCTTTGCCCCTGCGATGTCCTCGAGCCTTTTCACATTGTCCTCGGCGCTTCCGAAACGTGTTGATATCTGCGCCGCATTATATGACATAACAGGTATCAGCTCTGCGCCCATTGACCGCAGCTCCTGCGCCGCTTTGAACGCCTTTTCAAAGGTGCAGAACGAACCCGTCATACAAAATCCTATTTTAATGTCGTCAAGTGACATTCTATGTTCCCCTTTCCTGTAAAATGTTCACGACTGCTCGGGCGATTATCTCTCCGCCTGTCATCGGCGCAGCCTTTCCGGGCAGCGAAAGCGCCCAGACAACACGCCTATTAAGCCGTGAAGCCGCCTCAAAGTCAACTCCGCCGGGCTTTGAAGCAAGGTCGATAACAAGGGCGTTTTTTGATACAGCACCCAGCAGACTTTCATCTAATATCATTGCAGGAACGGTGTTTATTATCACCTCAAAGCGTGCTATCCTGCCGTAAAGTTCCGACAGGGCGAAAGCGTCCAGCCCGTTGTTCTGCGCCTCGGCAAGGGCTGAAAGCTTTCGTGCCGTGACGACTGTATCAGCGCCAACTGCGTCAAATAGCTTTGCGCAGGCTTTGCCAACTCTGCCATAGCCGATAACGAGCACTTCGCTGCCGTCGATAGTTGAAGCAAGCTCCTGCATAGCGATTTGCAAAGCGCCCTCGGCGGTGGGTATACAGTTTCGTATGACTAGCTCGTCACGCATATAATAGTCCTTGACGTCAAAGCCCAGCGATGAGAAATACTCGATCTGCACACGGCGGAGCATACCGCCTGTCACTAGGGCGTTTTTCGCAAGGTGTGGTGAAACGTCGCTGCAATAAATTTTTTTGCCACGGAACGATGATATCTCCAGCCCGTCGCTTTTAAGGATAGGCAGCACAAGCACGTCGGCTTTTTCGTGGAGCATATCCAGCGAAGCGAGGGGGATAGTATTTTCGCCGATATCGTCGATACCGTAAGTATAGACCCTGCCGAAGCCGGCGAGGAAACGGGCTGTATATGTTTGTCTGGCGTCTCCGCCGACGCAGAGAAAAACAGTTTTGTTCATAGTTGATCCCTCCGAAAGAGTTATACATAATTATATGCAGTTGTTGCGCAAACGTTAATACTGAGTGAGGAATGAGGAGCGTTAGGATAGTGAGGAATGAGGAGTGAGGAATGAGGAATGAAGGTATCGCCTGCGGCGATGATCTTTTTGTTGCGACCTTCGGTCGCATTGAACTCTCGTTTGCTTTAGGTTGTCTGCTTGCTGTTTTATGCAATGTGCTTTGCAAAACATATAAAATTTGTTCATAATAACGAAAAAACTTTCTCCGAAAAGATTTTCGCTTTGTACTATTGATATTTATGTGAAAATGGTATATAATTATCTTATGCGGTTGATATATTTTGTGTAGCTTGTACATATAAACGCAAAATGGCGTTGCTGCGCCGATGACCGTATACGAAATTTATTACGCCGTGTTTGCGGCTTGGAACGGAGAGATCACATTGAAAAATTACGACAGCACAAAAATAAAAAATATCGCCATTGCAGGTCAGGCTGGTTCAGGCAAGACCTCGCTGACTGAAGCTTTGCTATATAAAAGCGGCGCTACCGACAGGCTCGGAAAGGTCGCTGAGGGAAACACGGTTTCTGACTACACGGCTGAGGAGATAAAGAGAAAATGCTCTGTCTACACCTCGCTTTCATCACTTGAAACAGGTGAGTTCAAGGTAAATCTCCTCGATACTCCGGGTATGTTCGATTATGAGGGCGAAGCCGTTGAAGGCATTGCTGCAAGCGGCTGCGTTATGATAACAGTTTCGGGCAAATCGGGCGTAAGGGTCGGCACGCACAAGGCTTATGATCTTGCGAAGAAAATGGGCAAGCCGACGATGTTCGTTGTAACGAAGCTTGACGATGATAACGCAAACTTCAACAACGTTTTCACGCAGCTAAAGGCTGAATTCGGCCCGACAGTTTGTCCTGTTGTTGTGCCTGTTATCGCTGACAGAAAGATCGTTTCGTATGTAAATCTCATCGAGATGAAAGCTTATAAATACGTTGACGGCAAGGCTGTTGAGACTGATATGCCGACTGCCGAAGTTTCCGAGAAAATGGAATATCGTATCGACGGACTTATCGAGGCTGTTTCAGAAGCCGTTGCGGAAACTGACGAGGCGCTTTTTGAAAAGTTCTTCTCGGGTGAGGCTTTCACGCAGAAAGAGATTATCGACGGCATACACAAGGGTATGAATTCGGGCGTTATCACACCTGTTACCTGCGTTTCTTCCACAGATCTTTCGGGCGTTGATATGCTTCTCAAAGAGATAGACTTGCTGCTTCCGCCGCCTTCCGAAAAGGACGCTATGATCGGCGAAAAGGCTGACGGAGAAGCTGTTGAGGTGGCTTGCTCAGAAAGCGATCCGCTGAGCGCATTTGTTTTCAAGACTGTTGCTGATCCATTTGTCGGCAAGATGTCATACATAAAGGTGTTCTCGGGCAAGCTGACAGCTAACAAGGAAGTTGTCAATGCCACCACGGGCAGCACGGAAAAGGTCGGCAAGCTTGTGACGCTTCAGGGCAAGAAGCAGATAGACGTTTCGGAAGCAGGCTGCGGCGATATCGTGGTTGCGATGAAGATGAACGTGAACACTAACGACACTATTTGCGACAGCGCAAGAGTTGTGAAATTTGCGCCTATGGACTTCCCGAAGCCTTGCTATAAAATGGCTGTTAAGGCGAAGAAACAGGGGGACGAAAGCAAGATATCTTCATCAATGGCAAGACTTATGGAAGAGGACTTGACTATCGACTATAAGCTTGATACGTCCACAAATGAAATGATACTCAGCACACTTGGCGGACTGCACCTTGACTCTATCGTGGGCAGACTTGCAGGAACATTCGGCGTTGAGGTGGAGACTTCCGTGCCGAAGATATCTTATCGTGAGACTATCAGAAAGAAAGTCAAAGTTCAAGGCAGACACAAGAAGCAGTCGGGCGGACACGGACAGTACGGCGATGTTTGGATAGAGTTCGAGCCTTGCGTATCGGACGACCTTATCTTTGAGGAAAAAGTATTCGGCGGAGCAGTTCCTAAAAACTTCTTCCCAGCAGTTGAAAAGGGCTTGCAGGAGTGCGTAAAGAAGGGCGTGCTGGCAGGCTTCCCGGTTGTGGGACTTAAAGCGATACTTGTTGACGGCTCGTATCACCCTGTTGACAGCTCGGAAATGGCGTTTAAAATGGCGGCTTCAATTGCATACAAAGAGGGTATGAGGCAGGCAGAACCGATACTTCTTGAACCTATCGGCTCGCTGAGCGTGCTTGTTCCGGACGAGAACACGGGCGATATGATGGGCGAGCTCAACAAGAGAAGGGGCAGAGTGCTTGGAATGAACCCAGCGGAGAAGAAGGGAATGACGGAGATCGTGGCAGAAGTGCCGATGTCAGAAATGGCAGATTTCACATTGCTTTTGAGACAAATGACGCAGGGACAGGGCGTGTTCACCTTTGAGAAGGCGAGATACGAGGCATTGCCAGCGAACCTTGTGGCAGATGTGATCGCTAAGAATGCTATGGCAGATTGATCTTGTAGAATTATGATAATGGAGAGGGGAATGCAGGGTGTTGCGTTCCCCTTTTTAGTGAGAAATGAATGAATCGCCGTTGGCGATGGTCTTTTATGTTCCAAAACCCTATGTGCCAAACTTGATTATTAGCAAACTTTGTGATATACTATACATAATGTAAAACAAACACAAAAAACAGGAGGTCGAAAAATGAATTGTACACATTTCAAAAGCTTTTATCCGTCAGCGGACGGACTTCATAAAATAGCGTATTATGTCAGATTTCCTGTGGGAACAGTCAGAGCCGTCGTGCAGATTTCTCACGGAATGTGCGAGTATTTTGAACGATATGACGACCTTGCGGAATTTCTTACCAGCCTTGGTTTCGTCGTCTGCGGCAACGACCACTTAGGCCACGGCGACAGCGTTTCAGATAATTCCGAACTGGGTTATTTTTCGCCTGAGCACGGCTGGGAAAATGCCGTCGAGGATATGTATACACTTACTAAAATGATGAAGAAGAATTATCCCGAACTGCCTTATTTTCTTATCGGCCATAGTATGGGAAGCTTCCTCGCAAGAGCTTTTACCACTAAGCACGGCAAAAATCTCACGGCGGCCATATTCTGCGGAACTAGCGGCGGTATGGAGGGTATCCCTGCGCTGCTGACTGTTGTTGACAGCCTTAAAGCTCTTCACGGCGACAAGTATCGCAGCAAGGCTGTCAATAAGCTGGCTTTCGGCGCTTATACAAGAAAAATTCCCGACAAAGTCACCGATTACGACTGGATATCCCGTGACCAAGATATCGTGACAAAATATTCCGTCGACCCGAAATGCAACTTCATTTTCACCCTCAACGGCTTTGAAAATCTGATGAAAGTTCTTTGGTATGTCACAAACGAAAGGTGGTTCGAGACCTACCCGAAAGAGCTGCCCACATACCTCATCGCAGGCAGCGCCGACCCTGTGGGAAGCTATGGCAAGGGCGTGCTCAGCGTGTTCAACAGGCTTTCGCTTTACGGCTGCGACGTTGAGATGAAAATTTACGAGGACGCTCGCCACGAGCTTGTGAACGAGACGAACCGCCGTGAGGTCTACAACGATATCGCTGATTTTCTTCTCGACATTATAAGCACGCTTCCGAATGAGGAATGAGGAATGAGGAATTAAGGTATCGCCTGCGGCGATGATATTTTTTGTACAGGGGAGAAAGCCAATGTTTGCTAGGATAAACAGCCTCGGGCTGCTGGGGCTAAACGCTTTTGCGGTGACTGTCGAGATAGAAGCTTCGACGGGCATTGCTGCCTTTGATATCGTGGGGCTTGCGGACGCTTCCGTCAAGGAGAGCCGTGAGAGGATACGCTCTGCGCTGCGGTCAAGTTCCATAACCTTTCCGCAGAAAAGGGTGATGATAAACCTTGCCCCTGCGGACGTGAAGAAAACCGGCTCGGTCTATGACCTTGCTATCGCTGTTGCGCTTTTGAGGGTGACGGGTTTTGTCGATGATGAGCAGCTCAGAAAGGCGGCTTTTATCGGCGAGCTTTCTCTCAGCGGCGAGGTTCGGCCTGTTCAGGGCGTTTTGCCTATGACCATAATGGCGCAGAAAATGGGGCTTGAAGAGATTTATGTGCCTGTTGACAACGTTCGTGAAGCTTCCGTCGTCGAGGGGATAAGGGCTTACGGCGTGAGGTCTATCGGGGAGCTGGTGTTCCATTTCGCAAGGAAAGCCGAGATAGTGCCAGCGCTGTCTTATAAGCCCTCGGAGGAAAGCTTTTTCGGGTCGCTGGATTTTGCGGACGTAAAAGGGCAGTCGGCGGCGAAAAAAGCTCTTGAAGTTGCTGCGGCAGGGGGACATAACGCACTTATGATCGGTTCGCCCGGTTCGGGAAAATCTATGCTTGCAAAGCGTATGCCCTCCATACTTCCTGCGATGACTTTTGAGGAGTCTATCGAAACGACAAATATCCATTCTGTGGCAGGACTTTTGGACAGGGAAAGCCCTCTCATCACCACAAGGCCTTTCCGCTCGCCACACCATACTGTTTCTCCTGCCGGACTTGCCGGAGGCGGCTCTATTCCGAAGCCGGGTGAGATATCACTTGCGCACAACGGCTTGCTTTTTCTTGACGAGCTTGCGGAATTCACACGGCCTGCACTTGAAATTTTGCGCCAGCCATTGGAAGATCAGCAGGTGACAATATCGAGGGTTTCGGGGTCGATAACATACCCTTGCTCATTTATGCTCATCGGTGCGATGAATCCTTGCCCTTGCGGATATTACGGACACCCGACGAGAAAGTGTATATGTTCGCAGAAGCAGGTATCGAGCTATCTTTCAAAGATATCAGGGCCTTTGCTTGATCGTTTTGATATTCATTTGGAAGTCGCACCTGTTGAGTACGCCGACCTTTCATCATCGGCAAAGGAAGAGTCCTCGGCTTCTATCCGTGAAAGGGTGCAGAAGGCTAGAGATATCCAAAACAGGCGCTTCAAGGGTACAAACGTTACTTGCAACGCCCGCATAACGTCCGATATGCTCCACGAGGTTTGTCCGCTGACAACGGAGGCTTCAAAGCTTCTTGAGAATGTGTTCGACAAGCTGGGGCTTTCGGCGAGGGCTTACGACAAGATTATGAAAGTTGCAAGGACGGCGGCGGATATGGACGGGGCGGAGATCATCGACAAGCGGCACATTGCCCTTGCGGTGCAGTACCGAAGCCTTGATCGAAAGTATTGGAATGGGTGATACATAGGAGAAATGAGGTATGCAGATGAAGAAAAGATATTGTATTGTTGCACAGGTCGCATTGTTATTATGGTTTTTTCTTGATATGACAGGTTTGTATTTTAATAACAAATGTTTAGTTACAAAGTCATATAAAGAAGATGGTATACTCTTTTTGATTTATTTGATTACAATAATACTGTTTATATTTAAAGAAAATATTGGAAAATGGATCGTTGTCGGATGGATGTCAATGTGGCTTGTAATACAATTTATGTGTCACGAATGGTATACTATCTTTAATAGTGGATTTATGGGATCATTGGATGGTAAGATCAAATATTTCTCAGAAACAATTCATTGGGTCGATGTAGATGGCAAATACATACCTGATGTATACCATACCATTTTACATATCTTAATTTTGTGTACATTAACTATAACAATTATCTATTCAATAAGGAACAGACGAAAGTCTTAAATTCCAATTCGTTCGATTGTTTTATTTTGGCAAACGAGCTGTTTTGTTAAATAAAAATTTACGATATTATAACACATTGGTAATTATAGAAGATAACGTGTTGAAATCTGCGATTTTTGTTTAAAACGCAGAAAAATTAATAATTGAATAATTTAAGGGTGTAAAACGCTTGACAAAGGGTTGCTATTATTATATAATAGTATACTGTATCATAATGGAGTTTTACACCTTTTTTGTTTGTTTTTTAGGGCAAAAATGGCGTGAGATCCGCTAAAAACCACAGGGTAAATACGAGCAACTGAATGTATTTCCAAATAAATTAAGGAGTGATTGAGCCTATGGTGAATGTCAAGGACGTAAAACTTGGTAAGAACACGAGAAAGAGCTTTGCCAAGATCAATGAGGTCTTGGAGATGCCTAACCTTATTGAGGTACAGAAGAACTCTTATCAATGGTTTCTGGACGAAGGTCTGAAGGAAGTTTTCAGAGACGTTTCAGCTATTACCGATTATAACGGCACGCTGGAGCTGAGCTTTGTCGGATATCATTTCGATGAAGAGGCTAAGTATTCCGTAGCGGAATGTAAGGCGAGAGACGTAACTTATGCAGTTCCTCTCAGAGTTACTGCTAGACTTAACAATACCGAGACCGGCGAGATCAAGGAGTCCGAGGTCTTTATGGGTGATTTCCCTAAGATGACAGACAGCGGTACTTTCGTTATCAACGGTGCGGAGCGTGTTATAGTTTCACAGCTCGTTCGTTCACCAGGCGTTTATTATGCTTTTGACAAGGACAAGACAGGTAAGGATCTTTTCAAGACAACTGTTATCCCTAACAGAGGCGCTTGGCTTGAATATGAAATGGATTCAAACGACGTTGTTTACGTCAGAATAGATAAGAACAGAAAGATACCTCTTACAACGTTCTTGAGATCATTGGGTCTTGGCACGAACGAAGAGATCGAGGAAGTTTTCGGCCCAGACGAGAGACTTACTCAGACTATTATGCAGAAGGATCAGACTGCCAACAGAGAGGAAGCTCTTCTTGAAGTTTACAAGAAGCTCCGTCCGGGCGAGCCGCCAACAGTTGATTCTGCTGTTACACATCTTAATAACCTGTTCTTTGACGCTAAGAGATACGATCTTTCAAGATTTGGTAGATATAAGTATAACAAGAAGCTTGGCATCGGTTCAAGACTGGCAGGCCACAGACTTTCAAGAAATGTCGTAAATCCTATGACAGGCGAAGTTATGGCTGAGGCTGGCGAGCTCATCAACTTTGACAGAGCTATGGAGATCGAGACAGCAGGCGTTATGGAAGCTTACGTTGACGTTGAGGTCAAGGAGCACGTTACATCTGCAACAGGCGAATCTGTTACAAAGCTTGAAGAGTGCGAAGTTAAGATTATCGGTAACGGTATGGTGGATATCAACGCTTATGTTGATTTCGACTGCACAGAGCTCGGTATCAACGAGAAGGTTTCATTCAAGGCTTTGAGAGAAGTTCTCGAGGATTCTGAGAACGAGGAAGAGCTCAAGGAGAACATCAGAACTAAGGCTGACGATCTCGTTCCTAAGCACATCACGATTGATGATATCATCGCAACTGTTTCTTACTTCCTCAACCTTTGTGAGGGCGTTGGTACTGTTGACGATATCGACCACCTGGGCAACAGAAGAATACGTTCAGTAGGCGAGCTTCTTCAGAACCAGTTCAGGATCGGTTTCACAAGAATGGAAAGAGTTATCCGTGAGAGAATGAACATTCAGTCACAGGGTACTGAAGTCGTTACTCCGACTGCTCTTATCAATATAAGACCTATTACTGCGGCTATCAGAGAGTTCTTCGGTTCTTCTCCTCTGTCACAGTTTATGGATCAGAACAACCCGCTTGCTGAGCTTACTCACAAGAGACGTCTTTCAGCCCTCGGCCCTGGCGGTCTTTCAAGAGACCGTGCCGGATTTGAAGTTCGTGACGTACACTATACTCACTACGGCAGAATGTGTCCTATCGAGACGCCGGAAGGTCCTAACATCGGACTTATCTCATATCTTGCTTCTTTCGCAAGGATAAACGAGTACGGTTTTATCGAAGCACCTTACAGACGTGTTGATAAGGAAACAGGCGTTGTAACTGACGAAGTTGTTTATATGACTGCTGACGTTGAGGATAATTATATGGTAGCTCAGGCGAACGAACCTCTTACAGAGGACAACAAGTTCGCAAGACCAAAGGTAAACGGCAGATACAGAGATCAGATCCTCGAGATCGAGAGAGAGAAGATCGACTTTATGGACGTTTCACCTAAGATGGTAGTTTCTGTCGCTACGGCTTGTATCCCGTTCCTCGAGAACGATGACGCTAACCGTGCGCTGATGGGATCGAATATGCAGAGGCAGGCTGTGCCGCTGCTCAAGACTGAGTCTCCTATCGTTGGTACAGGTATGGAGTACAAGGCTTGTCTTGACTCGGGTGTTGCTGTGGTATCAAAGAACGCAGGCGTCGTTGAGAGCGTTGACGCTGACAAGATCGTTATCCGTGAGGACAGCGGTATGCTCAGAACTTACGAGCTCACAAAGTTCAAGCGTTCAAACGCAGGTACTTGCACGAACCAGAGACCTATCGTCAACAAGGGCGAAAGGATCGAAGCTAATCAGATCATCGGCGACGGTCCAGCTACTTCAAACGGCGAGCTTTCACTTGGTAAGAACGCTCTGATAGGCTTTATGACTTGGGAAGGTTACAACTACGAGGATGCCGTTCTTCTGAACGAGAACCTTGTTAAGCAGGATAAATATACTTCTATCCATATCGAAGAGTATGAGACAGAAGCAAGAGATACAAAGCTCGGACCTGAGGAGATCACAAGAGATATCCCTAATGTTGGTGAGGACGCTCTTAAGGATCTGGACGAGAACGGTATCATCAGAATAGGCGCAGAAGTTCGTTCGGGCGATATCCTTGTTGGTAAGGTAACACCAAAGGGCGAAACTGAGCTGACAGCAGAAGAGAGGCTCCTCAGAGCTATCTTCGGCGAAAAGGCAAGAGAAGTAAGAGATAACTCTCTTAAGGTACCTCACGGCGAAGCCGGTACTATCATCGACGTTAAGATATTCACAAGAGAGAATTGCGATGAGCTTTCTCCGGGAGTTAATATGCTTGTAAGGTGTTACATTGCACAGAAGAGAAAGATCTCTGTGGGCGATAAGATGGCCGGCAGACACGGTAACAAGGGTGTCGTTTCAAGGATACTCCCACAGGAAGATATGCCGTTCCTCGAGGACGGTACTCCGCTTGATATCTGTCTGAACCCATTGGGCGTACCTTCTCGTATGAACATCGGTCAGGTGCTTGAAGTTCATCTTGGTATGGCTGCAAAGGCTCTTGGCTGGAAGATCATGACCCCGGTATTCGACGGTGCACACGAAGCAGATATCAGAGAGTGCTTCAAGATGGCTCAGCAGAATTATCTCGAGCATAAGGACGACGAGTTCACCCTCAACACAATGGACGAGGTCATCAATCCTAATGCTCTCAGTATGAGCGAGGACGGAAAGTTCACAGTATATGACGGAAGAACAGGCGAGAAGTTCGATAATAAGGTAACTGTCGGTTATATGTATTATCTGAAGCTCCACCACCTGGTAGACGATAAGATCCACGCACGTTCTGTTGGTCCTTATTCGCTGGTAACACAGCAGCCTCTCGGCGGTAAGGCACAGTTCGGCGGACAGAGATTCGGTGAGATGGAAGTTTGGGCTCTTGAGGCTTACGGCGCAGCTTACACACTTCAGGAGATCCTTACTGTTAAATCTGACGATACTGTCGGAAGAGTCAAGACTTATGAAGCTATCGTTAAGGGACAGAACGTTCCTAAGCCTGGCGTACCTGAGGCCTTCAAGGTACTCGTTAAGGAGCTCCAGTCGCTTGGTCTTGATCTCAAGGTACTCAACATCAACAACGAGGAGATCGACCTCAAACAGTCCTTCGACGATGACGACGAGCTCGTTCCTCAGCCGGCAATGGAAGAGGACATCGACTTCAGCGTTGACGAAGGCGATCTTGACGAAGGATTTATGGCAGAGGACGAGGACGGAACATCTGAGCTTGAGCACAATGCTGTTTCCGATGACTCTGATCTGTTTCTCGGAGATGAATAATTAGACGTGTAAATATAAGGATCGGCAGACGGGATATGGGGACATATCCTGTCAGATGATCCCAAACTAAACAGGAAGAGGGTACTGCTGTTGGAATTCAATGAGTTTGCATCAATAAAGATCGGTCTTGCATCACCGGAAAAGATCCGTGAGTGGTCATACGGCGTTGTAACAAGACCTGAAACAATAAATTACCGTACTCAGAAGCCGGAAAAGGACGGCCTGTTCTGCGAAAAGATCTTTGGACCTTCAAAGGACTGGGAATGTCATTGCGGCAAGTACAAGAAGATCCGCTTCAAGGGCAAGGTCTGCGAGCGCTGCGGCGTTGAGGTAACAAGAGCCAAAGTTCGTAGAGAGAGAATGGGTCACATTGAGCTCGCTGCTCCTGTATCACATATCTGGTACTTCAAGGGCACACCTTCAAGGATCGGTCAGATGCTGGAGATCTCTCAGAAGAGACTTGAAGAAGTTCTTTATTTCACAAAATATATCGTTATCGACCCAGGCAATACAGAGCTTATAAAGGGTCAGCTCCTTACTGAAAAGGACTATAACGAAATGCTCGAGAAGTATGACGAGGAAGATTTCAGAGCCGGAATGGGCGCAGAAGCTATCAAGGAGCTTCTTGAAGAGATCGACCTTGAAAAGCTTGCTGACGAGCTCAAGACTGAGCTTAAGGATCTCCCTGCCGGTCAGAAGAGGATAAAGCTCCTCAAGAGATTGGAGATCGTTGAAGCTTTCAGAACTTCGGGCAATCGTCCTGAATGGATGATACTCGAGGCTATCCCTGTTATCCCACCGGATATCAGACCTATGGTACTGCTTGACGGCGGCAGATACGCCACAAGCGACCTTAACGACCTTTACAGACGTGTTATCAACAGAAATAACCGTTTGAAGAAAATGCTGGAGCTTGAAGCGCCGGACATCATCGTAAGAAACGAGAAGAGAATGCTTCAGGAAGCTGTTGACGCTCTTATCGACAACGGCAGACACGGCAGACCTGTTACAGGTCCTAATAACAGAGCATACAAGTCTCTGTCAGATATGCTTAAAGGTAAGCAGGGTCGTTTCAGACAGAACCTGCTCGGTAAGCGTGTTGACTATTCGGGACGTTCTGTTATCGTCGTTGGCCCTGAGCTGAAAATGTATCAATGCGGTCTTCCTAAGGAAATGGCTCTTGAGCTTTTCAAGCCTTTCGTTATGAAGAGACTTGTTGACACAAATCCTTCTATCAATATAAAGTCTGCAAGAAAAATGGTAGACAGAGCTAAGCCGGAGGTTTGGGACGCTCTTGAGAACGTTATTCAGGGTCACCCTGTAATGCTCAACCGTGCGCCTACACTTCACAGACTTGGTATTCAGGCATTCGAGCCTATCCTCGTTGAAGGCAGAGCTATCAAGCTCCACCCACTTGTTTGTACAGCATTCAACGCCGACTTCGACGGAGACCAGATGGCTGTCCATCTTCCAATTTCCGCTGAGGCACAGGCTGAGGCAAGATTCCTTATGCTGGCTGCTAACAACCTGTTGAAGCCATCTGACGGACGTCCTGTTGCAGTTCCTACACAGGATATGATCCTTGGTTCTTACTACCTTACACTTAAAAAGGACGGCGAGCCGGGCGAAGGCAAGGTATTCAGAGATGTGAACGAAGCCCTTATGGCTTACGATCAGCATATCGTTTCGCTCCACGCTGCTATCAAGGTAAGAATTACTAAGCAGATCGGCGACAAGCAGGTCTCCAAGATCATCGACGCTACTGTTGGCAGACTTATATTCAACGCTATCATTCCTCAGAACCTTGGTTTTGTTGACAGAACAAATTCTGAGAAGCAGTTTGATCTTGAGATCAGCTTCCTTGTAAAGAAGAAGCAGCTCTCTGACATCATCGACAGATGTATCCAGAGACACGGCACGACTACGACTTCCGAAGTTCTTGACAACATCAAGAGCCTTGGCTATAAGTATTCTACAAAGTCCGCTATCACAGTTGCGGTATGCGACGCTTCTATCCCTGAGACAAAGAAGGATATCCTCGCAAAGGCTGACGCACTTGTTGACAAAATCGACAAGCAGTACAAGAGAGGTTATATCTCAAGAGAAGAGAAGTCCAAGAAGTTCATCGAGATCTGGAACAACGCAACTGACGAAGTTACCGAAGCCCTCAAGGCCAACCTTGATCCGTATAACCCGATCAATATGATGGCTGACTCAGGTGCCCGTGGTTCTATCAACCAGATCAGACAGCTGGCAGGTATGCGTGGACTTATCGCCAACACATCAGGTTCAACTATCGAGATGCCTATCAGAGCTAACTACCGTGAAGGTCTTAACATCTTGGAATACTTCATTTCTTCCAGAGGTGCGAGAAAGGGACTTGCCGATACGGCTCTGCGTACCGCCGACTCTGGTTACCTTACAAGACGTCTCGTAGACGTTTCACAGGACGTTATCATCAGACAGGAAGACTGCGGCACACACGTTGGTATCGAGATATTCGATATCAAGAACGGCAACGAAATGATCGAGCCTCTCAGCGAGAGACTTGTGGGCAGATACCTTGTTGAAGATCTCAAGGATCCTAAGACAGGCGAGATGATCTGCTCGAGAAATAAACTTATCAATGTTCACGACGCTGAAAAGATCGTTGCAGCTCTCGAAGCAGAGGGCAAGGATTCGATCTCTATCAGATCGGTTCTGCAATGTCAGGCTAAGCACGGCGTTTGCGCTAAGTGCTACGGCGCTAACCTTGCAAACGGCAATATCGTACAGGTCGGCGAGGCTGTCGGCGTAATCTCCGCTCAGTCTATCGGTGAGCCTGGTACACAGCTTACGATGAGAACCTTCCACACAGGTGGTATCGCTTCTGCGGAAGATATCACACAGGGTCTTCCTAGAGTCGAGGAACTGTTTGAGAGCCGTCGTCCAAAGGGCGCAGCTATCATCACAAGAATTGACGGCGTAGTTAGAATTGAGGAAGTCAAGAAGACAAAGCAGATCACAGTTACAAGTATGGATACAGAGAATCCTGAGCAGGAATCTTACGCAATCCCATACGGCTACAAGATCAAGGTTCGTGAAGGACAGACTGTTACAGCAGGTGAGCCGCTGACAGAAGGTTCTATCAACCCTGCTGATATCCTTGCAGTTAATGGTCCTAAGGCTGTTCAGAACTACATCATCACCGAAGTTCAGAAGGTTTACCGCCTCCAGGGTGTTGATATCAACGACAAGCATATCGAGGTTATCGTTCGTCAGATGATGAGAAAGGTCAAGATCGACGATTCGGGTTCAAGCTATCTGCTCCCAGGTTCGCTTATCGACAGGGGCGAAGTTGCAAGACTCAACGAAGAGATCCAGGCTCAGATCGACGCAGGCGACGAGAACGCAAAGCTTATCACAACTGTTCCTGTTCTCCAGGGTATCACAAAGGCTTCCAGCTACTCGGATTCATTCCTGTCGGCTGCTTCCTTCCAGGAGACAACAAAGGCTCTTACAGACGCAGCTATCAGAGGTAAGACTGATAAGCTTATGGGTCTTAAGGAAAATGTTATCATCGGTAAGCTTATCCCGGCCGGTACTGGTATGGACGTTTACAACAACGTACAGGTGGTAAAGAACGAGAGCGTTCCTACACCTCATACTGAGACTTATATCTAAATCTAAGCTTTATATTTCAGTCTGCATAGCTTTTATGCAGGCTGAAAATTTTTTTTGCACGATTTTTTATTCTTTGCAACCTTTTTGCATTGTGCGGCGTTTTATTTAATGAAGGGAAGTGAAAAGTATGGGGAACGGACAGCATAGTCAGTACAGGCAGATATTAGAAGAATATTCCGATATGGTGACAAGGCTCTGCGTTTTGCACACGGGAAATTTTTCCGACGCTGAGGACTGTTATCAGAACGTGTTCTTCAAGCTTTTCAAGAAGCTGAAAAAGGAGGATATCCCTAATCCAAAGGCGTGGCTTATCAGAGTGACGCTCAACGAATGCCGAAGTGTTTTGCGGTATCGGCTGAGGAAAAACACCGTCGATCTGAATATGGTGGACTCTTTCACGGAGGACGGCAGCGACATCGAGATACTGGATATCATTTTCAGACTTCCCCCGAAATATCGGGACTCGATCTATCTTTATTACTTTGAGGAGCTTTCTATCGAGGAGATATCAAAGCTTACCAACACAAAGGTGAACACGGTCAAGTCCCACTTAAAACGAGGGCGTGAACAATTGAAGGATATGATAACATTGTAAAAATGAAACATTTTTACAACAAAATATCGCAGAAAGGAGCAGAAGATGAAGATGAAAAAGATAAATGCTTTTTACTGTATCAAGACCCCCTCAGAATGGAAGGAGAGAGCGATCTTGAACGACAAGCCTATCAAAAAGCGAAGCAGAAGAGAGATAAAAATAGCAACATTTCAGATGATCGGTGCGGCGGCAATGGCTATTTTGTTGGTGGCTGGCGGTGCGCTGACCCTTTATCGCAGCGGAGAAGAGCATAAGATAAATGTCGGGGCGCAGCAGTCAAGTGTCGATAGTTCGGAAAGCCTTGACAGCACTGAGACTACAGTTGATTTGGAACAGGCACAAAATGCGCTCAAACAGGTCGTTAAAGATAAAGATATAACGGCGGTGGGCATTTATGCAGGCTGTGGCTCGGATGGAACGGGATATCTTTTTGTCGATAAGATATACGTTGAGAAATATACCTCCGAAAAGGGCAAATTGATCGACTGTGTTACTGTGAATGAATATGAATACCTGAAATACTACTTTTACGCTGCGTTTAAACTTGATTTCAGAGCGAAAGATGTTACCACAGGGAAGTTTGTTTATGCGGACGATCTGAAAATGGGTGAAAAGATAGCCATTGGTATTGATCGCAACAATTTGAGCAACTGCCGCACGGGAGAGATCGCAACGGGGCTTGATGATGTGGATTACGACAGCATTGGAACGGATTATTATAGTTCGCTGAGATCATCGCTGGCATATGTTTATGATATGGACACAACAAAAGATACAGGTATGGAAAAGCTTGATAAGCTTGTATTAGATAGTGCGGAGTATATGAGTCAGGACCAGTCAACGTTAGCTGACAATTTCAGCATTGTGCAAAATCCTGTTGAAAAGGACTGGGGATTTAGAATTGATACAGCTGTGAATTTTGTCCAGTATATCAATAATAATGTTGATGGATATGAAGCGGATATCGTTTATCCGCTGGTGATAAGGCCAAAGGATATGGGAAAAACTATGCTTGTTTCGACTGTGGGCAGTTCAATGAAGGGCGTTATTATAAAGGTGGACGGAAGATATTTCAGTATAACTTCTAATTATAACGACATCGTTGAGCAGGACGATATAGATGAATGGTTCAGCTCGGAAAGTGCCACGGTGAACCATAACAGGCATTATTATTTTGATGAGAATGAATGGTTGGTCACGGTCAAATTCAGCAAAGGCGTGAATACATTTTTCTCCGATGATCTGAAGCTTTATATCAACGAAGTACAAAACGATATAACCTATTCGGACAAGACGGACGACAGCGACTATGTTATAACTTATCATAAATTCGGTGACGCCGAGATCGAAGTGGCGGATAAAGAAGAAATTTTAGGCACGGACAACAGTACGGAATGATGATAACGGCAGGGCAGGGGCGCAGTAGCTTCTGCCCTTAGCTTTTTCGGGGAATTGACAGAAAATTTAATGGGAATTTTCAAAAAGTTTAAAAAGTCAAGAAAAAGTGCTTGACAAGTGGGAAGCAATGGTGTATAATATCAAGGTATGCTGATGAATTGTATATCAGCATAAAATCAATTCTATGAAAGGAGAGAAAATATGCCAACCTTTAACCAGTTAGTTAGAAAAGGAAGAAATGTCCTCGCAGACAAGTCTACTGCTCCTGCTCTTCAGAAGGGTTTCAACTCAAAGAAGAAGGTAGTTATCGACCAGAGCTGCCCACAGAAGCGTGGCGTTTGCACAGTAGTAAGAACTGCTACACCTAAGAAGCCAAACTCAGCTATGAGAAAGGTTGCCAGAGTTAAGCTCACAAACGGAAACGAAGTTACAGCTTATATCCCTGGTATCGGACACAATCTTCAGGAGCACTCCGTTGTTCTTATCAGAGGCGGACGTGTTAAGGACCTCCCTGGTGTAAGATATCACATCATCAGAGGCACTCTCGACGCTCAGGGCGTTGCTAAGAGAATGCAGGCGAGATCCAAGTATGGTGCTAAGAGACCAAAGGCAGGAGCAGCCAAGTAATAAACTGAAAAGCTCACTATAATTTAAGGTTATAACTCATTGTCGCATACTGCGAAGACCACAGTTTATGTGGAGTGATTAATATATATTAGTTGACTCTACAAGGAACTGACGGGGCTGTAAAACGGCTGAGGCCGTGGTTACAGAGCGAGTACCTATGAATTCATTATTTGTGAAGGAGGGAATTTAAGTGCCAAGAAGAGGTAGAGTTACAAAGAGAGACGTGCTTCAGGATCCAGTATACAATTCTAAGCTTGTTACACGTCTTGTAAACAACATTATGCTCGACGGTAAGAAGGGCGTAGCTCAGAAGATCGTTTACGGAGCATTTGAAATTGTCGAAGAAAAGACAGGCAGACCTGCTCTTGAAGTATTCCAGGAGGCTATGGATAACATTATGCCTGAGCTGGAGGTCAAGGCTCGTCGTGTCGGCGGTGCAACATACCAGGTTCCTATGGAGGTTCGCCCTGACAGAAGACAGACACTTGGTCTGAGATGGATCACAAAGTATTCTCGTGAGAGAAACGAGGACACTATGAAGGAGAGACTCGCAGCTGAGATCCTCGACGCTCTTAACGGCGTTGGCGGTTCTTGCAAGAAGCGTGACGAGACTCATAAGATGGCTGAAGCTAACAAGGCTTTCGCTCATTACAGATGGTAAGAAGTATAAAGGAGGATATATATGGCAAGAGAATGTAAATTGCAGGACTACCGTAATATCGGTATAATGGCACACATCGACGCCGGTAAGACTACTACCACAGAACGTATCCTGTTTTATACCGGTGTAAACTATAAGATCGGTGAAACACACGACGGTGCTTCTACGATGGACTGGATGGCACAGGAGAAGGAGAGAGGTATCACAATTACTTCTGCTGCTACTACTTGCTACTGGAAGGGTCACAGACTGAACATCATCGACACCCCAGGCCACGTTGACTTTACAGTTGAGGTTGAGCGTTCACTTCGAGTTCTCGACGGTTCTGTAACAGTTCTTTGTGCTAAGGGCGGCGTTGAGCCTCAGACTGAAACAGTTTGGAGACAGGCTGATAACTACCAGGTTCCAAGAATGGTTTACGTCAACAAGATGGATATTATGGGCGCTGATTTCTACAACGTTTTGAATATGCTCCACGAGAGACTTCATTGTAACGCTGTTCCTATCCAGCTTCCTATCGGTGCAGAGGATGACTTCAAGGGAATCGTCGACCTTCTCGAAATGAAGGCTTATGTTTACTATGATGACCTTGGAAAGGATATCCGCCAGGAAGAGATCCCTGAGGATCTTAAGGAGAAGGCTGAGCAGTATCACGCTGACCTTATCGAGCACCTGGCAGAAGTTGATGATGATCTTGCTGAGAAGTATTTCGCAGACGAAGAGATCACTATCGACGAAATGAAGAAGGTAATCAGAAAGAGTACTATCGCTAACACAATGGTACCTGTTACCTGTGGTACTTCATACAGAAACAAGGGCGTTCAGAAGCTTCTCGACGCAATTGTTGACTATATGCCTTCACCAATCGACGTACCACACATCAAGGGTACTGACGTTAATACAGGTGAAGAAGTTGAGAGAATCTCGGGCGACGATCAGCCGTTCGCAGCTCTCGCATTCAAGATCGCAACAGACCCATTCGTTGGTAAGCTCTGCTACTTCAGAGTTTATTCAGGTGTTCTGACTGCCGGTTCTACTGTTTATAACTCCACAAAGGACAAGGACGAGAGAATCGGACGTATCGTTCAGATGCACTCTAACGACAGAAAGGATATCGACACGATCTACGCTGGTGATATCGGTGCTGCGATCGGACTTAAGAATACAACAACAGGTGACACACTCTGCGACGAGGATCACCCAGTACTTCTCGAGTCTATGGAATTCCCTGAGCCTGTTATCCAGCTCGCTATCGAGCCTAAGACTAAGGCAGGTCAGGAAAAGATGGGTATTGCTCTTGCAAAGCTTGCAGAAGAGGACCCAACATTCAGAACTTATACTTCTGAGGAAACAGGACAGACTATCATCGCCGGAATGGGCGAGCTTCACCTCGAGATCATCGTAGACAGACTTCTCCGTGAGTTCAAGGTAGAGGCTAACGTAGGTGCTCCTCAGGTTTCTTATAAGGAGACAATTACTGCTCCTGCAACTGTTGATTACAAGTATGCTAAGCAGTCAGGTGGTAAGGGTCAGTACGGTCACGTTAAGATCAACGTTATGCCTAACGAGTCCGGTAAGGGCTACGAGTTCGTTAACAAGGTTGTCGGCGGTGCTATTCCTAAGGAATACATCCCAGCTGTTGACGCAGGTATCAAGGGCGCTATGGAGAACGGTGTTCTCGCTGGCTTCCAGGTAGTTGACGTTAAGGTAGAGCTGTATGATGGTTCATATCACGAAGTAGACTCTTCAGAAATGGCATTTAAGATCGCCGGTTCTATGGCTTTCAAGGAAGCTATGAGAAAGGCTTCACCAATCATTCTTGAGCCTATTATGAAGGTTTGCGTTATCGCTCCTGATGATTATCTTGGTACTGTTATCGGTGACCTTAACTCTCGTCGTGGTCAGATCCTTGGCCAGGAACAGAGAACCGGTGCTGTTCAGGTTGACGCACTTGTTCCGCTGTCAGAGATGTTCGGTTACTCAAACGACCTGCGTTCAAAGACTCAGGGTCGTGGTCAGTACACAATGGAGCCAGACAGCTATATTCAGGTTCCAAAGTCCATTTCAGAGAAGATCATGGCTTCAAGAAACAAGGGCGAATAATTTTTGCGGAAAAATTTCTGTTTTTCTATTGCAAAGTTTTCATTTATTTGATATAATTATACTACGGTATGTTAAATCGGAAACAATAAAATTTTAAGGAGGAAAATTCCTATGGCAAAGGCACATTTCGAAAGAACCAAACCACACGTTAACATTGGTACAATCGGTCACGTTGACCACGGTAAGACAACTCTTACTGCTGCTATCACAAAGACACTTGCTCTCCAGGGTCTTGCAGAGAAGAAGGATTACAGCAACATCGACTCTGCTCCAGAAGAGAGAGAGAGAGGTATTACAATCAACACAGCTCATGTTGAGTATGAGACAAAGAACCGTCACTATGCTCACGTTGACTGCCCAGGCCACGCTGACTATGTAAAGAACATGATCACTGGTGCTGCTCAGATGGACGGCGCTATCCTCGTAGTTGCTGCTTCTGATGGTCCTATGGCTCAGACAAGAGAGCACCTTCTCCTTGCTAGACAGGTAGGCGTTCCAGCTATCGTTGTATTTATGAACAAGGCTGACCAGGTTGACGACGAAGAGCTCCTCGATCTCGTAGAGATGGATATCAGAGAACTCCTCGACAAGTATGATTTCCCTGGCGACGACACTCCAATCATCAAGGGTTCTGCTCTTGCAGCTCTCGAAGCTCCAGACGATCTTTCTGATCCTGCTTACAAGCCGATCCTTGACCTTATGGACGCTGTTGACTCATTCATCCCAACACCAGACAGAAAGTCTGATCTCCCATTCCTTATGCCTGTTGAGGACGTATTCACAATCACAGGCCGTGGTACAGTAGCTACTGGTAGAGTTGAAAGAGGTCAGCTCAAGACTGGTGACGAAGTTGAGATCCTCGGACTTTCAACTGAGAGACCAAAGACAGTTGTAACTGGTATCGAGATGTTCAGAAAGATCCTTGACTACGCTGAGGCAGGCGACAACATCGGTGCGCTCCTCCGTGGTATCCAGAGAACTGACATTCAGAGAGGTCAGGTTCTTTGTAAGCCGGGTTCTATTCATCCATATACAAAGTTCTCAGGTCAGGTTTACGTTCTGAAGAAGGAAGAGGGAGGCCGTCATACTCCATTCTTCAACAACTACAGACCACAGTTCTATTTCAGAACAACAGACGTTACAGGCGTTATCACTCTTCCTGCTGACAAGGAAATGTGTATGCCTGGCGATAACGTAACAATGGACGTTGAGCTTATCACTCCAATCGCTATCGAAGAGGGACTTCGTTTCGCTATCCGTGAGGGTGGTAGAACAGTAGGTTCCGGCGTTGTAACTGCTGTTAGAGACTAATTTTAGTTAAACATTTCAAATTCGGGTACGAGCTTCGTGCCCGAATTTTTTTTGTTTATTTGTTAGGTAACATCGCAAGAGTTATGGGGTGTTGCCTAAATTTATTGTTAACAGAGCGTAAAATAAGGCTTCCGCACTTTTAAATCGTGGAGAGATATGATATAATTATAATATACAGCTATTATCAATTTTGCACAAGGGGGGTGCGGACGTTTTGAGCGCAAAAAAGCAGGATTATCTCATCGACGTGGCAAATGACGCCACTTATCAAAATCAGAGCGACGAATATAAAAAGTCCTACGCTGAATGGCGTGCAAATCCGCACAATTCCTTCGGTTTTCAGTTCATTCACGACACAAGAGAACATTCCTACATAGACGGCGAGGGTTTTGTTCCTCATAAGGCCGAGGTGGCGGAGCGCATTTCAATGCTGAAATGTTGCAGTTTGCTTGGCATTGTGATGATAATAATGCTTGTTATCGACGTGGCGAATTATATGTTCGTGAACAAATTTGCCCCGGACACTACGGGCACCATAATTTATTTTTCGCAGACTAAAGGCACTTATAGCCATTACGGTCTTGGTATGACCGTTGTGATGGGCTGTTTTTATGTGGCGAAATTTCTTATGCCTGCGCTGGTTTTCAAGCTTGTGACGAAAATACCGAACAAGGTTATTTTTGCAAATTCGCAGGGCTATGAAAAAATGCGTGGCACGGCGCTCGTCATAATGATGGTTATGATCGTTATTGGTAGAATTGGGCAATATGCAATATCTCATCTGTTTGGACTTGTGCACATTGATGGCATTTATTCTATTATGGTTTATAGCGACGATCCTGCAACAATGATGACGTCATTTATTTTCTTTGCAATTGCGTATCCAATAGTGCAGGAGATATTCTTCAGAGGAGTTGTGCTTCAAACTTTCCGCCAATTTGGCGACACTTTCGCTATAATTATAACTGCGCTTGTCAATGCATTGTGCTTTTATGATGCTACATACTTCTTGTTTGTTGTCTGCTGCACGGCTGTGTTGGGATTTTTCACTATCAGAACTGGTTCTGTTATGACGGCAGTGTATATGAGCATTTGCTCTCATATCATAAACTATATGCTTTCTTATATTCACATATATAATATGACATATTCCGTGGTAATTGAAGTTGTTGTCTGCGCTGCGATCGTTGCGATCTCGCTGATACTATATTCAAGGCTCACAAGCTTTGGCGACTGGTCGTTCAACATCGAGCACGATAATTCGTATATGGCGATGTCGAAGCGTATCAAGTCCTTTATTGCCACAAACAGCGTTGCTGCTTGGATAGCGGCCGTGCTGGTTGCAGTTTTCGTCTGCTCGAGGGTAATATGATGACACGGGACGAACTTTATATGCAAAAGGCGCTGGAGCTTGCGGCGCTGGCGGCGGAGCATGGCGAAGTGCCTGTTGGTGCGATCGTTGTTGACCGTTCAACTGGAGAAATTGTCGGCAGGGGATTTAACCGACGTGAATATGGCAGATCGCCCCTAACTCACGCAGAAGTTGTGGCTATCGACCAAGCGAGCCGAAAGCTTGGTGGCTGGCGGCTTATGGGCTGCGAACTTTTTGTGACACTTGAGCCTTGTCCGATGTGCGCAGGTGCGATAATAAATTCTCGGGTGGAGCGTGTTGTGTTCGGCGCATATGATAAAAAGGCAGGCTCCTGCGGTTCGGTGGTGAACCTTTTTGAGCTGCCTTATAATCACAAGCCGCTGTGCACTGGCGGAGTGCTTGAAGAGCGTTGCGCTGGGGTGTTGTCGGATTTTTTCAAAAATTTACGCATTGCAAAATCAACAAAATCAAAAACGCATAAAAAAAACCTCTCCGAATGATCGGGGAGGTTTTGTGTTATTTGCTATATCTCGTTTCTGTTTTCGAGAGCTTTGTAAAGCGTCACCTCGTCGGCATATTCCAGCACGCCGCCGATCGGCAGACCGAATGCAAGCCGTGTGACTTTTACGCCGAGTGGCTTCAAAAGCTTTGAAATGTACATCGCAGTAGCTTCGCCCTCAACAGTCGGGTTGGTCGCCATAATGACCTCGCCGATATTCTCGGGTTCGATCCTGGCAAGAAGCTCTTTGATCTTCAGCTTATCGGGAGAAATGCCGTCGATAGGGGATATAAGGCCGTGAAGAACGTGATAAACGCCTTTGTACTCTTTGGTTCGCTCAAATGCCGCAATATCTTTTGGATCCTCAACAACGCAAACTGTTGTATGGTCACGCCTTGGATCGGCGCAGATAGGGCATTTAGGCTGGTCTGTGAAATTCTGACAGACCTTGCAAAGATGAACGGTCTTGTGTGCATTGGCGATAGCATTTGCGAACGCCGACGCTTCTTCGTCAGTCATCGACATAACGTGATAAGCAAGCCGCTGGGCTGTTTTCATACCGATACCTGGCAATTTTGCGAACTGTTCGGCGAGCAGCACAAGCGGAAGCGCATTTGATTCAGCCATTAGAAAAGACCAGGGAATGAAACTCCGCCTGTAAGCTTCTGCATTTCTGTGTCGCTTACCTCGTCAAGATTTGCAACAGCCTGATTGAACGCAGCCATTACGAGGTCCTGAAGTGTCTCAACGTCCTCTGGATCAACGACCTCAGGCTTGATATTGAGCTTGAGCACGTTTCTCTTGCCGTTGATAGTTACCTCAACAACTCCGCCGCCTGCTGTGCCTGTGAATTCTCTCTGCTCGAGGTCAGCCTGGAGAGCTGTGATCTCGTCCTGCATTTTCTGAGCCTGCTTGAGCATCTGATTCATATTATTTGATGGACCCTTGCCCATACCCTGTGGAAGTCTTGCTTTCATTTTAAAAACTCCTTAAAATCTAAATTATTTTTTTATATCAACCTCAATATCAAGCTTTTTCGCCTTTTCGAGTAGCTGATTGATAGGATTTTCCTTATCCTCGGGAGCTACGTTCTTGGCGGATTTCACCTTGATAGTGAAGGTCTGTCCGAAATTATTTTTGAGAATGTCATTTAACACCGTGGCATCGCCGCTTGCCTTGAACTTTTTCAGATAAAAGTCATTGTGGACGATCATCAGCAGTACGTTTTGACACATATACGCTTTTGAATCGATGAGAAAACAGCCGATAGCTGGGTTGACCTCGTTGACCTGCTGGATAATTGAATCCCAAGTTTCGACGATCTTGAAGTCGCTGGGCTTCATCTTTTTGAAGTCGGGATCGACGGGTCTTGGCTTTGGCTGCTCGGTCTGAACAGGTTGTCCGCCCGTTGGCTGTGGTATGGCAGCGCCGTTTTTAAGGGCGTTTTCAAGTTGCGCTATCCTGTTCATAAGTGCGGTTATCTCCGCACCGCCAGCCGAAACACCGCCTGTGGAAGCCTTCGCCTTTGCGCCGCAAAGCTTCACAAGACACATTTCAAGCTCGATACGCTTTGAAGTGCTTCGTGCGAAACGCTCGCTGCATTCTTGAAGAATGGTTATATCGCTGAGGATATCGTCAAGCTTCATTTTCTCGGCGATCTTTGTCAGTCGGTTGAACTCTTCGGGCAGGCAGGTGATAAGTTCACGGCTGTTGTCGATAGTTTTGATGAGCATAACATTTCTCATCTGTGCAAGCAACTCGCCTGCAAGAACTTTCAAGTCCTTGGACATATCGTAAAGCCTGTCAACGGTCTTTAGCGCCGCAGCAGCGTCCTTATCGCTTATTTTCTCAAGTATATCGAAGAGGTAATCTCTTCCTGCGATTCCCGACGCAGATGAAACAACGTCGAGGGTGATATCATTTTCGTATGCAACGCATTGATCCAAAAGGCTCAAAGCGTCACGCATACCGCCGTCGGAAAGCCGTGCGATCATACCTGCGGCGTCCTCGTGAAGGGTGAAACCCTCCTGCGAAGCGATGTACATAAGCCTCGAAACGATATCTTCATTTTTAATCCTGTGGAAGTCAAAATGTTGACATCTTGAGACGATAGTCGCAGGCACTTTATGTATCTCCGTGGTGGCAAGAATGAACTTGACGTGCGGAGGAGGCTCTTCCATAGTTTTCAGCAGGGCGTTGAACGCACCAGGCGAAAGCATATGCACCTCGTCAATTATATACACCTTATATTTACATATCTCCGGAGTATAAACAACGCCCTCACGAAGCTCTCTGATATCGTCCACCTTTGAATTTGAGGCGGCGTCGATCTCGATTATATCCGAAAGTGCGCCGTTATCGGCATTTTTGCAGATATCGCACTCAAGGCAAGGCTCGCCATCGTGAGGATCAAGGCAGTTTATGGCCTTTGCGAATATCCTCGCACAAGTGGTCTTACCAGTACCTCTCGAGCCTGTGAAGAGATATGCGTGAGCGGTCTTGCCGCTTTTGATCTGATTTTTCAGAGTGGTGGTGATATGTGGCTGCGAAACAACGTCGTCAAAAGACATTGGACGCCATTTTCTATACAATGCCTGATACAAAACCCTCACTCCCATCAAGACAAATAGGCAATTGCGCATAAAAAATCAATCCGACATATCGGCGTGCGGGCGGAACTGTGACACACGAAACAGACCGCTTAATGCTGCTCGGTTCCCCGCCTGACATGGTTCACAGCGTTTCATTGCACAGGACCCACACACCTATATCTCGGATTGATGAGGAACAATAACTGAATCATATCAATCTAACTTTTGTTACTTCACTATTATACCACAAACCGCTTGAAATTGCAAGGCTTTTTTTGAAAAAAGTTTCGTAATTTATAATACGCCTTATGCGCTCAATATGATAATTTCGACAAATCATACAAATCAAACAGCCGCAGGTCAAAAAGGCTTGCGGCTGAAAATGTTATGTACAAAGATCGCTTGTCCTGCAAAATCACTTAGCGGCGATGATGAAGTTCACCTTGCCGAATGGGAAGTTTACAGGAATGCAGAATGCTGTGTTCTCGAATGAGATATCCTGCTCAGGGAAGAGCTCCTGCGGAGTGAGTGTCAGCTCAACGCCGTGCTCGTTTGATTCGTTTACGATGAACAGTCCGTCGTTTACGTTAAGGAACTCGCCGACTGTTGCGTTTACGAAGTCGTCAACTTCATTGAAGCTTTCCTTTGCAAATCTTTCAGCGAAGCCAAGATAAGCGGCGCTGTCAGCGGCAATGCAGGCGCAGGCGTTATAGCTGCCCTGAACTTTCTGCATAACAAGGTTCTCAGCCTTATAAGAGCCAACGATAGAAGCTTCCATTGGCGTGAAGTCGTCGCCGATAAATCTGATAAGGTTCTTAAAAAGAAGCGTCACATAATCTGTGCAAATTCTTGCATTTTCGGCATTATCGAAGTGATAGAACTCTTTGATAAGGTTGTGGAGCGTTTCGCTCTGATTATCTGAGACCTCGTCTGTGATCTGATTTTCAGCCTTATAGTCGTTGATAGCCTTTTCAAACTCGGCGTTAGTAAGTGCGCCGTTGTTTACAAGTGTCTGACCAAGCAGCAGATAATCGGTCGGCTGCTGTGCAAGGAGCTTTTCAACGTCGTCAGCGGTAACATAGCCAAGCTCAACGGCAAGGTCGCCGAAGCGCTTATCAACGCTCTGCTGAGTGATATTAACGTGCTCGACCTGCTCGGCTGTCATAAGTCCTGCGTTGATAGCAAGCACGCCGAGGCGGAGTCTTGTATGCTTCTTTGCTTCAAAGGCCTGCGTCAGATCCTCTGCGGAGCAAAGCTTATGGTTGAAGAGATAACCACCAAAAAACTGCGCAAACATTTACAGAACCCCCTTTGCAACGTTCTCGAGGACTTTCATAGCGTCCTCATCAGCGATAGGCTTCTGCAAGAAGTCAACAGCGCCTGCTTTGAGAGCTTCCTTAAGGTGACCCTGTGTACCAACGGACGAAGCCATTATGACCTTAGCGTCCGGGTCGATATCGATAATCTGCTTGAGCGCCTCAAGACCTGTTACCTTTGGCATAATGATATCCATAAACACTACGTCAGGCTTATTCTCCGTATATTTTGCCACAGCTTCCTCGCCGTCAGCGGCTTCAAAAACAGCCTTGACCCCGAAGCTGGAAATTGACATACTCAGCTTTTTCCGTGCGAACATCGAGTCGTCACAGATGAGTACAGTCATATCACTTATATTCATTGATGAACCCCTCCTAAATGGTGTTGTGTATATTTATAGGTGTCGCCGCACTATTGCCGATGAGCGGCGTATGTATCTGTAAGGCAACAACGCACAAGGATAGAGCGTGCGTTATTGTCCTAAACACCTTGTTTTTATAGTATATCATAAATTCCTCCAAAAGTCAATAGGAGGCCAGCTTGTTTTATGGTAAATGTGTACAAAGGGCAAAGCAGGTGTAAAAAGTAAAAAATATTGCGTATCTGCTTGACAAATCGCTGGCGGTGTGGTATAATATCATAGTTGATGGTATGCCGGTGTGATGGAATTGGCAGACGTGTCGGACTCAAAATCCGATGGTAGCGATACCGTACCGGTTCGACCCCGGTCACCGGCACCAATTGTAAATACGCTCCACTTTTGTGGGGCGTGATTTTTTTGCACCGCTGAGAAAGTTTTGTTTATAAACCGAACAATGATAGGTGCTTGCACCCCGTTTATTTACGCTCTACTTTTGTGGGGCGTATTTTTTATGTAGGGGACGGCGTCCTCGACGTCCCATTAGTTTATTCGCTCGGTGGAATAGAGCTTATTGTATGTTTTGCCTAAACCGTCGAATTTCTGTCTATATTTGTATAATAGAACACCGCAAGCTGTGTGCGGTCACGGAGGGAGAGTTTTTCTAGTATGGTGCTGATATAATTGCGGACTGTGCCTTCGCTCAGATACAGCATTTGTGATATCTCTTTGTTGCTGAGACCTTTCGACACAAGGGTGATTATCTCCTGCTCCTTTTCGCCGATATCAAAGCGGCTGAAATCAAAGCTGCCCTTGTTTTGTATCAGCTCGGGGAGCTTGTTTGCCACCTCGCTGCCGAACACGGTCTGACCTTTCATAACTGTTTCAAGGGCAGGGGCAATGCTTTCAAAATCCTGTTTGAGGATATAGCCCTTTGCGCCCATAAGAACGGCTTTGATTATGTATTCGTCATCGGAAAATGTGGTTAGGTAGAGGATTTTTGCGTCGGGGTGCTTGTCGAGGATTATTTCGCCTGCTTCAAGTCCGCTCATACCCTTCATTCTGATATCCATAAGGATACAATCGGGGGAGTGCTGGTCGTAAAGGGCTATGGCCTCTTCACCGCTATTTCCGCTGGCAAGGACTGTTATTTTGCCTGTGCTTTCAAGTATGGTTTTCAGCGACATTGCCACAAGCTTGTCGTCATCTATCATTACAATGTTCATTTTGCTTTACCCCACATTCTGCATAATTTTAGGCTTCGGCGCAGAGACAAAGACCTTGAAGCCTGTTTGCCCTGCGGTGATATTTATTTGTCCGTTTACTGCGCTGACACGTTCACGCATATTTGAAAGGCCTATGCCGCTTTCCTTTATCTCGCCGCTGCAAACTCCGTTATCCTGTATTGTAAGCTGATAAAGGGCTGGGTGCTCACGGATAGTTATTTTTACTTTATCGCCTGTGCTGTGGCGTGCGGTGTTGGAAAGGCACTCTTTCACTATGCCTATGAAGCATAGCTTGATATCTTTGGGCATTGTTTCTGTGAAATCATAGTCGCAATCTATTTTAAGTCGTCCGTCCATAGATCTTATACATTCATCGACGGCAGGCCGCAGGGCGATGGAATCGTCGTGGAGGTCGTGGACGCTGCTTCTTATGCTGGTCATTGCGTCGTTGAGGGTGGCGCTAAGGTCTTTGAGACTGCCGCTTATGTTGTCGTCCTTATTTATAATAGTAAGAGCGCCAAGCTGGAGGATAGAGCGTGTGAGCATATGGCCGACGTTGTCGTGAATCTCTCGGGCGATACGGTTGCGCTCCTTGAGGGTGGCGAGGTATATCTCGTAATCCTGTTCACGGCGAAGCTTTTTGTTTTTCTGCACAAGTTCCATTGTAAGCTCTTCGGAATCGTCACGGGTGGAGATAAGTTCTTTGTGAAGCTTGTCGGTCTGGATCGTCCGCAAAGAAAGGGTCACGCAGCAGAGCAGGCAGCCGATAAGAGGAAATATCTGTCCGCCAAGGTTTTCAAAATTGCAGGCGATCGATATTGGTATTGTGAAAAGCAGGGGATAGTATTTATATCTGATCGTATCGTATGCTATCATAGGCACGGCAAGGCAGAAACAGGGGTTCACAAGGCAGACCGCATAATATATCATTTGCAAGCCAAGGGTCACATAGCTTTTGGAAAATATCTGTCCTATGGCGGAGAAAATGACGGCGAAAAGCATTGCTGTGACGGCGTCGAAACCTGAACCTTTTGCGGCCAGTATTGCAACGCAGCACACGAATATTATAAGCTTATCCCAAAGTTTGTTCATTTTCTCACCGCCTTTTGATATTGTCGTAACTTTATTTTAGCATAACGGCAAAGGTTTGTAAAGGAAAAAGGGGTGGTGGGGGCAATAAAGTGACAAATGTCACATAAGAAAATGACTGCGCTCACTAGCTTTTTTGTCTGAGATAGGATATAATTAGTATAGTGAAAAGCGAGAAACGGAGGTATGATCTATGGCACAAACAGTAGTTAAAATAGACAATCTTGTTAAGCGATACAAGGAGCTCATCGCTCTTGACCATTTCAGCCTTGAAATAAAAGAGGGAGAGGTTTTCGGACTTTTAGGCCCTAACGGCTCGGGCAAGACCACAACTATAAATTGCCTGCTCTCGCTGCTTGCATATGACAAAGGCTCAATCGAGATATTCGGCGAGAAGATGAGCCCTGTCAATTATAAGGTCAAGAAAGAGATAGGCATTATAATGCAGAACGTTGCGGTGTTTGACGAGCTGAGCGTTTACGAGAATATCGACTATTTCTGTGGCCTTTACATAAAGGATAAGGAAACAAGGCGGAAATATGTTGACGAGGCGATAAAGTTCGTGGGGCTTGAGGATTTTGTGAAGTTCCACCCAAAGAAGCTTTCGGGGGGCTTGCTTAGAAGGCTAAACATTGCCTGCGGCATTGCACACAAGCCGAAGCTTATAATACTTGACGAGCCAACAGTCGCAGTTGACCCGCAGTCGAGAAACAAGATACTTGAGGGCATACAGGAGCTTAACCGACAGGGTGCGACGATAATCTACACCTCGCACTATATGGAAGAGGTGGAGCAGATATGCACAAGGATAGCCATAATGGACAAGGGCAAGAAAATCGCAGAGGGCACAACGGACGAGCTAAAGCGTATGATAAAGAACACAGAGACTGTCACTATCGAGATACTTGACCTGCCAAAGGCTGCGCTGGAGGCTATCGAGAGCCTTGAACACGTTTATGAAACTTCATACGGCGACAACAAGCTTGTTGTAAGGTGCAGCGGCGGAAAGCACAATCTGCTGAACATTCTGAAATCTTTGCAGGAGCAGGGCGTAAGCTTCGGACGGGTGTATTCAGAGCTGCCGACACTTAACGACGTGTTCCTTGAAATAACAGGCAAGGCGCTTAGAGACAAGGAGTGATGATATGTTCGGGCACATTTTCAAATACGAATTTATTAGCTGTCTCAAGCAAAAGGACGTTCTTTTCTGGCTCATCGCCTTTCCAATAATACTTGGCTGCTTTTTCAAGGCTGCGTTCGCAGGGGTATATGAAAAGACCACCACTTTCGATACTATTTCTATTGCGGTGGTGAATGAAGCTGACAACAGCATTTTTACCGAGACGGCGAAAAATGTCAAGTCCGGCGACAAGGCGCTTTTTGAAATACAGTCGGCGGATTTGGAAAAAGCTGAAAAGCTTCTTGAAAACGAGAATGTTATCGGCATAATAGACTGCAAAGACTTGTCTGTGGAATTTGCTTCAAGCGGTATTGAGCAGACTATCGTAAGATCGTTTATCAGCCAATACAAGACCCAAGAGCAGATAATAACGGACGTTGTAAAGACCGATCCTCAGAAGCTTGACACGGTGATATCTGCAATGGCTTTGCCGATGGACGCAAACAAGAATATACCGCTTCACGGCAACACGGATAATATGACCCAGTATTTTTATAATCTGCTTGCAATGGTTGCGCTGTTCGGTTCCCTTTCGGGAATGTTCGTTGCGATGAACAATCAGGGCAATCTTTCGGCGATCGGCGCAAGAAAGTGCTGTTCCCCTGTGAACAAGCTCACAAGCATTACGGCGACGCTTTTGGCGCACCACGTTGTTCAGATAGTTTGTATGGTCATCGCAACGGCGTTTTTAGCCTTTGTGCTGAAAGTTGATTTCGGCGACAGACTGCCAATGGTATTTTTATCAGCCATATTCGGCGGAATGGTGGGAATATCCTTCGGCTTCTTTGTGGGCTCTATCGGCAGTTGCGGGCAGGGCGTAAAGGTATCAATATGTATGAGCTGTTCAATGATAAGCTGCTTTTTCAGCGGACTTATGGTGGGCAATATGAAAGCGCTTGTGCATAAGTATGTGCCTTGGTTCAATAACGTAAACCCTGCGGCGGTGATATCGGATACGTTCTATTGCCTTAATATATATGAGGACTATCGCAGGTTCACGGTGAAGATAATTACAATGGCGATCATGGTGGCGGCGTTCACGCTGGGCGGATATATTCTCACAAGGAGGCGTAAATATGCAAGTCTTTAAGGCGTTTATGCGGATACTTAAAACAAAGCTTCCCACGGCTATGATATACCTTGTGGTGTTTATGGTGATGGCTATTGCGATGGCTAATTCCTCTGAGGAGACGCAGGACTATGAGGACTATAAAATGGATATCGCTGTTATTGACAGAGATGATTCAGAACTCAGCGGCAGGCTTGCGGACTTTGTTTACGATTCAAACACAAAGGTCGATATCACCGACAGCAAGGACGATATACTTGACGCAATTTATTACACCCGTGCAGACTATGTGCTTATTATAAAAGAAGGCTTTGCGGACAAGATAGCCGCTGGAGATTTTGACGGGCTGTTTGAAAATTACAAGCTGCCGTCCAGCTATAACGGCGAGCTTTTTGACAGCAGGCTTGAAGGCTTCCTTGGCTGTGTAAGGTCGTATATGGCGGCTGGAGAGGACGCAGACAGCGCATTTTCAAAGGCACAGCAAGCTGTTACTATCGACACAAAGGCAGAGATAAAAAGTTTTGATGAGGAAAGCAAGTCTGATATGCCTAAAATATTCAGAACTTACAATCAATATCTTGCATACATTTTCGTTTCAATACTTATCGGGGCGCTTTGTCCTGTTCTGCTGGTGATGAATAAGAAAGATATCAGAGCGAGGACGGCTTGCTCCAGCATTTCCGCCACCAGTCAGGCATTGCAGACAGCTCTCGGTGCGGCGATATTCGTCATTGCGACTTGGGTGATATTTACTGTGGCAGGCTTCTTTATAACAGGAATGGAGTTCAACACAAAGGTGCTCCTTGCGGCGCTGAACAGCTTTGTATTGATCCTTGTGGCGGCAGGTATCGCACTTGTGATATCAACATTTTCCGTCAGCGACAACGCCCTCAATTTGATCGCAAATGTCGTTGGGCTTGGAATGAGCTTTCTCTGCGGCGTATTCGTTCCGCAGGAGATACTTTCAGACGGCGTGCTTACAGCAGGAAGATTCCTGCCTGCGTATTGGTTCGTAAAGGCCAACAATATGATCTCAAACGCCGGCGGAGAGGTCTACAAAAGCGGCGAATTTTTCGGCTGCGTTGGAATAGAGCTGCTATTTGCAGTGGCGCTGTTTGCGGTGGCAATGCTTCTTATGCGTGTGAAAAGACGGGAGGCAGATCAGCTATAAATCTGTTTGCGATTGCGTAGGGGCGAACAGCGTTCGCCCGTCTATCTGCGGCGCAGGTGGTTTATTTGGTTGCTTGTGCGCATTGTTCTATAATAAAAAGATAAACGCTTTCAGACAGGCAATAAAACTTTGCTTGTCTGAGGCGTTTTTTATTTATATTTTATTTTGTTCAAGGTTCGGGATATTATGTCAAAAGTTTAAAATGAATACATAAGTTACCCTTGACAAACAGGGTTAGTTTATGCTAATATATAAGCAGTTAGAAAACACTAACTGAATTATCCCATACATATTGGATATCATAAATCTAAAGTTTAAGGCAACACCGCACAAGGATTGTGCATAAGATGCGCAGTCAGATTTTTCGTCAGATTGTATAGAAATTTTGCAGGCATACTGTCGTATGTCAAGAAATTTCTGTGCAATATGGCGGAAAATCTGCAAGCAGATTGCGTGCAAAGCCACTAGGCGTGCCTTGTGCGGTGTTGCCTTAATTTTTGACACAACGGAGGTGACACAATGAGCGTAATTATAGTTGGCGGAAATGACAGAATGGCGACACGCTATAAGGATATCTGCAAATCATATGACTGCAAGGCGAAAGTTTTCATCAAGTACCCAACAGGCTTTGACAAGAAGATCGGCAATCCTGATCTTGCGGTGGTTTTCACGGACACGGTATCGCACAAAATGCTGAACGGTCTTAACCAGCGTGCCAGCAAGCTTGATTTTCCTGTGGCTATATGCCATTCATCGAGCTGTTCGGCTTTGAAGAACGTGCTTGAAAAATACTGTGGTAAGTAATAATACAAGATAACGGTTGAATAGAATCATATCGGTGCGGAATGCACTTTATTTTAAATGCGAAGGTTAGGAATTTCTAACCAAATTTCTAGCCAAAAGGAGGAGCAATGTTACACAATAGCGGCAGTTTCGAGGATTTTGAAATGAGCATAGCATATCACCTTGCGCCGGCAATGCTGGGCATAAAGCCTGCCTGCCTTATGTCAATGGCGAGAGAGGACGGCTGTCTGAACGAAAATATCGAAAAATTCAACAGCAAGGCGGCTGCAAAGGGTTTGAAGCTTGAAGTGCTGTGCGAATGCAAAAGCAGAAAGCTGCTGTTTCTTTACAGCGAAAAGCTTCTTTCAAAACAGCTTGCGGACGAAAGGGTCAAGGCGCTGCTTGGCAGCTTCGGCTATACAGACGATATGGAACTTGACGGATATATCGGCAGGCTTGCGGAAAGAATAATCAGCAGCGGGGATTTTCCTCACGAAGTGGGTCTTTTCCTTGGCTATCCTGTGGACGATGTAACGGGCTTCATCGAAAACAAAGGTAAGAATTATCTGCTCTGCGGTTACTGGAAAGTCTATTCGGACGAGGACAGGGCAAGGCGGATATTCGATAATTATGACAAATGCAGGAATTATCTCTGCAAAAAACTTCATCAGGGCGAGAATATTTTTCAAGCGCTGAAAATTTCTTAGGAGGTCTTTTTATTATGAAAACAGCAGTAATTTATTGGAGCGGAACAGGCAACACAGAGGCTATGGCTAAGGCTGTGGCAGAGGGCGCAAAGACAGATTGCTTCGCAGTTTCTGAGTTCAGCGGCAATGTTGAAGACTATGACGCACTTGCACTTGGCTGCCCTGCAATGGGTGCAGAGGAGCTTGAGGACAGCGAGTTCGAACCATTCTTCACAGGCATTGAAGGCAAGATTGCAGGCAAGAAGATCGCTCTCTTTGGTTCTTACGGCTGGGGCGACGGCGAATGGATGAGACTTTGGCAGGACAGAGTTACAGGTGCAGGTGCAACTCTCGTAAACGGTGAAGGCCTTATCGTAAACGAGACGCCTGACGACGACGCTCTTGCAAGCTGCAAGGCTCTCGGCGAGGCTCTTGCTAAGTAATTTATAGTTACACAAACACATAACAAAGCATTTTCGTGCGAACAGACAGGCTGAGAAAGCTCAGTCTGCCCTGTGCGCATTGCATAATATCGTTCTTTTTGGTCGCCGTATGAAGGCTTGCGAAGGGCTTTCGCACAGCAATCAAAGATGATGATACGGCGCATTTGCGCTGTTTCGGATAGTTAGAAACATCTGACTCGGTTAATAGGTGCTAACCAATTGCATAAAAGTTACCTCGAACTAACTATTATTTTTGTGCAAGGATACGAATTTGAAAAATTGGCCGATTTTCTATTGACAAATGTGGTTAGCCGTGTTAAACTATTTGATGGGTTAGAAAATGCTAACCTTTAAAATTTGTTGCGGGGTTAGATGTTTCTAATATACTTAGTCTTGCAAAACTGACAAAGAAAGAGGAGGGTTTAAATGATGCCGCTGACATTTGCGAACGTTGGAGAAGAAAATATGATTAAAAAGGTAGGCGGAAAGCCTGAAACAAGAAAATTTCTTGAAAATCTCGGATTTGTTGCCGGTGGAATGGTTACTGTTGTAAGCACTATCGGCGGAAACGTTATCGTTAAGGTGAAAGAGTCAAGAGTAGCCGTTTCAAAGGAAATGGCTTCAAAGATCATGGTTTAAGGCTAAACCTGATCGAATAGAAAATCAAGTAATTACATTATGGATTGGAGGAAAAATGTATGGCAACCTTGAAAGAGGCAAAGATCGGCTCTACTGTTACTGTAAAGAAGCTTAACGGCACAGGCGCAGTAAAAAGAAGGATTATGGATATGGGCATCACAAAGGGCGTGGAGGTACACGTTCGTAAGGTAGCTCCTCTCGGCGATCCTATCGAGGTCACAGTAAGAGGCTACGAGCTCTCGCTCAGAAAAGCTGACGCTGAGATGATCGAAACAGTCTGATACATAATTTATTGTCGGACGATAAAGCAAAAATTTCATCGGCGGAGCTGATGTGATCTTAAAGCTTGAGATCGTATCAGATCTGACCGAAATTTTGAAAGGATTGAATTAGATGGAGATCAAAATTGCTCTCGCAGGTAACCCTAACTGCGGTAAAACTACGCTTTTTAACGCTCTCACAGGTTCAAACCAGTTCGTTGGTAACTGGCCTGGTGTAACAGTTGAAAAGAAGGAAGGTAAGCTCAAGGGTCACAAAGACGTTGTTATTATGGACCTTCCTGGTATCTACTCACTTTCTCCTTACACACTTGAGGAAGTTGTTGCTAGAAACTATCTTATCGGTGAGCGCCCGGACGCTATACTGAACATTATCGATGGTACTAACCTCGAAAGAAACCTGTATCTTACAACACAGCTCGTTGAACTTGGTATCCCTGTTGTCGTTGCTATCAATATGATGGACGTTGTTAAGAAAAACGGCGACAAGATCAACACAGATCAGCTTGCTAAGGAACTTGGCTGCAAGGTCTGCGAGATATCCGCTCTTAAAGGCACAGGTATCAAGGAAGCTGCTGAGCTTGCTGTAAAGGCAGCAGAGGCTAAGGAACCGATGATCCCTCAGCACTCTTTCAACGGCGTTGTTGAGCACGCTATCGCACACATCGAAGAAGCTTTCCTTAATGATGTTCCGGAGGAGCAGCAGAGATGGTACGCTATCAAGATATTCGAGAGAGATGAAAAGGTCATTGAACAGCTCGGTATGTCTGAGCAGGTAAAGGCTCATATCGAAAAGGATATCTGCGCTGCTGAGAAGGAAATGGACGACGACTCAGAGAGTATCATCACAAACGAGAGATACATCTACATAGCTTCTATCATAAAGGATTGCTATAAGAAGAAAAATCAGGGCGGCCTTACAACTTCCGATAAGATCGACAAGATCGTAACGAACCGTTGGCTGGGTCTTCCTATCTTCGCAGTTGTTATGTTCCTTGTGTACTATATCTCAATGGTAACAGTAGGTTCGGCTGCAACAGACTGGGCTAACGATGGACTCTTCGGCGACGGCTGGCATTTGCTCGGCATTGGTTCATCTGACGCTGAGGACGCTGCTGATGAATATGGCAGTTCACTTGATATCATCAACGCATTTATCGAACAGCAGGGCGGCGAGGCTATCGACAACGAGGACGAGAACTTCAATGTTGATGAGGCAAAGGCAACAGCTGAAAACCTCCTTGCAACAGTTGACAAGTCTGCAACTGCTGATTACACAGTTGAGGACGAAGAAACACTTGAAGAGACAACAGAGACAGCTAAGTACGCTGACCTCGAAGCTGCCGTTGCAGCCGCTGAGAAGTATGACTTCGCTGATCCGGACCCAGCAGATTACGGCGTATGGGTACCTGGTGTTCCTGTTCTTATCGAAAAGGGTCTTGACGCAGTTAACTGCGCAGATTGGCTCAAGGGTCTTATCCTTGACGGTATCGTAGCCGGTGTTGGTGCGGTACTCGGCTTCGTTCCACAGATGCTCGTACTCTTTATTCTCCTTGCTATCCTCGAAGCTTGCGGTTATATGGCTCGTATCGCATTCGTAATGGATAGAATTTTCAGAAAGTTCGGTCTTTCAGGTAAGTCATTCATTCCTATCCTTATCGGTACTGGTTGCGGTATCCCGGGTATTATGGCTTCAAGAACCATCGAGAACGAGCGTGACAGACGTATGACTGTTATGACGACAACATTTATCCCTTGCGGTGCTAAGACACCATTTATCGCAATGATCGCAGGCGCTATCTTCGGCGGTTCTGCTTGGGTAGCAACAGGCGCTTACTTCATCGGTATCGCAGCTATCATCATTTCCGGTATTATGCTTAAGAAGACAAAGATGTTCGCAGGCGACCCGGCACCATTCGTTATGGAGCTTCCTGCTTACCATATCCCAACAGTAGGCAACGTACTCAGATCAATGTGGGAGCGTGGCTGGTCATTCATCAAGAAGGCTGGTACTATCATCACACTTTCAACTATCTTCGTATGGTTCACTTCATACTTCGGCTGGGTAGACGGTTCATTCGGTATGCTCACAGAAGATCAGATGGAATTCAGTATCTTGGCTCACATTGGTAAAGCTATCTGCTGGATATTCGCACCTCTTGGCTGGGGCAACTGGCAGGCAACTGTTGCGGCTGTTACAGGTCTTGTTGCTAAGGAGAACATCGTTGGTACAATGGGTATCCTTTACGGCGGCGGAGACGCTTCAGTTTACTCTGCTATCGGCGCAGCATTCACAGGAATCACAGGTATGTCATTCCTCATCTTCAACCTTCTCTGTGCACCTTGCTTCGCAGCAATGGGCGCTATCAAGCGTGAGATGAACAGCAGAAAGTGGTTCTGGTTCGCTATCGGTTACGAGTGTGGCTTCGCTTATGTTATCGCACTTATCGTAAACCAGCTCGGCAACCTCTTTACAGGCAATGTGAATGTTATCGGTCTTATCGTTGCTATCCTTCTTATCGTTGCAATCATCTATATGCTCGTTAGACCTTACAAGGAGAGCACAAAGTTCGAGGGCAATGTTAAGGTAAAGGCTTAACAACTAAGGGCTAGTTTTCAGAAAATATAACTCACATAACATAAATTCTGATGGGAGGATAATTATGGACACAGTTACAGGTACGATCATAGTGGCGGTAATAGTTATTGCCATCGTGGCGGCGATCATATGGAAGTTGCTCAAGGACAAGAAGGCAGGCAAGAGCTCCTGTGGCTGCAACTGCGGCTGTTGTCCTAACTCTTCTCATTGCCACGGCGGAGCACAAGCTGCACACGCAGCTCAGTTGGCACACAAAAAGTAAAGATCAAAGCACACACATAGCACATACTCGGGGAGGTAAAGAAGTTGCTGACTAAATCACAGAAGAGGTATCTTTTCGCAATATACAGACTGGGCAGGAGCGGCCGATCGGTAAAATCCACAGAAGTGGCTTCCGTTCTCGGCGTAACAAAAGCCAGCACAGTCAAGATGACCCAAAAGCTTATTGACGAGGGTTACATAATCAAAGAGCCTTACCGTGAGATACAGCTCACGACCGAGGGCATAAAGGCTGCAAACGAGCTTTACACTCCAAGCGTGATACTTCAGGACTTCCTTGAAAATCGTGTGGGCATTGAAAGAAAAAATGCCGAGAGCGACTCGGTGGCGATCGTGTCACAGATATCTGAGGAGTCTCTTGACAAACTGGTGAGCTTCGTGCTTGCCGCAAATTAAAATTTGCAAACAAAATTAAAAAATCACTTATCCCGTCGGTTTTTCTGACGGGATTTGCTGATTATTATGGTTAGTTGTATATAACTCTAATAAATCAGCTAAAAAGCATAACTAATTTGTATAATTGATACAAATTAAGCTAGGCAATGGAATTATTAATATTATTACGGAAATTATGAAGGAAGAGATCATCTAAGACCAAATAAGACTGGGAGGAGAATTATTAAAATGTTTCTTGAAATAAGCGGCATTAAAAAGCATTTCGGAGAGGGCGAAAGCAGAGTTGATGTGCTCAAGGGTATCGACATCGAGATCGAAAAAGGAGAGATCTGCGTTCTGCTGGGACCATCGGGTTCAGGTAAATCAACGCTTCTGAACATCATCGGAGGCATTGACGCAGCCGATGAGGGTTATATTTCTATCAACGGCGAAAAGACAGCAGATATGAACGAAAAGGCGCTGACACTTTACAGAAGAAAGCACCTTGGCTACATCTTCCAGATGTACAACCTTATCCCGAACCTTAACATCAAGGAAAATGTTGAAGTTGGCGCATATCTCAGCGACAATCCGCTGGACGTTGACGATCTGCTGAAAACATTGGGACTTTACGAGCACCGCCGGAAAGCTTCCAAACCAGCTTTCCGGCGGTCAGCAGCAGAGAACCGCTATCGGAAGAGCAATAGTTAAGAACCCTGATATCCTGCTTTGCGATGAGCCGACAGGCGCACTTGATTACAACACCTCAAAGGAAATTTTGCAGCTCATCGAGGACGTAAACAAGAAGTACGGCAACACAGTAATAATGGTTACTCACAACGACGCTATCAAGAATATGGCGGATAGAGTAGTTAAGCTCAGAGACGGTATGATAAGAAAGAATTATCTTAACGAGACAAAGCTCACAGCCGCAGAGCTTGACTGGTAAGGAGGGGAAATATGAGAAACCCTCTTATAAAACGTCTGCCCAGAGAATTGAAGGGCGAGATAGGAAAATACATAGTTCTTTTCCTTTTTATCACAATGATGATAGGTATAGTTTCGGGCTTCCTCGTTGCTGCCGAAAGTATGGCAACAGCTTATGATGACAGCTTTGAAAAATACAATATCGAGCACGGTAACTTTGAGCTTCTTCAAAAAGCCGATGATGATACCATTAAAAAGATGGAGAACGGCGACGAGAAGGTAAAGATATATGAAAACTTCTACGTTGAGGAAGAAACAAAGGAAGTTGACAGCACGGTAAGAATTTTCAAGAATCGTGCTGACGTTGACAAGATATGCATAATGGACGGCGAGCTTGCTTCAAACGATGAAGAGATCGCCATCGACAGAATGTACGCTGAAAACAACAAGTTCAAGATCGGCGACACTATCACCCTTGGCGGAAAGAAACTGAAGATCACAGGCCTTGTTGCCCTTTCAGATTACAGCGCACTCTATTCAAATCCGTCTGATACGATGTTCGACGCTGTAAAGTTCAGCGTTGCTATCGTTACAGATGAACTTTTTGACGAATTTGGCGAGGCTAATCTTCATTACAGCTATTCTTGGAAATATGATAAAGCCCCTGTTGACGACAAGGACGCACAGGACAAGGCTGAGGAGCTTATGAAGCACATAAACGGCATTTCGCCGCTTACTCAGTTCATTCCTGAATATTCAAATCAGGCGATCCACTTCACAGGCGATGATATCAACGGCGACAGCACTATGATCGCTGTATTCCTGTATCTCATTATGGCGATAATCGCATTTATTTTCGCCATTACAACAGGCAACACTATCGCAAAGGAAGCAAACGTTATCGGTACGCTGAGAGCTTCGGGCTACACAAAGGCCGAGCTTATCAGACACTATCTTGCAACGCCGATGATAGTTGTACTTGTTGCCGCTCTTGTTGGTAATATCCTTGGCTATACCTGCTTCAAGCAGTTTGCTGTAAGCGCATACTATGGAAGTTACAGTCTGCCGACATACAAGACCATTTGGAATGCTGACGCATTTGTAAAGACCACAGTTATCCCGCTTATAATACTCTTCCTCATAAACCTTATTATGCTTATAAATAAGCTGAGCCTTTCACCGCTGAAATTCCTCAGACGTGACCTTAAAAAGCGTCAGAAGAAAAAGGCTTTCAAGCTCAACACAAAGATAGGCATTCTCAAGCGTTTCAGGCTAAGAGTTATTTTCCAGAACATTCCTAACTACGTAACAGTATTCGTTGGCGTGCTTTTTGCAAATGTTATCATCTTCTTTGGTCTTGCAATGAAGCCAATGCTCCTCCATTATCAGGAAGTCATTGAGAACAATATGATCGCAAAGTATCAGTATGTTTTGAAAGCTCCTGTTGAGACGGAGACAAAGGGCGCAGAGAAATATTGCGCAGGTTCGCTCAAGACAGTTGACGACAAGCTCAATGAAGAAAATGTAACAGTTTATGGAATCCAGAAGGACAGCAAGTTCGTAAAGGCTGACATCAAGGACGACGGCGTTTATATCTCTGACGGCTATTCGCAGAAATTCAAGCTTAACGTTGGCGATGAAGTAACGATGAAAGAGTCTTACGGCGATAAGAAGTATACATTCACGGTAGACGGTATCTATGACGAGCCTGCGGCTATCGCAGTTTATATGACAGACAGCGAGTTCCTCAAGACATTCGACCTTGAGGACGGCTATTTCAACGGCTATTTCTCCAACACTGAAGTAAAGGATATCGATGATCTTTATATCGCCACGACCATAACAAAGGACGATATGACAAAGACTTCACGCCAGCTTATCCTTTCAATGGGCTCGATGATATCAGCCTTTGCAGGCGCAGGCATTATAATGTTTATGCTTATTATTTATCTGCTTTCAAAGGTCGTTATCGAAAAGAACAGTCAGTCTATCTCCATGACAAAGATACTGGGATATAATAACAGAGAGATAAACAGCCTTTACATAACCACGACAACGATCGTTGTTATCGCTTCGCTGATACTTTCGGTTCCGATAGTAAACGTAACGCTCAAATACATTTTCATTGCGGCGTTCGCACAGTATTCCGGCTGGCTGCCATATTACATTCCTGCATACATCTTTGTGGAAGTACCGCTGTTCGGTATCGTTGCCTATGCGGTGGTAGCATTTATCCTTACAAGACGTGTAAAGAAAGTTCCTCTTGATGAGGCGCTCAAGAACGTTGAGTAGATTTATCAGACTTCCAAAAACATTCTAGGGCAACACCGTACAACTATTGTGTGCGGTGTTGCCCCTTATCTGCTCTGTGCCGACAGCATTTCCTTGCTGTCGGCACAGGTATTATTTAGTGGAGAATTGCGTGATAAAAGCTTGAAAATACACAAATATCACGGTGCTTTCAAGGGCGATTTTGGGGTATCATACAAGCTTTGCATAACGGGAAAATCTTATCAATATCTTTACTATACATTAATATATTATTAACAGCATAATGCTACATTATATGATATGGATTTATAGCTAATTGACAAAATGAAGTTTTTGGCAATCGTTAAAACAGGCTGAAAACTGTTTTTGCAGCGGGAGAATGGGAACACCGCTGTGAATTTGGAGGAGAAGTATGAGTAAAACAAAAAAGCCTGCACCGCAGGGGCTTAACATCATAATTGTCGGCTGCGGCAAGGTGGGAACGACGCTGGTGGAGCAGCTTGTAAAAGAGGGACACGATATCACTATCATCGACAAAAATTCCGCAAAGGTACAGGAGATAAGCGGAATGTATGATATTATGGGCGTTGTTGGAAACGGCGCAAGCTTCAGCACGCAGCTTGAGGCAGGCATTGAAAACGCCGACCTTATCATATCGGTGACACATTCGGACGAGCTCAATCTGCTTTGCTGTACACTTGCGAAGAGAGTTGCAAAGTGCGCAGCTATCGCAAGAGTTAGAACGCCTGATTACAGCAACGAGATAGTCTATCTTCGTGAGAAGCTTGGCCTTGCAATGGTGATAAATCCCGAAATGGAGGCTGCCCGTGAGGCGGCTAGGGTGCTTTGTTTGCCGACAGCGCTGGAGGTAAACTCATTTGCAAACGGACAAGCCGAGCTTATCAAGTTCAAGATACCCGAGGGCAACGTCCTTGACGGACTGACCATCGCAGAGCTTGTTAAGAACACTTCAACGAGTATTCTTGTGTGCGCTGTTGAGCGAAACGGCGAGATACTTATCCCGTCGGGCGATTTTACAATGTATAAAAACGACGTTATATCCTTTGCGGCTTCGAGAAATTTCTCGAGAGCGTTTTTTGAGGATATCGGCGTAAAGACCAATCAGGTCAAGAACACAATGATAATCGGCGGAGGCAAGGCGGCCTATTATCTTGCGAGAAGGCTAATCAGTATGGGCATAAGCGTAAAGATAATCGAGAGCGACAGACAGCGCTGCGAGGAGCTGAGCGTTCTGCTGCCAAAGGCTATCATAATTAATGGCGACGGTACTGACGAGGAGCTTCTTAAAGAAGAGGGCGTTGAATATGTTGAGTCCTTTGTGGCGCTGACGGGTATCGATGAGGAGAATATCCTGTTGACCCTCCACGCAAGACAGATATCAAACGCAAAGGTCATCACAAAGATAAACAGGATAAATTTCAAGAACGTTATCAGCAGGCTGGATCTTGGCAGCGTGGTGTATCCGAGATATATCACATCTGAGGCGATAATAGCTTATGTCCGTGCAAAAAAAGAGTCGGGCGACAGCAATATCGAGACCCTTTATCACCTCTTCGATCACAGAGTCGAGGCTATCGAGTTCAAGGTGGATAGAGAGTCTGAGGTAACAGGCAAGCCGCTTATGGATCTTAATATGAGAAAGCACCTGCTTATCGCAGTCATCAACCGCAGAGGAAAAATCATCATTCCAAGCGGTCAGGACACTATTGAGCAGGGCGACACGGTAATGGTCGTTACTACCCACACAGGCTTTAACGATATCACAGATATTTTGAAGTAGCGGAGGGTATTGATGAACAGCTCGATAATTCGATTTATTCTTGGTCACGTTATGAGGATAGAGGCGCTTCTTATGCTGCTGCCTTGTATCGTTTCCCTTGTTTACGGCGATTTTGAAGGCGTCTATTATCTTGGCACGGCCTGCGTTTTGCTTGTGCTGGGATATTTTATGGCGAGAAAGAAGCCGGAAAATTCAGTTTTCTATCTTAAAGAGGGCTGCATTGCGACTTCTTTAAGCTGGATACTTATGAGCCTTTTCGGCTGTATGCCCCTTTGGTTCAGCGGCGAGATACCGCAGTTTACGAACGCTCTGTTTGAGACCATATCGGGATTTACCACAACCGGTGCGACTATTTTGACCGATGTTGAAGCCCTTTCCCACACGGCGCTGTTTTGGCGGAGCTTCACCCATTGGATAGGCGGAATGGGCGTTTTGGTATTTCTTATGGCGATTATACCTCTTAGCGGCGGCTCCAACATAAACCTTATGAGGGCGGAAAGCCCGGGGCCTTCTGTCGGCAAGCTTGTGCCAAAGATGAAATACACCGCACGGATACTCTATCTCATCTATCTTGGTATGACGGTGCTGGAATTTATTTTCCTTATCATCGGCAGAATGCCTGTTTTCGACAGCATTTGCACGGCAGTTGGCACGGCAGGAACAGGCGGCTTCGGTATCAAAAACGACAGCTTCGCAAGCTATTCGCCATATCTGCAATGGGTCGTAACAATATTTATGATACTCTTCGGCGTGAACTTCAACGCCTATTACTACATCATTTACAGGCATTTCAAGAGAGCTTTCAAAATGGAAGAAGTGCGCTGCTATTTTGCCATAATAATTATTGCGGTGGTAGTTATCTTCTGCAACATTCTTGATATGACCGGCGGCATTTTTGAAGCCTTCACACAAGCAAGCTTCCAAGTGGCTTCGCTTATGACCAGTACGGGCTTCTCGAGCGTTGACTTCAACCTGTGGCCGCAGCTAAGTAAATCTATACTTGTGCTCATAATGTTTGTCGGCGCTTGCGCAGGAAGCACGGGCGGCGGTATCAAGGTATCAAGAGTAATGGTGCTTTTCAAGACGATGATAAAGGAGCTCCATTCCTATATCCACCCAAAGAGCATTAGAAAGATCAAGCTGGAGGGCAAGCCTGTCGAGCACGAGATCGTCCGTGCGATAAACGTTTATATCGTGACGTTTATCATTCTGTTTGCTTCCTCCGTGCTGATGATATCATTCGACGGAAAGGATCTTGTGACCAACTTCACTTCGGTGCTCACCACCCTTAATAATATGGGTCCAGGACTTAACGAGGTTGGCCCAGCGGGCAATTTCAGCAGATTTTCCTGCTTCTCAAAGTTTGTGCTGATGTTTGATATGCTGGCAGGCAGACTTGAGCTTTTCCCGCTTTTGATACTCTTCCACCCCGGTGCTTGGAAAGACCTTATCTCAAAGAGGTCAGAGCCTAGAAGGGCATTCTAAAAACTTAATATAGCATAACAGAACACCGCTCAGACGAGAATGTCCGTGCGGTGTTTTTATGTTATGTGCTCTATTTTCTGACAGCCGATCTTTTGAGCTGTTCCTCATATTTATGCTTGGTAGCAATTCCGCCCCTTATGTGTCTTTCACGTTTGTTTTCCTCGAGAATTTCCTTTACGCTTTTGAAAAGCTGCGGCGAAATCTTCGGCAGACGCTCGGTAAGGTCTTTATGTACGGTCGATTTGCTTATGCCGAAAACCTTTGCGGCAGCACGCACCGTCGCCCTGTGGGAGACAACATATTCCCCCAGCTGAACGCTGCGATCTTTGTCGGATAGGATCATTATTCACACCCCATTATATCTGTATTTGCAGTAAGGCCAAGCCTTTTGCAGGATAGCCCCCAGCCAGCCGACAAACTTCTGTCTGTGGTGTTATCCTTGTAATGTATATGCTGACATTTTTCGGCGTATGAATATCGGCTGGGACTTTTTTATAGCGAAAATTTTTCGTAAGATATTTGTGAAAAGTACATAATAATTTGTCTTTAATCAATTATTTTTATGCAAAGTGCTTGAAATCGCAGGCGGAGTGTGGTATAATGTGCTTGTAGATATAAGAGAGGTGCGAAAGCAATTAGATCAATAAAAATCAAAAGCAAGACAATAAAGCGATAACGCAAATAACACATAAGGGGGAAACACTTTTATGAAAATGACTTTTATCGGCGCTGCCCACGAGGTAACGGGAAGCTGTACATATATTGAAGCCTGCGGCAAGAAATTCCTTGTTGATTTCGGAATGGAGCAGGGAATAGACTATTTTGAGAATGCAAAGATCCCCTGTCCGCCGGGGAATATTGATTTTGTGCTGCTCACTCACGCACATATCGACCATTCTGGTCTGCTGCCGTTGCTGGCGGCCGGTGGCTTTGAGGGTGATATCCACGCAACGGAAGCCACCTGCAACCTTTGCGATATAATGCTCAAGGACTCTGCACACATTCAAGAATTTGAAGCGGAGTGGAGAAGCCGTAAGGGCAAGCGTAAAGGCACAGGCGAGGTATCGCCGATGTACACAATGGCTGACGCCGAGGCGGCAATACGCTGCCTTTGCCCACACCAGTATAACGAGATCGTCGAGATAGCTGAGGGCATAAAAGTGCGCTTTATCGACGCAGGTCACCTGCTGGGTTCATCAAGCATCGAGATATGGCTGAACGAGGGCGGAGAAGAGCGCAAGCTTGTGTTCTCGGGAGATATCGGAAACCTTGACCAGCCACTCATCAGAGACCCACAGTATATCACCGAGGCGGACTATGTGGTTATGGAGTCCACCTACGGCAATCGCCGTCACGACAAGCCGAAGGACTATACAAAGCGCCTTGCGGAAGTTATACAGGAGACTTTTGACCGTGGCGGAAACCTTGTTATACCGTCATTTGCGGTGGGCAGAACGCAGGAGCTTCTTTATTTTATCAGACACATAAAGGCTGAAAATATGGTGACGGGTCACGGTGATTTCCCTGTTTATATCGACTCGCCGCTGGCTATCGAGGCCACGCAGATATTCAACAAAAACAAAAATTCCTGCTTTGATGAAGAGGCGATGTCATATGTGAACAAGGGCATTAACCCCATTACATTCAGCGGACTTAATATCGCCGTGACGAGCGATGAGTCGAGGGCAATAAACTTTATCGACACGCCGAAAGTTATAATCTCGGCAAGCGGAATGTGCGAGGCCGGCCGTATCAAGCACCATTTGAAGCACAATCTTTGGAAGCCTGAGAACACTATCCTTTTTGTTGGCTATCAAGCGCTGAACACATTGGGCAGAAGCCTTGTTGAGGGCGCAAAGACTGCGAAGCTTTTCGGCGAGGAAGTTATTGTTAGGGCGAAGATACTTGTGCTGCCGGGCATAAGCGGACACGCCGATGTTGACGGCCTTGACCGCTGGATAAAGAGTTACACTCAGCCGCCGAAAAAGGTCTTTGTCAACCACGGCGAAGATACCGTTGCGGAAGCTTACAAGGAGCATTTGCGCAATGATTTCGGGCTCAACGCCTTTGCGCCATACAGCGGTGCGGAGCTTGATATAATCACGGGCGAGTTCAAGAATACAACGCCTATAAAGATAGTGAAGAAGAGCGGAGTTTCGCCCAATTATCAGCGGCTTCTCAGCGCTCTTGACAGGCTGACCGCCCTTGTGAACAAGAGCTCGGGGCTTACAAACAAAGACCTTGCAAAGCTCACCGACACTATCAACAATGTGTGCGCAAAGTGGGACGACTGAGCATATAATGTTATGATATTCTAATGCTATAATTTATAAGGGGCAGCGGCGTGATGATGTGGTCACGCTGCTGCCTTGAAAAATTAAAAACTTCAAAATATCCAAATGTGAAAGGAACAATAGATGTAATGAAAAAGATATATGTCAATGCCATTAACAGGAAAGTCTCCATAGACGAGAGGCTTTTTGTTGAGGAGTGTGACAGAAAATATAATGAAAAGCTGGTAGAGATAGCAGACAGCATTGAGGAGAGCCGAAAGGAAACGCCTATCCTGCTGCTGGCCGGACCTTCTGGGGCAGGAAAAACCACCACGGCGCTGAAGATCGAGGAGATACTTGACAGCAGGGGCATTCACACACACACCATTTCGATGGACGATTATTTTCTGCCGTCGGATAAATTCACGGTGGCTATCGGCGAGGATGGCAAGCCCGATTATGAATCTCCCGACAGGATAGACACAAAGCTGCTTTTTGAGCATATGAACAGGATATCAAACTGCGAAGAGGTTGTTTTGCCGAAGTTTGAGTTTACTAAGCAGACAAGGCGTGACGGTACGACCCTGCGCAGAGATAAAAACGATATCGTTGTGTTCGAGGGCATACACGCACTTAATCCTGCGGTGACGGGTGCGGCTGGAGATTTCGCAAAATGTATGTACGTCAGCGTTCGCAGCAGATTGCAGCTTTCGGACGGGGAGCTTCTCCATCCCTGCTATATAAGGCTTATGCGCAGGCTTATCAGAGACGGACTTTTCAGAGGCCGAAGTGCGGCGGAAACCCTTGATATGTTCGACAGCGTTGAGGCAGGCGAGAACAAGTATATAATGCCATACAAGCACCGTGCGGAATTTTCTGTGGACACTTTCCACGCTTATGAGCCGGCGCTTTATAAGACTTATCTGCTTGAAACATTGCGCCGTGAAAGCGGAAGTTACAAGGGCTTTGAGCGCTTTCTGCCAATGCTCAAGGCGCTGGAAGAGATAAGTGCGGTGTCACTTGAAAGCGTGCCGACGAATTCACTTGCGAGGGAATTTGTGGGAGAAAGCAGTTATGAATATTAAAGTGGCGTGACTGCAATATCTTGTAGGGGAGACCTTTGGTCTCACGTTGGTTTTGAGCATTGTTTTAGAAGATCACAAGCCGTGGCGATATGCTGCGGCTTTTTGCGTGGGGCGATATGGCTTTATCAGCTTTAAAAGATTAATAGTTTTTTTATTGCATTGGTCGGCAAAGTGTGTTATAATGTAGTTTACGAGTAAAAATAAAAAGGTTGATGAATATGCAAGGTTGTAAAAAAGTTGCTTCAATACAGGATATTTCGGGACTCGGACGCTGTTCGCTGACGGTGGTCATTCCTGTGCTTTCAGCTATGGGTATACAGGTCTGCCCTGTGCCGACGGCGGTGCTTTCCGCTCATACAGGTTACAGCGAGTTCGTTATGCGTGATCTTACGGACTTTATGCAGCCTGCCCTCGAGCATTACAAAAAGCTCGATATGAAGTTCGACTGCGTTTACAGCGGATTCCTTGCTTCAAGCGAGCAGATAGACCATTGTCTTGAATTTTTCAAGGCGTTCCCGAACGCTCTCAAGGTGGTAGACCCTGTTATGGGCGACGGCGGAAAGGCTTACAAGACTTACACCAAAGAGCTTTGCAGCCGTGTCAGCGAGCTTGTTGCCGTGGCTGATATTATCACGCCGAACCTTACGGAAGCGGCTATTTTGCTTGGCGAAGAGTACCCGATGTCTTCAATGCGCAGCTCGGAGATAAAATCTTGGCTGGTGAGACTTTCAAAGCAGGGCGCAAGGATAGTCGTTATCACAAGCGTTAATCTTGCGGACGGCGGAATGTCAACAGTTGGCTATGATAAGGAAAACAACAGCTTTTGGAAGATAAAGAACGACTATGTGCCTGCCCATTATTCGGGCACAGGGGATATGTTCACAAGCGTTCTTATCGGCGGAATACTCAAGGGCGACAGCCTGCCTATCGCAATGAACAGAGCCACGGCCTTCACAGAACTGACAGTCAAGACCACATACAGCTATCAGACACCTTGGACAGACGGACTTATGCTTGAGGGTCAGCTCCCTTGGCTCACAAGCTATCAGGAGCTTCGAGATTATACAAATTTGTAATTTTATAAAATAGAGTTGATAAGATGAACAAACTTAACAGACTTAATATCGTGCTCGTGGAGCCGCAGATACCGCAGAACACGGGGAATATCTCCAGAACCTGTGCCGTGACAGGTGCGGTGCTGCACCTTGTGAAGCCATATGGCTTTGAGATAAGCGACAAAAAGCTAAAGCGTGCAGGACTTGACTACTGGGATAAGCTGGAGATACACCAGTATGAGGATATGGACGACTTTTTCGCTAAGAATAAGGGCGAGTTTTACTTTTTCACCACAAAGGGCAGAAAAGTCCATTCAGAGGTGGATTATCCCCAGGACAAAGAGGTCTACATAATTTTCGGCAGAGAGGATAAGGGCTTGCCCGAAAAGCTTTTGTATGAAAACCCCGAAAGTTGCGTGCGCATACCGATGAGGAAAACGCTCAGGAGCCTTAATCTCTCAAACTCCGTGGCGATAGCCTGCTATGAGGTGCTTAGACAATGGGATTATCCCGACCTTGGCAGAGAGGGCAAGCTCACGCAATACACTTGGGACGAGTAGAATTGCGATATACAAATACATAAAAACAAGAATTTACAGGAGGGTGAACTAATGGCAAAGATAAAATTTATCACAGATTCAGCCAGCGATATCACGGCAGAGCAGGAGGCTCAGTTTGACATCAAGATAATGAATTTCAAGGTGGCGATGGGCGACAACAGCTATGTTTCAAGAGTTGATTTCGACAACGAAAAGTTTTACAAGATGATGGACGAGTTTGACGGCATTCCTGTTACATCGCAGGTGACGGCTTTTGAATACAGTGAGGTGTTTGAGCAGCTTTATGCCGAAAAGTACACGGACGTTATCAATATTACAATAAATTCTAAGGGCTCAGCCACATTCAACAATGCAGTTATGGCGGCAAATGAGTTTTACGAGAACCACCCCGAGGCAAAGGGCGTTTTCACCATTTACAATATCGACAGCGAAAGCTATACAGGTGCATATGGCTATCCTATCCTTCAGGGTGCGATAAAGGCGGCAAAGGGCGTGCCTGCGGCTGATATTGCGGCGTTCATCGAGGATTGGGTGAAAAATTGCGTTATATTCTTTGCACCATACACGTTGAAGTATGCAAAGAAGTCTGGCAGGATCCCGTCTGCGGCGGCATTTGTTGGCGAGGTTATGGGTCTCAGACCGATTATGAGGATACACGATCACGCAATTGTGACGGAGACGAAGGTCAGAGGTGACAAGGCTATCGTGCCGAAAATCCTCGATCTGACGGTAAAGGAAATGATACCGCAGACCCCGTACAGCATTGTTTACGGCAGCGACGAGAGCGTTCGTGACGAAATGGCGCAGGCTATGACCAAAAAGGTGGGCTATCCGCCTGCTGAGTGTTTTCAGATCGGTGCGGCTATTGCGATAAACGCAGGGCCAAAGGTAACGGGCGTTATTTTCAAGGCACGTTCGGGCAAATAAAAATCATATAGCATATAATTAAAAGGCGGCATATGTCGCCTTTTTTGTGCCTTTGAGAATTTATAAACAAACAAAAAAAGAAGGAAGCCTTTTGGGGAGGCTTCCTTCTTTTCGTATTAGAGGCTAATCAAATTGAAAAATTTGTTTGATCGCTTTGATTACTTGTATTAGTCGTTCTCTTTGTCTGCGACTTTGTTGTAAATAACAGAGAAAATCGAGAAGAGAACATAGCCAGCGGCGATAACTGTCAGAACGTCCATTGTGATGGTCACGCCTGTGTTCGGGTTAGCCGTTGAGGCGTCCTGAGAAGCCTGTGAAGAGGCCTCGTCCACGATCTGCTGTATCTTTTCGGTTGCCTGCGATGAGGTGAGCTCTGCGGAGCTGTCCTCGCTGACTGTTGTTACAACTGCGTTAGCTGTCTCGGAAGTTGTTGTGTCATCATTCTGTGAAGCAGAGGTGTCCTCTGTTTCCTTAACTGTTGACTGTGAAACAGGCTTTGTTGAAACCGCCTCAGTCTCGGAAACTGTCTCGGAAGGGTTTGTCTCAGCGGCAGCTGATGTTGTTACGGCCGATGTGCTTGCAGGCTGGTCAACAGGTGTGATCTCGATAGATGTTATCTCAAATGTTGAATTTGCCTTTTGATAGTAAAGCTGGAGGTAAACAAGGTCGCTGGAAGTGTTGGGGTCAAGATTTGTGTATACCCAACTGTCTGCGCCGCCTGTTGTCTTTGCGCTCTGAGCTGTCCACTCGTTGTTGACGAGCATTCCGATTGCTCCGCTTGCGCCCTGTGACTTTACGTTGACTTTGATATTGTAATTCTTGGAATAATCTGTTATGTAGTCTGAAAGATTGAAGCCGTACTGCAAAACCGTTTCGCTGTTGAAGTCCGTGCCCTCCTGCTCGTGAGAGAAGAGAACTTCGCTTGGTGCGGCCGATGTAGTTGTATCTGCGGTAGTTGTTGTGGCAGCAGTCGTTGTAGTAGCCTTAGTTGTGGTGGTTGTAGCCTTGGTCGTGGTCGTGGCAGTTGTTTCCTTTGCAGTCTGCTTTGTGACATCTGTTGCAGTTGCAGCAGAAGTTGTTTTCTCTGTTGCCTTTGTTGTTGCGGCGGAAGTTGTCGACTTTGAAGTCTCGGACTTGCTTTCAGTCGTTGTTGTGGCTTTAGTAGTTGTTGTAGCTTTGGTAGTTGTTGCCTTTGTGGTGGTCGTAGTCGCCTTAGTGGTCGTCGTGGTCTGAGCAGCGCCGGCGCTTACTTTAAGCGGTGAAGAAGCCGACGGAGCGGAGTACGAAACGGCCTTGTAGCTGCCGCTTGCCTCTGCAACCATTGTGTCAACGTCAACCCAGTAATTGATATCGCCCGTAACGCCGTCCTTTACCTTGAAAGTTGCAAGAGCAAGGTCGGTATTTGACTTGACGTTTGAACCCGTGAGGTTTGCGCCGACGATCTTGATAGTGCCCGATGAAGCAAGATAGTTCGTGATGACAGAGAACTTGCCGCCAACATTATAAGAGCTGTCCATTTCATCGTCAGTCGGAACGTAAACTGTTACCTTTTCTGGGTCGTAATGCAGATTGATGGTGAAGCCTGCAACGCCAGTGCTGTCAGGCTCAAGGCTTGCTGTGACGTTTATGGTGTCACCGGCGTTGACATTTGCAGCGCTGGTCTTGAGCTTTATCTCATTGCCCCCCGAGGCGGAAGCCGCCGTTGAAACTATGCCCGAGAGCATTAAAAACGCCGTTGCCACGGAAAGGGCTATCTTGTTGATCTTTAGTTTTTTCATTTTCCTCATTTGTTTCCCTCCATATCTGAGATATGCAGAATTATGCAGTAAAATTACACTTTTCTGACGTTTATTTAATTCACTTAACTATTATGTCGAACACTTGTTGTCTTTAAATTGTAACATTTTCGTTTAAAAAGTTACGAAATTTGTTACTTTTGTGTATTTAGGATTATAACATATTATAATATCACTCGTCAATAGTCAAAACAGCGAAAATAAGGGCGGTTTTTTGGATATATTTTTTTGCTGGAAATTATCCGCCACAATATATATGGTCGGGCGGCGCTGAAATACGCTAAATAGGCTGTAATAACTCTGTAACCTTTTGCAAGATACTGCGAAAACGTATTTGTAAACTTTATATGAACGAAAAAACTATTGACAAACGCCGCCAAAATGTTCTATAATAAGAGTGAATTTTTGTACTTAACATAGCCAAAAGAAAAATAAAGGCAGAAAATAGTACACTTAGCAGGACATTAAAATCAATTGTGTAAAAATGTAAAAAACGGCAAAGGTCTATTCTGAGGTGAAAGAGTTGGGAATCAAAATAAAGAGAAATATAAAGCATAAAATACTTGCGTGTGCGCTGTCGGCAATGCTGGCGGTGACGTCGGCTGGGGGCTGTTTTACGGCTTCGGCGGCTTCAAGCGGCGTTTGCAATGCAGATGTGCTGAACGTCCGCAGCGGCGCAGGCACGGGATATTCAAAGACTGGTACTGTCAGCTATGGCGACGAGCTCACCATTTTGGCCGAGGTCACGGACGCTTCTGGGGCAAAGTGGTATAAAATAAGCTGCGGCTCGCTGACGGGTTATGTGTCTGCGGCTTATGTGACGGTGGGCGCTTCGTCAAGCACGGGCGCAGGGCAGTCGGACGCAGATTTTGAAAGCTATATGACAAAGCAGGGCTTTCCCGAAAGCTACAAGCCATATCTGCGGACTTTGCACAGCCAGCACCCTAAGTGGATATTCACAGCGCAGAAGCTTGGGGTGGATTGGAATACGGCGCTGAAAGAAGAGTGCATCGTCGGCCGAAACCTTGTCCATTCATCGGCGCTGGCTTCGTGGAAGTCAATGGAAAAGGGCGCATATGACTTTGACGGCGGCTATTGGTACGGGCTGGACGGCTCTTGGGTGGCGGCTTCAAAGGAAGTCATTATGTATTATATGGACCCGAGAAATTTTCTTAATGATACATACATTTTTATGTTTGAAAATCAGTCTTATAATCCGTCCTATCAGACCGAAAGCGGCGTAAAGACCATTCTTGCGGACACATTTATGAAAGGCAATTACACCTGTCCTGATACAGGGGAGGTAAAAAGCTATTCGGCAACATTTATAGACGCTGCGAAAAAGTCGGGCGTGTCCCCTTATCATCTTGCTTCAAGGTGTAGAAACGAGCAGGGCGTAAACGGCGCTCCCCAGTCGTTGGGTACTGTCAAGGGCTATGCGAATTATTTCAACTTCTTTGACGTGCAGGCCTATGCCACTTCCACAATGACAGCGGCTGAAATGGGCTGCAAATACGCAAAGACCACAAATCCTACATATCTTCTCCCTTGGACGAACCAGTATAAATCTATCGTGGGCGGCTCGATCTTCCTTGGAACTGGCTATATCACAAAGGGGCAGGATACTCTTTATTTGCAGAAATTTGATATGGTGGACGGCGGAAACGGACTTTATTATCACCAGTATATGACCTGTGTTTTCGGACAGGCAAACGAGGCTATCAGCCTTAAAAACGCCTATTCGCAGGATATTTTGAACAGCGCAATGGAGTTTAAGATACCGATATATAACAATATGCCCGACAGCCTTTGTCCGAAGCCAACAAGCAGCGGCGATAACAACAACTATCTTAAAACGCTGAGCGTTTCGGGCACGAGCATTTCTCCGAAATTTAACAAATTCACCACAAGCTACACCGCAACTGTCAGCGCTGAAACTTCCACAGCGACCATTAACGCCAGCGCTCTGGGCGGAAATGCGAAAGTTTCGGGGGCAGGCAATGTAAAGCTCAAAGAGGGCGAAAACACGGTCAAGATCGTCTGCACGGCGGCAAGCGGCGTAAAGCGCACTTATACTGTTAAGATAACACGGAAAAAAGCTTCGCAGACTTTGCAGAAAGGCGATATCAACGGCGACAAGTATCTCACGGTCGTTGACGCTCTGCTTATCCTGCGATACAGCGCAGGCAAGACCACTCTTGACAGCGCACAGCTCAGCCGTGCGGATATGAACGGCGACGGCAATGTCGACGTTGTTGACGCATTGACCCTGCTCAAGCAGATAAGCCAGAGCTGATGATCTCAAATACGACAGAGGGGCGAACATTGTTCGCCCTTGTTTGTTTTGCGTAAGGTTATGTAGGGGCGACCTTAGGTCGCCCGTGACAATGCGGCATTTTGCGATGCTACTTCATCATCATTGAAATGCCGTCCATTACGTCGCCCATTGCACGCAAAGCTTTGCCCGTGCGGCTCTTGAGCATTTTCTTTTCCCTTGATGTCGCCTCCGTTACCGCATAGACCACCGTGCCTGCTGCGATACCCATTGATACGCCTGAAATGATCGACTTCATCTTCATTTTTCTTTGCCTCCTTTTCGCTTTCTGATATTATTATCTGCCCGATCGGCGGCGATATGTCAAGCAAAGATAGTCAGAAATAATGGCAGCGCAAGCTTTGAATGAGAATATCAGCAAATTTTTTTTACAATTGTATTCAAGCGGATAAAAATATGCCCCTTGGTGATAATATTTTTGTGATGATAAAATTATGAAAACGATTATCCTGCGCTGATACGCATTTTCTGATTTTTGTGTTATGATCAAAATTTTGATAACTAAAACGTTTCATATAAATATTATTCATAGATATATAATAAATATGTATTTGCATTAATGGGAAAAAGGTGTTATAATGTTTAGGTATGAAAATATAATGGGTTTAAAAGGCGGTATTTTGAGATATTCCTTTGCCCTAATGTAAGGAGTAATCTTTTATGGGTATGACAATGACTCAGAAAATTCTGGCGGCTCACGCCGGTCTTGATGAGGTCAAGGCAGGTCAGCTTATTATGGCTAACCTCGATCTCGTTCTCGGCAACGATGTTACATCTCCTGTTGCTATCAACGAATTCAACAAAGCAGGCTTCACCAATGTTTTCGATAAAAACAAGGTGACTATGGTTATGGATCACTTTACACCTAATAAGGATATCAAGTCGGCTACACAATGCAAGACTTGCCGTGACTTTGCCTCTAAATATGATATCAAAAATTATTACGATGTGGGCGATATGGGTATCGAGCACGCTCTGCTCCCTGAAAAAGGCCTTGTAGCTCCAGGCGACTGCGTTATCGGCGCTGACTCCCACACTTGTACATACGGCGCTCTCGGCGCATTCTCAACAGGTATCGGCTCAACTGATATGTGTGCCGGTATGGCAAAGGGCAAGACTTGGTTCAAAGTTCCTGCCGCTATAAAGTTCAATATCGTGGGCAAGCTTCCTAAGTATTCCGCTGCAAAGGACGTTATCCTTCACATCATCGGAATGATCGGCGTTGACGGCGCACTTTACAAGTCAATGGAATTTACAGGCGAAGGTCTCAAGAACCTTTCTATGGAGGACAGACTTTGTATGGCCAATATGGCTATCGAGGCCGGCGCTAAGAACGGTATCTTTGAAGTTGACGATGTTACACTTGATTACATCAAGGATAAGGTAGACAGAGAATACAAGATATACAAGGCTGACGATGACGCTGAGTATGAGGCTGAATATACTATCGACCTCAGTCAGATCAAGCCGACAGTTGCATTCCCTCATCTTCCTGAGAACGCAAGAACATTTGATGATATCCCTGAGATCAAGATAGATCAGGTAGTTATCGGCTCTTGCACGAACGGAAGGATTGAGGATATCAGATGTGCGGCTGAGATACTCAAGGGCAGAAAGATAGCTAAGCACGTTAGATGTATCGTTATCCCTGCTACTCAGAAGGTATATATGCAGGCAATGAAGGAAGGTCTGCTTGAAATATTCATCAATGCAGGCTGCGCAGTTTCAACACCTACCTGCGGCCCTTGTCTTGGCGGACATATGGGCATTCTTGCAAAGGGCGAAAGAGCCGTTGCAACAACTAACAGAAACTTTGTAGGACGTATGGGTCACCCAGAGTCCGAGGTATATCTTGCTTCACCTTACGTTGCGGCAGCTTCCGCTGTAACAGGCAAGATCTCACAGCCTTCGGAAATTATGTGATGATCTGAGAGAATAAGTCCTGCGGATAAAGTTTTAGGGGATTTCTTTTTGGGGATAATTTGATATCGGAAAGAATTTGGGGCTTTCCGTGTGATGATTAGATTAGGGAGAGATACTTAATGAAAAACTATCTTAGGGAAATATTCTCAGATATACTTCTCAGCATTGTAACAAAGAAGTACGGAACTTCGCTCAATGACAGCCAGCGTGAAGAAAAGGCGGAAGAGATCATTGAGGAGCTGCGTGAGAAGAACACCTTTACCGTGGAAATGACGCAGGCGCTTATCGACAAGAAGGGATTCAATGCCTTCTATCCTTCAAATATCGGAGGAAAGCCTGTTTATGCGCTGGTCAAAGAGGGAATGTTCCACAAGGTGAAGATCTGCTATTTTATAACAAGAAACAAGGACACCATAGACGGCGATTATCTTGACCTCATTTATGAGGAACTGAGAAAGCAGGCTATCGGTGAGAATGTTTTCGGCTCGCCTGAGTTCAAGAAGGGCTGATCGCCGACGATAACAAACTTATACGAAAGGAGTTTTCAATTATGAAAGCTTGCGGAAAAGTACATAAATACGGAGATAACGTTGATACAGACGTTATTATCCCTGCGAGATACCTCAACACTCCGAATATGGAGGAGCTTGCGCAGCATTGTATGGAGGATATCGACGTTGATTTTGCAAAGAACGTTCAGAAGGGCGATATAATGGTAGCAAAGTCCAATTTCGGCTGCGGTTCGTCAAGAGAGCACGCTCCTGCCGCTATCAAGGCAAGCGGTATCTCCTGCGTTATCGCAAAGACTTTTGCGAGAATTTTTTATAGAAACGCTATCAATATCGGCTTGCCGATAATCGAGTGCGAAGAGGCTGCTGAAAAGATCGAGGACGGCGACGAAGTCGAGATCGACTTTGACAGCGGTATCATCACAAACAAGACCAAGAATGAGACATACAAGGGTCAGTCATTCCCTGAATTTCTCATCAATATCATCAACAGCAACGGTCTGCTCAATTCGCTGAAATAATAGTATACCACGTTTTTAAGGGGGATACCGCAAGGTATCGCCCTTGAACCATTTAAAGGGGTGAGGCTTATGAAACTGAAAAAAGTGTGCGCCGCATTGACGGCAGGGGTAATGCTCGTTTGTATGGCAGGCTGTTCTAAGAAAGAGGATGACAGCAGCAGTAGATTTGAATACGACGCCGATGACTTTATGCCGTTTATGGTAATGGTCGACGGCTTCAAGGTCGATCTTCTTCAAAGCGCTGCCGATATCAACAGACAGCTTGGCGGAAATTTCGCCAGGGGACTGACCGCAGGGGATAACGTTGTGCTCAAAGAGACCAGCTCCGAGGACGACGGCACGGTAACAAAGCGTACCTTCGCCTGCAACAAGCCCGAGATAAACGGGGCGAAGTTCTCCACTTTCAACGGCCTTTGGGCGAATGTTGACGAAGCAAGCATTGACGGTATAACAGAGCCAGAAAGCATTAAAGTCAAGGGTTCGGACGGGCTTTCTTACTACTGGTCGTTTTATATGGACGGCGAGGAGATAGATTACAGCGAAGTAAATTTTGAGGGAACTGACACGGCGGACACCCTTATGCAGTATCAGCTAAAGGGCAAAATGGCGGAATCATATTGCAGGCAAAAGCTCGAGGACGGCGACTGTGAGGTCGTCACCAGCATTCTTTTTATGACGGCTGAACAGCAGAGCTATTCCTGCGAGATAACAGTTTCAACATTGGATAAACAGGAGGATAAATAATATGGAAAAGAAGATAACAGTTATCAAGGGCGACGGTATCGGTCCTGAAATAGTTACAGAGGCACAGAAAGTTCTTGACAAGGTGGCAGAAAAATTCGGTCACAAGTTTGAATATACAGATATCCTTATGGGCGGCTGTTCCATCGACGCCTGCGGCGTTCCGCTGACAGATGAGGCTGTGGAGATCGCAAAGAACTCAGACGCAGTTCTGCTTGGCTCTATCGGCGGCAACACCTCAACTTCACCTTGGTATAAGCTTGCGCCAAACCTCAGACCTGAGGCCGGTCTGCTCAAGATCAGAAAAGAGCTTGGACTGTTCGCTAACCTCCGTCCTGCAAATCTTTATCCTGAGCTTAGAGAAGCTTGCCCGCTCAAGGACGATATCATCGGCGGCGGTTTCGATATGATGATTATGAGAGAGCTTACAGGCGGACTTTATTTCGGCGCAAGAAAGACAGAGACAGTCGACGGACTTGAGACGGCTGTTGATACTCTTACATATAACGAGAACGAGATCAGAAGGATCGCTAAGCGTGGCTTTGATATCGCAATGAAGAGAAGAAAGAAAGTCACAAGCGTTGATAAGGCAAACGTTCTCGATTCTTCAAGACTTTGGAGAAAGATAGTAAACGAAGTTGCAAAGGATTATCCTGAGGTAGAGCTCGAGCATATGCTGGTTGACAACTGCGCAATGCAGCTTGTAAGAGATCCTAAGCAGTTCGACGTTATCCTTACTGAGAATATGTTCGGCGATATCCTTTCCGACGAGGCTGCAATGATAAGCGGTTCACTCGGTATGCTGGCTTCTGCTTCACTTAACGATACAAAGTTCGGTATGTATGAGCCTAGCCACGGTTCTGCACCTGATATCGCAGGACAGGACAAGGCTAACCCTATCGCTACTATCCTTTCAGCTTCAATGCTTCTGAGATTCTCATTCGATATGGATAAGGAAGCTGACGCTATCGACAACGCTGTCAAGAAAGTTCTTGAAGCAGGTTACAGAACAGGCGATATTATGTCAGAGGGTATGAAGCTCGTTGGCTGCAAGGAAATGGGCAGCCTTGTGGCAGATATGATCTGATAGACAATAAAAAATCATCCTACAAATTCAAATTTTGCGAAACGGTGATCTAAGGAATGTTTTACTATATTTATGGTGCTACTGACAAGGGCAATTACCGTGAACAGAACGAGGACTGTATTTTAATAGACCACGAGGTCATCAACAGCGGCAGCTATGAATCAACTGTCGCTGCTCCTTTTATTGCGGCGGTGTGCGACGGCGTCGGCGGAGAAAACGCAGGGGAGGTGGCTTCGGAGCTTTGCCTGCGGCATTTGTCTATCCTCGAATACGGCTCGGCGGTGGATATGAAAAAAGCGCTGCTCGATGTTCACGGAAAAATAAAGAAGCAGGGCGTGCGTGCGGAAAACGCCGCCAATATGCAGACGACCCTTTGCTGCCTTGCGGTCGATGAAGAGGGCAAGAGCCTGTGCGTGAACGTTGGCGACAGCAGAATGTACCGCTATGTGAATGGCACGATAAGGCAGATATCTGTCGACCAGTCCTATGCAAGATATATGTACGAGCACGGACGTATCGACGATGTTTCAGAGCTTGAACCCCAGTATCAGAATGCGATAATATCTTCTCTCGGCAGCACGCTCAACGACCCCGATATCGCTCAGACGCCACTTGTGGCGGATTTTGGCAAAGAACCTGACGATATGATAATAATAGTATCGGACGGTGTGTCGGATTATGTTTCTGAGGAAGAAATGGTGGTGGGGCTTGGCCTTGACTTATCTTTATCGGAAAAGCTGGGGGCTATTATGGAGCTTGCGCTTACAAACGGCGGCACGGACAATGTTTCTATCGTTGGCATAAAGCCTTATCTTGACGATGAGGAGCTTAAAACGCTGACGATGAAGAAGGCCGTTGAAAAGACCGTCAGCGTGCAGGATATGCTCGATAAGAAAAACGACGTGCAGGAAGAGGAAAATGTCCCACGAGCTGACGGGGATAAGCCGTCAGAAAAGGCTGAGGACAAGCCCAGCCAGCAGGCTTTGGAGTTTGAAAAGACAGTCGACGACCTTATGCGACAGGTCAATGAAAGTCTTGACTTTTTACGGCACATATAGTATAATGTTATATTGATATAATTTATTTTTGGTATTTTGGAGGAAAGTATAATGTTACTTAACGGTTCTGACGTTATCATCGAATGTCTGCTTGAACAGGGCGTTGACACCATTTTTGGCTATCCCGGCGGCGCTGTGCTCAATATCTATGACGCTATCTACAAATATTCTGATAAGATAAACCATATTATCACCGCTCACGAGCAGGCTGCCTGCCACGCTGCTGACGGCTATTCAAGAACGACAGGCAAGACCGGCGTTGTTCTTGCAACTTCCGGCCCGGGCGCTACAAACCTTGTAACAGGTATCGCCACGGCTTATATGGATTCTATCCCTATGGTCGCTATCACGGGCAACGTTACAAGAAATCTCCTTGGTCTTGATTCGTTCCAGGAAGTGGATATCTGCGGTATCACAATGCCTATCACAAAGCATAACTATATCGTGAAAGACCCAGACCAGCTTGCTGATATCATCAGAGAAGCTTTCTATATCGCAAACGAAGGCAGAAAAGGTCCTGTACTCATTGATATCCCGAAGGATATCACAGGCGCAATGATCGAATACGAAAAGAAAGAGCCTAAGAAGATAGTAAACCACAATCCTGAGGGAATCAATGATGAGATCGCTGCTGCGGCTGAGCTTATCAAGAAGGCTGAGAAGCCTTTCATCTATGCTGGCGGCGGTGTTGTATCTGCTGACGCAACAGAGGAAATGGCTGAGTTCGCAAGAAAAGTTGACGCACCTGTTTCACTTTCTCTTATGGGTCAATGCGCACTTGACAACACTAAGGATTGCTATATCGGAATGCTCGGTATGCACGGCACAAAGACCGCTGCAATGACCCTTGAAGAGTGCGACCTTATGATCGTTCTCGGTTCAAGATTTTCCGACAGAGTGCTTTGTAATGCAAGCACTTTCGCAAAGGGCAAGAAGATAATACATATTGAGATAGACCCTGCTGAGATCGGCAAGAATATCGACGTTTACAGCCACGTTACAGGCGATGTAAAGTACATTCTTGCAAGACTTAACGAGCTGCTGCCTGATATGAAGCACCCTGAGTGGATGGCACAGGTTATGGATTGGAAAAAGCAGTATGCCCTGAGAATGGTCCCGATCGAGAGCGAGGACGAAGTTCTTCCACAGGATGTTATTGAGGAGCTTGACAGACTTACAGACGGCAAGGCTATCATCTCAACAGAGGTCGGTCAGCACCAGATGTGGGCTGCACAGTATTATAACTTCAAGTGCCCAAGAAGCTTTGCTTCCAGCGGCGGACTTGGCACAATGGGTTACGGCTTTGGCGCAGGAATGGGCGCAAAGGTTGGCAATCCCGACAGAACTGTTGTAAATATCGCAGGCGACGGAAGCTTCTTTATGAACTGCAACGAGCTTTCATCACTTGCCAAGCATAAAATTCCGCTTATCGAGCTTGTTTTTGAAAACGACGTCCTCGGAATGGTAAGACAATGGCAGAGACTTTTCTATGGCAAGAGATTTTCTCAGACAAATATAGAAAGAGGTACTGACCTTATGAAGCTCGCCGACGCATTCGGTATCGAGGGCGTAAGGATAACAAGAAAAGAAGAGATCAAGCCAATGCTGGAAAAGGCGCTGAGCTGCGGAAAGCCTTGCCTTGTGGACGTTATCATCAACAAGGATATAAACGTTCTGCCAATGGTTCCTGCCGGGGCAGATGTTTCTGAGCCGATTATGAATATCAAGCTTGACTGATAAATATATAATAAATAACAGAAATATAATAGAAGATCATAGAGGGAAAGATTTCATTTCATTTTTATGGGGGTAATCATAATGGTAAGATATCCAAATGCTGCAAGCGGCATAAAGAAAGTGTTTTTGGCAAAGGTAATAGCGATCGTAGGCGTTGTGCTGGCGTTCATACCGCTGCTGGGCATATTCCTTGGCCTTGGCTGTTCGATAGCTGCCTGCATACTCAATATTATGGGTATTATGGAAGCTTCAAAGGACGATGAGGGTTATCATAGTGCGCTGGTGTTCACAGTCGCAAGCGTTATCGTAAGCGCTATCAAGGTGTTCGTTTCAAGCGGCAGCGCTTTTGCAAAAGTGCTTTCCTATGCGGATGATATTTTCCAGATACTTGTGCTTTTCTATGTTTGCACAACAACGGCAAGACTTCTCGGCAATGCTGGCAATATGGCGCTTTCAGCTAAGGGCGACAGGGTTTGGAACATAAACAAGACCTGCCTTATCATCATCGTGGTTTGCGCCGTACTGGCTTTCATTCCGCTGGTGAATATCCTTGCGGCTCTGACTTCTATCATCGTTGCGCTGGTAATGCTTTACGCTTCGATAGTTTATTTGGTATTCCTTTATCAGAGCGGCGAATATTTGAGCCTTAACACTAATTTCTAAAAAAGTCTAAGGGCTGTACGGCGATCGGCTGTGCAGCCTTTTGTGTAATGTCCAACATTTAAGGAGACAAAATGAAATTCACAAAGAAATTCAAGGAAAACGCCCTGCTGGTCATACTTGGCGTGGCACTTTTTTGGGGGCTGACCAATTATGCAATGCTGCTGAAAGTTCTCGGCTACTGCATAAAGATCTTGAAGCCTGCCATATTCGGTGCGGTGATAGCCTTTATCCTCAATGTGCCGATGTCGGGCATTGAAAAACGGCTTTTTAAGACCCCGAAAAAGGGAAAATACAAGGGCACTGTGGAAAAGTTAAAGCGCCCTTGCTCGATCGTTTTGACGTTTTTGCTTTGCCTCGGCGTGGTGGCGCTTGTGTGCTGGCTTATTATCCCGGCGCTTATCAAGACTTTCTCGCAGCTTTCGGATGATATCCCCGTGCTTGTGAACTCAGTCTCAGACAAGCTCCGCAACAGCCCAGAGATATCCACTTGGCTTGAGCGTGTGAACCTTAACGCTGACGATATCATAAAGAAGATAACAAGCTGGCTGAAAGACGGCGTTGTCATACTCAACACGCTGAATTCAACTGTAAGCTTTGTAAGCTCCCTCTTCTCGGGCATAATAAACTTCTTCTTGGGACTTTGCTTTGCAGTTTATATGCTTTCCGCAAAAGAAAAGCTCAAAAGTCAATGCAAGCGCATCAGCACGGCGTTCCTCCACGAGGGCATTACAAGGCGCATAAGCCGCATTTGCAGACGAAGCATTGACACCTTCGGCAACTTCCTTGTGGGACAGACCACCGAAGCGATCATTCTCGGAACGATGTGCGGCGTCGGAATGGCGATATTCCGCTTCCCGAACGCCATACTCATCGCCATACTTGTTGCCTGCACGGCGCTTATCCCGATAGTGGGCGCATTTCTCGGCTATGTGGTGGGCTTCCTGCTCATCTGCGTGACGAACTTCAAGCAGGCGATACTTTTCCTCGTGTTTATGTTCATTATACAGGCTATCGAGGGCAATTTCATCTATCCGAAAGTCGTGGGCAATTCTGTGGGACTGCCGTCCCTGTGGACGCTTTTCGCCGTCACCATCGGCGGAAATATGTTCGGCATATTCGGAATGTTCATCGCCGTGCCTGTATTCTCGGTGATATACTGCACGGTTGGCGAGATAGTGAATTATCGCAATGAAAAAAGAACATCAAAGCCGACTGCGGCGGAGCTTCCCGAAAGCGAGGACGCTGACAGTTAGGGCGAAAAATCATAGACATAAAAAATGGACTTCGTGATAAAAGTGATATCACGGAGTCCGTATTAGTTTGTGAAAATTTGTATGTGCGATGGTCACATCAAGTTTTTTATAACGTCGATCACCTGCGAAAGATCATCACAGCAGGCGAAAAGCAGCTTTTTCGTATCTTCATCGGGCTGGGAAAGATCGGGTACCATCACAGGCATTGCCCCTGCGTCATAAGCCGAGCGTATGCCGTTGGGCGAATCTTCAAGAGCTATGCACTCCCTTGGTGCAAGTTCAAGAGCCTTTGCGGCGGTAAGGTAGATATCCGGCGCAGGCTTGCCGTTCGTTATCATATTGCCGCATATGACCTTATCAAATCTGTCAAAAATATTTATGGACGAAAGATACATTTTCGTCCGCTGAAGATCGGTTGCGGTGGCAACGGCAAGCTTCAAGTCGGTGGAAGCAAGATAATCAAGAAGCTCATCAAGTCCTTTTTTCTTTTCGATACCGTTCGCTTCAATGTATGCGTTCATAAGCTCAATGCGCTTGCGGCGCACTTTCTGATAATCAAAATCATCGCCGAAAATGCCTTTCAAACGTGGCTCTGCGTACTTTGCCGCAAGGGAGCGTATGCCTAAAACGTGCTCCTTTGTCATATTGAAGCCGTAAAAAGCGGCGGCCTCGCCCCAAAACCTTGTCAGAAGCTTTTCGGTATCCACCATAAGCCCGTCCATATCAAAAATTATGCCTTTGAGCATTTTTATCACAGCCTTTTTGTGTTTTTAATTTTTTATCATTGGTAATGCTATTATATCATATCGTGGGGGATTTTTCAAGATAATTATAGTCCGACAAATGTAGGGGCGACCTGCGGTCGCCCGTGGCTCGGCGGCTTTTTGTATAAAAATATTGGTCTTGTTGACCCTTTTACGAGTTTTGCACCTTTTAGGGCAAAATAAGGTCAAAATATATTGCAAAGTGCACAAATTGGGGTCTTGTCAAAATAATTTCTTTGTATATGTATATGATTCGTAATTAGAATTATATAATCCTATTGACAAATTATTTAAACGTGGTATAATAAGTTACAGTAAGAAAAGTGAAAGTAAAAGTACAAGCGGAAAGGACTGAGGACAAAAATGAACAAGAACGTTTATAGCCTTGTGCTGGCGGACGATGTTGTGGAGGCGGTGGACAGGCTGGCTTATACGCTGAACACCAGCCGTTCAAATCTTATAAATCAGATATTGGCTGAACACGTTCAGCTTCTCACCCCCGAGAAGCGAATGAGGGAGATATTCTCAAGGATAGAAGAGCTTATGGACAGCAGATTTCAGTTGCTCGATCAACCTTCGGACGCTATGATGTCCATAAAGAGCCCTTTGAAATATAAATACAAGCCTACCATAAGATACAGTATCGAGCTTTCGAGAGATTTTCACGGCAAGGTGGGCAGGCTGAAAGTTTCGTTCAGAACCCAGAGCGCACAGCTCATCTCAATGCTGGACGGATTTTTCAGACTGTGGGCAGCGCTCGAGCACAAGTATCTTGCCAAGCTTTTCACAAACGGCGTGCCTTATGAAATAGCAGAGGGGCGCTTTACAAGAGATTTTTATGCACCTTCTCAGTCGGAGCTGACCGATGAGGAGATTGCTAATGCAATAGGCGTCTATATTCAATGTATGGACAGCTGTATTCAGCTTTACTTTGATAACGCCGATGAGCCTGAAACTGCGGCTCGCAAGGTGTCGGAGGTATACACCTCTTATCTGAAAAAGGGCGTTGTCATTCTTTAACAGGCGACCATGGGTGTATTGCTCATAGTCGGCTGACAAATATAGCTTATGGATTATGCAGGGAGGTAATTTTATGAATGCACAGAAATTGACACAGAAATCATTGGAAGCTTTGCAGGAAGCGCAGAGCATTGCCTCGAGAAATTCAAATCAGGCGGTCGATCAGGAGCACCTTATGCTGGCGCTGCTTTCACAGGAAAACGGCCTTGTGCCGCAGCTTTTTGTTAAAATGGATATATCTCCCGAAAGCGTTGAGGCTGCGCTCACAAGAGCGGTGAACGATATCCCGAAAGTAACTGTCGGCGGAAGAGAGCAGGGCTCTGTATATATTTCAAGCGACCTTGACAAAGCCTTTGCCGAGGCTGAGTCGGAAGCTTCACGAATGAAGGACGAATATGTTTCCGTCGAGCACCTTGTTATGGGCATTATGGATAGCCCAAACAAGGCGATGAAGGAAATTTTCAAGACCTTTGGACTTAATAAATCAAAGTTTCTTAAAGTTTTGCAGTCGGTAAGAGGCAATGCGCAGGTAACGAACCAGAACCCAGAGGAGACCTATGACGTGCTGAAAAAGTACGGTCAAGACCTTGTTGAGCTGGCAAGACAGAACAAGCTTGACCCTGTTATCGGCAGAGACAGCGAGATAAGAAACGTTATAAGGATACTTTCAAGAAAGACCAAGAACAACCCTTGCCTTATCGGTGAGCCTGGCGTTGGTAAAACAGCCATTGCCGAAGGCCTTGCCCAGCGTATCGTCAGCGGTGATGTGCCTGACAGTCTGAAAGACAGACAGGTGTTCTCTCTTGATATGGGTGCCCTTATCGCAGGCGCAAAGTACAGGGGCGAATTTGAGGAAAGGTTCAAGGCGGTCGTTGAGGAGATAAAGAAGTCAGAGGGCAGGATAATCCTGTTCATTGATGAGCTTCACAATATCGTAGGCGCAGGAAAGTCAGACGGCGCAATGGACGCAGGCAACCTGCTCAAGCCAATGCTTGCAAGGGGCGAGCTTCATTGTATCGGTGCGACGACACTTAACGAGTATCGTCAGTATATCGAAAAGGACGCAGCCCTTGAAAGACGTTTCCAGCCTGTAATGGTTGACGAGCCGACTGTCGAGGACACTATCTCTATACTGCGTGGACTGAAAGAAAGATACGAAGTTTTCCACGGCGTAAAAATTCAGGATCAGGCGCTTATTGCGGCGGCTGTCCTTTCAAATAGATATATCACGGACAGATTTTTGCCTGATAAGGCTATCGACCTTGTGGACGAGGCTTGCGCACTTATCAGAACTGAAATGGATTCAATGCCGACCGAACTTGACGAGATAAGACGTAAAATTCTCCAGCACGAGATCGAGGAGACCGTGCTCAAAAAGGAGAACGATAAGCTTGCCGTTGAGCACCTCCACGAAGTTCAGAAAGAGCTTTCGGAAATGCGTGAGAAGTTCAACGAAATGAAGGCAAAGTGGGAGAACGAAAAGTCCGCTATCTCGAAAGTTCAGAAGCTCCGTGAGGATATCGAGCAATGCTCAAAGGATATCGAGAGGGCAGAGCGTGAGTACGATCTCAATAAGCTTGCCGAGCTCAAGTACGGCAAAATGGCCGATTTGCAGAAGAAGCTTGCTGACGAAGAAGCTAAGGCCGAGCAGTCAAAGACGAAGAACACGTTGCTTAGAGATAAGGTAACGGAAGAGGAGATAGCAAGGATAATCTGCCGCTGGACGGGTATCCCTGTTGCAAAGCTTATGGAGGGTGAGCGTGAGAAGCTGCTCCACCTGCCTGATATCCTCCACGAAAGAGTTATCGGTCAGGACGAAGCCGTTGAAATGGTATCAGAAGCCATTATGAGGTCTCGTGCAGGCATTGCAAATCCAAACCAGCCGATAGGTTCGTTCCTGTTCTTAGGCCCGACAGGCGTTGGTAAAACTGAGCTTGCAAAGACTCTTGCGCAGGCGCTTTTTGACGACGAGAACAACATCGTTCGTATAGATATGTCGGAGTATATGGAGAAATTCAGCGTAAGCCGTCTGATTGGAGCGCCTCCGGGATACGTTGGCTATGAAGAAGGCGGTCAGCTGACGGAAGCTGTCAGAAGGAAGCCTTATTCAGTCGTTCTGCTGGACGAGATCGAAAAGGCGCACCCGGACGTTTTCAATATCCTCTTGCAGGTGCTTGACGACGGACGTATCACCGATTCCCAGGGCAGAACTGTTGACTTCAAGAACACTATCATAATCTTGACCTCAAACCTTGGTTCGCCGTATATCCTCGATGGCATCACACCCGAGGGCGAGATATCGCAGGAAGCAAGGGACAAGGTTGACGCTCTGCTGAAACAGCAGTTCAGACCGGAATTTCTCAACCGTCTTGACGAGATAATCTACTACAAGCCCCTTATGAAAACTGAGATCTACAAGATCGTTGATCTTATGATCGGCGAACTTGCAAAGAGACTTGAGGACAAGCGTCTTGGTATCGAGGTAACAGACGCCGCAAAGGAAGCCATCGTAAATCAGGGCTACGATCAGAACTTCGGCGCAAGACCTTTGAAGAGATTTATCCAGCGTAAAGTGGAAACACTTATCGCAAAGAAGATAATCGCTGACGAGGTGGAGCCTGATTCTATCCTTCAGGTGGATTATGACGGAGAATTCAAGATAAACGTTATCTATCAGACACAGGTGGAAGAATAAACCATAGAACTTGAATGATATGCAAAAATCTGAACAGGCGCTTAAATGCGTCTGCTCAGATTTTTTTTGCACATTTGCTGAAATATGTCAGATTATGTGTTATATTGACTTAATCGGTTTCGTAAAGAGAGAGTAAATGTATATTGGTTAAATGATTTAGTGTGAAACGCTGTGTGGAACACAAAAAAGCAGGGCTGATTTTGTGTATAATTTTGTGGATTTTTACTTGCAAAAAGGGTGCGAATATGCTAAAATATTAATATCATACTGTGGATCAAAATTTCAGGTTAAACGTTTAAGCTATAACACCAAACGTTCATCTGGAATAGTATGAGGAAGGTAATATATGTGATAGATACGGGGGATAATCAATAACTATGAAGTCAAATTTTGCTGACACTAATGCCTTTATCGAAAGTATGAACAGAGGCAAGCGAAAAAAGAAGATAACTCTGCTGGTGCTTTGCATAGTGCTGGTGGTGCTTGTTGCCGCCTGCGTTATCGTGGGACTTAGGATAAGAGAGAATAACCGTATCGCTATGGCGAAATCTGTTATTTCAAAGCTCGATATCAGCACCACTTTCAAGGAGTCGGAGTTTGCCGATGATCATGACTGGGACGGCGACGGCATTAAGAACGCCGACGAGATAAGAAACGGCACAAATCTTCAAAGCGAAGATACAGATAACGACGGCATAAGCGACGGCGATGAGATAAAGCTTGGCACTAACCCGCTTTCCGCCGATACCGACGGCGACGGACTGCTTGACGGCTATGAGCTTATGGCAGGCACGAACCCAAGGCTTCCAAAGTCTGACGGTGAGACTAACGACGCTCAGCGGATATTGACTGTTGAGAAAAAGGCTGGGGACTGCACACTTGAGATCAAGGGCGACGCAAATGCCGCAAGCGCAACGCTTGTGGAGCTTGACCTCTTCGGTATCTCTTCAAACGCTAGTATCGTCACAAAGGCTTATGACGCTTATTCCGATTATAAATATAACTCGGCTGTTATGACTTTCAAGATCGACAGCGACAAGCTCAGCAAAATGGGCTATTCTTTCGACGATCTGACAGTTCTCAAATTCGATTCACGTTCGACTAATTACACAAAGGTGGAGTCGAAGGTCAACAAGAGCAAAAAGACAGTTTCCGCTTCTTTGACAGAGCTTGGCACTTATGTTGTCGGCGTTGAAAAAACTGTCAATGACGACGCAACCACAAGAATTGCTTTCCTTGTTGATAACTCGGGTTCGATGTATTCGAAGGAGCAATGCGTGACTTCATCTGAAAATGACGTTGACTTCAAGCGACTTGACTTTGCGCAGAGCCTTATCGACAAGTTAGAGGACAGCTATCAGATAGGCATTTCAAAGTTCACAGGAACTTACACAAAAATGGTGGATTTCACCACAGACCGCTCAAAGCTCAGCGAAGCCCTTGCCAAGATCAAGAGCGATGCAGAGGTATTTGACGGAACCCACAGCCAAACAGCTTTGAAAAAGTGTATGGACGAGTTCAAAGCAACTTCCGCAGGCAAGTACAGAAACATTATCGTAATGCTCACAGACGGCGAGTCGGACGAGTTCAATCCTTCAAGCGTTGAAACGCTGGCAAAGATCGCTGACGATAAGAATATCATCATTCTCACAGTCGGCCTCGGCAGAGAAGTTGACAGAGAATGGCTGCAAGAGCTTGCTTATTCCACAGGCGGAAAGTATTATTCAGCCTCCGACGCAAACGCCCTTAACGACGTTTACAAGCAGATAGTTACCACCCTTAATTACGATATAGTTTCCTATTCAAACGCCGATGACAACGTGAGAGGTTATTCTCTTTACAACACAGGCTTTGATCCAAAGGTAAACGGCTTCTCGTTCAAGAATTTCAGAACCACCACCGCCGCAAGCGTTGACTTCGGTATGGCGATTATGGCAAGAGACTGGTATCTCGGCAACGTCAAGACAAAGCTTGGCAGCATAAAGCCTTCCGATTCAAGCGAGCTCAAGGTCAATGCTGAGGGCTATGACATCAGCAGCACAGACTTCGGCAAGGAATATGAAAACAGAACGCCGCTCAGCAAGATTACTTCCGACCTGTTCGCAGGCACTTATGCGGACGTTACAAAGTATCTTGATTATTCAGGCGACGGCAATGTGCTGACCCTCAATGACGATTACAAGTATGACAGCAAGAACAAGGGCTGGAAAAAGACCCCGACAAAGATCTCGGGTGGCAATCTCCGCTGGAAAAAGGTCGATTTGCTCAACCTTGATATCGCAAACAGCTATGATAAGATAGCAGGCGGCTATTCAAAGAATGACGCTGAGTTCGCAAAGGCACTTTACAGGCTCAACGCCCTGCAATGGGACGATTCATCATCTGAATACAACCTCAACAACGACAGCAAGGGCTTTGAAAAGCTTGAAAACCAGCTCAGCCTTGGCATACCGGTCGTTACAACTATTGACGGTACGCACACAGTAAACGCTATCGGACTTATCCAGGATTCGGATTGCCACAGAAAGTATATCTTGCAGATATATGACAACAACTATCCGGGCGAGACAAAGCAGCTTTATATCGAAAAGCTACCAAAGTGTACACTTGAAGTTGACGATGACGGCAACGCAAAGGTAACAGGCACGACCTTTGAATACTCAGCAACATATGAGGGCAAGCAGGTCGGAATCGAATTTTCTGACGTTGACGAGCATTGATTCTAAAAAATAAAACGCAAATAATAAAGGCAGGCAAATGTCAATATGTTTGTCTTGGTTTATCGAAAGAAGTAACGGGCGAACGCTGTTCGCCCCTACATATAATTATGTGTAGGGGACGGCGTCCTCGACGTCCCACTTGTTTGGGACAACTCGATATTCAAAAGACTATGTATATCACATTCGCCTGTTTTATTTTGCGCAAAAATAGAACGCCGCACAAAGCATAGCAGCCTTGTGCGGCGTTTTTATAAGATAAAGGAGTGAAAAATTATTTGATGTAATATACCCAGTTGGCTTTCTTGTCGTGAGGCTTCGGATAATCGCCGTCAGCATAGCCAAGTGCGCAATGGCCGATACCCTCGTAATCGCCCTTAATGCCAAGAGATTCAAGGATAGCCTTGCCTTCGTCAGACTGGAACTCTTCCTTTGCACGATGTATCCAGCAGCTTCCAACTCCCTCGTTATGTGCGGCAAGCATAAGGTTGCCCATAACAAGGCTGCCGTCATAAAGATACGTCGGGCAGGATTTATCTGCCAGCACGATAAGCATTGCAGGTGCGCCATAGAACGGGTCAAAACCCTCTTCCCAGCCGCCGATCTTTCTGTTCATCTCGGCGATCTTATCACGCATTTCCTTGTTTGTAACGGCTATGATGATAGGAGACTGCATATTTCTGCCTGTCGCCGAATAAGTGCCTGCGGCGATGATACGGTCGATAACTTCCTGCGGTATCATATCGGGCTTATATTTTCTTACGCTTCTGCGTGTTTTCATAAGTTCAAGCAATTCTTTCATAATACAGACCTCCTTTAAGGTTTTGTTCGATAATTTGTGATAATTTGTTTATCTTTTCGATAAAACACACATTTTGTTTACAAGATAATTATAACACATATCCGTCCCATTGTCAATGGAGAGAAAGCTGACATAATTAATAAAATATCTATTGTATCTTTTGGCATATTGTGATACACTAATTGAGTATGTAAACATATAAATAGTAAAAATTCAAATCAAATATATGGATATATGGAGGAATCAATTTGGGCAAGCTGGAAGACGAGATCAAACGACGCAGGACATTTGCGATCATTTCGCACCCTGACGCGGGTAAAACCACACTTACTGAGAAATTTCTGCTTTACGGCGGAGCTATCGCCCAGGCAGGCGCAGTAAAGGGCAAGAAAAATTCACGCCACGCTGTTTCGGACTGGATGGAGATCGAAAAGCAGAGAGGTATTTCAGTCACTTCCTCTGTTATGCAGTTCCAGTACAAAAATTATTGTATTAATATCCTCGACACCCCCGGTCACCAAGACTTTTCCGAGGACACATATCGTACCCTTATGGCGGCGGACTCTGCCGTAATGGTCATCGACGCTTCAAAGGGTGTCGAGAATCAGACGAGAAAGCTTTTCAAGGTCTGCGTTATGAGGCATATCCCGATCTTTACTTTCGTCAACAAAATGGATAGAGATTCGAGAAATCCTTTCGATCTTATGGAGCAGATAGAGTCTGAGCTGGGTATTCAGACATATCCTGTCAACTGGCCTATCGGTTCGGGCAAGGATTTCAAGGGCGTTTACGATCGTGACAAGAAGCACATCATTTCATTTGAAGCAAGCGGCGGACAGCACCAAGTCGCAGCCACAGAGGTCGATCTTTCCGACCCGTCACTTGACAGCCTTATCGGCGAGGATCTTCATTCAACACTTTGCGACGATATCGAGCTTCTTGACGGCGCAAGCTATGAGTTTGACATCGAAAAAGTCCGCAAGGGCGAGCTTTCACCAGTATTCTTTGGTTCTGCGCTGACAAATTTCGGCGTTGAGCCGTTCCTTGAAAACTTCCTTGAAATGACAACATCGCCGACGCCGAGAAATTCATCTGAGGGCATAATCGACCCATTCGACCCTGAGTTTTCAGCATTTGTGTTCAAGATACAGGCTAATATGAATAAGGCGCATAGAGACCGTATCACGTTCCTGAGAATTTGCTCGGGCAAGTTTGACAAGGATATGGAAGTGCTCCACGTTCAAGGCAACAAGAAGCTGAGACTTTCCCAGCCCCAGCAGATAATGGCACAGGAAAGAGAGATTATCGACGAGGCATATGCAGGTGATATCATCGGCGTGTTCGACCCTGGTATTTTCTCCATCGGCGATACTATATGCTCGCCAAAGAAAAAGTTCGAGTTTGAGTCGATACCGACATTCGCCCCCGAGCACTTTATGCGAGTAAGGCAGAAGGACACTCTCAAGAGAAAGCAGTTCGTCAAAGGCACAACGCAGATCGCACAGGAAGGTGCTATCCAGATTTTCCACGAGCCGGACAGCGGTATGGAAGAAGTTATCGTCGGCGTTGTTGGCGTGCTCCAGCTGGAAGTTTTTGAGTACAGAATGAAGAATGAGTATAACGTTGAGCTTTTCAAGGAAGGCCTGTCATATTCATACATTCGTTGGATAGACAACAAGGACATCGACCCTAAGACATTGAAGCTTTCCAGCGACACAAAGCTTGTGAAGGATTTCAGAGACAATTATCTGCTGCTTTTCACCAGCGAATGGAATATCCGCTGGGCGCTTGAGCGTAACGAAGGCTTGCAGCTCTCCGAGTTCAACAGGGGCGATCTGCAATAATTTTACTATGGATCTCAAAGCCGCACTTTCGGGTGTGGCTTTTTTCTTGACATTTTAACGCAAATGTGTTATAAATGTATTAGAAACGTGATACAATATCTGAAAGGAGCGATTGATATGGCAAACACAAAAACTGAAACTCTGCATATCAGAGTAAATGAAAATGTTAAGGAAAACGCTGAAAACACCCTTGGTATGCTGGGAATTTCCATTTCGGAAGCGGTGAATATGTTCCTCTGTCAGGTCAATTTGGTGGGTGGTATCCCATTTGAAGTGAAGCTGCCTGCGCCTGAGCGTGTTATCGTCAGAGACAAGGCGGAATTTTATGAAAAGCTCAAGCAGAGCCGGCAGGATATAGCCGAGGGCAATTGCACCCCAGCAGAGGAAGCTTTTGACAGGCTGGAGAAAAAGTATGGCTTATAAACTTGCGTAGGGGAGATTGTGTCAAAAAGTTTGCGATAAAAAATGTAAATGCGTTGTTTAGGTTTGCTTGCAGTAATAAAAATGATGTTGTCCGCATAACTTGTACAAAGAGACAAGGTTTGTTCTCAAAAACAAGGAGGCTGGGATAATGTTCAGAAGATTGCAGAGTTTATTGTGCTGTGCGGTCATAGGCGCTTTTGCGGTGATATGCTGGTACGGCAGAGAAAGCGGACAGGCGGTTATGACGGCGGCGAAGGTTGGAACTTCTATGGAGAAGCCCGTCGTGGTCATCGACCCAGGGCACGGAGGTATGGACGGCGGCTGCGTTTCGGTGGACGGCACGGCGGAAAAGGGTATCAATCTTGCCATTTCCGAAAGCCTGCGTGATAGCCTGCGCCTGCTGGGATATGACGTCATTTGCACCCGTGAAAGCGACGTTTCGATATACGACAAAGGCACGGAGGGCTTGGGCGAGCAGAAAAAGTCAGATATGAAAAATCGTCTTTCCATATTCTCGAAATATTCCGAGGGCATTTCCGTTTCCATACACCAAAACCAGTTCACCGACAGCAAATACAGCGGTGCGCAGATGTTTTATTCGGCGAAAAACACCGAGGGTCAGCGCCTTGCAGGGGTTATGCAGCAGCAGTTCGTTTCGCTTTTGCAGCCCGACAATATGCGTGAAACAAAGCCCGTCGGCGACGAACTTTACCTGCTCAACAACACCGACAATCCTGCGGTGATGATCGAGTGCGGCTTTTTATCCAATCCCGAGGAAGCGGCAAAGCTTGAAAGCGCCGAGTATCAAAAGCAGGTGGCTTTCACGGTGCTCACGGGCATAACCGAATATCGTGGGCAAAGTGCGGATAAGTCGGCAAATTCAGCGGCGGAAGATTGACCCAAAAGCAGCAAATCAACGGGCGACCACAGGTCGCCCCTACAAAAAAGCTACGTATTTACGAATTTGTAGGGGACGTCGACGTCCCCTTGGATGGCGTCCTCGACGCCCCACTTATATCGAACTGCTGAAAATTAGACCACTAATGTCTGTTTATATTTTTCAACACCAAAAGTGCAGATCATTCCGACCTGCACTTTTTTTGACAATATGCGAAATATATGCTATAATAAATATGTATGCAGACCGATCGGGACGCTTTCTGTCGGTCGTAAAAACTGAGATCATTGGAGGTCATCATTATGTTATATGAGATAAAAAAGGGCAATGTTTCCATTTCTGCCGACACTTTCGGCGCTGAGCTTCATTCTATCAAACTGGACGATAAGGAATACCTTTGGCAATGCGGCGACGCTTGGAAGCGTTATGCGCCGATTCTTTTCCCTTTCATCTGCTCGCCAAAGGACAGAACTTACAAGGCTGACGGCAAGGAGTATCACCTCAAGGCTAACCACGGCTTTGCAAGGGACAGCGAGTTTGAGTTCGCAGGCAAGACAGATAATTCCATTAGCTTCACCCTCAAGGACAGCGCTGAAACTCTTGCGCAGTATCCATATCACTTTGAGCTGACTGTTACATACACAGTCGAGGGCAAAAAGGTCATAGTCAAGAATTCTGTCAAGAACACCGACAGCAGGGATATTTATTTCTACCTCGGCGGACACCCTGCCTTTATCTGCGATATTCAGGGCGGAAAGTGTGTTGTTGAATATGAAAAGCCTGAGACGATCGTCCAGCCAACGCCAAATGGCGACAGAACTGTCCTCGATAACGAAACAACTTTGCCGCTTAACAGAGCGCAGTTCGACTTTGACGTTATTATGAAGGACAAGCCGAATTCAAAGGCCGTTACCCTTAAAAAGTCAGACGGCGGATATGTAAAGCTGTCTTATCCTCAGTCTGAGTGCATTGCGGTTTGGACTTCAACAGGTGATGAAAGAGCGCAGTTTATCTGCCTTGAGCCTTGGACGAGCGTGCCTGTTTATGAGGACGACGCTTTCGAGGATATCGAAAAGAAGCCCCATGCTGTTAAGCTTGGAGCTGGAAGCACATTCGATTACAGCTACACTATCGAGATCGGCTAAAAAATTTATCGAAAGGAACAGCATATGAAAGCAGTAATTCAGAGAGTTACCCACGCAAAGGTGGAGGTCGAGGGCAATATCACGGGGGAGATCGACAAGGGTTATATGATACTTTTCGGCGTTGGCCAAGAGGACACCGAGGCCGACTGTATTAAGCTTGCGGACAAGATATCAAAGCTGAGGATTTTCGCCGACGAAAACGGCAAGACAAATCTGTCGATCAACGACGTTGGCGGCGATATCCTTTGCGTTTCGCAGTTCACACTTTATGCGGATTGTCACCACGGCAACCGCCCGTCATTCATCTATGCAGGCAAGCCCGATGAAGCAAACAGGCTTTACGAGTATTTCTGCAAGGTGTGCGAGGAGAAGATATCGGGCAAGGTCGAAAAGGGCGTTTTCGGCGCAGATATGGCGGTATCGCTTGTTAACGACGGCCCGTTCACTATCGTCCTTGAATGTAAGAACGGAGAGTTTTTGGTATGAATATACAAATATTCGGCAAGTCAAAGTCCTTTGATACTAAAAAAGCGGAGCGGTATTTCAAAGAGCGTGGGGTCAAGTTCCAGTCTGTTGACCTGCCCACAAAGGGTCTCAGCAGGGGAGAGCTTAATTCAGTCCTTGCGGCGGTTGGGGATATCGAAAAGCTTATCGACCCAAAAGCAAAGGGCGAGCAGGCAATGCTTATAAAATATCTCGGCAGCCGTGATGAAAAGATCGAAAAGCTGCTTGAATACCCTGAACTTTTTGCGGCGCCTATCGTGCGAAATGGCAAGAAAGCCACGGTGGGTTATTGCCCCGATGTGTGGAAAGAATGGGACTAGGACGATATTAGCAGCGCTTTGCAACGTGAAAATGGTGTGAAATTTAGCCCATTGTGTTGAAAATCGGCGCAGAATGTGGTAAAATAGACTTGAAAGATTATCGGAAAGAGATGTATTTTAATGGTTATTGATTTTCACGTTCACGCTTTCAATCCAAAGATAGCAGAAAAAGCCGTCGGCAAGCTGGAGCAGGTCAGCGGCATAACGCCTTTCACAAGAGGCCTCACGGAAGAGACCATCAAGCGCTTCGACGAATGGGGCGTTGACAAGGGCGTGCTGCTTTCTATCGCCACAAAGCCAACTCAGCAGACTGTCATAAACGACTGGGCGGCGGAGCAGGACGGCGGAAGATTTATCAGCTTCGGCAGTATCCACCCCGACGCTGAGGATATCGAAAGCGAGCTGGAGAGGATAAAAAAGCTGGGACTTCACGGCATAAAGCTTCACCCCGATTATCAAGGCTTTATGATAGATGATGAGAAAATGGACAGCGTTTATGACGCTGTCGAGCAGACAGGTCTGCCCGTCATATTTCATTCTGGCTATGACTGCGTTTCCCCTGACCTTATCCATTCAACCCCCGAAAGAGCGCTGAAAATGATAAAGAAGCACCCGAAGCTCAAAGTGGTGCTGGCTCACCTTGGGGCGAATATGATGTGGCAGGAAGTGCTCGACATTCTTGCAGGCGTTGACGGCGAGGTCTATTTCGACACGGCTTTTACGACCGAATGTCCAGACGATCTAATGCAGCTTATTATCCAAAAGCACGGCGCCGACAGAATACTCTTCGCAAGCGATTGTCCTTGGGATAGTTCCTACCTTATCAAGGAAAAAATACTGAAACTCAGCGGCATATCTGAGAGCGATAAAGAAAAAATACTGGGGCTCAACGCTATGCGCCTGCTGGATATCAAGGAATAAAATGCAAATTGTGTAAAAATCAAGAGGAATGATAAATTATATGCAAAGTATACAAAGCATACTTAAAAAGATTTTGGCTGCGGCTGCGGCGGCTCTGCTGACGGCAGGAATGGTATCTTGCGCATTTTCGGCGGAAAGCTCCGTGGCGGATACCACCACCACAAGGGCGACAACTGAGCAGCGTCTTATCGAGACCACGAAAACTGCCACGCAAAACGGCAAGTATGATGAGGACGACGAGGATTACGAGGGCTACACCACCACCTCTTCGGTGACGGCGGGCACGCTGGAAAACCCCGACGTGAGCATTGACGACGGCTACGATCAGGACATAATCGCAACGGCAACAAAGCGAACCACCACCACGACCACCACAACAACGGCGGCCACCACCACAAAAAAGATCACCACCACAAAGTTCAAAAAGGACGCCCTCAACCCATTGGCGGACGAAAACAAGTACCCAGATTCGATACCATTTCTCGTCAAGTCGGATACTACATATCTCAATCTGCGCTATGGTCCATCGCAAAAATACGATGTCATAATGAAGATACCGAACGAGAAAAAGATCGAAGGCTATGGCGAAAAGCTTGACGGCGACGGCAATATATGGGTGTATGTCAAGTATGACGATCAGAGCGGCTGGGTGATGAAAGAGTTGCTGGGTGCGGTGGAATAATAAATAGTAATAGTAAAAAATCAACGGAGGATAAATAATGGACAGCTTTAAGGAACAGATAGTTCGCAAACTTCCAACACAAAATGACAAGCTTCAGAAAATTTTCATAATGATCGGCAGCGTTGCGCTGGCTGCGCTTTGCTTTATTTTCCCATTCGGAACGCAGTTTTCCGTGATCGGAATTTTTCTTGCGGCGGCTGCGCTTTACGGCGGATATTATCTTATAACGAAGCTCGATGTTGAGTATGAGTATATTTTTACCAATGGCGAGATCGACGTTGACAAGATCACGGCGCAGCGTTCAAGAAAGCGCCTTATCACGTTCAGATGTGGCGCAGCAACAGATTTTGGCGTTGCGGACGACAATTTCGAGGTGGAGGACGGCAGAACACAGGTGCTTGCCTGCGCCTGCAACAGCGAGCTGACGGACTATTATATCAGCTTCAACCACAAGAATTTTGGCGAAACAACGGTGATCTTCACCCCCGATGAGGATATGCTCGCACTTATCAAGCCTGCACTTCCAAGAACGCTGAGGAAATAAAAATGAAAATATTTGTCGGAACGGATATCATAGAGATCGAACGGATCAAAAAAAGCTGTCAGAGCCGACGTTTCTGCGAAAGGGTTTACTCCGAAAAGGAGCTGACCCTTTTTTCACAGAAAAAGAACCCCTACGAGTCAATGGCGGCAAACTGGGCGGCAAAGGAAAGCTTCGGCAAGGCGCTTTCGACAGGTGTGGAGGGCTTTGGGCTAAATGAGGTCAGCTGCCTGCGTGATGAAAACGGCTGCCCGTATCTTGAGCTGACGGGCAACGCTTTGCGCATAGCAAAGGAGCGTGGGCTGACTTTTTCTGTTTCATTATCCCATATAAAGGATATCGCTACAGCGGTAGTGATCGCATACAAAACAGACAGCGAGGTGTAAAAAATGAGATTATTGACAGTTGAACAAATGACTTTTTGCGAGCACGATGCCGAAAATTACGGCGTTAGCCTCGGTGCGCTTATGGATAACGCAGGGGCAAAGCTTGCCGACACGATACAAACGGCGGCGAAAAAATTTGGCGATAATGTAAAGATCGTCCTGCTTGTGGGTAAGGGCAACAATGGCGGCGACGGACTTGTTGCGGCGCAGCGGCTTTTTGAGCAGGGCATTGCTACTGAGATAGTCCTCTGCTGCGGCGAGCCTGACACCGATCTTTCGTCGGCGGCGTATAAAAATCTTGACAAAGCCGTGCCAGTCATAAGCGACAGGGAGCAGGCTCTCGAGAAGATAGCAAGCGCTGATATCATCGTGGACTGCATTTTCGGCACGGGCTTCCACGGGGCGCTTCGTGATAACGTCAAGCTAATTTTCGCCGCCTGCGCAAAGTCAAAAGCCTATAAGATTGCCTGCGACCTGCCCTCGGGCACAAATGCACGCAACGGCGAGGCGGACGAGCTGAGCTTTAAGGCGGACGAGACCATAACTTTCCATATGAAAAAGCTTGGTATGTCGGTATCGCCTGCGAAAAATTTTGTGGGCAATTGCCATACTGCTGATATCAACATTCCAAAGGAGTGCTCAGAAAAGTTGTCGTTAAACATACAAATGCTGGATATCCACACAGCGGCGGGTTATCTCCCAAAGCGACCAAGTGACGGACATAAAGGCACGTTCGGCAAAGTCGTCAGCGTATGCGGCTCGGAGCGCTATATCGGTGCGGCAGGACTTTCAGCACTTTCGGCAATGCGCACGGGAGTAGGGCTTTTCGAGCTTTGCACGGCAAAAAGCGTTGTGAACTCCCTTTCATCAAAAATCTTGGAGTGTACCTATGCCGCAATGAAAACCGATGATGACGGCTTTATGACCTCTGTCAACGCCGAAACTATCCTTGAAAAGTGCAGGGGAGCGAAGTGCCTGCTTGTCGGCTGCGGACTTGGCCACACCGCCGAGACCGAAAAGCTTGTGGCGAAGCTTGTGGCAAATGCCGAAATTCCGCTGATTATTGACGCCGACGGAATAAATTCACTTGTCCCGAATATAGATGTACTGTTGAAGAAAAAAAGTCCTGTTATATTGACCCCTCACCCGGGGGAGCTTGCAAGGCTTTGCGGCGTGACGGTGCAGGAAATCAAGACGTACAGGTTCGGCTATGCACAAAAACTTGCGGAAAAATACGGCGTGACAGTTCTTGCCAAAAGCGCCGAGACCTTTGCCATCGACCCGACCGGTGAAGCCTATGTCATCGATCAGGGCAACACTGCGCTTTCAAAGGGCGGTTCGGGGGATATGCTGGCAGGCATAACGGCGAGCTTGACGGCACAGGGCGTTCAGCCTGTCAAAGCGGCTGCGCTGGCGTCATTCCTGCTTGGATATACTGCGGAGCTTGCGGCGTCTGAACGTTCTGAGCGTGGAATTATCGCACAGGATATTCTTGCGGCGCTGCCCGATAGTCTGTACGTTCTTGAAAATATCGCAGGCAGAAAACAGGGCTGACAGGCTTATTAAAGGCAACAAAAGGACTTTCTTCAACTGAGGAAAGTCCTTTTTAATTTTTATTAGTAATTTTAATATTAGAAATTTAGGGAACGAACGGAGGAAAACTATGAGGATTTGGGCTGCAATAGGGAAGCTGACCGCCTGCGGAGCAATTCTTGCACTGAGTTTGGGAATGTTCACAGGCTGCGCAAAGAAGGGCAAGGACACGGAGCTTGTGAAGGTGGACGAAAATTTCAGCGGCAAGGCGGTCATAACCGTTGACGGCACGGAGTATTCGGCGGATATACAGCGTGGCGGTTCGGATATGTGGCAATGGGAGTTTTCCGCTCCGCAGACTGTTGAGGGTATGGCGATAAGTTGCTCGGGGAATAGCGCAAGGCTGGAATTTATGGGGCTGAGCTATGAGACCGACAGGGACAATATCCCCGAAAGCTCCGCCGTTACGCTGACCTCTGCTGCTATCGACAAGCTTATCTCGCAAAAAGGCTGTACGGCGGTGGTGAATGACAAAGGCGTTACCACAGTCAGCGGACAGGTGAAAGGGCAGGACTTCTATGCAAAGTTCAAAGGCGACAAGCTGCAAAGTCTTGACATCTCCACAGAAGTGTCTGTGAAGTTTAAATAGTAAATTTTGCATACAAAAAAGCCTGTACAGCAAATACTGTACAGGCTATATGTACATCAAATGATAAGAGCTTACTGGAAGTTCTTGAGAGCGATAACATTACCGTCCTCATCTTCAAATCTGATGTCAGCGATGTAGAAGCAAGCATCGTTAGGAATGCTCCATCTCATAAGTGTGAGATACTGTGAAGATGTTGCGTCAACGAACTGAGCTGCTGGCTTGATGCCAGGTCTCATAACGAGCTCATAAGAACCCCACTCAGATGTCCATTCAGCCTCACCGAACTCATAGAGCTGGTTCCAACCAAGATTGTCAACATCAGCGCCAGGCTGTGTAACGAAAGCGCCCATAAAGTTACCAGGAACAAGTGACTCTGTGCCGTCGTCAGCTGTGAAGTTGCCAACTGCCTTTGTTACAACGTCCATCTTAACTGTGAAGATCTTAGGAAGATCCTCTGTCTGACCCTCGAAGAGCTTAGACATATCAAATCTGATCTTAGGGATCTTGTAATCGCCGTAATCGTCCTGATCGAGAACTGTTACCTTCATCATTGGTACGCCGGCAACTTCCTCAACTGTGAATTCACAATGGGACTCGTCTGTGCCATCGAAATCATTCTCTGCCATACAAGCAAGACCGTAATCTTCAGCGGTCTTATCTGTTGAGAACTTGAGCGAAGCGTCAGCATAGTTAGCGAGTGTCTCAGGCATCTCAGAGATGTCCTTAGCAACAGCGGCGTCAGAAGAATCGCCAGCGCCAGACTCAGTAGCTGTGGAATCAGCGGCAGACTCAGCGGCAGCGGTTGTAGTTGTAGTTGTCTCAGGGGCAGCTGTTGTAGTTGTAGTAGTTTTTGCATCAGCCTTTGATGAAGAATCATCAGAACTTCCGCAAGAAGCGAACATAGCACTTGTAAGTGTAAGTGCAAGAGCGCAAGCTAAAAGCTTTTTCATTTTAATAACCTCCGTTTATTGTACGGAACCGTTTAACACGGTCCTACTATATTTACCTTTGTATTATAGCATAATATCCAGCTATTTTCAATATCCTATTTGCACAATTAAAACACACTTTTTAGTACATTTTACACAGAAAACGATTACAGAATAGTGCAGTATATACAAATAAGTTAGATGTAAAATAAACAAACCAAAGAAAGTAAATAAAGCATCTCTTGACTAAATCATCAGCCAAGGGGCTATTTTAGTATTTTAAATGAAAGAGCTTTTCGTAAATTACGATTAGTCAGCGTTTGGCTCGTCAACAGTTACCTTAGTAGCAGCCTCAATATTGTAAGTGAAATATAAGTTCAATATTAAGTATATTAACTTTATTACTTGTCTATCGTAACATATTATTGATATAAAAACAGTAGATTATTTGCAACAATTTGTGCCAATAATTATTCATACGCTTTTGACAGATAACGATTACTTCTCCGTGAAATGACAAAAACGGAGCCTCCCACACTTCTGCGGAAAGCTCTGAAAAATCCGTATATCAATTTTTTACTCAACACTTAATTGAGAAGATCACTTCTCAGGGAAATTTTCTAGAAAGAAATTACTTTCTCGAGAGAAATTTATTTTCTCTTTGATACTACAACAGCAGCAGCGCCAGCGAGAGCTACGCCTGCAAGAGCAAGACCAGCTGTTGCGCCTGTGTTAGCTGTGTTGTCAGAAGCAGCTGTTGAAGATGTGGCAGCTGTTGAGTTAGCAGCCTTTGAAGTAGTAGCAGCTGTTGAGTTAGCCTTAGAATCTGTCTTTGAATCGGACTTGCTGTCAGTCTTTGAGTCTGTCTTGCTGTCAGTCTTTGAATCTGTCTTAGAATCTGTGTTGCTGTCAGCCTTTGAATCATTGCCGCCGAGAGCTGATGTGTCGAGGATACCTACACCCTTCTCATCAACTCCAGAGAATGGGATAACGGAATCGCCGTCAGCAGTAATGTTCCAAGTACCATTCTCAAAGTGACCGAACTGAATGTTAAAACCAACGTTGTAAACAGTCTTTGTTGACTCGTCAGCAAGAGTTACTTCTTCTTCGTTGATCTGACCGCTGCCAGCTTCAACCTGTGCCTTGATGTCAGAACCCTTCACCTTGATCGTATAAACGCCATTGTCGTTTGTGCAATCATAGCCGCCAACATAGTTGCCGTCTTCATAGATAGCCTGTGTTGTGTAGTCTGTTTCATCAGCATTGTTGATTCTGAGTACGCAGTAAGAACCGCTCTCGTTAAGAGCAACACCATCGTCGCCAGCTTCCCAAACAGCGTTTGTTGTGTCAACTGTGAATGTGAGTGTTACATCAGAGAGTGCAGCGTCTGTTGAGTAGAACTGTACCCAGCAGCCGTTCCATCTTGAAGCTGTGTCCATATTGTCGAATGCGAGGACTTTCTTCTGCTCCTTTACTTTCCAGTCCTGAATCCAAACTCTTGAATCTGCTGCAGATACGGACATTACTGTTGTTGCTGCCATTGTCAGTGCAGCAACGCTTGCCAAAATCTTAGAAATCTTCATAATCTAAAATCTCCTAAAAATATATTTTTAAGTTAGCTAACTTGACCAAGATCGTATTAGCTAAACTTAAATTCTTAAATTATCCAATACTTAAATTAACTTTGTCTAAAAACAAAGATATCGCAGAAAGACCTCAACATAACAAAAAATGATGAAGAATGTCTCTCTGCGATAGTTCTACGGGAATCGACTAACTTATATGTATATTAGTCAATACAATTTTAAAAATTACTTCCTCAAAGAGAAATTACTTTCTCAAAGAGAAAATATTATTTTCTCTTTGCTACAACGATAGCAGCACCAGCGAGAGCTACGCCTGCGAGTGCAAGACCAGCGGAAGCGCCTGTGTTAGCTGTGTTGTCAGAAGCAGCTGTTGAAGATGTAGCAGCTGTTGAGTTAGCAGCCTTTGAAGTAGTAGCAGCTGTTGAGTTAGCCTTAGAATCTGTCTTTGAATCGGACTTGCTGTCAGTCTTTGAGTCTGTCTTGCTGTCAGTCTTTGAATCTGTCTTAGAATCTGTGTTGCTGTCAGCCTTTGAATCATTGCCGCCGAGAGCTGATGTGTCAAGGATACCTACACCCTTCTCATCAACGCCGGAGAATGGGATAACAGAATCGCCGGAAACTGATACGTTCCAAGTAGCCTTATCAAAGTGACCGAACTGCATATTGAAACCAACGTTGTAAACTGTCTTTGTTGACTCGTCAGCAAGTGTAGCTTCTTCTTTGTTGATCTGAACTCCGCCTGTTTCTACATCAGAAACGAGCCAGCTGCCAGGAATTGTTACTGTGTAAACGCCGTTGTCATTTGTGCAGTTGAGAGCGCCAACAGAGTTGCCTTCCTCAAACTGTGCGCCGTGACCAGTTGTTTCATCATCTGTGTCGCCGGCTCTCATAATTGTGTATGTACCGGACTCGTTCATTGGAGCGCCGTCGTCACCTGTCTGCCAAGTAGCGTTTGTTGTGTCGATTGTAAATGTAACATTTACATCAGAAAGGTTTGCGTCTGTTGAATAGAACTGGATCCAGCAGCCGTTCCAAGCAGTAGCAGTATCCATATTATCGAATGCGATAACCTTCTTCTGCTCCTTTACTTTCCAGTCCTGAATCCAAACTCTTGAATCTGCTGCAGATACGGACATTACTGTTGTTGCTGCCATAGCAAGAGCAGCACAACCAGCCAAAATCTTTGAAATTTTCATTGTGATCTCCTCCATATTAGGTTAATTTAAGTATTGAGTATGAATTGTTATTCAATCCTAGTTATATTATAACAGACTTTTGTCCGAAAATCAAGTGGTTTTTGCATTTTTTATTCCAAAAAGTGTTGAAATTTCTAACAATATTGTCATAGGCTTTTTGTGTATTTATCACAGAAAACGTTATCATTTTTTGTTACCAACAACAAAATGCCACTATCTGTCATTAAATCTCTGCAAAAATTGCTTCGTCCTCTCGTTCTGTGTCTGACCGAAAACCTCTTCGGGCGTGCCCTCTTCAACGATATAACCCTCGTCCATAAAAATGACGTGGTTGGCAACGTCTCTTGCAAAAGCCATTTCGTGGGTGACGATGACCATTGTCATTTTCTCTTTCGCAAGCTCCTTTATGACCTTGAGTATCTCACCCGTAAGCTCGGGATCAAGTGCGGAAGTCGGCTCGTCAAAAAAGAGTATCTGCGGCTTCAAAGCCAGCGCCCTTGCAATGGAAACACGCTGCTGCTGACCGCCCGAAAGTTCGCAGGGGTAAGACTTGCCCTTTGTTTCAAGTCCCATTTTCTTGAGAAGTTCCTCGCAGTTCTTTCTTGCCTCAGCCTTTGATCGTTTCAAGACGTGCACAGGGGCTTCGATGATGTTCTGTTCCACAGAAAAGTGTGGAAATAAATTAAAATTCTGAAAAACAAGACCGATCTTAAGGCGGATATCTCTAAGCGTTTTCGCAGGGGCATAAACAGCCTTGCCGTTTTCGGTGTGGAACATATTCACACCGTCAACGTTTATCTCGCCGCCGTTTGCCTTTTCAAGCTGGTTTATACATCTGAGCAGAGTAGATTTACCGCTGCCTGACGGTCCGATAATCGCCACAACTTCGCCCTTTTCGACGTTGAAAGAGATATCTTTGAGAACCTTTAGGCTGTCAAAGCTTTTGGAAATATTTTTAACTTCAAGAATAGCCATAAGAGTTCCTCCTTATTTATAATAGTCGAATTTCTTTTCGATAACAGCAAAAATTATCGTCACGATCGCATTGAGCACGAAATAGAAAGCGCCTGCGATAAAAAGCGGAGTTATCGAGCTGTAAAGGTTCATCTGCTGCTTTGCTTTCATCGTTATCTCCGCAAATGCGATAACATTGGCAAGGGAAGTGTCCTTTACAAGAACGATAACTTCGTTAGCCGTCGCAGGGACAACACGCTTTGTGACCTGCGGCAGGATAATTCTGAAAAAGGTCTGAACCTTCGTCAAACCGAGCATAGAAGCAGCTTCGTATTGACCCTTTGGGATAGCCTCGATACCGCCTCTGAAGATCTCGGCAAAGTACGCCGCATAGTTGAGGACGAAAGCCGTCACAAGGGCGATGAACATATAGTTCGGGTTGTTTTTTACGTTGGTGAGAATGTCATAAATTCCGCCTGTCTTGCCGCTTTTGGCAGCGCTTGCAATAATAAGCGGCACAGCATAATAAATAGCAATAATTTGCAGCATAAGCGGCGTGCCACGCATAATAAGTATGTAAAGATTAGTCAGCCAAGAAATTGGCTTGAAGCGGCATTTTTTCAGCATAGTCACAAGAACGCCGACAGGGATAGATAAGATCAGCGTCCAAGCGAAGAGCTTTAGGGTGTTGGGGAGAAACTCGAGTAAGATCTCGGTGACCTTTTTAACTTCCTCAAATGTCATTGAAATTCATTCCTTATAAAATAGTATAGTTATTTTTGTCTGCTTTCATAGTATCATTTTAGCATATTAGTACATTATACTACACTTTGGTGCATTTGTCAATGCAAAAGTTAAGTGAGGAATGAGGAGTGAGGAATGAGGAATTAAGGTATCGCCTAACGGCGATATTTTTGTAGGGGCGCACATCGTGCGCCCGTGATACCCGTTGTACATTTGACAATAAAAATACTCAATGTGGTTTTAACAAACGGGCGAACACTGTTCGCCCCTACATAAATTAATCATAAACGATTGTGCAATCTCGATAATTTTGCAAGCCACAATTTGTGCAAACAAATGATTTATTATTTAATTTGGCAACAATTAAGCAATTATTGCATTTTTTATGCAACTTTTCGCCGATTTTTCGGGATAAGTAGAAAGACATTTGCAGAGTGGCAAGGGAAACTTGTTGGACGGGCGGTGATGGCTCCGAGGTGAAGAGTCGGCTGGCGCATCTAAGGACTTGCACCCAAATGTTGAGACGAAATCATAAAAATGCGTGTGCGCATAATTTTAAAGCGCAGCTTTGTGACGTAGCCTCCGCACGGAAACTTGACAATTGAATATTTACAGAAGAGGAGTCGTTAAGGTCATTTCGCCGTTTTTATAAGCTATCAGAAAACGATTAAGCCCAACATTTTCAAATTGCTGCTATACTATGGCTATAACTGCATTATTTCGATGTTAAAAAATATGACTTTGATACAGAATAACTAAAAAAATCAGCAATGATTGTGTATGTTGCCAAAACTGAAAGGGGCTATTGACTTTAAATTGGAGATAGTATATAATGAAAAAGTAAGATGTTTTAAGATATGCAGGGCGTTTGTTCATATTTTCGGAATCGTTTTTCGTGCCTGCATAAAGGGAGAATTGACTATGAATATTAAAGAAGCAAAGCAGCAGATACTCAATGCTATACAGGCTTACCTTATTAAAGATGAGTTCGGCGATTATCGTATAAGCATTGAACATCAGAGACCTGTTTTCCTGCTGGGTGCGCCTGGTATCGGTAAAACAGCTATTATGGAGCAGATCGCTCAGGAAACAGGCGTCAGCCTCGTTACTTACTCTATGTCTCATCATACGAGAGAGTCCGCATTGGGTCTGCCTGTTATCGTACATAGAAATTATACCGGCGCTGATGTCCAGATATCAGAGTATACGATGAGTGAGATCGTGGCTACGCTTTATGATACTATCGAAGCGACCGGCATTAAGGAAGGTATCCTATTCCTCGATGAGATCAACTGCGTGTCGGAGTCTCTTGCCCCTGCAATGCTCCAGTTCTTGCAGTATAAAGTTTTCGGACTTCATCAAGTCCCTGCCGGCTGGGTAGTCGTTACCGCAGGTAACCCACCTGAGTTCAATAAGTCCGTTTCTGAGTTCGATATCGTTACACTCGACCGTGTTAAGAGAGTTGAGTGTCAGCCTGATTTCGGCGTTTGGAAAGAATATGCCTATTATGCAGGCGTTCACCCTGCTGTTATTTCTTACCTTGAGCTCCACCCAGACCATTATTATATGGTAGACGCAAGTGACAAGAACAATTATCGCTTTGTTACTGCCCGTGGCTGGGAAGACCTTTCGGAAATGATGCAGCTTTATGAGGAGAGCGGTATACTCGTTGACCACGCCCTCGCTGCTCAGTATGTACAGAACCCTGAGTTCTCAAAGAGCTTTGCCGAGTATTACGACAGATTTAACTACTATCGTGAAAAGTATGACGTTGACGCTATCCTCGAGGGCGGCATAACAGAGCAGAACGTTGCCGACGCAAAGGCTGCCGATACAGAAGAAGCCGTCGCTCTTATGAACCTTCTTATGGACGGTATCACATTTACGATGAGAAGCTGTATCCAAATGGAAAAGATGATAAGACAGATACACCCAAGAATGGAAGATGTTATCGTCAAGATCAATAACGGCCTCTCCTGCCGTCAGATCATAAGTGAGCATATTATGGACTGCAACAAGAGCCTTGACAAGGCTGTTAGAGCTAGAAATATCTCACCTTCAAATAAGAAGATACAGCATTGGATAATCCACAATCTTGAAGCATACCTCGACAAGTGCACAAACGAGGGTCGTGACAATAAGAACCGCTGCACGGTCATCTTGCAGAACGCTTTCAACAACCTGCTCCACGGCGCAAAGAACGTTACACAGCAGGCAATGACAGGCCTCAAGTATTCGCTGGATTTCCTCGAAATGTGCTATGGCGCAGACAGTCCGATTATGAAGAAGTTTATCGAAGAGCTGAAGATCAACTGCCACACCACAAGCTTCATCGAAAAGTACGGCTCAGAGCAGTATTACAGACTTGCAGGCGAGCCTGCAAAGCAGCCTACATACAATAATCTCTATGAGCTCAATCTTGCAGATTGCCTTACAGAGGACGAACAATAGTATATCAGAGAGACGGCTTCGGTCGTCTCTTTTCTTTTAATTCGCGTAGGGCTGGATTTTATCTGTGAATTGTGTTATAGTGAACATATTATAAATATTGAAACGGAGATAGGTCAATAATGAGTAATGAAACATGTGAAAAAGAGATCGTCTCTTCTGAAATATTGGAAAAGCTAAAATCGGCACAAGCACAAATAGATAATGGCGAGGGCGTTGACGGCGATGAGGTGCTGAAAGCTTTAAGAGAAAAATTCGCCGCCCGCTAAATATGCGCTTAAACACACAATATAATGTAGGGGCGACCTTTGGTCGACCGCAAACCGTCGCAAAAGCAGCAAAACAACGGGCGAACAATGTTCGCCCCTACATCAGATGTATTTGGACCCGTTTGAATAAAATTTAAGAATATTATTTACATTATCCGCTGGACTTTGCGCTTATACTGTGCTATAATAAAATAGTATGTATAAATATTGAAATAGGAGAGTTAAAATGATAACAGTTTCAAACGTTAGTCTTTCATTCGGCGGTCAGCTTCTTTTTAAGGACGTTGATCTTAAATTTACCAACGGCAACTGCTATGGCATTATCGGTGCCAACGGCGCAGGAAAATCTACTTTTCTGAAGATCATCTGCGGCGAGATCGAGCCGACAACGGGCGAGGTATCTATCTCCAAAGAGGACAGACTTTCTGTGCTCAGACAGGATCACTTTGCCTTTGACGAATACACAGTTCTTGAAACTGTGATTATGGGCAATAAGCGCCTTTATGAGATCATGAAGGAAAAGGACGAGCTTTACGCAAAGGAAGATTTCTCCGAGGAGGACGGCGACAGAGCAGGTCAGCTTGAGAGCGAGTTCGCAGAGCTCAATGGCTGGGAGGCTGAGTCGGACGCTTCTAAGCTTATCCAAGGTCTGGGACTTTCTGAGGATATCCTTTATTCGCAGATGTCAACTCTTTCGGGTAATGAAAAGGTCAAGGTGCTTCTTGCGCAGGCGCTTTTCGGCAACCCTGATATAATTATGCTGGACGAGCCTACGAACCACCTTGATATCGACGCTATCCGCTGGCTGGAGGACTTTCTTGCGGATTATTTCGGAACAGTTCTTGTTGTATCTCACGACAGACACTTCCTTAATAATGTGTGTACTCATATCGTTGATATCGACTATACAAAGATCAAAATGTATGTTGGTAACTATGAGTTCTGGTATGAGTCATCACAGCTTATGCAGCGAATGATGAAAAATCAGAATAAAAAAGCTGAGGAAAAGATCAAGGAATTGCAGGAATTTATCAACCGCTTCTCTGCAAACAAGTCAAAGTCAAAGCAGGCGACTGCAAGAAGAAAGCTTCTTGATAAGCTCACAGTTGAGGAAATGCCTGCTTCATCGAGAAAGTATCCTTTCATCGGCTTTAATATGGATAGAGAGCTTGGCAAGGACGTGCTGAAGGTCAATGGTATCTCAAAGACTGTTGACGGCGTGAAGCTGCTGAACAATGTGTCTTTCACTCTTGGCAGAACAGATAAAGTCGCATTTATCGGCGAGTCTGAACAGGCTATCACAATGCTTTTCAAGATACTTGCGGAAGAGGAAGAGCCTGATGAGGGCTCTATCAAGTGGGGCGTTTCAACTTCACGTTCTTATTTTCCTATTGACAACTCGGCGTACTTCAACGACAATGACGAAAGCATTGTTGACTGGATAAGACAGTATTCAACTTCCGAGGTAACAGACACCTATCTCAGAGGTTTCCTTGGCAAAATGCTTTTCTCGGGCGATGAGATATACAAGCCTGTAAAGGTGCTCTCGGGCGGCGAAAAGGTTAGATGTATGTTCAGCCGTATGATGCTCTTTGGCTCAAACGTTATTATGCTTGACAGACCGACCAACCACCTTGACCTTGAATCTATCACAGCGGTGAACAACGGCCTCAGAGATTTCAAGGGCGTTGTAATATTCGCTTCCCACGACCACGAGATCGTGCAGACTGTTGCCAATAGGATAATCGAGATCACACCCGACGGCTGTATCGACAGACAGGGCACTTATGAGGAGTTCCTTGACTGGAGACGTGAGCGTGGTATGAAGTCATTTATCGAATAATTCATTCGTTTCTTATATTTCGGAGATGATAGTATGGAAAAATTCGGCTGGAACAGCAGCACATATCTGAAATTCAAAGAAGAGCGCACTCAGCCCTCGAGAGACCTTGCAGCGGCGATAAAGCTTGAAGCGCCCAAACGCATTGTCGATATCGGCTGCGGCCCCGGAAACAGCACGGCGGTGTTAAAAGCAAAATATCCCGAGGCGGAAGTTATCGGCGTGGATAATTCTGAGAATATGCTTGAAAAAGCAAGGGTGAATCATCCCGATATAACTTTTGTTTACTGCGACGTTTCAAAGGGCTTTGAGGGCGTGGAAGAGCTTGAGGGCGGTTTTGACGTGGTGTTCTCAAACGCCTGCATACAATGGGTGCCAGATCATCACAAGCTTATCCCGAATATGCTGGGGCTGCTCAAAAAGGGCGGCGTAATGGCAGTTCAAGTGCCGCTGACCGAGCGTCAGCCTATGCACAAGGCGCTTAATGATATTGCAAAGCTTGGCAAATGGCAGGGCAGATTTCCCGATCTTGGCAGCTATCACACGCTTTCGGCCGAGGAATATTACGATATTCTCACGGAGCACGCAGACTATTTCAGAATGTGGGAGACCACATATTATCACAGGCTGAACGGCTGCGAGGGCGTTATCGAGTGGTACCGTGGTTCTGCGCTGAGGCCTTATCTTCAGCGGCTTGACGAGGTCGAGCAGAAAGAGTTTAAAGCCAAGCTTCTTGAAATGATAAAAGACAGCTATCACGTTCAGAAAAACGGCGAGATAATATTCAGATTTCCGAGACTTTTTTTCACGACTTCGGTATAAAGAGAGTAGGCTGTTAAAATGGCAAAGATGAAAAATGTTACTGTAAGAGGTTACGATATCGACGACGTGCCTGCAATGTCGGAAATTTGGAACGAGGTCGTTACCGAGGGCAACGCATTTCCGCAGAAAGATACCCTTGACTATGAGGGCGCTGTAAAGTTCTTCGCTTCGCAGACATTTTGCGGCGTTGCGGAATATGACGGCGAGGTCGTTGGAATGTACATACTTCACCCCAACAATGTTGGCAGGTGCGGACACATTGCAAACGCAAGCTACGCTGTCAAGAGCACTTGCCGTGGAAAGGGCGCAGGCAAGGTGATCGTTGAGCATTGCTTATTTATGGCAAAGCAGAAGGGCTTCAAGGTCTTGCAGTTCAACGCTGTTGTGGCTTCAAACGTCAAGGCGATAAAGCTTTACGAGACTTTGGACTTTGTGAAGCTCGGTACTGTTCCGGGCGGTTTTGAGAATAAGGACGGAGTTTTTGAGGATATCATTTTGCTCTATCACACGCTTTGAACTCTGTTAGTGAGGAATGAGGAATGAAGGTATCGCCTGCGGCGATCTTATCCTTGTTGCGAACTTCGTTCGCTTTGACCTCTCGGTCGCTTTTGTTGATATTCTTTAGATAAATTATAGAAAGGTGTAGAAAATAGTATGTTGAAAGTTGCTAATATTTTTTCCAATGATATGGTGCTCCAGCGTGATAAGAACATTGTTGTATGGGGTCTTGGCGATGAAGAGAGGACTGTTACTGTAAGCCTTAACGGCGTGACAGTTACGACGCAGGTGCGTGACGGCAAGTGGGTCGCTATCCTGCCGCCGATGAGTGCTGGCGGAGAGTACGAGATGACCGTTACTGACGGTTGCACGGAGAGAAAGTTCTGCCGTGTTATGATCGGCGAGGTTTGGTTCTGCGGCGGTCAGTCAAATATGGAGCTTGAGCTTCAAAACGCAAAGGGCGGCAAGGAGATACTTGAGACCTTGACCACCGACTGCAACGTCAGATTTTACTACACTCAGAAGCGTGGAACACTTGACGAGATGTTCTATGAGGACGAGAACAACACCGCTTGGGCGCAGGCTTCAAAGGACAATTCGAGAGCTTGGAGCGCTGTTGGATTTTTCTTTGGCCGCAAGCTTGCCGCTGACCTTGGCGTGACTGTTGGTCTTATCGGCTGCAACTGGGGCGGAACTTCCGCTTCTGCTTGGGTGGACAGGGCGACCCTTGAGGGCAGCGAGGAGCTTAAAAGCTACGTTGAAGAATACGAAAAGCGCAACGAGGGCAAGACTGTTGAAGAGCAGATCAAGGAATACAAGGCTTATCAGAAGTTCGAGCGTGAGTGGGACAGAAAGTACGGCGAGCTTCTTAAAGACGACCCTTCAATGAGCTGGGAGAAGGCAAACGAGATTCTCGGCGACAAGAACTGGCCGGGCCCGATCAACTGCGTGAACCCATTCAGACCAAGCGGACTTTACGAGACAATGGTTATGAGAGTTTGCCCATACACTATCAAGGGCTTCCTTTATTATCAAGGTGAGTCGGACGACCACAAGCCCGACAGTTATTACACCCTGCTCACATCGCTTATCAAGCTTTGGAGAGAGAAGTGGGGCGATGACGAGCTGCCGTTCATCATCGTTCAGCTGCCGATGTTCAAGTACGCAGCCGACCCCGATTACAAGCATTGGTGCAAGATAAGAGAAGCGCAGATGAGGGCTTTCAAGACGGTGAAGAACACGGGGATAGCTGTTATTTCCGATTGCGGCGAGTTCAACGAGATACACCCGAAGGACAAAGTTCCTGTCGGCGAAAGACTTTGCTTGCAGGCTGAAAAGCTTTTCTATAGAATGGACGTAAAGGCGTTCGGCCCTATCTACAAGTCCCACATTTTCAGAGACGGCGGCATTGAGCTGAGCTTTGACCACGCCGAGAACGGCTTTGTTGTAAAGGGCGAGGCGCAGGGCTTTGAGATCGCAGGGGCAGACGGCGAATTCGTCACCGCTGATATCACTATCGACGTCGGAAAAATTTTCATCAAGTCTGACAAGGTTTCGCAGCCGCTCCACGCAAGATACAATTGGTTCAATTATTGCGATGTGACCCTTTACAATGAGACGGGAATACCCCTTGCACCATTCAGATTTTAATATATTTGATATTTTTTGACAGACAAAGAGACGGACAGCGGGTTCGTCTCTTTTTTGTGGCGATATCGGATATATGCAAAATATAAATGTTATCAATTATCAAATAATTATTACCCGAAAGCACTTGTAATTTGCAGAAAAGTGTGTTATAATCATTATGTATATTTGAATTTAAGCAGAGAGGATCGACTATGAGTAAGATTTATGACCTTGGTATCGACGTAGGCTCAACGACTGTCAAGACGGTCATTCTTGACGACGGTGAGTTTATTTATAACAAATATGAAAGACACTTTTCAAAGGTAAGAGAAACGGTGGCGGAGCAGCTTAAAGCTATCAAAGCGCTTTACCCCGATGATAAATTCAAGATAGCTATAACAGGCTCGGCTGGTCTCGGTATCGCCGAGGCAAGCGGCATTTCATTCGTGCAGGAGGTTTTCTCTGCATTTATCGCCGTAAATAAGAAATATCCAAAGGCCGACGTTGTTGTCGAGCTGGGCGGTGAGGACGCTAAGATAATCTTCCTCACAGGGGGCGTTGAACAGCGTATGAACGGCTCCTGCGCAGGCGGCACCGGCGCATTTATCGACCAAATGGCAGGACTTTTGGGCGTTACTCCAGACGAGATGAACGACTTGGCGCTCAAGGCTGAAAAGACTTATCCTATCGCTTCAAGATGCGGCGTTTTCGCAAAGTCAGATATCCAGCCGCTTCTTAATCAGGGCGCAAGAAAAGAGGATATCTCTGCTTCTATCTTCCAGGCAGTTGTAGATCAGACGGTTTCTGGTCTTGCACAGGGCAGAAAGATAGGCGGACAGGTGCTTTTCCTCGGCGGACCGCTTACATATTTGAGCGCACTCAGAAAGGCTTTCAGGACTACGCTGAACCTTGATGAAGAACACGCTATTCTTCCAGATAAGTCCTCCTGCTATATGGCTTTCGGTGCGGCGCTCCACGCTGACACGCTGGCTGAGGAAATGACTATCGACGAAGCTATCGACAAGATCACCCACGCAAAGGCAAACGACAATATCGTTGTGGGCAAGCCACTTTTTGCCTCCCGTGAGGATTACAATGAATTTGTGGACAGACACAGAAAGTCTGACCTTAAATATGAGGATATAAGAACTTACAAGGGCGACGCTTATCTCGGTATCGACGCAGGCTCGACCACCACTAAGCTTGTTCTTATCACCCCCGATGGCAAGCTGCTTTATCAGCATTACTGCTCAAATAAGGGTCAGCCGCTTGATATGATCGCTGCAAAGCTTGAAGAGATATATGACCTTGCAACGCCTGAACTGAACATCAAGGCTTCCGCTGTAACAGGTTACGGCGAAGATCTTATCAAGGCAGGTCTCGGCGTGGATTACGGTATCGTTGAGACTGTTGCACACTATAAGGCAGCGGCATATTTCTGTCCCGACGTTGACTTTATCATAGATATCGGCGGTCAGGATATCAAGTGCTTTAAGATAAAAAACAACGCTATCGACAGCATTATGCTCAACGAGGCCTGTTCATCGGGCTGCGGTTCGTTCATTCAGACCTTTGCAGGTGCAATGGGTTACGATATCGCAGAGTTCGCAAGGCTGGGACTTTTTGCAAAAGCACCTGTTGAGCTTGGTTCAAGATGTACAGTATTTATGAACTCTTCTGTTAAGCAGGCGCAGAAGGACGGCGCTTCCGTTGAGGATATCTCCGCAGGTCTTTCATCGTCGATCATCAAGAATGCGGTATATAAAGTTATCAGAGCAAAGTCTATCGACGAGCTGGGCAAGAATATCGTTGTTCAGGGCGGTACGTTCCTTAACGACGCCGTGCTGAGATCATTTGAAATGGAGCTTGGCAGAAACGTTATCAGACCAGCCATTGCAGGACTTATGGGAGCATTTGGCTGTGCGCTTTTCGCAAAGGAAAAGTCAAAGGGCAGCCTTGAAAATTCAAAGGTGCTCACAAAGGCGCAGCTTGAAGAGTTCGCATATAATTCAAGAGCCGTTCAATGCGGCGGCTGCGGCGCTCATTGCAATCTGACGATCATAAGATTCAACGACGGCAGAAGGTTCACATCGGGCAACCGCTGCGAAAAGGGCGCAGGCATAAAGATAACAGACAGAACTGAAAATATGATCGAGTATAAGTATAACAAGATACTCGCCTATGCGGAAAACAAGCCTAAAAAGGCTATCGCAAAGGTGGGTCTGCCGCTGGCGCTGTCTTATTACGATCTTATGCCGTTCTTCTCAACGCTGCTCACAAGCCTTGGCTTTGAGGTGGTGCTTTCTGAGGAGTCAACGAGAGATACATATTACAAGGGTCAGCAGACTATCCCGTCAGACACGGTATGTTATCCTGCAAAGCTTTGTCACGGTCATATCGAGAGCCTGCTTGACAAGGGCGTGGACTTCATCTTCTATCCTTGTATGAGCTATAACGCTGACGAGGGTCAGTCGGACAATCACTACAACTGTCCTGTCGTTGCGTATTATCCCGAGCTTTTGAAAGCTAATAATGACAAGCTCAACGACGATAATTTCGTTATGCCTTATCTTGATATCAACATCAAAAAGCACGTTGCAAAGGCAATGGCTAGGGCGCTTTCAAAGTACGGCATTACGCCAAAGCAGGTAATGGAAGTTCTCAACAAGGCATATTCCGAGCAGGTAAGATACCGCAGGGATATCGAAAACAAGGCGCAGGAGATAATCGTAGAAGCCCGTGAAAAGGGACAGAAGATAATCGTCCTTGCAGGCAGACCTTATCATATCGACCCAGAGATTAACCACGGCATACACAAGCTTATCGCATCTCTTGGCTTTGCCGTTATCACCGAGGACAGCGTTGCGATGAAGGTGGATACTCCAGCACTTGACGTCCTCAATCAATGGACTTATCATTCAAGACTTTACAGAGCGGCTGAGTACGTTTGCGAAAATGATGATATGCAGCTTGTTCAGCTTGTGTCATTCGGCTGCGGTATCGACGCCGTTACGACCGACGAGGTCAGAGCTATCCTTGAAGAGAAGGGCAAACTTTACACACAGCTCAAGATCGACGAGATCACAAACTTGGGCGCTGCAAAGATCAGACTGAGATCATTGGCGGCAGCCCTTGAAGAAAAAGAAGCCAGCGCAAATGCTGAAAAGAATATGGACAAGGAGGCAATGTAATGGCTGAAAAAGAGATAAAGCATTCGGGTTCGGACAGGGTAAAGAGATCGTATTTTGACAAGTCAAGACGTGAGGAATACACTATCCTTATCCCTGATATGCTGCCTATACACTTCAAGCTCATTATGGCGATATACAAGAAGTACGGCTATAATATGGAGCTTTTGCAGAACTGCTCGAGAAACGTTATCGACGAGGGTCTGAAGAACACTCACAATGACGCTTGTTATCCTGCGCTGCTGGTCATCGGACAGTTTATGGACGCACTCAAGAGCGGAAAGTACGATCTTGAACACACGGCTCTGCTTATGTCGCAGACAGGAGGCGGCTGTCGTGCTTCAAATTACATACATCTTATAAGAAAGGCACTGTCAACGCAGTTCCCTGAAGTGCCTGTTCTGTCGCTGAATTTTAGCGGACTTGAGAAGGACGCTTCGATAGATATCACTCCAGGTATTGCGATGAAGCTTATCTATGCTGTGCTCTACGGCGATATGCTTATGCTGCTTTACAATCAATGCAAGCCTTATGAGATAAACAAAAATTCCACGGACGAGCTTTTGGCAAGGTGGCAGCACAGGCTGGGAAAGCTTTTTGCGACCCCGAGCAAGTATATGCACACAAAGAGCATTTACAATGCAATGCTCAAGGACTTTGCGGCTCTGCCGAGGACAAAGGAAAAGAAGCCAAAGGTGGGTATCGTTGGCGAGATATATGTAAAGTATTCGCCGCTGGCAAACAATCATCTTAATGATTTTCTGCTTTCAGAGGGCTGCGAGCCTAACGTGCCGGGACTTCTTGACTTCGTGCTTTACTGCGCTTCTGACGCCATCAACGACGAAAAGCTTTACGACAAAAAGACGAGCCGCACCCTTATGTACGGCATTGGCTATGACGTGCTTTACAAGTTCCAGAAGCAGCAGATAAAGATTATCAACGAACAGGGGATTTTCCAGCCGCCGCACGATTTTGAGCACCTTAGAAAGTGCGCTGACAAGTACATCAGCCAAGGCGTAAAAATGGGCGAGGGCTGGCTCATCACCGCAGAAATGGCTGCCCTTGCTGAGACAGGCACAAAGAACATCATCTGCACTCAGCCATTCGGCTGTCTGCCTAACCACATCGTTGCAAAGGGAATGTCAAGGACTATCAAGCAGGCATACCCAGATGCAAACATCGTTGCCATCGACTACGACCCAGGCGCAACAAAGGTCAATCAGGAAAACCGTATCAAGCTTATGCTTGCCAATGCGGTTATGGATTGATAGGGCCTTATTTTGATATTATTTACCGCCCCTTGGAGTGTGCTCTGAGGGGCGTGTTTTTATAGTTTGACCCATAAAATCGCACAAAAATATCCCCACACGCCTTGAAAATATAATAAAAATGTAAAAAAACTTTTATTTCGCCCTTTAAGCCTTGACAAGTGGGAAAGATAGTGCTATACTTTAATACATAAAAGCTTAAAAGCATAAAATCTTTAAAGTATTGAAATTTATTCCGAGTGAAAGTTATAAATTGGTAAGAAAGCTTTGCTGTCGGGATATGGAAAGGAAGTTTTGTAAATGGCAAACCAGACAAAAAATATAAATCAGAAAGGCGACCTTATGTCTTATCGTCCCGATATAAGACTTCTTGACGCCACTATCCGTGACGGCGGACTTGTAAATAACTTCGGCTTCTCCGATGAATTCGTAAGAAAGCTCTATGAGACAAACATCAAGTCGGGCGTTGAATATATGGAGTTCGGCTATAAGGCCTCTAAGGAGCTTTTTGACGTCAAGGAATTCGGCAAGTGGAAGTTCTGCAACGAGGAAGATATCAGAGCAATAGTCGGCGAGAACGACAGTCCGCTGAAGCTTTCCGTTATGGCGGACGTTGGAAGATGCGATTTCAAAAAGGATATCCTGCCAAAGAGCGAAAGCGTTATTGATATGATAAGAATTGCGACCTACACTTATCAGATGCCCGGCGCGATCGAAATGATAAATTACTGCCACGATCTTGGTTATGAGACAACTATCAATATTATGGCTGTTTCTGCCAGCCGTGAGGACGATATCGCACAGGCTCTGGAGCTTATTTCAAAAAGCCCTGTTGATGTTATCTACCTTGTTGACAGCTACGGTTCGCTTTTCCCTGAGCAGGTCAGACGTCTGACAGCGCAGTATTGCGAGGTGGCAGAGGCAACAGGCAAAAAGGTGGGCGCACATATGCACAACAACCAGCAGCTCGCTTTTGCAAACACTATCGAGAGTATCTCCCACGGCGCAAGCTTTGCCGACGCAACGATGGGCGGTATGGGCAGAGGCGCAGGCAACTGCTTTATGGAGCAAATGCTCAGCTTCCTCAGAAACCCGAATTACAAGCTCACTCCAACACTCAAGTTCATTGAAAAGTACATCGCAGAGGAGAAGGCAAAGGGCTCAGTTTGGGGCTATGACGTGCCTTATATGCTCACAGGCGCACTCAATCGTCACCCTCGTGCGGCTATCGGCTTCCTCAAGGATAACAGAACAGATTACAACGAGCTTTATATGGATCTGCTCAACGAGCTTAGCTAATTGTTATTACACCAATAAAGATCAAAATATCTTTTCATACAATACTTTCCAATAAAGAACAGCACGGAAGCTTCTGTGCTGTTTCTTTTTTATCCTGTTTATGGCTGTGAGATATTGACATTATGGGCTTTGCGTGGTACAATGGTATTGTAAACTGTTATATAAAAATTATGGGAGATGAAAAAATGAAGAAGATCATATTGACGGCGTGTATCGCCGTGCTGGCTGCGTTTTCCCCTATGGGTTCGGGAGCTTTTGCGGCGCAGGATATCAGCACTTATTCCCAGAGCTGCAATGTTTCTGACTTTGGCGCAAAGGGCAGCGATAAGCTTGACGACTCTGGCGCCTTTCAGCAGGCTTTGGATAGCTGCCGAAATTCAGACAGCGTCACGACAGTCAACGTTCCTGCGGGCACATATTATCTCGGCAGCGAGCTGAGGATATACTCGAACACCTATCTTAAACTCAGCCCGAAGGCAAAGCTTATTAGGACCAATGACGAGAATTATTTCTTTATAAACGGCTCTGACAGCGACAACAACGCTGGCGGATACACACGCTCTCACGATATCACTATCGACGGCGGCGTTTGGGACGGCAATGTTACGAACACAAAGATAACCAACGGCCTTGTGAAAATTTGGCACGCAAAGAATATCAAGCTTATCAACACCACCTTCCAAAACTGCTGCGGAACGCATTTTATTATCCTTGACGGTGTTTCGGATATCACGGTGAACAACACGAAATTCTCCGATTTCAAGGAGTTCACAGGCACGGCGGAGTCTTATAAGGAGCAGACTGGCGCAGATTTCACATATCGCTGCACCGAGGCGCTTCATATCGACTATATCCCAAAGGGCAAGGCTGATTCGCTCCCCGGTGACGGCACGCCTTGCAAGAACGTTTCCGTTACGAACTGTACTTTTACACGCTGCACAACAGGCGTGGGTACTCATCACGTTTATGAATATATGCGTGCGAACAATGTGAATATCAGCAACAATACTTTTAACGATTGCTATTTTTACTGCATTGACGCCGCAGGTTTTACCAATTTCAAGGCATACGGCAACAAGGCCAACAACACAGGCGGACTTATCTTCGCCGAGCGCACCAGCGGAGCGGTATATAACAACACGCTGACTTCACGGACGAATTTGTCGGGTTCGATCTTCGCAAGGGATAACTACAACGGCAATTCTGAACGCTTCCTCAATGCGGTGAGAGTTTCGGACAAGAGCAATTTGGAAATTTACAACAACACTCTGAAAAATTCCACAGGCAACGGCATTTACGTTCTTGAAAACTCAAGCTTCACTATCAAGGACAACGCTATTTCAAATGCGAAAATGAACGGCATAATGGTATATGACGGGGCAAAGGGCAAAATTTATCGCAACAGCATAAACACCACAAAGCTCAACGGCATTTCTATCAGAAAGAACAGCACTCTTAACGAGCTTGGTCGCAACACCATTAAAAATGCCAGCGAAAACGGCATTTTTGTCACCGATTCTAATATTGTTTCATCGAGATACAACACTATTTCCACGATGAAAAAGAACGGCTACTATCTCTCGAATTCAAAGGCTTCCTGCGACAATAACGACATTTCGGGCTGCAAGGAGCAGGGCTTTTACGTTGCTTCGGGGGCAAATCTCACGGCTTATTCAAACTACGTCCACGGCAATACAAAGTGCGCTTTTATGGTAACAAAGGGCGCAACGGGCAAGATCACGAACAACAATATCCTCAAAAACGGCAGCCTTGATCTTTATGTCAGCGCAAACAGCAGGGGCATTGTATTCAAAAACAACGGCTCTGACAAAAACAAGACCAAGGTTGAGGGCGGCTGTTCCGCAAGCATCAGCGGCACGAAAAAGTGCCTCAAGGCGTACAATTTCTCTATCGCTTCATCAAGGGCCTATACGGGCAAGCAGATCAAGCTGGCGGTGACTTCAAAGCTCAAGAAAAACACCGATTACACCGTTTCATACGGCAAAAATGTCAGCACAGGCGAGGGCACAGTTAAGATAACGGGCAAGGGCAAATACACAGGCTCTTTCACCCTGCGTTTCAATATCGTGCCGAAAAAGGAAAGCCTTTCAAGCGTGTCCGCAATTTCAAAGGGCTTCACCGCAAAGTGGAAAGCTGACAGCCAAGCCACAGGCTATCAGATCGGATATTCCACCGACAGCAAGTTTTCAAAGAGCTCCAAAGTCAGCGTTTCCGACAAGAACAAGACCTCGGCGACTGTAAATAACCTCACAAAGGGCAAGAAATATTACGTCAGAATGAGGGCTTACAAGAACATCAACGGCAAGAATTATTACGGCGCTTGGTCGGCTGTTAAAAGCGTTACTGCGAAATAAAATCAAAATCAAAAAAACTGCACTCACTATTTTGTGAATGCAGTTTTTTATTTTGCAGTATAAATTCATTCGGGCGTTTTATCGCTTTCGCTGCGCACTTTTTCGGCGATAGAAAGGAACTTTTCATAAATCTCCTCGCCCGAATATCCCAGCCCACGAATGGCAATGCCACGCTCGGTGTGGGTAGAACAAAGCTGTATGCTGGCATCTTCTGCGGCGCTTTCAAAAATGCTGTCAAGCAGTCCTTTGTCGGGGAAATATATGTACATAAACCCCGTGTGGGTGAAGCCCTCGAAAAAGCCTTTTTTGCGTATGGGCAGTAGCTCGGGGTCGATGAGGGTGTTGTCGATAAAATCCGCCTTGCCGTCGATAGAAATTTCCGTCCGTGAGCGAAAGCGCTTCAAGCCGAACTCCTCGCCCATTGCCGTTCTGCCGCAGCAGTAAATTTCCGAGAAAACAAGGGTGGAGCTTTCGGCGATACTCACTCTGCCCGATGATATGTGATCGCAGCCTGCGAAAGTCATAATTGGGTGGGGGATATAGCAGAGCTTGCCGCCTTTGCGAACGACCAGTTTGAGGCTTTGCTTTGAAACGCCGCCGTTTGTGTTGAAAAGCTTTTGATAGCCTTGATCGGTGAAAATGACCTTGCAGCCCTCGCCGACATAAAGCTTTGTTTCGTTTTCGTCCCCAGCCAAAACACCTGCCGAGCCGCACATCGAAATGTACTTCGCCCAGCCACTGCCGTCATAAAACGGTGAATAGACCTTGAAAGGCGACGCAAAATACAAGTCCTCCGTGACGGTTTTCGAGCTGTCAAAAACCGTGGAAAGGTGCAGTCGGCCGTTCATTTGAGATCCTCAAAGAGGACTGATTTCTTTATCCAGTCGATGACCTGCGCAACACCCTCACGGCTCATAAGGTTCGTGAAAAGAAACGGTCTTTCGCCCCTCATTCGCTTGGAATCGGAAGCCATTACCTCGAGGGAAGCGCCTACCAGCGGCGCAAGATCGGTCTTGTTTATCACCAGAAGATCGGAACGTGTCACGCCCGGGCCGCCTTTTCTTGGAATTTTTTCGCCTTGTGCAACGTCGATAACATAGATAGAAGCGTCCGCAAGATCGGGGGAGAATGTGGCGGATAGGTTATCACCGCCGCTTTCAATGAACACGATTTGGGTGTCGGGGTGCTTTTTCACCATTTCGTCAACGGCTTCAAGGTTCATCGAACAGTCCTCTCTTATGGCCGTGTGAGGGCAGCCGCCCGTTTCAACGCCGACTATCCTATCCGCCGGCAGGCAGGAATTTTTCGTCAGAAACTCGGCGTCCTCTTTGGTGTAAATATCGTTTGTGACAACGCAGATCGAATATTCCTTTGACATTTCTCTTGTAAGGCGTTCGATAAGTGCGGTCTTGCCCGATCCGACAGGCCCGCCCACGCCGATCTTTACATAACTCATTTTCGGTTCTCCTTATTAATTTGATAAATTATAGCTTGTGGTTTATGACATATATTGCCTTGAATAAAGTCGCTCGTGCTGCATAGCCCGAAGGTCAAAACCTGCGCCGCTTATGCCGATATCGTCAAGGGACGTGTCGAGGGCTTTTTCTGCGGCGGAGGATATAAGCTCAAAGCTTTCTCCGAGGATTTTTTGCCCTGCAAGCTGGCTCAGCGGCACAAGCTTCACGCAGTTCGTGACTATGGCAGAGCATATCGAATAGCCATACACCGCCAGCCCTTCCGACAGTTCAATGCCGTTGTCACGCATATAAAGCCCGTAGGCGATACATTGATGACCCTTGCAAACACCCTCTCCGGTGAGCTTTTTGTACAGTCCTGTGAAGCTGTTTTCGCCCTTTTCGCAGATCTTGAAAAATCGCCTTGTGACCTTTTCCGAACCGCTGCGTATCTCAAAGGGCGCTTTAGCCGCCGAGTAAATCTCATCCAGCCGACAAAGCTCTTTTTCCTCCGCTGAATAAGCCGCCGCAGCAGCGCCAAGCTCGTTAAAAGGCAGCACGGAAATGTAGGAATGAAGATACTCTTCAAGCCCTTGGGGCGAAGTGATGATATCACGCTGAACGTAGGTCTCAAGGCCGTTTGAAAGTGTGAACGCACCCACGGGGAAAAGGCTGTCGCATATCTGCAAAATGTGCAGAAGCTTTGCGGTATCGGTCATTTTTATCACCTCAGTATGCTGCATTTAATGATGATGTTCGTGATGTTCGTGGCTGTGTTCGTGCTGGTGGGAATGGCTGTGTGAATGTCCGTGAGCCTTGCAGACGATGAAATCATCGAACTTGCCGATTATCTCCTCGCAGTCAAAACCGAGATTTTTAAGGTGTTTTTCCGTTGGCTCGTCACGGGGGATAAGCACGCTGTCAGCCGAAATTTTCAGCGACAAATGCCTGTTGCCGATCTCAAAACAAAGCCTGCCCATTTCCTCCATTGTGTGAACGTTTATCTTGATAAGCGGACAGCTTGTGAGCTTTACCGCAACGCAAAGCTCGTCGTCAAGGTAAATAACATCGCCGTCCTTTAGGTTCTCGTCGATCGCAATGCCGATGTCACGTCCGCCGACAGTCGTCTTGCGGATACGCTTTTTCTCTGCCTCGAACCAGTCGAGTTCAACTGTGTCTATTGGCACGGCAGGGGAGAGCTCCGACAGGTTCCCGATTATTTTTTCAGCAATCATTTTTACTTCCTCGCTTTTTATCTTTTATTGAAATCGATCATTATATCAGAACATAAAATATCTCTGTGCAAGTGCAAGCTCGTCAAATGGCTCGCAGGTTATTACCTTGCCGTCAACTGTTACTGTGTAAGTCTCGGGGTCAACTCTGATATCGCCGCAAACATTGTTGTAGACCATATCCGCCTTTGAGATATTGCGGCAATTCTTGACGGGGAGAACCTGTCTTTTAAGTCCAAGCTTTTCCTTTATGCCGTCCTCATATGCGTATTTTGACACGAACGTGATGCAGGTGCTTGACAGCGCAAGACCGTGGCCGCCGAACATTTCTGTGTAGCAAACAGGCTGAGGGGTCGGGATAGAAGCGTTTGCGTCGCCCATTTTCGATGCGAAAATAAAGCCGCCCTTGATTATCATATCGGGCTTTGCGCCGAAAAATGCAGGGTTCCAAAGCACAAGGTCTGCCACCTTGCCAACTTCAACAGAGCCAACATATTCCGAAACGCCGTGGGTTATCGCAGGGTTTATGGTGTATTTTGAAATGTATCGCTTTATCCTGTAATTGTCGTTGAGTTCGCTGTCCTCGGGGAGAGCACCACGCTGCTTTTTCATCTTGTCCGCCGTCTGCCAAGTCCTCGTGATGACCTCGCCGACACGTCCCATTGCCTGCGAATCGGAGCTCATCATTGAGAAAATTCCCATATCGTGCAAAACGTCCTCTGCGGCGATAGTTTCGGGGCGAATCCTCGAATCCGCAAAAGCAATGTCCTCCGGCACGTTCTTGTCAAGGTGGTGGCACACCATAAGCATATCAAGGTGCTCGTCAAGGGTGTTTGCTGTGTAAGGCATTGTTGGGTTGGTTGAGGAGGGGAGAACGTTCGGGAACGCCGCCGCTCTGATGATATCGGGAGCGTGTCCGCCGCCTGCGCCCTCTGTGTGATAGGTGTGGATAGTTCTGCCCTTGAAAGCGTTGACTGTGTCCTCGACAAAGCCGCCCTCGTTAAGGGTGTCGGTGTGGATAGCCGCCTGCACGTCATACATATCCGCAACAGTAAGTGCGTGGTCGATAACGTCGGGGGTAGAGCCCCAGTCCTCGTGTATCTTCAAGCCGATGCAGCCTGCCTTTATCTGTTCTTCAAGTGTAGTGATATCGCTGGAATTGCCCTTGCAGAGATAGCCGAAATTCATCGGCAGATCTTCGGAAGCTTCCAACATTCTGTGGATATTGAACTCGCCAGGGGTGCAGGTGGTGGCATTTGTGCCGTCCGCAGGACCCGTTCCGCCGCCGATCATAGTAGTAATGCCGCTGTAAAGCGCCGTTCTCACCTGTGTCGGGGAAATAAAATGAATGTGCGTGTCAAGTCCGCCGGCGGTGAGGATAAGTCCCTCGCCTGCGATAGCTTCCGTGGAAGCGCCTATTATCATGTTTTTGTCAACGCCATTCATGATGTCGGGGTTGCCTGCTTTGCCTATTCCTGCGATCTTGCCGTCCTTAATGCCAACGTCCGCCTTTATAATTCCTGTGCTGTCGATGATAAGAGCGTTTGTTATTACCGTGTCAAGGCATTCCTTGTCGGTGGCTTTGCAGGATTGTCCCATTCCGTCACGGAGAGATTTTCCGCCGCCGAATTTGGCCTCATCGCCGTGAACAGTCAAATCTTTTTCCACCTCCGCAATAAGGGAAGTGTCGCCCAAACGCACCCTGTCGCCGACGGTCGGGCCGTACATATCGCAGTAAGCTTTTCTTGAAATCTCGATCATTTCCTACACCCCCTTGAAGCCAAGCTCTTTTGCCTTTGCAAAGGCCGCCTGCTTAATGTTTTCGTCGTCCATTTTTCCGTTTACAAGTCCGTTGAGACCATATCCCACACGATCGCCGCCGATAGGGATAAGGCGGACGGTCTTTTTCTCGCCCGGCTCAAATCTGACCGCCGTGCCTGCTGGAATGTCAAGTCGCATACCATAAGCCGCCTTGCGGTCAAATTCAAGGGCTTTGTTGACCTCAAAGAAGTGGAAGTGTGAGCCGGTTTGAATAGGTCTGTCGCCTGTGTTTGAAACTGTCAGCTCAATGCTCTCCGTGCCCTCGTTGAGCTTTATGGTGCCCTCTTCAACGATAAATTCGCCGGGGTTGAGCTTGCTATTTCCCTTGATAGGATTATGTACAGTCACAAGCTTTGTGCCGTCGGGCATTGTTGATTCTATCTGAATTTCGTGTATCATTTCGGGAACGCCGTCCATAACGTCGTCGGCGGTGAGAAGCTTTGTGCCATATTGCATAAGCTCGGCGGCGGAGACCCCAGCCCTTGCCTTTTCCATAACCATCATACTAATGTATGCCACCGCCTCGGGGTAATTGAGTTTTAGCCCTTGAGCCTTGCGGTCACGGGCGAGCACCCCAGCGTAATGGAGCATAAGCTTATCCTGCTCTCTTGGAACAAGTCGCATTATTATTCCTCCTATTTATATAGTATAGTGTATTTACTGCTTTTTTTCTGTAAGGGCTTTTCTTACTACTCCCTCAGGGTCGCTTATGAGCATAGTGCCGAGCCATACGACGGTGCCGAGTGCAACAACGCAGATCCCTAAAAAGCTGTCGTTTATCATGTCTGCTGTGGCAGGGGTGAAATATCCTGCGCCCTGCTCTTTGTATTCAAAAAGTGCGTCCACGAGCCACATTATAGATGCGCCCCAGTACATATAGCACATCAGCCCCACTTTAAGCTTTCTGGCTTTTGGTGATGTGTACCATACTATAGTAACGATAACGGCAGCTATGAGTGTGATAAGAAGTGTCATACGGCGTCACCTCCCAGCTTTGCAGTCTTTTTTGGCTTACGTTTCAGTATCTTGTCAGACACCACAGTCAGTACAGCCCATACCGCTGTCACAAGAACAGCCATTGATGTTCCGACAGTCGCCATTTCGTGGAATGCTACTGCCATTTCCGAAGGGTCGTTCGCCGCTGTCAGGAATGGGAAGAACGGAGAAATCTCACCGTGCCACAGGTGCTCAAATGCCAAAAGACCTGAGCCGCCCCACAGAAAGCCTGAGAGCCTTGTTATCTTTTTAGAAAGAGGAAGCTTGTCCTCCAAAAGAGCCTTGACCTTTGTCTGCTCCTCAGCCTTTGCCTCGTGAGACTTAACTGCCTTTGCCACAATTGTTGTAACGATCGCTTCTGTTGCTGGTACTAAAAAACAAGCCATAATAAAACATCCTTTCAAAATCATTTGCTGAATATAATATAGATTTAGATTATAAAAAAACAACGCCCTTATAGACCGACAGGCATTTGCCTAGTCGGTTATAAGAGCGTCATTGCTTTGATCATATTATAGCACAGCGCTTTCTGTTTGGCAATAGTGTTAAAGAAAATTTCTTATTTTATTCAGTTTTGAATAAAAAATAGCTATAAACAAAATGAAAGTCATAATATATAAAGCTGCATTTTGTCAGTTCGTAAATCTGCACAAAGAAGCTATTCAAAAGTGAATAATGAATAATGTTGCATTGTGCAAATGACGTAAACACGCTATTTGCGGTATAACAAACGCTATTCCGAAGTGAATAAAATTTTAAAAAATCAAAAATTAGCCCTTGACAACTTGCAGGAAGCGTGATATAATTCTGCACATAGAGCAATTCAGAAATGACTTGGATATGTTTCTAGCGATTTTTTTTGAAAGGAATGTGACCTCAAATGATCAACAACAATTGTCAGCCACCGAGTGCCTCAGGCTCTCCTCGTTTTTGTAATATGGGTAATTTTATGAGGCTTCCACACGCAACCTCAGCAGAGGGATTGGATTTCGCTATCGTTGGTATCCCATTCGATACCGCCGCTTCTTTCAGAGCAGGCGCAAGATTTGGTCCTAACGGAGTAAGAAACATTTCCGCAATGATAAAGCCTAACAATGTTGCAATGGGCGTAAATATTATGGACTCCCTCAAGGGCGCAGACCTTGGCGACGTTCCTGTAATTCCCGACTATATCCACGAAACTTACGCAGCTATCGAACAGACCCTTGACGGCGTTCTTGAATGCGGCGCAGTTCCGATAAGCATTGGCGGCGACCACGCTATCACCCTTGGTGAGCTGAGAGCTATCGCCAAAAAGCACGGCAAGGTAAGCCTTGTGCATTTCGATTCGCACCTTGACCTTTGCGATACAGTTTTCGGTCAGAAGTACAATCACGGCACGCCATTCAGAAGAGCGATGGAAGAGGGTCTTATCGATCCGCACAAGTCCGTTCAGATCGGTATGAGAGGTTCTCTTTACGATCCTGACGACTTCAAGATCGCCGCAGACCTTGGCTTCACAGTTATCCCGGGCGACAAGCTCCACACCTATTCCCCTGAGGATCTTCTCAAGGTCATCAAGGAAAAGGTGGGCGACAACAAGGTGTTCCTCACATTCGATATCGACTTTGTCGATCCTGCATATGCACCGGGCACAGGCACACCTGAGGTCGGCGGATTCACTTCTTTCGAGACACTCCAGTATATCAGAGCTTTGAAGGACTTGAACTTCACAGGCTTCGATGTTGTTGAAGTCGCTCCGCCATACGATCATTCAGAGATCACGGCATATATGGGCGCAAACATCATCTTCGAGTTTATGTCCATTCTCGCTTATCAGAAAAAGATCGGCAAGAGAAAATAAGTATTCAAGATTTTCCCCCCTTATAATATTATTTAACGCAAAGGAGCGTTGGCATTCGGTGATAAGTCGCCGAGTTTGCCGGCGCTTCGATTTTTTTTCACGGTGATCAAATTACATTTTAGAAAGTAAAATGAAAAATTAAACGAAAGGCAGAGATCAGTTATGAAAAACGAAAGAAGATTTGGAATGTTAAGAAGAGTTTGTGCAATGGCGGTAGCTTCGGTGCTGGCAGTAGGATGTCTCACAGCCTGCGGAAGCAGCAAGAATTCGGGACCGCTCACACTCGATCAGATCAAGGAAAATGGCAAGCTCACAGTTGCGACGGAAGCCGCTTATGAGCCTTTTGAATATATGGACGGCGATAAGATCGTCGGCTACAATGCAGATCTCTTCGCTAAGATCTGCGACGACCTCGGCGTTGAGCTGGATTATATCGACCTTCCTTTCCAGGGTATCCTTGCAGGACTTGAAGCCAAGAAGTACGACGTCGTTGGTGCAACCCTCGGCGTAACGGCTGAAAGAGCAAGCAAGTACACAATGACTTATCCTATCCAGAACGGTACAACAGTTTTCGTAAAGAGAAAGGGCGACGACAGTATCAAGTCCATCGAGGATATGTCGGGCAAGAAGGTGGGTACACAGACTTCCTGCTATAACGAGGACGACACAAAGAAGTTCAATGAAAAGCTCCAGTCAGAGGGCAAGGAAGGCTATTCCGAGCTGCTCACATACGATTCATTCCCTGAGGCTTTCGCAGAGCTTAAAAACGGCAAGATCGACCTTGTTGCTCAGAATTATGCAAGCTGCGCCGCAGTCGTAATGAAGAACCCCGACGATTACGAGATCGTTTGTGACGATTCGGGCAATGCTGAAATGGTCGGCACAGATACTTGGGTATCTTGGGCTGTTCGTAAGGAAGACACAGAGCTTTCAGACTATATCGATTCCGAGATACACAAGTTCAAGGAAGACGGCACTCTTGCAGAACTTCAGAAGAAGTGGTTCGGCGAGGCAACAGACCTTCCTGAGTCAGATTATATCCCTGCCGAGTAAACGACCTTTGAAAGGAGGATATGTTCCGCAAAGCGTCGGAGCATAGATCATAATGGAGAATTTTAACATAGTATGGCAATATAAAGACCTGCTGCTGAAAGGTCTTGGCTATACAGTATTCGTATCCGTTGCGGCGATACTCATAGCGCTTTGCGTTGGAATGTTGCTTTCGGTAATGAGAATGGGCGGTGATTCGCTGCCCTCGAGAATACTGAAAAAGTTTGTTGCGGTCTATATAAGCTTTGTCCGTGGCACACCTGTGCTGGTGCAGATCTATATAATCTATCAAGCGCTGGCTGTAATGGGACTGAACCTTTCAAACCTCGCCTCGGGCATAATCGCCCTTAGCCTTAACAGCGGCGGATTTATCGCAGAGATCATCAGAGGCGGCCTCACCGCTATCCCAAAGGGTCAAACTGAGGCTGCAAGAGCTCTCGGAATGAGCGAGCCAAAGATACTTATGAGGATAGTTTTTCCACAGGTGTTCAAGGTGGCTCTCCCACAGCTCACCAGCGAGTTCATCAACGTTATCAAAGTATCGCCAATGCTTTCTGTACTGGCTATCGTGGAGCTTACAAGAACAGCTCAGCGTCTTGTAACGCAGACATACATAAACCTGCCTTTCTATATTGCAATAGCAGTTATGTATTTTGTTATCTGCGCAGGACTTGAAGAGCTTGTAAAGCTTCAAAAAAAGAGACTTGAAAGAAGATAAGGAGGCGGAAGTCAATGGACGAATTTATGCACGTTGCGGAAATAGCGCTTCCGCTGCTCTTGCAGGGACTTGGAACAACGGCTGCGATATCCGTTCTTTCAATTCTCATCGCAATGGTTTTAGGCTCGGCGGTGGGCTATATGTGCCTTTCAAAAAATAAGGCGGTGGAGCTTATCGCAAGGGCTTTCATAAAGATATTCAGATGTACCCCGTTTATGGTGCAGGTCTACCTTGCTTATTACGGTCTGCCTGCTCTTGGCTTTGACGTTTCGGCGTTCGCAACAGGCGTTATAATCCTTGGAATGTACACGGCGGCATATACCGCCGTTATCCTTGAAAGCGGCGTCAGCGCTATCCCGAAAGGACAGTTTGAAGCTTCATACGCAATGGGAATGTCAAGATTCAAGACAATGGTAAGGATAATCTTCCCACAGACCCTCAAAATAATCGTTCCGTCATTGACAGGTCAGTTCGTTCAGACCGTCAAGGATTCATCTATCCTCTCGATCATCACAGTTGCAGAAATGACGATGATGACAAAGGAAGCTATCGGTATAACATTCAGTCCGCTGATAGTTTATATCTGCGCAGGCGTGCTTTATTGGGCGCTGAACCTTGTTATCGAGTTTGCTTCAAGATGTATCGAGAAGCGCAACAATCGTGTTGCTATCTGACGGAACAATATAAAGGAGTGTAAAATAAAATGGCTGAAAGCAGAACGCCCGTGATATCAGTTCACGATCTGGCGAAAAATTACGGAGAGCTGAAAGTTCTCAGAAAAATAGATATGGATATTTACAAGGGCGAGGTCGTAAGCGTTATCGGTCCTAGCGGCTCGGGCAAAAGCACTTTTCTCAGATGTCTCAACTATCTTGAAGAGCTGACCTCGGGCGAAATAAAGATCGGCGGCGCAACTCTCAAGGGCATTGACGAGGACAAGCACAACAAAAAGCTCAACGACAAGGCGGCAAAGGAGATAAGAAAGAATGTTGGCATGGTGTTCCAGCAGTTCAACCTGTGGCCGCATAAGACCGTTCTTGAGAACGTTATGGAGTGCCCTGTACAGGTAAAGAAAGCCAATAAGGAAGAGACCCGCAAGAAGGCTATGGAGCTTCTTGCAAGGGTAGGAATGGACGGCAAGGCTGACGCTTATCCAACGCAGCTTTCCGGCGGCCAGCAGCAGAGAGTTGCTATCGCAAGAACCCTTGCAATGGAGCCCGAGGTCATACTCTTTGACGAGCCGACCTCAGCCCTTGACCCTGAGTTCGTGGGCGAAGTGCTCAACGTTATGAAAGACCTTGCGGAAGCAGGAATGACAATGATCGTTGTCACCCACGAAATGGGCTTTGCCGCAGAGGTGGCAAACAGAGTGTGCTTTATGGACGGCGGCTATGTTATCGAGGACGGCACCCCCGAAGAAGTTTTCAAGCACCCGAAGAGCGACCGTGCAAAACAGTTCTTCTCGAAGATATTGAATGTATAAATTTACATCATAACCCCACCGCAGAAAGGAGATCGGCGAAATGGATATGCAGGGACGTCTCGATTACGAGCGGCTTGGACACATTCTCGAAAGCATTCACCCCGGCGTTACTATCGCCGACGGCAGCGGTGTTTTCAGATTTGTTTCTCAGTCATATCTCAGCGGCAGAACTGTGAAAGGTTCGGATATAATCGGCAAGTTCGCAGGCTCGGAAGAGATGATGAAAATGTTCTCCCCTTGTGTGACCCAAATGGTCTATGAGACCCACCAGCGTGTGACAACAGTCCAAAAGGGCGCTGATAACGACGAGACTTTCGTAACAGGCATACCAGTCTTTGACGGCGACGAGCTTGAGATGATAATAAGCTATTCCTCCTGGGAGATAACGGGCTTTGACGACCTCCGTGAGCGTTACAATGTTTTGCAGTATCAGAACAAGAAGCTTCTCAAAGAGATCGACCTTATGTCCTGCCGTGACGGTGGAAAGCGTTATATCGCCGAAAGCAGCCGTTCAAGAGACGCAAGGCGGCTTGTGGGCGTGTTTTGTGACGCAGGCTGCCCCTGCTATATCTATGGCCCGACCGGCAGCGGAAAGAGCTTTCTCGCCTCAACTGTATACGGCAAAAAGGGTGCGCTTTATTCATATGACTGCGCCCCTGTAAGCGAGGAAGTCATCGAAAGCGAACTGCTTGGCGAGGGCTCGATGATATCGCCGCTGTCGGGAATATATGCGGTGGTGATAAAGCATATCGACAAGCTGTCCGCAAAGCTTCAAAGGGCTGTTATCGAAAAATGCCGACAGGCAGGCGTTGTGCCTGTCGGGCTTTCGGAATATTCACTTGAGGAGCTCCGTGCAAAGGGCAGGGTGACGGAGGAGTTCGTAAGCGAGTTCGACCCATATCAAGTGCAGGTCTATTCCCTAAACGAGCGTGCGGAGGACTTGAAAAGCTTTATCGACTATTACCTCGCAACGGCCAACAAGAAGTATTCACGGAGCGTTGAATTCACCCCGAGGGCGCTGGGCTGTTTGTTGGGATATGATTGGAAAGAAAATATCGATGAAGTGCATAGGACTATCGAGCGTATCGTGCTCACCTCTGAGAAGAAAAAGGTGGACATTTTCGATCTTCCCGATAGGATAACGGGAAGCTCTTCGGAGGTTTTTGCGCAGAACGCTTCCCTCAAAGATATGCTGGAATTTTACGAAAGCGGCTTGATAATACAGGCCTATGAAAAATACAGGACCTCCGTTGCGGTGGCGCAGAAGCTTGGCATAAGTCAGGCGACTGCGGTGCGAAAGATACACAAATATGTAGGCAAGGGCGTTGACTGAAATGAACGAACATTTTGACGTTATCGTCACCATACTGGAGCTTATCGGCACGGCAGCATTTGCGGCAAGTGGAGCACTAACGGCGATAAAAAGGCGCTTTGACCTCTTCGGAGTAATAATAATCGGCGTGACGACGGCGGTCGGCGGAGGGATAATGCGTGATATCGTCATCGGAAGCCACCCTGTTGCGGCGTTCCGTGATCCGCTTTCAATGACAGTTGCGGCGGCGGTGTCGGTGGCGATATTCTTGGCATTGGCTGTCAATGGCGGTTTCGGCGACAGAGCCCTGCGGCTTTACGATACCGCAATGCTGCTGCTCGACACCATCGGGCTGGGCATTTTCACGGTGACGGGAATAACGGCGGCAATGCGCAGCGGCGCCTCGGATAACAGCTTTCTTATGGTGTTTTCGGGGGTCATAACGGGCGTTGGCGGCGGAGTTCTGAGGGATATTTTCGTCAACAAAAAGCCTGAGATATTCGTCGGCAACATATATGCTTGCGCTTCGGCAACAGGTGCGGCAGCGTTTTTAATGACCTACGGCACGATGTCGTTTATGCTGGCCTGCATAATAAGCCTTTCGGTAACATTTTCCCTGCGGCTGCTGTCGGTGAAATTCGGCTGGAATCTGCCGAAAATTTGCATAGGCAGGACTGAGCGCAGGATAGAGACTACGAAAGAAAATCTCATAAATAAAAAAGGAGCATAGACTATGAAAAAGTTTATTATTACCATAAGCCGTGAGTTCGGCTGCAACGCAAGGGAAGTTGCAAGAAAGGCGGCCGCCGAGCTGGGCGTTGAATTTTACGACAAGGATCTTGTTGATATGGCGGCGGAGCGTGCAGGCATTAGCCGTGATTCGTTCCTTGACAGCGAAGAAATGCTTGACAAGAATGCAGACCGCCTACTGAAATCCTTCGGCTACGGCTCGTCAACGCAGTTTTACTCTGACAAAGCCGTCAAAGCGCAGGTGGACGTTATCCGAGATCTTGCCAACAAGCGTGTGCCTGCAATATTCTTCGGCAGGTGCGCAGACTATGTGTTGAGAGAGTACCCGAACCATATGAACGTGTTCCTCTATGCGCCTTTCAATGCGAGAATAAAGCATATGTGCGAGACTTACAACCTTTCTTGGGGCGAGGCGGAGAAGCTCATCAAGCGTGTTGACCGCCAGCGCCACAACTATTATAAATACGTCACAGGCAAGAACCGTGGCGATCGTGACAACAAACATCTTATGATCGACGTCAGCGAATACGGCACAGACCTTACCGCAGAAATGATCTGCTATGCCGCAAGAAAGATGTTTGAGGACTAAGACTAGGACTATTCCGATTGATTACCAAATCTTCATTCGTGGGGGTGCTCTTTGTGAGTACCCTCATTTTTTTATTTTACGCCCTATTTGCATTTCCCGATAACTTATGCTATATTATTCATAGCGAAAAAATAAAAATCAAAAAAAATTTCAAAACCATAAAACCAAAGATCACTTTTCTCGTCATTATAGGTGAAAGGACTTTCAAACATAAGGGGGCGGAATAATGGAGGACGTGGAGATAATCAGCCTGTATGAGAATAGAGACGAGCAGGCTATCGTCCAGTCAGATGTGAAATATGGCGTCTATTGTTATTCTATCGGCTATAATATACTGGGCTCAAAGGAGGACGCAGAGGAGTGCGTCAACGAGACTTGGCTCAGCGCTTGGAACAGCATACCGCCGCAGAAACCAAGAAAGCTTTCGGCTTTTTTCGGCAGGATAACAAGAAATCTGGCTTTCGATAAATACCGTGCTTCAAAGTCCGCCAAGCGTGGCAGGGGCGAGATCGCAGCGGTGCTTGAAGAGCTTGACGAGTGCATACCGGATAAGCACACAACGGAGACCTTGTGCGACGGCAGAGACCTTGAAAAGCTTATCGCAAGCTTTGTGAGCGATCTTCCCGAAAGAGACAGAAATATTTTTCTGCTGCGCTATTGGTTCGCCAAACCCATAAAAGAGATAGCAAAGAAATATGTGATGAACATCAATACAGTCAAGGCAAGCCTTTATCGAAGCAGAAATAAACTAAAGGCTGTGCTTGAAAAGGAGGGAGTACCTTTATGAAAATGAACGGAGAGGACATTTTCAAGGCTCTTGAAAATACCGATGAAAATTTCCTTGAGGAATGTCAGCAGGAAGGCGGAAAAGCAAAAATAATTGTGTGGAAAAAGTGGGCGGCGGTGGCAGCCTGCGCAGCCCTTGCCGTTACCTCAACTGTCGTATATCTTGCCGACAAGTCTAATTCCCCTGTGGAGGTGGATAAAGCGGCAGCCGCAAAACAGCAGACCAAAGAAACCGATAATGAGGACTATACAGACTATGCGGACGACGCAGACGGCTGCGGTATTAACAGCGGCGACAGCGAGGTCGAGTACCTTACAGATCAGGAATATTGGGATCTTCTTGACAACTATGATAAGTACCAGACCGTTGATTATAACGGCAAAAATTATATGACGACGTGGAATGAGATGTCCGAGGAATGGTGCGATCAAAAGCTTGACAGCCAGACCCTCGAGGCGGACGCCCCCGACAGCAAAACGGAGACAAAAACAGTAGATATATATTCGATCAAGGGGGTCGATCCCGACGTGGCAATTGCGGTGAAGTTCCCTTATGGTGAGACCGCTTCCTATCTCGTGTCAGATTACAGACCGGCGGATTTTTCACAGCTTGCGAGGGATTTTTCTCTTGAAAGCAATATGAAGCTTGACTATGCCTACAAAGCTATCGACGCTTCAACAGAGCGTATGTATGATAATTTCGATACCGCAAAGGTCTTTGAATTTATAAAAGCCGCTTATGATGAGCAGACCCTTATCGACAGGTTTAATGATGATGACGAGGACTTTGCGAACATTGATTTTAACGACGTAAATTTCCTCGGCGATGAGACCGCAGATGAAAAATCCGAATCTCAAGCGCAATCGCAAAGCGAAAGTTTAGCCGAGCAGCACGTCATAGCCTATGACGATATGTATGCGATATACGGCTCCATAGACTGCATTGGCGAGGAAAATCTTGCTATCCTGTTCTGGGCGGACGGATATATGGATATCGAGATCGGCGGAGCTATGTACAGCTATTATATCGGTTTTGACAATATAAAAGCGCTGAGCGATTATCTTGAAAGCAATTCGGGCAAGAAAGATATCGGTATAGCCGAACCCGAGGACCCGTCAGAAGAGGCAGTCGATGACGGCAATGCTGTCACGACGACCACCGCTGCTGTCACAACAGTAAGCGAAGTTCCGTGAAATTAGTATCCCCATAACTTCATAACCACCCTATAAAAACACCCCGAAGGGCGCTGATACGCTCTTTCGGGGTGTTTCTTTCTCATTTGTCATATCCAAGCGCCGTCGACACGAATGACCTGTCCGTGAATGTAGTCCGACTGGTCTGAGGCAAGAAATTTCACGGCGTTGGCAACGTCTTTCGGCGTGCCTATCCTGCCGACTGAGATCTCGTCCACCACCGCCTGAACGTCCTCGGGGGAAAGTTCGCCGTTCATTTTTGTGTCGATCATTCCGCAGGAAATGCAGTTGACCTTAACACCGCTGACGGCAACCTCTCTTGCCAGCGCCTTTGTGAAGCCGATCAGCCCTGCCTTTGCGGCGGAATATGCCACCTCGCAGGAAGCCCCGACCTCGCCCCACACCGACGAAATGTTCACGATATTGCCCCTGTGCGCCCTTATCATTTCGGGCAGAACAGCCTTTGAAAGCCGCATTGTCCCCAGCAGGTTCACGTTCAGCATTTTGCAAAGCCGCTCGTCGGTCATATCCGTGAAAAGCCCGATATCCGCAATGCCTGCGTTGTTCACAAGAAGTTCTGGCTCGCCCAAAATAGTTTTTATCTTGGCAAGACCGCCCTCAATGCTGACCTTGCTGGAAATGTCCATAAAAAACGCCTGCGCCGTGTGTCCGCCTGCGCAAAGCTCCGCCGCAAGGGCTTTCGCCTGCGCCTCGCCGTGGTTATAGCATACCACAGTCCGCCAGCCCTCAGCCGCAAGAACACGGCATATCGCCGACCCGATACCTCCCGAGCCTCCTGTGATAATGGCTGTTTTTGACATATTATTACCTCCGCACAATTTTTTAGCTGAGATAATTATACCACAATGGGGCGAATTTTTCAACGGCTATTTCTCGTTTTCGTCCACCCATTTTCTTGCAAAGCCAGCGTTCAGCGCCGAGCGATTGTAGACCCTGCCGTTTTCGGCGGTGTAATTGTCTGTGATGATGTATTCCTGCCCTGCGGAAATAATGTCGTGTGGCTCGTAGACCTTTGTACCGTCCGCCGCCTGCGGAAAGCGGCTCTTGTCCTTTTTGCTGCGATCGTCTTTGTTTGCCATTGCGTTCACGCTCCTGTTTCAAGTTTTGAAAATAGTTTATCCGAAAGAATAGCGTTTATGCGGAATGATCTTTGTGATGATAGGGTGAAAAATCTGCATATGCTGTTGAAAAAGTGCGAAAATAGTGATATAATTATTGTAACGAATTTTGTTTGGAGCATTGATAATGGAAAAATACAATAGAAAAAAAGCCGTGCTGACCGCACTTTTAAAATGGGTGGAGACCGAATTTTTCGGCATTTTCATATTCCTGTTTTTCATCGCCGTGGCAAGACCTTTCGGCGCATTTGCAAATATAATTTTCGGCCTGACAGGTCTGCTGACCGTTGTGTGCCTTATGGCGGATTTCGGCTTGAAACAGGGCGAAGAAGCACGCAATAAGGTGACCTTCCACGGCGAAAAGGACTGCCCGAATTACGGCTTCACGCTGGGACTTATCGCAAGCATACCCTGCTATGTTATGATGATAATACTGATGATATCGAAATTCAGTGGGGCGTTCAATTTTATGCCTGCATATAAGCTCCTTGACGCTTGCTTTTACCCTCTTATCGACTGGGCGGCACATTCTGCCGACGTAAAAAATATGTCGCCATTTGTGTTCATTATGACGGCGATATTCCCCCTGCTTTACCCATTTGCAACGTGGATAGGCTTCAAGATATCCTACAAGCAGATCGACGTCAAGGAACGTGTGGTTTACAAACATAAATAATATTTCAAAACACTATGGGCGAAAATTGTTGTGAGCCTTGTCGAACAGCAATTTTGCCTTTTTGTTTTGCTATTTTTGAATTTAGCCCCAAAATATTTTTGCACATTTTCCGCATTTCTGAGTATACTAAAATAAGAATAATCAGAAAACGGGAGGTCTCGCAAAAATGGATTACCTTATGCTGGTGGATAAATTCAACCCTGTGGACAGCAAGCTCGCCAATACCCTTGAGCTCACGGAGGTGCAGGGAAAGCTTGTGGAAGCGCAGGCCGGCAGACAGCTCAGAATGCTCCTCAAAGAAGCCGCAGAGGCAGGGATAAATCTGCGGATCATCTCGGCGTATCGCTCATTCGAGTATCAGCAAATGCTGTGGGAAAGGGAAGTCTCTCACGAAATGTGGGGCGGACTTGACTATGAAAACGCTGTTGCAAAGGTGGCAAGAACGCTGGCTCTGCCCGGCTCCAGCGAGCACAATACAGGCCTTGCGGTGGATATCGGCAGGGCGGAGGATACTGACGTCAGCGATGATTTTTACCGCACCGCTGAATCACGCTGGTTGTGCGCAAACGCCGCAAAATACGGCTTTATCCTGCGCTATCCACGAATGAAAGAGCATATCACAGGCATTGATTTTGAGCCTTGGCATTATAGATACGTTGGCACAGAAGCGGCGGAGCTTATAACCAAAAGCGGCGTGTGCCTTGAAGAGTTCCTGCATTTTTATTCCGAGAAATATATTTAAGCGATAAGCTCAAAAAGAGTTGACATAACTGTCCGTTTGTAGTATAATTGTAACAGAACATTATAGCTTTTATTGCTTTGTTATGTGTGGAAACTTTTTTATAGAAAGGAAGTTTTGTTATGTCAAACTATTCAAGAAAGAAATCATTTTGGGCATTGATGGGTGCGCTTATCTTGGTCATCGCTTCAACTGCTTTGTTTGTATATAAGTATTTTGAGGATAAGGAATATTCCGAAAAGTGGAAAGACTATGATGAGTGCGGCATACAGTAAGCCGCAGAGAAGTTAACGATATTCTGTGACTGCTGCGGTCAATTGCTGCGGCAGTTTTTTATACAAATTTCCGCCTCTCAAATTAGCTAAAAATGATATTGAAAAGCGGCGTGAAATGTGGTATAATAAAGTTTAAACGAATTTGAAATTTACCTATTCATCATAAAGGAGGATCATAAAATGCAGATCAGAGAATCCGCAGAAAATTATCTTGAAACTATACTTATCCTCAGCCAGCGCAAGGGCAAGGGCGAGGTCAGAAGCATTGATATAGTAAACGAGCTTGAGTTTTCAAAGCCAAGCGTAAGCGTTGCAATGAAAAATCTCCGTGAGAACGGCTACATAACTGTAAATAAGGACGGCTATATCGAGCTTACCGACAAGGGTCTCGAGATCGCCGAGAAGATGTATGAGCGCCACACTCTGCTTTCAAAGTGGCTCATCACATTGGGTGTTGACGAGAAGGTCGCTGTTGAGGACGCCTGCCGTATGGAGCACGTTATCAGCGCTGAATCTTTCGCCGCTATCAAAAAGCATACAGGTATTCTTTAATTGAATTTGTACGATATTCGCCGTGGGTATTTCCTGCGGCGATTTTTTATTATATAATTTTTGCAACAAAAAAGGAGAACAGCCCCGTGCCGTTCTCCTTGATCTTTATTTGAATTTATCCTTGAGCTTGTCAAAGAAAGTCTTGCGCTTTGCGTAATTCTTTTCGCCCAGCGATTTTTCAAATTCACGAAGTTTTTCCTTCTGATCCTTTGAAAGGTTGCGTGGAACTTCAACAGTCACACGAACGTAGTGATCGCCGTGATCGTTCCTGTTGACCTTCATGATGCCCTTGCCTCTCAGACGGAATACCGTGCCCGTCTGGGTGCCCTCGGGAACATTGTACTTGACCTTGCCGTCAACAGTCGGAACTGTGATCTCGTCGCCAAGTGTCGCCTGAGTGTAAGTAAGCGGTATCTCCGTCCATACGTCATAGCCGTCACGCTCGAAGATCGGGTCGGGACGTACAGTTACATTGATGTGCAGATCGCCGTTAGGGCCGCCGTTTATGCCGCAGTTGCCCTCGCCGCCAACTCTAAGCGTCTGTCCGTCGTCGATACCGGCAGGAATTTCGATCTCCTTTTCGGAAACCTTCTTAACTCTGCCCTGTCCGTTACAAGTGTGGCAAGGATTGTCAATGATCTGACCCTTACCACCGCAGCGACTACAAGTCGTGGTCTGAGCGATGTTGCCGAAAGGCGTCCTCTGCATTATCCTTACAGTACCCGTGCCGTGGCAGTCTGGACAGGTCTTAGGTGACGAACCGGCCGCAGCGCCTGTGCCGTGACAGTCTGAACACTTCTCAGCCCTGTTGATACGAATTTTGACCTTCTTGCCCTTGCAGGCTTCCATAAAGTCGATAACAACGTTTGCTCTGATATCTTCGCCACGTCTTGGTGCGTTCGGATTTGCAGAACGTCCGCCGAAACCGCCGCCAAATCCGCCGAAAATGGAGTCGAAAATATCGCCCATATCGCCAAATCCGCCGAAGCCGCCTGCTCCGCCAGCGCCTGCGCCATAGTTCGGGTCAACGCCTGCGTGACCGAACTGATCGTATCTTGCTCTCTTATCCTTATCCGAAAGCACCTCGTAGGCCTCGTTTACCTCCTTGAACTTATCCTCACATTCCTTGTCGCCGGGGTGGAGGTCAGGGTGATACTGCTTAGCCATTTTACGGAAGGCTTTCTTTATCTCATCGTCCGTTGCGCCCTTTGAAACGCCAAGGACTTCATAATAATCTCTTTTTTCAGCCATATAAACGCCCGTGTTCTTGTCAGCTCCATTATCGTGAAAACTTTAGGGAACGGGCTTGCCTCCTTTTTGGTAAGTATGTGCTTTCACTTTCAAGCTGTCTCATAATACGGCAATAGCCTCTGCCTGAGAAGTCAGACAGAGGTCGCCGCAATTGTCAATATTATTCAGCGTCTGTGAACTCAGCGTCGATAACATCGTCGCCGCCCTTTGAAGAGCTTGCGTTGCCGCCCTGAGCTGCTCCGCCCATATTGTTAGGGTCAAAGCCTGCTGCGCCGCCTGCTGCCTGCTGTGCCTGAGCAGCCTGCTGGTAAACCTTAGTTGCAACGCCCTGGAATGTCTCCTCGAGCTCCTTGTGCTTAGCCTTGATAGCCTCGATATCTGTGCCCTTGAGAGCTTCCTTCAAAGCGTCGATCTTAGCCTGACAAGCTGACTTGTCAGCAGCGTCTACCTTGTCGCCGAACTCGCCGAGAGACTTTTCAGCCTGGAAGCAAAGCTGGTCAGCTGCGTTTCTTGCGTCAACGTCTTCCTTCTTCTTAGCGTCCTCAGCTGCGAAAGCTTCTGCTTCCTTAACAGCCTTGTCGATATCGTCCTTAGACATATTTGTTGAAGAAGTGATTGTGATGTTCTGCTCCTTGCCAGTACCCAAGTCCTTAGCGGAAACGTGTACGATACCGTTAGCGTCGATATCGAATGTTACTTCGATCTGTGGAACGCCACGAGGAGCCGGAGCGATACCGTCAAGTCTGAACATACCAAGCTGCTTGTTGTCCTTTGCGAACTCACGCTCGCCCTGGAGAACGTTGATATCAACGGCTGACTGATTGTCGGCAGCTGTTGAGAATATCTGTGATTTCTTTGTTGGGATAGTTGTATTTCTTTCGATGATCTTTGTGCAAACGCCGCCCATTGTCTCAAGACCGAGGGACAGAGGAGTTACATCGAGGAGGAGCAGACCGTCCTTAACGTCGCCACCGAGAACTCCGCCCTGATATGCAGCACCGAGGGCTACGCACTCATCTGGGTTGATGCCCTTGAATGGCTCCTTGCCGAGGAACTTCTTAACAGCTTCCTGAACGGCTGGGATTCTTGAAGAACCGCCGACCATAAGAACTTTCTGAAGCTCGCTAGCTGACAGACCTGAATCTGAAAGTGCCTGACGAACCGGACCCATTGTTGATTCAACAAGGTCAGCTGTCATTTCGTTGAACTTAGCCTGTGTAAGTGTCAGTTCAAGGTGCTTAGGACCTGTTGCGTCTGCTGTGATGAATGGGAGAGAGATAGTTGATGAAGCAGTAGATGAAAGCTCGATCTTAGTCTTCTCAGCAGCTTCCTTAAGTCTCTGCATAGCCATCTTATCGTTTGAAAGATCAACGCCTTCTGCGCTCTTGAACTCAGAGATCATCCAATCAATGATCCTCTGATCGAAGTCATCGCCGCCCAGGTGGTTGTTACCTGCTGTTGCAAGAACTTCTGTAACGCCGTCGCCCATTTCGATGATAGATACATCGAATGTACCGCCGCCGAGGTCGTAGACCATAACCTTCTGATCCTCTTCCTTATCAATACCGTAAGAAAGTGCAGCGGCTGTTGGCTCGTTGATGATTCTCTTAACTGTCAGACCAGCGATCTGACCTGCGTCCTTAGTTGCCTGTCTCTGAGCGTCTGTGAAGTAAGCAGGAACCGTGATAACAGCCTCTGTTACCTTCTCGCCAAGATAAGCCTCAGCGTCAGCCTTCAGCTTCTGAAGGATCATAGCTGAGATCTCCTGTGGTGTGTAATCCTTGCCGCCCATATGAGCCTTGTAATCAGAACCCATATGTCTCTTGATAGAGATTACTGTGTTGTCATAGTTTGTAACTGCCTGTCTCTTAGCTACCTGACCTACAAGTCTGTCGCCGTTCTTTGATACGCCGACAACTGAAGGAGTTGTTCTTGCGCCTTCGCTGTTAGGGATTACGACAGCTTCGCCGCCTTCCATAACTGCTACACAAGAGTTAGTTGTACCAAGATCTATACCGATAATTTTGCTCATAAAATCAAATCCTTTCAAATTTCATTTTTATATCAAGGCGATGATCGTCTTGCTGTCTTATGGGTTCGCAACGATGACCATTGCGTGTCTGATGACCTTTCCGCCGATAGTGTAGCCGTTTTGCAGCACCTGCGCCACAACGTTCTCACCAAGCTCGGGATCATCAACTGTGCTTACTGCGGTAGCGATGTTCGGGTCAAATTCCTTGCCCAAGATATCCATAACTTCCACATTCAGCTTCTTGAGGGCTTCGCCGAACTGATTGAATATCATTTCAACGCCCTGCTTGTAAACTGTGTCCTGAGTTTCCGTACCCAAGGCTCTTTCAAAATTATCAAACACGGGAAGGAAGCCGTTTATAACGTTGCCCTTTGCTGTGTCTGTGAGCTCAAGTCTTTCCTTTGCGCTCCTCTTTCTGAAATTATCATATTCAGCCATAAGTCTGAGGTATTTGTCTTTAGCGTCCGCAAGCTCTTTTCTGAGCTTATCTTCTTCGCTCTCAGCCTTATTGTCCTCAGCGTTCTCGTCAGCCTTTTCAGCCGTCTCGTCCGCCGCCTTAGTCTCTTCGCTTTCAGCAGAGGTGTTTTCCTCTTTTTCAAGCTCGGTGTCCTTTTCAGTTTCCTTACTCAATTTACGCCGCCTGCCTTTCTTTTTATTCATTCTTATCATCTTCTTTGCCGTCCTGCGGCTTTTCTGATATCATATCCGATATCTTGCTTGTGAAATATTCAAGATACGGAATGAACTTTGCATAATCAAGTCTCATCGGACCGATAAGTCCCAGCGCTCCGGCGGTCTTGCCGTCCTTGGAAAAGGGCGCCGTGATTATCGAAGAGTTGTGGATAACAAATCCGTCACGCTCGGGTGAGAACATAACGTGCAGTCCCGAAAACGTCTCGTCGATAAATCCCTTAAGCTCTTTCTGATTATCCAAAAAGCTTATGATCTCATTCTGATTGAAGTCCTTGCAGGTGAGCAGATTGCTTTGACCTTTGATAGTCACGCTGCTCATTTCCTTGGTCATCTTCATGATCTCTGATACCAGCGGCGAAAGGGTCATCATATATGTTCCCATTGCCTCTGTGAGCTTTTCGACATAAGCGTCCGAAATGCTGTTTATCGGCACGCCGTTGAGGTTCTCCCTCACGAAGTTGTCAAAGAACTCAAGCTGATCTTGGCTCAGATCAAATTCAAGCCTGCAAACCTTGTTCTTGATAGAACCGTTTGACGTTATCATAAGAATAACGTACATTCTCTTTCCCGTCGGGATAACTTCCACCTTAGAGATAAGCGAGAATTTCGGCGTAGCGTTTGCAACGACCGCAGCGCACTTTGTAAGCTCAGCCAAAGCCATCGAAGCTTTGTTTACAAGATCTTCCTCAGTAACATATTCCTGAGGTATCATCGAATCGAGCATATCCTTTTCGCTGTCTGTAAGCTGGTTCTGCTCCATAAGCTGGTCAACATATAATCTGTAACCCTTATATGTGGGTATCCTTCCTGCGGAAGTGTGGGGCTGTTCAAGATATCCCTGCTTTTCAAGCTCAGCCATTTCATTTCTGATCGTGGCGGAGGAAGCCTTTATGTGGGACATTATCGCCTTTGAACCAACAGGCTCGCCTGTGACGATGTATTCATCGACCACCGCAGTAAGTATTTTCAGCTTTCGGTCGTCCATTCACTCACCACCAGTCCTATTCGCTGAAATTAGCACTTTGTTGATTTAAGTGTTAGCACTCGCTCTTCTTGAGTGCTAAGTATAGTTTATACCCTTTTGCCGATTTTGTCAAGGGGTTTGAGACTATTTTTCTCACAAATTTAAAAATTATTTAAAACACATTTCCGTCATTTTGCACAAACGTCATCAAACCCCGAAAAACAGGCGCTAGCAAGCACTATGATACGGGGAAATAACGTCCGTAAGCAAGCTTTTTGTCAGATCATACAGAAATCAAGGTAACAAAAAACGGGCGACCCAATGCCGCCCGTCTGCGTTTATTCATTTAATATGCGTAATAAGCTTCCTGCGCCGTAAATTATTCCTCATCATAAGCCGAAAGATCAGGAACAGTCAGCATATCCTCATCAGCCTCGCCGATAGAGTCAACAGTATAGTAAATAGCGCTGGTCTCGTCAGCACCGTCCGGCAGGATAGCGATCTGCTGGAGATCGTAAGTTGCGCCGTTGAAGCCGTAGATTATCATACCCTCAGCGCCTGTAACATCGCTGTCGAGCTTGTAATACTCGAGAACTGTGTTGGTCGCCTCGTCAATGTAAGCGTGGTCGAAATCCTTCGTTGCACCGAAAAGCACGTCAGCGGACTTCCACTCGTTGCCGTCGTCTTCCTCAACGCTGTAAGTCGTCGTGCCTTCAGAAACGTTGTAAAGCTTTCCGTCGCCGGGACAAACTGTGTAAGACTTCATACCCTGAACTGTGTAAGCCTGATAAGCCTTGCCGTCCTTTACGCAGATAGTGTAATTTGTGCCGTTGCCCGACATCTGACCTGTAAGGTTGGCAAGATAGCCGTCCTTGTATTTGTCTTTGAGCTGCTCAAAAGCTCTGAAATCGCCGTCAACGTCATAATCAGTCGTGCCAACATTTGCAGCAGCGCTGCTTTCAGCCGTTGCATCAGCCGTGCTTTCTGCGGCAGCAGTTGTCGTAGTCGTAGTCGTTGTGTCCTCAGCCTTTGAAGAGCTTGAAGAGCTGTTGTCAGAACCGCAGGCTGTCATAGCCACGCACATTACAGCAGCAAGTGCTGCGCTTATCAAAATTTTCTTATTCATAATAATTTGCCTCCAAAATAAGAAATGCCGAAATTTATCAGATTATTCAGCAGCAGAATCAGACTCGAGATCAAAATCCAGCTCAGCGTCGTCGATAACATCGCCGCTCATATCGTCCATTGACTGCTCAGTCCAGCTATCGAAATCGTCCGGAAGCTTAACTTCAACGTTCTCAGTTGTGAATGAATTGAACTTAACTGTTGTTGTCGAGCCGTCTGTGATAGTTTCGATCTTTACGATATCCTTTGTCTCTGCGTCAAAGTAATACTTGAATGTTGTTGTGTATGAAGTGTCAGATTCGCTCTCGTCAAGCTCAACACCTGAACCAAGGTCGATATCAAGATCTTCTGTAACTTCATAAGTCTCGCAGATAAGGCCATCGTCTGTGTTGTCTGTGCTGATGAACTTTGCGCCGTCTGTTACGCCGTAGCCAACTTCTGCCTTGAAATCGTCGATAGTCTCTTCTGATTCAGTCTTGAGATAAGTCTTTGTCTCAGCGTCAAGTGTGTACATTACGCCGTCAACGAGATAGAAATCAAGGTTCATTCCCATAAGTGAGACAGACATATGCATATTGCCGCCTGCGATCTCAACAACGGCTGGTGTCTCGTCATCGAATTCACCTGTGATAGTTGCGTCAAAAGCGAAATCGCCGTTCATAACCTTGTTTGTGTACAGCGCAGCAAGAGTGTCCTCAGCGGCTGTGCCGTTATCGTCTGCCTTGCTGTCTGCGTTATCGTCAGCAGCCTGTGAAGCGGAAGCCTTTGATGAGCTGTCAGCAGCGGAAGAGCTGTTGTCAGAGCCGCAGCCTGCGAAAACGCTGCAAGTCATAATAAGTGAAACCAACAATGCTGTGATCTTTTTCATAGATTAACCTCTCTCTTGATCGTTAGATCATAAATTCTAATACTAATACCTAATACTAAATAAGGCTCAAAACCCAGAGCCTTATGGATAACACTATATCACATTTGCACGCCGCCGTCAATATATAGTTGCGACAACGCCGATTTTTTCATATCTATGAACAAATTTGACTATCATACAAGTTTAAATTTTATATGTATTTATATAGTAATTGCCATTCGCCATTTATTGTGGTATACTTATAGCAAAGCGGCTATTACATTATAAATAGTATATAGCATTTACCTAAACACGAAAGGTTCGGAAAGATCAAATGAGATATAAAAACATTCACAAGGGCGTGTTCATTTCACGTCCCAACAGGTTCATCGCAAATGTTGAGATTGAGGGCAGGGAAGAGGTCTGCCACGTTAAGAATACAGGAAGGTGTAAAGAGCTTTTGACCGACCACGCACAGGTCTGGCTGGAAAAGTCGGATAACCTAAACCGCAAGACAGCCTATGATCTTGTTGCCGTCCAAAAGGGTCAGCGGCTCATAAATATGGATAGCCAAGCCCCAAACAAGGCTGTCGGCGAATGGCTGAGAGAGCAAAAGCCCCTTGGCGATCTTGAGGTCTATCCCGAAAAAACATACGGCGGCTCTCGGTTCGATTTTTATTTACAGTCCGACAAAACGGACAGAAAAGCCTTCCTTGAAGTCAAAGGCTGCACCCTTGAGCGTAAGGGTGTAGTGCTATTCCCAGACGCCCCGACGGAGCGTGGCGTCAAGCATATAAAAGAGCTTGCAGAGTGCGTATCAAAGGGATTTGAAGCCTATATACTTATCCTTGTGCAGATGAGCGACGTCAAGTATTTCACGCCAAATTATGAGACCCACAAAGCGTTCGGCGAAGCGCTGAAAGAAGCTCAGCAAAAGGGTGTGAAGATACTCTGCTATGACTGCAACGTCACCCCCGAAACAATGACAGTCGGCAAGCCCGTTGAAGTACGGCTGTAAATTTGCCCCAATAGTCATAATAAAGCCCGTCCTGCGTATACATTTATAAAGGCAATGACACACGATACAAAGAAATTATTTGTATCGTATGCGGAGTGTTTAACATATCCGCAAATAATTCCAGCGCATTTCGGGAGTGATAAAATGACAATAAAGCAAGCCTGCCAGCGTGCCTGCGCAGTTATAACCGCCGTGTTCGTCCTGCCCGTGGGGGTGTGGCTGTATTCAAAAGCTGCGCCAAAGTTTGGCAATATCGCAGCGGCGGCAGCAGGCATTACAATGGGCGAATATGAAAAGCCTTTTGCGCAAAGCCAAGCCGATAGCGAAGCCCTTCACGATATGGGCAGGCTTGAAGCGGCGGTGGTTGCAAAGCACAGCATATGGGATATGGATATGGCTCCGCAGGAGACCGAGACCCATTCCGAAAGCTCAGCTGTGCCAAGCCCTCTGCCTGCTGAGGACGTTTCCGATAAGATACCATATCCTGCAAGCCTTGAAAGCCGTGACGGCGTTATCGAAAATTACACCTACGGCCATTATGACGGCGAGCAGTATTTTGACCTTGACGGCGGCGGACAGGTGCGAAACTGCACCGCCCTTTCAAATTCCGAACTTTACGCCGAAAGCGCCCAGCCAATAGATTTCGAACTTGACGCAAATTCCGACCAGCCGCAAATTTTGATCTACCACACCCACGCCACCGAAAGCTTTGAACCATACGCAAGAGATTATTACGACAGCTCGTTTTCCTGCAAGACCACCGACCCACATATGAATATGATCTCCGTGGGCGACAAAATTTGCGAACAGCTTGACGCCGCAGGCATTGCCTATGTCCACGACACCCTCGTCCACGATTATCCCAGCTATGACGGCTCATACGATTCCAGCCGAATAGCCGTGCAGGAGATACTTGAAAAATACCCCTCCATAAAGATATGCCTTGACGTTCATCGTGACGGCATTGAGCGAGAGGATGGCACACGCCTTGCGCCAATAACCGAGATAGACGGCAGGAAAGCGGCGCAGCTTATGATAATCTCCGGCTGCGATGACGGCACAATGGGTATGCCCAACTTTATGCAGAATTTCCACTTTGCCTGCAAGCTTCAATCCGCCCTAGAAAGCGATTGGAGCGGCTTGACCCGACCCATACTTTTCGATTACCGCTTTTACAACCAAGACCTAACGACAGGTTCGCTGCTGATAGAAGTCGGCAGCCACGGAAACTCCATAGATCAGGCGCAATACACGGGGGAGCTGATAGGAAAGACTTTGTCGGAACTCTTTGTTGAGTGAGGAATGAAGGTATCGCCGTTGGCGATGATTTTTGGGGTTGCGAACTCCGTTCGCCAGTTTGGTTTAACTGCTTTGTATAATATTCTGTCGATTGTAGGGGCGAAAATTGTTATTCGACAATGCTCATAACAATTTATTGGTCGCCAGCTGGCTCACCCACTCAATACAAAAAAACACCCCATAGCAGAAAAGAAAATCTGCTATGGGGTCAATTTATCCAATTGCCCTAAACGCCTCTTTTATCGACCTTACGCCGATTATTTTCATATCGAACTTTGAAACGTCAACGCTTTTCAGCGAGTGCGCAGGCACAATGCAGGTCTCAAAGCCCATTCGCTCACATTCCGCAAGGCGCTGTTCGCAATGTGAAATGCTCCGCAGTTCGCCGCCGAGACCTATCTCTCCAAGGGCGATGAGCTTGTCGCTTATTACCTTGTCGGTGAGACCCGAGTAAAGCGCCAGCGCAACGGACAAGTCCGCCGCCGTGTCGTCAAGTTTCAAGCCACCCACGATGTTGATATAAACGTCCAGTCCGCCGAAAAAGTAGCCCAGCCGCTTTTCAAGCACCGCAATTATTATCGCCATTCGGTAATAGTCAAATCCCGTTGCAGTACGCCTTGGCGAGGCAAGCACGCTCTTGCAGACAAGCGCCTGAACTTCCGCCATAACAGGCCTTGTGCCTTCCATTATGCAGGCAACGCAAGTGCCGGAAGCGTCCGTCGGCCTGCCCTCAAGAAACATCATTGAGGGGTTCTCAACTTCCAGCAGTCCGCTGTCCGCCATTTCAAACATTCCTATCTCGTTTGTCGAGCCGAAACGGTTTTTTATCGCCCTCAGTATCCTGTATGTCAGATTGCGCTGACCCTCAAAATACAGCACGCAGTCAACGATATGCTCCATAACTTTCGGACCTGCGATAGCACCGTCCTTGTTGACGTGGCCTACAATAAACATCGGTATCTCTTCCGATTTCGCCGTCTGCATAAACATATTCGTGCATTCTCGCACCTGCGTGACTGAGCCTTGCGCTGATGAAATTCCGCTTATGCTCATCGTCTGTATCGAGTCGATTATGACTATCTCAGGCTTTTCTTTCACGATCACATTGCATATCTGCTCGCAGTCATTGTCCGCCAGCAGGTAAAGATTTTCTGAGTTGACGTGAAGCCTGTTGGCTCTAAGCTTTATCTGCCGCACAGATTCCTCGCCCGATACATATAAAATAGTGTGCTCCTGCCCGAGATACTGACAAATCTGCAAAAGCATTGTCGATTTACCGATGCCCGGTTCGCCGCCCAGCAGCACAAGCGAACCCTTCACAAGTCCGCCGCCCAGCACTCTGTCAAGCTCTTTCAGCCCCGTGGCGTAACGCACCTCGTTGTAGCTTGCGTCAACGCCGCCAATGCCGACTATCTTGTCGGAGATATCCTTGACAGCGCTTGCCTTAGCCTTTGAGCCGCCCGAGCGCACAGCCACCTCAACTTCCTCAAAGGTGTTCCATTCGCCGCAGTTAGGGCATTTTCCGTTCCATTTTGATGTTTCATAACCGCATTGGCTGCAAACATATGATGTCTTTACCTTTGGCATTTGGACGTTCCTTTCTGCTTAATAAATAGGTGCAATGCTAAATTTACCTTGCGTAACCTAACGGGCGAACGATGTTCGCCCCTACAATAAATTTGGTGTGGCAATTGTTATTACTTGCCCTCAAGGCTCTTGAGCGCCTTTATCTCGTCACGATCGAGCTTGATAACAGAGTCCTTTATGACCTCAACGTCGTCTTTCTTTACCATAACAACGTTGTCATTCTTGTCCATTTTAACTCTGAGCTTTCCTGTCAGCAGATTGACCTCCTCAACAACGCCCCTGCCGTCGGCAGTCTTTACGATAGCACCGACCTTTGGTGTGTGCTTGAGAAGATCTTCATAGCTGTCCTGCTCATATTTAAGGCAGCACATAAGCCTGCCGCAAGTGCCCGAAATTTTCGTCGGGTTAAGTGACATACCCTGCTCCTTTGCCATTTTAATGGAAACAGGCTGGAACTCGCCCAAAAATCTTGAGCAGCAGAAAGGCTGTCCGCAGATACCAAGTCCGCCAAGCATTTTCGCTTCATCACGCACGCCGATCTGTCTCAGCTCTATCCTCGTTCTGAATACCGCCGCAAGGTCTTTTACAAGCTCACGGAAGTCAACACGATTTTCCGCCGTGAAATAGAAAAGCAGCTTGTTGTTGTCGAATGTGCACTCAACGTCGATAAGGTTCATTTTCAGCTTGTGGGCAGCGATCTTCTGCTCGCAGATCTTGAAAGCGTCCTTTTCTTTCTGCTTGTTTTTCTCGATGGTCTTGAAGTCGTTTGCCGTGGCAATTCTTATTATCGGCTTAACAGGGTTTGTGAACTTCGTCTCGTCGATCTCCCTGTCCACCATTACGACCTCGCCGCATTCAACGCCCCTTGCGGTCTCAACGATGACCTTGTCGCCCATTTTGATATCATAGTCTTTTGGGTCAAAGTAATATATTTTTCCAACGCTCTTAAAGCGCACGCCTATTATTTTTATCATCAGTTCTTCCTTTCAAATATTTTTTTGAGAATGTATCAAATTACCCTGTAATTTTGCTTATCTGCCCCGCAAGGCTGTTCATCGTCAGATTGAGATTGCAGTTTGCGTCTATCCTTGCGGTGTATTCGCACATAAGGTCGTAAAGTCTCACCGCATTGTCCGCTGAAAGCCGCCTGCTCAGCTGCCTTGCGCCATCACGATCGCAGCTTACCGACTTTTCATCATCGCCGCCAAGCCTAAACGCCGTGCTGTCTCTGACTATCTCTCCGAAAAGGCTCAGTCCTTCACGGAGAACGGCTTTCTTGCCGTCGGCTTCAAAAAGCGCTTTAAGCACTTCGTATTCGCTTCCGCCGCAAGCCGCCCTGCAAAGGCTCCTTGCAATGCCAACGCTGTTCCAAAAGGCGGTCTTGTTTAGATAAGCTTCGCACCTGCCGATATTTCCACGGCCAGCCGCAACGGCTTCTGCGATCTCCGCAGGGGAGAAGTCGGGATATTTCTGCGTGAGACAGTCGGTGCTCTCCGCCTCGGTGACAGTTATAACGCCAAGGGCAAGCACTCTAGAGATTATGGTCTGCAAGAAAATCTCCTTGCTTCGTGCCGTGAGTATTATCGCCGTGTGCTCTGGCGGCTCTTCGATAAGCTTGAGCAGGATATTCTGCACCTGCACTGCCGTGTTTACGGACATATCGAGGTCGGGTATGATGTAGACCTTCATTCTGCCCTCGCTTGGTGCGATCTGAGCGTCCGGCACGATAGGCCTTATGGCTTCGTCAACGATGTAGTTTCCGTTGGCGTTTGACTGCGCCGTCATAACGTCGGGGTGACAATTGTCGAACACCATTTTGCAGCTCTTGCATACACCGCAGGGCTCGCCCGTCTGCCGCTCACAAAGAAGCGCCGCCGCTATCCAACGAGCCAGCGTTTTCTTGCCCAGCCCCTTTTCGCCGTGAATGACGATAGAATGAGGCTCACGTTGTTTTTTTATCATTTCCGTCACGAGCCGTCTCGGTTCGCTGTTGCCGTAAATTATCAAAGCTTACACCTTTTCAAAACGTTCGATATCTGTCACGAAAATAGTTGCGCCGCCGATGGAAACCTCAACAGGATATGAAGCGCCGCCGTCTGGCTCCATAATAGTCGATGAAGGCACATACTGCTTTCTCTTCTTTGAATACTGCTTGCAAACGTCGATAACAAGGTCGACCTCTTCGTCTTGACAGCAGATAAGAAAAGTTGTGTTGCCCGACATCAGAAAGCCGCCTGTTGACGAAAGCTTTGTTGCTCTTATGCCAGCCTTCAAAAAGCCCTTGTTTACCGCATAGGTGTCATCGCTGTTTACTATCGCATATACTAATTTCATAGTTCTGCTCCTTTACATTATATACATAATATAACAATATCTGTTTTGTTGATAGCCTGCTATGACTATACTATTATATTATAGCACATTAATCTCCTCAATGCCATAGTTTTTCAAAATTTTTATGACATTTTCGGTGATAAGTTCGCCGCTCACAGCCACAGGCACAGAGGGCTGACAGCTTGTGACAGTCATTGCGCATATCCTGCCGAGGGCTTCATCAACTTTGACGGTCTCCTGCTTTGAGAACGCCGCTTCTCTAATGCCTATTTTCTTTATGCCTTTTGGTATTGCAGGAAAGTCGCCGAACAGCCGTATCTTCGGCTGCGGTATCTCCGACATCGCCTTTTCGAGCCGTGTAAAATCGCTTTCGTCATTGAATGGCGTCGGCATAAGCACAATATATTGTGTGTCGCTGTATTCGGGTTCAATGCCATATCCTCTCAGCCTGTCCGCAAGATCATTGCCTGTTATGCCGCTTTGGTATGCACAAATGGTCAGCTTCATAGGTTCGTCCCCCGTGAACTGCCAGCCGAATGCTTCAATGCGTTGTCGGCAAAGCTTCACACGCTCAACAGTCCGTGCGATATCCTGCGCAAAATCGCCGTTTACATATTGTGCGCAAAGGTCAAGACTCTGCATAATAAGATAGGACGGGCTGGTGGAAGCGAACATCGACATAACGTTTTTTGTGCAGTCGATAAACTCTTTCGGTGCACCTTTGGATATGTGGAGCATTGCGCCGCCTGTATAGCAGGGCAGGGTCTTGTGTGCAGAATCGCAGCACATATCCGCTCCCAAGTCCATAGGGTGAAGGCTTTCGGGAAGAAATCTCAGATAAGCCCCGTGGGCGTTGTCGCAAAGCAGGGGAATACCATTTGCTTTGCAGACTTTGCTTATGCCCCTTATATCGCTGAGATTGCCAAGATAGTCGGGAGAGGTCACATAAACGCAGTCGGGCTTTTCGCCGCTTTCAATAGCTTCACGAACGTCATCAGGGGTGACGCTTCCTGCGCAAATGGACGTAAATTCGCCCTTTGGATATATCCACTTGACGTCAAGATCAAGAAGTATGCAGGCGTTGACGAAAGCCTTGTGGGCGTTCCTCGGGGCGGCAACAGTTATGCGCCCCTTGCCTGCGTTGCAGGTCTTGATGATACCAAGCATAGTCTTGATGCAAAGGCTTGAGCCCTCGGCGGAATATATCGTCCTCGCCGTGCCGTAAGCCTTCGCCATATTGTCCTCGCTTTGGCGTATAATTCCGTCGGCTTCAAAGAGGTAGTCAGCCCCTTTTATCTCGGTGATATCAAGGGCTTCAAGCCCATGAAAAGCCTTGCCCTTGTGACCCGGCATATGAAATCTTGCTATGCCAGAATTGGCATAAGCCTTAACAAATTCGTTTATGGGAGCGTTCATTTTCACGCTTTCCTTTCATTTTTCAGTACGCTGCGCAGTATGGCAGGCTTTAGGCCGCAGGAAATTTTCTTCCTCGCAAGCCCCAGCGTCCTCGATACCGTTGAGCGTGAAACGCCCTCGCTTTCGGCTATCTGCTGCATAGTCATACCTTTATTATAATACTTTATTATATAACATTTCTGCCGTTTCGTCAAATTTTCATTGACGATATCACGCATAAGCCCATTTTCGATAGCCCCCGAGGGATCGAAATTGTCGGCAGACGGTGCGCCGTAAAACTTGCTTATGTAGTTCTCTGTAAGATCAAATGATATCTTTTGGTGCTGCATTTTGTTCCTTTCTGCATTTTCTGCGTGAAATTGTGTCATTTTGCCACCACAATATATAGTGGGCAATTTTTTGGACAGACACAATTTTCAAAAATTTTGTTCAATATGAGGGAAATTAATCGGACTGTTTGTGCATTTTACCATTGCAATTTGCAGAATAATGTGTTATAATGTATCTGCTAAATCGCTTTAGGGTCTTTTGTTGGACTGATAAATATAAAATAGATAAAAACAAGAAAAATGTCTTAACAAAATACTTCGAGCGGAAAAGGGCGGTATTGTGTAAGCCGTCCGTACTAAATTTAAGCCGAGGGCTTTTTTTGCTGCGTAAAATATAAAGATAAAAAATATACGAGCAGCGCAAAAAATATAAAGATGAAGTCGGCGGCTTATGAGGAGTAGTGTAAAAATTTATGGAGAAAGTAAAGCTTAACAGATTGTCGGAGCTTACTGCGATCTCGAGAAAACGTGAGCTGACCGCCGCCGAAAAGGACGAGCGTGAGAAGCTCAGAATGGAGTACCGCAGGAGCGTTATCGCTAACCTTACAGGTCAGCTTGAGCACACGACGATCGTTGAACCCGACGGTTCAAGAATTAAGGTTTCGGATATGAAACGCAGCGGGGAGGATAAAATAAAGTGACAGGATTATCCAGACAGAAACAGAAGCTTCTGACGATGAAGAAGCTTTTTGAGACGAGGACGGACGAAAAGCACACTATCACGGGAAACAGGCTCATCGAGATATTGGGCGAGTACGGCATAAAGGCCGAAAGAAAGACGATCTATGACGATATCAAGACCCTCTGCGACAGCGGAATGGATATCGAGATAACGAAGGACGGCCATTCAAACGCCTATTATCTTGCAAAAAGACTGTTTCAGGACGAAGAGCTTTATGTGCTTGCTGACGCTGTGGCTTCCTGCCGATTTCTTACTCAGAAGAAGTCCAAGGAGCTTATAAGGAAAATACAGTCCCTTACATCTGAATACAAGGCCAAAGACCTCAGACGAATGGTTTACGTTTCAAACAGAACAAAGACCTTCAATGAGCAGATATATTATGCCATAAACAAGATACAGGAGGGCATATTCAACGGGGTGGAGATACGCTTCAAGTATTTTGAATACACCGTTGAAAAGCGCAAGCAGCTCAAGCACGGCGGCGAAGTGTATACAGTATCGCCCTATTCGCTTGTCTGGGAAAATGACAATTATTATCTTGTCTGCTATTGTGAAAAGCACGAAAAGATCTGCCGTTACAGGGTCGATCGTATGACGCAGGTATCTGTAACAGACCTGCCGAGGAGGGAGCTTTCCGACGAGGAAAAGGCGGAGGCTGCCAACCAGCAGTCGATTTACGGAATGTACGGCGGCGAGCTTATGACAATGACGCTTCAGTTCGATAATTCGCTTATCAACGTGGTAATGGATCGTTTTGGCGAAAGGACGATCTGTCACAAAAATTCCGACGACACTTTCTATATCAATCAAGAGATACAGGTGGCGCCAACATTTTGGGGCTGGCTGTTCCAGTTCGGTTCAAAAGCCAAGGTGTTAGGTCCTGAGCCTGCCGTGAATATGGCAAAGGCTGCACTTAAAGATATCGAAAGTTGTTACGAATAAAAACAAACAAAATTTGGATCAGGATAGAAAGAGCCGAGATAAATATAAAGGCACAAACGTCTGCGAGAGCGTTCGCAGGCGTTTTTTCTGTCTGTATAAATTATAGCACGAATGTTCTGATTTGTCAATAGTATTTCAGAATAAATGTTCGTTATATTAAAAATAAAAAAGATACTAGAGTATCAATTGCAAAGAAAATATTGACAATCGAACGCAAGTATGCTACAATAAACATATGGGTACTGCATTAGCGGTAGGCGGTTTCTCCCGAAAGGGAGGTGATAAGAATGGCAGTTACATACTCAGATCTTTTTCTGTTTGTATCAATGATTACCGGCATTATCTCTCTATGCTATCTTGTATTTCATAACAATAACAAGAAAAAATAGAAGTTTCTTAATATAAAAAATAAGAAACACCGCCCTACTCTTCCAAAGTAACGGTGTTTCTTAAATACAAAAAATGAGGGAGAACCGCACGCCATTGGCAAATGTGGTGCCCTTTTCTTATTTATATTATATCACACTAAGAAATAGTTGTCAAGCACGACTATATAATATCGGCCTTTCGCTTGTGCATATTGGCAAATTCTTTCTTTCGGGTGATGAAGTATGCTATCGTTACAGCCGTGCCTGTTATCACCCAAGAAGCAGGGTAAACAAGCATAAGGATAAAATAGCTTCTGTGAAGTTTGTAGATCGTCGCTACCCAGATAAGTCTGAATACGCAGGTGCCGAGAACTGTTATTATCGCCGGCTGGAGAGAGTGTCCCATTCCTCTGAGACAGCCGCCCGATATCTCGTATACGCCCGTCAAAAGCTCAAACATACATACCACCAACATTCTTATCATCGCATAATGGATAACGCCGGGGTCGGTGGAGAATATGCGGATAAATACGTTTCTGCCGAGAAGGAATATTCCGCTGAGTACAAAGCAGCTTGTAAGGCCGATGAATGTGCAAAGTTTGTATATCTTCTTGCAGCGTTCCTTGTCATCGGCGGCAAAGTTCTGACTTGTGAATGTTGTGGCGGTCTGTGCAAAAGCGTTTATCACAAAGTATGCCATAAACTCAAAGTTCTGCGCCGCCGTGCCGCCTGCAATGCCGTCTGCGCCAAAGGTGTTTATCGCCGACTGTATAACAACGTTCGACAGCGAAAATACCATACTTTGAAGTCCCGCAGGCAGACCTATCTTTACAACGCCAAGCAGATATTCCTTTTTCATATTCAGCTTGCGCAGATCAAGACGGAAGGTCTCTTCCTCGTGAGTGAGAACGTACAAAATCAAACTTGCGCTGACGCAGTTTGAAATAACAGTCGCAATGGCAACGCCTGCAACGCCAAGCTTGAACACGATAACGAGCAGCAGATTGAGCAGCACGTTTATTATGCCCGAAGCTATCAGCGCATAAAGCGGCCGTGAGCTGTCGCCCTTGCTTCGCAGTATGGCCGAGCCAAAGTCGTATATCTCAATAAATGGCATTGCGATAAAGAATATTCGCAGATATGTAGTTGCAAGCTTGAAAACATCGTCGGGGACGTTCATAAGCTTCAAAAGCTGGGGTGCGATGACTTCGCCAAGGGTCAAAATGGTCACGCCGCTTATAAGTGCGATGAGCACTATTGTGTGAATGGATTCGTTTATCTTTTCTTTCTTGCCCTGCCCGATAAGCCGTGCGACTATTACGTTTGCACCGACTGAAAGCCCTAAAAACAGGCTTACGATAAGGTTCACCAATGAAGCGTTGCTGCCAACGGCTGCCATTGCCTGATCGCTGTCAAAACGTCCCACAACGGCAAGGTCGGCGGAGTTAAAAAGCTGCTGCAAAATGCTCGAAACAGCCAGCGGCAGGGCGAAAAGCACAAGCTTGCCTGCCAAAGGCCCGTGGAGCATATCTATTTTTCTTGTTTTCATTTTACCAAATTTCTTCTTTCTGCTTACTATTCACTATTCTTCTTATTATGTCTGATATATTATAGCACAATCGAGCCATATTTTCAAGTGCGCACAATGGCAGGCAACTGTTAAAAATCATAGTGGATATTCATAATAAGTGATGAATGTGCTTGAAAAATGCAGATGTAAATAGTATAATGTTCCCATAATGGCAAATTTGCAAAGGAGGATCATTATGAGTGAAGAAGTCGTATGGACAAAGGAATATAAAGTCGAGCGCTTTAAAAAGCTCAATGAGAGCGCAAAGAAAGGACAGGTTCTGTTCGCAGGCTCGTCACTTATGGAAATGTTTCCCATGGAGAAGTTCGTGGAAGAGGACAAGCTTGACGTGACGGTCTATAACAGAGGCGTGGGCGGATTTGTCACCGAGGAGCTTATCGAGAACATCGACACGCTGATACTTGACCTTGCGCCGAGAAAGCTATTTATCAATATCGGCACCAACGATCTTTCTATCGCCGAAAGACCTATTGAAAAGGTAATGGAAAATTATGAGTATATCCTCAGAGAAACGCTGAAAGTCGTTCCCGACGTGAAAATGTATCTTATGGCGTATTATCCCGTGAATTATGACGCAGCCGCCGAGGATATGAAAGCCTGCTTAAAGATCAGAAGCAATGAGAAGATAAAGATAGCCAACGAGCAGGTGAAAAAGCTTGCGGACAAGCTTGGTGCAAAATATATCGACGTCAACGACCCGCTCAAGGACGAGCAGGGCAGGCTCAAGGCGGAATACACCTTTGAGGGTATGCACATCAATGAAGAGGGTTACAGGTCGATCTATCCGCTGGTGAAGAAGTATATTCTTGAATGATGAACATAAAAAAACGGGCGAACGCTGTTCACCCGTTTTTTATTTTATATTGTCCTATTTCTCCGACGCATAAGTAAATGTTATCTCAAGAGTATTTATCCTGCCCGGATAATCGAGGATAGTCGGCGCAGCGTTTGAAAGGTCGCCGCCTGAGATCCTTGCGCCCTCAGGTGGTGCGCTCACCCATTGATTTACAAGGTTCACTCTTGTGCAAAGTTCGTCGTCAGAGGTTGTGTAGCCGTCTGCGATAGTCTCAACAGCTTCGCCGTTTATCTTTATCTCGTCGATAGTTGCGATGTATCCCGGATAAAGCTTTTCGCCGTTTGCAATGCCGAGAGCTGAGAATGCAATGCCGTTTGCGTTGTTTGAGGACATATCGAGGCTGACTGTATATGTGCCCTCGCCGTCGATAACTGCGTTTTCTGCGATAACTCCGTCGCTCTTTGAAGCTGGGTCATATTCGTCGCCAACGCTGTAACATACTGAATAATCAGCACTCTGATACATTATCCAAGCAACGGCTGTGTTTTCGTCTGCCTGCGGTGTGGTGTCGTCGGTGAGCTTTTCGGGTGCGGCTGCATATGTCTCTTCTATCTTCTTTGCAGCCTTCGCACGCTCTTCCTCCATTGTCATTGAGGACTGATTGTCACGGCGGCGCTCGTCAAATATCTTTGCGATAGTCTCGTCACGCATTGTGAGCTCTGAACGTGAGAAAAAGTCGCTGCAATCCCAAAGGAACGGCGCAAAGCCGTAAGCGTCGCAGTTGTCAAGGAGATTGTTGAAGAATTTATCCGTGCCCTTCTTGACATCTCCGCCATTGGTGAGGACTGCATATTCGCCGATTATAATGCCATAGCCTTGCTCAGAATACTTTGTCATATTCTTGAAAAGTCTGTTCTGCTCTTCATAGTCAGACTTTGTGCCCCAGTCGGAACGACCCTTTGTGCCGCAGTAATCCCAAGGGGTGTAATAGTGAACGGAAAGCAGGAGCTTGTTCTTTGCGGTATCTGTTGGCATTTGGAACTTGTCGGAACAGGTCATCGTGATATCCGTGTTGTAGCCTGCGATAAGAAGAAAACGCTGTGCGTTGTTTCCCCCTGTCGCACGGACAGTATCCACAAAGGTCTGATTTATCTTGTTTGTCATTTCGTAACACTCAGACTTTGAAAGGGAACCCGAATTTTTGCAAACGTCCGTGTCATTGAGCCTGTCGCCAAGCTCTTCGTTTGCGCCCTCGAAAATAAGTCTGTCGGAATAGTTCTTGTATCTCTCTGCGATCTGCGTCCACATCGACTTGTACATTTCAAATGCCTTGTCAACGTCGCTTTGCTCAGAAGAGCCGAACATTCCCCACCAGCTTCCGTCCCAATGGTCGTTGATGATAACGTACATATCGTTGTCAAGGGCGTAGTTTATAATCTCCTCAACTCTGTCAAGATATGCCGAATTTATGGTGTAATCGCCCTTTTCGTATTCCATTGCGTTCGTCCAAGCAACAGGCACACGCAGGGAGTCAAAGCCGTTGGCTTTCATACCCTTTATCATTTCTTCAGTTGTGACAGGCTGTCCCCAAAGGGTCTCGAAGCTTTCGGGGTCTGTGTCGGCGGAATAGCTTTTGTGACCGTAGGCTTCCATTGTGTTGCCAAGGTTCGTGCCGTTGCCGAGAAGTCTTGCAAGCTCTGTGGCAGTCAGTTCCTTGTGGATACTTCCGTCGTCTGAGGTATTTTTACCATCAGCCTGCGATGAACTGTCGCCGCCTTTGCCGCAGCCTGTCAGCATTGCTGTGCAGCCAAGAACAGCCGCCGTGAAAAGGGTAAAGCCCTTGCAGAAGCTTTTTCTGATCGTGCTTTTTATGCTCATAATAATCTAATTTCCTCCTGTTTATGTATGTGTGCTTACTTCATAAATACGAATTCTTCAAGTTCAAACAGCGGCTTGTTTTTGAAATATCCTGCTATCCAGTCCGCCATTTCATCAGTCCCAGCCGTGGGCACAAAGTATATGGAGTGCCTGCCCGTGAGGGACTTCACCACCCCTGTGTAAACGCCGTCCCCTGTGCCGATATCAACAAAGCCGATAGGCTCGGATTTTTCATAGTTGTCCGCATAAACTGCCACCTTTGTCACCGTGCCCATACCCCTGACTTTCAGCGCAATTTTCATCGTCTTTGAAGAAAAGTCCTCGCCAAAATCATAATACTTGTAGCCGATAACGTTGCCCTCTGTGATGTTCACAACGCTCCGTGTGAAAATGTCCTTTTCGGTGATGAAGCAGCCGCCTTTCAGCACGCAGGCAATGTCAGCAGGCGTTGGCTTGAATGGGTCAAGGCTGTCCTCAAAGCCGAGGGAAGTCATTTCAACAGTCGGTATAGTGCCGTCGGGGAGAATGTTTATTTTCTCAACGCAGGCACGCCTTGACATAATGGTATTGTTTGTCATTCTGTGGTAGAAAATATACCATTGTCCGTTTATATTGCATATTGAGCCGTGATCGTTGCCGCCGGGAAAATCAACGCCGTTGTCGACGATATATCCTCGGTATTTAAACGGCCCTTGTGGCTTGTCAGACGTGGCATAAGCAAGTCGGCTGCCAACGCAAGGGGAGTATATAAGATAGTATGTGTCGCCGATCTTTCGGGGAGAGCTTGCTTCAAAAAATCTCTGCTCCTGCGGTGCGCTGTCGCTGTCATCAATGACAGCACGCTTGTAGCTGCCCTTTTTAATGGTGTACATATCCGAAGGGTCGATCTCATTGAAATTCGATTCCGTGAAGCCGTAATAAATATACACCCCGCCGTCGTCGTCAACAAGCACGCCTGCGTCATTGTAAATGCCGTCATCACCTGCGTCCTCGGGAGCGTATTTGTAGTTTGAAAGGAACTTGAAAGGCCCTTCGGGTCTGTCCGATACACCCACAACGCCCTTTGCGCCGACGATATAAGCGTAAAGATAATACTTGCCGTCCTTTTCGATAACGTCGGGAGCGAACAGCCTGTTGTCGGTCTGTCCTGCTGTGTCAGACTTGTGGTCACGATCGTCACGGGTGTGGAAGCTGTGTCCGTGGCACACCCAGTTGTTAAGATCGTCAACTGGTGCTGACCATACTTTCAGCTTGTAGTCGCAGAAATCGCTCTGCGCAGCCCTGTCGTGGGAGCCGTAAATATAAACTCTGTCGCCGAAAACTCTCGGCTCACCGTCGGGGATATATTCCCAGCTTGGCAAAAATGGATTTGGCATTTTAATGTCCTCCGAAATATAGAAAATTGACCGTCGCCGCATATATATAGCAGCGCTGAATTTATCGCTGTCATAATTATATAGCAGACGGTCATAATTTTCAATAGCTTTTTATGCTGTTCAAACTGACTTTTTGTGCAAATTCCCAATATCTGAAATTATCCTAAAATTGCGCCTTAGTCCAGTCGACCATAGTTTGGATATTGCTTTCACGCTTTTCAAGGAAAGCTCTTATGCAGTCAGATGAAGCGTAATCCCCGTGGAGAGCCTCTTCCGCTGTGCCAGCACCAGGGTATCTTGCGAAAAATTGCTCGTAAAGGGGTGAGTAGATATCCTCAAATTCTTTCAGCTTTTCAAGGGCTTTGTCTTTGCCGAATGTGCTCGAGGACATATCTATAAGCCTGTCGCAGAAATCATTTCTGAAAGCTTCGTTTGACATAAGATAAGCAAAACTCAGCACCGCAGGATTTTTCGTGTCGGTGTCGAGAAGCCCCTTGGGCTTGTAGTTATCTTCTTTCATCGTGTTCGTCCAAGCGTCGCCCTCGCCGCTCACGCCGCCGAATTCAACGTCATAGAACATAAGCCGCCACCTGCCGTCAGCGTATTCATTTGCGCTGTCGGTATTCTGAACTTTCCACATCGACCAGTTTTTGCCCGGCCAATCCCACTTGTTGTTTATCCAAACCTCGCCGAGAAAATAATCTCTCACGCTGTCGGTGTCAACAAGCTTTGCGAACTCGTCATAATCGCTCTGAGCGGACAAGTCTTTGTGGCTTGCGAAAAATTCCGTCAGCTCTTCAAAGAAGTAATCGTCGTTGCGTTCGCCCTCGGGAAGGGTGCCTTTGTCAAGCTTGTAACCGCTCTTGTAAGTCTCGGCGTCGCCCTTATAGACCACAACATCGTCCTTTGCCACGCCGTAATGATCTTCAAAATAGTTGTCGGAATAGTCCTCTTCCAGCACATAAAGTCCCCAATATTCGCCGTTTAAGTAGACAACGCAAGGTCGTGAAGCCTTTGTTGAGCAGTCAAGGTCAGCCATAAGGCTCTGCCAATATGTATCGTTGAATTTCGCCGTAAATGCGCAGTTTCCGCCTGCTCTGAGCACCAAAGTCTTGAAGCTGTCGATAGTCTCGCCTGACGAATTTTTCAGCCCCTTGAATACCTCATAGTCGAACTTTTTCTCGCCGTAACTTTTCCGTGCGTAAAGGCGCAATCCCTTTTGCAGATCGGAGCGTGAGTAGTTGCCCTGTATCCTTATGCCGCAATCTTGCGACAGGGCAGGGGAGACCTCGCCCTCCGCTGATATCTCCGTCAGCTCCATATGACAGTCACGCTCCCATTCTCTGCCACGCTGCTTGTAATTTGCGTCAAGCTGCCGTGCCGTTTCGGCTTCAATGTTCTCGCCGCTGGATTTGAAGCGCTCAAGCGCCTGCTGGAAAAGCCTGCCCTTGACGTAAAATCCCGTGTCCTCATTGAAAAGATCGTCATAATTCATCGTGAGGTTCACCACCGCAAGGCTCTGTCCTGCCGCCTTGCAGCTTTCTTTCAGCCCTTGAATGTGCTCCTCTGCGCTGCCGATAAAATAGCTCTGCGCAAAGGTTTGCGACACCTTGCCGTCAAAGGCTTCACACTCCGCCCTGATGACCGTGCACTTGTCAACGGCGTCATTGCTGGGCAGATATACCGTGCTCCAAAAATCTCCGTCGCCAATGCTGTATTCATTGAAATTGCCCGATATCTTCACGGGCTGAACCGCTGAAACAACGTTCTCATCGCCGCTCCTGTCGGTGATCTTGATAGGTGCTGTGTATTCTATCCTCGTCTCTGAATATCTCGGGTCGCTGCCGTCGGTGGTGTAGAATATCTGCTCCCCCTCGCCTGCGGTAAGCTCCAGCTCAAAGCCCTCGTCATAAAAACCGCTTGCCTTTGAAAATGTGACCTCGCTGTCATTAAGTTCAAATTCGTGTGGCTGATACTTTACAGTCTCGGGTTCGGTGTCGGAAGGTCCATTGTTCGTGGCGCTGCTTGACGAGTCCGCCGCCTTGTTTGACGAACCCTGCGAGCTGTCAGCACCCTTTGAACAGCCCGTGAGCATAAGCGCCGCCAGCACAAGGCTTATTATCCTGCATTTTTCCATAATCATACTCCTGTTGTCAATACGCTTATCAGCGTTGTGTAATCGTTTTTATGATTGTACCATATCTTTCACTCCAATGCAATAAAATGCTGATAACTTGTATATATGACTATATTTTGACGGCATAATTTGTGCATTTTTATGGTAGGGGCGAACAGCGTTCGCCCGTGACTTTTGCACTTGTTATAGTCCCAATAAAAAAGAGGACGATATAAAACCGTCCTCTGAGTGTATTGTATTAATGTAATGGCGTTACGCCTTGTTTTTGTTGTATATTATCATAAGTCCCTTGAGCAGCAGCTCGTCGTCAATGACGATATCACGCTTGCAGTACGGTACGATTATCTTCGCCACGCCGCCTGTTGATACCACCGTGCACTTTTCACCAAGCTCGTCCTCGATGCGTTCGATAACGCCGTCAAGGCTGGCCGCATTGCTGTGGATAATGCCGCTCTTCATACAGTCGATAGTGTTTGTGCCGATGACCTTTTTCGGCGGCACAAGACTGATAAACGGAAGCTGTGAAGCCTTGCCCGAAAGGGAATCAAGGGAAGTCCTTAAGCCCGGGATTATCATTCCGCCGATGAAATTCTTTTCCTTGTCGATGACCGATATCGTGGTCGCCGTGCCCATATCTATCATTATAATAGGAACAGGATAAAGATTTATCGCCGCAACTGCGTCGGCAACTCTGTCGCTGCCAAGCTGGGCAGGATTGTCAAGATTTATCTTCAGCCCCGTCTTGATACCGGGTCCTACCACCATAATGCGCTTTTTGATGAGCCGCTCCATAGCGTCCTTCATCGTCAGCGTTACCGAAGGCACTACCGACGAGATTATGCCGCCCTTGAAATCAAGCTGTTCAATGCCGTGTATCTCAAGAATGTTCTTGAGCATTATGGCGTATTCCAAAGCCGTGGACTGCTGATCTGTGGAAAGTCTTTCAACAAAAAGTATCCTGTCATTTTCAAAACAGCCCATTACTATATTGGTGTTTCCTATATCGACTGCTAAAACCATTTGTTTATATTTTCCTTTCGGGTGAGTTATTCAGCCTGCGCTTTTACAGGTGCAGGAATGAGCCTTGCCTTGAAAAGCGCCGCACCGACTGCGCCTGTTATGATAGTGGACGCCGTCATTTCCCATATTGCATTGATGCCGACAGTTGCGCAGATGTAAACGATAGGGTTTCTTCCTGCGATAGCCGTCTGCATATATTCGGTGTTGCCGAAAAGCAGCACGAGTGCGCTCATAAAGAATACCGTGTTAAGAAAAGCTGAGAAAAATCCCGTTACAGCGCAGGATACATAGGTGTTTGATACCTTTCTTACGCCCTTGAAGATAAATCCCAGCAGGAAGCCGTCAAGAAGTCTCGGCACAAAGCGCTGGATAAATGCCAGAACAGGGTTGATATCAAAAAGTATAACACCCATTGCGCTCGTTCCGCCTATTCCGATACACTGCAAAAAGCTTGTAAGTCCGAATACCGCACCTACGATAGCGCCGCCAACAGGACCTAAAGTCACCGCAGCGATAGCAACAGGAATGACGTTGAATGAGATAGCCAGCGGTCCAATATTGAGATAGCCCAGCGGTGTGTACGACATCAGAAGTAAGATTGCCGTCAGAAGTCCGAGCAAAACCAGCTCTCTCGTCTTGATCTTTGTTTTCATATTAAATTTCCTCCTTGTTATTATTCCTCCATCAAGGGAGGATACAATACAATACCTATACATTATAACACACTTTTTTGAGAATTACAATAGTTATCTCACATTATTTTTCGCATTTTTGCATACTATTTGTTGTGACACCTGCCGAAAGCCCCACTTATGTTATGCCGTTTCCTTAGGCAAAAATATCGTCAAAACGCCGATGTGTCAGCTTTGGCGAATAAATGTATAACTTATTAACATAAAAAGTCCGCAAGTTTCCACGATATGCAACTAAATTCGTGATTTTTCATCTAATTATCATATTTTTTACGTCCGTTTTACACCGCCATATGTTGATTTAGCTATATTCACTTAATAATATATGCTATGTAAAAATGAATAATTAACTAAAAGTTCATGAATTATCCTAAGATAATTCAACGTTATTTTGTATAATAAAAATCAAGTTAAGAAGAGATTTGTGTGGAGATTTCACAAATGCTTCTTGCAACTTTAAATTAATCTATACATAGGAGGATTTAGAAATGAGATTTACATTACCAAGAGACCTTTATCACGGAAAGGGTGCGCTGGAGAACCTTAAAACACTTAAAGGTAAGAAAGCTATCATCGTAGTTGGCGGCGGCTCAATGAAGAGAAATGGTTTTCTCCAGAAGGCAGAGGATTATCTGAAGGAAGCTGGTATGGAGGTTAAGCTTCTTGAGGGCGTTGAGCCTGACCCTTCTGTTACAACAGTTATGAACGGTGCAAAGGTTATGCTCGAGTTTGAGCCTGACTGGATCATTGCAATGGGCGGCGGTTCACCAATCGACGCTGCAAAGGCAATGTGGATCAAGTACGAGTATCCTGAGTGCACATTTGAAGATATGTGTAAGGTATTCGGTATTCCTGAACTGAGAAAGAAAGCACATTTCTGCGCAATTTCTTCAACATCAGGCACAGCTACCGAGGTAACAGCATTCTCTATCATCACAGACTATGACAAGGGTATCAAGTATCCTATCGCTGACTTTGAGATCACACCTGATGTTGCTATCGTTGACCCTGACCTTGCTGAGACAATGCCACAGAAGCTGACAGCTCACACAGGTATGGACGCTCTGACACACGCTATCGAAGCTTATGTTTCAACAGCTAACTGCGCTTACACAGACCCACTTGCTATCCACGCTATCGAAATGATCCAGAAGGATCTTGTTGATTCTTACAACGGCGATATGGGCGCAAGAGACAGAATGCACGATGCTCAATGTCTTGCAGGTATGGCATTCTCAAATGCTCTGCTGGGTATCGTTCACTCAATGGCTCATAAGACAGGCGCTGCTTTCGCTGATTACGGCGCACACATCATCCACGGCGCAGCTAATGCAATGTATCTGCCAAAGGTAATCGCATTCAACGCTAAGGACGAGACAGCTAAGAAGAGATACGGCGTTATCGCTGATTATATGCACCTTGGCGGCGCAAACGACGACGAGAAGGTAAAGCTCCTTATCGAGTATGTAAGAGGTATGAATGACAAGCTCAACATTCCTCATTGTATCAAGAACTACGGTCCTGACAGCTATCCTTGCGAGGAAGGCTTTGTTCCTGAGAACGTATTCCTTGAGAGACTGCCTGAGATCGCTAAGAACGCTATCGCAGACGCTTGCACAGGTTCTAACCCACGTCAGCCATCACAGGAAGAAATGGAAAAGCTCCTCAAGTGCTGCTATTACGACACAGAAGTTGATTTCTAATTCTCCAGATTATAGAACAAAGGGCGTCCCGAATCATTTCGGGGCGTTTTTTGCTGCCTTTTTGCAGAAATTGAGGAAAATTTAATAAAAATCTCTTGTAAATTTACTTGGTTTATGGTATAATTTAACAATAATGTGCGGGTATTTTTGGAGGGAAAGGATATCAGCACAGCTACGATAAATAAAAAAGGTGCACAATGCACCCCGCAGGGGGTAAAATTTTTTGGAAGAAATAAGTTATTACCTGTCGCATTTTCCAACGCTGGAGACCGACAGGCTCATACTGAGGGCAAAATCTGCCGCCGATTCGGAGGATATGAAAACCTATATGGCGGACGAAAAGCTCTATAAGTATTGGGGACGCAGTATGACACGAAAGGAAAAAGAGCCGTCGCTCTTTTTTCAGCGCAACATCAACAGCAAAAAGAAAGACCACATCAGTTGGGGTATCGAGCTGAAAAAGAACCGCCGCCTTGTGGGGGAGGTCAATCTGTTTAGTATCGAGAACGAGCGGCAGGCTATGCTGGGCTATCGTATCGCAAGCGCCTATCAGGGAATGGGCTTTATCACCGAAGCGCTGAGAAGAGTGGTGCGCTTTTGCTTTGAAGAGACAAGCTTGCAGCGGCTTGAAGCGGAGGTTATGACCGTCAACGTGGCTTCAAACAGGGTTATGGAAAAGTGCGGCTTCACCTGCGAGGGTACAAAGCGACAGGCAAAGTTTGTCAGCACTTATGCGGACTTCAACATATACGGCCTGCTGAAAAGCGACATTATGGGCGAAAAAGCGGCATCATTTTCTGCCTCGGAGCGTGTAAAAATGCGCTGAATGGGCGTTTGTGACCTTGACAAACAGCCGATGATGAAGTATAATAAAACTGTATAGATTACAAAACAGTTACAGATAGATATACAAGACAAGACGAAAGTTAGTTGAACAGTAGGGGCGAACAGCGTTTGCCCGTCAGCTTTGCTTTTGTTTTATGACAGACAAAACGGGTAATTTTGGAGATTTGATATGAAAAAAATATACGGACTTAAAAGATTTATCGCAGGCTGCCTTGCGCTGACGATCACGTTTTCCGTGTTCGGCTTTGCGGACGGTGCGCAGACAAAGTTTGCCTCTGCCGATAATGAAAATTACAGCAGCCAGCTTGCTGATCTGAAAAAGCAGCAGGAAGATCTTGACAAGCAGATCGCCGACGCTGACAAAAAGCTTGCGGACGAGCAGGACAACCTTGAGGCTATCAAGAAAAAGTACGAGTCTCTGCAAAAGAAGATCAAGAATGTGGAGAAATATTCCGCCGAGCTTGAGGATGAAATGGCAGAGCTTGACGGCAAACAGCTTGAGACAAGCCACGATCTTGAATTGCAGGAGCAGGAAATTCAGAAGAATAAGGACGATTTCCTCGAGCGTATCAGAGCGATGTACGTCGCAGGCGGCGCAAATTCTTATACAAATGTGCTTATAAATGCGGCGGATTTCTATGACGTTTTGATGAGGGTCGAGCTTGTGACAAGGGTGGCTGAGCACGATAATGACGAGCTTGAGCGCCTGCTTGCGCAGTATAAGCGCCTTGAAGCCACGAAAAAACAGCTTGAGGACGAGCTTGCAAAGCTCAAGGATAAGACCAAAGAATACGCCGATCAGCAAAAAGAACTTGCCAAGGAGCAGGAGGAACTGCTGAAAATGGAGCAGGAGTCGGGCGACGCTATCGCAAAGATAAAGAGCGATAAGGACAGCTTGCAGGCACAGTCGCAGCAGGTTGCCGACAAGTATAACGAGGTGTCCTCAAAGGCGGCGACTACCACGACCACAACTACTGCAAAGCCTAAGACGACCACCACGACCAAGAAGAGCGGCGAGACGGGCAAGACCACGACCACAAAGAAGTCTGCCGACACCACAAAGCAGACCACAGCCGAAACTCAACAGACAACACAGTCTCCCGAGACGACGACACAAGCGCCCGAGACTACCAAAAAGGCCACTACGACCACTGCTGCACCTCAGCCTGTCCCTGATGATTCAAGCAGCTCAAAGATCGACACAGTCGTGTCCTATGCGAAAAGTATGGTGGGCGGTGCGTATATTTGGGGCGGTTCAAGCTTCGGTGCCACCGATTGTTCGGGACTTGTTATGCTTTCCTTCGCAAGGGTGGGCATAAATCTGCCACACTATGCAGCTTCGCAGGCAAATTACGGCACCACAGTTTCCTATAACAATATGAAAAAGGGTGACGTGATCTTCTTTGGCGGCTCGACTATTTCAAGTATCTACCACGTTGCGATATACATAGGCGACGGCAAAATGGTACACGCACAGAATTCCGCAACGGGCATAGTCATATCAAATGTGGAATACTTCGCACGCTATAATAATATAACTATTATTAAGAGACTGATATAAAATAAACACCAAATTCACAATTCTGAGCGGAGCGCAAACAAAGTGTTCCGCTCGCTTTTTACCCCAATTGCGCCGTTTCTGACATCTTCCAATGAACGCCGGTATATAAAATTGCGTTTTTGTGAACAATTATTTTCAAACCTATTGACAAAGCTAAATTAATGTGATATAATTAAAACAAATAAAGATTATGGGCTTTGATAATATTTCGGCAGGTGGGCAATGCCGGGGAAGTTTATGTGTTGCCTTTGTTCGTGGGGAAGAGAAATGGATCATTTGAAAACTTGTCTGTTCGGCGGATATGATAAGCTGGACACGCTGAAGTATATCGACAATATCACCAGCGAGATATATATGCTGGAATCTGCGGTGGAGCAGAAAAGCAAGGGTGAGGATTTTGTTATCCCTGCGCTGACAGAGAAGCGCAAGCTCAAGGGTTCGGCGATCGGCGGTTTTTCAAAGCCCGATGTTGACAATTATATTTGTGCGCTGATAAATAAAGCGGCTGAGCTGAGAGAAAAGCTCCAGTAATCGGCGCATATTAAATATTAAAATAGTATAAAGATATCCGCAGGGAGATAATAAACGCTCTGCGGATTTTTTGTATAGAATATTCGGCGGCAAAAGGTACAAATTTTTACATATGCGTTTAAATACGCTGTTTGTATGTATGGGCGACCTGTGGTCGCCCGTTGGTTTGCGGCTTTTTTGATAGTTTGTATTTTTAGGCATAAAAAAATTAATACCCACTTCCATCGGCTGAAATGAGCATTAATTTTTATAGAATTATGAAAGGGATTCTTTGGTATTTGGTAAAACCTAAAGACGAGGAAACTCATTTTGAGAGCGACTTGGGGAATCGCAGAGGGAAAGAATGATCAAAACCTGACTTTAAGTTTTACCAACCACCAAAGTTTTCTTTGTTTTCTGTCGGTGTTATCTTTACTGTACTTATATAATACCAGCCCTGTGTGAACCGAATGTGAATTTTCGGCCGATTTTGGGCACTTTTTTCAAAAATAAAAATGTTAATTACAAGTTCACAATTTTCTGTTATAATGTCCCCATTGGGGTATTACAGATTTGGAAACAGGGAGAATGATGACAATGTTTCAGATACTTGTGGTAGAAGACGACGCAAGCTTGAGAAGGCTTATGTCCGCCGCATTGAAGCAGCACGGCTATGTGCCATTCGTTGCCAGCGACGGCCTTGAGGCTTTGGATATGCTTGAAAAAACGAATATCGACCTTATAATCTCGGATATAATGATGCCGAATATGGACGGCTATGAGCTCACAAGACAGCTCAGAAAGGCTGATTTCAACCTGCCTATACTTATGGTCACCGCCAAGGAGACTTTTGAGGACAAGCAGGTGGGCTTTTCGGCAGGCACGGACGATTATATGGTCAAGCCTATCGACATAAACGAAATGATACTGCGTGTTGGTGCGCTTTTAAGGCGTTCAAAAATGGCGTCAGAACATTCGCTGACCGTGGGCAATTGCGTGCTTAATTACGACGCTATGAGCGTTTCTGTTGACGGCGGAGCGGCGGAAACTATCCCGCAAATGGAGTTCAAGCTGCTTTTCAAGCTTCTTAGCTATCCCGACAAAATATTCACACGCCGCCAGCTTCTTGACGAGTTGTGGGGAATGGATAAGGACGTTGACGAGCGTACAGTCGATGTTCACGTCAAAAGGCTTAGAGAGCGTTACGGCAGCTGTTCCGATTTCGATATCGTGACTGTCCGTGGCCTTGGCTATAAAGCGGTGAAAAAGCAATGAGAAAAGGCTCTGTTAAACGAAACAGTAAGAAAAAGGCAAAGACCAGCCTGCAATTCAAGCTGACCTTGATGTTCTTTTTCGTTATGCTGGTGTCGGCGTCAATATCTATCTCCGTGCTGGCAATGGTTTGCAGCCCGATTATGACAAGCAACGCCGAGCGGCAGCTTGTGGAGCTTTCAATGTCGATGGATCAGCTTGAAGAGCGTGGGGATATGACCGTGGACGAGATAGTCTCCGTCATAAACAATTCCGCATACAGCCTAAGCGTTGTGACCAAGGACGACCCTTTCGTCCACCAACATTTGGGCGAGGTTGTGCACAAGGGCTATTACGTCACCTCTCAGGGCATCGTGCCGAACGCTACCATAATCTCACAGGTCTATGACAAATACGTCGTGATAGACAGCTTTTCCAGCGATAGCATTTATTGGGTGGTAAACCTTGTAATAATCGTTGCGTTCATCGTGTGTATCATAATCGGTACGATAATCACGGCAATAACCAGCCGCAGCATTATCCAGCCTATCCGAAATATTAGCGACGCCGCAGGCGAGATCGCAAAGGGCAATTTCAGCGTGCGGGTAAGAGAACCCTCCGACCCCGAGTATGCCAACCTTGCGAGAAACTTCAACAAAATGGCGGAGGAGCTTGCAGGCACGGAGACTTTGAGGGGAGACTTTATCTCCAACGTTTCCCACGAGTTCAAAACGCCGCTGGCTTCTATACAAGGCTTTGCAAAGCTTTTGCAGTCCGATACCATAACCGAGCAGGAGCGTGCGGAATACACCCAAGTCATAATCGACGAGACTTCACGGCTCTCAAAGCTTTCCTCAAATATTCTGCGGCTGACAAAGCTTGAAAATCAAAAGACTGTCGGCAGAAAAACGAGGTTCTCGCTTGACGAGCAGATAAGAAAAATTTTGCTTGTGCTGGAGCCCGAGTGGTCGAAAAAGAACATCGACCTCGATATCGACCTTGAGGATATAATGTACGTCGGTAACGAGGAGCTTATGGGTCAGATATGGCAGAACATCATAAACAACGCCATAAAGTTCACCCCAGAGGGCGGCAGGATAAGCGTGAAGCTTTTCCGTGACGAAAAGAACATTTCCGCCGAGATATGGGACAATGGTCCGTCGATCTCCCCCGAGATAAAAAACAAGATATTCGACAAATTCTATCAGGGCGACCGCTCCCGTGCCACAGAGGGCAACGGACTTGGCCTAGCTCTTGTAAAGCGTATCCTCGAACTTTCCGAGGGCACTATATCGGTTGATAACGATGTCAAGCGTGGCGGCGTGAGCTTTAAAATATGCCTGCCGTACCTTATCGAAGATATGATGTAAATATAATACAAATTTAAAAGCAGCTTTGTTTTTACGAAGCTGCTTTTAGTTTGTTGGAAAAAATAAGAGGGACGTCGAGGACGCCAATTGTATGTAGGGGCGACCTGTGGTCGCCCGTTGGTTTGCTGTTTTTGCGCACTATTTTCGCTATTCATTGAAGCTTTTACGGAGCAGCTCCAGCGCCTTTTTTTCGATACGGGAAACATAGGAGCGTGAAATGCCCAGCATTTTCGCCACCTCACGCTGGGGCAGGGGAGCGCCGCCGTGAAGCCCATACCGCAGGGTGATTATCTGCCGTTCACGTTCGTCAAGCACCTGCCCGATGAATTTGTAAAGCTGTTCCGAGCGCATAACAAGCTCTATCCTGTCCGCAACATTGACGTCGTCAGCGATTATGTCGATAAGGCAAAGCTGGTTGCCGTCCTTGTCGGCGTCAACAGGTTCGTCAAAGTGTATATCGTTGGCAGACTTTTTCTGCGAGCGAAAGTGCATAAGAATCTCGTTCTCCACGCACCTGCTCCCATAAGTCGCAAACCTGCACCCCTTCTTGTGATCGAATGTCGATACCGCCTTGATGAGCCCGATAGTGCCAATAGAAATAAGGTCCTCCTGATCGCTGGCGGCGGAGTAGTATTTCTTTATGATGTGCGCCACAAGCCGCAAATTGTGCTCGATGAGCTTATCCTTTGCCGCCTTGTCACCCGCCGCCATTGCCTCAAAACAGGCTCGCTCCTCCTTGGCGGATAAGGGCTTCGGGAATACGCTCTTGTTGTCAAAATGCAGCGCAAAAAATAAAAAGTTGCCGCTGAGAAATTCAAATAAGTTTGTCAAACTTGCTATCGCCGTGAACATAGTCGTCCCTCCCGTTGTTGTATTATCATATATTTATACTTATGCCAAAAACAGGCTGTACTATGTCACACTATCGCCCGCCGCTCAGAACTGTGCAAACAGCCTAAATTTGCACCTCTGCCTTTGATAAAATCACGAATATTGTGAATATAGTGTAAACAGAAATGCGATTTGCTTTTAATAAACAGAAAATAGTGATATAATTATTGTGAGAAAGTATCGCATTTTTGGTACTTAATACTTAAAATAAAAAGATAAACGCCGCAAAGGCATAGAGCAAAAGGGGTGAGCTTATGTTTGCCATAAAAGGAAAATCCATTTTCGGAGCTATCGCAAGAGGAAAACTGACTTTTTATCACCGTGAGGAGTTCGTAATAAATAAGATTAAAGTCGGAGACCCACAGCTTGAATATAAAAAATATGTCACCGCCAAAAACGCCGCAATTATGGAGCTTGGTGCGCTCTATGAAAAAGCACGGCTGCGTATCGGCGATAAGGACGCACAAATTTTCATTATCCACCAAATGATAATAACCGACGAGGACTACGACGGCTTCATCAGAAAAATGATCTTGGACGATAATTTCAACGCCGACTATGCCGTCGCCTGTGCCGCAAGAAATTTCACTGAAATGCTCTCTGAAACAGACAGCGAGTATATGCAGGGCAGATCGGCGGACGTGAAAGACGTCTCCAACCGCCTCCTGCGCCATATCCTAAACTGCGCAGACAGCGAGCCGACCCTCAGCGACCGCTCTATTCTCTGCACAGGCGACCTTATGCCATCTGAAACTATCTTAATGGATAAGACCAAGATCAAGGGTATCTGCACACGCTCCGGCTCGGTCAATTCTCATACGGCAATTCTTGCCAAAACAATGAATATCCCAGCCCTTGTGAACGTTGGTGGCGAGCTTTCGGAAGAGCATAACGGCAAAGAAGCCGTCCTCGACGGTTATAGCGGCGTGCTGTATATCGAGCCCGACCAGCTCACCCTCCGTATGCTGGAACATAAAGAAGCCGCCGAGGGCAGAAAAAAAGAGCTGCTGACAAAGCTCCGTGGCAGAAAAAATATCACCCGTGACGGCAGAGAAATAAAGATATATGCAAACATCGTCAATGAGGAGCTGCTTGCCCTAGCTCAGGATAACGACGCAGGCGGCATAGGCCTTTTCAGAAGCGAGTTTATGTGCTTTGACCGCCCGAATTATCCCGATGAAGAGTACCAGTTCTATGTATACCGCAGCGCCCTTGAAGCGATGAAAGGCAAGGAAGTTGCAATTTGTACATACGATATCGGCGCAGATAAAAAGCCCGATTATATGGACTTGGCCGCCGAGCGCAACCCCTCAATGGGCTGTCGTGGAATAAGATATTGCCTTGAAAATGAAGATATCTTCGCCCCTCAGCTCCGTGCCCTGCTGAGAGCTTCCGCCTATGGCAACTTGTCAATTATCCTGCCAATGATCTGCGATGTGGACGAAGTTATCCGTACAAAAGAACTAATATCAAAGCTGAAAGACCAGCTCGCACAAGAGGGCAAAAGCTTCTCAGATAGCGTCAAAGTCGGCGTTATGATCGAGACCCCCTCCGCCGTTATGACCAGCGACCTGCTTGCAAAGGAAGCGGACTTTTTCAGTATCGGCACAAACGACCTCGAGCAGTTCACATTCGCCCTCGATAGGCAAAACAGCAGCTATGATAAAATTCGCCCGGATAATAATATCGCACTAATGCGAATGATAAAGCTTGTCTGCGATAACGCCCACGCCAACGGCATAGAAGTCGGGCTGTGCGGCGAAATGGCAGGGGACCTGTCAATGACGGAAACGCTGCTAGAGCTGCATATAGATATGCTGTCAGTAGTGCCATCAAGGATATTGCCCCTGCGAAGAGCCGTCCGCAGCATAAGCCTGAGAGACAGAATAAAGACCGCCGAGGACTTGAAACGCACGCTGAAATATTGACGGCATAGCGATAAACATAATCAAAAACACAACAACATAAAAACCAAACGGGCGAACTATGTTCGCCCCTACTTTTTTATAGCCATCTCAGCGAACGAAAGTTCAAAGCTACCGAGAGGTCAAAGCGAACGCAGTTCGCAACAAAAAAATCATCGCCCACGGCGATACCACCATTCCTCACTCCTCATTCCTCACTCAAGTTTTCCCTATGCGAATTAAAAAAGAAAGAAAAGCTTAAGTAATTCTTAATTGTGTTGACTTGATAATGAAGCTGTGATAAACTAATAATCACGACGAGAAACACTTATCCCAAATAAAAAGAACAAGAGAAAGAGGAGGAGACAAAGTGAAACTCAGAAATATCAACCGTGGACTTGTGCTGGGCGCAGTCCTTGCGGCAGGCGTGGTGTGCTATACCGTGTACGATAATACCACCTTCAAAAAAAGTAAACCCGATATCGAAAAAGCCGTCGATAGCTATGTCAGCGCAATGACACAGTCAAATGTCGGCTCGCAGGATAAAGTCTCAAAGCAATGGTGCGACCTGCTGGATAACTACTTTACCGACGCTAAAAGCCCCTCGGAGTATGCCGAAACAAAGGCTAGTATCTATAATTCCGCCGTGACTTTCAATAGCCATGGCGAAAAAGGCGAGATAATCTCCGCCGAGTATGATATCAAGGGTATCTCTATCAGCAAAAGCGGAGCAGACGGCGCAAACGTTACCGTATCTTATAACGTCTGCTATAACGTCTCAATGGGTGACCCCACCTATCTCTCCACCAGCGGTTTGACCACTATGGATAGCGGCAATTATACCAGCTCCGATAATTACGAACCAAGCACAAAACCTTATAAAGCCATCTTCAGCTGCGATACCGCAGAGTTTTATATGGTCAGAACTTCCGACGGCTGGAAAATAGCCTCAACAACTGATTACGGCTTCGGCGAGGATTATACCTTCGATAAAAGCGCAAGCGGCAGCGATAGCTCAGTAGCATCAACTGATATCGACCTTTCAAGCGCTGAAGAAGCTGACGAAGCAGATACAAGCTTCGGCGATGATACAGCCTCAGCCGCAGATATAAGCACAGACAGCAAGGAGGCGAGCGCAGTTGACTGATAACGTTGTTCTTAAAATAAAAGGCCTTAATAAAACAATGGGCAAAAAGCATATCCTCCACGATATCGATATGGAGTGCTGCGGTGGTGAAGTCTTTGGCTTCTTAGGCCCTAACGGCGCAGGCAAGACCACCACTATCAAAATAGTCGTGGGACTTTTGCAGCTTGACAGCGGCGAGATCACTATCGACGGCAAGGATATCCATAAGGATTTCGAGGGCGCAATGGCAAACGTCGGCGGGATCGTCGAGAACCCAGAAATGTATAAATACCTCTCAGGTCTGGAAAACCTCCGCCAGTATGCCCGTATGAGAGAGGGCATAACTGAGGAGCGTATAAAGGAAGTCGTCGAGCTTGTGCGCCTTTCAAACCGTATCAACGATAAGGTGTCAAAGTATTCCCTCGGTATGCGCCAGCGCCTCGGCGTTGCACAGGCGATATTGCATAAGCCAAAGCTTCTTATCCTCGACGAGCCAACAAACGGCCTCGACCCACAGGGAATAAAAGAGCTTCGTGACGTCCTCAAAGACCTTGCCCATAAGGAAAACACCTGCGTTGTGGTATCTTCACACCTTATGAGCGAAATGGAAATGATGTGCGATAGGGTCGGCATTATCGCAAACGGCAAAATGATCGGCGAGTATACAATGGCAGACCTCGTCTCCCGTTCCGATAGCTCAATGTCAGAATATGTCCTCGAAGTCAGCGACCCGAATAAGGCTCTCGGTATCATTGTCCTTGCGGAGGAGGGCAAAAAGCTCGACCACGAAACAGGTCTTATCACCCTCTCTATCCCTACCGATATCGAAAAGAAAAAGATCGCTTCCATCAATAAGTCCCTTATCGAAAACGGCGTAGACCTCTATACAGTCCGCCGACAGGAAAATAAAAAGCTTGAGGACGTGTTCATCGAGCTTACAGAAAATTCGGAAGGGGGCGGACAGATTGGCTAGATTTTTCAAACTCGTCAAGAACGAGTACATAAAGGTTTTCAAAAAATTATCCACAAAAATTATCATCGTGTTGGTAATACTCTGCGCATTCGGCCTGTCGGGTATCGCTCTTATCGGCAAAATGACAATGTCAAATAATATCTATAACGACTATGACCCGAAGCAGGATTATCAGGACAATATAAATTGGCTCAACGAGACCAAAGGCACAGGCTATGAGCAGGAAGTCGCAATGTGGCAGTACCTTATCGACAACGATATCGACAGCGACGATTGGCGCTATGACGTGCTTATGAACGCCTATTCTGATGAAAGCCCCACAGTTGAGTTCTATACTATCAAGGAGTATCTTGACAATAACGACTGGAAAGGCTATTGCCAGCATATGCTTGATACAGGCAATATCACCGAGGGCGAAAAGTGGGAATATCAGTATAGGATAGATAACGATATCTCCTTTGATAAATCCAACGAAAAGAAAAACGACCTCATTATGACTATCGCCGATGCAAAGTCCACCATTGCAAGAATGGGCGACGCCAAAACAGACGGCGAAAACAGCAGGGCAGCCCTTGAGGATAAAATAACTCTTGCGCAGTATCAGCTTGATAACAATAAGCTCGATAACACAGCAGACCAGACTTCGCTCTTTGACACAGATTCACCCGATCAGATAACATTTTGGCCGATATTCCTCACAGGCACATCTCTTGTGACAGTTGTGGCTCTGCTCGTTATCGTCATCGCAGGCGGAATAGTCTCCTCAGAATTTTCACAGGGCACGATAAAGTTTTTGCTCATAAACCCTGTTAAGCGCTGGAAAATACTTATGGCAAAGTATTTCACAGTCATCACCGTGGGCTATATAATGCTCGCTATCCTCTTTGTTGCGCTGATACCCATAATCGGCGTTATGCACGGCTTTACAGGCTTCTCTGATTCTTATATGTACGTCGTTGACGGCAAGGTCAAGGAAATGTCCACAATGGTCTATGCAATAGAAAGCTACCTCGTTTCCAGCATTGAAATGGTTGTAATGTCAACACTTGCCTTCGCTATCTCCTCACTTGTGAGAAGCACAGCCCTCGCAACAGGCGTCAGCGTTTTCGCAATGTGTATCGGCTCAACATTGACAACTCTTCTTGCAAATCTCGGTCAGGACTGGGCAAGGTTCTTGGTATTCGCCAACACCGACCTTATGACTATCAAAGAGGGCGGCTCAATGTTCGCACAGCATAGCCTTACCTTTGCAATATGCGTCCTCGTTGCGCATATGGTGGTGTTTATCCTCACCGCTTGGGACGGCTTCACAAAGCGTTCGGTATAATTATTTCAGCCCAAAACATCATAATCATAACATCTTGGACGACCACAGTTGCTTCTAAACAATTGCGGTCGTCCGCTTTTTCTACCAATAAATGTCGCCAATACATCAAAAATGCCAACGCTGAAAAGTCCAAACAAATGAACAGATTATCATATAAACATAAGATTGACAAGCTTTCATAAATATAGTATAATAAGCGAGTTGACGAAAAAATCATTAGTTTGAAAGTCCGCAGAATAAGTGCGGACGCAGTTTTACAGGAGATAGATATAATGTTTGAGACTTTAAAAGATGTATTTCTCGACGCCTTTATCGACAGCCTTAAAGTGCTGCCGTTCCTCTTCGGCGTCTATCTGCTTATCGAGTATATAGAGCACCGCTCGTCGGATAAACTTGGCAAAGCCCTGCGAAAAATGGGGCCTTTCGGCGCAGTCGGCGGAAGTATCCTCGGCGCAATTCCGCAATGCGGCTTCTCGGTGGTCGCCTCAAATCTCTATTCGGGCAGACTTATCACAATGGGCACCCTAATTGCGGTCTACCTTTCCACCAGCGATGAAGCTATCCCGATGATGATCGCAAACCCTAAATTCGCAGGCAAGCTTTGGCAGCTTATAATAATCAAAGTCGTCGTGGCGATAATCGCAGGCTTCCTTGTTGACCTCGTTATCCGCCTTATGGGCAGAAAGCAGGAGGAAGAGCCATTCAAAGAAATTTGCGAGGACTGCGACTGCGAGCACCACAGCATTCTCCACTCGGCGCTCCACCACACCATCAGCATAATAATCTTCATCTTCGTTGTGAACCTTGTCCTCGGCGGAATAATGGAGTTCGCAGGGGAGGACACAGTCAAGACCCTGCTTATGACCGACAGCGCCGTCCAGCCGTTCATCGCCGGCATAATAGGCTTTATCCCGAACTGCGCAGCCTCCGTTGTGCTCACACAGCTTTATATCGAGGGCGTGGTGAGCTTCGGCTCTCTCATCGCAGGCCTTTGCACAGGCGCAGGCGTCGGACTGCTTGTGCTCTTCAAAGCCAATAAGCACCATATCAAAGAGAATTTCGTGATAGTCGGCGTGCTCTACGTTTTCGGCGTGGCAGCAGGCTTCATCGCAGGATTGTTTTAACAAAATATGCAGATCATCACACCGCAGGGCATTAAAGCTTTGCGGTGTTTTTTGTATGCAAAACGCTGAAAAATCCCCATTATACTTGAATTTGTACGGCATTTGCGGTATAATTAACGTAACAAGTTTTGAACACAAAATAAAAAGGGGAATTAGTATGAAAAAAATAATTGCGGCGATACTGTCGCTGACCATAGCGCTTTCCTGCGCGATCACGCCCGTGACAAGCTACGCCCTGTCCGATACAGAAACCACCATTATATCCCACAACCCCAGCACCTACGCCAATTTCAATATCAGCGCAACCCTTGACTATGAGCAAGCCTATAAAGTGCTTGATAAGGTCAACGAACAGCGTGCGGCCAACGGCCTTTCAAAGCTCACAATGGATAAAGACCTGCTTGATACCGCAATGTTTAGAGCCTGCGAGACCAGCGTTTTTTGGGGACACGACCGCCCCGACGGCTCAAGCTGTTTTACAGCTTCCACAAAAATGTGGGGTGAAAATATCGCAATGGGCTATGTTGACGCAGATAAGGTTATGAACGGCTGGATGAATTCTGAAGGCCACAGAAACAATATCCTCGGTGCAAATTTCAAGAGCATCGGCATAGGCTGCGTGACAGTCAACGGCGGCATATTTTGGGTGCAATGCTTCGGAAGAAATGACGCAAACCCAGTAGCAAATAAGTCCGATACACCTAATACAAAGCAGACTATCGAAAGCATAACCGCCAAGCGCTCGTCCACAGAGTTTTATCTCGATCTGCCTGCACACCTCAGTGTGGGCGGCGAAGCGCAGATAAAGTGCGGCGTTGTCAATTCAAAAGTTCAGGCAAAGACCCCGATCGACCCCACTTCCATTACATATGAAAGCTCTGATAGCTCGGTGCTGACTATCTCGCAGGACGGCAAGGTCAAAGCACTTTCAAGCGGCACAGCCACAGTCAAAATTTACCTTGGCGGTGAGACCTACCCTTCAATGGAAAAAGAAGTCACAGTCGGCGGAAGCGATATCGCCCTTGCAGATGTGACATTCAGCGGCAGCCGTGAATACACAGGCAAGGCTATCCAGCCCACAGTCACAGTAAAATACAGCGGCAAGACCCTCGCACAGGGCAAGGATTATACAGTCACATTTTCAAATAACACCAACGCAGGCACCGCAAACGCCGTAATAGCGGGCATTGGCGAGTATTCGGGCAATGCGGAAAAGACTTTCACTATCACCCAAATGCCTGTCTCAAAGCTTGCGATGACCCTCTCAACAAAGGAATACACCTATGACGGCTCGGAGAAAAAGCCTGCGGTGAAGGTCACAAATAACGGCACGGAGCTGAAAAAAGGCACGGACTATACTCTGACCTATTCGTCAAACGTCAAACCCGGCACAGCCGTGGTGAAAGTCGTGGGCAAGGGCAATTATTCCGGCACAGCCGCCCTCAGCTATACCATAAAGCCAAAGAGCCTTGCGGCCTGCACAGCAACACTTTCCACCACGTCATACACATACAGCGGCACAGCCAAAAAGCCGGCGGTTACAGTAAAAAGCGGCTCTCAGACCCTTAAAAACGGCACAGATTACACCGTGACCTATTCCGCAAACACCGCCGCAGGCACAGGCAAAGTCACCATAAAAGGCAAGGGCATTTATGGCGGCACGCTGACAAAGACCTTCAAGATCAACAAAGCCAGCCTGTCAAAGGCCACTATCACAGGCATTTCGAGCAAGTCCTTCACAGGCAAAGCTCTGACACAAAGCCCTGTCATCAAGCTTGGCGGCTATACTCTGGTCAAGGACAAAGACTACACGCTGAAATATTCAAACAACAAAAACGTGGGCAAAGCCACAGTAACTATCACAGGCAAGGGCAGCGTAACAGGCACGATCACAAAGACTTTCAACATCAACCCCGCCAAGCAGGAGCTTCAAAAGCTCACCGCCAAGAGCAAAGGCTTCTTTGCCGACTGGGTAAAGAAAGGTTCTGCCACAGGCTATGAGATACAATATGCCACAAATTCCAAATTCACAGGCGCAAAGACCATAAAGCTCACCACCAACAAAAACGACACCAAGACAGCCACAAAGCTCAAAGCCAAGACCAAATACTATGTTCGTGTTCGCAGCTACACCAACGTCAAGGGCGTAAAATACAACGGCGCTTGGTCTGCGGTCAAGACAGTCACCACACTCAAGTGAGGAATGAGGAATTAAGGTATCGCCGTTGGCGATGATATATTTTGTATGGGCGACCTTTGGTCGCCCTTTTTGTTTGCTCTTTGTCGTGCGGTGTTTTAGCACTCATTTTTACATCTGCTAGCACTCTACGCACAAGAGTGCTAAAATTCAGCTAATGTTCACATTGTTTTCACATAATGAACATATATCAGGGGTATTATATAGACAATGAAAGGAAATGAGACCAATGAATAAAAGAGAAATGAAAAAATAAACGATACGATCATTAGATCACCAAATCATTACAATAATCAAAATTACGATATATGGTCAGCATAAAAAGGCTGCCGCATTTGACAGCTGAGGGCTGACAAGGCATTTAAGGAGGAATTTTTATGTATGGACTTACACCATTTGAAAGAAAGAGCTACAATCTGTTTAACGCATTCCATGATTTTGAGAACGACTTCTTCGGCGGCACATCAATGCAAAGCTTCAAGACAGATATCAAGGACGAGGGCGACAAGTATGTAATGGAGGCTGAGCTTCCGGGCTTTGAGAAGGAGGACATCAAGCTTGACATCTCGGGCAATAAGCTTGTTTTGACTGCCGAGCATAAGGCGGAGACCGAGGATAAGCAGGATAAATATATCCGCCGTGAGAGAACTTACGGCTCTTATCAGAGAAGCTTCGACCTTACTGGTATCGACGCTGAGAAGATCGACGCCGAGTATAAAAACGGTATCCTCACCTTGAACCTGCCGAAAATGCAGGAGACCGCTCCAGCAACAAGACGGCTTGAGATCAAGTAAAGTGATATCCACCCAATAACGTAACTCCTCTGAGTTTTACCCTTTGACATACAAAAAACAGCGCTGCACAACTTCCGTGCGGCGCTGTTTTTTTGCAAAATAATTCTAATTATTTTTTTCAGCCAAAGCTTGCTTGTCTTGTTTGTTATCCTGTTTTTTCTGCTTTTGTTTAAGATAGATTTTTCTGATGAGTATTGCAATGATGATACCGAAAGCCACGCCGCAGGTGTCGATCATAACATCACGAAACTGCCCCGTGCGTCCCGGTACGAAAAGCTGGTGTATCTCGTCGCTGGAAGCATATAAAAAGCCGAAACCAAGCGCAATAAGCCCACGATATTTGACTTTCTTGACCTTCCAAAGCGCCGAAAATGCCAGCATTCCAAGTATTGCGTATTCTGTAAAATGTGCCAGCTTTCTGATTATAAACGTGGCGATATCGTGATACCTGAGCTGTGCCTCCGGGTCCATACTGTCGTAAACAGGGTTGACAAACTTTACGATAAATTCAAAAAGCCAGTTGCTCTGAGCGTTTGACTCGTCGCTGTCGTTTGCCGAAAACATAAATATCACCACGCACCATATTATAACGGCCACCACCCTTATGATATGGTTTATTTTCCGCTTTTTGTCAATGTCTGAAATTGCTTTCAATGTATTTTATCAGCTCCTCCTTTTTGTTCTCCGTTTTCTCTTCAATGACCCCGTTAAGGGCAAGCTCCAGCGCAAGACCAATGTCCTTTCCACCAATGCAAAGCCCCTTGACGTCATTTCCGTTCAGGGCAAGGTCTTTCAAGCTGAAACACTCCTGCCCCTCTTCTATCTCGATAGCAAGCCGCCCGATCTCGTCAAGCTCCGCCAGCTTCTCCGCCCTCTTATATTCCGATTGAGCATAAGTGTCCGCACGGCGCACCTCAAGATAATCCATCGTGAAGTCGAACCCGTGCTGCGCCATAAACCGCTTGACGGACTTTTTCGTCGCAGCGATCCTGTTGTCGTGCTCCCAAATAAGCTCGAAAATATATTTCGCCGAAGCGCTGTCCGTTTTCAGCCGCTTGAGAATTTCCTCCGCCATATAAGCCCCCTCGAACTGGTGCTTCTTGAAGTGGGAAACGCCTTTGTCGTCAACGGTGTGCATTCTCGGCTTGCCAATATCATGCAAAAGCATTGTTAGTCTCATCTGCCACTCGGGGCGAATGTTTTCAACGCTCAAGCAAATGTGCCCGTAAACGTCCAAAAAATGGTGTGGATTGTTCTGCTTGAAGTCAAAACTCTCCCTCAGTTCGGGTATAACCACCGCAATTATCTCACGGTATTGAAGCAGTATCTCACGGACGTTCCTGCCGCATAAAAGCCCTTTCAGCTCCGTCATTATCCGCTCCGCCGAGATGTCTTTCAAAAGCTCACGCTGACAGATCATCGCCTCGCTGGTCTCTTTTTCGATCTCAAACCCAAGGCTGGAAGCGAACCGCAGCCCACGCATTATCCGCAAAGCATCCTCATCGAACCGCCTTGAAGCCTCGCCCACGCAGCGAATTATCCCCTTGTTCAGATCATCTTGACCGCCGTAAAGGTCGATAAGCCCCTCACCTTCTGAGTACGCCATAGCGTTCACAGTAAAATCACGGCGTTTCAAATCCTCCTCCAAAGAGCTTTCAAAGGTCACTTGCGCAGGCTTTCTATGCCCGATGTATTCCCCGTCGCTCCTGTAACAGGTGATCTCCACAGGCTGGTGGTCGATTATCACAGTAAGCGTGCCGTGCTTCAGCCCCGTATCAACAGTCTTGAAGCCTGCGAAAAGCTCCGCCATTTTTTCGGGCGTGCAGTTTGTGCAAACGTCAAAATCGTGGGGCTTCTTCCCAAGCAAACTGTCTCTAACACAGCCCCCAACGATATATCCCTCGAAGCCGTTATGGTAAAGCACGCCCAGCGCTGCCTTCACATACTCGGGTATATCTATCTTAAAATCACGCCTATCCATTATCCTTGCACCCCCTTTGTATACCCAAAATTTTTCGGGCATAATAAATATATGAAAAATTCTAAACTTGCTTCAAAAATAAATCTCGATCCGCACCTTGCCCGCCTGACCCTCTTGGTGGCAACAGGCATACTCTGCGGCCTTATGCAGTCAAGCCTCAATATCCCGTGGCTCGCCTTTTTCGCATTTATCCCAATGACTTTATTTCTGTCCAAAAGTCTGGACAGAATCGACTTTCGCAAGAACTTTCTGCTCTTCTTCCTGCCATATTATCTCGTCCAGCTGTCATTTTTGCTGACCATTTGGAAGCTTTGCCCCCTGCCGAAAGCCCTGTCGATACCGCTGGCAGTCCTCTGCCTTGCCGCATTGACATTATGGGAAGCTCTGCTGATGTATATACCGCTCTGCCTTTATCTGCCAATAAAAAGACGCTTTCGCCTTTTCAAGCACAGGTTCGCCGAAATCATCTTCTTTTGCCTGCTTGTCTGCGCAGGGGAGTGGCTTCAAGAGCACGTCCCCGTGCTGGCGTTCCCGTGGTCGGCGGTGTGGCTCACCGTGACAGATTCGCCCCTGCTTTTGCAGTCCGCAACCCTCTTCGACTGCCGAACCACCACATTTTTTATACTGCTCATAAACGCCCTCCACGCCGAGGCCTACCTGAGCTTTATACGCTCAAAACGTTTCGGTTATGTCCTCACAGCACTTGTGCTCCAATGCGCAAACCTTGCCTACGGCGCATATTCCCTCGACCTCAACAAAAAGCTCTACGCCATCAGCCCAAAGCTTGACGTTATCTGCGCTCAGGATAGCCTTGAAGGCAGGGAAAAATCCCGCCGCAAAGCATTGGAATCCGCACGCTCCTATGTCTCTATCCTTGACAAAGGCTGGCAATGGGGCACCGACCTTGTGCTACTGCCCGAATCCGCCGTGCCAAAAGATTTCGACAGCACAATAGACGAGTTTACTCTGCTGTCCGATTTTGCGGACACCAAAGGCTGCACAGTCGTCACAGGCTCCTTCTATCTCCAAAATGGCGCAGACTATAACGCCCTCCTCGCCTACGATAAAAACGGCTCGCCAAGCGCACCATACTTCAAGCAAGTTCTCGTCCCATTCGGAGAAAAAATACCCTTCGCAAACCTCTTCGGCGTCACAACGATGTCAGAGTGCTGCGAAAGCGCCTACGCAAAGCCCATCACCGCCGACGGCGTCACCATCGGCTCAGTTATCTGTGTTGAATCGGTGTTCCCGAGCATAGTTCGCTCCCAAAAAGACCAAGGCGCACAGCTTATCTGCATTTCCACCAACGATTCTTGGTTCGGCAAAAGCTCCGCCCGTGAGCAGCATTATCGCCACAGCATAATGCGAGCCGTGGAAAACCGCCGCTACGTCCTGCGAGCAGGAAACTGCGGAATATCGGCGATAATATCCCCCTCGGGCGAGCAATTGTCCGTAAAATCGGACAGTACCAAAGGCGTTGTCTATGGCGAAATTGCCCTTATCGGAAAATAAAAAAATGATACAAGCAGTTCGTTATAAATCTGTCTATCTATATGTTACGAATTGTAGGGGCGAACATCGTTCGCCCGTTTTTTATCAATGTTCGTCTACTCACACAATTATTTGTACTGATTATTCCCAATCTATCTCGAAAAGCCTAGCCATAAAAGTCTTATCGAACTTCACCGTAAGATCGCCCGTGGCTGGTGAAAATTCAAAAGGCGCTTCGTTGAATGACGGATAAATGCACTTCACCTTTGCATTCACGCCCTTGAGAAAATCAATAGGCAGAACGCAGGTGTCAGAGCCCTCACGGCGCCATACCGCAAGATATGCCTTGTTGCCATTGCGCAGACCAAGAGATACCCAATCGTCCGAAAATTTGGACAGTCCCAAACTCCAAAACGGCACGGCTTCCTTGATGTCCGTCCTAATTTTCTTGTAAACGCCGATAGCTTCCTTTACGAGTGCCTTGCTCTCAGGGTCTATGTTGCCAAGATGTCCGCTCTGATGAATGCGTAAAAGCATTGCGTTGACCATATTGAACACGACCGCTTCCTTGTCCCCAGAGGTCATAGGATAAGCCCAGATCGCCGACTGTTCGGGACAAAGCGCAGCAGGGGAGTTCGCCGCAATGGTGCAGTATTTTCTGTAATCGTCCTGATCGGAAGTTGACTGAATGGAGTATCTCGAAAGCATCGCATAGTCCATTCGCAGTCCGCCGCTGGAGCAGTTTTCGATTATAAGATCGGGGTGACGTGCAAACACACCGTCCAGCCATTCAAGATAAGCCTTTTCGTGACCCCACAGACCTTCGCCAACGCTGTCGCAGTTCTGCTCCGTGCCAATTCCCGGCTCGATATTGTAATCCATTTTTATGTAACCAACGCCGTACTCCGAAACCACCCTGTCGATAACTTCGTCAGCGTGAGCACGGACTTTCGGATTTCTGAAATCAAGCTGATAACGGCTGCGGTCATAAACTCTCTTGCCATGACGTGTAAAGAACCAGCTGTCATCGCAAACATTCTCCACCATAGGGCAGTTTATGCCCATAACCTCGATCTCAAGCCATACGCCCGGTATCATTCCCTTTTTGCGAATGTAGTCCGCAACTTCCTTTACGCCGTTTGGAAAACGTCGCCTGCTCTCTTTCCATTCGCCGACCTCGTCCCACCAAAAGCCGTCAGCGTACCAGCCTGCGTCAATGCAGAAATATTCGCAGCCTGCCTCCGCCGCAGCGTCAACAAGAGGAAATTCCTTCTCAGCCGTAGGATCGCCCCAAAGGCAGTTCATATAATCGTTGAATATTACCGCCAAACGCTGGTTGTCACGATTTTTGCGGCGTATCTTTCTGCGGTATTTTGTAAGCTCGCCCATAGCCTTGTCAAAATCGCCTTCAACAGAGCCAACAGCGCACTTCACGCTCTCAATAGTCTCCCCAGGGGCAAGGTTCTTGAACCAATGTGATTCGATCTCGGAAGGACCTGAAAGCTGCAAATAAAAATGTCCGCCAACGTCCGAAAGTTCCCAATGCCAAGAACCGTTCTGCTCGATCTGCCAAAACAGCACCGATCCGGCCTCAGTATTTTCCAGCACGCCCATAGGAATATATTCCTTCGCCGACCAGTTGCCAACATTCGTGCAAGCAAATACCTTTGATGATCTCTGCTCAGTCGGCTTAGTTGAAGTCGCCAAGCCCACCTGTTCAAGGGAATAGCTCTGCCATTGAAGTTCACGCTGCCAAGAATTGTGGCATACCCATATCTTCATCTTGTCCTCAGGCTTTAAAAGCCCCTCTTTTTCAACGCCCGTCAGCGCAAATGAGGACATATATTCAATGGTCTGGACTTCATCGCCCCTGTTCGTCAAAGTCGTCCAGCATCGCACAACGGAAGTTCCCGTGTAAAACTGATAATGAGAAACAGCCTCAAGCCCCGTGCCCTCGTCAATGGTGGTGAGCTCAAGCTTTCTGCCCAGATCGTTGTTCACGTCCTTAAAGTCCTTGAACTTCATTCGCCAGCCGGGCGCCGTAACGATGTACTTGTTGCCGTGTCTCTCGTCAGGCCTGTCAATGCCGCTGGCCTGTATCTCAACAGGGCGGAACGTCCTCAGCCCCATATAAGAAGCGGTCTTAGCCTCGTCAAATGGCAGGGCAGAGAAGTGCAAAAGCTTCGCCTCGTTGTCGTCTGTTATCTCCAGCACAAAATTTATGCCGTTCTCAAAAATATTTATCCTCTTCATTAAGCGTATTCCTTTCAACTATGTTTATGGTCTGCAAAAGCAAATTATAAAAATGTTGCAAATGATTAAATATGTAGGGGACGGCGAAATTTATCTGCTCACCGTTACTCGCAGATAAATTGACGTCCCACCTGTCCGTTTTAGTATTGTTGTAAAAATTCTCCTACAAACGGGCGAACGCTGTTCGCCCCTACATCGCAATTGCTGATTTATCCTAATTCCAGCAATTTATCGATTATCCTGTGCGCAGCCTGTTCCTTCGTCATAAGCGGAAGCTCCTCAGCGCCGCCCTCTGTTATCAGCGTGATAACGTTGGTGTCGGTCTTGAAACCAGCCCCCGAAGTCCTCAAAGAATTTGCGCATATCATATCGCAGTTTTTGTTTGTGAGCTTTTTCTCAGAGTTCTTTATAACGTCGTCAGTTTCCATAGAAAAGCCGCAGATAAGCTGTCCCTCGGTCTTGTGCGCACCAAGATATCCAAGAATATCCTGCGTCCGCTTCAGTTCGATCTTCATATCGTTGTCAGCCTTTTTGATCTTGCTGTCCGCAACTGTCACAGGGGTATAGTCTGCAACCGCCGCCGCCTTGATGATGATATCCTGCTGAGGCGCACGGCTTGTTACCTCTCTGAACATATCTTCCGCCGACTTGACGTTCACAACGTCCACGAACATTGGCGGCTGAACTTCCATATGTCCTGCCACCAGCGTTACCTCCGCACCACGGAGCATAGCGGCCTTTGCCACAGCGCAGCCCATTTTTCCGCTTGAGTGATTGGTAATATATCTCACAGGGTCGATAGCTTCCATAGTCGCCCCTGCGGTGACAAGCACTTTTTTGCCGGCAAGGTCTTTTTCGCAGGCAAGGTCACGGAGGATATACTCAAAAAGTTCCTCAGGTTCGGGCATTCTGCCGTCTCCCGTGTCGCCGTTAGCAAGCATACCCACCGCAGGCTTAACGATCTCATAACCGAAGCGCTCCAGCCTAGCGATATTGTCCTGCACGATAGGATTATGATACATATTATGGTTCATCGCAGGGGAGATCAACTTCTTGCAAGGGCACGCCATAACGGTGGTCGTGAGCATATCGTCCGCAATGCCGTTAGCGATCTTGCCGATAACATTAGCGGAAGCAGGGGCGATCATAACGATATCCGCCTGCTTAGCAATGGCAACGTGCTCGACGCTATACTGAAAATTTCTGTCAAAAGTATCAATAAGGCATTTATTGCCTGTAAGAGATTCAAAAGTGATAGGGTTGATAAACTGAGTAGCGTTCTGGGTCATAAGCACCTGAACATTGCAGCCAAGCTTTTTGAGCAAACGCACCAGCGTAGGTATTTTAAAAGCGGCGATAGAGCCTGTAACGCCGATAACGGCAGTTTTTCCTGTAAGCATAAAACGTCCTCCTGTGGAAAAATTTATACACATATAGTATAACACACTTTGCTATGAAAATCAAACATTTCTTTGTGCCGCTCAACGTTTTCTGTTCTATTATAGTCAAGTGAGGAATGAGGAATGAGGAATGACGGAATCGCCGTTGGCGATGATTTTTTTTGTTGCGACCTTCGTTCGCTTTGACCTCTTGGTCGCTGTTTTTTGCTCCGTATAATATACTGTCAAATGTAGGGGAAAATTGTTGTTCGACAAAGCTCACAACAATTTGCGTTCGCCCGTCGTATCTCGCCTTGTCTTGCCTCACCTCGCCAAGTGTATTTGGTGAATGTACTCGTTTGTTTTGTATATATGTACAAAAAATCGGACAGCCGTCCAAACGACTGTCCGATAAATTTCGTATAAATAGATTACTTAGAAAGACCCCAAATGTCTCTAGCGTAGTCCTCAACAGAACGGTCTGCGGAGAAAATGCCTGCGCCTGCAATGTTTGCAAGGCTCATCTTCTGCCACTTTGTCTGATCCTTGTAGCAATCGGAAGCGTAAGCCTGTGCCTTCTGATAAGAATCGAAGTCCTTGAGAGCCATATATGGGTCAGAGTTCTTGAGGCTGTCAGCGATCTCATTGAACTGCTGTCCGTTGATACCGTACTGGAGCGTGTCGATAGCCTGCTTTACAACTGTGTTTGAGTTGTAAATGTCCATTGGCTTGTAACCGGCCTTTGAAGCGTTTACTTCATCAACGTTCATACCGAAGATGATGATGTTCTCATCGCCAACCTGCTCGTGGATCTCAACGTTTGCGCCGTCCATTGTACCAAGTGTGATAGCGCCGTTTATCATAAGCTTCATATTACCTGTGCCTGAAGCCTCTGTGCCTGCAAGTGATATCTGCTCAGAGATATTTGCAGCCGGCATAAGCAGCTCTGAAAGTGATACGTTGTAATCCTCGAGGAAGATAACGTTGAGCTTTTCGCTGAGCTTCTTGTCCTTCTTGAGCTCTTCTGAAATGTTCCAGATAAGCTTGATGATCTGCTTAGCCATATAGTATCCAGGAGCTGCCTTTGCTGCAAAGATGTAAGTCTTTGGCACGAAATCAGCGTTTGGATTAGCCTTGAGGTAATTGTACTGAGCGATGATGTTCAGCGCATTGAGCTGCTGTCTCTTGTATTCGTGAAGTCTCTTTACCTGTACGTCAAAAATAGAATCTGTGTTGAGCACAACGCCGTACTGGTTCTTTACATACTTTGCAAAGTTCTTCTTGTTGTCAAGCTTGATCTTAGCAAGTCTGTCGAGAACGTCCTTGTCGTCCTTGAATACAGCAAGCTTTGAAAGCTCGGAAGCGTTCTTGAGGAAGCCGTCGCCGATCTTTTCCTTGAGAAGGCTTGTCAAACCCTCGTTTGACTGATAAAGCCATCTTCTGTATGCGATACCGTTTGTAACGTTCTTGAACTTTGTCGGTGTGTCAAGATACTCGTCCTTGAATGTTTCCTTCTTGATGATCTCGGAGTGGATCTTTGCAACGCCGTTTACGCTGTGGCAAACGTGTACGCAAAGTGTTGCCATCTTGACCTTGTTGTCCTCAACGATGGACATATGTGACACCTTAGCCTGATCTTTGTATCTCTCCCAAAGATCCTTGCAGTAACGCTCGTTGATCTCGATGATAATAGAGAAGATTCTAGGGCAAACGCTCTTGAGCAGGTTGCAGTCCCACTTCTCGAGAGCCTCAGGCATAACTGTGTGGTTCGTATAAGCAAATGTGTTTGTAACGATGTGCCAAGCCTTGTCCCAAGAATAGCCGCAGTCGTCGAGAAGAACTCTCATAAGCTCTGGGATAGCAAGTGTTGGGTGAGTATCGTTGATGTGGATAGCTACCTTTTCGTGGAGGTTATCCAGCGTGCCGTAAACGCTCATATGCTGGTTTACGATATCGCCGATAGAAGCAGCGCAGAGGAAATACTGCTGTCTCAGTCTAAGAGACTTGCCCTCAGCGTGGTTATCGTTAGGATAAAGGACCTTTGTGATAGCCTGTGAGATGATGTTCTTGCTCAGCGCCTTCTGATAATCGCCCTGATTGAACATTGACATATCGAAGTCAGCCATTTCAGCCTTCCAAAGTCTCAGCTTAGAAACAGCCTCACTGTCATAACCTGAAACGAAGAGGTCGTAAGGAACGGCCATAACAGATGTATAGTTTTCGTGAGTTACGCAATGGTACTGATTATCCCAGTATTCCTTGAGCTCGCCGTCGAAACGAACTTCAACAGCCTTTGAAGGAACAGGAACGAGCCATACAGAACCGCCGGGGAGCCAGTTATCAGGAAGCTCAGTCTGCCAGCCGTCCTCAAGCTTCTGCTTGAAGATACCATACTCATAGCAGATAGAATAACCTGTTGCGTGATAGCCGTCAGCAGCAAGAGCGTCGAGGTAGCAAGCAGCAAGTCTGCCAAGACCTCCGTTACCAAGACCTGCGTCAGGCTCGCACTCGTAAATGCCGTTGATAGAGATACCGAAATCCTTGAGGACAGCGGTAGCCTGCTTTACCATTTCCAAATTGTAAAGAGAAGTCTTAAGGCTTCTGCCCATAAGGAATTCCATAGAAAGGTAATAAACCTTCTTCTTTCCTTCTGACTGTGTCTTTACTGTGAACTTTCTTCTCTTAGCCTTGAGAATGCCTACAACGATCTTTGAGAGAGCCTCATAGACCTGCTGATCGGAAGCGTCCTCAGGTGTTGTCTGGAAGTCGTTATGAAGAACGTCAAGGAACTTCTCTTCCAGCTCTGCCTTAGTGATCGTTTTCTCGACCGCATTTTTAGCTTGATTTGCCATTGATATTTACCTCCTATATATACTTTCAAGTCGGACGATAACGCCCAGCACCTTCAATTTACAATATAAGTATATTTTCACACATAACCTGCGTGTTATACCATTATATAGCAGCAAGTACAGTATAAATTATAGCACACATAGGCACATTTTGCAAGCAAGGCGTATATAAAAAGGTATGTGCGCAAGCCTTCGCAGAAGTTACGAAAGCGTTTTCGCAATGCTGTCAAAAAATACTGTCAAGCCCCGAAAAACCTAGACCTAACAGGGATATGTCAATATACATTCTAATTTCACTAATATAATTATATGGTATAAGTGCCTAATTGTCAAGGTTTGCAATTGTGGAAAATGCTGATTTTGGAATATTGAACAGCAAACAGGCTAACTTTGGCGGAGACTTTTTATATAATGACAAAAGTATGAATTGCTGATGTAAACTTATTGCAACACGCAGTTAATTAGTTCGTATATTTAACGTGCTGCGCTGCCACAAGCGAGGAGGGGGCGCAAGTGAGGAATGGCGGTATCGCCTGCGGCGATACCGCCATTCCTCACTCCTCACTTTTCTGTCCGCCGTCCCCAAGTTAAAAATAATTGACAATTATAATAATGTGTAGTATAATAAATGAAATAGTGTGTTTTGTCGCAATTTATTAAAATCAGAGAGGATCATTATAGAAATGGAAATAATCAATAAGTCAGATGAAAAATTGCTGGCGGAGTATGAAGAGTTTGCCAGCACAAGCAAATACGGAAACTTTATGCAGTCCCTCAAATGGCCTAAAGTCAAGGATAACTGGGGCTGGGACGCTGTTATATCCCGTGATGAGAACGGCAAGATCAGAGGTACCTGCCTTATCATCATAAAGAAAATACCGATCTTTGGCTGCACGTTCCTCTATGCGCCACACGGCCCTGTCTGCGATTGGTCGGACAAGACTGTTATGACTGACCTTTTCGAGGGCGTTAAGGTGCTTGCAAAAAAATATAAATGCTACCAGTTTATGTGGGATCCTTGCTTTGAAGAGTGTGACGATAAGTGCACAAAGCTTATCGAGGATATGGGCTTCCAGCACATTCACAAGGCTGCTGAGCTCACCACTATTCAGGCGAGAAATAACTATATGCTGAGAAATATCGAGGGCAAGACCCCTGACGAGGTTATGGCGACTTTCAAGCCAGACTGGAGAAACCGTATTAGAAAAGCGCCTAGAAAGGGCGTTTACTGCGTTGCCTGCGGTACTGAGGCTCTCGACGACTTCTATCCGCTTATGCAGGCAACTGGTATCAGAGACGGTTTTTCTATCAGATCGAAGGAGTATTTCGTGAAAATGCTCAACGGTCTCGGCGAGGAGCATTGCCGCCTGTTTATGTGCTATGTTGACGAGGACGGCAAGAAAATTCCGCTTTCGGGCGCAGTCACAACGCAGTATGCAGGCAAGACTTGCTATGTTTACGGCGCTTCCGCTAATCATCACAGAAATCTCTATCCGAACTATCTTATGCAATGGACGATGATAAACTGGGCGCTTGAGGGCAAGAATTACATCTATGATTTCCAGGGTATCCCATTCTATAATGACGAGACCAACCCGAATTACGGCGTTTACAAGTTCAAAAAGGGATTCAACGGCGAGGTCGTAACATACGAAGGCGAGTTCTATTACATATTCAGACCGTTTATGAAGAAGATCGTTGACCTTTGTGAAAAGATCGTTATGGATATCCACGAGCGCAAGAGACAAAAGCTGCTCAAAAATAGAAATAAGGATATGCAGTAATAAACAAAGATGTCATGTGATCGCTTCGCATTTGAATGTGTAGGGGACGCCAGCCCCTACACGGGTGATTATGTAGGGGCGAAAATTGTTGTTCGACAAAGCTCACAACAATTTATTGTTCGCCCGTTGGCTTAACGGCAATGTTTGGTTTGTCGATTTTGTTTGTCGGCGTTTTAATTTGACATTCCCCGACGATTTACGGCACTTTGCGGAAAAGGCATCGTTTGCGGTCGGCAAAGTTTATGTTTAGTTTATACTGTTTTACCTGTACTTTACAAAAAGAACATTAGGATTTTACTCTGCTGTGATATTATGTACTTGTTCAAAAAGGGTCACGGCGATCACGGAAATAAGGAGCGTGCGAAGTGATAAAGGGCGGAATTATCGGGACTGTGGCGCTGATACTTGCCGCAGGTCTTTCGCTCAGCTATATGGTGATGTGCGTATTTTGGCTCGTGACGGGCTGCAAATTCGGTGCGCGGGTGTGCGTGGGGGTGTTTGCAAAAGCGGCGCTGCCTTGCGTTATGCTGGTGTGTCTTGCGGAAGCCGTGTGGCTGATAATATCGGTGCGGAAGATAAAAAGCCTTGAGCGTTTTTACGACGAGCAGGGCGCAAGCGATGAATATTTTGCCAGACTTGAAAAGTATCTCACAAGAAAAAGCGATGAGGCGCAGTCGGGGCTTTTGAAGCTTGCCGGTGCTTATGCCGCAAACGATCGCCTTGAGGACTGTTTTTCAACTTTGGAGCGTATGGATATCTCTCAGCTTTCGGCCATCGAACAGGGCGATTATTTCAATATGCTGGTGTTCGGCAAGCTTATGGCAGGAGAGTTCCAGCAGGCGCAGACCATTTACGATATGAGCAGGCACTATTTTCATAGGGCGCTCAAACAGCGCAAGTGCGGGCATATTTTGCATACGCTGGGTGTGCTTGAATACGCTCGTGGGGAATACGGTCGTGCTGAGACTTATTTCCAGCGTGCATACGTCTGCCACGGAGCAGGGGAAATGCTCAAGTGCGAGTGCGATCTTTACCTTGGCTTGTGTGAGCTGCGGTTTGGCAGGAAAGAGCTTGCCAAAGCCCATTGCGAGTGTGCGGCGGGAGAGGTCTCCGACGAAAAACAGCAGGCGGAGCTTGAAAAGCTTATGGCTCTTGTAGAACGGGCTTATATGGCTTAACAGTACATAATTTCGTACACAAAGGAACATTGAAAGGAGGATATGCCCGATAAAACGTGCTTTCGGGCATAGACAAAAAGTATGATAGTAAACGCATTAAGAGGCTTTTGTATGGCGCTTGCGGACAGCGTTCCGGGCGTTTCGGGTGGAACGATAGCGTTTTTACTGGGATTTTATGACAAATTTATCAACTCGCTGAACGATATTTTCGGCAAGGACAACAGCAAGCGAAAAGAGGCGTTTTTCTTCCTCATAAAGCTTGGTATCGGCTGGGTCATCGGTATGCTGCTTGCGGTGAGCGTGCTGGCAAATGTGTTTGAGAGCGGCATTTACAAGGTCAGCTCCCTGTTTCTCGGGTTCATTATTTTGGCAATTCCTGTTATGATAATGGAAGAAAAAGAGAGCGTTAAGGGCAAATATTACAACATCATTTGGGCGATCGTGGGCATTGCCATTGTTGTGGGAATTTCCCTTATAAACCCATCAGGAAGCGGCACGGACGTCACGAATATGGGCGTTGGCACGGTGATCTTCGTTATCATCGCAGGAATGTGTGCGATCTCCGCAATGGTGCTGCCGGGCATTTCCGGCTCGACTATCCTGCTCACGTTCGGACTTTATATGCCTGTCATCACGGGTGTTAAGGAGCTTTTGCACTTCAATTTCAGCTATCTGCCGCTGATAATCTGCCTCGGCTTGGGCATTATTATCGGCGTTTTCGTGTCGCTGAGGTTCATCAAAAAGGCGCTGGAGCGTTTCAGAAGCCAGACTATCTACTGCGTGATCGGAATGATGATCGGCTCGCTTTATGCGATCGTCGTTGGTCCGACAACTCTGAAAGAACCTAAAGACCCGATGACATTTGGCACTTTCAGCATCGTTTTCTTTATCATCGGTGCGGCTATCGTGTTCGGTATTCAGGTGGCAAAGAGCGTTTTCGACAAGAAGCAGCTTGCTAAGGCTGAGGAAAAGATCGAAAACGAATAACTAATAGTACAAAAAATCGTACATATAGAAATATCCCCGATGAGCTTGTGCTGGCTCTTCGGGGATATTTTTTGTACAGTTGATATTTAAACTATTGCCCAGTATAACGGCATATCTATGTGCTTTGCATAAAAAAACGAGACGATCGATCGACCGCCTCGTTTTTTTATGCCAACAAATAGCAATGTTCGGCTTATATTAAAAGTTTTTTCCTCATCGCCATTGCCTTATTTATTATCGTGTGGTTCTGTGATAAGGTCGAGATTTATCTCGTATTTTGACTCGAGAGAGTTCTGCATTGGGGCTTCCTTGACGTATTTGTTGATGGCCGCCGTGCTCTTTTCTACTGCCTGCAATGTGCCTGCGCCGGCTACGCAGCCGCCCGGACAGGCCATACCTTCAAGAAGATAACCGTCATATTTTCCTGCCTTTGCGAGGGTGAGAAGCTTGCGGCAATCTTTAAGTCCCTGTGCGGAAACTACCTTGACTTCACGCTCTGGGTCAAGCTTGTGGATAACGTCGGCAACTGCTTTCGCTACGCCGCCGCTGACTGCAAAGCCTCTGCCGTCACCTGTGCCTTCTGTGAGTTCCACCTTCTCATCGTCTGTGATGTCGTCAAATGTTACGCCCTTTGCGTTGAACATTCCCATAAGCTCTTCAAATGTGAGGACAAAGTCAACATCGCTGCGGATAGAACGTCTTGAAGCTTCAAGCTTCTTTGCGGCGCAAGGACCGATAAATGCGATACAAGCGTCTGGGTTGTCCTTTTTGAGCATTCTTGCGGTCAGAACCATTGGGGTCAGCGCCATTGAAATGTACGGTGCGAGGGTCGGGAAGAGCTTTTTCGCCATTACTGACCAAGCAGGACAGCAGGAAGTCGCCATAAACGGCTGGGTGTTCGGAACTTCACGCATAAAGTCCTTTGCTTCCTCGATCGAGCAGAGGTCAGCGCCGATAGCGACTTCGACAACGTCCGCAAAGCCGAGCTTTTTCATCGCTGCGGTGAGCTTTTCAGGGCTTGCCTTTGGACCGAACTGTCCCACAAAAGCTGGGGCAACGATAGCGATGACCTTCTTCTTTTTCTTCATAGCTGTAATAAGCTGGAATATCTGGCCCTTGTCAACGATAGCGCCGAAAGGACAGTTTACAAGGCACATTCCGCAGGAAACGCACTTGTCGTAATCTATCTTTGCCTTGCCCTCTTCATCTGAACCGATAGCGTCCATTCCGCAGGCTCTTGCGCAGGGGCGCTCCATTTTATTAATGGCATTATACGGACAGACGCTTTGACATCTGCCGCACTTTATGCACTTTGACTGGTCGATAACGGATTTGCCGTGCTTGACCGTTATTGCGCCCTTTGGACAGACTTCCTGACAAGGGTGAGCAAGACAGCCCTGACAGCAGTCGGTAACGTGATAATGAGTTTCTGGACAGCCGTTGCAGGCGAATTTGATGATATTTACCAGCGGCGGATCGTAGTATTTTTCGGCGATAGCGCTTTCTTCAATGCCGTCGGCAACTGATTTATGCTCCTCGATAGGTCTCAGCGGCAGACCGATAGCAAGACGAAGTCTTTCCTCAACGATGGCTCTTTCAAGAAAGATAGACTCACGGTAAACGGCTTTGCTTCCCGGCACGATCTTATATGGCAGATCGGCGATCTTTTCGGCATAATTGCCCTCTTCATAGGCAAGTCTTGCCACTTCTGTAAAGACCTTTCTTCTGATGTCTGTCACCGAGGAATAAATACCTCTCATTTTCATATTTTTACCTCCTGCGAAAGTTATAAAGTTAGTTGAAACTGTTTATTATTCGGGTTTTACGGGCATTGCCCTTATGTAGTCATACACCTATTATTGTACTATTTTCTGAGAATTTGTCAAGCATTATATATCTTTTTGCATACCATATGCAAAAAGTTTCACAAGGCTGTTTTTTTTTGGTGTGTGATGCTGAAAATTTGTGTTGGGTGGCTTAACGTTGGTTAAATCGTGGGAAAGCGTTGAACCAACGGGCGAACGATAAATTGTTGTGAGCTTTGTCGAACAACAATTTTCGCCCCTACATACACGTTGCATATTTATGCCGATTGTAGGAGAGAAATTGTGCGGTGTTTTTTGTCCGACTTTGTGTTTTTAGAATGTCAATCAATAATGTGGGGGCGAAAATACTATTTTTAAATATATTTATCAAAGTTTTGATTATTCACAAACTGTTGTTAATAACCCACAAAAACAAGGTGGACGATTTATGCAAACAAATGATAAATGATTTAATTTGACAACATTTGAGCAATTGTTGCATTTTTTATGCAACTTTTTGGCCTTTTTTCGGGATAAGTGAGAGGTGCATTTCGAGAGACTTCGAAAAAAAACAAAACGCTTCTCGGGAAGTTATCAAGTCGGGCGGAAACATTTTATACGGCTCGGCTGGTAATAGTACGATTTTATGGACAGGAGGTCTTATATGACAGAGAGGTCAAAGTTATTTGCACGGCTGTTTTTTCATCTTCGAAATCTTCGTGAGGCGGCTCAGCGTTTAGGCGTTGAAAGGAAAAATGCCGAGAACGAGGGTGCGGCGCTTTTGCATAGCGAGGGCGTTGCTGAGGAGATCAGGCGGCTTGAAAATGAGGACGTTCAGACCACGGCGTATGTTAAAACGGGTCTGAGCAGGCTGGCGTTTGGGTGCGTGAATGACGCTGTTAGGCTGATCTTTGACGAGAATGTGACGGCGGAAGAGGTTATGGGATATGACTTTTTCAACGTCAGCGAGATCAAGAAAAACGCCAAAGGGGATATCGAGGTGAAGTTTTTCGACAGGCAGAGGGCTTTGGAAAAGCTGGTGGAGCTTGCGCCCAACCTTGGTGAAAGCTCCGAGACGATGAAGCTTATGGAAAAGCTTTACGGCAAGGACGGTGGCGGCTTATGAAAATAGAAAGGCTGTCAGAAAATCAGACATTTGTTTTCAGATGGTGGCTGCGTGCGGATCTTAGGGATTACGATGGGATAATCTGTGATGGCGCAGTCAGGTCCGGTAAAACGTTCTGTTTATCTGCTTCCTTTGTGACGTGGGCAATGACCTGTTTTGACAAAAAGCTTTTCGGGCTGTGCTCGAAAACTATCGTTTCGCTGAGGCGGAATGTGCTCCCGGGGCTTCGTGAATATATGGAGTCGGTGGGAATGGGGGTCAAGGAAGTGACCTCGAGAAATTACATTGACGTGACGTTTGGCAACCGCCGCAACAGGTTTTATTTTTTCGGCGGACGTGACGAGGGGTCGCCATCGCTTATACAGGGCGTGACATTGGCTGGGGTGCTTCTTGACGAGGCTGCCCTTATGCCGAGAAGCTTTATCGAGCAGGCGGCGGCAAGGTGTTCTGTGCCGGGGAGCAAGCTTTGGTTTTGCTGCAATCCTGACAATCCTTATCATTGGTTCAAGAAAGAATGGATAGACAAGGCGGAGCAAAAGCGGCTAGTTTACAGGCATTTTGTGCTGGAGGACAATCCGACGCTGAGCAGGGCTGTGATAGAGCGTTATCACCGAATTTACACGGGGTCGTTTTACGAGCGGTTCGTGCTTGGAAAATGGACGGCGGCGGAGGGGCTTGTTTACCCGATGTTCGATCAAGATATCAACGTTTTTGATGGGGAGATCAGCGGCGAAAAGTACGTTATAAGCTGCGATTACGGCACGGTGAACCCTTCAAGCTTCGGGCTTTGGTGCTTGTCGGAGGGGGGGTGGTATCGCATTGACGAATACTATTACGACTCTCGCCGTGAGGGTATGCAGCGGACGGACGAGGAGCATTACAAGGCGCTTGAGGAGCTTGCAAAGGGCAGGCGGATAGAGAAAGTTATTTGCGATCCGTCGGCGGCTTCATTTATCGAGTGCATAAGGCGGCACGGGAAGTTTGCGGTCTTTCCTGCGAAAAATGACGTGATATCGGGCATAAGGCTTGTATCGGATGGGTTCAAGAGCGGAAAGATCAAGATATCGAGGCGGTGCGAGGACACCCTTCGTGAGCTGGCGCTTTATCGCTGGGACGACGGGGCGAGCCGTGACGCACCGATCAAGGAGCACGATCACGCAATGGACGATATGCGGTACTTTGCGGCGGAATATTTAGGTGGCGACAAGGACGATTTCTTTGTTATCGCTGTGGAACATTAATTAAGCAGTACGAAAATTTGTACAGAAAGGAGATATTGACACAATGGCGTTATTTAGAAAGAAGCAGCAGGCGGCGGATCTTGGCACGGCTGGGGCGCAGAGGGGTTCGGGTTTTGAATACAGGCTTGCGCCTAGCGAGAGTTTTCAGCAGGAACTTTACGATTCGCTGAGGGCGAATGTGCCGATCATAGACGCTTGCTTTGGAAAGATAATCAGACTGACGGGCGGTTTCAGAGTTTTGGCGGAGGACGAGAGGGCGCAGGAGGAGCTTGACAGATTTTGCAGGGAGGTATCCGTGGGGGTATCGGGCAGATCGCTTTTCACTTTTGCGGATATGTATCTTGACTCGCTGCTGACATACGGAAAGGCTATCGGCAGGATATATGCGGACAGGCGCACGGGCAGGATAAAGGGCGTTTATGTTGGTGACGCTTCACTTTACAGGGTTTGCCAAGGAAAAGATCCGCTGACAAAGAGGGTATTTTACTTGGGCGGCGGACAGGAGGTCAGCATAAGATCGCCGGAAAAGCTGCTTTACACGGCGCTCAATCCCAGTCCTAAGCACCCAGACGGGGTGTCGATACTGCGAGGGTTGCCTGCGCTTAGTCAAGTGCTGATGAGGATATACGAGTGCATTGGGCAGAATTTTGACAGGGTCGGAAATGTGCGATATGCGGTGACGTATCGTCCCGACGGCGAGGGCGACAGGGCGAGAGCTAAGGAGCGTGCGCAGCAGATCGCTGAGGAATGGGCGAAGGGTATGAGGGCTTCGAGAAACGGCGCTGTGCAGGATTTTGTGGCTGTGGGCGATGTTGACATCAAGGTCATCGGTGCGGACAATCAAGTCATCGACACGGAGATACCTGTGCGGCAGCTTATGGAGCAGCTTGTGGCTAAGCTTTCCATACCGCCATTTTTGCTGGGGCTGAACTGGTCGAGCACCGAGCGAATGAGCGAGCAGCAGGCGGACATCCTCACAAGCGAGCTGGAATATTACCGCAGGCTGTTATCACCTGTGCTGGAGCAGATATGTGAGGCGTTTTTGAGATTGCAGGGGTATGGCTGTTCGGCGAGGGTGGAATGGGACAACATCAACTTGCAGGACGAGGAAGCGCTGGCGAGATCAAGACTTTACAATGCTCAGGCGGAGCAGCTTGAGAGGGAATTTGCTCAGGCGGACGAGGATAAAGCCAAGGAGAAAAAGAGACAAAGACAGGAGAAAAAATGAGCGAAATGACAGAAAAGACAGAATTGGCAATTGCGGAAAAAATTACGGACAGGGAGCTTGCGCTCATCAGGCAATACGCAAGCGGCGAGGTGACGGCGGAACAGCTTTTTGTTTTCAAGGTCAACCTTTGCGACAACGACATTGACAGAGACGGCGAGAAGTTCGCTTCCGAAGCCCTCGAGGGTCTGGCGGAGCTTTTCACGGGCAGGACGGGGATATTCGATCACGACCCGAAGAGCGGCAATCAGTCGGCGAGAATTTTTGAGTGCTGGGTGGAGACCATTCCCGAGAAGCTCACGGCGGACGGCGAGGTCTACCGCAGGCTTATGGCGAGGGCATATATGGTGCGCACGCAGTCCAACGGCGATCTTATCAAGGAGATCGAAGGGGGGATAAAGAAAGAAGTTTCGGTGAGCTGTTCGATGATGACGAAGGTGTGCTCAATTTGCGGTGCGGATCAGTATGAAGAGGGGTGCTGTCACGAAAAGGGCAGGGAATATGGCAGAAAGCTTTGTTTTCACTTGCTTGACCAGCCTTTGGACGCTTACGAATGGTCATTTGTGGCGGTGCCTGCGCAGGTACACGCAGGGGTGACGAAGAGGTTCTCGCAGGCGGAAAACAAGTACAGTTATTCGGACAGAAGCGAGGATATCGACCTTGCGAGAAAGGCTTTGACCGCCGATGTTTTAAGGCTCAGCTATTTTTGCAAGCCGTATATGACGGCGAAAAGGGTCGGAGAGCTGGCGGAAATGATGACCATTAAGGAGCTTATCGGGTTCAGAAAGAAGCTTGAAGAGCAGGTGGTCGATGATGATGAGGTCTATGAGGCGGAGAAAAACAGCTTTCTGACGGGGGATTACAAGGTTTAGGTTATGGGATATGAAAGGGGGTGGTCGAGATGTGGAAATAGGTTTGTGTTCGATAATTTGGACTAATATGTAGTTCCTAAGTAGGGGTGAAAATTGTTGTTCGACAAAGCTCACAACAATTTAGCGTTCGCCCGTTTACCACAAAAGGTTTTTAACAACAAAATTTATAAAATCAAAAAGGAGAAATGAAAATATGTACAACAATATCAGACTTGAAAAGGGACTTTATTCTATCACAGGCAAGACATTCACACAGGCGCTGGCGGAGCTTGACCCTGACGCAAATTACGAGAACACAGAGCTCAAGGGGCTGGACGCTTTCGAGAGACAGCTCAAGAGATTCGACATCAAGGTCAAGGGCGCAAGCTCTGACAGGGTGGAAAAGTTCTTCCTTTCGACCGAATCTGCGGTGCTTTTCCCTGAATATGTGAGACGCACTATCAAGCAGGGTATGGACGAAAGCTCTATTATGGGCAAGGTGGCTGCGGCTGTTACATACACCGACGGCATTGATTTCAGAGGCCTGACGGTGACAAAGGGCGGCAATTCGGACACCGTCAAGGAAGGCGGCACAATGCCTGTTACGACCGTGAGACTTGCTTCGGCAAACAAGACGCTTACAAAGTTTGCGAGACGTCTTAGCTGCTCATACGAATCCATCAGAAAGCAGCGACTTGAAGCTTTCGGCGTGATTCTCAAGAACCTTGGTGCGGCTATCAGCAGGGACGTAAACGGACTTGCTATGACGGAGATCACAAACGGCGTTACGCCTATGACTATTGCAGGAAATGATCTTGCCTATTCCGATCTTGCAGCGTTTTGGGCTTCGATGAGCGACTGCAATATGACGACAATGGTCTGCACACCTGACGTTATGGCGAAGATACTTGCTATGGACGAGATGAAGTATTGCGTGGGCGATTATATGTCGGGCGGCACGGTGCAGACACCTTACGGTGTGACACTTGTGAAGTGCCCTCAGCTTACAGGCGATATTGCGGTGGGCATAGATCAGAGCTGCGCTGTTGAAATGGTGCTTGGCACGGATATCGTGGTGGATTTTGACCAGCTTATCTCAACACAATGCAATGAGATATCCTGCTCCATTATGGTGGGCTTCTCGACGCTTACAAGCGGTGCGGTCAAGACACTCAAGACTGTTAAGTCATAAGATTTAGATAAGAAAAATAAGAAAAACGGGCGGCGGGCGGGAATTTATTTGAGGAGGCACAAAATGGCGATACTTGAATTTGACAACATAAAAAGCGAATTTATGGGGCTTTGCGGACTTGACGAGGCAGGTTTCGGGGCGTATGAAGATATGCTTAAAGCGGCGGCGAACGCTGTTGAGAACGACCTTGACGTTAGCCGCATAAAGTCGGCGGAGGACAGGAGCATTTGCGAATTTGCGGCGGCGACGGAGGGATTTTTCAGATTTGTCTGTCAGCGTGGGGCTTGCGACAAGGTCATCGTTACGGCGCAGGGAAAGGCTGTGGAGAAATACGACGAGGACGGCAGGATAAAGGCGGCGATGAAGCTTCGTGACAGCGCTGCAAAAAGAGCGGAGCGATTCGCTGTCGAGAGCGGATTTGCATTTTGCTCGGTGACGGAATTTTCGGAGGGTGATGAGCAATGACAGGGATAAGCGGCATAACTGAGGTGATGATATCGGGGCTGGAAGCGGTCGGGTTTACGGCGATGACGGAATACTCGGCGGCGGACAGTTTGCTTCACAAGGACGAGTTTATCGGCTTTTGCGGCGTGAAGGAATGTTCGGTTGCGGACGAGGCGATGAAGTTTGACGGCGAGACGTTATTTGTGGAGCTGGAGGCGAAGATCGAGCTGCGGCTTATGGGAAAGGCCTGCAATTTCAGCGACGGGGCGGAGCTTGCGCAGAAGTGCGACCAGCTTTTCATTGCCCTTGAAAAGGACGACAGTATCGCTGTCAACAGCGCAAAGCTTTGCGAGACAAGTCAGTCTTTGCCGCTGCGCAGACTTGAAAAGAAGCTGGAGCTTGACGTGAGAGTTTGTATTCAGGAGGCGATGGACTATGAGGAAGCCTGAGAGGATAAAGCTTAACATTACGCAGCACACCATTTATATGGAGGGTGTGCGCCGCAGCGGCGGCTTTGTGCAGAGCGAGACAAAGGCTGTTGACGGATTTTACAGGAACATTTCTGGAAAGAAGGCCAATGTGCTGACTTTCACGGGGAAGATAGCCCCGGCGGACAAGCGTTACGCTTGGGGGATACTTAATTCCACCGCCGGAAAGGTTATAAGCTTCACCGCCGGCGACACGCTTTTCACGGGATATGTGCTGACGGATATGGCCATCGAGTTCAAGGTGGGGCATATTCTCGGGGACATTAGTATTGAGCTGAGGGAGGCGGACGAATGAGCAAGGCGTATGTGACGCTCGAGGGGCAGGAAGTTTTACAGCTTGGGAAGATCGTGTCGGCGACTATCGTGAAAGACAGATACACGCCTTACAGTCAGCTTCGTGGGCGTGTGATAATTGACGGCAAGGTGGAGCTTGGGGCGGTCAAGCGTGTGGGGTTTTACATTGGCGGAAAGAGAGTGCACTATGGCTTGGCCGATCTGCTGAGCGTGAGGGTATGCGGCGGACAGAGCGTTCTCAACATCGTCAGCCGTGGAATCACCATTCTGCTGGGGCAAAATCAGCCTGAGCCGGGTATTTGGTCGCAGGTGAGCTTGACGGAGATAATGGGGAAATATTCACCAACCAGCGAGATAGCCTTTGAGGCGGACACCCAAAAGGTGAACTATGTGAACATCAACGAGGGCTCGACATTGTGGGAGGCTATCGGCGTTTACGGCACGAAAGCTTACGGCGCAAGGGCGTACATCGGCGAGGGCGACAAGGTGTGCGTGAGCGCTTCTGAGAAGCTTGTGCTTTTTGAGGGCAGGGTGATAGACTACGGCAGTCAGCTTGACACAAGGCTTATGCTTTCAAAGGTGCATATGAAAAACGTTGAGGGCAATTATGGTTACAGCTATGAAAACGACGAAATCAAGCCATTTGGCATTGTGAGGGAGAAGTATTACAATCTTGACAGGCAATGGCTCAATGATGTCAGCATTGGTTTGAAAGACAGGATAGGGTTTTCAAATCGTGAGCACAATGTTAGCTGGCTGACCCACGTTGGATATCTTGGTGAGGACATTGACGATCTGATATCAGCGGTGGGATATGACGTTGACGGCAAGCGTGTTTGCAGGGTAGAGGTCAATCTTGATAATAGGGGGATAAGGACGAAGATTTTTGTGGAGAATTGATAATGTAAATGTAGGGCAAAAAAAGAGCGTACAGAAAATTCTGTACGCTCTTGTGATATTCGGTTGATTATCCCTTAACGCTTCCGAGAGCAACGCCTCTGATGATGAACTTAGAGAGGCAGAGATAAACGATAACAACAGGGAGGATAGCAAGTACGATGTACAAGCTGAACATACCTACGTCCTTTTCCTGTGGGCCGGCATAACGCATTGCGTTGAGCACAAGCGGGATCGTGTATTTGCTCTTTGTCTCAAGAATAAGTCTTGGCATAAAGTAGTTGTTCCAGTTGGTTACGAATGTAAAGATGATCTGTACTGCGAATGCAGGCTTGAGGATAGGAGTTACGATCTTATTGAAGGTCTTGAACTCTCCGCAGCCGTCTATTCGGGCTGCTTCAACTATTTCAAGCGGCAATGCAGAAGCCATATACTGCTTCATAAAGTAATATGTTGCAGGTGCGGCAATTGCAGGGATTATCAGCGGAATGTATGTATCAGTCCAGCCGAGTTTTGACATAAACTGATAGAAACCGATAGCTGAAGCCTGTGTTGGAACCATCATTACGATGAGGATAAACATATCAGCAGCTTTTCTCAGCTTGAAGTGGTAAACGTGGATAGCATACGCTGTCAGGGCTGAGAAGTAAACGCTGAGCATGGAAGCACAAGCTGAAATGAACAGAGAGTTGGCAAGTGAACGCCAAACGCTTCCGTATGCGACAGCAGTCGAACCCTTGAAGAGGTTCTTGAAGTTATTGAGGAGATACTTGTCAGGATACCATCTGATACCCGGCTGTGATCTGCCTCGGGTTGCATTGATTATAAGCAGATAGAATGGGAAAAGTGATATAACTACCAGAAGGATAAGGACTGTATAAGCCACGATCCTGCGGACGGTCAATCCGGCATTGCTGCTCTTTTCACCAACTACGTCAGTACTTCTTGGCATATCGTCTTACCCCCTTTTCTTCTTTTTCTTCTTTCCGTCTTTATCAGCGGAAGCAAACATAAGTGCAAGTCCTACGATAGCGGAAATAACAAAGATTATTACGCAGAGTGCGGAAGCCTTACCGATATCACCCTGTTTATTTGCCTGGATTATCATTACTACGGTCTTGAGCTTGCCGTTAGGGTTACCCATATCCTTAGTAAGAAGTGCAGGTACATCGTACATCTGAAGTCCGCCGATCATTGATGTTACAAGAACGTAGGACATAATCGGCTTGATAAGTGGGATCGTGATCTTCCAGAATGTTTCGCTGGAAGTTGCGCCGTCGATCTGAGCTGACTCATAAAGTGATGTGTCAACGCCCATAATGGCAGCCATAAGAAGAATTGTCGTATTACCATACCAAAGTATGAAGTTGATAAGTCCGACTATACCTCGTGAACCCCAAACGCTTTCGAGAAGCGGTACCTTGATAAGGTCATAGATAGCGCCGTCTCTGCTGAACAAGCTGTAAAACAGGAATGCGAAAGCAGAAGCCATAATTACGTTTGGAAGATAGATAACAGCCTTAAAGAAGCCCTGTGCCTTGATCTTGAGGCGGAGGTCTGTGAACCATACCGCAAGGATAAGGGAGATAACGAGCTGTGGAATGAAGCCGATGAGCCACATAATGATCGTGTTCCAGAATGCCTGGAGCAGATCGCTTCCCGATGAGAAGATCTGTGAATAGTTTTGGAAGCCGCAGAAAGTAGGCGTTACTTCAACTACTTGTCTTGTCCAGCCGCCGCCGATCTCACCCTGCTTCTTAACATAATCAGTAAAGCTGTAATAGAATGTTTGGAACAGAGGATATAGCGAGAATATCGTGTAAACTACAAAGAACGGGATAAGGAAAATATATCCCCATTTGGCATAGCTTATGCTTTTTCTCTTCATATAAGTATACCTATTCCTTTCGTGAGATTAATAAATAATAGGGGGGGATAACCTCCACCCCCTATATTTAATTAGTTACTTATTTTTCTTTGAATTAGAAATCGCAAGTAAGGTTGCCATAGAGGTCTGTGATGTTCTTCTTGAAGTTCTCAAGAGCAGCCTCGTAAGAGTCAACTGTTCCGAGGAAGTAGTCCTTCATAGCGCCCTGGAATTTCTCGTTGCAGCCCTGGTCATAAGCAGAGAGCTTGTTCTCGAGAGAGATCTTTTCTGCAGCTTCTGTAAGAAGTGCGAGGTGATCCTGTCCGCCGAGGAATGCGTTTGTATAACCGCCGTCGATGAGTTCCTTGATAGCAGCCTTGTTGTTTGTGTAGTCCTGCTCGCCCTCTGTGATAGCCTTAGCTACATCCTTGTTGCAAGTCATAACCTTCATGATATCAGCAATGATATCCTGGTTATCGGAGTCGATAGCGCCGCAGATCCATGTACCGCCCCAGTAGTAAGCCTGTGGGCCTGAGCAAGCCTTCCAGAGACCATAACCGCCGTTGCCTTCCTTAGCGTTTGAACCATCAGCCTTGATCTCTTCGTCAACTGTGTTTGGAAGAAGTGTGAAAGGAATGCCCCAAGTTGAGAAGAAGTAGCCGAATACGCCGCCGTCGATCTTCTGACCTGCTGCCCAAGCGTCATCCCAAAGGGAAGTCTTGTTGTTGTAACCCTTATCTGTGAAATCCTTAGTCTGGTCAACCCAAGCCTTGATCTGTGGGTCAACTGTGATCTTATCGTCTGTTACCCAAGGGCTGGACATATTGTTGGAGAAGCATCTGTATGTATCATCGAAACCAGATACCATCTTGTAGCCCTTATCAGCCATCTTCTGAGCTGTCTCTGTGAATGTATCCCAGTCCTTAACAGCTTCCTGAACCTGCTCAGGATCGCTTGTGCCGAGAACGTCCTCAGCGATCTTTGTGTTGTAGAGGAACAGACCTGGAGTAGCCTGCCAAGAAACACCCTTGAGCTCGCCTGACTTTGTATCAGTTGCAACGTCCTTTGTGTACTGATACATTTCGGACATATCGTCATCTGTGATGCCGAGGTCCTGAACGGAGAGAGCAACGTCGCCGTTAGCATACTTCAGAGCGTAGTCAGCTTCCATAAGGAACATATCTACCTTCTCTGTGCTGTCCTTCTGAGCCTTGAGGGCGTCATCAAGCTTTGTCTGATAAGCGTTGCCTTCGTTTTCGATCTGAACCCAGTTGAGCTTAACACCGTCGATGGAAGAAATTTCCTTAGAACCATCTTCTAACTCGTTGTATTCAAGCTTCTTTGTTGTGCCCTGTGGATAGTACTTATCAAGTCTTGACTTGAACTCTGTGTTCCAGCAGTAAATTGTGAGTGTGCTCTTTGACTCGTCAGAAGAATCTACACCGTGGAGTTCAGCTGTATTGATTCTATCTGTTGAAGAATCGCCGCTTCCGCCGTTGTTTGTGCCGGAACCGCCCTTAGATGATGAAGAATCTGTGCTTCCGCAAGCTGTGAACATTGAAGCTGCGAGACAGAGGCTCAATGAACCTGCAAGTACCTTCTTAAGATTTGCCATAATAATTTTCCTCCTTAAAATCGCATTAGTTTTTATTTTGATTTGCTCCGCAGCTTAGCCTGCGGAAAATTAATGCCTTATGTTTTGTGTGACAACGTTTACGGTTGTCTGATGTCGCTTACCGAGCCGCCTTCAAGCAGCTTACCGTCGACTGTGATTACCTCTTTAAAGGTCGTTTGTGGATTTTCTATCAGCGAGACGAGCTGTTTTGCAGCGGTTACGCCGATAAGGTCTGTGTCCTGAAGATAGGTCGTAAGTTTAGGGGAGAGGAGCTGTGAATAAGCGATTCCGTCATATCCCACCACCGAGACGTCCTCGGGAACTGAAAGTCCCATATCCTTGATCGCATTGAAAGCGCCCATTGCCGAATAATCGTCCGGCATAAAAACGCAGGTAGGTCTATTCTCTTGAGAGAGAAGCTTTTTTGTAAGCTCATAAGTAAGATCGGGGTTATGATAATCGCCGTTCATTATCCAATCGGGGTCTACCTCAATGCCTCTGTTCATACAGGCTTTATAGAAACCTGCGAGACGTCTTTCAGCGACGGCTGATCTATTACCCTGGATAAAAGCGATCTTTTTGTGACCGAGACCTGTTACATAATTGATAAGTTCTTCCATACCTTTTTCGTTGTTCGACATTATAGCAGTTCTGCAATCGAAAATATGGTCTATCGTGACGACAGGTATATCTCCATTTATCACCTCGTACACATCCTGCGACGAAAAATCCGTGCAGGCAATAATTACGCCATCCACGTTGCGGTATTTACAATGTTCGTAGGTCGACATTTTCTGCTTGCCCACGTCCCTATTAATAAAGGTAATATCGTATCCGGCAGACTCAGCCGTAGTTTTGAAGCTGTCGAGCACCTTCGCAAAGAACTCGTGTGTAAGACCGCTTCCAGCCTCATCGAGGTACATAACGCCGAGATTATAAGTTCGGTTAGTCTTTAGCGCTCTTGCCTGAGAGTTTGGAAAATAGCCCATTTCCTTGGCGGCTTTTATAAGCCTTTCTCTGGTAGCCTCGCTGACATCCTTATGACCATTGAGGGCTTTACTTACGGTGGCAACGGATACGCCGCAGCGAACGGAAATGTCTTTCAACGAAACCATAGATATTTCTGCCTTTCCGTGTGATTTTAAACGTTTACGCTTGACATACTCCCAAAAAAGTATTTCAAACGTTTCCGTTAATAAAACTATACAATATTCTCGGGATAATTTCAAGTCTTTTTTCGCATTTTTATGCTTGTTGTAATAAATTATGGAGGCTCGCACAATTTTTCAACTTTATGTTTGTGCACTTTGACAATTGTTTTGTGATAATTGTAACAGAGCTGTTACAGTGTGAGCTAAAAAAGACGAATATTCCTCGAAAAATGTTGAAGTATTTCTTTGATGAAGAAATTTTACTTGCTTGTGTATGTATAAAATGACTATAAAAACTTATTGACTTTTGTGAACTGTTATGTGAAACCACAAAAAGCTATTGTGGAGTGGGGCTATTAAACGTTTTCGATAGTTGAAATGAAAATTTGAGCACTAAAACGTTTGAAATTATTAAATATTTTCGCAGGTTTTCAAAAACGTGTATGAGAATTTTAATATATGAGAAAATACACGCTAAATCGGGCTTTTCTGAAACGTTTAAGTTAAAATGAAGCGAATTTTGTTTGTGCAAAATCACAATTGAACAAATTTTAACTAGATTTAAGGTTAATATTGAGACTGTTTTGGCTTCTTTTGAAAGGTATATTCGTGAGTTTGCACATATAGACGCTTAAATTGAAAACTTTTTATAAAAATTGGCGGTTGTGGCGTTTTGGTATTGACAAACGGGGGGAGATGGTGTATAATATATAAGCTTAATAGTTGCAGACAACTATATTTCTGACCGTATATGAGCAGGTCGCTTTTATGATCTACAATTTAATATGCTTGTGTAGCACAGTTGGTAGTGCAGCTCATTCGTAATGAGCAGGTCGCAGGTTCGAGTCCCGTCACAAGCTCCAAGCGTTCCCGTGAACTTTTTGTTTGCGGGGATTTTTTTATGCCGAGACGCATATATATTAAATAGTATATACGCTGGCAAATATCACCTTTATGCGGTCATTCGGGACATATTTCGGCGTTTCGGGACAGGCATATTGAAATAGGGCGGCGGTGATGTTATTATGTAATTGCGGCAATTGGTAAAGCATTTTAATTTTTTTACTTGTTGTCGGACGGGATCAATTTTTTATATTATTTTTTGATGAGGAGATTGTGTATGAAGAGAAATGGGAGAACGATCGTTGCTCTGACGGCGCTGCTTATGTGTCTTACTGCCTGCGGACAGACAGATGACAGCTCAAAGTCTGAGGGCGGTCTTTTTGACTCGAAGCCTGCGGAGACTTCGGCGGCGGAAGTTGACGACGGGCTTGATGAGATCGATGACCTTGATGATGACAGCGATGATGAAGATTACGATGATGATTACGATGAGGACGATGACGGTTTAGTGGACGACGCTTCATCGGCGGCTGAGGAATTCGTTGAGAGACCCTTTGAGCTTGTTGAGGGTCTGAGCACAAAATATGCTGATGCAAGCGATCTTACATTTGCCTATGACGGAAAGGTATTCAAGCTGGGCGAGACAACATTACAGGATATGATAGACGCAGGTGTTCCATTTTCTGAGAGCGATCTAAAGGCAATGGACGAGGACATCGAGAAAAATCACAGCTCATCCGCTTTTTCAGTTGAGGCGAGCGATTTCGTGACGCTGGGTGTTAGGGGATCAAATTTCACCGACGGCACGATGAAGATAAAAGATTGTCCTGTGGGGGAGATACTAGTTTCATATTATTACGTACCAAGAACGACGCTCAGCGATGAGGAGAACGAGGAAGCACGCAAGGGTATCGACGCAGCCGCAGATCACCTTTGTTTGTCATTCCCGTTGAATGCGACAAAGGAACAGCTTATGGAGAACAACAAGGATTATTCAGAGGACGGCGGCGATTATCTGGATTATAGTGTAAGTTCAGAGCTTTATTATGGTGCTATCGGTTATCACATTGAATTTGAAGAGACAACAAATCAGGTCGATAAGATAACGATGAGCTGGTATCCGGGCTGATGAGCCTTTGGAGGCAGCGGCAGTAACTTTTCCCCTTAGCCAACAACGGCTCCGTACAGGAATGTGCGGAGCCGTTGCTTTTTATGGTTGACAAAGTGAAAAGCCTACCTTTATAAAAGGCAGGCTTTTTCGGTTGGGTATCCTCTATGAAGAAAGTGATATTAAGATAGCTATTATTGGATCGGGTTAGGGTATTGACCGTAGATACTTGCGCTTGATGATGAACGCCAGGTCGCTATTACAATGCTATAGTCCTCTTTGACAATGAATGTGACATAGCCATCGCTGACACCGCTAGTTTTAAGGCTTTCTACAGATGCTTTTTCAATTGCATCGTCTCTGTTGTAATTCGACATACTAAATTCGTGTACTCCCACAGAGTCGCTGATGGAAATACCCTCAACTGCCATATCGGCGAGTTCGTTGTTTACTGTTGTAAATACAAGTTTTGCATTGCTGTTTGCAGACTTTAACTGTCCTGCTGCCATTTGTCCCGGTATAACTATGCCTAGGACGGTTATCAATGCCACTATCAACCAAGTTATAAGGCTGATCTTAAGGCAGGTCTTAGCTGCTTTCGGCTTTTTACCCTTATTTACGCAGTATAGTATTATTCCTGCGATCGGGATAAGAAAGCTCAATACTTTTTCTCCGCCTGAAGCCTTTGCTTCAAGGTCTACTGCGGGTGCTGCCGCTGCGGTCTGTACCCCTGTGGGGCAGCCGCAATGGACGCATACTACCGCTTCATCATCAATTTCTTTTCCGCAATGTCCACAATATGCCATATGTAATTCCTCCTATCGTGAATAACTTCCGTAAATGTTTTTCCAGGTGTCGATATAAGACTGGCTGGGTCGTCCGTTTACAGGTACGACTGAGACCATTGAGCACCTGCCTGTAAGATAACTATGTATTCTGATTATGAACACCAAGCCGTTATCTGAGCTTTCGTTGTAGCTGCCAATGGACGTGGTGGTCTTGGCGGCTGAATAGACAAAATACACATCGCCTGTATGATCCAGCACTTCGGGCGATCCTGTCAGGCGAAAATCAAAGGAAAGTTCTCTGAACTTGCCGTCCTTTTTTGCCTGGCTTATGGTACTGTCGAATTTCCTTAAAACAAGTGCCCCTCCGTCGGACTGGTTATAGATATAAAAGCCTGTCAAAATTGCAATGACTATTATAACGACTGCTGCTATTATTTTGTTGAGTTTGGTATTTGACTGTGCTTTTACTGTACTGCCTGCGGTATCCCCTTTTTGCGCCGCAGCGCAACCGCATTTCATACATACTGTTTGGTTATCTTCGAGCTGTGCACCACATTTTCCGCAGTATTTCATTTACATTCTCCTTAAAGCATCGTCATAGCTATGGTTCCGAGAGCCCAGGTTATGATACCGACCAAGAGACAGGTCTTGGCAGCCTTTGGACGGGTGTCTTTCTTTACGAAGTACATAATGATACCTGCGATAGGTATGAGTACGCTGAGAAGTATCTCGACAAAGTCTGCATTTGAGTCAGGGTCGTAGTTAGGGTTCTGATTGTTTTGCTGTGCTGCCTTTTCTGTTGCGCAACCGCAATGTACGCAGATAACTGCGTCGTCGTTGATCTCTTTTCCGCATTTTCTACAAAAAGCCATAATTTTTTACCTCCTAATAACTATATAGACTGTTGTAAATATCAGTCAAAGAATATCCGTCAAAATTATCTTGTAATGAGCCACTTATTGTTGAGTATGCACCTACACTAAAATCTGCATATTTATCGTGCGCCCAGCAGACAAAAACTTCTTCTGTGTCTGTAACATATGCGACTACTGCGTAACCTTTAGTATTAAAATCTGAACAGCTATTTGCTACACTTTGGTTTATTTTATCGAGGCTATTCATATCTGAACAATTAACTATTTTTAATACAAGATTTTTGCTAGGTACATCTCTTGGTATGGTCTCTCCACTAGCCACCATATCTTCTATATCGTTTTTCAATGCTCTTGCGATAGTTTCAGCATTCTTCTGACTACAATAATTTTGGGATTTGGTTATTCCTAAGATATCACTATCGTATTTTTGGATGGTGTTTAAGCAATCTTCATATTGACAGTAACCTGATGTTTCGCCAGCCAGACCGTAGTATTCTTTATTGTTAACGATATCTCCTGATGTGTTTATTACAGCCAACTTTTTGCTATCAGTAGTTGCGATAGCGTAGCCGTCACTATAAAAACCTGAACCAGCTAAAAACTTATTGCTTATGCAGACTTCGCCGTTCTCAGAAAGATATCCAACTTTTCCGCCATATGAAAATGCATACCGTTTATCATAATATGATGAACGGTCTATATTATCGTATGTCGGTTCAAGCAGTTCTTTGCCTTCATTGTTTACTATGCCCCAATTTTTACCGTCTATAACTGAATAGAGACCATTGTCAAGATAACACATACTATAATATTTGGCTGGTACTACCCATTTGCCTGTTGCGTCTATCAAGCCATATTTGCCTGAAGAACTAGCGGCGGCTACACCGTTATTAAAAGTTGTTGAAAAGTCATACTGTGCAGAAATGGCTTCTTTTCCTTTTGTATCTACATAGCCCCACTTCTCGCCTTTTTTGAATGCTGCATAACCCTCACTATAACTAAACATCATATCATATTTAGGATTTACAACATAATCACCTTTTGTGTTGATAACACCATACTTATCGCCAACCGTTACGATACTGCGGTCTTCAATAAAATCAAATGCTGAGTCATACTGACAGCTTATGACTAATTTACCCTTTTCATTTATGAAACCATATTTGTCATTGTTGCAAACGGCAGCATAGCCCTCGCTAAATGAATCTGCATCATCATATGTTGGTGCTATTACAACTTTACCTTTTATATTTGCATAACCATATTTATCACCGGATCTGATAACAAAAATCTCATTCTTGTTTTCTAAGTCTAATCCCTCGAGTGCGTCTGAACCTATTTCGTCATAGGTTATTGGAAGCAACAGCTTTCCACTTGTATCGATAAGACCATATTTATCTGAACCCTCATCATCAACATCAAAATCAATTACGACTGCAACGCCCTGGGAAAATGGCGAAATGTAATCATATTGAGGTGATACAATATAAGTTCCTTTGGTATCGATAATGCCCCATTTTCCTCCGACTGAAACGGTAGCATATCCACCTGAAAACTCTGTTACTGCGTCGAATTGCGGATCGATCACATAATCGCCACTTTCATTGATGTAACCCCATTGACCGTTTTCTTCGGTCATAGCGCTCAGCAAACCATCATTGAAAAGATATTTTTCAGCGACCTTATCCTTATCGAACAGCATAGGTTTAAGTACAAACCAGAAAACGGCAAATAAGGCGGCTAAGGCAATGACAATTATTGATATTATCAACGGCGCCTTAGAACTTTTTTTCTTAACAATTACGTCATTAATGTCATTCGCAGGTTGTACCACGGGCTCTTTTTCAGGACTGCTCTTGTTTTCAACAACAGGCGTGACAACCACTCGATTACCACAAAAATGACAAAAAGCAGCGTCATCATCGATCTGTTTTCCGCATTTTCTACAAAAAGCCATAACAAATTCCTCCATTACTTCATATTTAGTGCATTTTCTGCACTATTTTGTTTTCACAACGTAATTATATCACAAAGTTTTCGGGATTTGTTAAGCTGCCAGCTTAATAAAACGATTACAATTGTAAAAAAAAGTAAATAAAGTGTTTTGTAATCGTTAACACGACGATTGCGAATTTGCTAAACCCTTTATTATAGCGGTTTTGCGAGGGGTGTGGGGAGCGGCAGGGGTGGGGAATATAAAATTTGTTTTTGAAGGGTGCGTTGCTTAAAATGCGTCCTTATTTTTATGCGTATTTGTAAAAAAATGCTATTGACAAAATAAAATAACTGTGTTATAATAACATTGTTATTTAAAGCGAGGTATAAAATATGAGACAGGAAACTGCGGGCGTTACTGAGGCGCTGCTTGAAAGTGCTAAGAAAGAATTTCTCAAATATGGGTTTCATAATGCCAATCTTAGGCGGATATCTGCCGACAGCGGCGTAAGCTCTAATTCCATTTACACACGTTTCGGCGATAAGGCGGGGCTGTTTTCGGCGGTGGTGAAGCCTGCCGCTGACGGGCTTATGAAGATGTATCTTGAAAGCATAGGCGCTTCCACGGAGGGTTGTGACACTCAAGATATGATAAGTCAGGGAACAGAGGGAACTGAGCTTGTGCTGAAATATATTTACGATAATTTCGACGTTTTTAAGCTTATTTTTTGCAATTCAGCAGGCACGGAATACGAGGGGTATTTCGACGGGCTGGCGCAGATCGAGGAAAAGTATTACAAGAAATTTGTGAAACAGTTCTCAAGGCGTGAAAACACCGTCAGCGATTTCTTTATACACGTTATCTGCCGCACGGGCTGGTCGTATATTTACGAGGTGGTGTCTCACGATATCCCTTATGACGAGGCTAAGATCTTTATGGGGGACATAAGTAAATATTGCTACGCAGGCTGGAAATGCGTCCTCGGGGTGGAGGATATGCCTTGATATTTTTAATTTAAGTAAATAAAAGCAGCAATGCACTTTTGTGCGGCGTTGCTTTTTATATGGAGATGAGTTAGCTTTTTCTAACTTAGTAGGAGTAACAGGAGGTCTTGTTGTGAAAGAAAAGAAGAAAAAATCATTATCGGTGCTGATGGAATATGCAGGCGATAACAAGTATTTTACATACGCTTCGCTTGTGCTGGCAGCTATCAGCGCCTGGATCGCCTTGATACCGTTTTACGATATCTGGCGGATAATCAAGGAAGTGCTTGATGTCAGACCGAATTTCTCGGAGGCTGTCAATATCAGCAGCTACGGCTGGCAGGCGGTGGGCTTTGCGCTGCTGGCGATGGTGTTCTATATCGCTGCGCTTATGTGCTCTCACAAGGCGGCTTTCAGAGTGCAGTCTAATATGCGTATGAGTATGATGAAGCACATTATGAAGCTTCCTATCGGCTATGTTGAGGCCGAGGGTACGGGCAAGATAAGAAAGATCGTTGCAGATTCAAGCTCTGCGACGGAGACTTTTCTTGCGCACAATCTGCCGGACAAGGCGGTTTCATATGCAACGCCTATCGGGCTGCTGGTTATGATGATGGCGTTTGACTGGAGGCTGGGGCTTATAAGCCTTATCCCTGCGGTGATAGCTTTCGTGCTTATGGGAACCCTTATGATGGGTCCTAAGATGGCGGAGGATATGAAGCAGTATCAAAACGCACTTGAATCAATGTCAGCGGAGGCTGTGGAGTATATAAGAGGCGTGTCTGTTGTAAAGACTTTCGGTCAGACAGTATTCTCTTTCAAGCGCTTCAAGCTTGCTATAGACGAATATGAAAAGTGGACTATCGGCTACACAAAAAACATGATGCTGCCGATGATAGGTTTCACAACGGCGTCTAACGGAATTTTCGCAGCACTTATCATTGCGGCATTCAAGCTCACTTCACACGGCGTTACGAACGAGTTCGTGCTCAATCTGTTTTTTTATATCATCATCACTTCCGTGCTGACTGTTACGCTTATGAAGGTTGCATATGCAGGCGAATCGCAGATGATCGTTGAGGACGCACTTAACAGAATGTATGAGATACTGAAGACTGAGCCTCTTGCAGAGACGAAAAAGGGTGCTGCTCCAAAGGACGCTTCTATCGAGCTGGACGGCGTTACATTCGCTTATGCAAACGCTGACAGCAATGCTATCGACGGCATAAACTTGTCAGTCAAGGCAGGGGAGCACATTGCGCTTGTTGGCCCATCGGGCGGAGGAAAGACCACCCTTGCGTCGCTGGTTGCAAGGTTCTGGGACGTTAAGAGCGGCTCGGTAAAGATCGGCGGCGTGGACGTAAGGGATATACCTTCTGACAAGCTTATGGAATATGTTTCATACGTTTTCCAAGACAGCAAACTGCTTAAAATGAGCATTCTCGATAACGTGAGAATGGGCAGACCTGACGCTGCTGACGAGGAAGTTATGCAGGCACTCAAGGACGCACAATGTATGGATATCATCGAGAAGTTCCCTGAGGGCGTGAACACTATGATCGGTTCAAAGGGCATTTACGTTTCTGGCGGTGAAAGTCAGCGACTTTCCATTGCGAGGGCGTTCCTTAAAAATGCGCCTATACTTATACTCGACGAGGCGACGGCTTTTGCCGACCCTGACAATGAGCGACTTGTTCAGCAGGCTTTTGAGAAGCTTTCAAAGGACAAGACTGTTATAATGATCGCCCATAGGCTTTCGACTATCACAAATACTGACTGCATTTACGTTCTTTCTGAGGGCAAGATCGCAGAGAGCGGCAAGCACGGCGAACTTATCGAAAAGGGCGGAATTTACAGCAGAATGTGGAATGAATACAACAGATCTGTAAACTGGCAGGTCGGAAAGGCAGGGGTATAAATTATGACACTTACGGAAAAATTAAAGCACAAATATGCCCTTTCTGATAAAGGTGCAAAGGGAATGCTCCGTGCGTTTGCGGCTGTTACGGTATCGAACATAGCGCTTATGCTGCCTGTGGCATTGCTTTACAAGCTGGCTTCTTATCTTCTTGACGGCGAGCTGCCGCAGGACAAGTTCAAGTATTTCATTCTTGCAATAATAGGCACGCTGCTTGTCGTTGCGCTGACGACTGTTGTGCAGTACAGGGCGACGTTCCTTTCGACTTATGTTGAAAGCGGCGTGAGAAGGCGCACGCTGGCGGAAAAGCTTAGAAAGATACCTCTTTCATTCTTTGGCAAGAAAGACCTTGCCGATCTTACGAACACCATTATGACCGACTGCGCAATGATCGAGACGGGCTCTTCCCATTGGATACCTGAGCTTGTGGGCGCATTGATATCAACGACCCTTATTGTGATAAGCTTGTTTTTCTTCAACTGGAAAATGGCTCTTGCGGCGGTTTGGGTAATGCCTGTGGCGTTCATTATCGTGCTGTGCTCGAGAAAGGTTATGACGAAAGTTCACGAAAAGACTGTTAAATACAAGATAGATTGTCTTGACGGCATACAGGAAGGTCTCGAGACGATGAGAGATCTCAGATCATACAATATGGTTGACAGCTATATGGAGGGCCTCAACGAGAAGATCAAGGCTGTTGAGAAGCACTCTATCGTTGCGGAATTTTCAAATGCGGCGTTCGTTTGCACGGCGCAGATGATACTAAAGCTTGGTATCGGTACTGTTGCGGTGGTGGGTGCTTCACTCCTTGTGAAAAACGAGATAAGCGTGCTGACATTCTTTATGTTCCTGCTGGTGGTAACGAGAATGTACGAGCCTTTGCAGATCGCATTGCAGAACCTTGCGGCTATGATAAGCCTTGACGTAAACTGCAAGAGAATGGACGAGATACTTTCTCGCGAAGAGCAGACGGGCAGGACGACCCTTGACAACAAGGGTTATGACATCACATTCGATCACGTTGCGTTCTCATACAAGGACGGCGAGCAAGTGCTTTCTGACGTAAGCTTCACGGCAAAGCAGGGCGAGGTAACGGCGCTTATAGGCCCATCGGGCGGAGGAAAGACAACGGTATCGAGACTTGCGGCAAGGTTCTGGGACAACGACAAGGGTACTATCAAGGTCGGCGGAATGAACGTATCGGAGATCGAGCCGGAGACGCTGCTTTCGCTGTTCTCTATCGTATTCCAAGACGTAACACTTTTCAACAACACGGTAATGGAGAATATCCGTATCGGAAAGAAGGACGCAACGGACGAAGAAGTTATGGCGGCGGCAAGGCTTGCGCATTGCGAGGACTTTGTTGAGAAAATGCCAGACAAGTGGAACAGTATGATCGGTGAGAACGGCTCGGAGCTTTCGGGCGGTGAGCGTCAGAGGATATCCATTGCGAGGGCATTCCTCAAGGACGCACCTATCATTCTTATGGACGAGGCGACGGCTTCCCTTGACGTTGACAACGAGTCTGTTATCCAAGAGTCTATCTCAAAGCTTATCAAGGACAAGACTGTACTTATCATTGCCCACAGAATGAGGACTGTTGACGGCGTGGACAAGATAGTTGTTCTCAAGGACGGTAAGGTGGCAGAGAGCGGCACACCTGCGCAGCTCAAGCAGGCAGGCGGCATTTACAAGCATATGGCGGATATGCAATTATCGGCTGAAAATTGGGCTTTTTAGTCTAACGCAGCGCAAAGCTGCGGGCGACCGCAAATTGTTGTGAGTTACGTCTCAAAACAATTTTTTGCCCCTACAAAAATCATCGCCGTTAGGCGATTCATTCATTCCTCACTCCTAACTCCTAACTCCTCACTTAAACTTCACTCGATATCTGAGATATGATGTCGGGTGATTTTTATTGCATTTTTTGTTAGAAAAAGAAATCAAGTCATATTTTCGCTTGACAATTGGCGATAAATATTGTAAAATATAATTAGATGTTACAAATATTTGAGTAATCGTTTACTTTCGTTTGTGATATCCGACAACATAGATTATGAAAGGATCTTAGTGGAGAAGTATGGATATTGACAGAGATCTTATAGAATTTTTCAAGGCGATATATAGGGATAACGACAGCGTTGAGGCTTGCGAGCGGTCTGTAAGGGAGGCTTTCGGGAGCATTGCGCCGAAGCTTGGCATTGTCAAGGCGGAGTTTTTTGTGAACATTCCTGCTTCAAAGCTTTGTCAGAGCGGCGTTGACGCTTCATCGGTGCTTATTGACAGCGGCGAGGCTGTGGGTGAAGCTTACAAGATCGCTTTTGTGATTATGGAAAAGGGCAAGGTTGTGATGAAGTTTTATCCTGCGGTCGGCTGCGTTTTCGATGAGGAGCAGAAGCAGATAATATCCATTGCGGCAAATGCGGTGTACATTCAATACAACAGGCTTATGACAGGCAGGCTGGTTCAGCACGTTGTCAGCACCGATATGGAGACTGGTGCGGCGACTTTGGGCGCACTTATGAAGCAGGCAGGTATGCTCATTGCTCAAGGCAGGATAGAGGATTTCGGCGTTATATTCTTTAATATCCACAATTTTAAATATGTAAACAAGGTGCTCAGTTACGAGCAGGGCGACGTTGTGCTTCGTGATTACACGAGGTATTTGATAGATATGCTTAGCGGTGACGAGCTTATCGCACGGCTTGGGGGCGACAATTTTGTTATGCTGGTGGAAGCTGCGGCGATGAAAAAGTATATAGACGAGCTTTCAATGGTGAGCATTGGCTTTAAAGATGAAGAGAAGCACATTGACAAGACCTTTATTTTCGGTGCGACTGTGGGCTTTGCGAACTTGAAGGGGGTACATTTCCCGAGAGAGGTTATGGCTCGTGTGAGCATTGCATATTCGGCGGCGAGGAGGCTTGGCGCAGGGTACGTTGTTGAATATTCCGATGATATCAGGCGTGAGCTTATGCGTATCCAGAGTGTGCTTTCAAACTTTATCACGGCGCTTAACGGGAACGAATTTGAGGTCTACTATCAGCCAAAGGTGCGCATAAAGGATAAGAAGATTTTTGGTGCGGAGGCGCTTGTGCGGTGGAACAGAGACGGCAGAGTCATTGCGCCTGCGGATTTTGTGCCGCTTTTGGAGCGTGACGGAAGCGTTATAAATCTTGATTATTATGTGCTGGAGCAGGTATGCAAATGGCTTAAAAACCGCATTGATTCGGGGCTTGAGCCGCTTAGGATATCGGTGAATTTTTCGAGGAAGCACCTTGAGGAGGAGGACTTGCTTGAGAACATTGTAAAGACTATCGACAAATATGGGTTGGAGCACAAGTATATTGAGATCGAGCTGACGGAGAGCGAGGACTATCAGAACTTTGAGCCTATCACGGAGCTTGTGAACGGGCTGAAAAACAATGGCATCGTGACGTCAATGGACGATTTTGGCACGGGATTTTCGTCCCTCAATATGATAAAGAACGTTGATCTGCAAGTCATCAAGATCGACAAGTCATTTATTCCGCTGGAGACGGAATATGAGGGAAAGGACAAGGATCTTATAATGTTCTATTACATTATAAATATGGTGAAAAAGCTTGGCAAGGAAACTATCGCCGAGGGTGTTGAGTCGGTGGAGCAGCTTTCGTATCTCGAGGACGTTGGCTGTGACGCTGTACAGGGTTTTGTATTCGACAGACCTTTGAAGGTGGCTGATTTTGAGCACAGGCTTGCTGTGGGATATACGGACTAGGTGCTGGGTATTGTTTTAGTACGATATTTTGGACAGCAGAATATCTAACGAGAAATTATAAACGGACAAAAATAAACGGGCGAACGCTGTTCGCCCCTACAAAAGTGCTTAAATGCGCTGGTTTTGGTGTAGGGGTAATGCGGTCGTCCGTTTTTGTTTGATTCATTATAGTTCTATTTCGCTGCCTATGTCGATATTATTTTCACGGAGGTAGCGGTCGGGATATTTTAGCCATTTTTCTTCGCCTGTGGGGCTTTTCACAAGCACCGAGCACATAAGCTCGCTGTCCTCGGGGATACCCTCGCAGCCGTAATCCTCTTCGGTGATGTCGATTATCTTATATATTTGCTTGCTCATATTTTTCGTCCTTTCGGTTTGTTTTGCGGTGATGTTATGATTATTATAGCATATTTAGACGCAAAAAGCAAAGAGCAATTTGAATGGAAAAAATATTGACTTATGGGCGCAAAAAATGGTATAATGATAATAACTGATATTATGATACTGTGAGGAGCATATATTATGAAAGACGGCTTTATAAAGGTCGCTGCCTGCACGCCTGAGATACAGGTTGCGGACGTTGACTTTAATGTTGATAAGATCATCGAACAGATCGAAAAGTGCAGGGAAGAGGGCGTAAAGATCGCTGTGTTCCCTGAGCTTTGCGTTACGGGGTACACCTGTCAGGACTTGTTCTTTCAGAACGCTTTGCTTGACAAGGCTATGGAAGGCGTTGTAAAGATCGCAAAGGCAACGGCGGACAGCGATATGCTGGTGGCTGTGGGCGTGCCTGTGAGGGCGAACGGCAAGCTTTACAACTGCGGTGCTGTGATACAGGGCGGCGAAGTGCGTGCTTTTATCCCGAAAACGCATTTGCCGAACTATAATGAATTTTACGAGGCTAGGCATTTTGCGCCATACAGGGGCGAATGTGCGGCAATTGATCTGAGAAAATACGGGCAACTTGACTTTATGCCATCAATGGAGCAGACTGTTTTCGTGTGCGATGAGATACCCGAACTTGTGGTGGGCTTTGAACTTTGCGAGGACTTGTGGGTGGCTGACCCTGTTTCAAATTATCTTGCAAAGGCCGGGGCTACGCTCATATGCAATCTGTCTGCAAGCGATGAAGTTATCGGCAAGGATTCTTACCGCAGACAGCTTGTTTCAAATCAGTCTGCAAGGCTGGTGGCAGGATATATCTACTGCTCCGCCGGCGACGGGGAATCAACGCAGGATATGGTATTTTCGGGACACAATATCATTGCGGAGAATGGCTCTATTCTTGCAGAGAGCAGGCTTTTTGAGAACGGCATAACGATCTCGGAGATCGACTTTAAAAAGCTGACCTTTGAGCGCAGGAAAATCTCAACTTATCCTGCAAGCGCAGAGTGGGACTATTCTTCAAAGAGCACGGGCTTTTTGGACAAGGAAAACATTTCCATTGAGCGATTCAGCCTTGATATGGTTGAGACGGCTTTGACGAGGAAGTTTGCGAAAACGCCCTTTATCCCCTCAAATCAGGCGGAGAGGAACGAGCGCTGTCATCTTATCCTGCAAATGCAGTCCCACGGGCTTATGAAGCGTATTGCGCACACACATTCAAAGACTGTTGTTATCGGCATTTCGGGCGGACTTGATTCCACTTTGGCGCTGCTTGTTTGCGTTATGGCGATGGACTTGCTGAAACGCCCCCACACGGATATCGTGGCGGTGACAATGCCTTGCTTTGGCACGACGAAGCGCACACGCTCCAATGCGGAGATACTTTGCGAAGAGCTGGGAGTAACGTTCAGAGAGGTGGATATATCAAAGGCGGTTTTGCAGCACTTTGAGGATATCGGCCACGATTATAACGACCATAGCGTTGTGTTCGAGAACGGACAGGCGAGAGAGCGCACGAAGGTGCTTATGAACATTGCGAACCAAGTGTGCGGAATGGTGGTCGGGACGGGCGATCTCAGCGAGCTTGCTCTCGGCTGGGCGACTTATAACGGCGATCATATGTCGATGTACGGCGTTAATGCTTCCATACCGAAAACGCTGGTCAGGCACATTGTTCAGTATTACGGCGACACCTGCACTTCTGACAAGCTGCGTGATGTGCTGTACGATATTTTGGACACTCCAGTATCGCCAGAGCTGTTGCCGACGGACGACAGCGGCACGGAAATGACCCAGAAAACTGAGGACTTGGTAGGCCCTTATGAGCTTCACGACTTCTTCCTTTATTATGGTATACGCTGGGGATTTGAGCCTTCAAAGGTCAGACGTTTGGCGAGATACGCTTTTGAGGGGGATTATTCCGACGAGACTATCGACAAGTGGCTAAAGACATTTTACCGCAGATTTTTCTCGCAGCAGTTCAAGCGCTCCTGCCTGCCCGACGGCGCAAAGATCGGTTCTGTTACCCTTTCGCCGAGAGGAGATTGGCGTATGCCTTCTGACGCTGTGGCTAAACTTTGGCTGGAGGATATCGAAAAATAGCTTTTGTGTATCATAAGGTACAAAATGTACGATATGACGCACAAATTAAAATATTGTTACAAAATTTTTATAGCTGTTCACTATTATGAAATGACCTGTTATGTTATCATTAAATGTATGGTTTGGTAAACTTTCGGGGCGATATGGCAACGGGAACGGTTATAAATAACGGAGGATTTATTATGAAATATACTGAGAAAGAGGTTTTGCAGTTCGTTGAAGAGAACGACGTCAAATTTGTAAAGCTTATGTTCTGCGACATTTTCGGGTCGCTGAAAACTATCTCTGTTATAGCGGGGGAGCTGCCGAAGATCTTCAGAGAGGGTCTTGTTTTCGACGCTTCAAAGCTGGGCGGCTTTCTTAATGTGACCGTTTCAGACCTCAGACTTTTCCCTGACCCCGACACCCTTGCTCTGCTGCCTTGGAGACCGCAGCACGGCAGAGTTGTGAGATTTTTCTGCCACTTGAAGTATCCCGATGGAACGGCTTTCGAGGGTGACGGAAGGTTCTTCCTCAAGACGGCTATCGCTTATGCAAGAGGAAAGGGCTATAATTTTCAGATTGGAACTTCCTGCGAGTTTTACTGCTTTGAGAAAAACGATCAGGATATGCCAACAAAGCAGCCACACGATTACGCAGGATACTGCGACGCTGCCCCTGTTGACAAGGGCGAAAACCTAAGGCGTGATATTTGTTTGACACTTGAGCAGATGGATATTTTTCCAGAAAGCTCGAGGCACGAGACTGGCCCCGGTCAGAACGAGATAGATTTTCAGTATTCAAACGCACTCAAGGCGGCGGACAATCTTGTTACATTTAAGAACGTTGTAAAATCTATGGCGGACAGGAATGGGCTTTATGCGACATTTATGCCGAAGCCTATCATAGAGAACTGCGGTTCGGGTCTGCACATTATGCTTATGTGTATGAAGGGCACGGAGAATGTTTTCCGTCCTCATATGGGCGAACTTTCGCAGGAGGCGCAGTATATGACGGCGGGTATTTTGAAAAACGTCAAGGATATGACGCTGTTTCTTAATACGACCACCAATTCGTATAAGCGTTTCGGAAGCCTTCTTGCGCCGAAGTATATTTCTTGGTCCCACGAAAATTACGCTCAGCTTCTCAGAGCGCCGCTGGATAACAATGAGGAGAACGGAATTATTTTGCGTTCGCCGGACAACACCTGCAACCCTTATTTCGCAATGGGTCTGCTTATTTATGCCTGCATTGACGGCGTGATAAACAAGCAAAAACTCAGCGAGCCTTTTAATGTTGACACGAGGTTTGCGGAAGAGGCTGAACTTGAAAAGCTTGAGACGCTTCCTGAGACATTGGAAGAGGCTGTTGAGGTGGCAGAGCAGAGCGAATTTTTGAAGGAACACCTGCCTGAGGTGCTGCTTGAAAATTACATTCGTCAGAAGAAGGAGCTTATCGGAGATTACAACAGAGCTCCCGACAAGGAGCAGTTTGAGACAGTCAGATATTTCTATCATCTGTAAGTCCGAAGGCGTTTTCATTTACAAAAATCTTAGCGACAAGGAGGTCGGGTAATGGACAGAATATTGGTTGCTTCCAGCAATGAAAAAGCAACAGCAATGCTTGTAAGTCTTTTGAAAGACGTTTTCCCTTCCTGCAAGACTTCCATTACCGCAACGGGACTTGAGACGAGAAGAGCGGCAGGCTCGGGAGATTATGACTGCGTTGTTATAAACTGTCCTCTGTCGGACGAATACGGAAACGAGCTGGCGGAGATAGTTTGCACCTCATCTGACGCAAGCTGCGTTGCTATCGCAAAGGCGGAGAACGCTGACATACTGGCGGATAAGTTGGAAGATTTCGGCGTTATGGTGATACCGAAGCCGCTGAGCAGGCAGAATTTTTACCGTTCGATGAAGTTTGTAAACGCTTCAAGAAAGCGTATGCTGGGTATCAGGACGGAGAATTTGAAGCTACACAAAAAGCTTGAGGAGATAAGGATAGTCAACAGGGCGAAAATGGCGCTTATGCAATATCTTGGTTTCAACGAGCAGCAGGCGCACAGGTATCTCGAAAAGCAGGCGATGGACAAGCGCTGCACGAAGCTTGAAGTGGCGCAGAAGGTCATCGAGATGTACGAGGTATAGAACAGTCGTAATTGTTACATAATTGTTAAATTAATGTCACACTATTGCAATCGGTGCGGTAATGTTGTATAATAATAGAGGAAAATTTTAAATAACGGAGGTCATTAAAATGTTAGTTTCAGCTAAGGAAATGATGACAAAGGCTCTTGCCGGCAAGTATGCCGTAGGTCAGTTCAATATTAACAACCTTGAGTGGACAAAGGCTATCCTTTTGACAGCTCAGGAGTTGCAGTCACCTGTAATTCTCGGTGTATCTGAGGGCGCAGGCAAGTATATGACCGGTTTCAAGACTGTTGCTGCAATGGTAAAGGCAATGGACGAGGAACTCGGTATCACAGTACCTGTTGCACTTCACCTCGATCACGGCACATACGAGGGCTGCTACAAGTGTGTTAAGGCTGGCTTCTCATCAATTATGTTCGACGGTTCACACTATCCATTTGAAGAGAACCTTGCTAAGTCAACTGAACTCGTTCACGTTGCAGATCAGCTTGGTCTTTCTATCGAGTGCGAAGTTGGTTCTATCGGCGGCGAAGAGGACGGCGTTGTTGGTATGGGCGAATGTGCAGACCCAGATGAGTGCAAGACAATTGCAGATCTCGGCGTAACAATGCTCGCTGCCGGTATCGGCAACATTCACGGTAAGTATCCTGAGAACTGGCCAGGTCTCTCTTTCGAGACACTTGCAGCTATCAAGGAAAAGGTTGGCGATATGCCTCTCGTACTTCACGGCGGCACAGGCATTCCTGACGATATGATCAAGAAGGCAATTTCTCTCGGCGTTGCAAAGATCAACGTAAATACAGAGTGCCAGCTTTCATTCCAGGAAGCAACAAGAAAGTACATTGAAGAAGGCAAGGATCTTCAGGGCAAGGGCTTTGACCCAAGAAAGCTCCTCAATCCTGGTTTCGAGGCTATCAAGGCTAAGGTCAAGGAGAAGATGGAACTGTTCGGTTCTGTTGGCAAGGCTTAATTCTAAGCTATCCGCTATAATTCAAATAATCAGGCTGCCGTTTCGGCGGCAGCCTTTTTATGTATAAACCATCAATTTAATAGAGTGTAACCTAGATCAACCACTCGCAAATAAAAACAAGGAGATTTTTTTATGGAAAACTTTAGCGCACGCCGCTTGACCACGATGGGTCTTATTGCGGCAATTTATGTAGTATCGACGATGTTATGCAGCTCGCTTGCATACGGACAAGTTCAGTTTCGGATATCCGAGGCGCTTATGCTTCTTTGTTTCTACAACAAGGATTACATAATTTCGCTGACGGTAGGCTGTTTGATAGTAAATCTATTCAGCACGCTGGGGCTTGTGGACGTCGTATTCGGAACGCTGGCGACGCTTGTTGCGGCGGTGGCGATATATCTGCTGAGGAACAAGACAAATCTGATCGTGGCGTCATTTATGCCTGTGATCTCGAATGCGGTTATTGTGGGATTTGAGCTCACATATGTATTCAAGACTCCGCTGCTTGCCAATATGGGCTGGGTCGCATTGGGAGAGTTTGTTTGCGTATCGGTAGTTGGTGTGATACTCGTAAGCGCATTGATGAAGAACAAGTACGTTCACAAGATCGTTACGATGGGTGTGAACGATCAGTCTCTTGAGGAGCAATTCCGCAACGGCTGATATCATCAGTTGTTCGATATAAAAATAATAATGGCGGCGCTATGCAGGAATGTATGGCGCTGCTTTTGTTTATTAACAATAAGTTTAAAAATATGTTGGGGATATTTCGGAGAAGCGCTTGACAAATGTGGGGCGTTGTGATATAATATATGTGTTGCTTTTAAGTGACATTATTGCGGAGCTGCTTGAACGCTGTTTACTGTTAATAAAGTCCGCCTCGGTCTTGGATATTCGCCGTGTAAAAATTGTAATGTTCGCATATGCAGGTGTTGCGGAATTGGCAGATGCGCTAGCTTCAGGCAGCGTAACGACAGTGAATTTATTTGCTTGGCTGCTTTCTGGTTCATCATAAATGTGGATTAGTGTGATAAGCACCCACCTCGGTTTTGGATTTGAGCCGAGTAAAAGTTTCAAATTTTTATGTGCGGATGTGGCGGAATTGGCAGACGCGCTAGCTTCAGGCAGCGTAACGACAGTGAATTTATTTGCTTGGCTGCTTTCTGGTTCATCATAAATGTGGATTAGTGTGATAAGCACCCACCTCGGTTTTGGATTTGAGCCGAGTAAAAGTTTCAAATTTTTATATGCGGATGTGGCGGAATTGGCAGACGCGCTAGCTTCAGGTGCTAGTGATCGCAAGGTCATGTGGGTTCAAGTCCCGTCATCCGCACCACGAAAAGCTCGATTTTATCGGGCTTTTTTCTTTTGCTCCAGTAAAAATAAATGGGCAGACACGCTGGCTCTAAGAACAATTTTTAATTGATATTATGCTAAAACGCACTACCATAGCTAATGCGTCTGCTGTTTAATATGTTCATATAAGCAAGGAAGATCCGCAGGCAGTTCTGCGGATCTTCCTTGCTTCTCTATGCACTTTCTAATTCGTCCATCGGATCTATAAATACGCTGACCGTGTCATTAAACTCTCCGTTCATCTCGAATCTGATATCAAGACTTTTATCTTCATTTTGATGAATGAAAATTCGCTTGACTAACATTCTTAGATTGATATCCGAAATCGTACCCTCGGACAGGATTTCATCAAGTATCTGTGTTGTGTTTTTAAGCTGTTCTTTTCTCTGTTTGCAGATTTTGTCATATTCCCTCAAGTCGGTTATCCGTTTTTCAATAGCGGATATTTCTTCTTCACGCTTAGTAATCATATTGTTGTAAACTTGTGCGTGTTCTCTGTCGCCGATTCGCTCTATAATCAAATCTTCGATCTGCTGTCGGAGTGATAATATCTTATCGTTGAGCTGCTGTATCTGACGTTCATACAGCGGCTTTTTCTTTACCCAATCCTTGACAATCTTGTTGTAGCGTTCGCTTTCGGCAAGTATCGTTTCACGAAGTCCTCGGACTTCATCTTCGATCAAAGCGTCAAGCTGATTTTCACGGACTGTGTGCGGAGTACAGTATTGCTTGCCGTAGCGGTGTGCGCTGTTGCAAGTGTATTCAACGTACTCTTTGCCTTTCCATTTTCTTGTGCGAGCTACAAAGCAAGCCCCGCAGTCGGAGCATTTTATTAATCCGGAATAGCGATGAAGATTCCTGCCATTTTGCGAACGTGGATTAATCTGTGAACGCTGTTCCAGTAAAAACTGTGCCTGTTTCCAAGTTGTTTCATCAATTATTGGTTCGCAGAAATTCTCATGGCGATACTGTTCTTCGGGCGGAATAAAAGTCTTTGTCTTGTAGATTTTACTTGTCACAGTTTTGTGATTGACCATCGTTCCGATGTACAGCTCGTTCGTAAGTATCCGCCTTACTGAAGTCTGAACCCACAGATATTTTTTTGAAATGTCCGGTTTCCAATCCGCAAGCTTACGTTTTTGATAATATTCAGAAGACTTTATTCCACGCTCATTCATCGTCCTTGCGATAGTTGTCAAGCCGTAACTGTCAACGTATAGCTTGAATACTTCCTGTACTATCCAAGCCGTTTCATCGTCTACCAGAACAGTATTTGTGTTTCGATCACGCTTGTAACAGAGTGGTAAGGACTCTATCAGACCTTTTCCTTTCTGCTTTTGACGTACACCTGCTTTTACTTTTTTGCTGATGTCCTTAGCATAAAAATCGTTGAAGATCTGCTTGAATCCAATCATCAAATCGTCATTCTCGTTACTGGAATCAATGCCCTCAGTCACAGAATAGACCTTGACATTGTTCTGTCGCAAGTGATCTATGAACAGTTCCGTTTGAGTACGGTGTCTGCCAAGTCTTGATAGATCCTTGACCAGAACTACATCAATTTTACCTTCGTCAACAGCAATTTCAAGTTCTCCTAAGCCTTTTCTGTTAAACGTCATTCCTGAAACATTGTCATCAAAGCTCTCTCCGACGATTTCGTAACCATTCTGCTCAGCGTAATCAACTAAAATCTGTCGTTGATTTTGCAGACTGTTCATTTCCTCATCTTCGTCACGAGATAATCTGTAGTATAGCCACGCTCTCATTTTATCGACCTCCTTTAAATTCGGCAGGCACGCTATGGTGTGTCTGCGTTACCAATCTGAACTTCGTTCAGATTGACACTACCACAAGCCGACCTGAAAGTCCAGCGATTACGCTGTTTTATCAACAAGTTCTACCTTTTCAATAAAATCGGAGTCGGAGCATTTGGACATACTATCTGAATTCAAATAGTCGTTAATCATGGACTCCATGAAGGTATCAAATGTCTTTCCGTCGCCATTATAGATAACAGTGACTGAATTGATTTTCGGGATTTCTCTTTGTCTTGGCATATTTTTATCGCCCTCCTTACTGTCTTTTCAGTTTCTTTTTCTCTGATTTTTAAACTGATCATTTTTAATCATTCCTTTCTTAAAATTTCGTTTGACATCATCAACAACGCCCGCAATTATGCCGATTTCACGCAGTTTTTTGCACTTACGACCCCTCAATCATTCAAAGCTCAAATTTATGACCCCATAAAAATTATGCACAATCATTTTGCTGAAACTGCGTGTTTTCGGCATTTTTGCGGCGAGCTTTGCTCGTCCGCTGTGAGTGTTTCGGGGGCTGCGACCCCGAAACTTTAACTTGCAATAAAATATTTTACTTTGCTTTAACTGCTGCATATCCGGTATTTGTGCAGATTAACAACTGCCTTTTTATTATCAGAATTAAAACCTCTCACACATATCGCCCACAGCGGCTAACAAATCGCCTGTGTCGGCTTTTGAAATGCTTTGGCTAAACTTACCCGACAAAAATTCAAGCCCGCAAATCGGCTTACGTTGCGTTGACAGTAACCTTGAAATGTTGACAGTAACTTTATCCGATTTCAGTTACTGTCACACCTGCTGTCATCATCGTAAACCAAGCATTTTCAAGGGTTTGCGAGGTATTGCTTATGCGCTCCGTTGACAGTAACGACAGTAGAATTTTTACTGTCACTACTGTCACGCTCATGGTCGTAATGAAGATTTATCAGTCTGCCGTTTCTTGTTCGCTTGTACTGAAAATCAATTCCGTACTTTCTCAGAGTGTAACCGTTCTGCACCAGATCTCTTGTTACTCTGTTGGGATAAAACGTTTCATCGGAAACACTTTTCAGAACATTCACTAATTCCGAAGCTGTACCGCAGAAATCAATATGCTTCTTAAGATACACATACAGTGCAGCCAGAAAAATGTTATCCTTGCTTTTACAGTCGGACGGCTCATCGGTGACTATCCACTTTTTCAAATCGCTGTCAAACTGCAAATTAATTTCTGCGTTTTCAATATCACGACCTACACAATGAAGCTTTGCTGTACGACTTCCACGCTTGCTTTCAATCAGAACCATGCTTCCGTCAACACAACCGCTTAAGCCTGTACTGCCTGAGATCATATTAAATGGATCGCTGTCAGCACACTTTCGTGTGTGATGCACAACTACGATTGTAATTTCAAGCTTGTCGGCAAGTGCTTTCATCACAGACAGTTCTTTGTAATCAGTGCCGTAGCCTGACTCCGATTCGTTACGCACCTTTTGCAGAGTGTCAATGAACACAACTTTTAAATCGTAATGCTCATTTTTAAAATCCGTAATCTGTTCTTCCAAGCCATTTCCAATCGCCTCAGACATAATTACGAAATACAATCTTTCCGCAGGCCCGTCCGTAATTTCGTAAAGACGATTTTGGATTCGCACATAGCTATCTTCCAGACACAAATACAGAGCAGTTCCTTGTGTAGTTTGCTGACCTAATACCTTTTCTCCTTTCGCAATGGACAAGCACATATCAAGCGCAAGCCACGATTTTCCGACTTTCGGCGCTCCTGCTAAGATATACAGACCCTGCGCAAGCAGATTGTCAATGCAGAATTCAATCGGTTTGTACACTGTGGTCATGATTTCCTCGCAGGACTTTGAGTTGAACTTTTTCAATTTATCAAGCCTCCTATTCAATTTTCAAGTTGCTATTAAGTTTCACCCTTTCTGCTCACGGCGAAAAATATATACAAAACAAAAAGCTCGTAAAGACGTTTAAATCTTTACAAGCTTTTATCATTCTCCATTTTCATGGTATCGCATTTTGATACATTTGTCAAGAGGTATGCAGTATTTTCATTGTTTTGCACAGGAGATTGGATTTTGATACTGTGGCAAGATGTGCGTTTTCGACGTCGCTGTTTGCGATGGAGGGTGTGGCAGTTATATTTATGTATGTGATAGTCACACTGTTTAATGGACTTGTCCATAAAATAATCCAGAGGTATTATTGACAAATCAAGAAAAACAACCACAAAAGAGATTATGTGTTTCCAATCGGACACACAAAAGCCCCAGAAGATGCCACTTCGAGGGTCTTTTTGCTACTTGTCGGATTTATGCCTGTCTAAACACTTGCAAATATAGTAACCATCTACACTTACCACAACAGACAAAACTAAAAGTGCATTATATTATCTTTTTTATAACAAAGTCAATGAAAATGTCCTATATATTATTTAATATTTTGCACATTATGAATAAAATATAATTTTGTTCATAAACTTATATTGACAAAAATAAATGTCTATGTTATTATAGGTAAGTAAAATATTTTACAAAAGTTGATTAATTTTGAACATGAGACAATAGGATGATTTTATGACAAAAATCACAAAAAGTATAGTTAGTATAACTTTAACTACAATTATGATTACTTCAACCATGGCTATTAAAGCTAATGCAGCTAACACAAATCAGGAACTAAAATGGAGAAATGATACTTACTATTCAACATCCACATTTAATGCATATAACAAAACATTCAGCACATATGTAAAAAATGGATCCAAAAAAGAGACCAAAGTACCTGGATATAATAGTGGCTATGGTGACGTTACATTTTCTCTTAAAGGAACTAACAATTCTATTTATGCCATTTTATCAAAAAGTGGAAACACAAAAGAAAAATTAACTCTATTTACTAAAATCGGAAAATATGACAAGAAAACTAAAAAAACAACCAATAAAGAAAGTAAAACTATAACTAGTAATGCAGGTTGCGGAGTTTCTGTACAGCGAAATCCCAAAAACAAAACTTATAAGTATACATTAACCGCAAAAGTATCTCCATATCTTGAAAAAGATGCTGATCCTTTTAGAAATAAAACATTAGTAGCAACAGCGGCTCAATATTAATACTATAAATAAGGAATTTTTATGTACTATACAATAAAAAATATAAGAAATTTTGCCAAAAACAACACAATTATTTTTGTGTTGTTTTTGTTGTGTCAATTTACTGCATCATTTATTATTCTTTTTTCTTTCGGTGCATTTCAAAATTTTAAATTGCTAAAAAATAAGAATTTAAAGCAATCGGATTTAATTATACAATTTGGAAATGTTATCGACAAGTATGAAGAAGATGGCAATAAATATTATATTTGTGATAGCAGTACAACTAATAAAAAAATAAAAGAACTTCTTCTTAGTATTGACGAAAGTTCATTAGAAGAATTAGATTTAATATACTATTCAGCGGAAACAACAAATACCAACATACCTGAAATTTATGAACAGCCTAATAGTATCACATTCAGATTATCATATTCTCCTGAAGCAAAAACATTTATACAGTATAAAACCTCTTATAATAATTCACCAACCAGTTCCGGTAAAATGATTTCTCAAAATGATTTTAAAAAAGGCACTATGCAAGTTGTTCTTCCATATGGCTTTACATCAGATTGTATAAATCAAGAGGTTAACATAGAAAACCAAACTTATAAAGTTGTAGGAATTGATGCAATAGACGAGACAATAACTATTCCTTTTATTAATTCACCCGATAGCTTAGATAATATAACTGAAATAAGTTTTTGTACAAAAAATGTAATGAGTACAAAAACTTATCAGAACATACGAGCTGCTTGTAATAACATATTTGGTAATTTTGCTTTTATTCCTGAAATAGATACAGTCAATGATGACTTACCTTTTTACAATTCATTAATGTTACTTTCTATTTTACTTACTATATTATCTTCTATTACACTTACTCTGTTATTCAGATATGTTTTAATAACCCGAAATAAAATGATTTCTGTTTTTAGAATTTATGGTTGTACTATAAATAAAGCCAGAAGAATATTTGTTGCAGAAATCATGATAACATCTATAATGAGCTTTTTAATTACATCGGCAATATATTTCAAAATTGTTGTAAAACAGCTCAAATCAAGCTTTGAATATATTGATATTATTTATAATTTAAAAAATTATATTATTATTGGTCTTATCTATGTGTCAGTAATATATTTTATTCTTAATTTAATGATAATAATACAACTACATAAGCTTCCTTTAAGCCAAAAACAAGGAGGATGATAGTTTTATGATTAAATACACAATAAAAATGATGAAGCGTAATTTGTTTATAAATCTCTTTGTCGTGATACAAATAGCTGTAACCTTATTTTTAATTGTAATATGTACATCTTCAATTATGTTTAAAATTGAAGATTATCTTCCATTAAGAAAACTTCTTAATAAAGATGGCAAATTTATAATTACAACCGGTACAAAAAACTATGAGTATGGTGATGATAATTATTATACTTCCGATGATTTCTTTAAGTTAGAAGATATATCTGTCAATAACAATAAAATTAAAGAAGTTTATGGGTGTACATCAGTTAATATATATCCGGCTAATGAAAACTCATCTCCATTAGTTTTTTCATATACTCAAAATATGATAGATTTATATACACCCGACATAAAATATGGCAAATGGTTAAATAAAGCTGACACTCGTTCTGATGAAATTGCAGCTGTTGTAACTTATAATACTAAATATAAAGTAGGCGATTTAGTTGAATTCACAGATTCTGTTAATCATTATAACTTCAGGATTATCGGAATGTTAGATAAAACAGCACAGACTATAAATACAAATGGTGATTCAAAAAGTAACTATTATTATACATTTAAAGATATATATCAAACAAAAAATTTGCTTGAATTTTATGTAAATTACGAAGATGTCAAAAATGCAGAGATTTCACAAGAACCAATTGGAGCACTTTTTGTTGTATATGAAAAAGGCTTAAATGATGAAGAAAAATTAGAACTAAATAGAAAATTATATCAATTTGGAGCACTAATGGATTTATCAGAATTGAACCAAAACAGCATAGAATATTTAAAAAGTGATATAACACTGATTTTACCTATAAGTTTATGCATACTTATTCTTACAATTATAAATTCTGTTGCGGTAAATGCTATTCAAACAAAAACAAATTTAAAAGCTTATTCTATATTTTTTATTTGTGGAGCAAAATGGAAAGTTGGAATAATTATCAGTCTTCTAAACGGTTTATTTACATGGCTGTTTGGTGTTGTATTATCAGGAATTTTAGCTTTCATTTTTACAAATATGAATGGTTCTTCGCAATATATTATAAGCTTTAATCTTCCGGAAATAATTATGTGTGTACTTATGGGACTCTTGAATATAATAGTATCAATAATACTCCCGATTTTAATTATTTCAAAGCAAAATCCACGTGAATTATTGATAGATAATAAATAAAGACAACAGGTAGGTAATCATGATAAAAATATCAAACATAACAAAAAAATACAATCCTAAAAAATCCAACGAATTTGAAGCTCTGCACGGAGTTTCCTGCGAGATTAATGACGGAGAGCTTGTGGCTGTTATTGGCAAATCCGGAGCAGGAAAATCTACACTTTTGCATATTCTTGCTTGCATTGACAATTATCAGGAAGGCGAATATACTATTGACGGAACTCTGGTAAAAAATCTTTCAGAAAAGCAATATGCAAAAATTCGTAATGAAAAAATAGGCATGGTAATGCAAGATTTTGCTCTTGTAGAAGATTTCACAGCTTTGGAAAATGTTATGATTCCACTCAATTTTTCAAAGCAGAAAATAAAAAATAAAAAAGAAAAGGCTCTTGCTGCATTAAAATCTGTTGGCATTGGAGAACTTGCGAAAAAGCCCTGCAATAAGCTTTCTGGCGGACAAAAGCAGAGAGTTGCAATCGCCCGTGCGATAGTCAACGAACCGAGCATGATACTCGCCGATGAACCAACAGGTGCGCTTGATACCAAAACCTCTGCGGAGATCATGGCACTGTTCAAATCATTGAATAAACAGGGACGTACAGTAGTGATAGTTACTCACGATCCCAAAATCGCCGAACAATGCGACAGGATTATTGAGATAAGTGACGGGAGAATAGTAAAGTAAAATAAAGGCGGATATCGGGCGCTATCTCGCACTGTCGTTACGCTACCCTCAGGTGTCAGTCGGGGCAACTCGGTGCAGGTTCAACTCCTGTTATCCGCACCATGAAAAGCTCGATTATATCGGGCTTTTTTCTTTTTATATAATAAATCCGATAGCAAGACCTGATGAATGAAAATTGATTTTTAACAGATCTTTTTTGGTTTTGTCAATATCACTTGACACATTTTATTCGAACAAGAATTATGCAGCGA